>PLCM01000018.1:0-76805 GCA_003134765.1 Spartobacteria bacterium | reverse complement strand
CTCGACGGAGTCTCGCCCTGCCAAAAAATGTCGGGGACAAAGTCTCCTCCCACGTTGGAAATTCGCGCGCGGCCGCGCACCTAACCGCGGCTAAGGCCGGCGAGTTCCGCTTCCAGTTTCTCCTGGCGCTCGTTCAAACTCTGGAGCCGAAGCTGCCAGCGATGAAGCTGGATGCTGAGCTGATTGATGTAGCTGGTGATTTCCGTTCGCTGCGACGCGTTCTCTTTCAGTTGATGCTGCAAATCCGAAATTCTCACGGCGTTATCCGCCGCGGCATCGATGCTACCAGCCGGAACGGTCGTCGGCTTGCCACACTTCTGGCAATCCAGTGTCATTCCAGCCGCGGCGGCATCGACCACGAGGGAAGTCGAACAATGCGCGCAGGCAAAAACAATATCCGGACTGCTGGTTTGCATCGAACGCAGTTTTAAGCAGGAGACATACCGCGCTACCCGCGGAAACTCCGATCCGGGAAGAGACGAATCGGCCTGCAGATCGCCGTCTCACAGAGACTGCCTACAATTGTAGGGCGTCTGTGCCAGACGCCGTACTACCTGCTTCGTCGGGTCTCGCTTTCCCGTGGCGCGATTCTCGGGTTGTCGTGGGCCCGGTCGTTGTAGGCCAGCGCGTGTTTCGGATTGATCTTCAAGGCGCGATTGCAATCCGCGATTGCGGCATCGTACTGGCCGAGCCCGGCGTGGGCCGCGC
Organism: Spartobacteria bacterium; assembly: GCA_003134765.1. Classification (GTDB taxonomy): domain Bacteria; phylum Verrucomicrobiota; class Verrucomicrobiia; order Chthoniobacterales; family UBA10450; genus AV80. The sequence goes on along the minus strand of PLCM01000018.1, from coordinate 76,097 downwards.
CACGGATCACATAGGCGTCATCCATTTTCCCCACCTTTAATTCGATCGTTTTGTTTGCGTCGGCGATGGCGTGTTATCCGAAATCTCGGCCGCCTTCGCCGCCTTTTTTACCAATGTCTCCAGTGGATTGACGATCGGCACCGCGCCGCGGCCGCCGATCCTCCATGGCCGTATTAATTTAGCGAGCAGTGTGACATCGCAACTCGCTACGATTCCGAAAATGAGACATTGTGGCACTAATGTCGCGTTGGGGCGTCTCATCGCATTTTGGATTAACGCCTGATTACGAACAGCTTATCGCAATCGCTCTATCCCGGAATATGGATTGCTAAATAGGCTGCCGATCGCATCTCGCGATCAGCGAAAGGATCTTTCTATATATGGCTAAAGTTTTAGGTATCGATTTGGGGACGACGAATTCCTGTATGTCCGTCATGGAGGGCGGCGATCCCGTTGTTTTGGAGAACAGCGAAGGGGCACGCACGACGCCTTCGATTGTCGCGTTCGCGAAAAATGGCGAGCGGCTTGTCGGCCAGGCGGCGAAACGCCAGGCGGTGACGAATCCCGCCAACACAGTTTTTTCCATCAAGCGGTTCATGGGCCGCAAGTTTGACGAAGTCCGCGAGGAGGAACATCGCGTTCCCTACAAGATCGTGAAGGCCGCCAACGGCGACGCCCACGTCCAAGTGGAAGTGAACGGCGAGAAGAAGACTTTTTCACCGCCGGAAGTTTCCGCGATGATTCTCGCGAAACTGAAATCCGACGCGGAAGCGAAGCTGGGCGAGAAAATCACGCAGGCCGTCATCACGGTTCCCGCTTACTTTAACGACTCACAGCGCAACGCCACCAAGGATGCGGGCAAGATTGCCGGCCTTGAGGTCCTTCGCATTATCAACGAACCGACCGCGGCGTCGCTCGCTTACGGTCTCGACAAGAAGAAGGACGAGAAAATCGCTGTCTATGACCTGGGCGGCGGCACGTTCGATATCTCGGTGCTCGAAATTGGCGATGGCGTTTTCGAAGTGAAGGCAACCAATGGCGATACCCACCTCGGCGGTGACGACTGGGACAACATCCTCGTCGATTGGATCGTCGGTGAATTCAAAAAGGACAGCGGCATCGACCTTTCGAAGCAGCCCGATGCGATTCAGCGCATCAAGGAAGAAGCGGAGAAGGCCAAGATCGCCCTCTCGTCTTCACAGGAATACGAGATCAACCTGCCCTTTATCACGGCGGACGCGACCGGACCGAAACACATTCAGAAGAAACTCACTCGCTCGAAGCTCGAACAGCTGACCGATGCGCTCTTCCAGCGGACCGTTCCGCCGGTGAAGGCCTGCCTCGGCGACGCGAAGCTTTCCGAGAAGGACATCAACGAGCTGGTTCTCGTCGGTGGCATGACCCGCATGCCGAAGGTCATCGAGACCGCGCGCCAGTTGATCGGGAAGGAACCTCACAAAGGCGTGAACCCGGATGAAGTCGTGGCGATTGGCGCTGCGATCCAGGGCGGTGTCCTCAAGGGCGACGTCAAGGACGTACTCCTCCTCGATGTTACTCCGCTCACCCTGGCGATTGAAACCGCCGGCGGCGTCGCGACCCCAATGATTCCGCGTAACACCACGATCCCCACCCGCAAGTCGCAGATCTTTTCGACCTACAGCGACAACCAGCCGGGCGTGGAGATCAAGGTGTTGCAAGGCGAGCGCCCACTCTCCCGCGACAACAAGAACCTTGGCACGTTCCACCTCGATGGCATCCCACCGGCCCCGCGTGGCACGCCGCAGATCGAAGTCACGTTCGACATCGATGCGAACGGCATCCTTCACGTCTCCGCGAAAGACCTCGGCACCGGCAAGGAGCAAAAAATCTCCATCACCGGCAGCTCAGGCCTGAGCAAGGAAGAAGTCGAGAAGATGCAGCGCGACGCGGAAACTCACGCCGAGGAAGACAAGAAGGCGAAGGAAGCGATCGAGATCAAGAACAACGCCGATACGCTCGCCTACCAGAGCGAGAAGCAGTTGAAGGATCTCGGTGACAAGATTCCGGAGGACAAACGGAAGCAGGTCGAGGACGCGATCAAAGCTGTTCGGGAAGCGATCGAGAAGAACGACACCGAAGCGATGAAAAAGACCTACGACGACCTGCAAAACAAATTCCAGGAAGTCAGCGCCGACCTTTACAAGCAGGCTTCCGCCAGTGCCGGCTCGGCGCCGGGCGCTGATGCAGGCGCCGGCCCCCAAGCCCGGCCGCAGGAAGAAGGCCCGCGCAAAGACCAGGGCGACGTCGTCGACGCCGAGTTCGAAGTCGTGGACGAAGACAAGAAGAAGTAGTTTTAACAATTTGCCGGAATCCGTCGGGATGACCGACGACTTCCGGCATTAACCAAACAAAGCAGAAGAAGGAGTAACTAACACATGGCAATTAACGTAAGACCCCTCGGAGATCGCGTGCTTGTGCAGCCGATCGAAGAGAAAGAAACCAAAAAAGGCGGCATCATCATCCCCGATACCGCCAAGGAGAAGCCGCAGGAAGGCAACGTCGTTGCTCTCGGCACCGGCAAAGTGAACGAAGACGGCAAGAAGGTCGAGTTCACGGTGAAGAAGGGCGACAAAGTCCTTATCTCCAAATACGGCGGCACGGAGATCAAGGTGGACGGTGAGTCCTACCTGATCATGCGCGAGGACGATATCCTCGGCATCATTGGTTAATCGAAACTCTTAATTAGAAAGTAAGAACTAAGACTTATGGCAGCTAAACAACTACAGTTTGATGAGAACGCGCGACATGCGCTTCTCCGCGGCGTCGAGAAACTCTCCCGCGCCGTGAAAGCGACCCTCGGACCGAGCGGTCGCAACGTCATCCTCGACAAGAAATTCGGCAGCCCGACGATCACCAAGGATGGTGTGACCGTGGCCAAGGAAATCGAACTCGAAGATCCTTATGAAAACATGGGCGCCCAGCTCGTTCGCGAAGTCGCCTCCAAGACTTCCGACATCGCTGGTGACGGCACCACCACTGCGACCGTGCTCGCTGAGTCCATCTACAAGGAAGGTCTCCGCAACGTCACGGCCGGCGCCAACCCGACATCGCTCCAGCGCGGCATCAACAAGGCTGTCGAAGCCATCGTGGCCGAGCTCGCGAAGATCTCGAAGAAGGTCAGCGACCGGACGGAAATCGCCCAGGTTGCGACCGTTTCGGCCAACTGGGACCGCACGATCGGCGAAATCATTGCCGACGCCATGGACAAGGTCGGCAAGGATGGAACCATCACGGTGGAAGAAGCCAAGTCGATCGAAACCAGCCTCGACGTGGTCGAAGGCATGCAGTTCGACAAGGGCTACCTCTCGCCCTACTTCGTGACCAACGCGGAAGCGATGGAAGCAATCCTCGACAACCCCTACATCCTCATCCACGAGAAGAAAATCTCGAGCCTGAAGGACATGCTGCCGCTGCTCGAGAAAGTAGCCAAGGCTGGACGTCCGCTCCTCATCATCGCGGAAGACGTGGAAGGCGAAGCGCTCGCGACTTTGGTCGTGAACAAGCTGCGCGGCACGCTGCAAGTGGCGGCTGTTAAGGCCCCAGGATTCGGCGATCGTCGCAAGGCGATGCTGGAAGACCTGGCGGTGTTGACCGGCGGTCAGTGCATCACGGAAGATCTCGGCATCAAGCTCGAGAACGTTAAACTCGACGACTTAGGCCGCGCCAAGCGGGTCACGATTGACAAGGAGAACACCACAGTCGTTGAGGGTGAAGGCAAGCAGGCCGATATCCAGGGCCGGGTCAGCCAGATCCGCCGTCAGATCGAGGAGACGACTTCCGATTACGATCGCGAGAAGCTCCAGGAACGCCTCGCCAAGTTGGCCGGCGGTGTCGCCGTCATCAATGTCGGCGCCGCGACCGAGACGGAGATGAAGGAGAAGAAGGCACGCGTGGAAGACGCGTTGCACGCGACCCGCGCCGCGGTGGAAGAAGGCATCGTCCCCGGTGGCGGCGTCGCTCTCATCCGTGCGCAGAAAGCGCTCGATAAGCTGGAACTCGAAGGTGACGAAAAAGTCGGTGCGGCCATCATTCGCCGCGCCATCGAGGAGCCCCTTCGCACTCTGGCCGATAACGCGGGCCAGGAAGGCGCGCTCATCGTCCAGGAAGTCAAGAAGCGCAAAGGCGCCGAAGGCTACAACGTCGCCACGGGCGAATACGAAGACCTGGTGAAAGCCGGCGTCGTCGATCCGACCAAGGTGACCCGGAGCGCGTTGCAAAACGCTGCCTCCATCTCGGGCCTCTTGCTCACCACCGAAGCCATCATCACCGAAGCTCCTGAAAAGGAAAAAGGTGGCGGAATGCCTCCGGGCATGGGCGGCGGAATGGGTGGCGGCATGGGCGGTATGGACTACTAAGCCGAACCAAAGTGTAAATTGCGACAGCCGGGCTTCGAAAGAGGCCCGGCTGTTTCGTTTTGATTCGAAATATTTCCAGGTACTGCAGTGCCGACGTATCACAGTTTCCCGCGGGTTGCGCCGAAAGGCGAGGATTACAACAAGTTTGGATTAAATATCCTTAGGTCCATAATCGACATCGGATTGCTTATGGTGCCCGAGTATATTCAGTTCGACGAATATTATGAAGAAGGTGCTTGCAAGACACTGACGATAGGCCAGAAGCGAATCTGTTTTACCGATTTGCCATCCAGTGAACTCACCGGTCTTGCAAAAGCATTTGGTTGGTTTGCGATTGAATACAGCCACGCGGCCGCACTCGAAATGGGAGCTATGCCTGTATTCTACTTTCCCGAAGTACAGAAGGACGCCCCGGGATTGTCGAATCTATCGGGTATTCTCATTTGCCGCCTCGCCGAAACCGTCGCGCTATTGAAGACATTAGCCGAACTAAAAGACGCGGTTGCAAGATCCGATCCGTCGCAACCGATGCACATTACACAGGCCGAAACTGGCGAACGATTGGAGCTAGACGTACAAAATACAAAGCGTCTTGTTAATCACCTCGATAAGAATTACCGCGGATTCTTTACTCTTTCTGCGAATGTACGAGCTTTATCGCAACTGTTCTGTCCCACACATAACTCGGCCTATGCAGATCCACTTGCATATTACCGGCAACGCGAATGGCGAATTATTAGTGACATAAGCGCTCATAATAAGCCCACATGGCGCATGTTAACTGATGACGAAAAGGCAACGGTTATGCAGATTAATTCAAATTTTTTCGGCAAGATCATCGAGGCATTTACGGGGCCAAGACGGAGGATTGATGAAACACGTGTGTATATTCATCCGACCGGGAAACATGCGTTGACATTCGCTTCCGCCGTTATCGTGCCGCGCGATGTAATCAAAGAAACGCGAGATCTATTACTGGCAGCAGAACTGCAAGTCGAAGTCCGAGCAGTCGAATCAATCCTGTAAGGTTGCTCCGTTGCATTCGCCATGAGCGGAGTACTTAGGCGGGATTCGGATCGGCAAGAGTGGGTCGGGCAGCGCGCATGACGCGTTTTGACATTTCGAGCGCCGACCACCCCTGAGGAGAGGACCGTCACCATCGGCGCCGCCCGGCTTTCCGGGCGGCGCGCATGACTGCGGCTAAGCACGCGGCTGTTTAGGGCGCGGGTTTGGCTTTGGCTTGGGGCGTGTCGTCGACGACGTAACCGAAGTCGCCGAGCGCTTTCGGGTTGTCGCGGTTGGCCACCAGCAGGAGATCGCGGGCGTCGCGCAATGCCTGAGTGACCTCGGGCATGGCGGCGTCGCGGGCGCGATATTCCCGTTCGGCTTGCTTCGCGAGGTCGGCGGCGGCGTCATCGTGCGTTTTCGCATCGGTGAGCGCAGGGCCGATCTCGGTCCACGTGAGACTCCCGAGGGGAGAACTCGCGCCGAGCGCCGTGTGTTTGGACGGGATGACACGGCCTGTCCCTGAGGGGGGAAAGTCCGGTTTAGTGGTCGGTTGGGTTGAAATCGGGGAAGGTTTTCGGTGAAAAGCGGGAGCAAACCCGGAAAACGGGTACCCGTTTTCGCGAAACTGGCACTTCTCCGCGAAAACGGGGAAGGGTTTTCCGGAAATCGTGCAGCGTTTCGGGGAAAGCTGGCAGCGTTTTCCCGGGAGCCGCCAGCGTTTTTGGAAAAGGAGCGCTCTTCCTTGAGGCACTTACGGAGGGACCATGACATGCGCCAGATGGGCGCCCGGGATCGGCCAGACGGAATCTCTGGTGTTGGTTTCTATTGAGTTCGCTGTAGTGGCCCAGCTGGCCGCATGTTCCACGGATGGAGAGACGATCAAGAAGCTCAATCCAGCTGATGCAGACGCCGCAGGGTGGTGTCCCTGTCTGTCTTTAAAACAGCTACCGACCCCGCGGGAAAGGCGGACGACCCTGGCCGGGCGGCGGAATCAGGTTCGGGGGAACACCGGCGGCTTGGAGCGTGGCGGCGCCGTTGGTCGGATCGCGCCACATCACTTCGCCGCTCAAACGTTGCAAGGCAGCATTGCGCGCGTTTTCGTCGGCGATGCCATTGGCCCAGTTCACCGCGGCCTGGGTATCGGTCGGGGCGATCGCGTAAGCGATGGACGCCGACGCGCTGTCATGCGCCTGACCGTTGGGCAACCCATTCACCCAATCTGTAGCCGCACTCAGATTGGCCCGCGCCCATTGCCCCACCGCCTGGCTAACCGCGCGCGAAGAAGTTTGCGGATCGCCAAGGGAAAGCGACCAGTTAGCCGCCGCTGCCGGATCCTGGCCGGCCCATGTCCGCACAACCTGATTGACCGGCGAACGCCAGCCGCCGCCGCTGGGATCCTTCGCGGCCTGTGCCGCCGCTGCCGCCGGATCGATGTTCGCCCATTCGCGATAAGCCAGACTCGTGAGCGGTTCGTTACCAGGAAAATCACCGGCTTTTTGCGCCAGCACGAGCGCGGCACTCGGATCAGTGTCCGCGAGGTAGCTGACAATGCCGCGCAATGCCTGATAACGCAGATCGGGATTCGGCAAAGCCATTGCGCGATCGATCGCTCCTTGCACGCCGGTCGCTGCTTCCTGCTGAAACACGCTCTCCGCGATATTTTCATATCCCGCGTTCGAAGCGGCGAATTGCAGCGCGCCGTTCGGATCTGATTGCACCCAGCTCGAGATCAACAGACGAGACGCGAGATCGCGGTCGCTGCTACCCGGAAGCCGCCGGATGCGTTTCAGGGCATCCGCATATTCGCCGGGCTTCAAGGTGTTGATGAACGACTGCAGGTCGGTCATGCGCTGCCGCGGATCGGTCTCATTGAGGATCGCTTCCAGTGCTTTCTTGGTTTGCCCTGAAGTGCTGGAGAATTGTTGCAACTCGCCGGCCGGCGCTGTCGGCTTTGTCGCGGCTGATGCCACGGTCGCGGCGGCCGGCGACGTAGGATCGTCCTGTTTCGTCGAGGCGGTTGACTCCGTGGCGACGAATGCCCGATCGATCGCCACTCCGGCGACAAAGATCCCGCCGATGATTAAGACTTGCCTCAGAGTCATTCCCGTAGAACCCCGTTCGGTTTCCGATGTTGCCCTCGACGTCTGTTAAAAGGAAGACTTTTACTCCTTATCCGGATAAGGACCTTTTCCGCCCTCGGCAAATGAAGCGGTCGATCCGCGCCGTAAGAACCGGCAACGGGACCGAGCCCAGCTCGAGAAGGTCCAATCCCGGCCTATCCGCGCTCGGTTCCCTGGACAACGATAAACTCTTTCAAGCTGGCGCTCAGGCTCATGCTTGCTTAGTTCGAGAAGAATATTCAGCCGTTCCTGGCGGGGACTGAAGACCGTGCCCCTTCGAGCGCCGCCCGGGCGGTGAACGGCTGCCGCCCGGGCTTGTCAAACCCAGTCCAATCATGAAACGAAACCTTTGGATCGCACTCCTGACGATGGTGTGTCTCAGTTCGGTATTCCTGGCGCTGGCCCAGAAAAAGGAGGCGGAAGCGCCTTCGACTCCTGTGACTCCGACCGCGCAGGACCTGGCGCCTCCGGTCAAGCTCGAGAAAACCAGCGCAGAATGGAAAACCTCTCTGACGCCGGCGCAGTTTGCCGTGCTGCGAGAGAAAGGAACTGAGCGCGCCGGCTCCAGTCCGTTGCTGAAAGAACATCGCGCCGGCGTTTTCCGCTGCGCAGCGTGTGACCTGCCCCTATTTGCCAGCGACGCGAAGTTCGAGTCCGGCACGGGCTGGCCGAGCTTTTGGAAACCATTTGTCGCGGCGAATGTTATCACCGCCACGGACAACAGCCTCGGGATGGAACGCGATGAAGTCCTTTGCGCTCGCTGTGGCGGCCACCTCGGCCACGTTTTCGATGACGGTCCGAAGCCCACCGGGCTCCGCTATTGCCTGAACGGCGTAGCCCTGAAATTCGAGCCGCGAAACTAGCTTAGCCAGAGCCGGGAACTGGCTCGGTGTCGTGGAGGCGGCCGTAGTCGACGGTAAGGCGGCCGTCTTCAAGCTGGGTGTAAACGTCGACGAAGCGTTCGCCAAAGCGAACGTCCTCCCAGGCATAGTCCTGCGCGCTTTGGACTGACGCGGCCATCACCAACTCGAGCGAGAGAGTCGAAGCAATAAAGAAGGCATCCTCGTTCTCGAGCGTGTCGCGGGTTACACCAAACAAGGGACTTTGCTCGTCGATTGTGTGCCGGATGACGAGAGCGGCCGGAAAGCTGATCATGCGCTCGGGGTAGACCTTCAATTCGTAGAACCGGCGAATGTCTTCGCCTTCTTTCACGCGTTCGTCGCGCGAGTAGATGATCCGGAACTCTGCTTCGGCCATGCTGGTGTGGCGAAGGTTAGCGACGCGAAACATGAGACTAAGCCGGCCGTCATGGGGAGCTATCACCAGGATGTTACTAAAGACAATGCGCGCCGTCGGCCGCGCGAAGCGGACAAAGATAAGACCAGTGATAACCGCAACCCAGATCATGCCGAGGAAGATCTCGATCGTGACAATGATGTGGCCATAAACTGTCGCGGGATAGTTATGGCCATAGCCGACGGTGGCGAGGGTTTCGACGCTAAAGAAGAAGGCTTGTGGGAAGGAACCGGGTGTCATGTCGGCGATGCAGTTGCCGCCGACGGCGTAGAGGGTAGCGAAGAGAAGGTTGATGACGATATAGCTGTTGACGAGGAAAAGCGCGAAGCGCGGCCAGGTAAGGGATAGGACCCAATGATAACTATCGCGCCAGCCGCCGACGGCGGCGTTGATCTTGAGGAACTCAGTGCGGCCCGCGCGCGTGGAGATGGGACGGTGAGTTCGCTGCTTCACGTTACGCTGTGGGGAGTCATGGCTTCCCGCCGAAGGCGACGTAGTCGTCAAGATCGACGAGATCGAACCAGGTCTTGATGTCCTCGCGATCCTTGGAAAATTTGCCGACGTATTCGGCGAAGAACTGGAGCGTCTCGACGTCGCCGGCGGGGCCGCGGCGGGTCATGAAACTGCTCCAGGCGTCGATCTCCCAGGCGGCGCGCTGGTGGGGCGCGTTGGCATTGACCCACTCGAGGATTTCCCAGTCGCCTTTGCCGGCGGCGAGTTGCTCCTTCAGGGCGGCGAAGTCGAGGCCGAGGAAATCCTTGAGATGCTGATCGAGCGGCGCGCCGTACGTGAACTCGCCATTGGTCCCGGCGATTGTGGCGCGGCCTTTATCGAGCAGGCGCGGCAGAATGACGTAACCGCCGAGACGGCAATGCGGACTGCGAGGCGAGCGCTTCGTAAGATCGGGCGCAGTGATTTTCAGAGTGTCGGGCATGATAAAATCGATTTCGAAATCGCATCAAAAACCAGCGTCAACAACGGACCCTCATCCTAACTTTCTCCCTCAGGGAGAAGGAACTGCCTCGCCCTTTTCTCTCCCCTCGGGAGAGAAGGACGCGCAGCGCCCAGTGAGGGCACACGATCTCGGCACCGCCTTTAGTGAAATGAATTGAGCTGATTATTGACTGGGCCAGCGAAACGTCAAAGATTTTGCTTCTGTTTCGCAACCCATTCAGCATACGCTCCATCCGTTCATGAAAGATATTTCGCGCGATTCGGCGTTATGAACCGCGCTGCCAAACTGCCCGTGTCCGCCAGGGCCCACTGAAACCAACGCCGCTCCATCCCGACGGCGCATTCGCAAGCACTCCATGAAATACGATGTCTCCGCATTGATGGCAGAAGTTAAGGCCAAGAATCCGAGCGAACCAGAGTTCCACCAGGCCGTGCAGGAAGTGGTCGAATCGCTCTCGCTCGTCCTCGATCAGCATCCGGAATACCGGAAGGCGAAAATCATTGAGCGCATTATCGAACCGGAGCGCGTAATCATGTTTCGCGTGCCGTGGCAGGACGACGAGGGCGAACTGCATGTGAATCGCGGATTTCGCATCCAGATGAATAGCGCGATTGGACCTTACAAGGGCGGTCTGCGTTTTCATCCGTCGGTCAATCTCGGTATCCTGAAGTTCCTCGCTTTCGAGCAGGTCTTTAAGAATGCGCTGACTACGTTGCCGATGGGTGGTGGCAAAGGCGGCGCCGATTTCGATCCGAAAGGTAAAAGCGATAGCGAAGTGATGCGCTTCTGCCAGGCATTCATGTGCGAATTGTTTCGCCATATCGGTCCGGACACGGACGTCCCGGCGGGCGACATCGGCGTGGGCGCGCGCGAGATCGGCTACCTGTTCGGAATGTATAAGCGGCTCAAGAACGAGTTCACCGGGGTCATGACTGGGAAAGGATTGACCTGGGGCGGTTCCGTTATTCGTCCTGAAGCTACCGGTTACGGCGCGGTCTACTTCGCGGCGGAGATGCTCAAGACCCGCAAGGAAGAGCTCAAAGGCAAATGCTGTCTGGTTTCCGGCAGCGGCAATGTGGCCCAATACACGGTGGATAAGTTAATTTCGTTAGGCGCCAGAGCTGTCACGCTCTCGGATTCGACCGGTTACATCTACGATGAGGCGGGCGTCGATCGCGAGAAGCTTGCCTTTGTCATGGACTTGAAGAATAACCGGCGGGGCCGGATTGGCGAATACGCCGATAAGTTCAAAGGAGCTACCTTCACTCCAGTCGATGCCAAACTCGACCATAATCCGCTTTGGGATCACAAGGCTGAGTGCGCCTTCCCGAGTGCGACCCAGAACGAGATCAATGGCAAGGACGCCGCAAACCTCCTCCGCAATGGCGTCTACGTGGTTTCGGAAGGGGCCAACATGCCCACAACCATCGACGGCGTGAACCAGTTCCTGGCCGCGAAGATCCTTTTCGGTCCCGGCAAAGCCGCGAACGCGGGTGGAGTCGCAACCTCAGGTCTGGAGATGGCGCAGAACAGCATGCGGATCTCGTGGACCCGGGAAGAAGTGGACGGGCGTCTCTTTAACATCATGAAGACGATCCATGAGGTATGTCACCGGACGGCCGAGAAGTATGGCACACCAGGAAACTACGTTAATGGCGCGAACATCGCCGGCTTTCTCAAGGTCGCCAACGCGATGATGGACCAGGGATTGGTGTAGCTGACACGCCCGCTATTTGTAGGGCGTCTGTGTCAGACGCCTTTGATCTTCGACGCCGGCGTTTCACAGAAACGCCCTACAGTTCTGTAGCCGCCCCGCTCTGTCGGGGCGTTAGGCAACGCGGCGACAGAGCGCCGCGGCTACAGCTACTTAGAACTGAAACGGAGAGCCTGATGCAACCGTTCCGGTAACTGCGGCAGGTTACGCCGTTCGATCAGATAGGTAATGATGCCTGCCAATTCTTTATAGATGTAGTTCTTGTTCACTGCCCCTTGCAGGTATTGTTCGCCGCTACTACCCCCGGTTCCGATCCTAGTCCCAATCATTCGCCGCACCATCTGGAGGTGCCGGTAACGGAAGTTCCCGAGTTGCTCGTCAATCTCGATCAAGGTGTTCAGGAGCGCGAAGGGCAGACGAAAGAGCGGTTCGTCGCGATAAAGCATGATGAAAAGGGCCGCCCGCAGTGAAGCCGGCGAAAAGTCGCCCGCGCCGGTCTGGAAAAAAGTGTCGTCGAACTTGGACAGAAGATCGGCTTTTTCATCGCGTTCTGAAAGGCTCGCTTCGTAAAGCTTCCGATAGTGTGTCCAGAATTTTGTCGTCCCCGGATTAGCAGAAGCGGATTGCTCTTCGTCCCAGGCCCGCCAGAACGAATCGTCGAAGAACGGTATTCGACTTAACCACCTCTCGACCAGGCGCAGCAGCGAGGTTCCCTGTTCCGCTTCGACAATGGTCTGGTAGTCCGCCGCGCTAAAGCCACCGATCTCGGTGTGCTTGTAGTAGTCCGGGCGGAACCGATGTTCCATTCGCAGTCCGAGCGTCGCTTCAATCTGGCGGAACTGCGTGCTTTGAAAACCCGAAGCCCCTTCCAGGCTCGAGCGGAAATCGAGGAAATCGAGCGGGGTCATTGTTTCCAAGACATCCACTTGCTGGTTCAGAAGCTTCCAGATTTCCACGATCCGTTTCAAACGATGAACAACCACGTTCATGTCCGGTCCGTCGTCGTCGGCCGACGGTTTCCGCAGAACTTCGCAACAAGCGTTCAATTCGTGAAGGATCTGCTTAAACCAGAGCTCGTAGGTTTGATGAACGATAATGAAGAGCATCTCATCGTGGGCTTTGAGTTTCCCTTCGATAAGGCTGAGGGGTGCCTGCAACGCCAGGAGCTTGTCCACCGCCAGATAACTGCCGTAATAGGCCGGCTCCTTGTCGGTCTTGAACGGGCAGTCCATTGACGAAGTGTCGCCAATGCCGAGACGAGTGACAAGTGACATCTCGTATCGCGCATCCCGCATCCCGTTTGCGACGGAGGGGGAAGTGCGGTTAAGTCAAAAGTATGAGCACTTACCCGAAAAGCCCCAAGGAAATGACGGGCGGGATGATGTATTTTCCGCGGATGCTGGACAAGATTCGTCTCCATGGGCGCGGAGAACTGCCCGAGGATTACCACGCGAACCTGGGCAAGCAACGAGCGGCCGATGGCGCCTGCACCAACTTCCTCCGGATCAACTACGGCGTCCTGCGCGAACGCGTCCTGAAAGGCGGGACCGATGAAGAGATCCTGGAATGGTGCTACCTCAATGGTCGCCGGCTAAACGCAGGCGATCTGACGGTTTGGAACGGCTTTGTTTCGAAGCTTGGTTGGAACGATTTCGCCACGCCGCTCCTGGAGGAACAGAAGGAAAAATGCGGCATAACTGGCCGCACCGACATCGTCACGATTCCGGAGCTGATTGACTTCGACGAAAAACGGAGAAGCTGATAAAGATGCCACCAGGCGAATTCCGCCAAGCCGGGCATGCCTGAAAGCGGTGAGGTTATGATCCCGGGAATCGCCTCGCAGTCGCGATCCCAATGAGCCCTTCTTCCGGCGACGACTTCAAGTATTGGGCATTCATTAGCTACAGTCACTCCGACGGGAGGTGGGGCGACTGGTTGCATGCGACCCTGGAAACCTATCGTATCCCATCGCGGCTGATTCGAAATGCAAAACCTGCGGGCTCGGTTCCGAGACGAATTTTCCCTGTCTTTCGCGATCGTGAGGAACTAGCCAGCTCTTCAAGCCTCGGAGGGAACATAACGAGCGCGCTGCGCCAGTCGCGTGCGCTGGTGGTCATCTGTTCGCCGCGAGCAGCGGCTTCTCGCTGGGTCGGCGAAGAAATCAAGCTCTACAAGAGCATGGGCCGCGAGGACCGCGTCTTTTGCCTGATCGTTGATGGTGAGCCTAATGCGGCCCCGGATTCAGGTTTACTGGAATGCTTTCCAAAGGCCGCCCTTCTCCGCGTGGACCAACGGGGCGAACTTTCGAACGAACCGGCAGAGCCGGTCGCGGCCGACGCGCGGGAAGGCAAGGACGGCAAACGCAACGCGCTCTTAAAGCTGATTGCCGGAATCGTCGGTGTGCCCTACGACGAACTGCGCCAGCGGGAACGGCAGCGTAAAATCAGGCAACGGATTCGCCTGGCTGCGCTGGTAGCGGGAGTATCCCTTGGGGCCATCGCCATCTATGCCGCGGTCGCGGACGTAGGTGTCAACGTTCCGTTAAGCGAAAGTATTCGCACGACGCTTGATCGCCACGAGCTCTCCGTTTTTCGACGCGTGCATTCGGATGCCGAGATCAGGAAGGCGGCCGCACGTTTGCGGGGAGCGCTGTTAAAGGTCTTTCGAGAAAGACTCCAGGATAACTGGATCTCGGCCGCGCCTCCCGAGGTAAGCCATACCTCCGAGATTTGGGCACATTCGCAGGCTCTTTTCGCGATTTTCCGGATGCCGGATTACCACGATGTCCAACGCGAGTTTTTGCCCGCGTTGGAAACCCCTTTCGCGGCTTCGCTGGAGATCAACGAACCGCACCGGCGCTATCGCTGGATCGATCTGGATGGGGTTGAGTATGACAAGTCTACGCCGGTGCTTTGGATTGCGGCGGCCCAAGGCGCGGCGCTTGCCGTGCCAGGCCTTTTGGAAGGAGACGCAAGGGCGACCGCTATTCGGCACTACGAATACGTTCAGGAACTCCTCAAAGAATATCACCCGACGAACAACGGCGGCTGGAACATGCTTCCTTCCCAGAAGGATCCTAGCAAACACCATCTTTACTCAAGCGCGCTGGCTTTGCTGACCTTGTTACAGGCTCATGACGCAAGCCTGCCATGGGAAGGCAGCGTCGAGCGCCGCGACCAGTTAATCCGGCAGACAGCGCAGTGGCTCGTCGACCACTTTGATCCGAAGGGTGAACCGCCGGGCTGGCGCGGCATCAGCGAAGACACTCTGGAAATATATGATGGCCTCACCATCCAGATCTTTGCCGAACTTCTCCAAACGCGCCAAGCGTTGCCGGATTTCTCCATTCCGCCCACGATGCTCCAGGAAATTGAGAAGCAACTGGCGTTGTTTGCCCGACGCGACCTGAGCTTTCCGGTAAATGGCGGCGAATTCCTCGCTCAGTATACTCGTTTCGATGGCAAGGAGGGTTCAGGACGGCGATTGATCAAGTATCTTTGGTATCCGTGGGTCATCGATTGTTCCGTGAGGTGGCTCCAGTTAGCTGAAAGGGAGCACCTGCCGAAAGAACAACGCGTGCAGGTTCAACGGACGCTCGGGCATCTCGTCGTAGACCTGGGAGATGAAGCACTAAATCGGGCGCAAAAGGATTACACTTTTTTCGCCTCCGAAGATTTGTACGGTCTTACCGCCATCACGTCGCCGGGGAACTAGATGCAGACACGAAGCTTCGCTCTCGTGTCGCATTGATCGCGCCTGAGGCATCCGGGAGGCTGACTCCACCCGTTGTATTCAGGGGGAGCCCTGATCAGCGGCTTCATTGTCGGGAATAATATTGGCGCTTCCAAGGTGGTCGTCCGCGCGATTGGCCCCTCGCTGGCCCAGTCAGGTGTAACCAATCCCCTTCTCGATCCAACCCTCGAACTGCGCGACAACAACGGGGCGCTGGTGATAGCCGACGATAACTGGCAGGACAATGCGAGCCAGGCGGCGCAGATCAGCGCGAGTGGCCTCGCGCCCGCAAATCCCCTCGAGTCCGCGGTTGCGACCAGCCTGGTCCCGGGCACTTATACCGCGATCGTGGCCGGAAAGAATGGCGGGGCGGGAATTGGCTTGGTCGAAGTCTACAATCTTCCGTAAGTCGCCACCGGCTCACGGTTGTGCTGTCATCCTGAGCGAAGCGAAAGCGGAGTCGAAGGACCCCGTAGCACTATTCTCGACGCTCCACGGGATCCCTCGACTTCGCTCGGGATGACGGTTTTGAAATCTTGCAAATCATGGATCGATTCGTTCGACTGAGGAATTGAATTCCACCGACAAAGAACCTTCTCTCGCCCGTCGCCTTGGCGCGTTCGACGCCACCATGATCGTGATGGGGGGCATCATCGGCGCCGGCATCTTCGTGAATCCATCGGTGGTGGCGAGGCAGGTGCATACCCCGATGCTGGTGTTGGGTGCTTGGTTGATCGGAGGCGCGATCGCGTTGATCGGAGCTTTTGTCTACGCCGAGCTGGCTGTCTTGCGGCCGCGCGTAGGGGGACAGTATGCCTACCTCCGTGATGCCTACCATCCCATTGTCGCCTTCCTGTATGGCTGGACGCTTCTGCTTGTTGTGCAGACAGGCGGCATGGCCGGCGCAGCGATTATCTTCGGGCGTTATTTTCGCGAGCTGTCGGGGTGGCCTGTTCCAGAGCAGGCGATCGCGGCGATTACGCTCGGGATTCTGACCGCGATCAATTGCTTCGGAATCCGCGCCGGCAGCAATGTTCAGAGCGCATTGATGCTCACCAAGCTGGGGGCGATCGCAATGCTCATCGGCGTCGGCTGGATGATCGTCGCGCCGGCTGGGCCGGACCTAACGACAGGTTTACCGTCCGAAACAGGCAATACCTGGCAAGGTTTCGCCGCCGCAATGGTGCCGGTGCTCTTTGCCTACGGCGGATGGCAAACCGCCAGTTTCGTCAGCGGCGAGATGCGCGATCCCCGCCGCGACCTGCCACGCGGGCTTTTTATCGGGGTCGCCGGCGTGATCGTCGTCTATGTCCTGGTAACTTACGTCTGTCTCCGCGCTTTGGGGGTGGCGGGCCTGGCCGGCACCACCACGCCGGCATCGGAGGTGATGCGTCAGGCTTTGGGCTCGCGGGGCGCGAAGCTCATTGCCTGCGGAATCGCCATCTCCACCGTCGGATTTCTCAGCCAGAGCATTCTGACGGCGCCGCGTGTCTACTATGCGATGGCTCGTGACGGCGTCTTTTTCAAAGCGGTCGGCCGCTTGAATGAGCGAACGCGAGTGCCGGTAGTAGCGATTATCCTGCAAGGCGTTTGGGCTGCGATTGTCGCGATCACGGGGCGGTATGAGCAAATCCTCAATTATGTCGTGACCATCGATGTTCTGTTTTTCGGTCTGACGGGCGCGGCCTTGTTCATCTTCCGTCGACGAGAGCCGGAGACGAGTGAAGAATTCGTGCGGGTCCCGTGGCATCCCCTAACCACTGGCGTGTTCGTTCTGGCGTGCTGGAGCCTCGTGATCAGCACGCTGATACGCTTTCCGCAAAACGCCGGAATCGGCGTCATAATTCTGGGGATCGGCGCTTTGGTCTATCGCTTTTGGGCAGCGCCAGGGAATGCAGCTTCAGGAAGGTAGGGACGCCGCGCTGCGGCGTCCGCGGAACGGTAATTAAACGCCATCTGCTGTCTTCGGTCGGCGCAGCGCGCCGACCCTACCAAGAAAAACACGCCGACCCTACCAAGAAAAAACGGCGACGACCTTACGATCGCCGCCGTCTCTTTTCCCCTGCGTAAACGCCCGTTACTTCTTCTGGGCGTCGTGCATTTCGTCCGCCGCCTTGCGCATGTCTTCGTGCGCCTTCTTCATCGCATCGAATTTCTGCTGTTGCTCAGGCGTGAGCAGCGGCCGGATCTGCGCGCCGGTGCTTTCCAGCAACGTGTGCATCTTTTCCATCGCTTCCTTGTGAATGGCCGCGAGTTGCGGTTTGGTTTGGTCGATGATCGGCTGGACCTTGGCCTTCTGGTCGTCCGTCAGATTGAGGTCCTTGCTCAAATGCTCGAACGGGTTTTCCATGTGGTCCGGGCCCGGCCCGTGATGTTCGTGTTTCGGTCCGGGTCCGTGCTCATCGGGCTCCTTTGCCTCGAGATAGACCAGACCGGCGAGTGACAGCGCTGCCGCTGTCGTGATTGTAATAATTTTTCGTGTCATTGTTTGTTTTGTTTTCTTGTTTTTCGGCGCAATTGGAGCGCCTCTTTCAGGAATGGATGACTGGCCAGGGCGGGGTGTGGTTACAAAATCTTCGCGAGATCGCTCCCGCGACAAAGAGCAGTGCGAGAATTTTGTAACCTCAGGGCGTGGCCAGCTGTCGTTATTATCGGTGTGGACTGGCCTGGTTTGAAATGGCTGACGACGGAGTCTCACGCGAGTTGGTGGCGGCGGTGCTGCGGCAGGACGAAAGCGCAGCGCGCGAGCTGGTTCGGAGTCTGTATCCGCTGGTGGCCAAACTCGTGCGGGCCCATCGGCCCGTCCGCAGCGCCGAAGAGGATCTTTGCCAGATGATATTCATCAAAATTTTGCAAAAACTGCCGCAGTTCTCGGGCGCGGTGCCGCTCGAGCATTGGGTTTCGCGCATCGCGATCAACACCTGCATCAACCAGATCCAGGCAGAGAAGTCGCGGCCCGAGTTGCGCGAAGCCGATCTTAGCGAAGAACAGGCGGCCGTGGTCCGGAACCTGGCCGCCACGACGGATGACCTGGCTCCCGACCAGAGTTTTGCGTCGCGGCAGCTTGTCGAGCACCTTATGAAGGCGCTGAAACCGGCGGAGCGACTCGTGATTGACCTCCTTTATCTGCAAGAGAAGTCGGTCGCCGAAATTCGGCAAGTCACCGGTTGGAGCGCTGCGCTCGTGAAAGTGCGCGCGTTTCGGGCGCGCCAAAAAATGAAACAGTTCTGGGCGAACATGAGAGCGAGGGAAAACGCGTGAAACCAATGGACGTAGATCGCCTGCTCCGTTCGGCCGCGAAGGCGCCCGAACCGCTCCCGGAGGAAGCGCCCTTCGGTTTTGACACCCGGGTGGTTGCGTCCTGGCGGGCCGCCGGTCACAAGGGCATGAACGACCTGGCCGACCTTTCCCGGTTTCTGCGCCGGGCCGGGGTGATCGCCTGCGCCGTGCTGGTCCTGGCGGGGACCGCCGCCTATCGGCAATATCGCGATGAAACGACTTTCGCGGCCGTCCAAACGAATGAATACGCGATCGCGGACTCGGCGATTCAAACGGAATTTTCGCAATGAATAGCGCGCTAAAATGGAAACTGGCTTTCGCGTCGCTCCTCGTTTTCTTAGCGGGCGCGGCCACCGGGGCCTTCTTCGGGTTTCATCACCTCACGCATCATCTCATCCTGGGGCCGCCGCATTCAGGGGACGTTCCCGATCGGATGCGGGAACATCTACGGCGCACCCTGGGACTGACCGCCGAGCAGGAGAAAAAAATCGCGCCCATCGTGGACGCGACAAGTGCGAAGCTCGAAACGATCCGCGTCGAAACCGCGGAACGCGTGCGGAACGTTATGGAAGAATCGAAGCGGGAAGTCGCTCCCCTGCTTACGCCGGAGCAGCTGAAGAAGCTCGATAAAGTCGAATCGGAGCATCGCGAACTGATGCTGCACCACGGTTTTCTGCCGCCGCCGTCACCGAAAGAGAAACCATTGCCCTGACCGATGACGCCGAGCGACGCGGATTTCCTGATCAAGCGTTTCGAGCAACCGGATGAAGTGCGCACCTTCACCAAGGGCAAATTCGAGATCGTGAGGATCGGCGCAATGACCATCGGACGGGCGAGTTACGAACCGGGTTGGAAATGGTCGGAGCATGTCGGACCGACGAGCGGCGCGACATCGTGCGAAGTCGAACATATCGGTCTCGTCATTTCCGGATCCGCTGCGTGCCGGATGAACGATGGCCGTTATTACGAAATGAAACCGGGCGATCTTTTCTCGATCGGGCCGGGCCACGACAGTTGGGTGGTCGGCGACGAGCCGTACGTCTCTCTCCACTTTCTCGGCGCCGAGCATTACGCTGAGGCCACCTAACTGAAGGGACGCCCGCTGTGGCGTCCCAAAAATTCCGGGAAGGAACGGAGTCCGATCCGCCACTGAGCAAGCGTAGTCATCTCGAGTCGCAGCTGCCGGATCGAGGGATCCCGTTGCGGACCGGAACGCTTTGCCACGGGGTCCCTCGACTTCGCTTTGCTCCGCTCGGGATGACGGGCATTCGAGCGTTTCTAGTCTGGAAAGCGCGGGTGACGCGGTGATAGCCTTGCGTCCGCGTTTTGAAAAACTTTCTTCGGCTCAACGTTAGTCTGCTCTATTGGGTCCTGGTTGCGCCGTTCAAAGGCCAGCTCTTCCAAATATCGCCGATCTTCCGGCAGATGGTCTTCATCGGGGTGCGCGCGACGCCAATGGTCGCCCTCACCGCGTTCAGCATCGGCGTGACGCTCGCGATGCAGGCTGCCCATTCCCTCCAGGAACTCGGTGCGGAAATCTACGTGCCCGATCTGGTCATGGTCACGTTACTCCGGGAGATGGGGCCGGTGCTGATCGCGGTGATCGTGATCGGCCGAAGCGGCTCGGCGGTTGCGGCCGAGCTGGGCACCATGAAGGTCTCGGAGGAAATCGAGGCACTCGAAGTCATGGCGATCAATCCGATCCGCTACCTCATCGTGCCGCGCTTCATCGCGATGCTCATCATGCTGCCGGCGCTCACCGTCCTGGGAAATTACATCGGGGTCTTCGGCGGCTGGGCCGTCTGCCATTTCGCGCTCGACGTGACCACCGCCGGCTATATTATCCGCGCGCTCGAAAGCGCGGACACCTGGGACCTCTATTCCGGTATCATCAAGAGTGCGGTCTTTGCCTGGCTCATCATCACGATCGCGTGCAACGCCGGCCTCCACGTCGAAGGGGGCGCGGAAGGCGTTGGCCAGGCGACGACGGCGGCGGTTGTCCAATCGCTCCTTGCCATGCTTGTGACGAACGCGATTCTCACCGCGCTCTTTTTCTTCAAAGCATGAAGGCGAATGACGAAGCACGAATGATGAAGATCGAAGGCGCGAACGATTACGACACTCGGTTCTGGAACGATGGCGCGGTGGGCATCGTCTCTGAAGAACCGCCTGGAAAACGTGTTTTCGATCTAGAAGAGCGAACCGCCCGATTTGGCGAAGCGGTCATTGATTTTGCCAGGACAATCCCGCAAAGCGCGGTCACGAATCGGATTATCGGACAACTAGTCGGTGCGGCGACCAGTGTCGGGGCAAATTACGTCGAAGCCGACGATGCCGTAATCGAAGAAGGAGTTTCTGAAAAACATCGGCACCTGCCGAAAAGAGGCGCGCGAAACCAAACACTTCCTGCGAATGGCCGTCCCTGCGGCTCCGGAGCTAAAAACACAAGCCCGAATCCTCTGGTTGGAAGCAAGAGAATTGCACCTCATCTTCTCGAAGATTTGGAGGAGCGGGAAATGATATTCTTCATTCCGACTTCGTCATTCCTTCGTCATTCGTCATTCGTCATTCGTCATTCTCGCCATGCCTGATTCACCACCCGTCGTCGAGGTCGCCAATCTCGTCCGCAAATTCGGCGAGCGGACCGTGATCGACAATCTTTCCTTCACGATCCAGCGCGGCGAGACCCTGGTGATCATGGGCGGCAGCGGCTGCGGCAAGAGCACGCTCCTTCGCCATATCATTGGGGTGATAAAACCGACCGCCGGCTCCGTGAAGATCTTCGGAGATGAAATCACGACCATGAATGACCGGCAGATCGCCGAGGTCCGCCGGCGTTTCGGGATGTTGTTTCAATCGGGTGCGCTCCTCGCATCGCTCACCGTCGGAGAAAATGTCGCGCTGCCATTATCACAGCACACCGACCTGTCGAGCGACGAGATCGAGCAAATCGTGACCCAGAAACTTCAGATGGTCGGCTTGACTGGATTCAACCATCTCAAGCCGTCCGAGATCAGCGGCGGCATGCGAAAACGGGTCGGCCTGGCCCGCGCGCTGGTGCTCGATCCGGAGCTCCTCTTCAGCGACGAACCGACCTCCGGCCTCGACCCCATCATGACCGCGGTTGTCGACAAACTGACGCTCGAATTGACGCGAGCCGAAGGCATGACCGCCGTCGTCGTCACTCACGATATGACGAGCGCTTTCCGGATCGCGACGCGAATGATTATGCTCGGACGCGGCCGGATTCTCGCGCAAGGTACTCCCGACGAAATCCGGACCCATCCCGATCCCGAAGTGCAACAATTCATCAACGGCGAAGCCGATGGCCCCATGCCTTTGAACCTGTCGCAGGATGATCACGAACACCATCCTCACGTGAAAGCGCGCCCGCTGGTTTCGGCGCAGCACCGCTTCCGCCACAAAATGCCATGAAACGAAATCTGTCCGATTACGTGGTCGCTCTTTCCGTGATCGTTTGCAGTGTCATCCTGCTCGCCGCGCTCACGATAGCGTTGTCCGGTTTTCGGTTAAAGAAACCGACGCGGACCCTGCAGATCGATTTTGAAGATGTCACCGGAGTCAAACTGCATTCCGAAGTGCGTTACGCCGGGGCGGCCGCGGGCCGGGTAATCGCCATCCGCCACCTGAGCCGCGACCAGCGCGAATCCGCCACGAACCAGCGGAACGCAGTCCGCGTCACGGTCAGCCTCGCCGATGATCTTCCGCCATTACCGGCCGACGTAATCGCAACCCTAAGCTCAGACACCTTGCTTTCGCCGATGTTCGTCGCGCTTTCCGCCGGCACGCCCGGCGGTGAAACCCTGGCGAACAACGCCGTCATCGAAGGGCATCCGGCTTACGGAATCTCGCAAATCGCGGCCGCGGCTGGACCACTCGTGGATAACGCCAACAAGCTGATCGACAATCTCAACAACACGGTCACCAATCTGGACGGCACCGTAACCAGCGTGCGAAATGACCTGGGCGAATTCATGCCGAAGATCCCGCCGCTCATCGACGTAGCGAAAGTCGATCTCGAGGAACTTCAGCGCATCATCAAAGGCCTGGATGACGTGGAGAAAAATGCGAACGCTGTCTTCGAGAACGCCGGCAAATTTGTCGGCAACACCGACAAGCAGCTCCAGGATCAGATGAAAGAGCTGCGCGTAATTCTACTGAACTTGAAGGTGGTCAGCACCCACGCGAAAGCGCTTACCGAGACCCTGGCCGAGAAACCGAGCCGGATCCTATTTAGCGGCAAAGGCAACAAGCTCACGCCCGAGGCCGAAATCCTCAAGAGCAAGGAACCGCTTCCGGCGAAGAAGCCGTAGTTCGCGGAAACAAGGCGCGGACGCTACTGCAGATTGTAAGCCTCAACTAGCCCAACTCCGGTCGTGCCATTCACTCCGCGCACGACGGCGGTGTAGTTGCCAGGCGACAGCAATCGCACGAGGGCCGATTCCAAATCGTTCGAGGGCGGAATGCCGGTGCCTTCGATCTCTGTCTGCTGGCTGCTTCCGTCGGGACGCGTTTTCCAGTTATCGTTGCTGGCGATCGTCGTTCCGTTTCCATCGTGCAGTTCCAGGGTCGGATCGCCTAACGCGCCCGCGACACCAGAATTCGTCAAGGAAGGTCCTATCGCGCGCACGAGCACTCGTACGCTACCGCCGCTCGGCCCGCCGGCGATAAGTCCACCAATCATGACGTTGTCGCCGGCATCCACGAATCCACGCGAGCTGATATTCGCCAGTTTGGAATTCGCGCCCTGCGCCAGGTCGTAAACCTCGACCAGGCCAATGCCGGTCCCTCCATTCTTGCCCGCCAACACCGCCGTGTAAGAGCCGGGGTTGAGCGTGGCGACGATAGCTGACTCCAAATCGTTCTTCGGCGGGATGGTCGTCGCCTGAATTTCAGCTTCCTGTGATTGGCCGGTCTGGTCGTTGATCTTCCAGTTGTCATTAGTAGCCAAGGTTGCGTTGCCCTGATGCAACTCCAACGTCGGATCAGCCAGGGGCCCGTTGACGGGAAGCGAAGGACCGATTCCTCGCACGATAACTTTCTTCGGATCGCTGCCGGTGACAATGAATCCGCCGATCAGCACCTCGTCTCCCTGGAGCACTTCCATGCGAGTGGAAATGTTAAGTAACTGTCCTGTTGGTGGAGGCACCAGGTCGTAACCAATTACATCCAGATTGGTTCCTTCGGGCGATGTCTGGCTTATATCCGCTGCCTGGCCATGGCAACCAAAGGCATTTTGCACAGAAGGATTCGACTGCGGACAGGGTTCGCTTTGCCAGTCACCAAAATCGAAATTTGCTGTCTGATTGAAATTGATGATGGGCGTGTTTCCGCCGTCGATCGAAAAGTCGCGAGTACCGGAGGTGCTGATATTCCTGACTCCGGAAGAGGACCAACTGAACAGGTCCTGGGACCGAACGTTGCTGCTGGAAGTGTTCAGCCGCGACCCAAGACCGAGGACCTCGTCGATCTCGTGCTCGACTGCGGTTTGTGCATCATAGTTACTGCTATTCGGCGGGCGGACGAACTGAAAGGGCGCTCCGGAATTGAGCGTGACGATGCCATCATAAGGTCCACCGTCGCCGACTGTGGAATCGGCGAACATCGCCGGCGGCGTGTCGCTACCTAACGCGCGTCCATTTGCACTCGAGGGAACTATATTCGCGGACAACGGATTTGGCGGAAGGCTGGCATTAGCGGTGGCGTCATTCGCGGTCTTCGCATCTGCCCGCAAGGAGCCGATGTAGGTGCTCCACGAGGGCGAATAAATTACGTAGTTACTTAGCGCGATTTGGTTGGTGGATCCTATGGCCGTGCCGTTAGGTCTCGTAGTCGAGTAACGAAAGAGAATGAAAACGGTGACCGGATCGGAGAACAGCGATTCATAAATGGCGATCGCCCGATTGATCATGGCTTCGATGGCCGCCGCGTTTGGGTTGTTTGTAATCGAGACGTCAAAGGTCGGACCAATAACAAGGCCCGAGCCAGTGACGGTAGTGCCGGTCATGACATTAGAGTTGGTGGTGGAATCGGTTTCGCTAATTCCCGTCACGCGATAGTAGTAGGTCTTGCCCGGACTTAAGCCTGTGATGAGGCGCCAGGTTGCCGGTCCTACTTCCAGGCCGTTATAGCCCGTTACGTAACTATCGAACGAAGGGGAGATCGAAACATCGAGCCGGTATCTGGTCGCTCCGCTTAACGGATTCCATTGAGCGACAAAACTGCTCCGGGTTGAAACAATCGCGCTGGGTGAGACGGCCACGCGATCCGACGTAGGCGAACTGTCGGGTTTATTACTCGCGGCGTCGTCTTCCGCGGACCACGAAATGTGCTCGGCCGAGCCAGGCGCGCTGGTTTCCGCGGGCAGGGCAGGAGCCGGAAGCAGGACAAACGCCAGGCCACAGAGAAATTCGAAAAGCGCGCGTTTCATAAGGGGGCGGAGGATACTTCCGTCGCTCCAAATCATCGTTTGTCGGGACGCTATCGGTCGCCTTGTTCTTGCGGATACGGCTCCGCGCCATTTTGCGCGATCGCGTCCGCCAGCAGCTCCGCCATGTGTTTAGGTTGAACCGTCGTGAGATGTTCCAGTTGGTGGCGGCAACTGGTTCCCGACGCGACAATGACGCTACCCGGCGGTTGAGCGCCAACTTGTTGCACCAACGGAGCCGCGACCTTCAGCGAGAGCTCATACTTCGATTCGAGCGCGCCGAAAGCGCCGGCCATGCCGCAGCAGCCGGTGTCGAGCACGGTCGCCGTTCTTCCGGGCAAACGCGCCGCGAGCTTTGCCATGAAACCCGTTTTGACGAGCGACTTCGCGTGGCAATGGGCGTGGATCGCGACGTGGCCGGGCCGGCCATTGAAACGCAACGCATCCGGTTCGCGTTCGAGCAGCTCTTCGACGAATTGCTCGAAGAGATGGCAGCGGCGCGCGATCCCATCCGTATCGGGCAATTTCAGTTCGCGGTAATCCTCGACGAACATGGAGTAGCACGACGGTTCGAGAAACAGGATCGGCGTGTCGGTGTTCGTACCGCGAAGCAGATCGAGATTATGCCGCCCCATCTCGCGCGCCGCTTCCAGATTTCCCTGGCTGAAGGCGGGACGACCGCAGCATTTTCGGTGTTTGACGAGTGAAACGTCAAAGCCAAGAGCCTCGAGGACCTTGACCGCGGCGATCCCGATATGCGGTTCGTGATAGCGGACAAAGGTATCGTCCCAGAGGATCACGTCGCCACGATTGGTAGGGTCGGCGCGCTGCGCTGACCGGACGCCGCAGCGCGGCGTCCCTACCTCGTGCTTTTGAAACCAGCGATCGAAGCGCTGTTTCGTGTAATGCGGCAACGGACGCTTGTCGGTAAGACCAAACGCCTTTCGCATCAGACGCCGGATCATCGGCGAATCGAGACTGGCATTCGCGAGCGCCGGCATCACGCAACCGAGCCGGCCTAACAAATCGACATTGCTCAGGATTCGCTCGCGCAACGGCAAGCCGTCGCGGCGATGGCGCGCGTGCATCAGCTCCGCTTTGAGCAGCGCCAGGTTTACGTTCGATGGGCACTCGACCGTGCATGCTTTGCACGACAGGCAATTACTGAGCGCGGCGTCGAGCTCTTCTGAGCGTAACGGATCGTCGTGAAACCGCAGTTCCAGCGCGGCCCGGATCGCATTCGCCCTGCCCCGGGTGGACATATACTCCTCTCCGGTTGCAAGAAACGTCGGGCACATGGTGGGGGCATCCTTGCGACAGCCACCGCAGCCGTTGCATTGCTCGAGATTCCCAATGAACGATTCGTCCTTGAACGCGAAGGCAAGCGCCGGCTCGAACGAAAGGCGCAGTCGTGTTTCCGATTCCACCCGGAGGTGATTGTCCACCTTGAAACGGCCGTCGCTAAAAATCTTTCCTGGGTTGAAGAGGTTCCGCGGGTCGAAGAGCTGCTTGATCTGCCTCATTACACCGAGCAACTCGTCGCCAACCTGTTCCGCCATGTACTCGGTCCGTGCCATGCCGACGCCGTGTTCGGCAGCCAGCGATCCCTTGAATTGCCTGACGAGCGCCGAGACCTGGTCCGCGACCTGACGATACTTGCGCAGATCGCCGGCCGTATGGAGATCGAGGACCGGCCGCACGTGCAACAAGCCGGTCGCGGCGTGGCCGTAGTAGCAGACCTCGAGATCAAGCGGGCGCATGATCGATTGGAGACCGGCGACATAGGCGGGCAATTGCGCCGGCCGAACGGCGGCATCCTCAATGAATGCGACGGGCTTCGCAGCGCCTTTCCGTCCCGTAAGAAGCGAAAGGCCGGCTTTGCGGAGCGACCAGACGAGATTCATCTCGGTTGCCTTCGTGCAAATGGTCGTGCGCAACCCAAGACGCTTCGCTGCCAGGAGGGCCAGACGCTCCGCGACGTCGTCGTAAAACTCGACGATCAAAATCGACTCACACGACTTGTGATCGAGCTCGAGTAATTGTCGCGCCGCTTCGAAATTCAGTTGCCCTTTTGTTTGATCGAACAACGGCCGGTCAATGTGTTCGATCGCGGATGGTTTCAGCTCGAGCAACTCGACCGTCGCCTGCATCGCTTCCGCAACGGAGGCGAAAAAGACGAGGCCGAGTCCCTTCTCGCGCGGGAGCGGAACAATCTTCAATTCCGCGGAGAAAATCGCGGCGAGCGTACCCTCGCTCCCGCACAGCATGTTGTTGAGATTGCCGGGGTCGCGGAGCCAGCGCGCCAGCGCATAGCCGGACCAGCGTTTCTCCAACCCCGGCGGCATCCACTCGGCGATTTCGTCGGCATGCGCCGAAACCAGATTCGCGATCACTTCCCGCTGCGCGCGCAACGTCTCGTGCTCCGGACCGATTTGATGAATGGATCCGTCCGCCATCACCAGTTCCTGCGAGACGACGTGGTCCGCGGTAGTGCCGTAGACTGGAACGCGCGCGCCGGAAGAATCGTTTGCGATCATGCCACCGATGGTGGCGCGCGAGCTCGTGGCAACATCGGGGCCGAAACAAAATCCGTGCGGCTTGAGAAAGGCGTTGAGTTGATCGAGCACAACCCCGGCGCCGGTCCGGACCGTCCGGGCCTCCAGATTCAGGTCGGTGATCTGCCGGTTGTAACGCGAGAATTCGACGATCAATCCATCGCCGATCGCACCACCGGAAAGACCGCTGCCGGCACCGCGCGGCGTGACCGGCACACCCGCATCGGCCGCCGCCGCGATGATGGAGCTGGCCTGTTGGGCATTGCGCGGAAATGCAACCGCAGCCGGCTCTAGTTGATAAAGCGACGCGTCGGTTGCGTAAAGTTGTCGCGTCAGATCGTCGAACGCGACTTCGCAATTAGCGGCGGCGATGCTTTTGTGCTGCGTCGAAGTCACAAGATCCCACTGAAATTACCGTCATCCCGAGCAACGTCGAGGGATCCGTGATGAAACCTCAAAGGCGGCAACCCGGGATCCCTCGACTTCGCTCGGGATGACGAGGGTTGGCGTTTCCAGCATCAAGCTGTAGCCCCCTTGGAGACGGCCTGCCCTCAGGCCGTTGTTCGGCGCGGCAACCGACCGGCACGAGGGCGTGCCGGCTCCAGCGCTTACTCCGTCCGCAATGCTTCGATCGGATTTACCAGGCTCGCCCGGCGGGCGGGCAGATAGCAGGCGATGAACGCGACCACGGCGAGCGTGACCAGTGCTCCAATTAAGGCGACCGCATCGAGCGCACCCACTCCGTAGAGCAAGCTATTGAGCGCGCGACTCGCCGCGAATGCCCCGATCAATCCAGCGCCCAAGCCAACACCGATCAGCGAAATTCCTTTGCCGAGAACGAGCTTCAGCACATCTGCTCGGCTCGCACCGAGCGCGAAACGGATTCCCATCTCACGCGTTCGCTGAGTCGTGCTCAGCGCCATCACGCCGTAAATCCCAACACTCGCGAGCACGAGAGCGAGACCGGCGAACGACCCGAGCAAGGTCATCGTCAGGCGCCGCGCTGCCAGGCTCGCACCGATATTTTTTTCCATCGTGGAAATCGCCGAGACCGGCTGATTGGGATCAATCGCCTCCACTTCTCGCTTCACCGCCGCGGACAGCGCCAGAGGATCACCCGAGGCGACGCGGACCAGCAAGATCACGTCTTCATTCGAAAACTGCGCAAACGGAAGATAGATCTGCGGAAAATTGAGTTTCTCGACGTTGTCTTCGCCCGGAGCCTCGTTCCTCGTGCGCGGCACGATCCCGATAATTGTCAGGGGTGGCGGATTCGGCTTGAGCGTCTGGTTATTATCCAGCTGTTTCCCAATCGGATCCTGGTTCGGGAAAAAGCGGGTTGCCAAACTTTCATCGATAATCACGGTGCCCGGCTTTTCCGCCGCATCTTCGGGCCCAAAGGCGCGCCCGCGCAGGATCGGCATTCCCATGACGCGAAAATAATCGGGCGAAATCATGTTCAATTCCGCGGATGGCTCCTGGCCGAGTTTATGGGGCGGCGTACCGGTAATGTGAAAAGAGCTGTCCCACTCGTTATCGTCGAAGGGTACATTGACGCCGATGGTGGCGCCGGTGACCGATGGAAGCGCGGAAACTCTGGCGAGCAATCGATCATAGAAGGCGTTGATCTTTTCCTCCTTGTCGTAACGCGCCCGCGGCAAGGCGATGCTCAGGGTAAGAATGCCGCGCGGTTCAAAGCCGAGCGGCGCCTGTTGCGCGCGCCAGAAGCTTTTCAGCATCAATCCGCCGGCCGCCAGCAGGACGACCGCGAGCGCGACCTGCGTGACGACCAATCCTGCCCGCGCGCGTTGCTTGTTCAGGCCATCGCTGCTCCCACGCGCGCTCTCGTGCAAGGCGAGCGCGAGCGAGCTGCTTTTCGAAATGCGCCAGGCCGGCCAGATCCCCACGAGCACGCCGGAGATGATCGCGACGGCGACGGTGAATCCGAGCGCGGCAAGGTCGATCCGGGTCTCCTGGAAACGGGGAACCGTCGCCGGACTGAGGGCGAGGATCGCGTCGAGGCTCCAGATCGCCAGAAGCACTCCGGCAACTGCACCGAGCAAGGCGAGGACGGCGCTTTCGGTGAGGACCTGCCGCGTCAGTCGCCAGCCACTCGCGCCGAGCGCGCTCCGCACCGCCAGCTCTTTTCCGCGCGCCAGCATGCGGGCCAGTTGCAGGTTCGCCACGTTCGCGCAGGCGATCAGCAGCACGCACGCGACCGCACCGAGCAACAGATAAAGGCTTTGCCGGTAAGTGCCGACGGACGATTCCAAAAGCAGTTGCGTCGTGATCCTGCGGCCGGTGTTTGATTCCGGATATTTCTTCTCGAGCGCAACCGCAATCGTCTCGAGATCGGCGCGGGCCTGTTCGAGAGAGACGCCTGGTTTCAATCGCCCGAGCGCGCCGAATCCGGGGTGATTGTCGCGCAGAAGAACCGCCGGCTCGGTCCTGACATCACCCAGCGGGACATAGATTTCAGCGAGCCGCGGGAGACGGACCGCGGATGGCAACACTCCAATGATTTCGTGCGAAACGCCGTCGACCAGAATCTGCTGGCCGAGAACTTCGCGCGATCCGCCAAACCGGTGGCGCCACATTTTGTCGCTGATGAGCGCGACTTTCGCGCCGTGCGGAACATCGTCGGCCTCGATGAAATCGCGGCCGAGCTCCGGCGTCATTCCGAGGACGGTTAGGAAATTTGCGGTTACCCGCCCGCCTCCGACGCGCTCCGGCGTTGTCCCTCCTTTGCTGGTCGAGAGATTGTAGGATTCGCGCCAGAAAAGCGCCAGGTCCGTGAAGCTGTGTTGGGCGGCGCGCCAGTCGAGAAAATTCAGGTAACTGACGGAACCGGAAGGAAACGTCGGTGTGCTTTCCCGGATGCTGATGAGCCGTTCGGAATGCGGATACGGCAACGGCCGAAGAAGGACCGCGTTGACCACGCTGAAAATGGCGGTGTTCGCTCCGATCCCGAGCGCAAACGCGAGCACAGCCAGGGCGGCGAAGCCCGGTGATTTCGCGATCATCCGAAACGCGTAACGGATATCTTGAAGCAAAGTTTGCATGTTGAACTCAGGGGAGCGCACGCGCCCTCGCGTGCCGGTCTCGGCGCCCCCGCCGAGACCGTCTTTTCCTGTTGGAGACAAAGTTCGCGATGGCGATGGCGCCATCGCCAGCACGCGAGGGCGCGTGCGCTCCCCAATCGATTCGTCTGATCGCCATCCTCATTCGGCCCGCAGGGCAACAATCGGATCCACCCTCATCGCGCGTCGCGCCGGAACCCACGCGGCGATGAACGCGACCACAGAAACGAGGAGAACAATCCCGATAAACGTCTCGGGATCGGACGCGCCCACTCCGAAGAGGAGGCTGTTCAACAATCGGGTCGCGGCAAACGCACCGAGAATTCCGGCTCCCAGACTGATCGCGACGATCCCCATGGCCTGCCCGACCACGAGGCGAAAGATGGAATTTTTTTCCGCGCCGAGCGCGATCCGGATTCCGATCTCACTCGTCCGCTGCGAAACGGAATAGGCCATAACCCCGTAAATTCCGATCGCGGTCAGGAGCAGCGCTGTCCCGGCAAAGATCGAGAGGAGCATTGCGTTAAACCGGGGGCGGGCCAGCGCGCGCGCCAAATATTCGTCAAACACTCGCACCCGGACCAGCGGGATGTTGCGATCGACCGCCGCGAGCTCGTTGCGCACGGCGGAAGTGATTGCCGCGGGATTCGAGACGCTAGTCCGGGCGACAATCCACATCGAATCCATCGGGATTTGCGAGGCCGACAGATAAACCTCCGGCGTGAACTCCATGTTCAGCGTCCGATGTTTCACGTTGCCGACGACGCCGACGATCGTGCGCATCAGCGCATGCTCGTCGCCAACGCTCCAGCTCGGTTTGATGTGCTTGCCAACTACATTTTTTTGGCCGGGAAAAAATTTCTGCACGAATTGTTCGTTCACGATCACGACGGGCAACGACTTGAACTGATCGGTCGGCTCGAAGCCGCGTCCCTGTCGAACCGGAATGCCCATGGTTTTAAAATAATCCGGACCTACGATCCGCGTCGGGCTGTCGGGCTGCTGTCCTTCCGGCGCAGGATTTTCCTCGATGTCGAATGAACTGACGTTGTTGCTCCCGCTCAGCGGCAAAGGCGACGTCGTCGTGACCGATTCGACGCCGGGAATCGCGCGGAGCCGCGGCACGAGCTGGTCGACAAACGTGATGATGTTTTCCGGTTTTGGATAGGCGGCCACCGGAAGCCCGATGCGTGCCGTGAACAGATGCTCGGTGCGCATCCCCGTATCGACCCGGCCGAGGCGGGCAAAGCTTTGGATCAAAAGACTGGCACAAATGAGCAGGATCAACGCGAGCGCCACTTCCGTCATGACCAGGAGGTTGCGAACCCGATGCTTTCCCTCCGCCCCGCCGCCCCCGCGCATGCCGGATTTCAACGCGGTATTGAGATCGACGTGGGACGCCTGCCATGCGGGAACCAGACCAAAAACAATGCCGGTGACGAGCGACAACAAAAGCGTGAACGCGAGCACCGCTCCATCCAATTGGATCGTGCTCACGCGCGGAATATTTTGCGGCACGGCGGCGACAAGCGCGTCCGTTCCCCACTTCGCAATCAACAACCCAAGCAGTCCGCCGATCCCGGCCAGGAGCACGCTTTCGGTCAGCAGTTGGCGAATGATCCGGGCGCGGCTGGCGCCGAGGGCCGCGCGCAGGGCGATCTCTTTGCCGCGCACCGACGCGCGCGCGAGCATGAGGTTGGCGACGTTCGCGTTCGCGATGAGCAGTAGGCAAACGACCGCGCCAAACAAAACGAAGAGCGCGGTGCGAACATCGCCCACCAGCTCATCACGGAGCGGTTGCAAGGCGGCGCCCCATTTCGTGTTGGTCTCCGGATACTTTTTTTCCAGCGCCGCGGCGATCGTGCGCAGTTCGGCGTTCGCCTGCGCCGGCGAAACACCGGGCTTGAGCCGCCCAATTCCGAGCAGACTGTGGCCACCGCGCTGCTGGGTTTGAGGCGTGGTCCCATCAGGAGTCGACGCGTCCTCGGCGAGCGTGATGTACATCTCGATCGGGTCTGTTTGGATGGGGAACTGGAATCCCTGCGGCATTACTCCGATGACCGTGTGCGGGCGCCCGTCCAGCATGAGAACGCGGCCGATCACCTCGGGTGCGCGATCAAGATGGGTCTGCCAGAATCCGAAACTCAGAATGACTTTGAAACCGCCAGGGCCGCCGCCCGGCTGCTCATCCGCGCGCGCGAATCCGCGGCCCATGATCGGCTTGACGCCAAGCACGTCGAAGAACTCGCCGCTCACTTTTTGTCCGCGAACGCTTTGCGTTTCCTGGTCGTCCACGAGCGCAAGCGCGCGATCGCGATAGATGGCCATGCTGGAGAAGCTGCGGTTCTGGTCGCGGATATCGAAGAAGTCCGGATAGCACATGGAAGAGAGCTTGGGCGGCGAAACCGTTTCGGTGAGATCGATGCCGCCGATGGCGACCAGCTCGTCCGGCGCCGGAAACGGCAGCGGCTTCAGCAAAACCGCATTGACGACGCTGAAGATGGCTGTGTTGGCGCCGATCCCGAGCGCGAGCGTGAGCACGGCAACGAGGGTGAAGGCCGGATGCTTGATGAGCTGGCGCAGTCCGTAGCGAATGTCGGTCATCATAATTTCTCTTCTGTAGCAGCGGCCCTGTGGGCCGCTCGGGAGTCGTAGGGCGTTTGAAAGCCCGGCCGCGCGCCATCGCGCTGCGTTACGGTTGTGAACCCCGAAATCATTCGGGGCTGACACAGACGCTCTACAAACGGAGACGTTTTCATTCTGCTCTTAAAGCGATAATGGGATCCACCCGTGTCGCACGTCGCGCCGGCAACCAGGCGGCGATGAACGCGACGACGGAGACCAAAACAACAATCCCAAGGAAAGTCACCGGATCAGACGCGCCGACTCCAAACAACAGGCTGTTCAACAAACGCGTAGCGGCGAAAGCCCCGGCCAACCCAATGACGAGACTGATGCCGACAAGCGTCATGGCCTGGCCAACGATGAGGCGGAAGATGGAACTCTTGCCCGCGCCGAGCGCAATCCGGATTCCGATTTCACTCGTGCGTTGCGCGACGGAGTAGGCCAGTACGCCATAAATCCCGATCGCCGTCAGGAGCAGCGCCGTGCCGGCGAAGATCGAAAGCAACAGCGTGTTGAAGCGCGACCGGGCCAGGGAGCGCGAAATGTATTCGTCGAACACACGCACGCTGGTCAGCGGAATGGTCGAGTCCATCGTGGCTAATTCTTTCCGGATCGAATTCGTGAGCGCATTCGGATTGGAAACATTCGTCCGGACGACGATCGACATGACGTGGATTGGAATTTGCGTCCGCGGCAGATACATCTCCGGCGAGTCTTCGAGTTTCAGGGAAAGATGCTTGACGTTGCCCACTACGCCGACGATCTCGCGAATTTTTTCGCCGCTGTCATCCGCGGAGAATCCGGGCTGGATCCGTTTTCCAATCACGTTCTCGCCTGGGAAAAATTTCTGGGCGAAGCGTTCGTTTACGATCACCACGGGCGCCGAGGTGTACTGGTCGCGTTCGTCGAAGACGCGGCCTTGCCGGACGGGAATACCCATCGTCTTGAAGTAATCCGTCCCGATCATGCGGACGGGCGCAGCGGGACGCTGTCCTTCCGGCAACGGATGATCAAGGTTGTCGAACGAAGTGGTCATGTTGCTTCCGCTCAAGGGCAACGGCAGGATCGCGCTCGCTGATTCGACACCGGGAATGGATTGCAGCCGGGGCAGGAACTGGTCGTAGAACGCGATGACGTTTTCGTTCTTAGGATAAGCGACTTCGGGCAGACCGATGCGCGCAGTCAGAAGGCGTTCCGTCCGCACGCCGGGCTGGACCCGACCGAGCCGCGCGAAGCTTTGGATGAGAAGTCCGGCCGAGATCAGAAGAATGAGCGCGAGCGCCACCTCGGCCATGATGAGCGCATTGCGGACCCGGCCTTTCCCCTCACCGGCGCTTCCAGTGCGACTGCCAGATTTTAGCGAGGTGTTGAGATCGACGTGCGACGCCTGCCACGCCGGGACGAGGCCGAAGATAACGCCCGTGGCCAGCGACACGAGAAGCGTGAAGATCAGCACCGAGGCGTCCAGTTGGATCGTGCTGATGCGCGGAATGTTTTGCGGCACGGTCTTGACGAGAGCGTCGGTTCCCCATTGCGCGAGGAGCAACCCGAACGCGCCGCCTAACCCGGACAGCAAAACACTTTCTGTCAGCAATTGCCGGATAATGCGGGCCCGGCTCGCTCCCATGGCAGCGCGTAATGCGATTTCCTTTCCGCGAGCCGACGCACGGGCGAGGAGAAGATTCGCGACGTTGGCGTTCGCGATCAGCAACACGCAAACGACCGCGCCGAAAAGAATGTAGAGCGCAGTGCGCACGTCGCCGACCATCTCTTCACGCAGCGGTTTGGTGAGGACGCCGAAATTGGTGTTGGAATCGGGGTATTGTTTTGTGAGCGCGGCCGCAATGGCGGCGAGATCAGACTGCGCCTGCGCGATGGTGACACCGGGTCTTAACCGCGCCACGGCCTGAAGGCTGTGATTACCGCGTTGTTTCGTCGTGGGCATCGAACCGTCAGGACTTGCCGCGTCCTCGGCGATCGTGACGTAGAAATCGATTGGATCAGTCGAGATCGGAAATTGGAATCCTGCCGGCATGACGCCGGTCACGGTGTACGGACGGCTATCAAGCGTGATGGTGCGGCCAAGCACGTTCGGATCGGCCCCGTAATGTTTCAGCCAAAAATCGTGGCTGATAATGACCGTGAAACCACCGGGACCGCCGCCTCGCTGCTCGTCATCGCGGACAAACGCGCGCCCAAGTGCGGGTTTAATCCCGATTACATCGAAGAATTCCGCGCTGACTTTCAGGCCGCGTAGGCTCGTTGCGCCTTCCTCGCTCGTCAGGGCGAACGAGCGGTCCCGATAAACTGCGCTGCTTGCGAGGGTCCGGTTCTGGTCGCGAAAATCGAAGAAGTCTGGGTACGAGAGCGAGTTCAGGTTCGTGTCGCCTTTCTGCCGCGCATCGGTCATGCCGACAGCGATAAGCTGGTCTGGTTCGGGGAACGGGAGCGGCTTCAGGAGGACCGCGTTGACCACGCTGAAGATGGCAGTGTTCGCGCCAATGCCGAGGGCGAGCGTGAGCACCGCGATGATGGTGAAACCCGGATGTTTGATGAGTTGGCGCAAGCCGTAGCGGATGTCATTTAGCATAAGAGGTCGTGGATAAGGGCTGGGGAGCGCAGGCTGCTGGCCTGCACCACCCGGCAGCTTGCCGGGTGGATCGTAGTGAACGTCAGCGTGAAATCGGCGTCGTGTTCGCGGCCGGCTGCCGCGAACGGCAGGCTGGCAGTCTGCGCTCCCCAGAAAATTTGCGTCGCCGCTGTAGAGATCATTCCGTCCGCAGGGCTTCGATGGGATTCACTTTCGTGGCGCGATTCGCGGGGAAAAAACACGCCACCAGTGCGACTGCTCCGAGCAACACGGTGATAGTGCCGAGCGTGAGTGGATCGTAGGCGCTCGTGTTGAAAAGCATCGATCCCATCGCACGCGAAGCGGCCAGCGTGGCGAGAAGCCCAATCAAAAGACCGAGTCCGATGAGTTTGCTTCCCTGGGTGAGAACCAGGCGCAGGACATCGCCCTGCTGTGCCCCGAGCGCCATCCGAATCCCGAACTCACCGGTCCGCTGGACGACGTTGTAGGCCATCACGCCGTAGATTCCGACCGCGGCGATGACGAGCGCCACGGATGAAAACACGGTGAGGAGCGTCATCGCAAAGCGCTGGCGCGCGATCGAGTCGGCCACAATTTCCTCGAGCGGACGAATCGTGCCGACCGGCTGGTCTTTGTCCACGGCATAGACAGCGGGACGCAACGCGCTCAGCAACGCGGACGACGAGCCCTTCGTGCGGACGACCACGTTCAGCGAGCTGAACGGAACCTGCGCAAACGGCTCATAGGACTGGGCACTGGTCGCCTTGTCGACGCCATATTGTTTAATATCGCCCGCGATGCCGACGATTTCGCGCCAGGTGTCGGGCCCATTCGTGATGTTGATCCGTTTGCCGATCGGATCTTCGTTGGGAAAATACTGGCGGGCCATCGTCTCGTTGATGATGGCGACGCGCCCCGCCTTGGCGTCATCCTGCGCTGTGAAGAGCCGGCCTCGAATCAACCGGATTCCCATCGCGCGGAAATAATCCGGCGTGACAGTGTAGTAACTGGTGCTTGGTAGATCGCTTGGCGCGATGGCGGGTCGGCCTTCGATGTTAAAACCAAGCACGTAGTCGCCCGCGAGCGGCATCGAATGGGTGAGGCCCACGGCTTGAACGCCTGGCAGATTTTTCACGCGGTCGAGGAGCGCGTCGGCGAACGCAGTTTGCTGCTCCGGCTTTTCATATTTTTTCTGCGGCAACGACAAGCGAAGAACGGTGGCGTTTTCCGGAATGAAGCCGGGATCGACGTGGGTGAGCTGCATGAAACTGCGTGCGAGCAGACCAGCGCCTCCGAGAAGCATGAGCGCGACGGTTACCTCGGTCACGACCAGGGCGCTGCGCAACCGTCCCCGCGCACCGCCTTCCGTGGAACCGCGCGTGCCCTGCTTCAGCGCTTCGTTCAGATCGGCGCGCGCGGCGAGCCAGGCGGGAGCGATACCAAACACGAGGCCGGTCACGACGCTGAGCGCGAGTGAAAACAGAAGCACGCCGGAATCGAGATGAATTTCGGTGATGCGTGGAAGGCTCGTGGGCGCGAGGGCCAGCATAGCGTCGAGACCCCAGCGCGCGAGGATCACTCCGGCCAGTCCGCCGCACACGGCAAGGACAACGCTTTCCGTGAGGAGTTGGCGGACGAGTCGTCCTCGGCTGGCCCCAAGAGCCGCTCGGATGGAAATCTCGCGGGAGCGCGCAGTCGCGCGGGCGAGCAGAAGATTCGCGAGGTTCGCACAAGCGATTAGCAAGACGCACCCAACGGCGCCTAGTAACGTATACAGGACCGGCTTCACATCGCGCACCGTGTAATCCTGAATAGGCATCATGAAAATTCCCCAGCCCTTGTTCGAGTCCGGATATTGCTTCGCGAGCTGGGAGGCGAGCACTTCCAATTCCGCCCTCGCTTGCGCAACCGTCACCCCAGCCCGCAGCCGTCCCACCACATTAATGTAGTGTCCGCCGCGCGCGTCATTCGCGGTCTCATTCGGCTTGAACGCCATTGGCATCCATGCATCCACTTTACTCGTTAGGCCAAAGCCGACCGGCGCAATGCCGACCACAGTGTACGGTTCGCCGTTGAGTTGAACGGCGCGCCCAACCACGTCGTGCATGCCGCCGAAGACGCGTTGCCAGAAAGGATAGCTCAGGACGACGACATGGTTTTTCCCGGGCGCGTCTTCTTCCGGAAGCAACAGCCGGCCGAGGATGGGTCTCACGCCGTAGGCATCGAAGTAATGCGCGGTCGCCTTCAGGCCAACGAGCCGCTGCGGTTCGCCTTCGCCGGTCAGATTCAACTGCGCGCTGGTATACGCAGCGAGATATTCGTAAGACTTCGTTTGCTTTTCCCAGTCGAGATAGTTCGGCGGCGAGACCGAGAACTCCGGGAACTGCGGCAAATTCGTTTCCCTCATGGTAACGATGCGGTCCGGATCCGGATAATCGAGCGGGCGGAGCAACACGACATTGACGACCGAGAAGATTGCGGTGCAGGCGCCGATGCCGAGCGCGAGAGTGAGGATCGCGACGGCGGTGAAGCTCGGCGCTTTGATGAGCTGACGAAGAGCATAACGGAGATCGTTTAACATATTTTCTTGTTTGTTATTCTGTGCGAAGGGCTGCCATCGGGCTGATCTTGGTGGCGCGGCGCGCGGGCACCCACGTCGCCAGCAAAGCCGCCGTCATCAGCACAACCGGCGCGATTGTAAACGCGAACGGATCGGTCGAACTGACATCGAAAAGAATGTTGCTGACAATTCTTCCGATCCCGAGCGCCATGAGAAATCCGAGCGCGAGCCCGGCCGCGATCATCACGAAGCCTTCGCGCAGAATCATCCACAGCACTGTCTTGCCCTGGGCGCCGAGCGCCATTCGGATGCCGATCTCGCGGGTTCGCCGCGCGACTGAATAGGCTCTCACTCCATAAATGCCGACGACGGCCAAACCGAGAGCGACTCCGCCAAAGATGGAAAACAAGGCGGCCCCCGCGCGGAGAATCCACAAGAGCGGATTCGCTTCCATGTGTTTCGTGAACGTCCTCAACTCGAGAATGGGCAATTGAGGATCGACGCTTTGCACCGTCCGGCGCAGCACGTCTGCCATCGCTGCTTCATTGCTCGGGGGAAGCGAGGTAAAGTGGACCAGGAAAAATGCGTCGCTGTGGAACGCGTGAGCGTAGGGGAGGTAAAGTGCGCCCGCCGGATTCTTTTCAAAAAATCGTCCCTTCGTGGCGGGAACGATGCCGACGATCTCGATCGATTCGCCGCGTTTGATCTCGCCGCTATCGTCGGCGGATTTTTCCGGCGGTGCGTTTTCCGGCATCGCTAACTGAATCCGCTGGCCGAGCGCGTCACCTTCCGGCCAGAGTTTTTTCGCAAGCGCTTCGTCGATGATGGCCACCGCCGGTCCGCCAGGTTGGGTCGCTTCCGCGGCCGTGAAGGAGCGGCCGTGAAGGAGCGGCAAACCGACGGTTGCGAAATAATCCGCGCCGATGCTGTTCGACCAGGGATTGAAGGTCAGTCCCTCCGCCGCGGTCGCCGGCTTGGCGTCAGGTGCGGGATGGACGCCAGCCCTCTGCACACCCGTTCGGGTCGCATTAGGTCCCAATGGAACTGTCGCCGAGATGCTCGCGTGTTGCGCGCCGGGGAGCGCCGCAAATTTTTCCTCCAGCATGCGATAGAGATCCCGCGCATGTTTCTGGTCGAAGCCGCCCAAACTCGCGTCGATTTCCGCGAGCACGGTGTTGTCAGTCCGCAATCCTGTATCGATCGAGGCCACCTTGCCGGCGCCGCGAATGAAAAGCGCGGCCGCGGTGACAAGCGCGAGGGAGAAGGCGACCTGCGCCACGACGAGCGGATTGCGTGGGAGAAATTTCCAGCGCCGCCGGCGCACGTCCTCTCCGGCTTGTTGTTTCAAATCTCCAAGCACCGACGTGCGTGACAGCTTGAGCGCCGGACCGAGCGCAAAACAGAGTGTGCCCAGAACGCAGAACATAAGGGTAGCGCCAAGGATCACCGGATTCGGGCCGCTCAGCCAAACGATGTCGACCGGAATAATCGCGCGGAGCGACGCGATGAGAAGATCGGACGACCAGAGCCCGACGAGCAATCCGCAGGCGCCACCCACGAGCGCCAACACGAAGCCCTCGATAAGCAGTTGCCTAACGATTCGCGCGCGGCTGCCACCCAGAGCGAGACGGATCGCGATCTCCTTGCGGCGCGCGGTGCCGCGGGCGAGCAACATGTTCGCCAGGTTCAAACATGCCACGAGCAGCACCACCGCCGCCATTCCCGTAAGGAACGCTCCGATGGTGGTGACTGGCCCGGCTTCCGCTGGATCAGTGATGGTGTCGAACCGGAACAAGGGCGCCGTCATGAACGTTTGATTTTTTTGTTCAACCGGAAATGCCGCCTCCAGATTTGCCGCGAGGCCTTTTAGTGCTGGGGAGGCCGCCGCCTCAGTGACTCCCGGTTTGAGCCGGCCGATGAGCATGAGATTATTAGTGCCGCGATCGGCCAGCGAATTGGTCCGCGCGCTGCCCAAGTCGCTCGCAATATCGTCATAGACTCCGAGCGGCAGCCAGACTTCCGGCGAAAAGATGCTCGTTACGCCAGTGAATCCTTCCGGCATGATGCCGATGACAGTGAACGCGCGCCCGTTGATCAGGAGCGACTGGCCGAGCAGTGACAGATCGCTCGAGTGTTTCTGCCAAAACCTGTAGCTCACGATTGCGACGCGCTGATCGCGGCCCGGCTTTTCTTCCTCCGGTAGAAACGAGCGGCCGTAGGCCGGTGAGACACCGAGAACGGAGAAGTAGTTGGCGCTCACTAGATCCGCCAACGTGCGACGGGTATTACCCTTTTCCCCCAACCCGACAATCATGTCGTAATGGGCCAGCACGCCGGAGAAGACCGTACTCTGTTCGCGAATATCGGAGTAGGTCGGGTAGGAAAAAGAGCGGAAGCTTTTCGGATTCTTTTTGTCCTGCGAGAAGAGCTGCACGATCTCGGACGGCTCTTTGTAAGCCGGCGGCTTTAAGAGCATGGTGTCAACCAAGCTGAAAATGGCCGTGTTAACTCCGATGCCAAGCGCGAGCACCGTCACGGCGGCGATCGTGAAACCGGGCGATTTCCAAAGCTGGCGGAACGCGAATCTAAAATCCTGGATCATATAATTTTATTTTCTTTATTCCGTCCGGAGCGCTGCCATCGGACTAATTTTCGTAGTTTTCGTAGCGCGGCGCGCGGGCACCCACGTCGCCAGCAAGGCCGCCGTCATCAGCACAACCGGCGCGATCGTAAACGCGAACGGATCGGTCGAGCTGACATCGAAAAGAATGCTGCTGACGATTTTGCCCGTCGCGAAAGCGAGCAGCAGGCCGATCGCGAGGCCGGCTTCCAGCCTGTGGGACCGGCGGGCATCTTGCCTGCCATCGCAACAGGCAAGATGCCTGTCGTCCCCACAGCCATGATGGCTGTGCCACGAAAGAGCGTAGAAGAGCGTGTTCCTGTTCATTCGGCTCGCAGAGCCACGATTGGATTGACCCGGCAGGCGCGACGCGCCGGAAGCCAGGCGGCCAGGATGGTGACGAGAGAAAGGATGAGGCCGACGACGAGATAGGTCTGCGGATCAAGCGGACTGACGCCAAAAAGAAAGCTGCGAATCAAGCCAGCGGACGCTCCGACGGCGAGCGCGCCCACCGCGAGGCCAACCGCAAAGAGGCGGAGGCCGTGGCCCAGGACCAGCCCGCGGATATGCGCGGGACGCGCCCCGAGCGCGAGGCGGACCGCGATTTCGCGCAGCCGGCGGAACGCGGAGTAAGCCAGTACACCATACAATCCGACCGCCGCGAGCAGCAACGCGAGCCCGGCGAAGATCGCGAGCAGGAAGGTGAGGAGCCGATGCGTGGCCCAGGTTTCCGCCACCCGTTCCTCCATCGTGCGGACATCGAAAATCGGTTGGGCGGGATCGAGGCGCGTGATGATTTCACGCACGGATTTCTCGAGCCGCTTCACGTTCCCCGACGCTCGGACGAGCAGGACAAGATTCGTGCGCCCGACCTGCGTTTGCGGAAAGAAAAACGACGGCACCGGCGTCGCGTCGTCGTAACCACGGAGTTTCAGGTGAGGAACGACGCCAATGATTTCGTGAAGCCGGGGGCCGTTCGAGGAATCCTCTTCGGTGTCGACCATGAGCCTTTTCCCGATCGGGTCCTGTCCCTTGAACGTCATGTCGGCCAGCGTCTGATCGATGATCATCACCGGCGTAGAATCCGCCCGATCGTGGTCGTTGAACGTCCGGCCGCGGATCAGGTTGATCTTCAGCGTCGCGAAATAATCGCCCTGCACGACTTCGTTGTCGGCTGACGGCTGCTGGCTGGGATCGGTCGGCGGCGCGCCCTCGGGTTGGAAATTCAACTGCCAGCCGCTGAGCATGGGCGGGTTCGAAGAGAGGGCCGCGCTTTGCACGCCCGGCAACTGGCGAACTTCGTCCAGCAAGGCGTTGGTGAAGCTTAGAGTTTTGTTCAGCTCGTTATACTTCGTCCAGGGAAGTTCGATCCGCGTCGTAAGTATTCCCTCGGGTTCGAAGCCGAGCGCGGTCGATTGCATTTTCGCGAAGCTCTTGAGGACAAGCCCCGCCGCGCTGAGGAGCAACAGCGTCAATGCGACTTCGATGATCACCAGCCAATCGCGGCTGCGCCGCGCGGTTTTCGTTTCCGAACTTCCGAACGAACCCGCCTGGAGCGCTGACTGGATATCTCCGCTCGCGGCCTGCCACGCCGGCCAGAGCCCGAACAAAACCGTGGTGAGCGACGCGAGCAAAAAGGTAAAGGCCATGACCCGCCAGTCGAAGCCGATTCCTTCGAAACGCGGCGCACCGGCCGGAGCGAAGGCGACGAGCGCATCGCGCCCCCAAATCGCGAAGACCAAACCAAGCCCGCCGCCGATGGCGGAGATGACAAAGTTTTCGATCAGGAGTTGCCGGATGATCTGGCCGCGGGAAGCGCCCATCGCCGCGCGAACCGCGA
The DNA here is from genome assembly GCA_003134765.1 of Spartobacteria bacterium. GTDB lineage: Bacteria > Verrucomicrobiota > Verrucomicrobiia > Chthoniobacterales > UBA10450 > AV80. The sequence goes on along the minus strand of PLCM01000018.1, from coordinate 33,281 downwards.
ACTCCCGGGCGCGTGCGGCCCCACGCACGGCCAGGAGATTCGCAAGATTCGCGCAGGCGATGAGCAAAACGACGGCGACCGCGCCGAGAAGCAACGCCAGGCTGGTACGATAATTGCCGAGGAGATTTTCGAGGAGTGGTCGGACCGCGACGCCGGTGCCGGCATTCGTCGCGGGATAAATTTTCTCGAGACGCGCGGCGATAGCCTTCATCTCGCTCCGCACTTGGGGCAGCGTCACGCCCTCCTTCAGCCGGCCCCAGGCGAAGAACATGGGATGATTGGCGCGGTTCTGCCATGCCGGGTTCGCGCTCCGACGCATCACTGAGAACCAGGCATCTACGCCATGCGGCGAATCCATTTCGCGCGGCATCACTGCGGTGACGGTGAAAGGCTGGCCATGAAAATTGACCGCCCGCCCGACGATCTCGGGATCGCGGTGAAAAACGCGGTCCCACAACCGATCGCTGATGACCGCCAGCGCCGGCGCGCCCGGTTTATCTTCGTCTTCGCGGAAGACGCGGCCGATTTGCGCCGGGAGCCCAATCACGTCGAAGAAGTTCGCAGTCACAAAAGCGACTGCGATTCGCTCCGGTTCGCGGCCGGCGATGCCGCTGAGATTGCGCGACTCCAGGCGAGTGAGCCCGAGGTGCTGGAACGAAGTGCTGTCGCGCCGCCAATCGACATAATCCGGCAGGGCGATCGAAGTCTCCGTACCGCCGCCAATTTCATTGAGGTAAACAAGGCGCTCCGGTTGCGGATAAGGCAGGGGCCGGAGGAGAACGGCGTTGACCACGCTGAAGATGGCGCTGTTCGCCCCGATGCCGAGCGCGAGCGTGAGGATGGCGATGAGGGTAAAGCCAGGTGACTTCCGGAGCTGGCGGAACGCAAAGCGGAGGTCGTTCATGGCGCCCTCCGATCTATCTCACGGCTACTTCGGCCGAGGCAGGTTTGATCGAAATGCTGCCCGCGCCTGAGCGCAGCACGAGCGATTTCCCGCCGCCGTTGATTTTTCCTTTCATCGAATCGCGATCCGTTCGCGTGCCGATAAACGGCAATTCGCTCGTGACGCGCCCCGAACTCGCTTCCGCCTCAACGTCGAGGCCGGCATCGGGAGGAACCAGCACATCGATGCTGCCCGCCGACGTTTCCAGATTCACGTCGCCGGGCACGGGTGATTTCAGCTTCGCGCTGATCGATCCGCCCGAGCTGCGGCCGAAAATTTTTCCGTTGATGTTTTCAAAGGAGAGCCGGCCGCCACTCGTTTCGACTTTGGTGTCGCCGCTGAAATTCCGCACGACGATCGCGCCTCCAGAGGTATGGGCCTCGAGCGAGCCGCTCCCGTCGATCGCTTCGATCCGGCCGCCGCTCGTGTCGACCTTGAGCGGGCCTTCGCAACCGCTCAGCTCGATACTGCCGCCACTGGTGGTCGCGCCCGTCGGACCCTTGAGATGGGTAAACTTCAGTTTCCCGCCGCTCGTATCGGCGCTCACTGTGCCGGTAATTTCCGCAACCATGATGGTTCCCCCGCCGGTGCGCAGCTCCGAGTTGAAAGTCTTCGGCACCCGGATGGTGTAGCGCGCATCCATCCGGCAACGCCCGCTCCAATTTAGATTTTTGTCCTTGTTCTGCCGGCGCGCCCGCACCGTCACGGTGTTGCCATCTTTGTTCACCATCACGGGAGCCGACGAGAGATATTCTTTTTCCTGCGCGTCCTTGTCCGAATCGATCTTGCGATACGCGACCACCGATATTTTATCGTCCGCCCCGGCCGAGACATCGATCGTTCCGAAATCAACGTCCACGATGAGCCGCCCACCGGGCGCGCCATCGAGGGTTTGACTGACATTTTCTTCGGAGAGAGCCGAAGCCGTCGAAACGGCAACAAACAGAAGAATAAAAGCGCGGATGATCATAGGGCGAGGTGGGTTGAGGGTAGGCAAGCGCATTAAAGCGACTCCAACCGAGACGCCTTTGCATGCCTTATGCCACGGTCAGAAACGAGTCCTTTTCTGTTGACCTGGAATGGTTTACGCAAAGCTAGCATCAGGTCGATGATGTCCTTCTTTCCCGTGCCCGGGATTTCACTGTCCCATTTTCGAAACGCCCGAAGCTGCCGTCATCCCGAGCGCAGTCGAGGGATCCCGGGTTGTCAGCTTTAAGCTTCCGTCACGGGAGCCCTCGACTGCGCTCGGGATGACCGTATTTTGCGATCATTGCCACCACGAAGAATGGCAGACCCTCATCCTAACCTTCTCCCTCAGGGAGTAGGAACTCCCTCGCCCTTTTCTCTCCCCTCGGGAGAGAAGGACGCGCAGCGCCCAGTGAGGGCAAGGGATAGGGTTGGGGCGAGGGCCAATCGCGAGAAACCGACGAACCCGTCTTATGCTAAAGTCTCGTCCCGATGGCCGGCACCATCATTAGAAAACTTACCGCGCGCGATGCGCGGCTGAGCAGCTTTCGCTATTACGATCTGCTCGTGCACATCTTCGTGGTAATTCTCCTGATCTCCAATCTGGTCGGACAGAAAATTTGCGCGATCCCGCTCTTCAATTTTCACGGCGAAACGATCACGGCGAAAATTTCGGGCGCACAGGTCCTCTTCCCCATCACCTACATTTTTGGGGACATCTTTACGGAGGTGTATGGCTACGGGGCCTCGCGGCGCGCGATCTGGCTTGGATTTTTTGCCTGCACAATCCTTTCGCTCATGGGTCTGTTCGTCGTCTGGATTCCGGCGGCGCCGGACTGGCCGAACCAGGCGGCGTTCGAAGCGGTCTTTTACACAGTGCCGCGCTTCATCGTCGCAAGCCTGATCGCTTTCTGGCTCGGCGAATTCACGAACTCCTACACGCTGGCGAAGATGAAACTCTGGACGGACGGCAAATGGCTTTGGACACGGACGGTCGGTTCAACCGTCACCGGGCAGTTGGTAGACACGACCGTTTTGATCCTGATTGCGTTCGGCGGGCGTGAATCGTGGGTGACGATGTTGAACCTGATCCTCTCGGGCTACGTCGGAAAAGTGCTATACGAGGCCACCGCGACGCCGGTGACCTACCTCATCGTGAACAGGTTGAAGCGCGCGGAAGGCGTGGATGTTTACGATCGCGACACAAATTTTAATCCGTTCGCTCGCCGACAAGTTCTGTAGCCGCTTCGCTGTGCGAAGCGTGAGAGTTGGCGTGACTTTTCGTGCGGCGTAGTTTTGATCTCACGCCGCCCATAGGGCGACGGCTACAGAAGATGCAAATCATCCGCGCCAAACCGGAAGACTCCGAGGCGCTCACCCGGATCGCGCATGCGGCTAAACGTCATTGGGGTTATCCCGAACCCTGGATCGAAACCTGGCGTGCCATCCTGACGATGCGCCCCGAATTCATTGCGGCCAATGTTGCCTATTGCGCGATGGAGGATGGCAGCGCTGTGGGATTTTACCTTCTCACGATAGAAACCGACGGAATCCATCTCGACCATCTCTGGATTCTCCCGGCGGCAATGCGTCGCGGCGTCGGTCGTTCCTTGTTCGAACATGCGGTCGCGCAGACTCGGAATTTAGGATTCCGCGCAATCACGATCGAGGCCGATCCGAACGCGGAAGGATTTTATCAACGGATGGGCGCACAACGTGTCGGCGTAAACGTCACCGAAATCGACGGCCATCCGCGCCAGCTTCCCCTGCTCCTGTATCAATTGGAGTAATGAAGTGGTGGGGGTGAGAAAATCGCTCGCTCTCACTATTGCATTACTTCATTACTCCCTTACTCCACTCTGCATCACTGCAGAGTTCGCTGGACAAGAAACCCCCGGAACGCAATTTGATCTGAATGACGAATCAATCCCGCCTTTCCTACGCGGTTCTCGCCACCACCTTGATTCTCGTCGGCCTGCTCCAGTTGGGCGCGCCGTTTCTCGCGCTTCTCTTTGCCTATTTCGTGCTGACAAAACTCAGCCGTTTCATTCCCTACAAATGGGTCACTCTCGCCGTTTTCATTCTGGTCGTTGCCGCTCTTGCTTACACGGCCGGACATTTTATCCATGCCGCCATTCAGGCCCTCCCGAAGATTGCCGATAATTCCATCCCCTCCGCAATCGCCTGGGCGCAGGACCACGACCTCGATCTTCCTTTTACCGACTTCGAGAGTCTCAAGGCGACCGCGATTAGCTCAATAAAAGACGAGGCCCATTACCTGGGCGATTTCGCGACTTTCGCCCGGCACGCCTCGACCACCTTTGTCTTTATCATCATCGCCATCGTCTGTGCCGTGAGCTTGTTCTTTAACGGCCGTCTCGATCTCTTTCGAGAATCCCACACGGTCCGGAACAACCTTTACTCGGTCTGCTGCGACGAAATCACCGCCCGCTTCGGCGATTTTTATCGCAGCTTCGCGACGGTGATTGGCGCCCAGATGACGATCTCGGCGATTAACACGACCCTGACCGCCATCTTCGTCCTGGTGGTCCAGCTTCCCTATGGAGCCGTGGTGGTTGGCCTGACTTTTCTTTGCGGGCTTTTCCCGATCGTCGGCAACATCCTCAGCAATACCGTGATCGTCTTCATCGGCTTTCTGGTTTCACCGAAAGTCGCGATCGGCGCGCTCGTCTTTCTCATTGTGATCCACAAACTGGAGTATTTTCTGAACAGCAAAATCATCGGCGCCCGCATCCGCAATCCAATCTGGCTGACCTTGATCGGGTTGATCATCGGCGAAAAACTCATGGGCGTTCCGGGGATGATCCTCTCGTCGGTGGTGTTGAATTATCTTCGGGTCGAGATGTCGAAAATTGAAGTAGCGAGGAAGGCGGCCCGGGCAGAACAGCCTGCGGTTGATCGGATCACGCGAACAGGCTAGAGCAATTCTTGTGAGCAAACCAGCCAAGGAGAATCCGTGGATCGACATCTGTCCGGGAATTCGACGTCACACCGTCACCCATGGCGAGACCATGTATCAAATGATCGCGGAACTTGCGGCCGGCAGTAAGATGCCTGAGCACCAGCATCCGCAGGAACAGATCATCCACATTCTTTCTGGACGGATGACCGTCATCGCAAATGGGGGTGCCCACGAGCTCCTAGCGGGCGATTCCTACTACCTCGCCAGCAATGTCCCGCATGGCGTCGAGACGCCGGAGGAGACACGCGTGCTCGATACTTTCAGTCCGCCCCGCCACGAATACATCGCGCTCGACAAAAAGGCGAAGGCGCTGTAATCGCCCGCTCTGTCGGGGCGAAAAATGTGGGAGGGGCCTTTGCGCCCCGACTGAGTCGCCGCCCAAAGGCGGCTCCCACATTGCGCTTCGCGCCGCGAAGCGGCTCCAGCACAGAAAAGTGTCGCGTTCGCGTTTGCGACCGTGACAGGCTCCCCCGCTGCGTATGGAGCTGCGGACCGAAACTGAAATCCGTCTGGCCGACGAATCGCCGAAGACGGAATTTCCGATCGAGTGGTGGTTCGTGCAGGGCCATTTCGAAACCGAAAAAGTGGGCAAATGCCGCTTCATGGTTTCGCTGTTTCGCCATGCCCTCGAATGGTCGGGCATCTCGGCCGGACACGCCTATTCGCTTCTGATCTCAGTTCTCGACGAAGCTTCGGGTTCGACCGCCTGGCTTTCCCAAATCGATCCCGCAACGATTCCGTTTCTCGTCACCGCCTTGCGCGTGGCTCCCCCGGCCGGCCTCGATCCCATTGCCGTTCGCGCGCTCACCGACGAGATCGCGGAGTACGGATTACCAAGGACGATCCGTCCCCTGCCGGCGGCCTCGGTCGAATCAACTCCGTTACGCGCGAGATGGGGCGACTTTGCGCTGACCCAAACCGAAAAAGCGTTCGCGCTCGATTTTTCCGAGCCCAAAACCAATCGGCGCTGCTCGTTCCGTCTCACCCCGAGTCGTCCGCGATTCCATCTGGCCGATGTCGAAGTCGCCAACGGCGGATCGATGGATTACGTCTCCTACACCCGCCTCACCCTGGAGGGCGATGTCGATGGCGAACCGGTCGAGGGCGAAGCCTGGCTCGATCATCAATGGGGCAATCAGGGATGGTTTGTCGCCGGCGACAATACCCGGCAAATTTTCGGCTGGGACTGGCTCGGGATCCAGTTCGAGCCCGCGGGCGAACTGCTCGTCATGGTCATCCGCGATCAGCGTTCGGGAACCGCGCTCTGCCAGTACGCGGTCCTGGTTGAAGCAAATGGCGACACTCGGTTGTTCCGCGACGTCGTGATCGAACCGCTTTCCTGGTGGACGAGTCCCGTTTCAAACGCGTCCTACCCGATTGCCTGCCGGGTTCGCATTCCGTCGCTCGATCTGTCGCTCGATTTCGAGCCACTCGCGGTCGACCAGGAGATTCCCGTCTTCCCACCGATTCGCGCGGTTTGGGAAGGAGCCGGTCGCATCCGGGGCACCTGGGCCGCCCAAACCGTCACCGGCCGCGCCCGCCTGGAGTTGCATGGCTACGCCTATCTCCTCGATCTCGAGAAACATCTCGACAAAGCCGTCGGCCGGATCCGCAGCGACATCGAGTCATTCTTCCCGCGCAATTTCAGCCACGACGATCTCGAGCGGATCGCCGGGCCAGCGCAGAGCGAGTACGACTCACAGGCCCAAACCGCTGTCCTCGCCAAACCGCTCTGGGATTTCATGGACCGCGGCGGCGGGAATCCCTGGCGCCCGATTTTTCCGATGCTCATCCTAGGCGCGCTTGGCACCGAACCGACGCCCTACTCCTCGCTCATCAGCATCACCGCGGAAATGTTACACGACGGGCTGCTGGTGATCGACGACATCCTCGACAACAGCGCGCAACGGCGCGGCGAAGATTCCATTCATCTGCGTTACGGCCTCGATGTGGCGATCAACGCCGGCAATACCGCGTATTTCCTCCCGATGGTGCTTCTGCGCGATCATCCGCATCTAAACGATGCCCAACGATTGGAGCTCTTCCGGATCCTGACGCGACTCTACGTCCGCGTCCACCTGGGACAGGGGCAGGACATCCACTGGTCGCGATCGCTTACGCCCGAAAAACTCCAGCTCTGGATGAACAACTGCGTCGAAGATAAAATTATTCAGCTCTACAGTCTCAAGACGGCGTCGGTGGTCGAAGCGGGCGCCGACGGAGCGTGCGTCATTGCGCGAACGGATGAAGCCACTCGCGGTGTTTGCCGGGATTTCGGGCGCGCTTTCGGACTCGCCTTTCAGATTGTGAACGACCTGGCGGAATTCCAGCCGAATGTGATCGGCCGCGGCGCCGAAAGCAGTGACATCGCGGCCGGAAAACTTTCCTATGTGATCGCCAAGGCGCTCCGACTCCTGCCCAAAGCGGAAGCGGCGCGGCTCCAGGAAACCCTGTGTTCCGCGGATCTGCGTTCCAACCCTTGCCGGATTTCGGAAGGAATCGATCTGGTGCAACGCTCCGGCGCTCTCGATCTCTGTCGAAAGGAAGCGCACCAAATGTTGGAAGTGCAATGGAAACGCTTTTCCGCGCACGTTCCGCCCTCGGAGCCCAAGACGATGCTTCGGGTGCTCTCAGCGTTCCTCCTTTCCCTCGGGAGCGATGACCGCCACGCCCGGTTCGCCCCGGGAAATTAAATGTAGAGGCGCTTGTGCCAAGCGCCTGTGATGTTGGTTAGGCGTTTGGCACAAGCGCCTCTACATCCAGCGATCCGGCTCCATCATTGCCGCAACGCGCGGGCCGGTGACATCCGCGAGCCGATCCACGCCGGATACAACCCGCCGAGGCCGCCGAGCGCGATGGCAATCAGAACCGCGGTGACCAAAAGCCGGAGGTCCAAAGCAGCTTCCAATTTTCCGTGCACCCAGGGACTTCGCTGCAAGAGCCGCGCGGCGGCCACTCCCAAACCGCAGCCGGCGATGCCGCCGACGAGACCGAGGAGAAGCGATTCGGCCAGGATCATCTGCATGATCCGCCCGCGCCGCCAGCCGATCGCGAGCAGAATGCCGATCTCATGGAGCCGCTCGAACACGCTCATCAGGATCGTGTTCATGACTCCGATCGCGCCGACGACCAGCGCAATCGAGGAAACCGCCCACGTCATCGCCTTCGCGACCTGCATGGCGAGATTACTCTCCGAGACAGAACCGGGATTGAACGCCGTCAGGTCTTTGAATTCCTTTTTGATGGAATCACGCAGTGCTTCCGTTTCTTCCGGCGACGTATGCGGTTCGAGCCAGATATCGAAGAAGTTCACCATGCCCTCCTTTTCGGTCAGCGCCTGCATCGCCGACAACGGCATGACGACCGCGCCACTCTCAGCCAGGGCAGCGCTCCGGAAAATTCCACACACGGTAAACTCACGGGTCTCGATTTGAAGTTTGTCCCCGAGTTTTTTCCCGAGCATCTCGGCGTTGAGCGTGCCGATCGCGACCGTGTCTTTTGACGCGTCGTCCGGCCACCGTCCGCTCACGAGCGTGACGTGATTCCAGAGTGCCGTCTTCGGTTCCCAGCCAATGACGAGAACCGTCGGCGAATCTTCGACGCTGAAGACGTCACTCAGCAATCCGCCGACTTCGCGCACATGGGGCATTTTTTGCAGCTCGGCCTTCAAACTCCATGGAAACGGTCCGGGCATGGTGCTGCGCGCGATCGACTTCGTCACCACCAGGTCGGTGCCGCGTGCTTTGTAGACATTCGCCCAGCTCTGTTCGAAGCCGGCGGCGATCCCGGAAAGTGAGACGACGGCCGCGATTCCGATCGAAATTCCCGTGAGCGTAAGCAGGCTCCGCGACCGGCGCCGGAACAGATTCTTCAGGATGAGCTGGAGAAAAGACATCTGTTCTTATCCCTCCGCAGTCAGTTGACCGTCGCGCAGCCGCAGCGTCCGGCCGGTCGCCGCGGCGACTTCGGGATCATGCGTGACCACGATCATCGTCATGTTGCGTTCCTGATGAATTCCGCAGAGCACCTCCAAAATTTTTTGGGCGTTCTCGCTGTCGAGATTTCCCGTGGGTTCATCGGCCAGGAGGAGCTTCGGCTCGTTCGCGAGGCTGCGCGCGATGGCGACCCGCTGCCGCTCACCGCCCGACAACTTGGCTGGCAGATGATGCATCCGGTGTTCCAAGCCAACCGTTTTCAAAAGCGCGGCAGCCCGCTCCTGCCGCTCGGACGCGCGCCATTTCTGTTCGAACATTGGCATCTGCACATTTTCGAGAGCGGTCAGCGCGGCCAGGAGATGAAAAGATTGGAAAATAAATCCGATCGTGGAGGCGCGAAAACGTTCCGGACTCGGCAGGTGCCGCAGCTCCACCGAATCGATCAGGACGTTTCCTTCGAAGCGGGTGTCGAGCGCTCCGAGGATGTTAAGCAGCGTCGTCTTGCCCGATCCGCTGGGGCCCCGCACGGAAACGAATTCCCCCTGGTCGATTGTGAAGCTCACTCCGCGCAGCGCCTGGACCGCCTCCTCATCGAAAGAGCGTCGCAAATCGCGCACCTCGATGAGCGTCCGCTTCGAGGTTATCTCGTTCGCAGTCAAGCCATGCCGAGCTAACGGAAAACCGCTGCGGGGTTCAATACATTTCAAGACGGCTCGCGCCCGGCTTCAGACTATGCAAAACTAAAGCGGCTATTTATGAGAAAGTTCGTCGTCATCTTCCTGGCGACAGTGCTGTCGGCGGCGATGGCCATGGCCGAAGATCCGGCGGCGATCGCCAAATTGATCGAGGACATCAACGCGGCCGTCCGCACGAACAAGCAGCGCATGCTTACTATCATCACCATTAATACGGACGTGGCCACGACAACGCTGGAACAGGAAAAAGCGCGCACCGGCCTGAGCTTCGGCGACGTCTATGTCGCCCATTCTCTCTCGCTCGCGACCAAAAAGAAGTTCAGCACGATCGTCGCCTTGAAGAAATCCGGCCAAAGCTGGGCCCAGATCGCGAAGTCGCACAAAGTCTCGCTGAAAGGATCGAGTGAACTAATCAAGGAGATGCAAAAGCAGTAGGCGGTCGACTGAGCGTCTTGGACGAATGTTCCCCGAGCATCGGTACCCGCGTTCCCATTCTCCCCCTTGCCAAGACCTATTCTTCACCTACAATACCGGCTCGTTTATGGCAGAAAGCAGTGACACGATGGACATGAAGGAGTTCCAGCTCCATGAGAAGGATACCGGCAGCGCGGATGTGCAAATCGCCCTCCTCACCCGCCGGATCGGGCAGCTGACCGAACACCTCAAGAGCCATGCCAAAGACCATTCGTCGCGCCGCGGCCTCCTTAAGATGGTGGCGATGCGACGGAGCTTGCTCGATTATTTGAGCAAGTCGGAGTCCGACAGGTATAAAAACCTGCTCGCGAAGCTCAACCTGCGGAAATAGCCGCAGGTCCGTCTTTTGGTTACGCTCGTCTCCGTTTTGCGCTCTCGGCCTAACGAGTTCGTTAAATAGAAAGTAAACCCGGCGCTCAGGCCGACGTTCCACTTTGATTAGAGGTTTTAGTCCCGAAAGCTTTCGGGGTTAAAACCTACAATCAGGGTGACCGGCCTGGGATTCGCCAATCCAGGAGAAACGCAGTCATGCAACACAAGGTCACGGCCCAGATCGGGTCCACGCAAATTTCAATCGAAACCGGCAAGATCGCGAAGCTCGCCGATGGCTCCGTGGTCGTTTCGTGCGGCGACACCATGGTCCTCGTCAGCGCAGTCTCGGCCACCCAAATCAAGGAGGGCCAGGATTGGTTCCCGCTCACCGTCGATTACCGCGAGAAAGCAGCCGCCGTCGGGAAATTTCCGGGCGGCTATTTCAAACGCGAAGGACGGCCGTCGGAAAAAGAGACGCTCACCTCGCGCATGACCGACCGTCCCCTGCGCCCGCTCTTTCCGGCCGGTTATCTTTACGACACCCAGATCATTTCGATCCTGCTCAGCGCCGACGGCCAGAACGATCCCGATATTCTCGCGATCAACGGGGCCTCCGCCGCGCTGACGGTTTCCGACATTCCCTTCGCCGGACCAATCGGTGCGGTGCGCGTCGGACGGGTGAACGGCGAATTCATCGCCAATCCGACTCACGATCAACGGAACGACAGCGATCTTGACCTCGTTTACGTCGGGACGGAGAACGACGTCATTATGATCGAAGGCGCCGCTCATGAGATTCCGGAAGAAGCGTTCGTTAAGGCGCTCGAGTTCGCCCATGGGCATGCGCGGGAGATGATTCGGATCCAGAAGGAACTCGCTGCCCAGGTGGGCAAGCCGAAGCGCGAGATGCCATTGATGACGGTGAACCAGGACATCCTCGAGGTGGCCTACCAGGTTGCGGGCGAGCGGATCGAAGGCGCCCTCTACAACGAAAAGAAGGTCGATCGCAGCAAAGCGGTGAATGCGCTCAAAGAAGAGGTGAAGGCGGCCGTGCTGGAGAAATTCCCCGAGGCCGACAAATTCGCGATCTCACAGGCGTTCGATTACGTGCAGAAGAAAGCCTTCCGGATCAGCGTGCTCGACAAGCAGAAACGCATGGATGGCCGCGGCTATCAGGATTTGCGTCCGATCACTTGTGAAGTGGGCGTGCTCCCTCGCGCCCACGGCTCCGCCATTTTTCAACGCGGCGAAACGCAGGCCCTCGCGCTCGTCACTCTCGCGCCGATCGAAGAAGCGCAGAATATTGATGCCTACGGCGGCGGCGAAACTTCCAAGAGCTTTCTCCTCCATTACAGCTTCCCGCCGTTTAGCGTCGGCGAAACCGGACGGACGGGCGGCGCCAGCCGTCGCGAAATTGGCCATGGCGCGCTCGCCGAGCGATCGCTCGAGCCGGTGGTTCCGGGCACCGAGGATTTCCGTTACGCGGTTCGGATCACGAGCGAGATCATGGAATCAAACGGATCCAGCTCGATGGCCAGCGTTTGCGGCGGAATGCTCGCCCTGATGGATGCCGGCGTTCCGATCAAGACTCCAGTCGCCGGGATCAGTGTCGGCCTCGTCACGGAATTTGGCGACGGCGGCGACCTGAAACGCTACGAGCTGCTCACCGATATTATCGGCTCTGAGGATCATTTCGGGGACATGGATTACAAAGTCTGCGGAACGGAAGCGGGCATCACCGGGTTCCAGCTCGATCTCAAGTTGCCGGGCGTCAGCCACAAAATCATGGCTGAAGCGACCATGCGCACGAAAGAAGCGCGCACGAAAATTCTCGAGATCATGGCGCAAGCCATCGACAAGCCACGCTCCGACCTGAGCAAATACGCGCCCCGGATTGAGACGATCAAAATTAATCCGGAGAAAATCGGCGCCCTCATCGGCCCCGGCGGCAAAACCATTAAGGGGATTGTCGCTGAAACCGGCGCCGAGATTAATATCGAAGACGACGGCTCCGTCCACATTTACGCGACCAGCCCCGAGAGCATGGCACGCGCGAAGGAAATCATCGGCGGCATGTCGCGCGAGATTGAAGTCGGGCAGACTTATCACGGCCGCGTCGTTTCCATTAAGGATTTTGGCGCGTTCGTGGAGGTATTCCCGGGCAAGGACGGCCTCGTCCACATTTCCGAGCTGGCCGATTTCCGCGTGAACCGCACGGAAGACGTGGCCAAGATGGGCGAGATGATTTGGGTAAAGTGCATCGGCATCGACGACAAAGGTCGCGTGAAATTGAGCCGCAAAGCCGCGCTCAAGGAACGCGCCGCCGCCGAAGCCGGCCAGACCACCGAGCCCGATCAGGTCGAACAGCCACGGCGCTAGGCCGAGCGGCGATCACACCTCCGGGAGCACAGGCCGCCAGCCTGTTCATCTCGGCAGCTTGCCGAGATGCGGTCCCGCGGCTCGTTAGGCGAGTAATACTTGCCCGTCGCTCGGTGTTGCCGGCAAGCTGCCGGCAACTGCAGGCTGGCAGCCTGCGCTCCCCAGGACCGGGATGACACGCGTGAACTGGCGAGCGGCGAAGCATCGCCCTACACTGAACAGATGAAGTCCGGTTTTCTCGACAAACTCATCGAACGCCTCGGGCGGATCGGGCCGGAAGACGTCCAGAATTATCTCCTCCAGCTCGCTCAGGAGAAGGGTCTCATCGAGACCGTCTTCAACGCGATCCAGGAAGGAATCATCGTGACCGACGCCAACGGCCGGATCACATATGTGAACGACGCGGCCTGCGAACTGTTCGGTCTCGAGGCCGACACGTCGATCGGCAAGCGGCTCGATGAACGAGTGCGCGGGCTGGATTGGAAGTCCCTTTCGCAATCGCAGGGTGCCATCAGCCGCGACATGGAAATTTTTTATCCGGCGAACCGGTTCCTGAATTTCTATATCGTCCCACTGCTCATTGAACGCCGGATGCCGAAGGATGGGGCGAGCAATCACGCCGGACCCGTCGGTCACGCCATCATCCTTCGCGACATCACCGAGAGCCGTCGCTCGACCGAAAAAACCATCGAGTCAGAGCGGTTCAACGCGCTGACGCTGCTGGCGGCCGGCGTCGCCCACGAAATCGGCAACCCGCTCAACTCGCTCCACATCCACCTGCAATTGATGGAGCGCAAAGTGCGCAAGCTCGATGGCAAGGTGAAGGAAGAGCTCCAGGAGGCCATCGCGATCTCGCGGGCCGAAATCACGCGGCTCGATTCGATCGTCACGCAATTTCTCCAGGCCATTCGGCCATCGAAACCGCTCCTTCATCCGGAGAATGTGAACGCGATCGTCGAGGAGGCGCTCCGCTTCTTTGCGCCGGAAATTCAGGATCGCGACATCGTCGTCGAAGCGGAGTTGCGTCCCGATCTGCCGCTCATAGAAATCGATCGCGACCAGATAAAGCAGGCATTTTACAACGTCATCAAGAACAGCTTTGAAGCGATGAAGCGCCGCGGGATCCAGCGCATCCGGACCGACCTGGACGCAACTCATGTGAACATCAGTTTCACCGACACCGGCGGAGGAATGTCGGCCGAGAGTCTGAGCCGTGTCTTCGAGCCGTACTTCACGACGAAGAGCACGGGGTCCGGCCTCGGCCTCCTGATCGTGCGCCGGATCGTGCGAGAGCACGGCGGCGAGATGGCCATCGAAAGCAATGAAGGCAAAGGCCTCACCCTGACCATCCGATTGCCTTATCTCGATAAACGCGTCCGGATGCTCGAAGCGGGGGATCTAAGGGCGGAAGGCGGAGGGCGGAAGGCGGAAACAAGATGAGCGCGCCAGAAGATTTGCGGACGCGAACAAAAAAATACGCTCTCAGAGTTATTCGACTGTTTCGCGCGTTGCCGCGAAGAGATGCGGTAGCGGAAGTTCTGGGCAAACAATTGTTGCGGTCCGCAACTTCGGTAGCGGCGCATTACCGGGAAGCCTGTCGCGCAAAATCGGACCTCGATTTCATCAGCAAGCTCGAAGGGGCGCAGCAAGAACTCGACGAATCAGAATTGTGGCTCGAATTACTGGCGGACGCCGAAGTCATCAAGCCGCGTTTGGTTAAGCCGCTGCACGAGGAGACCAACGAACTCCTTGCAATCTTCGTCACGATGACCAGGAAAGTTAAGACTCGCCGACAAAGCGCTGTCTGAATAACTTTCCGCCTTTCGCCTTCATCCTTCCGCCTTTCACACCGTGCTCGCACTTATCTTCCTGATCGTCTTCCCCTTCGCTCTCTATAAAGCGTGGAAGAATGTCCAGATGGCCAAGGCGAGCACGGCCTGGCCAACGACCGCCGGCATGATCACCGCTGTCGAAATCGCGAAGGTGATGTTTCGCCGCCAGCCGCGCATCACCTATTCCTATTCCGTGAATGGCGCGCCTTTCAGTTCGCAGCGCATTTCGTTCGCCGGAGGTTATCGCCCCAAAGAAGTGGACACCATCCTGGCCCGCTACCCGGTCGGCAGCGAAGTGACCGTCGCGCATGATCCGCAGAGTCCGACCGAAGCCACGCTCGAAACCGGCGCCACCAAACAAGTCACCGCCCAGGTGCGCATTCTGTTGATCTGCTTCATCCTCGTTGTTGCAGTCAACATCCTCAGCTTTTTTATGAAAGGCCTGAACCGGAAATCCGGACCGCCGATGCGCACCTACGGGCGGGAGGCTCTCTCCCAACCCGGTAAATCCGGTTAATCTCGCCACGGCGAGCCCGTCTGATTGCGGGCCCCTCTAGTCCTTCGCTTTCGCTTCGGTCACGTATTTCGGATCGAGGACTTGTTTGCGAATCGCCGCAAACATTTTTCGGATTCCGATCTGGCTCCCCGTGTTCTTGATGAACGCCGGGATCATTCCCCCGCTGTCGGTGTAGATCGTGTAGGTGGCGCGGGTGGCATTCGGGCCAATCGGTTCGAGCCGCCAGCTTCCATCACACAGTTTCACCCTCACGATGCCCGATTTTTCCGGAGGTCCGAGCCCATTCTCGGTCTCCCATTTGCTGAAGTAGCTTTTCCCTCCCTCCACTGCTTTCGAGCTCCATCGGACTCTGACCGTGTAATCGCGATCGCTGATGAGCGGCGCCGAGATTCGTTGATAGGCAACCAACGAATCGCCTTCGCGCTTCACCACTCGACACTCTGCAGTGTAAGGCATAAAGCTCGTGTAGGATTCGACGTCGCTCAGCATCGCATGGACGAGAGCGCTCGAGGCCGCAATCTCGCCGATCGCTTTCGACTCATAGGACGCCGTCCGCTGTCGCCGATAAAGAGCGACGCCGTCTTTGTTGGAAATGAATTTCCACTCGCCCGGAGTCGCTTCCGGTGCGGAGGCCGCAGGACCGGCGATAAAAGCGCCGGCGACGACCGCCGCGAAAACGGCCCGCCACCTTCTCCTCATGTTGCCGCCGTGCCCGTCGGCACGATGCCGGCGCGTTCCACCATCAGGATCACGGTTCGCACCGGCGCGCGCGGACGATGCATGACCCCTTTCGGGATCACGACCGCTTTGCCCGGCGTCAGATCAACGCACCGATCTTCGAGGTCAATTAAAAGCTGACCACTGACGACGTAGAAGAATTCATCTTCATTCTCGTGCTTGTGCCAATGGTATTCGCCCTGGACGACGCCGAGACGAACGACTGATTCGTCCACTTGGCAGAGTGTCTGGTTATACCAGCGATCGGTGCACGCATCGACGAGAGCGCCGACGTCGATCGTTTCGAGCGGGCCCTTCAGAATATTGAGCCGGGTATTGTAGGAAAACCCCGCCGGGGATGTGTCGTTCGCCACGCCGTAGCCTTGGCGAAGCGGGGCCTGCCCTCAACTTCTTTTAATCGCGTTTCCGGATCGAGCCCGCGCCGCTGATGTGTTTTTCCACGGTCGGGTTGCCGCTGTAGGTCACTTTGCCCGCGCCTGAGATCGCCACTTTCAGGCTTTCGCTCGGGGAAACTTCCGCTTTCCCGGCACCGGAAATCGAGAGCTCCGCTGTCTTCACTTGCAGGGATTCGGCGTCGAGCTTGCTCGCGCCCGACATGGTCGCCATCAGTTCGTCGACGGTTCCATCCACGGTCACACGGGTCGCACCGGCCCCCTCGAGATAAAAGCCTTTGCCGGAAAGTCGGGTCCCCGTCAGCCGGACCGCGCCGGTGAGTCTGGCGCCGCTCAGTCCCGAGCTGAAAAGCTTTACTTTCATTCCGTGGGTCGGCCGGAGCTGGCCATGCCATTCGAGCTGGAGCTTTTTGCCGTTCATGCTCGTCTCGACGTGCCTGAGGAGATTTTCGTCGGTCCTGATCGTGCAGGATGCCGGGCCGGGCACCCATTCGATGTCGAACGCGCCTTCGGCTTCCACGCTCGTAAAGTCCTGCACCTGGCGGCTTTCGGTAACAATGTTGCCGTCGCCCCTGATGCCGCCCAGGTGGCAGCCGCCGAGGGAAAGGGCCGCGAACGTCAACAATTTCGCTGCGGCAAAGGGCCGGATGGTAAAGGTGCTCATAGGAATTGGTCTCTTTGGAAGTGAGATGCAGCTCCCGACCCTTTTGGATTCAGAATTTTGGGAATTTTTGACCTCTGATTACGCGGATCTCCCGCGTGAGAGAAGTTTGAAAAATCCCTCGGAAATTCGCGCCGATCCGCGGTTTAATTCCCGAGCCTGACCCCCTGATCTCTGTCCTCTGCTTAAAGCGCCACCGGATGCCGCGCGACGAAACCACTCGTGTTGCGCTCGTACGCATACCACCGCGGTCCCACGTCGCCACCCCGGCCCAGGTCGGTCGTGTCGAGACGCAATCCGGCGATCACCGCAAAGGTGTGTCCCTGCCTGGAATAGATCGTCATCCACCGGCCCCGTCCACGTTCGCCGTACTGCATCAAGTCGCTAGAAGGCAGCGGCGAACTCAGCAATCCCGCGCCGTGCAACGCGAATGAAACCGTCCCCGAGCAGTCATAGCCACGATCATAAAACGATCCGTGGCCGCCTCCCCAGATGTACGGTTTCCGTCGCAGCGTGTTGGCCGCCCAGATCGCGTTCTTCACACTCTGCGGCGCCCGCGACGGCGCATACGCGACGCCGTTGCGCAAAACCGCCCGGCCGCCAGATACAGTCGGCCGGTCTCCCCGCCGCTCGATGTTTCCACTTTCTTGCTCTTGCCCTTGCTCTTGATCCTGGTCTTGATCCTGATCGAATTCCTCCCGCTGCGGCGCCGCCGTCTGCGTTCTTCCCGACACCGCGTACGCCACTCGAATCGGTTTTGGGTCCGATTCCTCCTCCGCCTGGTAGACTTCTTCCGCTCCCCGGGGCGGCCGCGGCTTCAATTTGCGCGGCGCGTAGTAAGCGACTCTGATCGGAGCGACCGCGGTGGCGCCCAAAATCCTCGGAGCGTTGTGGACAATCGGATCTGCCGCGGCGTGAACGACCGACCGGGCAAGCAGGAATGGTTGGAGTGCGACCGCAAACGGAGTCGGTTTCCGGTGTCGCAGCGGCCGCGCTTCCACGCTCGGGAGCAGAAAAAAAAGAAGGGCGATCGTGCCGCAGAAAAGAGCAGCCCTGCCAGCCATGGTGCCGGGTATGAAGCGCATGCCTCCGGAAGGAAGCTGCTCGCGCGCCAAACCCATTATTTTTTCGCTCTCAATTGCGTGTCATCCCTAGTCCCGCGGCCGCGGGATCGAGGGATCCGTGGCGGAAGCTTTAGGGTAACAAACCGGGATCCCTCGACTGCGCTCGGGATGACATTGCTTTCAATCAGAGGATTTGAAGAGGCGCTCCGACCGCCGATGTTCCCCCTTTCCGGTCTCCGGTTTCCGCTTTCCGGTCTTTTCATTTCATGCCCGACCCACTGATCTCCGATCTCCGACTTCCGGCCTCCGGCACATCGAACGTGCCGGAAGACATGACCGGCCGGCCGCGGCGCGTGGCAACGGGTGGCGTTTCGTTCCGGAAAACTTTCTCCGCGTTCAAGCATCGGAATTTTCGGCTCTACTTTGCCGGCCAGCTCATCTCCTTCACCGGCACCTGGATGACCACCACCGCGCAAGGCTGGCTCGTCTATCAGCTCACTGGATCGAAAGCGCTGCTCGGCATCGTCGCCGCGGCCGCTTCCGCGCCCATGCTCCTCTTCGCCACCTTAGGCGGCTGGATTGCTGACCGTTACCCGAAACGTTCCGTCATCGTCTGCACCCAGATCAGTTCGATGCTGCTCTCTCTCGCGATGGCCGCGCTCGTCTGGACGAAAGTCGTGCAGCCGTGGCAAATCATCGCGCTCGCCGTGCTCGGCGGAATCACGATGGCTTTCGACATGCCCGCGCGGCAATCATTCGTGATCGAGATGACCAGCCGCGAGGATTTGATGAACGCGATCTCGCTCAACAGCTCCGCTTTCAACTGCGCCCGCATCGTCGGCCCCTCCGTCGCCGGCCTCCTTATGGCGCACATCGGCATCGCGGCCTGTTTTTTGTGCGACGGCCTCAGTTTCCTAGCCGTCATCGCCGGCCTGCTCATGATGCGGTTGCCGAAAAAAGAACACCAGATCGCCAGCAGTGGCGGCGCCCTCGCTCAGTCGCTCGAAGGATTTCGCTACGTCTGGAGGCATCGGCGCGTCCTTACCATTCTCTCCCTGTTTACCGTCGTGGGAATTTTCGGCTGGTCCTATTCCGTCCTCATGCCCGCGTTCGCGCACGATGTTCTCCACCTTGGTGCGAACGGCTACGGCCTGCTCATGGCCGGCAGCGGCGTCGGCGCGCTCGCCGCCGCGCTCACCGTCGCCAGCGCCGGTCACATTTTGCCCACGCGCACCATGGCGCTCGGTGGCGTCTGGATTTTCTCCACCGCGCTCGTTCTCTTTGCCTTCACCCGGAACCTCTATCTCGGCGTGATCCTCCTCGCGATCGTCGGGTTCGGCGTCGTTCTTTATTTCTCAACGTCGAACACCGTTCTCCAATCGATCGTTCCCGACGAAATGCGTGGACGCGTCATGGGAATCTGGGCCTTGATCTTCGGTGGCATGATCCCCCTCGGCAGTTTGGAGGCCGGACTCATGGCCGATTTTCTCGGCACCCCTGCCACCATGGCCATCGGCGCCCTGATCTGCGCCCTCGCCGCCTTCGTCACTCTCTACGTCATCCGCAAACGCGAAGCGCAGCTGGCGGCGGCCAACTAGAATTCCGGGCCTAAACCCAGGCGGCGCAAGGAGCCGTCCGCGAATTTATAAGTCAAAGCTCTCTTTGATTTATTGCTGTGCTCCCTTATTCTGAGGCGATGAAACCTTCCGGCTGGCGCAAACGCATTTTGGAAAGCACGCGAGGCCAGATCCTGCAGTTATTGCGGAAAGGTGAGCAGACCGTGAACGACCTGGCCGCGGCGTTACAGCT
This sequence comes from Spartobacteria bacterium, assembly GCA_003134765.1. Lineage (GTDB taxonomy): Bacteria > Verrucomicrobiota > Verrucomicrobiia > Chthoniobacterales > UBA10450 > AV80. The sequence continues at coordinate 13,581 of PLCM01000018.1, read as the reverse complement.
CACCGATAACGCGGTCCGCGCCCATCTCCTCAGCCTGGAACGCGACGGTCTCGTCCACCAATCCGGCACCCAGCCCGGGGTCCGGAAACCACACGCCACCTATGCCCTCACCGCCGACGCGGAACAGATTTTCCCAAAAGCCTACGGCCCGCTCGTCGATCTCATTCTAACGGTCCTCTCTCGAAAATTGAACGCGAGTGAACTGAAGACTGGGATGCGGGAGGTCGGGCGTAAAGTGGCGAACGAGCATTTGGCGGAAGTGAAGGGCAAGACCCGACAGCAACGAATTAACGCCGCTCTCCGCATCCTCTCCGACCTCGGTGGCGCGGCCCGCTTTGAAAAGAGTGAGGGGAAACACTTAATCCGCGGCCACGGTTGTCCGCTGGCTGCGGCCACGGGACGCCATCCGGAAGCCTGTCTCATTGCGGAATCCCTCCTCAGCCAGGTGATCGGCGCGCCGGTGAAGGAACGTTGCACTCATCAGCCGGTGCCCTCCTGCTGCTTCGAAATAGGCTGAAGCTGGTCAGCTCGTCACCAGCGCGAGGAACTCCGTGCGGCTCGAAAGAGTTTCCCGAAACTCGCCCAGGAACGAAAAGGTAATCATAGTTCCCCCCTGCTTGCGCACGCCGCGGCTGGACATGCATTGGTGCTGCGCCTCGATCATGACCGCGACGCCGTTCGGCTGCGTGATAACGTGGGTGCATCGCGGACACGGCACATGGCCCAGGAGGCGATCGGCGAGGAAGCCGCCAAAGATCGGAGTGAGATAAACGCTGGCGGTATAAGTGCCGAAGATGGCGGAAGCGAGAGCCTGGCCACTGAGGCCGCCGTAGAGCCGGCGGAAACTGGCGCAGGCCGCGACGTGTTCGAGGTGCCCGGGCAGCAGAAGATACTTGACCATGTAAAGGACGAGCAGCGCTTGCATCCCGTAGTAGGAGAAGCGTTCCCACGCCTCGGTGAAGGCGAGAAACCAAAGCCCGCGCGGATGGCCCAGGAAATCGGGTTTGTGTTCTTCGCCGGTCAACGGCGCGGCATCATCTGGCTCAGCGGTAGCGCTCATTCGGGGTGATGGTGAGGTGACCAGTGACGAGTGACAAGTGACAAGTCAGAACGGCGGTCGCGGCGGCCATTTTCCGAGTGGCCAGTTATTACTGCGAAAACGGCGTTGACGATGGCCTAACGAAAGGGCGGGATGTCCCGCATGAAAACAAAAACGCTTGGTTTGACCCTTATTCTTTGCCTTGCAGCAGGCGCATTCTGCCTGGCCGCCGATGACCCGATGATGGGCACGTGGAAACTAAATGAGGCGAAATCCAAACTCGCGCCGGGATCCCCCAAGAACAACACCGTCATTTACACGGCCGTCGAGGACCAGATCAAAGTGACGGTCGACGGGACCGACGCCCAAGGCAAAAGCACGCACTCAGAATGGACGGGCAAATTCGACGGCAAAGATTACGCCGTGACCGGCGATTCGATGTCGGACATGCGCTCCTATACGATGGCGGGGAAAGACACCCTCCAAATGACGAACAAGAAAGACGGAAAAGTCACGGTCACCGGGAGCGTGACAATCGCCGCTGATGGCAAGACGCGCACCGTGACAACGACCTGGACCGATGAGAAGGGCGTGAAGGTCACTAGTACAGCGGTTTACGACAAGTCGTAGAACCACAGTCGCCGATCAGCGCCCGCTCAACGGCGGTGCCGGGTCGAGCGGGCGATTTTGCGCTGTAGTTGCGGCGCTCTGTCGCCGACCTGGCGGAATCAAGTGCGGCGCGGCGACTGAGCGCCGCGGCTACAGCGGGACTGGTTAGAACAACTCAGCGCCAGTGCCGGAGCACCCGATGCTTCGGCATGGCCGTGGAGTAGGCGCTCGTCGTTTCGATTAGTTTGCGACAGCGCAAGAGTTCGAGCGCGGTCTGGACCGCGCTCTTCGAAAGGCCAGTTGTTTCGGCGAGGGCGCGCAAACTGGCGGCCACTGGCTTCCATTTGGCGCGCGCAGCCTGGCCGTAAAGATAGAGGTAAACGAGATACGCCGCCGGCTGGCGATCGTGGCCGACGATATCGCGCATCAGGACGTCGAGAACGTAGTCGTCGATGGGAATGATTGCGCGGAAGCGAGGCATCAGAAAGTGATGAGTGACATGTGACGAGTGACGAGTTTAAGCAGCTATACCGATAAAAGGACAGCGGTTTCTGCACTCGAAGAGCGATGGGCGCTGGACGGTGGAGCGGGAGGGGACTTAGCGTCGGCTCACCATGGTCAAACAAATCAAATTCGTCAGCATTCCAGTCGCGGATCAGAACCGGGCGCTGGATTTTTACACGGAGAAACTCGGGTTCACCATCATCACGGATCAGCCGTTCGATGAGAAACAACGCTGGATTGAATTGCGGGTGCCGAAGGCCGAGACCCGCGTGGTGTTGTTTACGCCAGAAGGTGAAGAGAAGCGGATCGGATCGATGATGCCGATGTCGTACGCGTGCGATGACATCGACAAGACCTACGAAGAATTGAAGGCGCGCGGGGTGGAGTTCGAGGGGCCGCCGCAGAAACAGCCGTGGGGCAAATACGCGATGTTCAAGGACAGCGAAGGCAACCGCTTCGTTCTCTCGGCGGATTGATCACGAATTTCGGAGGGACGGGCTTCCGCACGTCCCAAATTTTGGGATTTCACACGGAACAGCGAAAGAGTCGGACGTGCGGAAGCACGTCCCTCCGAGCGAATCACCAGGGAATGACCTTGCGGTCTTTGACGAATTTGCCGGTGAGATCCTGCGGGGCGTCGGTGGCGAGCCAGACGATGGTGGCGGCGCCTTCGCCGACGGAGCGAGTGGCGTTTTCGCCGCCCATGGCGGTGCGCACCCACCCGGGACAGACGCTGTTCACGGCGCACTTCGGGAGGGCTGCGGCGAGCTGAACCGTGACGCCGTTTAGCGCCGTCTTCGAAACGCAATAACCGGGGGCCCAGCCATCCGCGCCATCCTCGAGCTGGCCACCGCTGCTCGAGACATTCACGATCTTTGGTGCATTGCTTTTCTTGAGGAGCGGCGCGAACGCCTGCGCGACCAGCGAGGGGCCGAGCGTGTTGGTCCGCAACGTCGTTTCGAAAATTTCGGGTGTGATGGTGAGCGCGGACTTGTCCTCATCGAGAAGAATGCCCGCGTTGTTAACCAGCACATCAAGGCGCTCGCTTTGCCGCGCGAATTCTTCGGCCGCAGCACGAATGCTTTTCTCACTCGAGACGTCGATCTCGAGAAAGACGACGTCGCCTTCGCTCTTGAGTTTCTCGGCAGCCTCGCGACCGGCCTTCGCATTCCGCGCTCCGAGAAAAACCCGAAAACTCTGACGCGCCAGCTGCCGCACCACTTCGAAGCCAATCCCTTTGTTCGCGCCGGTCACCAGCGCCGTTTTCTGATTTTTCATATGAAATTGGAGGGACGGGCTCTGTCCCGTCCCAAGAATTAATGGGACGCCACGGAGGTCGTCCCTCCAGGAATCCACTTCGCGTACCAATCGAGATAGCGCTTGTAGCGATCGATGATGTAGCTCGGCTTTTTCAGGCCGTGATTCTGGCCGGGATAAATGATGAGCTCGGTAGGCACGCCCTGGCTGCGCAAGGCTTCATACATTTGTTCGCTGTTGAGCAACGGCACGTTGAAGTCCGCCTCACCGCAGAGGAAAAGGGTCGGCGTCTTGATCTTGTCGGCGTGAAGAAACGGGTACGAAATGCGCGTCCAGGTCTCGATATTTTTCCATGGCACGCCGAGCTCGTTCTCGTAATCGGTAACGTATTGGTCGGTGCCATAGCCGGCGAGGACGTTGGAAATCGACGCGCCGCTCGTGGCCGCCTTGAAGCGTGTCGTTGTCGCGATGAGGTAGTTCGTGGAAATGCCGCCATAACTCCAGCCCCCGACCCCGAGACGGTCGGGATCGGCGAGTCCACGCGCGACGGCGTTATCGACCGCGGCGAGATCATCCTCCACATCGCGATGTCCCCAATCGGCGTAGATGCCCATGGCGAATTTCTCCCCGCGGCCGGTCGAACCGCGCGGGTTTGGCATGATGACCGTGTAACCGTTCGCGGCGAAGAGTTGAGCCTCAAAGCTAAATTCGCAGGCGTATTGAGATTGCGGTCCGCCGTGAGGCCGGAGGAGCGCCTGCGGTTTCGTTCCCGCGGCGGGCGGATCAAGCGGATTCACGAGGAACCCGTGGATCTCGCTGCCGTCGGCGCTTTTGAATTTTGTTTCCTCAACCCGTGCGAGCCGAAGATCCTTCGTGAAGGTTTCGGTCCGTTTCGTGACATCGCGAAGCTTTTCCTTCTCGACGGCGAAGATCTCGTAGGGCCGGTCCGCCGTGCTCGCACGAACGATGATTTTTCCGTCGCGACTGGCGTCATAGGCCGTGACTTTCCGCCGTCCCATTGTGACGGGCTGAAGCGCTCCGCCATCGACAGGAACACGAGCGAGATATTCAGCCCCGTCGTCTTCGACGATCACCGAAATCGATTTCCCGTCGGAGGCCCAATGCGGCTGAACGACGTTCCGATCGAGTTTCTCGGTCAACACTTTCGCCTGGCCGCCTGCCGCCGGGATACTCGCGAGCGAGTGCACCCCATATTCGATTTTCTTCGGGTCGCCCCCGTGGATGTACGCGATCGTTTTGCCGTCGGGGCTCCAGGCCGGCGCGCTGTCCCAATTCGGGTCCGGATCGGCTTCGGGCGAAGTAGTGAGCTGGCGCTCCTTCGCGCCCGGTTCCGCGCCGATCACCCACACGTCCCAGTTTTCCGTCCGGTCCGGGTCGTCGCCACGTTTCGTGACAAAAGCGATCTCTTTCCCATCCGGCGACCAGGCGGGCCAGAGGTCGTCGTGTTTGCCGGAAGTGAGCGGCTCGATCTTGCGGGATGTGAGATCGAGCAATTGCAGGTGTGAATAGCGCTCGGTCAGATAACCGTCCATGTCCTTCTTGAAGAAGAGGCGGTCGATCACCAGCGGCGGCACTGTTTTCTTTTCCTTCTCTTTTTTCTCGGGCTCGCGCGGATCGGGATCGTGAACCACGAGCGCGATCCGTTTCGAATCGGGCGCCCAGGCGAAATCGTCCACCCCACCCTTCGCGTCGGTGATTTTCTCCGCTTCGCCGCCCGCGATCGGAAGAATCCAGAGTTGGTCGTTCTCGTTGTCGTCCTCGCGGCCCGAGAGGAAGGCAATCCATTTTCCGTCCGGGCTCCACCGTGGATGTTTCTGGCCTTTGATTCCGAAAGTCAGGGCACGGTTTTCCGAGCCGTCCCATTTCGCGAGCCAGAGATTGCCGGGTCGCTTGTCTTTCTCCATGTCGGCGACCTTGACGACGTAGGCGATGAGGTTGCCGTCGGGCGAAATGTTCGGTTCATCCACTTCCCGCAACGCGGCCCAGTCTTCGGGTTTCAACGTGCGCGGAGGATCCGCCAGCGCGGAAGTGGTCACGGAGAGAGCAAGGAGGCAGAAGCGAAGCGGTCGGTAGTTCATAACGTTCAGAGTTCTCGATGAATGGGACCGGACAGAGCCCGTCTCTCCAGAAACGATTACCGTCGCCGCCGGCCGAACGAATAGCCGCGATGAGTGCGGCCACCGCCAATCGATCGCTTGCCGCCTTCACTCGACTCCGGCTCGAACAGCGCGGTGTAGAGATAGGGAAAACCGTCCAATTTCAATCGGGGAATTTTTTGCCCCATGAAGCGTTCGATGGAGTGCAATGAAGCCAGCTCTTCGCCATTCATGAGGGTAAAGGCATCACCCACGTTCTGGGCGCGGCCGGTCCGCCCGATGCGATGCACGTAATCCTCAGGATGTTCCGGCACATCGTAATTGATGACGTGGCTCACGCCCGCGATGTCGATTCCGCGGGCGGCGATATCGGTCGCGACCATGATCTCGTACTTGCCGCTCTTGAAACCCTCGAGCGCCTCGACCCGCTCGCGCTGGGTCCGGTTCGAATGCATGACGGCGACAGAATGCTTTCCCGACTTTAGTTTCACCGCGATTTTATCGGCGCCGTGCTTTGTCCGGCTGAAAATGAGGGCGCTATCGAAATTGGTGCGTTCGAGCAGCGCCATGAGCAAATCAAATTTCTGCTCCGCGGCCACGGGATAAACGGCATGGGTGACGGTCTCGGCCGGAGAACGACGGGCCCCAATCTCGACGAGCTCAGGTTCGCGCAGAACCCACGCGGCCAGCCGTTCAATTTCGGGCGGCAAGGTCGCGGAAAACAGCAACGTCTGGCGGTCGGTGGAAATCTGCTCAACGATCCGGCGCACGTCCGGGAGAAAACCCATATCGAGCATGCGATCGACTTCATCGAGGACCAGGATCTTGATGTGGCGAAAGTTGAGCGAGCCCTGCTCGAGCAAATCAAGCAGGCGGCCGGGAGTCGCTGTGACGATGTCCACGCCGCGCGCAGCCTCTTCGCGCTGCTTGCCGTAGCCGACGCCGCCATGGACCACGGACACGCGCAAGTCGGTGAAACGGCCGTAATCGCGGAAAGCGGTTTCGACCTGGGCGGCCAATTCGCGCGTCGGCTCCAGGATGAGACAACGAAAATTGCCGTGCTTCGCGAGCAGGGTGAGAATGGGAAGCGCGAAAGCAGCCGTCTTGCCCGTCCCGGTCTGCGCGGTACCGATCAGGTCCTTCCCGGCAAGGACAATTGGGAAAGCCCGAAGCTGAATCGGAGTGGGCTCCGTGAAGCCCATCGCCTGGGTCCCGCGGACGACTTCCGGCGACAGGCCAAAATCTTTAAATGACACGGCGACAAACTACCTTGAATCTCCGCACACACAATTGGTGGATCGAGCGCTCCGTCGCTCGATGTTAACAGGCGGCAAAGCCGCATTTGTTTAGCATCGCCCGCGGAGCGGCCGAGCCACCGCCAAAATGAAAATCTTCGTCCTCGCCGATACGCACGATAAACTCCCGGCGAACCTCGAGGCGCTCGCGGCCGGCTCAGATGAAATCTGGCATCTGGGCGACGTTTGCGCGCCGGGCATCCTGGAAACAATCGAGACGTTCGGCCCGCCGGTCACGATCGTGCGCGGCAATTGCGACAGCACCTTTGAGTGGCCGTTTACGCTCGATCTAAGACGGAACGGGATTCGGCTTCGGCTCGTCCACGTCCCGCCCGAGGCAGTGCCGGAAAAAATCGACGTGGTCCTCCACGGCCATACCCATGTGCCGCGAAACGAAGTTCTGGGAGGGGTGCGTTTCCTCAATCCCGGATGTGTCACGCGCCCAAATCGGGGGGCACCGCCCAGCGTCGCTCACCTGATGATCGCCGCCGATGGAAGAATAGAGTGGCGGCTGGCGACGCTGTGCTGACTCGCCTTTTTCCGGCGAAGGGCGTGCTTCCGCACGTCCGGGACATGCAGAAGCATGCCTCCGAATCGTTCGGGCACGAGGTGAATTAACTGCGCGAAACGATTTCGACCTGCGCCAGCGCTGCGGTGTGAACGGTCGCGCCGGAAGGAACACGGACGGGCTGGACTGCGAACTGCCAGATCGCGGCCACGGAGCTCACAATGAGCAGGCCATAAGCGATCGTTTCAAACAGACTGCGTTCTTTTTCTTCCGACCGGACGAGCAAAGTGTAAGTCGATTCCTGAACTTGATTGAGGGACTTGGTTGTTTTCATAAAGTTACCCCCTCTAATGCAATGGCCGTGCCACGCACTAAAAGAAAGTCCTAAGTAGCTTAATGAAAGATACTTTTATGATATTCTCAATTTCGAGGAGGGCGGATTTTGGTCCATCGACGGGATCAGGTCGTCCCGATTATGGGACGGTAAAAACGTCATCCCGAGCGAAGTCGAGGGACTCCGTTACGAAACGTGCAGCTGGCAAGACGGGATCCCTCGACTTGCGCTCGGGACGACCCGGAGGCCCCGCTACTTGGCCTCGTCGCTCTTCTCGCTCTTCTTAGACTTCTTCTCGGGCTTCGCCTCCTCGGCGGCGGCCGGCTTTGCGCCTTTGCGCTTCTTGCCTTTTTCTTCCGCCACCGGTTCCTCGACGACCTGAGGTGAGTCCACCCATTCGATGAACGCGATCGGCGCGGAATCGCTCTTGCGCGCGCCGAGCTTCACGATCCGGGTATAACCGCCCTTCCGATCGGCGGAACGCGGGGCGATATCGTCGAACAACTTCTTCACGGCAGCCTTTTGGCGGAGGACCGCCAGAGCGGTGCGGCGCGCGTGGAGCGAACCACGTTTCCCGAGCGTCACCATTTTCTCCGCCAGCGGACGGACGGCTTTCGCCTTGGCCAGCGTCGTCTTAATGCGCTGGTGTTCGATCAAACTGCAAACCTGGTTCGCGAGCAGGGCTTTCCGGTGCTCGGCCGTGCGACCGAGTTTGACGGTCTTCTTTTGATGTCTCATGGGTTCGTCCTCGACGCGGGCGGTTGCCTAACGACTATTTCTCTTCGACCGACGCGCCATTGCTGCCCGCGCCATCCACGGAAGCCGGGGTATCCACCAGGCCCGGATCGAATTTCATCCCAAGGCCGAGCTGCAATTGCTGGAGCTTGTCCTTGATCTCGTTGAGCGATTTTTTGCCGAAGTTCCGGTACTTGAGCATCTCCGCCTCGGTCTTCTGCGCGAGCTGACCGACGGTGGTGATGTTCGCGTTGTTCAGGCAGTTCGCCGCCCGCACGCTCAATTCGATCTCGTTCACGCTCATGTTGAGGAGCTTCTTCAGCTTCATGTTTTCCTCGCTCACGCCCGCCGGGGTCTCATCGAATTCGATCACGTCTTCATTGAAGTTCACGAAAACGTCGAGGTGATGACGCAGAATGGCGGAAGCCTGGAGAAGGGCATCGTCCGGGGTGAGCCGGCCGTCGGTCCAGACTTCGAGAATAAGCTTGTCGTAATCGGTCCGCTGACCGACGCGTGTGTTTTCCACCGCGTACTTCACCCGGGTGACCGGCGAGAAAATCGAATCGATCGGGATGAGGCCGATCGGCTGGTCGGGCCGCTTGTTCTCATCGCCGGTGGCAAAGCCGCGGCCGACGCGCACTTCGAGTTCGGCGTCGAACTTGTGCTTCTTGTCCATCGTGCAGATAAGCTGGTCGGGATTCAAAACGTCGTAGCCCTGGGCGAGCTGAATATCGCCCGCGGTGACTTCGCCTTCCTTATTGATCGAAAGCGAGAGCTTGCGCGGCTCGTGCTCGGTCGCCTTGAATTTGATTCGCTTCAGGTTGAGAACGATATCGGTCACGTCTTCGACCACGCCCGGGAGGGTGGCAAATTCATGCTGCGCGCCGGTGATTTTGACTGCGGTGATGGCCGCGCCTTCCAGTGAAGAAAGCAGGACGCGGCGAAGGGAATTGCCGACTGTGTGGCCATACCCGGCCTCAAAGGGTTCGGCGACGAATCGCGCGTAGGTTTCCGTGGCGCCGTGCTCGTCCTTGACGAGGGTCTTCGGCATTTCAAAACGACCGTAATGAACTGGCATACTGCTAATTTTCGAATGTCGAATGTCGATTTTCGATTGAAGACAAACCGTCTGGCCAATCGAAATTCGAAAATCTTAAATCGAAATTCCTCCTAGGCGCCGGGTTACCCCTGACGAGTGCGGCCTCACGTCCAGCGACGGAAACCCAGGGACCAACGGCGCAACTTCAAAAACTCGTGGCGGGACGGGAATGAACACCGGAGAGGGCGCTTTGCAAGCGGCATTTCTGCGAGGGCGCCTTCGCGCTTTCTTCTGTAACCGCCGCCCTTGCCTGCCACGCCGGAGGACCGCGGAGGCGGGTGGGCGGCGTCAGATCCGGCGGCGGCGTTTCTAATCCACCGACGCTTCGCACAGCGAAGCGGCTACAGGGTCTACCCTTCGATTACGTCGTCGGGAAGTTCGTTCTTCGATGCATTTGTCCGAGGAAAATGCCCGGCCAGCAATTGACCTGCTGATTGGATCGCTTCGAGCAACGCCTCCGTAAAATCTTCCCGCAGAAAATGCTCGCGCATTCTGGCAACCAATTCCTTCCAAAATTGTTCCCCGCATTTCTGGTGAACGCCTTCGTCGCCGACGACAGCGAACTTCTGCGCGCGCGGCGCCACAAAGATCAGGATGGCATTCCGCGCGGCCGTTTTCTGCATCCCGAGTTGGAGGAACTTTTTTTGCGCTCGCTCCAGGGCGTCCTCTTCGAATCGTCCGCGCTGAAGAAAAACGCGAATTTGCCCGGACGTTTTCGCTTCCGCCTCCTTGATGGCGCGAACGATCCGATCGTGTTCGAGCTCGCGCAAAAAGTTTTGGGTTCGCATTCGTTTTACCAGCTTCCACTTGAGCCGCCGCCGCCAAAACTGCCGCCGCCGCCGCTAAATCCACTGAACCCGCCTCCGGACGAGGAGGAGGAGGAGGAAGAACCACTCGACCAGCCGCTGCCCCAACCGCTGCTGATGAACGGTCCGCCCAAGCCCGTGTAGCCAAACCCACCGCGCCGACGACCAAGTCGGACGATTGTCAGCACGATGATAACCATGACGAGAAACCCGAGCGGTCCGCAACCGCTGGAGGCGCCGGGCCCGCGTTTTTCCTGAGCGGTCTCGCCGGTTCCTTTGTACTCGCCCCGAATCGCCTTGCAGATAAGGTCGATCCCTTCGTCCAATCCACCCGCATAATCCCCATTCTTAAAATGAGGGTTCATGTGACGCGAACGAATGTCGAAAGCCGTCACATCGGGCAGAGCGCCTTCCAATCCATAGCCGACCTGGATGGAAATTTTCCGGTCGTCGATGAAGACAAGGACTGCGACGCCGTTCCCCCCGCTCTGGGATTTCTGACCGACGCCCCACGCTTGCGCGATGCGTTGGGCATAATCTTCGATCGAGGAGTCGCTCTCCATTTTTCGGAACACCGCTACAACTACCTGGTTTGAGGTATCGCGTTCGAACTGCGCGAGCTTCTCGTTGAGGGCGAGCGCCTTTTCTTTCGGAACGACATTCGCGTAGTCGTTGAAATACGCCGCTGGTTTGGGAGGAATGACTTCGGCGGCGGAGGCGGCTTCGGCGGCGAAAACGATACAGAAAAGAATCGGTCCTAAAAGCTGCCGCCGAAGAAGCTTCAAACCCCAAGCTCCAAATCCCAAAGAAGCACCAGGCACCAAGCTCCAAGAGCGATTGCGCACGACAATATTTGGATTTGGAGCCTGAAGTTTCTCTGGAGCTAGGGATTTGGAGCTTCTGCGGCGCCTAGGGCGTAGCGGCTGGCGTCGTCCCCGGGCTCGTGCTCGGCTTGTTGAAATCGAACTTCACCTCCGGGGCTTTCTCAGCGCCCGGCGCCGCGTTAAAGAATGGCCGCGGCTTGAAGCCAAACATCTTGTTCAACATGTTGGTCGGAAACCGTTCCAGGGCCGTGTTGTACTCCTGCACGGCCGTGTTGAAATTATTGCGCTCCACCGAAATCCGGTTCTCGGTCCCTTCCAACTGCGCCTGCAAATTCTGGAACGCTTCCGTCGCCTTGAGCTGCGGATAATTCTCGCTCACCACCAGGAGTCGCGATAACGCCGTGCTCAATTGTCCCTGCGCCTGCTGGAATTTTTCCAGTTCCGCCGCATCGGTTGGTGCTTTGCTCGGATCAAGCTTCACCTGGCCGACGCTGGCCCGCGCATTCGTAACTTCGGTCAGCGTCGATTTCTCGAAATTCGCCGCCCCGGCCACGGTGCTGACCAGGTTTGGAATCAGGTCCGCCCGGCGCTGATAGACCGACTGGACGTCGGCCCACTTCTTGTTCACGGCCTGCTCGAGAATGACGAGCCGGTTGTAGGTCCCGCAACCCGTGAGGCTGAAGAGCGTAGCGAGCACCAGCACTTTTCCGAAGCCGAGAAATGTTTTCATAATTCAGGTCGCGCAGATAACGCGCGGAGAAGCGTCGTCAATGTAAACGCCAAGTCAATCCTGGGCGGGCGCAGCCTCGGCCGGCGCAGACTCTTCCGGAGCTGGTTCCTCCTTGCGCGGCGCGGTCGGCAGATAACGGGTGCGGAGTTCCTCCGCATTCGGCAGTTCGTTGAGATCGCGCAAGCCAAAGTGTTCGAGGAAGAATTGAGTTGTCTCGTAGAGAAGCGGACGCCCGGGCACTTCGGCGCGGCCTCCGATCTTTACCAGCCCTCGCTCCATCAAATTCTGGAGAACGCCGTCCACCGCCACGCCGCGGACCGCCTCGATGTCGGCGCGCGTAATTGGCTGGCGATACGCGATAATGGCCAGCGTTTCGAGGGAGGGCGGAGTGAGACGCGCCGGTTTCACCGCGGGAAATAACTGTCGCACCCACGACCCGTAAGCCGGATCGCTCACCAGTTGCCAACCCTCCGCTTTCTCGGCCAATTCGAAGGCGCGCCCCTGCTGCACCAACTCGATCCTCAATTGTTCGAGCGCCGCCGCCACCTGGGCCTCCGTGGTCTTGGAAAATTCGTTAGGCAACAGCTCATCTTCGGCGCCGGCGCCTTTGATGGCGCTCATCAACTCCCGCGCCGTGAGCGGCTTCTGAGCGGCGAACAACAGCGCTTCGATGACCTGGCTTAGAATCATATGTCCTATGCGACCTATACCCCAATCGCGCTTTGGATCGCGTCCGCGATCCGGTTTGCCTGGCGGTCGATCTGTTCCAGCTCGCGGCCCTCGATCAAAAGCCGGATCTTCGGCTCGGTGCCGGAGTAGCGGAGCAACACCCGGCCTTTGCCGGAAAGTTCCTTCTCCGCGTCGCCCACCAGTTTCATCACCCCCGGCAGCTCCTCGAGCGGCGGCTTTTTCGTCACCATCAGGTTCCGCTGGGCTTGTGGATATTTTCTCAGGCATTGCTTGAGCTCGCTCAACGGTTTCCCGGTCGCCTGCATGATCCGCAAAACCTGAAGCGCGCTGATGATTCCGTCGCCGGTCGTCGTGAAATCGCGGAAAATCATGTGGCCGCTCTGTTCGCCCCCAAGATTCAAATTCCGCTCGACCATCTCCTCAATCACATAACGATCGCCCACCTTCGCGCGCACCACTTTTCCGCCCAACGGCGCCAGCGCCTCGTCCAAGCCGAAGTTGCTCATGATCGTCGCCACCAGGGTTTGCTCCTGGAGCCGCCCCGCCTTCAAGAGATCGACGGCAGCGATGGCCATAATTTCGTCGCCATCCACCAGTTCCCCTTTTTCGTCGCACAACAAGACCCGATCGGCATCGCCGTCGTGGGTGATTCCGATCTGCGCGCCGCTTTCCTTGACGGCGCGCTGGATTTCAGCCGGGAAAGTGCTGCCGCATTCCGCGTTGATATTTGTCCCGTTCGGCTCGTCGTGGACGACCGTCACATCGGCGCCCAGCTCACGCAGAATGCACGGCGTTGATTTGTAAGCGGCCCCGTTCGCGACATCGACCGCCACCCGCATTTTTTCCAGCGACATTTTTCTCGGGAAACTCGCTTTCGCGAACTCGACGTATCGGCCCAAGGCGTCATCGATTCGTCGCGCCCGCCCGATCTTCCCCGCCGTCGGCCGAATCGAATCGATCTCTCCACTGAAAACGAGATCCTCGATTTGTTGTTCGATCTGATCGTCGAGCTTGTAGCCGTCGTGCCGGAAAAA
>PLCM01000014.1 GCA_003134765.1 Spartobacteria bacterium | reverse complement strand
AAGTCCTGCAATTGAAGACTCGGTGGGTTGCCAATCAAAACATCTTGATTGGTCCCATTAAGATTGAACGCCTGTCCGACTTTACCCGGCACAAACGTCACGCCATTCTCCGGAGTCCCATTATTGCCCCCCTGAATATCAGTTGCGTTTCCGTCGCCCGGCCACCAGCTCACCATGCCACCAGGCGGCGGCGTGCAGGTCCGGCACTTGCCGGCGGTGCCGGCGTTGAAGATGCCCTGAATCTCGCCCGCACTGAGCGCGCGGTTGAAGATTTCCACTTCGTCGAGCAAACCGTTAAGAGACGGAATGGCCTCGGCTTTGCCTATCGTAAGCGGCGCGTTCGCTACCGGAACTACTGTCGCATTGGTCTGGGTGCCGATCTGACTTCCATTGACGTAGAATCTGTAGGTTTGTCCGCCGCTTCGTGTCACAGCCACGTGATACCACTGAGCGGTCGTGGGCGACCAAGGAACGCCGATGAGCGCCGTGCCCCCCGGTCCGTTAATATGAAACTGGAGATCCGGACCATTGACCCAGAATATCCATTTGTTAGTACCTCCGCCGCCTTCATCATGAGCCAGAAAGACATCGTTACCATTAAATCCGCTGAAGTTTACCCAGGTGTCGATCGTGAAGTCGCTGCTGCCGAAATCATAGGCGGAGTTAGTCGGCACTGCTACCACCGCATTGGCGCCATCAAAGCTGAAGGCTTGGGCGACCTCGCCGGGCGCGAAGGTCGCGCCGTTTTGGAGTGTGCCATTGTTGCCGCCTTGAATGTCAGTCGCATTCCCATCGCCGGGCCACCAGCTCACCATATTTGCGGGCGGCGGCGTGCAGGTGTCGCCTAACGCCGTCCAGTTTGGCACGAGCGAGACAACGGCGATCGCGATCAAGAGCGGGAGCGGGCGCGGGCGCTTAGGAAGGAAGATGCGGAGTAAACTCGTGTGTTTCGTCGATTGACCGCTGAAGCGCGACGCAGATCTCATCGTGACTTCCTCATATTTGTGAGCGGGTTCATGTTGCTGTTCCAGTTCCGCTGGGAACCAGGAATCAGCCGGAGGCTGAGAGTTGAGGGTTGGTAGTTGAGAGAAGGCCTCCTTGGCCTTTTTTCCGCTCTCTCAACACTCAACCAAACACTCTCAACGCCGTTCTGCGGCTGACTCGGAAATCCCTTCGAAACTGAGATCGCGCCAAGCGACCTTCCCCCGAAGGTTCGGCCCCGCCCATCTACCCCGCCGAAGATGCGTTGAAACGTCGGATGACGTAATCGCTGTCGCTTTTACTGGAAGCGCGGGAATCGCGTCAAGATTTTATCGCAGCACGGCGATCTTTTTCGTTATTCCTCAAAGCGTGCGCAGATATTTTTGCACTTCATCGTGGGTGCCAATTAACCGCACAATCAATGCGCTGGGCGCGCTGCGAAACAGGACACGAAGCGTTAAACCAGCGCGACACTCGAAGAGATCGGGGCGCAATTTGCGAATCCCGAGACCGGTATGTTCGTGCGGCTTGCCGAAGGCGCTGCCCAGCTCAAGAAGCTTTCTAACGACGTTTGCGAACTGTTCGCCGGGCAGGGCGAGAAGCTGCTTTTGCACGTCCGCGTCGAAGACTGGCGATTTTTTCAAGAGCTTCCTCCAAGTTATCCGGCAGCGTGATGAATGTGCCTTCGCGGCGCGACTTTTCGATCCGCGCATTATCGGCTTTGATGAATGCATCCAGCTCCGCCGGGGTCACGCCATATTCTCGCCAGGCGTAGTCGGTCGCTTCTACTTCAACTGGACGCAAGGCCACGACCGTCGCGCCGGTCAAGATGCCGATGTCTTCGCCCTTCACCGCCGCGCTCAGCCATTTGCCGAGATTTTTTTTCGCGTCGGTAATCGTGAGAGTCGTCATATGAACCATTAAAAGGCTATTACCAGACTCAGCCAAGCCCGACTTGCTTCCTTTGCAGGGCGGAGGCCGAGCTCGTTCGACCTTTTACGCCGCCGCCTCAGCCGGAGAAAGCGCTTCGTCGATCACGCGGAAAAACGCCGGGATGTCGAGAGGCTTTGTGAGATAGGCGCGCGCGCCGGCGGAGAGCAGGCGCTTGATCTGGGGCGAGGTCGCGTCGGCGCTGATGACGATGACTGGAATTTCCCGCGTAAGCTGGTCCGCTTTCAATTGCGCCAGGACCTGCCAGCCCGGCATGTCCGGCAAATGCAGATCGAGCAGAATCAGATCGGGGGAATGCTGGCGGGCAAGCTCCAGGCCAACGCGTCCCTGCATCGCCGTCATCAGCTCGAGCGCGGGCCGTTCCGCGAGCATCTGGTCCACCAGGGTCACGTTCGAGAAGTTGTCTTCTATATAAAGGATGCGGCGAGAGTCTTCGGCCAGGGGCTCGCCCGGGGTCGAGCCGCTGCGTGAAGCGGCGACGGTTTGAAGCGGAGATTTGGCTTGCGGAAGTTCCAGCCAAAAAGTGCTCCCGTTTCCGAGCGTGCTGCTCACGCCGATCTTGCCGTTCATCGCCTGGACGAGCCGCTGGCAGAGCGCGAGCCCCAGCCCCGTCCCTTCCACCGCGGATTGTTCCGCGCCGAGACGGTCGAACGGGGTAAAGAGCCGCGCCAATTTTTCCACCGGGATTCCAGCGCCGGTATCGCGCACGGAAATTCGGGTGAGCCTCTCGCCCGAGACGGCGAACGACACGGTGACGCTGCCCTGAGTGGCGGAGTACTTGACGGCGTTCGAGAGCAAATTCAGCAGCACTTGTTTGAGCCGCTGCTGATCGGCGAGAACGTAGGTGGCGGTATCGAGAGAACAATTTGCCGCGAGCGAGATGTTGCGCTCGGCGGCAAGCGGACGCATGAGATCGACCGCTTCGCTGATCGCTTCCTCGATGCAGACCGGTTCCACCGAGAGCTGCAACGTGCCCGCTTCGATCCGGCTGATATCGAGCACTTCGTTGATCAGGTTCAGGAGATGGCGGCCGGCGCTGAGAATGTAGCGGATGCGTGGCCGCTGCGTTTCCGTGGGCGATTGGCGATCGAGCAACTGGCCGAAGCCGAGAATGGAATTGAGCGGTGTGCGCAATTCGTGGCTCATCCGGGAGAGAAAATCGCTTTTGGCGTGGTTTGCGCGGTCGGCTTCTTCCTTCGCTTCGCGCAACGCTTTCTCGATCCGCGACCGGTCGGTGACATCGTGTGCCACGCAAAACATGATCCGGTCCGTCGCCGACCACGTGGCTGACCAGAGCACATCGACGAGCGTTCCATCCTTGCGGACGTAACGATTGACAAAGTCCGTGACTTTGCCGGTGACCAGCAGGCTTTTGGCAACTGCTTCGGTTTTCGGCCGATCTTCCGCGTAAACAAGCTCGATGTAACGGCGGCCCAAAAGCTCCTCGGCTTTATAACCCCAGAGCTCCTCGCAGGCGGCGTTCATGCTCAGGAAGCAACCGTCTTCGCCGACGGTGCAAATCACGTCCTGCGAATTATCCATGATGAGCTGGTTCGCATCGAGAGCGGCTTGGAGTTCGCGTCTGCTTTCTTCGAGCGCGGCCTCGCTCGCTTTTCGTTCGGAAATGTCCTCGACCATCAACAGGAAATGCTGCGGTTCGTTCTGTTCGTTTCGGATAATGCTCGCGGTGCGACTCACCCAGAGGATTTCGCCATTCTTGTGAACGTAGCGTTTGTCGCCGGTGGCGCGCGCCGTCCCGTGGAAGAGGCTTTGCGCAAGTTGGCGGCCCCGGTGAATGTCGTCGGCAAAAGTGATGTCCTCAGCGGTGCGCTTGCGCAGCTCCGCCGGGGAATAGCCGACCATATTGCAGAATGAGGCGTTGACGCGAAGAAAACGCTCATCGAGTGCCAAAATCGCCATGCCAATCGGCGCGCCTTCAAAGAGCTCGCGAAAAATCGCGTCGCCCGGTGCCAGCTCCACCGTTTTGCTAAGGTCGGGATTGGTAAGGGGCGACGGCGGAGCTTGGTTCATGCAAAGCGGAGCAGGAAGATTTTGCCATGTGTGGATGGTGTGAGTCTTTCTCCGTTTCTTACTTAGCAGGCTTCGTTCCAGCTGCGGGAGTCGCCCTCTCCTGCATTCCCACCTCTCTACCGCCTCCTCGTTCCCAAACTCTGTTTGGGAAGGCACTTGTCTTGGAAACTCCGTTTCCCCATTGTGCTTCCGAGATGCGCAGCCGGTACCGCATCAACACCTCCCAGCTCGCCCACTTCGTCACCTCGACGATCGTCGAGTGGCTTCCGACCTTCACCTCCAACGCCTATTGTGACATCGTTGTGCAATCACTCCTGCACTGCCGCGAGCACAAGGGGCTAAAGATCTACGCGTGGGTCCTTCTCCCAAATCACTTCCATGCAATTCTCGCGGGACCTGACCTGTCGCGCACCCTGGCTGATCTTAAAAAGTTCACCGCCCGCGAGATCCTCGCGCAGTTAGAGATTGAGCGACGCGAATGGCTCCTCAATCAGCTGCGTTATTTTCGCGCAAAGCACAAGACCACAAGCGAGCATCAGGTTTGGCAGGAGGGCGTTCACCCGCAATCCATTCCGACTGACGCGATCATGCTTCAGAAGCTGGAATACCTGCACAATAATCCGGTTAAGCTCGGATTCGTCGCGGCACCGGAACACTGGCGATATTCATCTGCCCATGAATGGCTCAAAGGCGCGGAGGCGGTCTTTCGGTGTGATGATTGGCGGCAACCGACCTGACGAAACAAAGTTTCGGGGACAAGTGCGTTCCCAAACAGAGTTTGGGAACGAGGGAAAGTCGGTTCGCCGCGTGATCGGATTCGGGCCGGCCCGCAGGGCCGTGGCTACAGCTTGCGCTGGCTGCCACTTATCGCTTTAGTGAGCCACGTTCGCTTTGAGGCCCCGAAGCGATCACGTTGTTTCGCAGATCACACATATGCACTATCTCAATTCCTCTTCCGCTTCGGGGTTCCTTCGAACCGCCACCGTCACATGCGCCGCCACCCTCTTGCTCGGCGCCGCCCTCATAACCCCTTGTCGCGCGGCCAAGCCCTCGCCATCGTCCTCGCCAAACCTAACCGAAAAGAAAGCCGACGTGTCCGCCAACCCGCTCCTCACTGAAAGCAAACTCCCGTTCAACCTCCCGCCGTTCGACAAGATCAAGGACGAGCATTTCAAACCGGCCCTGGAGCAGGGGATCGCCGAGGAAGAAAAGGAAGCGGACGCCATCGCGAAGCGGATCGAGAAACCGACCTTCGAAAACACCGTCGTCGCGCTGGAAAAATCGGGCCTCTTGCTCGGCCGGGCTCGCCGGGTGTTTTCAAACTTCGGAGCCTGCAACACGAACCCGACTCTCCAGGCGCTCGAGAAAGAAATGGCGCCGAAGTTTTCCGCGCACAACGACGCGATCCATCTCAACAGCGCGCTCTTCGCCCGGATCGAAGCGCTCTACAACGCCCGCGAATCAAGCAATCTCGACGCGGAATCGAAATGGCTCCTTGAGCGGTACTACAAGGATTTCGTCCGGGCCGGCGCCAAGCTCTCCGACGCCAACAAGACGAAGCTGAAGGCGATCAACGCCGAACTGGCCAAGCTGCAAACCGATTTCGAGCAGAATGTTTTGAAGGAAAAAAACGCGTCATCGATTGTCGTCGATAAGCGCGAAGACCTGGCCGGTTTCTCCGACAGCGAGATTGCCGCGGCGGCCGCGGCCGCGAAAGCGGAGGGCAAAGAGGGGAAGTTCGCCATCCGGTTGCTGAACACGACGGGTCAGCCTTCGCTCGCTTCGTTGCAGAACCGCGCCCTCCGCGAAAAGATCATGCAGACCTCGCTGGCGCGTAACAGCCACGGGGGCGAGTTCGACAACAAGGAAGTTGTCAGCCGGACGGCGAAGTTGCGCGCCGAACGCGCGACTTTGCTCGGCTACGCGAACCACGCCGCCTACCAGCTCGAAGACCAGACGGCGAAGGATGTGCCCACCGTGAACAAGCTTCTCTCCGATCTCGCGCCGGCTGCGGTGGCCAACGCGAGAAAGGAAGGCGCCGACATGCAGGCGATCATCAACCAGGAGAACGGCGGGTTCGAACTCGGGGCCTGTGACTGGGATTTCTATTCCGAGAAGGTCCGCAAGGCGCGTTACGCGTTCGATGAATCGCAGCTCAAGCCGTACTACGAGCTGAACCACGTCATAACGGATGGCGTCTTCTACGCGGCGACGAAACTTTACGGGATCACTTTTAAGGAACGCAAAGATCTGCCGACTTATTTGCCCGAAGTTCGCATCTGGGAAGTGACCGATCGCGACGGCAAACCGCTGGCCCTTTTCATTGGCGACTATTATGCCCGGCCGTCGAAACGTGGCGGCGCATGGATGAACCAATACGTCGGCCAAAGCGGGCTGTTGGGAACGAAGCCGGTGGTCGCGAATCATCTTAATATCCCCAAGCCTGCCGCGGGCGAGCCGACGCTGCTGACCTTTGATGAAGTTCGGACGGCCTTCCATGAGTTCGGCCACGCTTTGCACGGCATGTTTTCGAACGTGAAGTATCCGCGCTTCAGCGGGACCAGCGTGCCGCGGGATTTTGTGGAATATCCGTCGCAGGTTAACGAGATGTGGGCAACCTGGCCGGAGATTCTGAAGAACTACGCGAAACATTATAAGACGGGC
Organism: Spartobacteria bacterium; assembly: GCA_003134765.1. Classification (GTDB taxonomy): domain Bacteria; phylum Verrucomicrobiota; class Verrucomicrobiia; order Chthoniobacterales; family UBA10450; genus AV80. Next base: position 21,488 of record PLCM01000014.1, on the reverse strand, counting down.
GAACCGATGCCGCAGGAGCTGCTCGACAAGGTCCTGGCCGCGGAAAAATTCAACCAGGGTTTCAAGACGACGGAATACCTGGCGGCGTCGTTGCTCGATCAGGCCTGGCACCAGTTGAGTCCGGACCAGGTTCCTACGGATACTCTGGCTTTCGAAGCCGAAGCATTGAAGAAAGCGGGAGTGGATTATCCGCCGGTTCCGCCGCGTTATCGCTCGACTTACTTCTCGCACGCCTTCGCGGGCGGGTATTCCGCCGGTTACTACTCGTATCTCTGGAGCGAAGTGCTCGATGCGGACAGCGTGGAATGGATGAAACAGCACGGCGGATTGAAGCGCGAGAATGGCGATCATTTCCGCGAAACCCTTCTCTCGCGCGGCGGCAGCGACGACGCGATGAAGTTGTTCAAGAACTTCACCGGCGGCGATCCTGACGTCACGCCGCTGTTGAAACGGCGCGGCCTGACGAAGACCGCGCCCGCCGAAGCACCCGCGCCTTCCGTGCCTCCGAAGTAGATTTACAGGAGACGGCTCGCCCTCGAGCCGTGATGGGTTCGCTGGGCGGCCTTATCGGTCTTTCCGGCACGAGGGCGTGCCGGCTTCATTCCGCCGGATGAACTCCGCGATCTCGCGCAGAGCCTGCTGCGCCTCCGGCACGAAGGGCGTCCCGAAATGCCAGCCGTGGAACACTCCGTCGAAGATCCGTAATTCACTCGAACCGCCTGCGGCAACTACCTTCGCGTGCAGCGCGCGCGCGTCGTCGAGTAGCACTTCGTTTCTCCCTACCTGAACCAACAACGGCGGCAGTCCTGTCAGATCGCCGAGGAGCGGAGAGGCGAGGGGATCGCGTCGCGATTCGCGGCCGAGATAAGCGCTCGCATAACGATGGATGTCTTCCGTCACGAACATAGGGTCGCACTCGGAATTCGCGGTGATCGAATTGCCGCTGCCGGTCATATCGGTCCAGGGAGAAAGGCAAACGAGGCAGGCGGGCACCGGTTCGCCGGAATCTCGCAGACGCATGGCCAGGGCCAGCGCCATTCCGCCACCCGCGGAGTCGCCCACGACTGAAATGTTTCCGGGATTGATCCCGGTGGAAAGCAGCCACCGATAACCGGTCACCGCGTCGTCGAGCCCGGCTGGAAAATGATGTTCCGGCGCGAGCCGATAATCGAGCGAGAAAACCCGTCTTTTTAGCCGGCGCGCGAGTGGAACTGTGATCGGCCGGTTCGTTTTTGCGGAGCCGGAAATGTAGCCGCCCCCGTGAAGGTAATAGATCACCCGCTCACTGCCGGCATCGTTTCGTGAGGATATCCATTCGCCTTTCACGGGCTCGGCGACGCGCCGGATGTTCGCGCCTAACGAATGCAGCGCGATGATCCAATTCGGTGGCCGGAAACGGCGGCGCGTGAAATCGACGAGCGCCGTTTCTCCGGGTGGCTTCCGTTTCATGGTCAGCCGGATCCACCAACAACCGAGCCGACTCTGGAAGCTCATGCCCGCTTAGGCCGGGCTTGCTGATCCGGCCGGCGCAATGCTGTCGGCCTCGGGAAATACAAGTTTTCTGCGAAACTCACGCCGGAGCAGGAGCAGATTCACAATGGCCTGTAGCAGGACCGAGGCGACCGAGAGATGCCACACCTGTTTTATGTGAAAGCCCGGCATCCGCGACATGATCACGGCGGGAATGGCAAAGAGGAACAAACGCGTCGCCGAGCTGATTAATGGCGGCCAGGTATTACCGATGCCCTGGAAAACGCTCGACGAAGTAAACACAATACCCATTGCCACGAAGTTGAGGGAAATGATCTGCAGGTAATCGCTGCCAAAAGCGATCACGCTGGCATCTTTCGAAAAGCCGCGAATAAATGTTCCGGCTGCCACCTGGGCCAGGATAGTGAGCAGAACCATGAGGCCGGTCGTGATCCCCACGGCGGAATAGAATGACTGGCGCACCCGATTGGCCCGCCGGCCGCCGAAGTTCTGGCCGACAACGGGCGCGACCGCGAAGGCCACGGCAATCACCGGAAGAAACATGGCCTGCATGACGCGCGCGCCGACCCCGAACCCTGCCTGGGCCGCGGCGCCAAAGTTGCGGATGATCGCGTAGACGACAACGATGTAGACCGCCATCAGGGCGAACTCCGCGCCCGCGGGAAGACCGATGCGTAGCATCGACCACCAAATCTTCAGGCGCGGACCCCACTGCGAAACCCGGAAGCGCAGGTAACGAAAGCTCTTCTCGAAATAAATTATCGTCAGGATGTTCGCGATCAGGATGGAAAGGAATGTCGCCAGGGCTGCGCCGGCTACACCCATCTTCGGGAATGGCCCCACCCCGAAGATCAACAACGGCGCGAAGATCATGTTCAGGATCACACTCAGCACCTGCAATCCCACCGCCGGCTTGATGATTCCAGTGGCGCGCAGGGCGGAGCCTAACGACACCAGCGGAAACTGAAGCATCAGCGCCGGAATGAACCACCCCAAATAGCTCACTGCCATCGCGGCAGTCGGCGCATCGGCGCTGAGTGACTGACTGTATTGGTTGCGGAGTGGAAAAGAGCAAAGACCGAAAAGCAAACCAACCACGAGAGAGAGAACCACCGATTGGTTAAAGGCCACTTCCGCACTGGCCTGATCTTTCCGACCAGCGGCGTGTGAGATGACGGTGGTGGTTCCTACCCCGAGCATCTGCGTAAGAGCCAGCACGACCATCATCAGATTGCCGGAAAGTCCGACGGCGGCGATAGCTTCTTTGCCCAGCCGTCCCACCCAGTAAAGGTCCGCCAAAAGATACAAGGTTTGGACTACCATGCTGACCGCCATGAACGAAGCCATGTGCAGCAGGTGCCGCGTCACCGATCCCTGGGTCATGTCTTTCATAAGCGAGAGGTCCTAGCTCAGCAAAGAATGGTGCGAGCGGCAAGCTCGAAGTGAGAATAGCGTTCGGGGCGCGCCGGCGACCGCGAGCGATCGCGCGCCACCGCCCCACCTTCCTGCTACAGCCCGGAGTTATTGCAGATTATAAACCTCTACCAGACCGACGCCGGTGGTGTTGCCGACGCCGCGCACGATTGCCGTGTAAGCCCCCGGGGCTAACGTGGTATAGATCGCGCTCTCGTGCGTGTCGCTCGGCGCCAGGCCGTTTGCTACGACAAAACTCGAGTTGGGATCGGTCGGCCAATCGTCGTTGGCGGCAATTATGGCTCCGCTGGCATCGTGAATTTCCAGGGTCGGATTCTGCAATGCATTAGGAACTCCGGAACTGCTCAAGCTCGGTCCAAGTGCGCGGACCACCACACGCGGATTGCCGCGATCGACCGGGCCGAGAATGAAGCCGCCGATCATGACATTGTCATTAACGTCGACAAATCCGCGCGAACTAATATTGGCGAGCAAAGACACGCTAGCCGGGCTTAGGTCGTAGACCTCCACCAAGCCAATGCCAGTAGCACCGCCGACGCCGCGCACGATAGCAGTGTAGTTGCCCGGATTGAGTGTCCGTACAATTGCTGATTCGAGGTCATTTGTTGGCGCGAGCCCAGTAGCTGTGATCTCGGCTTGCTGGTCGCTCTTCCAGTTGTCGTTCGTAACGACGGTGTTACCATCGTGCAGTTCCAGGATGGGATCCGCCAGGCGGCCTGGCACCGGCGCGCCGTTGCTGGTAATCGACGGGCCGAGCGCACGCACAATGACTTTCTTGGGATCCGTCCCTGTGATGATAAATCCACCGATCAAGACGTTGTCACCAGTTTGGACCCGGACTCGGGTAGAGATGTTCTGTAACTGGGCCGGCGTCTTTGGCGGAGTAGGTGTAGGAGTAGGCCCGGTGCAGGCGGTGTTACCCGTGACCGTGTAGGTAGCCGGCGGATAGGCATTATCTGCCTGCCCTTTAACAAAGGTGTGATCGATCAAGGCCGTGGAACGCTCCAGGGTCACCGTCTGAGGCGTATCGCCGGTGAAGGTCCGTCCATTGACCGCGCCGAGCAGGTCGCCCGCCGCAGGACTGCCCACATTGGATTTAGGAATAACAATCGTGATGGTGCCATCGGCGTTGAAAGCGCTGGCGGGCAAAGGCACGCCTTTCTTTGTTTCGGTGGGCACGCCGACCACCAGGCCGACGACCGCGGTAGCTACTTCGCCATACTCGAAGGTGACGGTGCTGGTGGCGTCGCTGTCCATGCCGACGTAGAACTGCTGGCCGGCGGAAGCAAACGAGTCCCAGACTATGCGCCACCTGCTGTTAGCCGGTATCGTGCTCAGGTTAGTCACCTTCATTGTGAAGCTGAAGTTACTTGTTCCCGGAGGCTCGGCCACGGCTACGTAGTCGATGGCCAGTTGCGGATTGGAGCTGGCCGTCGTGCTTTCTGGATGAGTGGCCAGGTTCTGATGAATAATCATGCCCGAGCAAGTATCTCCGACAAAAGGCGCGGGAATTTCATTGTTACTGCACGAGGTGCCGACAGCGTTGACAGCCACGACCTTATAGTAATAGGTCTTGGTCGAATCGGTCGCGGTAGTGTCGTCGTAGGTCGTCTGGTTACCCGGCACGGTGGTAAGCAAGGTCTCGCCGTTACTCACCGTGCCTCTGAGAATTTGATAATTTGTGATCGGCGAGTTGCCGGTATCGCCTTCGGACCAGCCGAGATGGACGACCGAGCCAACACGACGTTGCGTAACTGCCGGGGAGCCCGGGGCTGAAGTAGGACTAGGGGGATCGAAGAGCGCCAGCATGCGGCGACCGCTTGATTGGCGCGCGATGGTAGCGGTGGCGCTGTAACCATTCCCTATCGCCGTGGCCGGGGCCTGCGCGCAACTTCCGCCAGGGCAGCCATTGACGTAACCTACCTGAAGGCGTCCTTGCTTGTCGATCGTCACGTCAAAGAAGTCGAGGAGGTTGCGGCAGATGTTAGCGCCGCCGCCGGTCCAGATGCACCCGCGCTGGATGGGCGCGTTTGGCGTGGCATCGGAGACGGTCCAGCTCGCGCCCCCGTCAAAAGTGTGAGCGATGTAAACGTGCCAGGTCCCATTAAAGGTACCTGCATTTGCGCTGCCTGCGGTGGTAGAACCATAGAAGGCGATCGCGGCCCGTCCGGCATCGCCGGCTACTGCCGCCGGATACCGTATGTTTTTCAAACCGAGCGCCGAGCTGACATCAAAGATATTGTTCCAGGTGCTGCCATGATCGTCGCTCGTCGCTACGGCCAATGAGCTATCGGCATTAGCAATGGCGAAGTAGACCCGGCCATTGCTATCGATGCCTACCGCCGGATCACTGCTGCCGGAGACAGTATCGATCGTGCTATTATGAATATGCCGGATATTCCAGGTAATACCATTGTCTTCCGAGACCACGACCGCTCCGTCACCACCGCAGTTATTGTTAGGAAGATAAACCGTGCCATCCTTGGGCGACACCTTTACATGGCCGTGTAACCCGCCGCACTCAGTCGTATAGGTCGGCACAACGTTGCCGAAGTGCGCTCCGCCGTCATCGCTGCGCAAACAGAAAGCAGTAACAAGATCCTGTGAGCAATAGTAAACCGCGTTCGGATAAATCACACCGGCCGGAAGAGGGGCATGATAGGGGCCGCCGCCCACGGTTTCATGGTCGATGCCGGAACCGAGCGGGCCGGAAGAAGGTGTCCAGGTCTGCCCATCGTTATCGGAAAACGAAATTTTACAGGTTGGCGAAGTGGCAGTCAACTCCGCGGCAAAAACGCGGCCAGTCTGGCGGTCGGTGAACCCGATTGGATCGGAGTCGATGACCTGTGAAGTCGGCGCCGCCCGGTTCGCCCAGGTGGCGTTCACTCCGCCGGTGGGACAAAGGCTCGAGAAATTAATGAACAAGGTCTCCAGATCGGACTGGAAGTTAGTTATTCCGCCGATGGCATTGCTTGAGTCTGAATTCCAGTCTACGCCAATGGAAGGCTCGCCCGCGCCACGTCCCATGAACTCGACCGTAGGTCCGGTAGTGGTAGTAACCGGTGTGAGAATAGCTGGCGCCTCAAAATTCTCATAGCCGATCTTCGGGCCATTGTCCAAAGCGGCCGCCGGAGGCGCGGGCGGGGTCAGCGGAACCACCGTCGCGGTGCCGTGGTATTGGTCTGGTGGCGTCGTCGCAAAATAGATGACATGCACGGTAAAGATGCCGACGCCGTCCGTTGCTGGGCTGATGTGAGCTGTTTCGACTTCCGGTTGCGTGATGCCCGCGCCGTTTCCGGACGAATCTATAATGGGCCCGCTGTTTGAGCCCTTGTGGATGACCAGATCGTAATCATCCTGCCCATTAGGTGCCAAGGTCTTGACTTCAATGCGCTTCACTGCGTTCGCCCAATCTGACTGCGTGCCGGTGACTGTGAGTGTGTATGTGTCGCAGTTAACTCCTTCAACACAGCTGCTCTCGCCATTGGCCGCTCCTGTGCCCGTCGCCGTCCCGTCCCAGGCGAGAGGTGCTCCGGCCACGCCAATCGAGCCGGAAGCTGGCGTCGCTGAAGGCGATCGCGTGGTGGAAATAGCCAGCACGATCAGAACGATGGCGCTGATAAGAAAAAGCGTGGCGGCAGTGACGCGAGCGGTGATAGAGGATGCGGCTTTTTTCATGGCAAGGGATGTGGATGATGGTTGATCGCCGCACGGCGTGAACGCACCGTCGGGGCAAAGTTCTTCAAATCGGAATCGCAGATCGCGCCGGAACCGGATGCCTCGCCGGGATTAGCTACGGCGAGGGGCGGTGGCGTAGGCGATAAAGCTGCCAATACCAACGACTAAGATCGCGGCGACCCGAACGAACCCGGAGCCGTGGCTGGACCACCAATCCATCATCGCCTGCGCGCGCTCGATACTAATCAACGCGGTCGCGACGCCTGCGACACAAACCAGGACGCCTATGACGCGCAACGTCTTCGGTGTGCGGGAATCCGGCGCCGCGAGGTAGAGCGCCAAGCCGATGGCAACTCGCAGGACGGCAATTATGTAAAGACCGATCTGGGTGAATGAAAAATGTCCTATTCTCACCAGCCCTTCCGGCCAAACCAAGCCGGTCAAGCCGAGGCAAATCATGAGAACTGCAATGGCAAAAGCGAGAATCTTCATGTCATTGATCCTATTAGTTCGCAGAACTTCTTTAAGTCAATATTCCCGCCGGAAACGATCGCGACGATCGGGCCATTTCCAGCTTTTCCAGTCAACGCAGCCGCCAGCGGCAAAGCGCCGGCACCCTCAGCGATAACGCGCGCTTTTTCGGCCATCATGCGCATGGCCGCCTTCGTCTGCTCCAGCGTTACGACGATGTAACCATCCACTACCGGCTTCATCCTTTCCCACATCCGGGGAAACATGCTCTGGCCGCCGGCGCCATCCACGAAGGAGGCCTGCCAGTTCTTGAACAGCTGCGGCGAGCCTGCCGCGAAGGAGAGCGCAGCCGGCGCCGCCGTTTCCGGTTCCGCTCCCCAGACCTTGACATCGGGCTTCAACGCTTTGATCGCGCTTCCCACTCCAGTGATCAGTCCACCGCCGCCAATGGCGGCAATAACTGCGGCGGTTTCCGGTTCGTCCTCCAGAATCTCGAGCCCCATCGTGGCGTGGCCCGCGATGAAATTGTCGTCGTCGAAGGGGTGAATGAAAGTGCCTTCCGCGCCGGGATAGGCTCGGTCTTCGAGCGCGCGCCAGGCAACCTCGTACGGAACCAGGATCAACTTCGCGCCTAACGCGCGCATTCTTTCCAGTTTCGCTTTCGGCGCCGTCTCGATCGCGACGACGGTGCTCGGAACGCCCGCCCTTTTCGCAGCGTAGGCCACGCCCTGTCCGGCGTTTCCTGCGCTGATGGTCCAGACCCCGCGCTGGCGTTCCGATTCGGATAACATCGCGACCGCATTCGCCGCGCCCCGCAGTTTGTAGGCATTGATCGGCTGCAAATTCTCGAGCTTAAGCCGAATATCAGGAAAACCTGGGCCGAGCTCTAATCTGAGCAGTGGGGTGCGAACAATCGTACCCGTAATGCGTTTCCGCGCCTCGCGAATCTCCGAAAGTTCTATCGGTCGAACAGCGTCAGGCGTGGCGGGCATCGTGCGAATTTAACGACAAGCCGCTGCGAACACAGCTTATTATTTGGAGCCGGCACGCCCTCGTGCCGGAGAGAGAAATCGTCGCTTCCCTCAACGGCCTGAGGGCAGGCCGTCTCCAGTTCTCCGCGCCGCGTCGTAAACCAGTTTGGCCGCCGCTACATCCTCCACCGCCATTCCAAGCGACTTAAATATCGTCGTCGTGCCTGACTCAACGCGCTTCGAGCCATTAAGAATTTCGCCGAGTTCGGCGAAAGGCGTCACGCCCGAAAGAATCACGTCGCCTGCTTCGTTTCGCGCGCCTTCGTAGGAATCGACGATCACCACATTTCGCATCGCGTCGTCGTCCAATTCGCGCCAGTCAGGCCGCGATGCGCCCACCGCGTTAACGTGCGCACCGGGCTTCAACCATTCGCCTTTCAGAATCGGTTCGCGCGCACTCGTGGCGGTGACGATGACATCCGCATCGCGCACCGCGGCTTCGAGGTCCATCGCCTTGATGCGATGTTGCTCGGCGAAGTGCTGCGCTTTTTCGGGATGGTGATTCCAAACCCGGATCTCATCGAATCTCCGGACGTGCGGCAACATGACAAGATGCGCGTGGGCCTGCACTCCCGCGCCGAGTAAAGCCAGCACGTTCGCGTCGGGCGCGGCCAGCGCATCCGTCGCCACGGCCGACACCGCCGCGGTCCGCATCTCGGTGATGTAACGTCCATCCATGAGCGCGAGCGGTTCGCCGGTCGCGGGATCGAAGAGCGCTATCACCGCCATGTGCGTCGGCAATTTCGTTTTGGTGTTGCCCGGATAAAAGGTCACCATTTTTATCCCCATCGAATCCCCGGAAGCCGGCATCACCCCGAAGAAGCCGCCGTGCTGGGCGAGCACACCGCGCAAAGGCTGTTGCCATTTACCGGCCGAAAATTCTGCCAGCACCTGGCGCATCGCGGGGATCAGATCTTCGATCCGAAGCAACCGGCGAACTCTCTCTTCTTCGAAGTATTCCATCAGACGGTTTTTCCGGCGCGCCGTTCGAAAAACAGAAGGAGGGCGCGCCAGAGAAGCATCCAGGCAACCGTGTAGATCGCCAGGACAATTAGTAGCCGGGCGACAGAAACATGTCGTCACCTCCCAATCTCAGACAAAGCCGGATCACTGGGTAGTCATAGCAGAGCGCGGCGAGAAAAAGCGGCGCCGTGAACGGCTGGTACCAGGGACCAGGGCTATCCGAGAAAAGCCCCATCGCTCCCGAAATCTGCGGCAACACCAGGGCGCAGATGAAAAGAAACACCGGCAGCAGGATCAGGCCCCAGCGGAATGTTTGGTAGAGGCGCCTTCGCATTGTCAAGGCAGCGAGCCACGAACGAAAAACCAAGGCAAGCCTTCTTTATCTGACTGCCTGAAGCGATCGCTCGTCCCAAGGTTGAACCGGCGCCAGAAACCTATGGAAGCGTTGGCCGACCCTCATGATTCGAGCGGTTGCAAAACGCGCACTGACCCTCACCCCAGCCCTCTCCCTCATGGAGAGGGAATCCTGCCTTCTTCTGATAGGGCGAGACTCTGTCGAGCCGCCTTTTTCGACGCCGATTCGGCTCGACGGAGTCTCGCCCTACCAAGGCAAGGACTCGTTGAATCTGCAGTTCCTCGTCGAGAGAGAAAACAATGAATGCGTCCCGCGCTGCCGCATAAATGGAAAGCATTTCCTTCTCCTTGATGGAGACAACAACGAATGCGTCCCGCCTGCCGTGCAAACTAAATGAAGTTCCTTCTCCCTGAGGGAGAAGGTTAGGATGAGGGTCCTGGCGCGACCAAAAAAAGCAGGGTTTCGCTTTTCAAAAACCTTTTTAGGAACTATCCGACTCGCCTTTACTTTGCCGCCTGAAGCGATCCCTCGAAGGTCAGTGTCGACTTCTTAACATCGATCAACGGCCCGAGCTCATAGACGTTGGTATAACCGTAACTGTAGAGCGTGTTAAAGGTGTAGAGATTCAGCGAAGCAGTCACCTCTTTTGCCGGCAACGCCGTTGGCTCATTTGTGAAGTTGTTGTTACAATAAATCAGGACCCGGCTCGACTTGGCCGGGATCACCTTCGCCAGTTCCTCGGCGGTGACGTCGGGCAGGGACAGGTGTTTCGCTCCCTTGATGTGAAACATGGCAAACTTCGCGTCGCTCCTCGCATCGAACACGATCGTCGCGGGCTCCTTCGCCATCCGGATGAATTCCTCTTCGGTCACCCGATGCTTGTTTCGCAATTTCCCGACCGCAGCCGCGTTTTGCAGGAAACCAGGGTAATCGATCATCCGATTCGGGATCGGCGATTCTTCCGCGGCCGACAAAACCGAACCGGCGCTGATAAGAATGGCGACAAGGACGGCAGTGATCTTCATTTGGTTACTCAGACCACGCGATGTGGTCCGACGTTCACGAGAAGCGATTTTCTCGTGGGGTGGGCCGGGCGAACCTGGGGTAATCAGGCGGCACGCGTGCGCAGCTTCCCGGCCATTTTCCGCATTGCTTCCATGCCGGCCGGGCTGCAATAATCGCTTACCTTTTCCGGCGGAAACTCATCGCGCACCGAAATGCATCGCTGCCGAATACCTTCCAGTTCCGGATCATCGATTCGAATGGAAGTAAACCCATCCCAATCCCATTGATTTCCAGTGCCATTAACAAACCCATCGATGGTGTCGGCGACTTGTTGGGCGGTCCGCTTCATAGGTCGGGGAAAAGTATCTCGCGACCGGACCTCCGGCAAGGCGAAAACTCGAAAGAGGAAATTCAAGGGGTGGTAGGGCGAGACTCTGTCGAGCCGTTGATTTTGTTGCCGTGCTCATCTGGCTCGACCGAGTCTCGCCCTACCAAAAAAGGCGTGCGAAAGCGAATCACTTCCCTTTCGTGGAGGGACGGGCGCTGTCCCGTCCCATTAATTTTTGGGACGACACAGCGGTCGTCCCTCCAACAATAATTGACGAACAAAACGCATTCGAGCTGGCTCAGCGCGGCAAACGTTTCCGATAGGCGTGTTGCGTTTTGAGACGGACGTACCCGAGCCGCTCATAAAATGGATGCGATTCGGCTCGGAGCACGTTGCTGCGCACTGAAACCTCGCTCAGGTCGCGGGCGAGCGCCCATTGTTCGACGGCCTCGACGAGACTGCGACCGACGCGGCGACCTCGCTGGCCTTCGGCGACCACCAAACCCCAGACCTCGCAGACGCGACCGACTTCCAGGATTTCCTGCTCGGCGGCGTGAATCCATCCAACGACTGCTGTCGTTTCCGCAACGAAGAGGACGTGGTCTTCGCGCTTCCCCAGCCGTTCGAGCCTTTCGGACATGACACCCGTTTCGACCGGATAACCGAGCATTGCGCTCAATTCCGCCACGGGCTGCGCGTCAGTTATCTTCGCTTTTCGAATCGTCAGATTGCTCACTTCCAAATTCCGCGATGAACCTTCCGCGAAGTTAGAGAAATGGGCATTATTTGGCGAGCTTCGCCCAAGCGAGGAAGTTTGCGCTTCTTTCCGGGCGCTTTCTGCTCTAGCTTGCTGCCTCAACGCCGCATGAATAATCAGCCTCCCGCGGTCATAAACGTCAATTTTCCGAAACCGCCGTTGCGGATCATCGCTGCGGTGGCGGTGGTTTTCCTCTTGTTGATCCTGTTTTGGACTTCCTACTACACCGTGCCCGCCGAGTCGGAAGGTGTGGTTTTGCGTTTCGGAAAGTTTCTGACCACCGTCGAGCCCGGATTGCATTTCAAGATTCCATTGGGAGTGGATGAAGTGAGCGTGCTGCCGACGCGCCGGCAATTGAAACTCGAGTTTGGCTTCTACACTTACGGATACACCAATCCAGATCAGCCGGCCCAGCAACAGCTCGAGGAAAAATCGATGGTGACCGGCGACCTGAATGCCGCCCTCGTGGAGTGGGTTGTGCAATACCGGATCGACGATCCCAAGGAGTACCTTTTCGATGTGCGCAATCCGGGCCAGACCTTGCGCGATTTGTCCGAGGCCGCGATGCGGGAAGTGATCGGCGATCGCACCGTGGACGAAGTGATCACGATTGGCCGGCAGGACATCGAGATTTCTGCGCTCAGTCGGATGCAGGAGCTGGCGAAGCGTTACAAGCTGGGCGTCCGCGTGGACCAGGTGCAGCTGAAGAACGTGAATCCACCGCGGGAAGTACAGGCTTCCTTCAACGAAGTGAACAAGGCCCAGCAGGACCGCGAAAACGCGATCAATATCGCGAACGGTGATTACAACGAAGCGGTACCCCGGGCCCGCGGCCAGGCCGACCAGACGATTCGCGGCGCGGAAGGTTATCGTTTCAAGCGCGTGAACGAAGCAGAGGGCGACGTCGCTTCCTTCAACGCCATGCTCGGCCAGTACATCAAGGCACCCGAGATCACCCGAACGCGGCTTTACCTTGAGACCATGGGGGACGTGCTGCCCCTGATGGGACCGAAGATCATCATCGACGATTCAATGAAGCAGCTTCTGCCCATCCTGCCGCTCACCCTGAAACCGGAGGCGAAATGAACAAGCGCGGCTGCCTCTGGTTCGTCGCCGTCGCCGGCGTCATTATTCTCTTTCGCGCCGTGCTGGGCTGCTTCTACGCAGTTAACCAGACGGAGCAGGTCATTGTTACTCAGTTCGGAAAACCGGTGGGCGAACCGACTACTGACCCGGGCTTGCATTTGAAGGTGCCGTTTATTCAAGAAGTAAACCGGATCGATAAGCGGTTTCTAGAATGGGACGGTTTGCCGGTCGCGATTCCGACTCGTGACAAGACCTACATCCATGTCGATACCTATGCGCGGTGGCGGATCGACGATCCCAAGACTTACTTTGTTCGGTTACATGATGAACGCAGTGCCCAGTCCCGTCTCGAGGACATCCTGGGCAGTGAAACGCGGAACGCAATCGCGAAACACGATTTGATTGAGATCGTCCGGACGGACAAGGACCGCAAGCCGGTCCACGACGAGACCTTGAAGGTTGGCCCCGTTGGAATGGGAACCATAGGTGTGCTGCCGCCGATCGCCTTCGGGAGATTGAAAGTCGAAGAAGAGATTAAGAAAGAGGCGGCGGTAAAGCTCGCCGAGTTTGGTGTCGAGCTGCTCGATGTCCGGCTACGGCGAGTGAACTATAATCCGGATGTGCTCGACCGGATTTATCAGCGCATGATCAGCGAGCGCCGGCAAATTGCGCAGCGTTTCCGTTCCGAAGGAGAAGGGGAGGCTGCCCGGATTGCGGGACAGAAGGAGCGCGATCTCAACGAGATTCAATCCACCGCCTATCGCAAGGTGCAGGAGATTCGCGGCGAAGCCGATGCCAAAGCCACTGAAATCTATGCGCGCGCCTACACCCAGAATCCGCAGGCAGCCGAGTTTTATGGCTTCCTCAAAAGCATGGAGACCTATCGCAAGGTGCTGACCAAGGAATCGACCATCGTCCTATCAACGGACAGCGATCTCTTCGGTCTCCTGAAACGCGCCAACGCTAAGCCGACGACCGCACCGCCGCTGGCGCCTGCGCGATAACCTTTAGCAGCGTCCTTGGTGGGACGCGTGGGTAAGCGCTTCGCGATCGCGAGTCGACGGCACGCCGCCCACTTGGCGGCGGCGACAGTTCTACTGCTTCGTTGGCTTGGGCCCTGGCGCGGGCGCCTTCTGGTTCGCCAGACCCAGAAAGCGCATTCTGATCGAGCGGGAGTAGAGGAAATTACTGGCGCCCAGGCTGTCGTCCTGGGCGAGGGCTATGGCATGTTCGCCTTTGGGCAGTTGATAGACGAGCACATGGATCAGGACGGCAGGGGGCAGTCGGCTCGACGTCACGTCAGTGTAAAGCTCCATTCCGTTTGCAATTTGGACCGACGCCTTGTCATAGACACCTCCTCCTTCGGAGCGGACAACTCTGGCGCCAGCTACCTTCGAATTGACGATCTGGCCGCGAAGTTGGATCCAGGCTTTGACCGGCGCATTCACCAGCTTCGAATAAGCTTCGGCAGGCAGATAAACCCGCAACCCGGCGGCAGGAAAGCCGGGAAGGTCTAGCATCGTGCGCGCGTCGACCCGCGCCGTCGCGAAAAAAAAGCTGGATGCCGCGAGTAAGATTTGGAGACGTGGGAGTGCTTTCATAACGGGCGGTTTGGCGGGGAAGCATGGGTTATTTCCTTTTCGAAACTGAGCGCCGTAGCGGTCGCATCGGACGCTCTTTTCGACTCGTGTGGTCTTCGGGAGGTTTGCTTGACGCTGCGCTCTCCTGATGATGGACGGAAAGACTCTGCCGAACCGAAGATCACAAACTTGACCGGCGGCCAGACAGAATCGCGCCCTGCCAAAGGCAAAGCCCTGTGGCTTATTGATTCTGCCAGACCCCGTTCTGCCGTGTGCCCCGGAAAGATTGCTCAATCTCGGCATCGAAACTCGCGGCGGTTTCGGACGCATGAAAAGGCGGATCATTGCGATTGAAGTCGCTCGCGCGGGCTTCTTGACGCTTCTCCTCGTGCCTGACAAGATCCGCTGCCCAGTAGATCCCATTTACCATGAACGAGCCGCCGAATCCGCCAAATCCGTCGCAGCCCAACCCGCCGTCGCCTTCCGATTCAACGCCTCCGCCACCACCGCCGCCGCCGTTCACACCACCGCCGGAACCGCCCAAGCCTCCTGCGCCTTCAACTCCAACGCCGTCCCCGGCACCCACGCCACCACCCCCGCCGCCACCAATGCCGGGGCCGTCTCCAGTTCCACCGCCACCGCCTCCTCCTGCGCCGGCGCCGCGGGTGCCGATTTACACGCCGCCGTCAGGTGCGCCTCCGAAGAAAAGCGCAATGCCCTGGGTCCTCGGCGGCTGCGGATGCCTGACGTTAATCATCATCATCGCGGTGATCATTGGCCTTATGGCTTACCGCGCGAAGAAGAAGGTCAGTGAATTCCAAAGCGACACCAAGTCGATGATCCAGTCGATCCAGGAGCAGCAGCGGAAGGCGTTGACCGCGCCGAGCTCCGACGAGACGCCTGGTGCAACGACCGAGCGAAGCTCGCCGAAATCAGGCTCGAACACTTACGTCAATGTCAAAGACAAGTTACCCGCTGCCCTTCAGTCGAACTTCGTTGCGTTCAGTTTCGATTACCCGAAGAGCTTCAGTCTTCAGCCGCAATCCGATGTTAATTTCGTGAAGGTCGAGAAGTACGCCGCCGCGGGGAAAGGCAACACTGCCGAGAATTTCGCGGTCGGTTATGCGTGGTTTAATCCGCCCAGCTCGCAGAGCGATTCCCTGTATGACACCCTGCTCGACCAGCTTGGCCAGCAGCTTGCCGGTAACTTCCACAATTATAAAGAACTAAGGCGAACCCCGGAGACCATCGACGGCGTTCACAGTCGCGCCGCCCTTTTCCAGGCCGACTTCCACGATGCCGCCAAAACCCTGATTTACGGCAAGACCATTGTTGTGCATCCGCCCGGCAAAAAGAACGGCGTTACCATTCTGCTTCTCGGAACTTCGCTGGGCCGCGACGTCAAGAGCGCCGATGATCTCGGCGTCAAAGGCGAGAGCGCCGAGATCCTGCGCTCCTTCCGGTTCCAGTAATCGGGCGGAGGGATGTGCTTCCGCACGTCCCCAAGATCCGGGCTACGCGCAGAACGTCGGACGTGCGGAAGCACGTCCCTCCGAGATAGGACTTAGATTTCGCGTGGCCTACAAGCCGAAATAAAAGACCGGGGCCAGCGCGGCCAGGCCAGCGACGGCCTGGAGCGCCAGAGTCAGTAACGCGGGTTTCGGCGTTCGCGGGAGCCACTTGATCGCGAAGAACGCGATGATCGGCAGTTGGCCCGCCATCAGGATCTGCCAGATATGAGCCGCCGTTCCTTCATCGCTCTCCCGCGCCGTGCCGAACCTGGCAATGTGAATGAGGACGATTGCCAGCGCGGCCAACGACATGATTACAGGAATCCAGGCACTCGGTCGTTTCATTTCGGACTATTTATCACCGGCCTCTTCAGAACGCTATTCCGAAAGCGGTGAATCGCGAAGGACGCGGTGAAACCACGTTACATCATGCCATTTCCCGAATTTGCGTCCCACCGCTTTGAAAACACCTATCGGTTCGAAGCCCATTCCCCGATGTAGAGCCACGCTTCCCTCGTTAGGCAGGGTAGTGGCGGCATAGGCGTTACAGAAGCCTTTCTCGGCCAGTTCGTTCAAAAGTTGCCGGTAGAGGGCGCGACCCACTCCCTGGCGGTGATAGTCGGGGTGCACATAAGCAGAGACCTCGACCGACCAACGGTAGGCGGGACGCGCACGATGAATGGATCCATACGCATAGCCGATGCATCGACCATCGCGCTCGGCGACGAGCCATTGATAGCTGGAAAGCGCCCTGGCAATGCGAGAAGAGAATTCTTCCACCGTAGGAACAACGGTTTCGAAAGTAACGGCGGTGGACTCCACGAAAGGACGATAGATGTTCAAGAGGGCGGCGGCGTCCGCTTCCAATGCCTGGCGAACGTTGAAGGCTTGTCGTGACTCGTTCATTCCTTCTTTTGCACGCCTGCGGAAACGCATTCGGCGCGCAAGCTTCTTATTGGTTCTGAGTTTTGCGTGACCTGATTGCTGCCATCGAGGTCAGGAGGATTATGAGTAACCAGGAGACCGGCGGCACCGCCACATAAACGAATGCAGGATGTGTCGTTCGGTGATTGAGGGTGTCGTCCCCGTAGACCAGCAGCGACGCAATCGCGATGAATACGCTGACAAAGCAGAGCGTCGCTTGCGTGCCGGGCGACCGGCGTTTCGAAACCAGATGAGCAATTCCGAGAACAACGAACGGCGACAGCACCCAGATAACGAAAAGGAAAACCAGGAGCGGAGGAGGATGCTGCCTCGCATGAAGCAATAAACCGATCGATCCCGCGGCTCCGGCGATCAGGGCGACAAAGGCGGCGGTGCGCATGAGGTTGCCTTCGGTTCAGGCCGGTGATTGCCGATAATTAGATCAGTCGCCGCGGATGGGTGCGAGACTTTTCAGGTGGCTTCCGATCTTTAAATTTTTCGCTTCCAGGCCGCCGGGCGTTGGTTCATTTGATCTTTAGCGTTCAATGGTGGCTGGAGGCATGGAATTTGCAGCGAACACGCACGTAATCTCATCCGCTCGCCCAAGCTCCCCTTTACATGCTCGCTTCAAAACTGATGCCCCCTGATTTTCCGGACGATCCTCGCAAGTGGGACGGATGGAGCAAATACCGGGGCGACAATCCGTACGAGCGCCTCTGCCTCGACCCGCGAGCCCACCCCACCGAAGAACAAATTCAACAGCATTGCGCCGCGCTGCTCCAGTGGTGGCAAAACAAGCTTCCGTTGAAGAACCAGCCGAGTAACCCCCTGGCCCAGTTGCTTGGACGGGGCCTCGACGAATCATCCAGGTATCTGGTGGAAGCCCGGATCCAGTTGCTCGATCCGCTTCAACGTCGTCGGATCGACGACGAGCTTGCCGCCAGGAGCCGACGGGAAACGCTGGACGAATTCGCGAAATTTGTCCGCTTCTCGATCAAAGGCGGCATTTTGACTTCGGAAGCGGAGGCAAACCTCGTGGAATTTGGTCAGCGGAATGGGTTCGACGACGATCAGATTCGGACCTGCATTGAAGAAGTGTTGTCCCTCAACAAGGCGCGCCGCCCAGCCGCCCCCACACAGGGGCGATCTCCCTCGACGCCGGCGAATGCGGCCACCACCGAGGCTTCGGAAAAGGAATACATCCGCATCTTGCGGCTCGGCGCGCTCAATATGGCCAGCGCAAGCTACACGGTGAGGGCAATGCTTGCCCAAATTGCCGAAAACCTCGGCATCGCGCCGCCCCGCGCCGAGCAACTGCTCGATAATTTTCTCGAGGAACAAGAGCTGGTTCTGGCAAAGGCTCCACCTCCTCCCGTATTCACCCTGCCGAAGGTAGCTCCCGCGGTGCGGAATGCGGCGCCCGTTGCGGAAGCTTCGGTCGCGCCGGCGATGCCGTCCGTTCCAACAAAGCCGTTTAAAAGCCGATTCCCGGTCAGGTTCCTGAATCCTGTTGGCGCGACCATGGTTCTGCTCCCGCCAGGCGAGTTCACGATGGGGAGCGCCGCGCCGGACGCTGCACCTAACGAACAGCCGCTCACGCCCGTCACCTTGAGTGAGTTTTACATATCACTGTATCCGGTCACCAACGTGGAGTATGAACAATTCGATCCCCGGCACCAATTGAAGCGGATCGAAGGAGGTGGCGGCGATCATCCGGTCGTCTACGTCACCAGTTTCGACGCCGTAAAATATTGTGAATGGCTCAGCCAAAAAGACGGGCGGAAGTACCGGCTGCCGACCGAAGCAGAATGGGAATACGCAGCGCGAGGGACGGACGGGAGGAAATATCCGTGGGGCAACCAGGAGGGCCAGGGTGACCTCGGTAATTTCGCCGATATGAACACGCCCTTCCCGTGGCGGGACGCCTCCATCAACGACGGCTTCGCGCAGACCTCGCCCGTCGGCGCGTTTCCGCGCGGCGTCAGCTCTTTCGGACTGGAAGATATGGCGGGAAATGTCTGGGAATGGTGTCTCGACTTCTTCCAGCCGCTGGCCGGCTCCCCGAAACAGAATCCCCGCGGTCCAGCCTCAGGAGCCAAGCGAGTTTATCGTGGAGGCAGTTGGAAATCGCGCTTCTCAAACCTGCGGGCCACGGCCCGCGCCTCGAACGCGCCGAACTATTCCTGCAACGATCTCGGTTTCCGCCTCGTCTGCGAATGCGACCGTGACGAGTCTGCCTAGCGATAGCGAGCAGCGCAGTATCGAGTACCCAAGCGATGATTGCCGAGCTTTGGAAATATCCCGAGATAATGGCGGCCGCCGATTGTTTCCGCCGGAGCTTCTCCTTCCAACTCGCTTGCGTCTGCCTTCATTGCCGCTGTTCGCGGAATAGCAAATCAGCCCCCGCTGGAGTGGGCCAGCAGAAAATCAGAGGGGATTGCCCTTTTGGTAGGGCGAGACGCCGTCGAGCCGGTTGCTGCATCTTGCGACGCATCTAATACCGGCCCGAAATGGGACCCTTGTGTGGCAACCCCCGTTTCCGGAAACTCTGCGAGGAAAAGAAACCGTGAAACTCTTGATCAGTTCTTTTGATCGTTCGGTGCTGCGGCGAATGCATTCACCATTATGCGAGCTGTCGCCGCAATGATCTCATCGTTCGACTTCGCGTCCGCTTCTTTCTGGGTGTGATAAATGGCGAGAACGATCGGCTTGCGCCCCGGTGGCCAGAGCACGGCAATGTCGTTTGCAGTCCCATAGTCACCGGTGCCTGTCTTGTCGCCAGCCTGCCAGTCGGAAGGTATGCCGGCACGAATCCGCTTTGCACCCGTCGTGTTCTCACGCAGCCAGTCATTCATCTGCTTCCGATGAGCCGGTGACAAAGTCTCGCCGAGCACCAGCGCTTGGAGGCTGCGGGCCATCGAGGCCGGAGTTACGGTATCGCGCAAATCGCCGGGAACGCAGGCGCTCATGGCTGTTTCCCAGCGGTCGAGACGGAATTCCGTGTTCCCGATGGAACGCGCATAGGCCGTGACATCAGACGGCCCTCCTAGATTTTTGATGAGCAGGTTAGCGGCTGTATTATCGCTGTACTTCATCACCGCCGCGCAGAGTTCGGCGATAGTCATGCCGTCGTTGAGGTGTTGCTCAGAAATTGGTGAGTGCGAAACGAGATCGCTCTTCGCGAAGTGAACCCGCTCCTCGAGGAGACCGGCTCTGCGCGTGCTTTTCTCCAGGATCGCGGCTGCCAAAATTAACTTGAAGGTGCTGCACATGGGAAAATGCTCGTCTGCCCGGTAGCGCACCTCGGCCCCATCGGCCGTGTTCAGGGCATACACTCCGAGGCGTCCGCCAGAAGTTTTTTCCAGATTTGCCAGCAGGGTTTCGGCGGAAGCCGCTTGCGGTTTTTCGGCCGCGCGAGGTGAAGCAGCCAGAAGGAGCAGAGTTGTCGCAGCGGTCAAAAAGAGTCCAAGGCGCATGGGAATATCAATCATCATTCAGTCTTTTTTCCAATTTTGATTTTCGTTTTACGCCCGGGCAAGCCGCGCCTGGACGATCGGAGATACGACCAAAGTCCAATGGGCGGTCTCGCGCCTGTGCGATAGAAGCGTGGCTGACACTGATTTCGCCCAAGCCACCAATCCACGATCCCGCTCCATGAAGATAACCACCTCGCGCGGCGTGTCCGTCACGCGCGGCTGCTACAATGTCGCCCGGGGAAAGATCCTCCATTTCCACCTCGCCCAGCCACTCCATCTCTGATAGTAGGTAAACTTGGCAATTGCTGAGATTCACGGCTAACCATGTCCGTAGGTTTCCGTGGTAGGGTCGCGAAGTTGCCGGAGAACGGCGTGGCTAATGAGCAGAGAAAAAACCAAACCAGCGGAGCCGGGGTCGCAAGGACTTGGGAGCTATTTGTTGCCGATGCTCCTTTCCGCGGGGGTGGGAGCGGCTGTGACTTGGTTGGTTATGTCACAGCGGTCGGTGCCTGTGGATTCACCGAGGTCGTTCGCGACGCAGAATACGACCGCGCCGGCGGCGCCCGATCTGTCCGGATTATCGGCGGCGGACGCGGCCGTGATTCGGGGGAACCTGGCTTACGATCATCAGCAGTGGGCCGAAGCGGTCCGGCAATATCAGGAGGCGATCGCGCAAGGACGGGATAACGCGGATGTCCGGACCGACCTGGGGAACGCGTTCCGGTTCTCAGGGAAGCCGGAGAAGGCGCTTGAGCAGTACACCATCGCGCAGCGGCAGAACCCGCAGCATGAAAACAGCCTGTTCAATCAGATTGGGCTCTTGATCGAAGAAATGCACGATCCGATCCGTGCGATCCCCGTGTGCGAAGAGTTCATCCGCCGATTTCCCAACAGCGAGAAGGTGGCGAAGGTAAAGCAACAGCTGCAGGAAGCGAAGAGCCTGTAAGTGAAAACGCTGAAAAACTGAAACTCTAAAATAATTTCAGCTTTTCAGTGTTTCAGTTTTTCAGCGTTTGCTTCAGCTCGACGAGGATCAGGTGCATGGTCGTGGTGCCAATATTTTCCGCGGCATGGGTCAAAGGATCGCGATAGAGCACATCGCCGGTTTTGAATTCGCCCTCGGTCGTCTTGCCATCCGCGGCGTAGTTGCGGTACTTGCCGCCGGCCAAAACATAAATCACGTAGGCCGGATGCGAGTGCACCTGCTCTTTCACGCCTGGCGGCAATTCGGCTTCGAGAACGCGCACCCGATCATTCTCGAATTTTACTTTTATTGTCTTGGAATTGACCACCGCCGGATCTTGCGCTGAGACGAAGGTTGCCCCGGCGATGAAGGTAAACGCCGCTGTTATCACTGCAGAAATGATGAATCGCATGCCTACGAAAAAGCCTTTCTCG
>PLCM01000010.1 GCA_003134765.1 Spartobacteria bacterium | reverse complement strand
GCCGGAGCGGAGCGAATCAAAGGCGAAAGGCGAAAGTGGAAATTGGAAGGAGACGGGGACGAAATTAGAAAGGCGGAAGTAGGAAGCGGGAAAACGCGGCGGTGGAAGAAAAAGCGGGGATAATCAGTAAGAAGAAAAATTCGCACCTCTTGTTTCTCCGTTTTCGACTTTCGACTTTCGACTTCCTAATTTTCCTTAAGTTTCCTGCCGATGGTCGTGAAGATGGCGAGCAGTTCGGACGATTCTCTGTGAAGTTCATTCGCGGTCGCGCCGGCGCTGATGCCGGACTCGATTAACAGCTCGAGCCAGTATTGAGTTTCCGCTGCTTCCTTTTCCACGGTCCCTATTTTGTGCGCAAAATCCGGACGCGAAACGCCGCGACCCGCTTCGCGATAGTTTGCCCCAATGGATGTCGCGGAGCGAAGCAACTGCCTCCCCAGAATATCTGCGTCGCGCGCTCGCGATAACGCAGCGACAAATTTGATCACGTCCAACGCAAATCGCTTTGTCCGTTTCTCCAAGTCCTTTTCCATTCTTTCGCCTTTCGCCTTTCCCCTTTCCCCTTTCTCTCTTCTGCCTCCCCTTCGCCTTTCGCCTTTCCCCTTTCCACTTTCTTCACACGTCTGCCCAGCGCTTTTTTAGCGGCGGCAATTCGGAGCGGTATTTGAATACCATCCGCGCGAGAGCCAGCGCGATCCCGATCCGGGGAAAGAACATTCGGGGTTGTGCAAACAATCTGATCAGCCACCCCAGATGGTTTTGCTCGGCCCATTCCGGAATTGCCCGTTCTTCGCCCGACAAGAAATCGAGCGCGGCCCCGATGCAATGGATGCTCGGCCGGTAGAGAAGATAGTCGCGCAGATAAAGTGCGAGTTTTTCCTGGCCGCCGCCGGCCATGGCGATCACGACGTGGCGCGGCTTCTCCTCTTCGATCTTCACCAGGATCTCATAGTCCTGTGACGAGGAAGCCCGACCGGACGCAACGAAACAGTTCCGGTCCTCAATTCGCAGTCCGCGCTCAGTCAGCCACCCACTTGCTCGCGTTTTTGCGTGATCCGAGGCGAACACCCAGAAAGCGTTCTTGCCCGTCTGGATTCCCCCATGCTCGAACAACTCTTTGAAATAAGCGATGCCCGAGACTTTTTTCAGTTTGGCGCCACCTGCAAGACTCCACAGGAGCACCAGCAACCCGCTGTCAGCGAGCGCGAGATCGGCGCTCTGCATCGCCCGCCGATATTCTTCGTCGTACTTCAATTTGAGCAGTGCGGGTGCGGCGGGAATCACCACATAACCGCCCTTTTCAACGTGACGTTCCACCGCTGCGCCAACGGTCCTGGTGAAGAACGGAATCCCGAGGACACGCTCGCTTTGCATAAAGGCTGAAATAGCAAAACGCTCGAGAACTGAAACGTCGAAACCTAAAATGCTATTACGGCCCCAATCCCTGGTCGGGCGGTGGAGGGGGTTGTGAGACGTGATTGAGCGCGGACCAAATCACCCAGCTGATCGCGAGAGCAAGCAGGATGATGACAAGGACTCGTCGGGGTTTAATTCGCCGGTGGGCAAATTTCAGGCAGATAAGACCGCTGACAATCAGCAAAATCGTCCCTGGGAGGAAGAGGAGAACACCCACGCAAGGATAAATACTTAAACGCTGAAACTCTGAAAAGCTAAAAATACAAAACGCTGAAAAACTGAACGCTGCCGTAAGGGATGCGGAGCAACG
Organism: Spartobacteria bacterium; assembly: GCA_003134765.1. GTDB lineage: Bacteria > Verrucomicrobiota > Verrucomicrobiia > Chthoniobacterales > UBA10450 > AV80. The sequence continues at coordinate 29,984 of PLCM01000010.1, read as the reverse complement.
GCCGGGCTTTCACAAGCTAAAAAGCTAAGAAATGCGGAATGGCGAATGCGCGACTGCGGAATTTGGAAATCGTGCTTTCAGCGTTCAGCTCTTTGGACCTTTTGATTTCTTGCCTCGCGCGCGGCCTGCATTTGCAGACTAAGACTCTCGGCTTCTTCCAGCCATTCCAGTTTCTCGCGAAAGGTCAGGCGCCGATCGAGGAGCCGATCGAGATCACGGCTTCCTTCAGCGGTCCCCCATTTCCAATCAGGCACGATGGTTTCGCCCGGCTTCATCGCATTCTCTGTAACTCCTCGATGTCTATCAGGTCGTGCGGGCGTCCCGCATCTCGTTTCATCTGCAACAGAGTCGGCAAGGAAACTACCGGCGCCCGCAGTCCTGGGCAGACTTCCAGGATCGTAGCCACGGTCAATTCCCGCGCAAATTCAAATGGCTCGTAAACGAAGATGTCGACAGGGGTGCGACGGTGCTCATCGCTCCAAAGCTTGAGGACAACCATTTCCTTCGTTCGGCGCCAATCCTCTCTAATTTCAGCATTTGCGAAATCCTCCGCGCTCGCAGGAATCGACATGCGGTAACCGATCGCGAGCAATGCATTCAATCCGCGCGACGCGTTCTCTGGGTTAAGCGCCAGGACAATGTCGACATCACGCGTGAGCCGCACAAAACCATGCGCATTCACGGCCAGACCGCCGACGATGAGATAGCGCGCCTCGGCGGAGTTCAAAGCGGAGATGATGGCTTCAACGCTGCGAACTTCCATTTCGCCAGGAAATAACTGAAGCCGCTACGAGATGCGAGCCTTGAACGGCGGAAAGAGAAGAAAAAGCTAAAACGCTGAAAAACTGAAATGCTGAAATTATTTTAAGCCGCGCCGGGTCTTGTCTGCCATTGTCGCGAAAATCGCAATTAATTCGTTAGTTTCTTCATGCAGTTGTTGGACGACGGCACCCTCGATCCCGCAATCTTCGCGCAGGAGTTCAATCCATAACTGCGATTCATCAGCTTCCTGCAACGCTCCATCGATCTTCGAACAGAACTCCGCATCAGATCGAGCTCTTGATGCCTCTCGGGTGTGAGCCGCAACCGAAGTGCCTGATCGAAGAAGCTGATGACCCAAGACTTCGACTTCCTTTCGTGCCCTTGGCAATTTCGCGTACAATCGAATCACCGCCGAGGCATATTTTTTCGTTCGGTGTCTAAACTCTTCTGGGAGGCGCATTGGATGAAAATGCTGAAATATGGAAACGCTGAAAAGCTGAAATTATCTGAAAAACGCTCGTTCAGCTTTTTCAAGCTCCGCCTCCGAATTTCAGCTTTCCAGCTTTTCAGCGTTTGATTTGCTCGCTCCCGCTCACTCACCCTTTGGGCTTCATCGATGTCGCTCGGCTCCCGCCGGCTCCATTCAGCGTTTTCCCTCCCAAATTTCAGCTTTTCAGTTTTTCAGCATTTCAGCGTTTCACTGGCGGCAAAACTTCGCCGTAGCGAAGGATGAGCCTTGGCAACGCGAAGGCGCTCATTGCCCGCGGGAGAAATTTTCTCGGATTCGCCAGCAGCCGGAGGAGCCAGCCGAGATAAAAGCGATCGGCCCAGGTCGGAATCGCGACTTGGTAGCCGGTGATGAAACCGAGCGCGGCGCCGATGCAATGGATCGCCGGGCGATGCGCGCATTTCTCGCGCAGATAAAACCCTAGCTTTTCCTGCACGCCGCCGCTGAGCGCGATCACGATGTGGCCAGCCTGCGATGATTGAATCCGGTCCACCAGAACCGGATCGGCAACTTCAGATCCGAAGATCGGCGCCACGTAACAATTGTCCGCCGTTGTCAGGAAACCGTGGTCCTGCAACCACGAGATCGTCGTGTCGGCCGCGTGCTCGTTCGGCAAAACCCAGAGAACGGATCGATTGCGACGGAACTCTTCGCGGCCAAGCAGCTCCTTTAGATAAGCCAGGCCCGAGATTCGATTGATGCGCCGGCGCCGCAGCAATCGCCATAGCAAAACCATGAACCCGCTGTCGGGCAAAATGAGGTCGGCTCCGATCATCGCCGCGCGATAAATTTCGTCGCGCTGCAATCGGGTGAAACAGGTTCCCGAGGGCGCAACCACCAGCCCGGGATGGCTGAGAGCCTGGTCGACCGCGTCCGCAACCGTCCCGCCGAAAAATTCCAAACCGAGAATGCGCTGCGTCGCGGGCACGCGACAGACTAGAGGTCGGAAGTCAGAGGACGGAAGTCGGAAGTTAGAATAGAGCCGACGGGAGCCGAGCGACATAGACGCAGCCCGGAGGGTGAGCGAAGCGGGAGCTGAGCGAATCAAAGTAGAAAGTACAAAGTAGAAAGTTAGAATACGCCGAGCCGGGCGGCCGGCGGATAGACGGTCAAGCCGGCGAGGTAGCCGGGGAGCAGATGGGAATCTGCGAATCAATGGAGCGATGGAGACGGCCTGCCCTCAGGCCGTTGGGGGAACGTGTGGAAGAGTTTCCGGCGCACGTCCATCCTCAACGGCCTGAGGGCAGGCCGTCTCCAGATCGAGGCGTCGGCGCTGCCGGGATCAGCGATCCCGCTACAACCGATAACTGCGGCGGCAATTGCCGCCGCCTGCTATAATCCGGCAGTCTTGAAATCGACCATCGCGAAATCGCATTTGGCGCTGCTGGTTCTCACCCTACTCGCTCTTTGGTTCGTTCTTTGCCGGCAGCTTAGCGGCGAGTGGTCGGTCAACGAGCAATACAGCTACGGCTGGTTCGTGCCGTTCTTCGCGGCGTTTCTTTTTTGGTTGCGGTGGGAAGACAGGGGGAAAATGCCGAATGGGGAAGGCGGAATGCGGAATGGAGCGAGCGGGGCGGGGGAAATGGGGAAGGCGGAATGCGGAACGCGGAGGAAGAATCAACATAACGCCCTGGCTATCGGGATCGGGATCGTGGCGTTGCTCATCTTGTTTCCGGTGCGGCTGTTCGAGGTGGCGAATCCGGATTGGCGGCCGGTTGATTGGATCCACACAGCGGCGGTCGCGACGCTAACGCTGCTCGTGATTTGGGCGGCGGGCGGTAAACCGTGGCTGCGGCATTTCGCGTTTCCGGTCTGTTTCTTTTTCGTTGCGGTGCCGTGGATTTCGCCGATCGAGGAACCGATCGTGCAAGGCCTGATGCGCACCGTCGCGGCCGTGGCGACGGAAACGATCACCCTCTTTGGCGTACCGGCGCAGCTTGAAGGAAACCTGATCCGGGTCAGCAGCGGATTGGTGGGTGTGAACGAAGCGTGCAGCGGAGTGCGCTCCCTCCAGACGTCGCTCATGATTGGTTTGCTCTTCGGAGAATTGAAACGCCTCTCCGTCCTGAAACGATTTCTTCTCGTTTTCGGTGCCATCGCCCTCGCTGTGCTCGCAAATTTCGGGCGCGCCTTCTTTCTCGTCTGGGTCGCAGCCACCCAAAACATTTCCGCCGTCGATCGCTGGCACGACGCCGCGGGATACACCATTGTCGGTGTCGTCTTTTTGGGGTCATTAGGCCTGGCGGCGCTATTGGGACGACGACGCCGACAAGTAGAAAGTGGAAAGGCGAAAGGCGAAAAGGAAGACGCTCCGACCTCCGACCTCCGTCCTCCGTCCTCTGACTTTCCACTTTCCACTTTCCCCTTTCTCCTTTCCCTCATCCTTTCCCTCGCCTGGCTCCTTGCCGTCGAGCTCGGCGTCGAGGCCTGGTACCGGGCCCACGAAAAAGATCTGGTGGTGGTCGGGAATTGGAATGTGCGGGCGCCCGAGAACGCGCCTGGATTTCGCGAAATCAAAATCGACGAAGGGGTGCGCCAGACTCTGCGCTTCGATCAGGGACGTGAAGTCGTCTGGAAAAGCGGATCGTCCGGTGCGTTCAGCACGAATTATCTCTTTTTCTTTCGGTGGAATCCCGGGAGCTCCAGCGTTCTGCGCGCAAGGGCGCATCGTCCCGACATCTGCCTGCCAAGCATCGGCTGGACTCTGATCGCCGATCTGGGAACTAAAACCTATCGTGGCCCCGGCGAAATTCCGATCGCGGCGCGTCACGTAACGTTTCGGCAAACCCAGGGCAGCGTCGTGGCCCACACCTTCTTTTGTTTGCAGGAAGACAAGATCCACCGGAGCGAAGCGCGCCCCGACCTCCTCCTCGCCCAGGGCGTCCAGCCGGAGTGGTCGATGCAGGCCCGGGTACGGGTCGTGCGCGAGGGCATTCGCAATCTCGGACAGCAAGTGCTGGAAACGATCGTGATCAGCTCAACGCGGATGGAGGACGCCGCCGCCGAGGCGCGGTTCGGCGAACTGCTAAGGGAAGTGGTGGAAGCGAAGTAGAAATTACAAATGCGGAACGCGAAATGCGAAATGCGAAATGCGGAATGGAGCCGGCGGGAGGCGAGCGACATAGACGAGGCCCGAAGGGTGAGTGAGCGGGAGGCGAGCGAATCAATGCGAAATGCGGAACCATGAAGACGGAATGCAGTTGCAGCGAACTTGAGTGGATGGGCAATCTGACCCGATGAAAAATGATCTGGAATTACGAACCAAACGTTTTGCGTTGGACGTCATCAACTTTGTCGCCTCCGTGAAACCGTCGCGACCTGCCGATGTCATCGGCCGACAATTACTCAAGAGTGGCACGTCGATCGGCGCGAATTATCGCGAAGCGACACGTGCGGAATCTCGAAATGACTTCATCCACAAACTCGCAATCTGCGAGAAGGAAGCTGCTGAAACCGAGTATTGGATCGAACTCTTCGCCGAAAGCCATCTTGCTCCCGCCAAAACGTGCGAAACGCTTTTGAAAGAGTGCCGAGAACTAATCGCAATTATCGTTGCCAGCAGCCGAACAGCGAAATCCCATCTCTAATTCTTATTCCCCAGTCCCAGTTTCCAATTTCCCATTCCCCATTTCCCATTCCCAGTTTCCAATTCCGCATTTCGCATTTCGCGTTCCGCATTTGTACTTTCTACTTTCTAATTTTTGATGCGTTCCCACGACATAATGCTGACCGACGCGGAGCTGGCGCTGCGCGCTCGCAAACGAAACCGCCTCTTCCTCGCGCTCGGGCTCGTGCTCGTGCTCGTGCTCGGTTCTGTTTTCGGCGGGCGACCGGTCCTCCACCGGATCAAGGCCTGGCAGGCCCGGCGGCACGCGCAGACCGCGTTCGCGCTCCTAGAAAAGGAACAATGGAACGAAGCGCGAAAGGAAGCGACGGCCGCCTTTCAGCTCTGGCCTAACGAACCGGAGGCGATCCGCGCCGTGGCCCGTTTTCTTTCGCGGACGCGCCAGGCCCAGGCGCTTGAATTCTGGGAGCGGCTGGAAATGCAGGGCGGGCTCACCCGCGACGACCTTGTCGATGAAGCATCCATCGCCCTTCTCGCCGGCGACGATAACCGCGCAAAACGTTCCATCGCCGCTTTGCTCAGTGGAAAGAATGGAGCGCCAAGACCGGTCGATCATTTGCTGGAAGCGCAACTGGCCATGAGGCAGGGCGCACCGATCGAGGCGCACGATGCGCTCCAAAAAGTTTACGGGGATTCCGCGGCGACTGGCCGCGAGAAATTACAGGCGGCCCTGCTCGAGATCGCCATCGCCGGCGGCACCGAAGCATGGCGCGATGAAGCCTGGTCCATTCTGAAAAATATTTCGGAAGCGAAAGATGCCGCAAGTCTCGATGCCCTCACCATGCTGGCGCAGACCGCGATCGCGCAGGAAAAACTTCCGGAGAGTTTCCCTGTTACCGTACTTGATCTGGCGCAAAAACTCGAAGCGCATCCCCTCGCCCGCGCGCCGCAAAAACTGCTCGCGATCGATTTGCGCATCCGCGAACAGAAGGAAGCGCGCGACGAACTGATCGCGCAGGCGACCGAACGTTGGAAAACAGGAGAGCCGGACGAACTGACGGCGCTGGCCACCTGGCTGAATGGGAAGAACGAATTTCAACGCGCGCTCGATGCCATTCCGCTCGAGAGAGCAATGCAATCGCGCGATCTTTTTCTGCAACGGCTCGATTCGCTTGGCGGTCTCGGGAATTGGAAGGAAATAAAGGATCTGCTCGATCGCGACACGTTCCCGCTGGATCCGGTCGTGCAAAAAATGTATCTCGCCCGCTGCAACGCGCAGCTCGGCGAAAAGGCAGCGGCGGAAAACAACTGGCAGCGCGCCCTTGAAGCGGCCCAGGGCGATCCGACCAAGCTGCTGATGCTGGCCGGTTACGCCGAGAAAAACAACGCGTTGGAAACAGCCCGGTCCGCCTATGACGAGGCGGCGGCGGAAGCGCCCAGATTGCGGGCCGCGCAGCAGGGTCGGTTGCGCCTGTCGCAGGCCACGAACGAGACGAAAAAGATCCACGACGTTCTGGCCGAGATGCTGGCGATCTGGCCTAACGATCCCGCGGTGCAGAATGATGAAGCGTATACGCGGTTACTGCTGCTTCGCGATGGAGGGACGGCTGCTGTGCCGTCCACACCGAACAAGGACGACACGGCGGTCGTCCCTCCAAAAGAAGACCAAGAACCGATAACTAATAACGAAGAACTAACCACGATCGAGCGGCTTGCCGCCGATCTGGTTCATCGCGAACCGTCGAGTCTGCCGCATCGGACGTTACTCGCGCTGGCGCGGCTGCGGCTGGGGAAATTCGGTGAGGCACTGGATGCGTATTCCAATATCCAGGTTGCGCGCAATGCGCTCACGCCATCGGCCCTGGCGGTCCACGCCGCTGTCCTCGCCGCGAACGGCAAGGCGGACGATGCCGCCGCCGAAGCGCGCGACATCGACCCGAAACGCCTGCTGCCCGAAGAAGCAGCGCTCATCGCGGGTATCCCGCGCTGAGGTCGGATGGTAGGGACGCCGCGCTGATCCCGGTTTCGATGGTAGGGACGCCGCGCTGCGGCGTCCGCACTTTTGGTTCGCGACGTTCGGGACTTTCGCGGACCGCGCAGCGCGCCGTCCCTACCAAGAAAATAATGGGACGACACAGAGGTCGTCCCTCCATTTCCGTCAGCGAAATCCCAAATCCCAGTCCCCAAATCCCAGGGAATCTTCAATTTCCAAATTGATTCGATCGGGCTTCCGAGCTCAGAGGAGAAAATCCAAAACAGAAGGAAACGAAGGTAACGAAGGGTTCGATTCCGACGCCCAGAGGCCGCCGCTACAGAAGAGTTCCTTACACGGGTATCACTCTTCTCGGATAATTGTGGAAATTCTATTGACAGGATTTCCCAGGAAATATTGAATCGCCACCTGATGATGACTCCGACCAGAACCATCTGGCGTCCGGTCCGTTATTTTCTGCTCATCGCCTGCGCCGGCGGCATCCTTGCGGTTGACGACACCTGGGTGAACACCCTTCGGCTCGATTTTATCGATACGTCCGATTGGTTTCCGGATCCTCCCGGGAACGAAACGCAAGCTGCCTCTGCGGCGTTGCCTGCCGAACCGGCGCCCGCTCCGATCGCGCAGCTCTCCATGGGCCATCTCATCAACGGGCTTTTCTTCTCACATCCAAAGGGCCGCTGGGTTCTTGACTCATCCGAGAACGAAACCAGATCTCTGCAACTGGCATTGCTCAGTAACGGGGATCCGACAAATCAAATCAACAGCGGCGACAATTTCGGCAGCTTCGGCTCGCAGAGTTTATTCGCCAGCGTCGCCGCGCTTTCCAACCCGACCAACCGGAGCGTCGCTGGCCCCAGCGTTGTCACCACGGCAAGCGGGACCTGGGCGGTTGATAGCTCCGGCACATGGAGCAACGCCGCAAACTGGGTGGCCAACAATATCCCAGACGGCGCCGGTGCCACCGCCGATTTCACGCAGGTGGACCTGACGGCCAATCGCACAGTCACGCTCGATGTTTCGCGCACCGTCGGCAGCCTCACTATCGGCGACACGAACGGGACCCACAGCTATACGCTCGATGCATCCCCAAACGCGACCCTCACCTTCGCCCAGAGCGACGCCGGATTTACCGGTATCCTCGCTCAATCTTCCACGAGCGCAGGCGACACGATTTCGGCGCCGATCGTGATTGGGAATTTAAATTTTCTCTCGATCCAAAACGCTTCCACCGCTCCCTTCACGATCTCGGGGAGCATCAGCTCCGCCGCCGGCAGTAAGACGGTGGAGTTCGACTCCGGGCACATAAATGTCACCGGCGTTATCAGCAATGGCAACGCCGGTAATTTCGTCACGGTCGGCGTAGCCGGAGGAAGCGTGGTGACCCTTTCCGGCACCAACACCTACACCGGCGGCACCAGCCTGGTGGGCGGCACTTTATTCATCAATGGTGACAATTCCGGCGCAACCGGCCAGATCTTGGTCGCCAATACCGGTTCGCTCCTCGGCGGCATCGGGACGACTGGTGGGTCGGTAAACATCGGCGGCGGCGGGACCATCACCGGCGCGACCGACACCACCGTCGGCACGTTCTCCATTGGGAGCGTGACGATGCAGCGGAATCTTACCTTTAACCCCGGCGAGAGCAGCGCGAAGTTTTTGGCGAACCTGGATGGCGCGTTCAGCGATCTTCTGAAAATCAGCGGCACCCTCTCCATCAACGGGAACACCCACCTCCATTTCGACGGTGCCGCGGACGGAATGACCACCTACACGCTTGCCACTTACACGAGCGAAACCGGCAGCTTCATCGTCGACAATCTGCCGGCCGGTTACTCGCTCGTTTATCTGCCGACCGAGCTCGATCTCGTCCCAATCGCGATCCCGGAACCTGCGACCTGGCTCGGCGGCGCGCTCGCCCTCGGCGCCGTTGCGTTCGCGAAGCGGCGCCGTTGTAGCCGGGATCGCTGATCCCGGTTTCTGTCTTTGTAGAGGCGCTTGTGCCAAGCGCCTGTTCTTTGGTCAGAGGCAAGCCCCTCCCCATAGAAAAAATGGGACGACACGGCGGTCGTCCCTCAAGTTGCAGCACTTCGCTCTTCTGTAGTGGAGGCCGTGACGGCCGCCAGCTGTAGCCACGGCGTTCAGTCGCCGCGTTGCCTTGGAGGGATGGGCGCCGTCCCGTCCCACTAATTTTGGGACAACCATTCGGCTGTCGCTCGTCCCGCTCGCTCCATTGGTCACTCGCGCTTCCCGCGCTCATGCCAGCTACCCTAGCTGCATTACCGCCTATCCGCCGGAGTCCCAATCCGGCGTATTCCCCATTTCGCGTTTCCCGTTCCGCATTCTCCCTTCCCCCCGCATCCTACTGATAAATCGTGACTTGCAGATTTTTTGAAATCATTCTGGAATTGTTGTTGACAGATTTTCTGGTAATTGCTCCTATTCAGGCACCCTCAACCCCTTTCCCCACGATGTCGTCTCCCCGATTCACGATTTCATTGCTGACTGTGTCGATCTCTCTCGCGACATGTCTGGGAACCGCGTGGGGGCAAACCGTGCTCGTCCATCCGTGTCATCCGCGGTCGCCCTTGTTTTCACTTTTCCGAGGGGGTTCTTACGTGTGAATAACTTTTCTCAGATAATTCTGGAAATTTCGTTGACGCCACCCGTTCGGTCTGTTCAGATGCGTGTTCTCGTTTCGCGACAAACCCTCCTTACGTAGCGCCATTCATGCCATTCCCTCGACCCAGTCCCGGAGCCAAAACGCCAAAGAAGGCTGCGCGTTCCGCATTTCCCCTCCTACTTTCCACTTTCGCCTTTGCCCTTTCTACTTTGCTGGCCGTGCCTTCGGCGCGCGCCTACGAATGGCAGAACTCCGCCATCTGGGAGAGCTCGCTCGCCGAGCGCGGGTTCACCTCCGGCCCGTCGTGGTTTTCCGCCGGCCCCGCCTGGATGATGAACGCCATGCCCGGCTCAAATTTCCGCGCCCGCAATTACGTCATCAATTCCGCCGGCGATCTCGAGGAATCGACAACGCAATACAACGGCTACGTCGGCACCTTGCATGATGTGTTTGATGTGAATCTGTTTAGCAACGTTTCGCTGTTCGCGACGACTTCGACAATTTCGAAGGCTCCAACACCAAGAATCATGGATTTGACCAGCCCGTCGATTTGGAATGGTGGCGGCACCAACAATCTTTGGACTAACTCGTCTAACTGGAACGGTAATGTCCCTATTCCCGGAACTGCGTATGACTTGCAATTTGCGGGAACAACTAATCTAAGCACCAATAACGACTTCACGAGCGCGAGCGATTTCGGCAGCATCACATTTAATTCAGGCGCAGGGGCATTCACATTAGCGGGAAACTCGATCACGCTGAACAGCGATATTACGAACAGCAGTACGAACCTTCAGACAATCACGCTCAACATTGCCACTACCGCAGTTCGCACCTTCACGATGACCGCAGGTGGCGGCGACATCACAATCGGTGTCAGTGGGGACACGACTAAGGGCATCATAAGCGGCGGGGGCGGCCTTACAGTGGCGGGGGCGGGCACGCTCACACTTTGGGGCAACAATACCTATACGGGTGCCACAACGGTCAGCGGCGGCACAGTGCTGGTGAATGGCTCAATCGCTGCAGGAACTGGGGTAACTGTGAGCAACGCTGGCACAGTGCTTGGAGGCACGGGAACTATTAATGAGAACGTGGCAGTCGGCGCAAGCTCTGCGATTCTCGGCGGGACTGGCGCCGCTGCTAGCGGAACGCTGACGGTGAACAACGGAAGCCTCACACTTGCCTCAAACTCAATTATCGAGCTGGCGCTGGGAACTGGCGGAACGCACTCCACTTTGGCACATACAGGCACGGGCGCGATTAGCTTTGCGACCAATCAAGACTTCAAATTCATCGACCTAGGTGCTACGCCTGGGGCTTACACGGGTCTCATCACTGGCGTGACAGATCCGGGCACAGCGTTAACTACCTGGGTCATCGACAATCCCGGCTACACTGGAGTTTTCACCTGGGATCCTGCGAATGGCGGCGAAATCGACCTGGCCCTTAGCGCGATTCCCGAGCCGAGCACCTGGATCGGCGCGGCGCTGGCGCTGGGGGTGATCGGGGTGATGGGGCGGAAGCGATTCAGCAAAAAGCTGAAAGCCTGAAAAGCTGAAACCCTCAGGGGGCAGCGAAGCGTTTTCCGAGTTATTGGTTAATGGTTATTGGTTGTCCGGTCGGCGAATTTCGCCCTTGGGCGAATCGGTCAGAGGTTATCAGGAGGAATCGGAAGTCGCAGGCCTGCCCGAACCACGTAGTGAGTGTATCCTTTGATCGTGGGATGAAGGGGAAGTTATGAAATTGCACGGGGATAAACAGGCGGATGCGCTCTACTTGAGGCTGGACGATTCCAAGATAATCGAATCTGAGGAAAGTCGCGCCTGGCGTGGTCTTGGACTACAACCAGCAGAATGAAGTGGTGGGGATCGAGATGCTTTACTTGTCCAAACACACAGCGAATTTGAAAACCACGGCGTTAGAATTCGAGGCAGTTTGAGATGCCAATTCCCGAAACGAGCACCTGGGGCGCAGCCGCATTGGCGTTCCTCGTAGTTGGGGTGATGGGGCGGAAACGCCTCGGTAAAAAGCTGAAAGCCTGAAATTCTGAAACGCGACCCAGACTGCGCAGTTCTTGGTTGTCGGTTATCGGTTAACTGGAGGCCAGAGGTCGGAGCAGTTGATTTAGGCGCCAGCCGGCGCGTAATCCCGGCTTTTTCCGCGGCTGTAGGCAGCGAGAAGATTCTCCACGGAAAGATCTTCATCCACCGTTTCCCAATGGATGCCGCGTCCGCGTCCAATTAAAACCCAGTTCTTGCGTTGCGCAGGGGTAGCCGCGGAAAGACGCGGAAAATGAGTCAGGGCAATCCGCAACCGCGTCGCATCGGTGAAGTGCGCGATGAGGTCGTCCTGGTCGAAGCTGATGCGTTGCAGGCGCAGTTCTTTCACGGCTTGTTTTTGAATCCTCCGAAGGATTGATACCACGCGGCCAGCAGTTCGTCCATATGCGCTTGGATGATGCCGCGAATTTCGGAGAGCCCGTGGTCGCGAAACCCATCGTTGAACGCAAGTTCCAACGGATCGAGCCAAAATTTTGCGGCCCTCTCCTGTTTGGCCCACGTGAATGTGCGGCGGTTCGTAGCGATCGGCCATGTAAAAGAAAAATCGGTAACCTTTTTCGCGCAAGACCGTCGGCACACAGCAAGTCTGATTGTAAAGCCGGCAATATTCAATTGCGGTGTTCTACAAGCGCAATCTGGCTCTGGAGCTGCGCTTCAAGAAAAAAGCTGCCGTAACGGATGCAAAGCAACGGCCGGGCTTTCAAACGCTGAATGGAGCCGGCGGGAGCCGAGCAACATAGACGAAGCCCGAAGGGTGAGCGAGCAGGTGCGAGCGGATCAATGGAGCCGGCGGCAGCCGAGCGACATAGACCTAAGCCCGAAGGGCGAGTGAGCGGGTGCGAACGGATCTATGGAGCCGGCGGGCGCCGAGCGAAGCGCTCGCGAGTCATTTCGTTAGTTGGGCTCAACGGCAAAAGTTCCCACCGCGTCCGGCGGAAATGAGCGGGCGTATGCCGTAGCTCCGGCATACGCCATTCGGCCCATTGCACGCTCTTGCGCACATCACCCATAATGCGCCCACTCGTGAATATTTCCTCCAGTGCCCAGCCACTTTTCCCGGTGACTTCCCGGACGCATTCCCCATTTCGCATTGATTCGCTCGGCTCCCGCCGGCCCCATTGGTCACTCGCGCTTCCCGCGCTCACGACAGCTGCCGTAGCTGCATTACCGCCTATCCGCCGGAATCCCAATCCGGCGTATTCCCCATTTCGCATTGATTCGCTCGGCTCCCGCTCACTCACCCTTCGGGCTTCGTCTATGTCGCTCGGCTCCCGCCGGCTCCATTCCGCATTTCCCCTCTTACTTTCGACTTTCGCCTTTGCCCTTTCCACTTTTCTTCCAAAGGCCCAGGCCTACGAATGGCAGAATTCCGGCATCTGGGAGAGCGCCATCGCGGAGCGGGGTTTCGACTCCGGCCCGTCGTGGTTTTCCGCCGGCCCCGCCTGGATGATGAACGCCATGCCCGGCTCAAATTTCCGCGCCCGCAACTACGTCATCGATTCCGCCGGTGACCGCGAGGAATCGACCGCCGAGGCTCCTTACGTCGGAACGCTCCACGATGTCTTCAACGTCAATTTGTTCAGCAACGTTTCCTTTTTCGCGACGGCTTCGGGGGTGAAAACATCCCCTTTCTCACCGCAATCCCTGGGTACAAACGTCGATTGGACCGGCGCAACCAGCACTAACTTTGAAACGCCCACGAACTGGAGCGGAAATGCTGTTCCGGCTAACGATCAAACGACTAACACTGCCCATTTCACCGGTACCGTCACGGCAAACCAACCTCAGATCACCACGACTCGAGCAATAGCGGGACTTTTGTTTGATACAGCACCTGGCGGCTGGACTCTGAGCTCAAGTTCAACATCAAATACATTGACGATCGGAGCAGGTGGGGTCAGCACCGTCGGCCAAACGAGCGGCACTAATATCATTAGCGCTAATCTCAGTGCAATATCCCAAACTTGGGTTGTTGGAACCAATGGCACTTTGCAGATTGATGGGACCCTGTCCGTTACCTCCATTCGAACCATTACTCTCGGCACCTCTGGTAACACCGGTACTCTTTTGCTGAATGGTACCGACACTAACTTTTTGGGGCACTTCGTTATTATCACGGGATCCTTGGGCATCGGTAATAACAGCGCGTTGGGAAGCGGAGACCTTACATTCGGCGGCACTAATGCAAACACCCCTACGCTCTTTGCCTCGGGAGCAGGGCGCACCATTTCAAACACCATAACGCTTGCGGCCGTCGGGACCGGCAGCGCTACGATCAATGGAAGCAATGACCTGACGATTTCTGGCCCTATAACGGAAACCTCGAGCAGAACGCTTACTAGCAGCATCACGGGCGGAAAAACTTTGACGCTTTCTGGCAACGTGTTCCTCTCGGACAACAACACAACCGGTGGACGTGGTCTCACAATTAACGGAACCGGCCAGACGGTAATCAGCGGAGTAGTCGCCAATAACAGCGGTGGCAACTCCGTGGCCGCAAGTTTGACCTATAGCGGTTCTGGCGGTTTGACTCTGTCCAATACTAACACGTATACGGGTGCCACAACGGTCAGCGGCGGCACAGTGCTGGTGAATGGCTCAATCGCTGCAGGAACTGGGGTAACGGTGAGCAACGCTGGCACAGTGCTTGGAGGCACCGGAACTATTAATGAGAACGTGGCAGTCGGCGCAAGCTCTGCGATTCTCGGCGGGGCTGGCGCCGCTGCTAGCGGAACGCTGACGGTGAACAACGGAAGCCTCACACTTGCCTCAAACTCAATTATCGAGTTGGCGCTGGGAACTAGCGGAACGCACTCCACTTTGGCACATACAGGCACGGGCGCGATTAGCTTTGCGACCAATCAAGACTTCAAATTCATCGACCTAGGTGCTACGCCTGGGGCTTACACGGGTCTCATCACTGGCGTGACAAATCCGGGCGCAGCGTTAACTACCTGGGTCATCGACAATCCCGGCTACACTGGAGTTTTCACCTGGGATCCTACGAATGGCGGCGAAATCGACCTGACCCTTAGCGCGATTCCCGAGACCAGCACCTGGGTCATCGGCGCGCTCGCGCTGGGGGCGATCGGGGTGATGGGACGGAAGCGATTCAGCAAAGGCTGAAATCCTGAAACGCTGAAAAGCTAAAACACTGAGGGGTGGGATTGCGAAGCGTTTCCGAGTCCTTCGGGGAGTCTTCCTAAAGTGGGAGCGGCCTCGGTGCCGCGATGGAACAGTCGGGGCGCACAGGCCCCTCCCACATTGGAAGATTCGCCCACGGCCTGGGGGCAGGCCGTCTCCAGCGCTTAATAAACAGAAGGCAACGAAGCCGCCTACGCCGAGAGCTACGGCGTGCCAGGGGAAGAGGACGGCCCGCCGAGCCGTAGCCTTGGCGAAGGCTGGTAACTTCGTTTCCTTCTGTTAGATTGCCCCTCCATGCGGGATGCGTGAAATGGAGGGGTGGGCTCCGTCCCGTCCCATTATTTTGGGCATTATTCTTGGGACGACACAGAGGTCGTCCCTTCAGGATCGAGCTGAAGATCGAGGGCGTGCAGTTTCCAGCCGAGACCGGTGAAGCGGAAACGTAATTTGATTCCTTCGTGGTCCACGGCGAAATCGCGCGGGCTCGTGAAGAAGGCGTGGCGCGCTTTCGACCAATCGATCGACTTGGGGGAAGCATCCAGGCTCGGAAGCGACGAGATCGAGCTGGCATTCTTGATCGGCGCGGGATCGGAGATGATGGCGGCGAGGCCTTCGGGCGTGACGTAGGCGTCGATGAGCTGATCGAGCGGGCTCTTTTCGGAGGAAACAAGAAATTCGGCGAGCCGGTTTTTCTTTTTCTTCTTCGCGAGCACCCCGAGGAAGTGGTCGCGAACCTGTTGCTTGAGCGACCCGCGGACGGCATCGAAATCGACGCGCGCGGAAATCGCGTCGAGATCGTGCGCGCGCAACGCTTCGCCAAAACGCCAGAGGACGTAATAGGGCGAAGCTGCGTAAAACAGGAGGAGCGCGGCGGCCAGCAGCGCGACCCATTTCATCCGACCGCGGGGTCGAGTGAGCGATTCGGGATTCGTCATGGAGGTGACGATCAACTGTAGAGGTGCTTGTGCCAAGCACCTGTTCTATTGGAAAAGACCAAATCCCAAGAACTGGAGCCGGCACGCCCTCGTGCCGGAAGGAAGGGACATCGCTACGTTTCAACCCACGGCCTGAGGGCAGGCCGTCTCCAATCGGCCGGGCGCTCGCCGCGGCGAGCGCCTCTACATAAAAAAAACGCAGCCGGGCTGCCCCAACGCGACACCCATTGACGCCTGGACGGCGGCCGATAGCTGGCTGGTAGGGCGCTATGTTCTCATGCCGGACCATTTGCACTTGTTTTGTGCGCCGGCCTTACAGATAGCCGAGCCACTGAAGAAGTGGAATCGCAGTCTGCCCGACACTGGCCATGCCTCTGCGACGCGCCAGTATGGCAACGGCATTTTTGGGACCCGCAATTACGTCGCGGCGAAAGTTACGATGAGAAGTGGGAATACGTTGTCGCTAATCCGGTGCGTGCCGGGCTCGTTTCTCGGGTTGAGGATTGGCCATACCAAGGGGAGCTTAACGAGCTTCGTTGGTGATAAGAATAGGCATTTCCCATCGTTGGAGGGATGGGCGAAGCCTGCGCTGAGCCTGTCGAATGCGTCTCGTCCCAAGAAATAATGGGACGACACGGAGGTCGTCCCTCCATGCCATCTTTGGAGGGATGGGCTTCGTCCCGTCCCTAAATAATGGGACGACACGGAGGTCATCCCTCCAGGAATTACCGCGCTGCGGTCGTCGTGGCCCGCTCAAGGAGGGCGTCGTACTTCGTGGCGAGGTCGTTGACCTTGGTGACGTAAACCCCGTGATCGGGCTTCGGCGCGTCGAGAATGCCGCGGAGGATTCGCGTCGCGGCAAAGAATTCCTCGAGCGAAGTGGCGAGCACGGTTTTCTGCACTTCGGCGGGATGTTCGACGCAGTACTGGGTGAAGAGCGTGTAGGCGGACTGAAGGTTCGCGAAGCGCGCCTTATAACGCCCGCTTTCGATCATGGCGGCATCAACGTGGTTGGGAAGGAGATCGGCCAGGGTCTTCGCCGCCAACAGGAAACTGCGCAAATGCCATTCGTAATTCTTCCCGTGTTCCTTCTCGATCTGGGCCAGGTTCCGCCGCTCGATGTCTTCGACGACGGCGCTAAGCTCGCGGCGCAAGGCGAGCTCGGCGGTAAAGAATTGTTCGAATAACGGCAACATCTGGCTGTGCAACTCCTGGCCGCGCTTCGCGGAGTCGCTCTTGTATTGCTTCTGCGAATAATAATCGGAGGCGTTTTTCACCACGGGCGCGAGAGCGGCTGTAGTCTGCGCCAGTTTTTGCGCCATGGCATCCACGCGCGGCAGCGGCGGCCACATCCCGGGACCATTCGCACCCGCGTCCGATATCGCCTGGACCGCGCCGGCGATATCGGGAACGCCGTCAATCGAATGCTCCTGGCCGGTCGGTCCTTTCTTGATGTCGACCCAGGCCGCGTAACGGTCGTAGGATTTTTGCACCAGGCGCGCGGAATTGAGCGCCTTGGTGTAGAGACCACTCTTCTCGACCAGCAACTTGAACTTGTCGTCGGGCAGGTCCGCAATGGCCTGGGCGCGACCGGAGGCGGAAGCCGCGAGGAGAACACCGGCCACGACCAAGCGAGGCAGCGATTTCATCGCGTCGAGTGTGAAGAGAAGCGCCGCGGAAGTCACGACTAATCTTCGCCTCTTCTGTGGTGGCAGCCGTGTCGGCTGCATTGTCGGCTCTCTGCACGCGCGACACGCGCGCCACTACAGGATTGCTGCAACGCGGCGTCCGACTTTTTGGGGACGACACCCTTCGATAAACTCAGGGCAGGCTCTGGTCATCCCTCCAGGGAATTCCGGCACGAGGGCGTGCCGGCTCCAGAAATCACTTCGCGCCTAAATGTGTTCGATCCGCGTCGGGATGATGCGGTCACAATCAATCCACCGGGAAGAGTCGACACAAAATGGAGACGGCCTGCCCTCAGGCCGTGGGTTGAAACGTAGCGATGTCCCTTCCCTCCGGCACGAGGGCGTGCCGGCTCCAGTTCCTCTGTCCTCATCCGCATTTCGCATTTCGCATTTCGCATTTCCAATTACAGTTCTCCCTTATGCCGTACAAAAACCTCACTCCGCCGGCGGGCGACAAGATTACCAGAACTGAAAAGCTCAATGTGCCGGATCGGCCGGTCATTCCGTTTATCCGCGGAGATGGGACCGGGCCCGATATCTGGGCGGCGAGCGAGCGGGTCCTCGATGCCGCGGTTGAGAAAGCCTACGGCGGTAAGAAAAAAGCGATTTGGTTCGAGGTTTTTGCGGGCCAGGCGGCCAAGGACAAATTCGATGAATGGCTCCCCGAGGACACGGTCGAAGCGTTTCGCGAATATCTCGTCGGCATCAAGGGACCGCTGACGACGCCGGTCGGCGGCGGGATTACGTCGCTCAATGTCGCGCTCCGCCAGATGCTCGATCTCTTCGTCTGCCTGCGGCCGGTGCAATATTTCAAAGGCGTCCCCTCACCCGTGAAGCATCCCGAGAAAGTAGACATGACAATCTTTCGTGAGAACACGGAAGACATCTACGCCGGGATCGAATACAAGGCCGGCACTCCCGAGTCGGCAAAGATCCTGTCTTTTATCGAGAAGGAATTTCCGAAGGCGTTCGAGAAGATCCGGTTTGGCACGAGACAAAAGGCGGCAGATTTTTGGAAATCGGTCGGCGCCCCGGAGAAGGACGACGTCATGGTGGGCTTGGGGATCAAACCGGTGAGCCGCTCGGGTAGCGTTCGCCTGATCCACAGCGCCATCAGTTACGCGATCCAGAACCAGCGCAAGAGCGTGACGATGGTGCACAAGGGCAACATCATGAAGTTCACGGAGGGCGCGTTCCGGGATTGGGGCTACGAAATCGCGAAACAATATTTCGGTGCGGAGGAAATCGATGGCGGGCCCTGGTGCAAAATCCCGATGGGGAAACCGGGCGCCGGCATCGTGATCAAGGACGCCATTGCCGACATTACCCTGCAACAGGTGCTGACCCGGCCGGAAGATTTCGATGTCATCGCGACGCTGAACCTGAACGGTGATTATCTCAGCGACGCGCTCGCGGCACAGGTGGGGGGCATCGGGATCGCCCCCGGAGGCAACATCAACTACATCACCGGCCACGCCGTTTTTGAAGCGACCCACGGGACCGCGCCAAAGTACGCGAACCTCGACAAGGTGAATCCCGGCTCAGTGATTCTCTCCGGCGAGATGATGTTCCGCTACATGGGTTGGAACGCCGCGGCCGATTTGATCCTCAAAGGACTCAACGGCGCGATCGCGAGCAAACGCGTCACCTACGATTTCGCGCGCCAGATGGAAGGCGCGACCGAGATCAAGTGCAGCGAGTTTGGCGATAACGTGATCGAACACATGTAGGGGGAAACGCTGAAAAACTGAAATCCTGAAAGGCTGAAATCCCGAGTCACGGAAACGCGCTCTGGAAAATTTCAGTATTTCGTAATTTCAGCGTTTCAGCTTTTCTTAATTTAGCCTGTAGGCTTCCGCCAAAGCGATGCCGGTAGTTCCATTCTTGCCGCGCACAATCGTGGTGTAATTGCCGGCTGTCAGCGTCGTCAGGATCGCCGATTCGCGATCGTCCGGCGGCGCCAGACCGGTAGCCTGAATGTCGGAGGCGTTCGGCGCGTCATGCCAATTGTCGTTAGTTGCCAGCGTCGCACCGTTGCCATCGTGCAACTCAAGAGTCGGATCCTGCAAGGCTCCCGGCACGTTTGTCGACGGACCCAGGGCACGGAAAAGAACCCGCTTCGGTGTTCCGCCCTGCAGAATCAAGCCATCGAACAAAGCGTTATCACCCGCTTCGGAGCTGCCGCGAACTGAGAGGTTTCCCAGCTCCCCGGGATCACTGGTGCTCAGGTCGTAGAGTTGGATGACACCTATGCCAGAAGTGTTATTCACCCCACGAATGATAGCGGTGTAAGTGCCTGCCGGCAGTCTTACCACAATGGCAGATTCGCGGTCGTCCGTCGGCGCCAGGCCGGTCTGCTGGATTTCCGCCTCTTGGGTGCTGCGCCAGTTATCGTTCGTAAGCGGCGGACTTCCGTTGCTGTCATGGATTTCGAGGTAAGGATCCTGCAACTTCCCATTTACGTTGAGGGAGGGTCCGATGGCCCGCGCGATAATCCTTTTCGTCCCCGAACCAGAAATGATGAATCCAGCGATTCCGACTTTGTCCCCAGTCTGGGCAAAGACGCGTCCGGCAATGTTCACCAATTGAACGTTGGTTGGTGTTGGACTCGCCGTCGCAGTCGGAGTAGCTGTAGCGGTTGCTGTTGGAGTTGCGGTTGCCGTAGCTACCGGACTCGCGGTGGCGGTAGCTGTTGCGGTGGGGCTCGCGGTGGCCGAAGCCGTAGCCGTCGGACTGGCCGTCGCTGTAGCTGTTGCGGTGGGGCTCGCGGTGGCCGAAGCCGTAGCTGTCGGGCTCGCGGTCGCTGTTGCTGTTGCCGTCGGGCTTGCAGTCGCGGTTGCCGTAGCTGTAGCGGTCGCGGTCGGTGTAGCCGTAGGTGTAGGCGACGCACTTGATTGCACCGTAATATCTTGTTCGGCGGTATTCTCGCTTTGAACTCCGCGCGAGTCAGTCACCACCAATCGCGCCGCGTACGTTCCCGGGCTGGTATAGGTGTGGTTGATCATGGGCGCTCCCTGGGTTACGACAGCACTGCCGTCGCCGAACGTGAAGGAGTAACTGGTAATCAGAACGAAATCGGGGGAGTATGAGCCGGAGCCGTCGAAGGCCACGTTCAGCGGCGCATTTCCAGAGGTTGGGTTCGCGGTCAACACAGCCACAGGCGGTCTTTCCGTAACGACCGTGATGATGTCCGTCACTGTGTTGCTCGTTAGGCCAGTCGTATCCTTGACGGTCAGCATGGCCGGGTAATCGCCGGGAGTGGTGTAGGGATGCGTGAATCCCCCTCCAGTGGGTGTAGATTGAGTGACCGGCGCGCTGCCGTCACCGAAGTCCAGTGTGTACGAATTGATCGTGCCACACGCACCAGTAGGCTCGTGCGATCCCGAAGCATCAAAGGTAACGGTCTGGTTCACGAGGACCGGATTCGGAGGAGTGGCCGTGAGTGCGGCAAGCGGCAAACCGGTTTGACAGAAGGTATTGCCGACTCGCGTATAGGTGCCGCCGCCGGCAGTAACTTGGACCGTCTCCAGGAACCCAGTGCCGACCGCGCCGACCAGAAGAATCGTGTCGGCTTTAATACTCGTAATTTTTGTACCTGCGGCACGAGGGTCCCAAGTGAAAGCAGGGCCCGTTGCGCCGGCTGTTACGGCCGCAAAGTTGAGCGCGGCCGAAAGGTCCATTTTTATGATGATTGTTCCGTCGGCTGCAACGCTTCCGGACATGGGACAGCCGGCTGTTCCACTGGCGCACACTTGGCTATCGAGGGTGCCGCCGGTCGCGCTCGGGTCTCTTCTCCCATAGGCGAACTCCGGCGTTGGAGTAGTGCCGTTTGTGTCCATGTCCACGTAGATCGTGTGGGAAGTGGGAGTGGCAGAGTTATCCATAACGTTCATTAGGACTTGCCATTCGCCGTTTGGCGGCGTCGTCGCCATCCCTGTCCCACCGGGATCCATTGTCTGCACCTTGAAGCGGAACGTGATCGAGTTGTCAGCGCAGCTCGTGAACGGCTCGCCCATATTGAGCCCTTGGATGGTCATTTCTCCCATAGTCGGATCGCTCGGCACGGTGCCGGCCGCTCCGGCGTCTTGCACCTTAAGGAATGGCGCCGTGCACGGATCCCCCGCCCCTTGGATTATAGCGACGCCGGGCTCATTGCAGAATGCGCTCTCTCCCGACGTGTTCACCGCGGTTATGTGGTAAAAGTAATTCCCGCTCGGCAATACAGTAGTGTCGAGGAATTCGGTACTCGTCGCTCCCGTAGTTTGTCCCACGGGAGTCACAGTATTCTCGCCGCCGCTGGCTGTGCCGCGGTAAATTTTATAGCCGGTTACTGTCGCTCCGCCATTGTCGGGCTCGAGCCACTTCACCAGGATACCAGCCGGCGGCCCAGTCACCCGGTTAGCTGACACAGCCTGAGGCGCAGCGGGAGCGTGAGGCTCTAGGGTATCAAAGAACGAAAACAGGCGCTGGCCACCCGATTGTCTTGCTATGGTTGCCAGAGAGCCGCCCGATTGCCCGTCGAAGGTGTTGTTACCGGTCGGGCCGACGCCATCGTCGTAGGCAAATAGCCCGCGCCCCTGGCTATCTACACCGAAATCAGTAAAGTCGAGAAGGTTGCGACCGGCGGCGCAAGTCGTTCCCTGCGTGCAGACGACGCCCTTCTGGACTGCCTTGTTCGGGGTTGTATCTACCGTGCTCCAGTGCTTGCCGCCGTCATAGGTCGTGGCGACATAGGCGTGCCAGATGTTCTGGCAGCCACCCGAGCCGAGTGGATCGCAAGTGCTTGGAGTGGCCGGCCCCGTTCCCAAGAAACCATAAGCTGCCCGATTGTCATCTCCGGCGACCACTGCCGGGAAAACCGAGTGTCTAATACCAACTGTGCCGTCGACGTTTACGACTGACGCGCCGACGTTTGTGTCGTCCAGCCACGTCGCGCCCTGATCCTCCGAGTGGGCAATGTGCGGGGTGCCGTCGCCGCTAATCCAGCCCAAATATACGGTGTTGCCTGAGGCGGGTGTCGTAGCAGGCTTGCCCACGCTGTTCTGGCCGATGCCGGCCGATGGGTCAAGACTTCCCGTGCTGCCCGGCACGCCGCTGGAATTCCAGGTGATGCCGTTGTCCAGTGAGATGGCTACACCGGCGGCGCCTTCAAAGCCGCAGGAAGAGTTTGGAACGTAAACAGTCCCGTTCGACGCTACCTTGACATGCCCGTGGATACTACCGGTGCACTGGGTTGGGTTGTAGATTGGCACGCCGGGGGCGAATGTAACGCCTCCATCATCGCTGCGGGAGCACTCCGCCTCGGCAGCGATGTTCTGCGAGCAGTAATAAATCGCATTCGCATAGGTCGGGTGAGGTGGCACCACGCCGCCCGTTCCCTGAGTGCTATATGGGCCGCCACCAAAAGTCTCATGATCTGGGCCCGCGGGTGGTGAGCCGCCCTCACCAGGCGTAGAACTGTTTCCGTCATTATCTGAGAAAGCCTCTGTGCTGTTGCCCGCCGTAAGTTGCACGTCAAAAACACGCCCCGGCGTCGTCGGCGGTGGATATGCGATACCAAGCGGGCTAGCACTATAGTGATCGACGAAGCCGATCGGGTCGAGAGAGACAAGGCTCGTGTTGACGGGCGTCGTATCTGTCCAGGTCTGAAAGGCCGGAGAGGCGCAGTCGTCAAAGCTAACCCTAAATTGCTGTATGCTCGCCTCGTAGAACGCGACGCCGCCCGTGTTTTGCAGTGTCGGCCCATGTGCTGCGTTCCCCGGCGCGGTGACCTTTAGAGCGGGTACGTTCGGGTTCCAATCCACGCCTATCGAAGGCTCGCCAGCCCCATTGGGGTTTGGTGCAGGGTTATAATAGGTCTGGTAGCGCGGCACCGGGCAGGTGGGACACGTGGTCGTTGCCTGTTGTATCGGCTTGAGGTATACCGTGCCGGTGTAAGGCACAGGCGCGCCGGTAGTATTGACCGCATTGATCGTATAGTCGCCTGCCGGCGTAGTAGTAGGGAGGAAGATGGTTTCGGGATCGGTTGTTGAAGTGTTCGAAGCGACGACGGTGGCCTGGACGCAATTCCCGGCGCCCGAGCAGACCCACGTGTCGTAATCCACTGCCGGTTGCGCCCACGACAACTCTATGAAGATCTGGAACTGCGTCGGGTCATAGCCGGCCGAAGCGAGCCCGACCGAGGGATCGATCGTGAGCGTAAAAGTGCTGCACGACATCGGGGCTGCACAAGTACCCATGCCCGCGAAGAACGTGAGGTTGGCTGCGCTTCCGACGCTGTCCGCGTAAGTGAGCGCGTTAGTTGATCCAATGTTTGTTGATTTAAGCGTGCCGCTCGTGGGAGTCGGCGTCGCGAAGCTGATCAGCGCGAGCATCACGCCCAGAGAACAAAGTGAAAGCGCAGCCAAAACGCGTGGGCCGAAGAAGCCCGACTGTGAGGAGGTTTTATTTTGCATAAGACTTCGTTTCCTTAACTATGACCGCGATGCATTTGTCGATGTGTCGTCTTGGCTCGCACGCGGTCGAGCGGGTCAATCTATCGGTCTTTCCCGTAGTTTTCTGAAAAACCGGACCGTATGTCGAGAATTATTTTCGAAGTTGTCGTAAATGGTGCAGCTCAGGCTAATTAAGTTTGTAAGCCTCGGCCAAACCGATGCCGGTAGTTCCATTCACACCGCGCACAATCGTGGTGTAATTGCCGGCCGTGAGCGTCGTCAGGATTGCCGATTCGCGATCGTCCGGCGGCGCCAGACCCGTAGCCTGAATGTCGGATGCGTTCGGTGCGTCATGCCAGTTGTCGTTAGTTGCCAGCGTCGCACCGTTGCCATCGTGCAACTCAAGAGTCGGATCTTGCAAGGCTCCCGGCACGTTTGTCGACGGACCCAGAGCACGGAAAAGAACCCGCTTCGGTGTTCCGCCCTGCAGAATCAAGCCATCGAACAAAGCGTTGTCTCCGGTTTCGGAGCTGCCGCGAACCGAAAGGTTACCAAACTCTCCGGGATCACTCGTGCTCAGGTCGTAGAGTTCCACCACACCGATCCCCGGGCTGTTATCGGCCCCTCGGATAATAGCGGTGTAGGTGCCGGCAGGCAGTCTTTTCACAATCGCTGATTCACGGTCGTCCGTTGGAGCCAATCCGGTTTGCTCGATTTCCGCTTCTTGGTCACTGCGCCAGTTGTCGTTGGTAAGGACGCCTCCGTTACTGTCGTGGAGTTCGAGATAGGGATCCTGCAACTTCCCATTTACGTTGAGAGAGGGTCCGATGGCCCGCGCCATAATCCTTTTCGTGCCCGAACCAGAAATGATGAAGCCGGCGATTCCTACTTTGTCGCCACTTTGGGTAAAGACACGGCCCGCAATATTTACCAACTCAACGTTGGCCGGCGTCGCTGTGGGCGTGGCTGTTGGTGTTGCCGTCGGAGTGCCCGTTGGTGTTCCCGTCGGCGTGGCTGTCGGCGTAGCTGTAGGTGTCGGGGATGGGTTTCCCTGCGTTACGGTGATTATCACTTCCGCCGTATTCTCGCTCGCGGAGCCACGCGAATCTGTCACCGTTAATGTGGCGACATAAGTGCCGGCGTTGGAATAAGTGTGGGCAACTACCGGCGACCCCCCGTTGGCACTGGTTCCATCACCAAAATTAAACGAATAACCCGCGATTGTGTCGCCAAAATCCGGATCGAATGATCCTGTGCCATCGAAGGTCACTTGCAATGGTGCAGTCCCCGACATCGGGGTCGATCTCAACACTGCAATCGGCGGGTTATCTACCGATCCCGGACAGGCAACGTTACCGGCGACTGTGTAGGTAGCGGCCGGATAGCTGTTATCCGATTGGGCTTTGACAAAGGTATGATCTACAAAAGCGTTCGACCGTTCGAGCTTGTTAGTTTGGGGGGTATCGCCGGTAAATGTTCTTCCGCCTACCGCGCCTAACAAGGAGCCAACGGCGGGCGCGGTTGGAGTAGGTGTCTGAGGACCAAAAGCTTTTTTCGGGACGAAGATCGTGATTGTGCCGTCGCCCGTAAAATTGCTCGCGGACAGAGCGTCGCCCTGCTTTGTTTCTGAAATCACAAAGACGGCAGGAACGCCGGCATCCGCGAGAGTCCCGTACTCAAATGTCGGCGGACCACTTGCACCGGTGGTCATGCCGACGTAAAACTGCTGGGCAAAAAGTGGAGCGCCGCTCTGGGGGTCGTTCGCGACGGACGGGTAGGTCTTCGCCGCCGCTGAGTTCCACATGATTCTCCACCTGCTATTGGGCGGAATGGTCGAGAGATCGTTCACTTTCATCTTGAACATGAAACTATCGGGGCTTGAGGCCGGCTCACCGACGGCGATGTAGTCGATCAGGAGCGAAGGCGGCGTCGCGGTTCCCGCATTAGCTTCGGGATGGCTCGGATCGTTCTTATGGATAACAATCCCCCTGCACCCATCACCGACATAAGGTGCGACAATCTCGTTATTGCCGCAGGAGCTGCCGATGGCATTCACGGCGACGACCTTGTAATAGTAGGTCTTGGTAATATCATTGGCCGTAACATCATTGTATGTCCCGCCCGTCTGAGTCCCCGCGACGGTAGTCAACAAAGTTTCGGCGCCAGGGTCGGTTCCTCTTAATATTTGATAGCCGGTGATGGGCGAGTTGCCGGTGTCAGCTTCAGACCAGGCCAGATTAACCGACTGACCGATTCGGACCTGGCTGACCGAAGGCATTCCAGGTTTCGACGTCGGGCTCGTCGGATCCTTGCCGTCGAGCTGGCGGCGGCCGCTCGATTGCCGGGCGATCGTCGCGGTCACAGTATATGCGTTACCGGTTGCGGTGGGGGCGGCCTGTTTGCAGGGTCCGCCTTCACAGCCGTCCACATACCCCACCAGAACGCGGCCATCGCGATCAATCGTAATATCGAAGAAGTCGAGCAGATTGCGGGTGATATCGGCCCCGCCACCTCTTAAGATTCCGCTGCGCTGCATCGGGGCGTTTGGAGTGGCATCGGTTGTCGTCCAGGACAGGCCGCCGTCGAAGGTATGGGCAACGTAAAGGTGCCAGAAGCCGGTGAAGTTAGTTGTGTTGGAGTCGCCGTTTGCGCCCCCTTGTGGCGTTGTCGATCCGTAGTAAGCAACCGCCGCGTGATTGGCGCTGCCACCCACGGCGGTGGCGAACGCGGCATTCTGTATCCCGTAAACTGCGCCGACATCGACGATGTTTTTCCAAGTGACGCCAGCGTCGTCCGACGTTGCCACCGCCGCAGCGGTGCCGTCATTGGAGAAAGAAAAATAAACGCGCCCGTTGCTGTCGATTCCCACTGCCGGATCATCACCACTCCCGACCGTGCCCGGCTTGGAGGTGCTGGTGGCATTCTGAACCGGATTGACGGTCCAGGTAGTTCCGTTGTCCTGAGAGACGATCACCGACTGCACCCCGTTGCAATCTCTATTCGGGACATAGACCGTTCCGACCTGACCATTCGTCTCCGTCGCCGCCGTGTCCGGAGTCACTTTAACGTGACCGTGCAAGTTTGTAAGAAGTCCGCAGTTCGCCACGCTGGAGATCAAGACCGAAGGGCCATAGGTTATGCCTCCGTCATCGCTGCGAGAGCAGAACGCCGCCGCAATGTCTTGCGAGCAATAGTAAATCGCGTTGGGATAGACGGTGCCCGGGGGCCGGGCCGGGATCGGGGCATGGTAAGGGCCGCCGCCAATAGTTTCGTGGTCAACGGCAGAGGCGATGCCGCCTGGTTGGTCGGGCCCCACCCATGTGATGCCGTCGTCATCGGTATACGAGATCTTAACGGTGTCGGGACTGAGGAGCGTGAGCTCAGCTGCAAAGATGCGGCTGTGGAAACCGAGGGCATCGGTGAAGCCTCGATCGGTAAAGCCGATGGAATCAGAGTCGATGACCACAGATGATGGCGCGGCGCGGTCAACCCATGTCGCCGAGAGGCCGCCGGCGGGACAAGTGTCATTGAAGTTAATGAACAGCGTTTGCAGATCGGACTGGAAATTCGCCACGCCAGTGGCCCAGTTACTGCCGACCGAAGGCTCACCGCCATTGCGACCCATGTATTCGACCGAGTTCGGTTGTTGCCCGGCCGAGGTCGTTTTTACGGGCACGAGAACTCCGGGCACGACGAAGTTCTCGTACCCAATCTTGGGACCGTTGTCCTGAGGAGCTGGAGCCGGCGGAACTGATGCCAACGGAACCGCACTCGCGATGCCGTGATACTTATCAGTTATAACCGGAGTGGTGTCGGGAACAACATGGACTACGAAAATACCTACGCCAGCGGTGGCCGGGTCGATGTAAGCCGTCTGGCTTGTAAGACCAGGCCCGCTCGCAGCCGAGGTTACTAGCGGGCCGCTTACTGTGCCCTTGTGAATATAGACATCGTATTCGTTCCCGTTACTCGTCCAGGTCAACCGAACCTGGACCTTCTGGCCGGCCCAGCTCGCCGCGGTGCCGTTCACAGTCAGGGTGAAAGCTTCACAGTTCACACCATCCACGCAGGCAGACTCGGTGTTTACTCCGCCGCCGGGAGTGGTGATAGTTTGATCCCACGAGGCCGACGAACCGCCCGGGCTCGGCCCCACCGAGCCCGAGGTAGGATTTTGGGCGCGGATTGTGAGAAATGGTATCGAACAAAAAAGGCCAATGCCGCAGATCAAAAAGAGGGACGAATGAGCTTTCATAATTCAAGTGACAAAGCAGGTAGGATTCGCGCAGTCGGATAAATTCATTGGAAGGAAACCTTCATAACCGGAGGAACGGACACGGATTGTAGGATCCAGATTCGCGATTGTTTTGCACAGATTACCTCAGGGACGGAGGTGTAGGGACGCCGGGCTCTGCGGTTTCTGAACTGTAATCGAAAAACGGAACAAACCGGATGCCCCTCAGGTCGAATCTTACCGCAATGTAATGAAATAGGGGAATTCTATGGCTAACGTGAACGGCTAAACGTTTTTTCGGCCGCCGATCAGAGCCCCATTCCCATGATCCGGCACTTACAAACGTCCGAGAGCCTTCTGAGCGAGGGTTTTAGACTTTTCGATTCGTGTCTGCTCGTTATCTTTTCCGCCGAGACTGATGCGAAGAATCGAGTCGTTTTTCAGGACATAGAGTGCACCTCCCACTCGAGTGCTCGACCAGCGCGCGTCGTCTCCGAGTCCCTCTACCTTCTTTAACTCGCCAGGCTCTTTCTCCTTCTCTTTCGATTGCTTGTCTGGTTCGGGGCTTCCAGACGGTTTCGATTCGCGGCCATATGTCTCTTTCCAGTAAGCGATGACACTTCGGTTGGTCGACGTAGTCGGGTCGATTTGAGTGAGAGCAAGACTGACCGACTGGCTATACTCAGCCGCGGAATAAAAACATTGGGTCATGCGAAAACCGTTCGCTGAGTGTTCCGAATTCTTCTTGTCCTGGATGGGCGATCCTTGGACCGCCTCGATCTCTTCTCCAGTCAGCAAAGAGCAACAATCGAAGCTCGGCACTGCTGGCTGGACTGGACTCGAAATCGGAAGCGACTGTTGAGTGCTTGTCGGAGTCGGGGACGCTGTAGCCAGGGAATTCGTTGCAGATGGCTGGGCCGGTTTGTTACAGCTACAAATAATTATGAGCAGGCCAAAACATAAGAAAAGGCGTTTGACCTTTACGAGCTTCTCCTGGCTGACAGCCATACGCACAACTTAACGCAGGTTGTAAATCTCCACGACGCCGATACCGCTGCCGGTCTTGCCTCGCAGAATCGCGGTGTAGCCCGCGGGACTCACCGGCAGTAAAATCGCTGACTCCAGGTCGTTGCTCGGCGCGATACCAGTCGCTTCTATGTCAGCGCGTTCAGGCGAATCCTTCCAGTTATCGTTTGTCTCCAAGGTGTTTCCGTTCGAGTCGTGCAACTCCAGGATCGGATCGGCCAGCGCATTCGGCACACTTCCTTGCAACGACGGTCCTATACCGCGCACCAGCACCCTCGTATTCCCGGTCTGGTTCCCGGCGATGAACCCGCCGATCATCACGTTGTCGCCGGTGTCCACTAACCCGCGCGAACTGATGTTCGCCAGGATCGATTTGTTCGCGTCCAGATCGTAGATCTCAATCAATGCGATCCCGGTCGTGTTATTCTTTCCCGCCAGAACTCCGGTGTACACTCCCGGAGTAAGAGTCCGGATAATCGCCGATTCGCGGTCGTCCGTGGGCGCCAACCCGCTCGCTTCGATCTGGGCCCGGTCCGGCGAATCCTTCCAGTCATCGTTGCTCGTCATCAGGGACCCATCGCCGGCGTGCAATTCAAGAGTCGGGTCCAACATGCGACCTGGCACTGGATTGCCGCCCACGGTGATGGAAGGTCCTTTGGCTAATAAGATCACTTTCTTGGGGTCGTTCCCGGTAATGATAAAGCCGCCAATCAGGACGTTGTCTCCCGTCAGCACCTGCGCTCGGGTTGAGATGTTCAGTAACTGAGACGGAGTCGCCGTCGGCGTGGCGGTCGGCGTCACCGTAGCTGTGGGCGTTGCGGTCGCAGTCGCCGTTGGTGTGGCTGTTGCGGTGGCAGTAGGCGTGGCTGTAGGTGTCGCGCTAAACACAGGAGTAGCTGTAGGTGTTGCGCTGGCAACCGGAGTAGCTGTAGGCGTAGCTGTCCCAGTCGGGGTTGCTGTTGCTGTCGCGGTCGGACTCGCGGTTGGGGTAGACGTTGGCGTCGCTGTTGCC
>PLCM01000024.1 GCA_003134765.1 Spartobacteria bacterium | reverse complement strand
TGACTCCCTACATAGGGGTTAGGTCATTGCTGAGTTCGCATCTTCGTGAGAACTTGATCTCGAAATTCTTGCACGCTCGAGAAATGGAACTCTGAATCGTTCCATCCCTCAATCTCGACCGCCGCGTAGGCGAGCATAAAATCAAAGCCCGAATCGTGCTCCATCTTTTGCTGCAAATACGGTAACGCCGGACGCCCAAGAGCCACAATCGCTCGGTATGAGGGGAGGCCGGTATATCCGCGGACATCGCTCCTAATCGCAACCTCGGGTCGCTTGCACTCGATTAGCCACTGGGCGTAGTGGCGATCGAATTCTCGGCGCGTCGAATCTTCGGTCGCTGTTCGCTTGCAGCCAACAACGAGCAGGGAAAGACAGATCAAAAAGGCAAGGCGCATAAGACCTAACGAGACAGAGCTGAGCCACCGCTGGCGGCAGTGAGTGTGGTAAACATCGAGAACTGTTTCATAAAATCAAATGTGGACTTCACAGCGGCCAGCGGTTGGCTCCAGCGATTGGTTAGGCCGTTGGCGGGACATGGCGATGAAAGCATCTTCTCAAGATAAGTGTGACGAGCCAGACAACAAGAATGCCTGTCGCAGCGGCCGAAAGTAGAGCGCCTAGAAAATACAACACGACGGCTATGCCGCTGTGGAGCTCACCCGACGGATCCGCAATGAGTGGAGTGTAAATCATGGAAAACGCTCCTGCGCCAGCGTACTCACACAGCACGCAAACAATGAAACTCCACGCGTGTAAACCAAGCGGGCGAATAAGCGAGAGCATGATAACCGCGATGACGGAAAAGACAGCCGTGGTGAAAATCAGTCCCATCAATGGCATGAACATCGGTATCCGAGTTTAGGGCCTGACGAGAAAGAGGTGAGCGGCGGCGACCGGGAGCGCGGGTGGAGAACATGGAAGACATTGTAGCTACTCTGCGCGTGGAGACAAGGCGGGTCGCCGTTCGCTCCACCGACTGGTTAGATGCGGGCGTCATCTTACAAGCGGTGCATTGAAGACCATATCATCAACGAGGCAATCGTGACAATGACAATGGCGGAATAAATGACACACCCCCTGAAGGCCCAGCGATGTGAGCTCGAAGCTCCCCGATCCGGATAATAGCCGACTGCGAGTGCTATGCTCACCAAGGGCGATAGGAACCAAAGAGACCACGCGACGAGAGATGCGCGAAAATTGGGGGCTCTGGCCGAAGGGGATATGAACCAGAGCCAAGCCCCCACGGCGATCAACAGAAAGCAATACGGTATGAACGGCGGAGCCGTGACCTTCTTGTCGTGCGTCATGCGGTTAGGGAGTGTTTAGCATCTAACGAGAATAAGATCAGCGACGGCTGGCGAGAGGGCGCGTGGCTGCGCGTTGCGGGTGGAGTTTCATAAAAAGTGTGGAACCGAGCCTGCCAGCCGTTCGCTGCATCGTCTGGTTAGATGGTTGGCGTGGATCGCACGATCAGCGTCCATAAAAAATCCCTGATGCAATGCTCCATCCGATGGCGAGAACAATCCCAGCGACCTCGAAGGAAATGGCAAATGCGACGACTCGCCACATGCGGCTGCGCAACCGCAGAAGCTCTGCTTTGGCTGCGCGGATGCTGTCCGTGTCATCAGGCTCGAGGAGCGCCTTAGGGGAATAGGTAAAGAGCGCCATATACTTCGGGTCACGGGTGAAGGGCCAATCGCCTCCTTCTGCCTGCGCTGCGGAGCGGACCTTTACCGCGGCGCGATAGTAGCGACTCCACTCGCGGAAGACAACGAGGAAGGCGAACAAGCCGCCGAGCCAAAAGAATGTTGCGGGCGGAATCACCATCTAACGAGAACAAGATGAGCGACGGTGGACGAGCGCGCGCCTCACTCGGATGGAAAGGGTGGAAGTCATCTCAAAATGAACCGCACAGCGATCCGTCGTTCGCTCCATCGGCAATAATATACTTCGCGCAACATGCTAGGGGCACCGGGGAGCGAGATTTATCGCTTTTTCTTCGCTTGACGCTTCCTTACGTTAGCGGCCTGAAAAGCAGCTAGCTTTCGATCCGAGTCTTTCTTGCTGACAGATAAGACTTGTTTAGCCGCTTTTGAAAAACCGCCAAAGGGAATCAGTGAGATATCCTCAGCCTTCGTCTGTTTTGACATTCTGGATAGACCTCTTAAGGAACTGCACGATGCGACCATAATCTTTTTCCAACAGCGTTGGGCTAACATGTCCTATGTCATCGAGAGACCCGACTTTACTCGTCCATGAGCCGTCAGGACGTTGACGAGCTACATGGCTGAAATCGCCGTCCACATCTTCATAAACGGCAATTTTTTCAATCCCCATCTCCAACTCGCCGTTTTCGCATTTAACGAACTGCCCAATAAGCTCAAACATCCCGATAAAGTTATCGACCGACAAAGATCGGCTTATTCGATGGGGCCAATAATAACCGAATATTTGCGCGGGGTCCCATCGAGAGGCCATATCCCCAAAAACCCACGCGACACAATTATAGGACGGAGTTGGTTCGCTTTCGATTACGAAGTCAGAGACATTAAGATTAGGGAGAGCCTCCCTGATATCTTGAAGCGACATGATCGCGCTATAGATAACCTCGGGCCTTGCCCCATTGCAGCCACGCATGCACCGCCGCATCGAAATTACTCCCAGGTGTCGCAACGTCATCCTTGCCCGTAATAGCTTCAAGCGCCCAAAGCCAATCGTCGGGGCGTTGATGAAGCTCGGCAAAAATGAATGGCAGGACATCTTGGCCCAGTCCGATAATTCTTTGATAGGCCGGGTGAACCGCCTTCTTCTGGACCACTGACAACTTTCCAGTTTCCCTTCTCCACCGTGCGACAAGAGACGTAAATTCTTCGCGCAATTCATGTCTTTGGCTTGATGTATTTTCCGTCCAATTGAACTCAATATGTTGATTACCAGCTAGGATGAAACGCAAAACATTTGCTGGCATAGCGACCGGAAAAGGAGGGTTAACGATCAAGTAATTACCCGCATTGGAATACTCCCCGGCATGTCTAGGAGAGTAATCGAATCCCACCGGGGCTTGCTCTTCGTAATCTGTGTTAATAGGCGGGGCGTTAAGCATTTTCTTCCGCGATTTTTATGAACTTCTGTAGAGCGTCTGCGACGTTCTTCGCAGCAGGAATTGACAAAACTAGATCGACTTCCATTTCGCGAACCCAATCCCTCTTCGTTTCCCGTTTACTCAAATCCTCACCAATGACAAATCCCTTCTCATCGACCCCCAAGAACACAGATTTGGGAATGGGGAAGCGCTCGCTGTAAAACGCTAGGTGAATTTGATGGTGTGCATTCACACTACACCAAGCTCCATCCGCGTGAGCAACGCGAAAAAAATTGGATTTGTGATGGTGGATTTGGACCCATCGATGTGGAGTTGCCGGAGTCTGATTTGGTTCTGGTTCGCTCATCGCTGCGCCTTTCGTTTGCCACGATGTTGGCGTGACATTCAGTTGACGCCCACATTGCCCGTCAGCCCTCTATACGTCAAGCGCCGTCCTACAATGGACGGAACGGCGCTCAGGAATCGCTCGGAATCGGTCGATTTGCGCTCGTTAAAACGAAATGCCTGCTCATCGCAATACCGGAAAAGGTGGAACGGCTCGACGTTCACATACGTCCCTTTCAGGGAGCGCTTGAAGAGACTCCAAAAGTTTTCCAGCCCGTTTGTGTGAACGTTGCCGCGCGCGTAACACTCCAGATGATCGACAACCTGCCTGTCATAATCGCGATGTAGATCGTCGTAGGACATGAGCGCATCCGTGCAGACCGTGGAGCCGGGCAACACGTAATCGCGGACATTCCCGCAAAGTTCGGGACGGCGCGTTGTCTGAACAACCTTAAGCACCACGCGCGACGCTTTCTTGCCCTTCGTGCGCTCAAGGATGCCCTGCACGGGGGTTTTCTTTATGCCAGCATCGCCAACGCCCGTGCGGCGATTCTTGTGCATGTAGCGCGCCTTTGCGCCGATGTATGTCTCATCCGCTTCGCACGTTCCCTTCATCATTTCGACAGAGCCATTGTGCAAAGCTAACCGGATGCGGTGGCCTAAAAACCAAGCGCTCTTTTGCGTGATGCCTAGCGCCCTGTGTAGCTCGTAAGAGCTAATGCCATTCTTGGCGCTCATCACGAGCCACATTCCAACTAGCCATTTGTCTAGCCCAATCGGGCTATCTTCCATGATCGTTCCGACCTTTACCGAAAACTGCTTTCGCGGAGAGCAGGCGCTACAAGTCCAAACACGCCGCTTGGCGGTAAACGAAACACGCGAGGAACCGCAACGCGGACAAATGACTTTGCCATCCGGCCAGCGCATCGACGCCACAAACTCATGCGCAACGTCTGGATCGGCGAAATATAGGATTGCCTCAACCAGTGTTTTCGGAAACGATTTCTCTGTCTGCATGCGGCTAATCTGACAGAAATTTATGTTGTGTCAAGTATATTATTGCCGCTCCATCGCATGGTTAGACCCTAAATGTGGCATCGTAAAAGCGCTCATTCAAAGGCTTGCCGAGTCAGCGCATAAATACCATACGCAAGAACAAGATAGCCCAACCAAGGCCGGATTGCCTTTGCTTTGCCTTCCGCCTCAGCCGTGGTGAGCTGGCCGCGCGTAACTGCGCTCCGAATCCGCGAAGGTCGGATCCAAGCGACATAGATACCTACGCAGATGAGTAAAACTTGTCCAATTATGTCACCGATGAACTGAGCTCTAGCAATTTCGATACTCATGGGTCTAACGAGAACAAGATGAGCGACGGCGGGCGAGGGCGCGCGTCGCTCGGGGTGGAAGTGTAGAAGTCATCTCAAATGTGGACGCGGAGCGGTCCGCCGTTCGCTCCATCGCATGGTTAGACCTTGGTGTGACATTGGGAGTAATGCCTCTCATATCTGCCGATATACCCCTCGCGACTTTGCGAGATGAATCCACTTGGCGGCGTCTGGTGCTTTTGGCTCGATGAAAAGATAGTAGCCCAAGACTCTATGCAATGCAGCATCGTCTCCACGAAGCGCTCGCTTCTTCAGAGGTGAAAGCTCATCGCGCGGAATGAAGAACCGCTCTTGCCCTGTCGTCTGCCGGAGCGGCGCTTCCTGACAAGCCGGCATAACTAAGAAAGCCATTCCGAGGAGAAGCCAAAGCACGCCGTGTCTGAGAGGCAGGTGAAAGGAGCGTGACTGCATCGGATTCGATGGGTCTAACGAGAAAGAGCTCAGCTGCCGCTGGCGGGAGCGAGCGCGGGTTGAAATGGAAATGTTTTCATAATCTGATGCAAGGCGCCGGAGCGGCCAGCGGTTAGCTGCAGCGATTGGTTAGATGATCATTTCTTTGGCCGCTTGAAAGGAACGACCACTTTGCCATCCATAAGCACCATCACCGAGAGTAAGTCTGACTGGAAGGGCTCTGGCAACGGATCGGGCGAAAAGAAAACCTCGTACATCCAGAGCTGTCCTTCCACTGGATTCTTCTCCAAGCCTCGCGCGAGCAGCATGCATGATTCTGGCCGAAGCTGAATGGAAGCCGGAAACTGTGTGCGGATAAACTCGCTCGCGCTAACAATGGCTTGATGCGGCGAGACGGGCAGTTCCGCAGCGATCGGATCGTACTGCGCAACCGCACCCGCCCTCGATTGAGGAACCGCCCAAACCCATTCGAACGGCTCCTTCCCGAACTGTGCTGTGTGGATCATCAGAAGCGGGTCGGCGCCTCCGTACGTTGAATTTACTCCGCACAGAAAAAGCAGAAGGAAGATGTGACGCGCGTAGATCATCTAACGAGAATAAGATCAGCGACGGCTACCGGGAGCGAGCGCTAATCGAAGTGGAAGCGTTTTAATCATTGAAAACGTCATAACGGAGCGGGTAGGCGTTCGCTGCATCGCAGTGTTAGGCCTTTGGGACTAGCGGAGTGATGACCGCCCGTGTGCCCCGCTTATCGGCGAGCCTGAAGTCACATGGCACGTCTGCGGTGAAAGAAGTTTTCTCTGGCCGGAAGCGCCAGCGCGAGAAAGCCTCGCGGGCGGCGATGTCGAGCCTTTGGTATCCGGTGCTCTTGATAAACTTCACGTCGGAGACTGTGCCGTCGCTACGGACGTGCAAGCGAGCGAGTCCGCTGCCCTCCCAGCGATGGAAGACTGCCGTCTCGGGATAGTATGGGAGCTCGTGGTAAACCAGTTCATGCCCGCCGACAAGATAGATGATGCGCGGGCGTGGCGCAGCGTGTGTGAGCAGCGGCAGACTGCACAGCACAACCGCGATCACTGCGATAAAACAACGAGCTGTCCACAAGCGGTGCATGGGCCTAACGAGACCAAGCTCAGCCACCGCTGACGAGACCGAGCTGTGCTTCGAATTTCAAGGTGGAAGTTGTCATGTGCAAATTTTCTCGCCGATCAGCGGTTGGCTGGAGCGCTTGGTTAGGTCTTGGTGCCTTCCGCGAATCCCAAAATGACTTTCTCAGCGGGCTCTTCTGCTGTGGGAAGGAAAACGGAGAACATGAATGAGCACTGCGAGACGGGCGCGACGATCGTGTGCTCGCCTCCTCCGCCGTCTCGAACTAGTATGCTCAGGAAGTCGCTGCCTTCTGGGGTAATGCGAACGGCTCGCATCACTCCGAAAGCGCCACCATAGGAGATGCGAACCGCTTGCTCTGGCTTCTTGTGATGCTCGATCCAAACCAACTGAGCATTCATCTCTTCAATAAACTCCACGGCTGATCGGCGCGGCTGTGGACGCTCAGGAACGGGAATATGAAAGTCGCGCATATCCATGGTAGGACCTAACGAGAATTAGACGAAAGTTCGTAATTAAAGGCGAACATTTTTCGTCTATTTCTGAATTGAAGGGGGCTCTTCTGTGGGCTGCTGGTCATCGATGGGGCTGCGGACGCCGAGTCCTGGTTTGTTTAACACGTGGGTGTAAATCATTGTGGTCGATACGTCTTTGTGGCCCAGGAGTTCCTGGACGGTCCGAATATCATAACCGCTCTCAAGTAGATGCGTCGCGAAACTGTGCCGAAAGGTATGACAACTTGCGGCTTTCGCCAATCCGGCGGCGCGCACCGCGGCTTTGACGGCATTTTGAAGGTTTTTCTCGTGCAGGTGGTGCCGCCGAATCTCCCCGGTTCTCGGGTCAGCCGAAAGCTTGCTGGCCGGGAAGACGTACTGCCAAATCCAGTCGCGCGAGGCGCGGGGATATTTTCGACGCAGACCGAAAG
Source organism: Spartobacteria bacterium (assembly GCA_003134765.1). Lineage (GTDB taxonomy): Bacteria > Verrucomicrobiota > Verrucomicrobiia > Chthoniobacterales > UBA10450 > AV80. The sequence goes on along the minus strand of PLCM01000024.1, from coordinate 14,539 downwards.
GAAGGTAGACGCTGCCGCGGTTCTGAAGAAGATCATCGGCGTGGATTTGCCTGATGCATTCCAGGTGCGTCTTCAGCCGTTCCGTTAACCGACGCGGCAGGATGGTTACTCGCTCCCGCAACCCCTTGGCTTCGCGGACTGTGATCTGGCAATAGCCAAAATCGATTTCTTTGACCCGCAACCGGACTGCCTCCATGAGACGCAATCCGCTTCCGTAGAGCAATTCGGCGATGAGCCGATAGGCGGGATCCAGGTGAACAAGCACGGAGCGAACTTCGGCACGCGTCAAGACCACCGGCAACTTGGGCGGGCGGCGAACTCGTTCTACCCCAGCGATGAAATCAAGTTTCCTGTCCAGGACCTGCTGAAAGAGAAAAAGCAGGGCGCTGAGAGCCTGGTTTTGAGTCGAGGCCGCAACATTAAGGTCGACCGCGAGGTGAGTGAGGAAAGCGGCGATCTCCTTTTCGCCCATTTCGTCCGGATGGCGCTTCTGATGGAAGAGAATGAAGCGGCGGATCCAATCGACATACGATTGCTCGGTCCGGAGGCTGTAATGCTTGACGCGCAGGTGCCAGCGGACGCGATCCAGCAGTTTGGGGGCGGGACCGGATATTTTCGACTCTGGGGGAGCGATCACGTGGCAGGGAGGATTTGGAACCGTAGATTGCAAGAACGAGGCGTGACCTTCAAGGCAAATCGACGGCCGAAGAAAATGACGAATGCCCGCCTTCGCCGAGGCTACGGCGCGGCAGGCGGACTGGGGAAGCAGCGCGAGCGCTGGTTATTGGTTCTCAAAGACGGAAGCACACAGGCTTCTTTCGTCCCTATGGGACTTTAGGTGTTAGAGGCGACAATTAATCCCAGCGCTGAAGCGCTGGGCTATTGTCGGATCCGTTACGGCAGCGTCGCAGATTTTTCGAGCGGCAGATTCTCGCTTCGCTCGCGAGAGTTAGCCGCCTACGCTGAGCAGCCTTCGCGTAAAGCTACGGGCTCGCCAAGGGCTACGGCGCGCCGGGAAGGTCCTTCGACTCCGCCGGGCTTCGCTCAGGATGACAACGGGGGATTAACGCCAGGGGCGGCCGTCTATGCGAAGGCTCCGGCGTGCCAGGGAGGACGGCACATCTACATCTTAAGATCTCACATTGCGCATCCCGCCCGCCACGCTGTAGCCTTGGCGAAAGCGGGCATCACGCATCACGGATGAACCGTGACGCCGCCGGGGGTGGGCTTGGGGCCTTCGACGAGGGTCCTGGCGCCGCTCCGGGCGTTGATGACGAAGGTGTTGTTGTCGCCATACTTCGACCAGGGGCCGGGCGGCACTTCGCTGAAGTCGACAAATTTCCAATCGGTCACGTCGGTCTCGTTGATGCCGAGGTAATCGCGGATGGCGGGCGAAACATCGAGCCCGGCACCTTTGTTCAGGTTCGGTTTGGGGCGTTCGTTGCCGAAGACGTATTGCCAGTGATCGGTCCGGAACGGGCCGGCGTCTTCCCATTGCGCGTAGGCGATCTTGTTCCCTTTGCGGATCGCGATCCAGCGGCTCTTGCAGGTTGAGACGCCCGGTCCTTGATACGCTTCCTTAAACCAGGGCACAACGCGCGGGGCTTCCGGCCGGTGGCCGTTCGAAGCTTTGTCGTTGTAAGGCAAAGCGCAATAAAACGGGTTCTGTCGCGGCGTGAATTTCGCCGGGATGAAATCGTGACGATGCGACTTCTCGGGGTCGTCGAATCCGCCGTAGTTTTTCGTCCAATTCGCGTCCCAAGAACTGGAACGATTGGGCGTGGGATTGTTCGCGGTCGGTTTTTCGCCGATCCAGAAAACGGTGGTGACGATTTCTTTTTTCCACGGGAAACGTTCGCCCGGTTTCGTGAGCGGAGGATCGTTGCTGGCCGCGGGGGAAAAGGAAATCGGATCGACTTTGAGCAGGCTGTCATCCTTCGGCGCGTTCGATTTCCTGCTGAGCTTCACTTTGGATTGCGGCACGGCGGCCGGGGCGGAGTGAGTGAACAACGCCGTGACGGAAGAAAGCAGGACCGCGATGGTGTGGGTGAAAGCTCCGGGTTTCATATGCAAACGGGCAGAAGCCCGAATGAAACAGTCAAGTTAGGAATCGGTCGGCGAGACCGGTTCGGGTGTAATATGGAGGAGAAATGGGGAATGGCGAATGGGGAATGCACCGCGATGGGATCGCGGTGGATAGACGGAGAGGCCGCGAGGTAGCGGGGAGTGAAGCGGGAGCTGAGCGAATCAATGACGAATGAGAAGCCGCGGCCCTCATCCTAACCTTCTCCCACGAGGAGAAGGAAATGCGGAAATAGGGAACGAGAAATGACGAATGGGGAACGGCATTCTTCATTTCTTCCGACAGCCCTCATCCTAACCTTCTCCCACGGGGAGTCGGCTTCCGATTTCCGATTACCCTTCATTCCGCATTCGGCATTGATTCGCTCGGCTCCCGCTCACTCACCCTTCGGGCCTCGTCTATGTCGCTCGGCTCCCGCCGGCTCCATTCGGCATTCATCATTTCTTCCGACTTTTCTCAACTCGTCACACGTCACTCGTCACACGTCACTCGTCACATGTCAGTCTCTTCGTCGTCTCCCGATCCGCCAAAGGACGGATTCGCCGTGACGAACGCTTCAGCGTGGCGCGAGGGAGCGGCGGGCTTTTTCGATGAGTGCTGTTTCCTGCGCGAGGAGCGACGCTTTTTCGCCCAGGTCGAGAAATTCGGGGGCGCGGGCCTGGTCGCCGGTCGCGGCGAGTATAATGCCGTAATAGGCGGCGATCTCCGGTTTGTGCAATTGCTCGGGCGGGAGGGTTTCGAGAATTTTCAGAGCTTTCTTGCTGTCGCCCTGGGTATAGAGCGCGAACGCGTAGGTGGAAACGTAGGCCGGATTCTTCGGATCTTTCTCGTAAACTTCGCGGGCAATTTTCTGGCCGCGGTCGATATTCAAATTCAGAAGCAGGGAGAGCTGCGCGAAATTATTCTGAATGTTCCCGTCGTCGGGATGCAGTTCGAGCTGGTGAAGCAGCACGCGGTAAAGATTTTCCGCGTCACCATTCTGCGCGAAATAGCGATATAACGAGCGGAGGGCGTCGTCCCCTTTCACCGGATCCTTCGCAATCAGCCAGAGCAGGTCGATCGCTTCCGCGCGCCAGCCCCATTTCTCTACCGTCTCTGCCAGGGTCATGGCCTGGCGCGAATCGGCCGCGACTTTTTTCAACGCTTCGTTCCATTGCGAGGCGGAATCGGCTGCGTTCCCGAGTTCGCGGAGGGCGCGGGCGTGAAGGGCGTTGCGCAGGAAATCGATGCCGCCCCAATTGCCCGAGTTGACCAGTCGTTGCAACCCGATCCAGTCGCGTGCGGCCACAAACGAATCGGACAGCGCGATCTGAACCAGCTTCTGGCCGATGACTCCGGGCGGCAGCTTCGCGCTCCACGCGATCGCATCGGGCACGCGTTTGTGCATGTTCAGCCAGGTCAGCAGCGCGGCGGCCTTTTCTGGATCGTCGGCCGACGAAGTTTTCATTTCCTCGAGGAACGCGGGAAAGCCGTTGTCCTTCGCCGCGTCGAGGGCGGTGAGAAGAAGGAGGCGGTCGGCAAAAGTCTTGTTGGGAAAACTGTCGAGCTGCCGCGCCAGCTCGAGCGCGGCGAGAGTGGTGTTCTGGCGTAGGGCGTCCTCGGCGAGGAAACGCGTCGCGTCGCGGCGCAGGAGCGGATCGTTCTGCAACTCGAGCAGCGTCTGTTTGCCTTTCGCGCGCAGGTCGGGATCGCCGGCGCCGAGGCGCAACGCCGCCAGCCGCATCGTGTAATCCTTGTTCGCCGGGTCGAGCCGATTGGCTTCGCTCAGTTGCCGTTCCATTTCAATGCCGTCGCGCTGCGCGAAAGCGACGTCGGCCAGGAGGGCGTGATAATCCGCTGTCTCCTTCGCGCTCTCCGGCAGCTTGCTCATCGCGATTTCCGAGGTGGCGCGATCGTCGAAGCGGACAGCGGCGCGCGCGAGCAGGATCAAGTCGTTAGGCGTGGCGACGCCCAGCTCCATCACGCGCCGGCGCCATTCGAGCGCGCCGCGCGACCCGGTTTTCTCGGAGATTCGGGCGAGGATCCGGCAGGCCTCGGCGCTCTCAGGATTAATTTGCAGCAAACGCCGGGCGTCGAGGCTCGCCCGGTGGTAATCGCCCTGGGTCACGAGCGCGTTTCCCTCCGCGACCAGCCGGCGCTGCTGCCAGGCACGGAACTGGCCGTAGCCGACGACGCTTCCGACCGAGACCAGGAGGATGAGGCCGACGGTCCAGATAATGACCTTCAGGATCGAGCGCTCGATTTTATAGTGTGGATGTTCCAAGTTGGGTGAAGCTTTCTATGCCCCGCTCTAAAGTCAATCCGCCGAGGCCCCGATGACGCGAACGAACCAGCTCCGAGGGAGCAGCCTGCGAGCCAGCGCCGGGCCGTGCTTCCTGACGGCTCGTATCCTGCTCAAATTCCGCGAAATCCACACATGAACGCCGTCGCCACCGCGGTTCCGCGGAAAATTGAGAATCCCGCGCGCACGATCGCGTGGTTTCCCCTCGCTGTGTTTGCCCTGGTCTGGCTCGAAGTCATTTCGCGCCTCCGGTTCGAATGGTCGATCAATCCTCAATACGGTTACGGCTGGGCCGTTCCGTTCCTGGCCGCGTATGTTTTCTGGCGGCGCTGGCAAAACGCCCCCGCCCCGGCCGCGCCTCGCGCCCGTGTCTTCTGGATTCTTCTAATATTAATCGGCGCGCTGGTTTTCCTCCCGATTCGCCTGATCCAGGAAGCGAATCCCGACTGGCGGCTGCTCAGTTGGACGATGGCGATTTCCGCAGTGCTGATTTCCGCTGCCGGAGTTTATCTCGCCGGCGGCGCGCCCTGGCTCCGGCATTTTGCTTTTCCGATCCTTTTCTTCCTGGTCGCGGTCCCATGGCCGACAAGCCTCGAACAGATCGTGGTCCAGGGATTGATGCGGGTGGACGCGCGGATCAACGTCGAGGTGCTGACAGCAATCGGGATCCCGGCGGTGCAACTCGGTAACGTCATCGAAGTGAGTTCCGGGTTTGTCGGGATCGACGAAGCGTGCGCCGGTATTCGGTCGTTGCAGGCGACGTTCATGGTTTCGCTTTTCCTCGGCGAATTTTACGGGTTCGCTCCGTTGCGGCGCCTGGTCCTAGTCGTGGCCGGCGCGTTTCTCGCATTTTTCTGCAACCTCGTCCGGACTTTTCTGCTGGTCTATCTCGGCGCCGAGCACGGGTTCCAATCGATCAAGACCTGGCACGACCCGGCGGGCTACACGATCCTGACGATCTGTTTGCTGGGCCTGTGGGGCTTGTGCCTGATGCTTTCCCGAAAAGATGAGCAGGCTCCGGGAGTGACGCCCATCTCTCAACCCTTCCGCATTCCGCGACTGGTCCTGATAACGCTCTTGATTTTGACTGTGATCGCCGAGGCCGGAACTCAAATCTGGTACCGCGTCCACGAATCGCGCACGGCGCAGGTCGCGCCCTGGACGATCGCGTGGCCGACTCAGGCGACGAACTGGAAAGAAGTGCCGGTCGAGGAAAGTGCGCAGGGACTTTTGCGTTACAACGAGGGAGGCGGCGGCGATTGGTCGGCGGATGGCCACAACTGGAGCATGTATTTTTTCAAATGGCTCCCGGGCCGGACCGCCGGGCTTTTCATTAAGAATCATCGTCCCGACATTTGCCTGCCCGCGAGCGGAATGACGCAGCGGGGCGGGGTCCAAAACAGATTGCTCATTGTGAACGGCGTTCCGCTTCCGATCCGTTCCTACGTTTTCGAAAACGCCGGGCGCCCACTCCACGTTTTCTATTGTTACTGGGACGGCACGCCGCCCGAGGCCGGGATGCTTGACCAGGAAAACTGGACGGCGTCCGGCCGTCTGGAAGCGGTGAAACGCGGGAAGCGAGAGGTCGGCACGCAAATGCTGGAGATCGTCGCCTGGGGTTACGAGGATGCCGCGAAGGCCGAGCAAGCAGCGCTCGAGCAATTGCGCCAGATTATCCGGCCGGGATAGCGATTCTTCTGTAGCCGCTTTGCTGTGCGAAGCGCGGGGATTTCACGTCGATTCCATCTCGGTCCAACGCGGCCCACCCGCCTACGCTGCACTTCGGCGTGGCAGGCATTGCCGCGGCTACAGCGGGTGGATAGCTGCTTTCGTTAGAGGTTAGGCGTTGCCTTCTCCCTCCGATCGTCGCTAGACTTTCGAAATGAGCCCCCGTTCCCCCGCGGTCATCTGCTGTGTTTTCCTTTTCGCCGGCGCTCTTTTCGCGCAAAGCACGCCACCCCCGCAGCCCTCCCCTTCTCCGACTTCGATCGCCGCCACGTTTTGGAACGTGCAGTGGTTCCCCGGTCGCCGACCGAATGCTTCGCGCGGCGAAGAGAATCGTCAAATCCGCGCCGTGCACGGCGATTTCGCCCGGATTAATTCAGACGTCATCGCGCTCGAAGAAATCCGCGATTTCGATCACGCCGCGCTCGCGGTAAAACCGCTCTCTGGATTCAAGGTCGACGTTTGCTCGAATTTTCCGCCGCGCGAAGGCCAGAACGAAGCCCAACAGGTCGCCATCACCAGCCGGTTGCAACCGTTGAGCGCCTGGTCGGAATTGTGGAAACCGTCGGGCGCCGTCGTGCCGCCGCGCGGTTTCGCGTTCGCGGCGTATCAATTGGCGCCCCGGCAGCTTCTCCTCGTTTACGCGCTGCATCTGAAAAGCAATCGCGGCGAGATCCACGAAGATATGCGGATCCGCGAAGAATCTATGCTACAATTGGTTTCGCACATGAAAGCAATGAACAACGCTTACAACAAACTCGGCACGCTCAGTTGGATTGTTGGCGGCGATTTCAACACCGACCCTGACGACCAACGTTTCGCGTCCGAGAAAACTATTCCAACTTTGCGCGCCGAAGGTTTTCGCTGGTGCTGGGAAGGAACGCCGTTCGCCTCGCGCATCACCGTGCCCGCCAGCCTGCGTTATCCAGCCGCGTCGTTCGATCAGATATTCTTTCGCGGCGCGACGTTGGTGAAAGCGTGGGTGACAGATACGTCGCCCCAATCGAGCGATCATCGGGCCGTGAACGCGGTACTTGCTCTCAGGTAGAGACGCCGCGTTCGCCTCCGGACGCAGCTATCGCGAGCCGTTGCGCGTTGTCTGCGGAAAACGGGAACTTGTTTCGCGGTGGCAATTTCTGCGACTGCGAGGTCCCTCGCCGTCTGCGCGGCTCGGGATGACAGCGCAATCTTAGCGGAACGAAAAGTCCGCGGACGCCGCTGCTCGCCACGGCGAGTTCGTCCGGAGGCGAACGCGACGTCCCTGCCTGGAGAGTTTTCCAAGGAGCGGCGGTTTGAAACCGCCGTTTTTCCTAGTCGGCGATTGCAAATCGCCGCTCCGTGATGTCGCTACAGAAATTTGCCGGGATTCAAAATCCCGGCGGGGTCGAGCGCATCTTTGATCGCGTGATGGACCTCACGCGAAACGTCGCTGGTCGCCTCCGGCCACCAGCGTTTTTTCGCCAGGCCAATGCCGTGCTCGCCGGTAATCACGCCGCCGAACGCCAGGACTTGCGCAAATAATTCATCGAGAGCGCGCTCCGCCTTCTCGCGCACGGCCGCTTCGCGGTTGTAACGGTCGGCCATGATGTTGACGTGCATGTTGCCATCGCCCGCGTGGCCAAAGCAGGCGATTGGAAATCCCGAACTTTTCGAGAGCGCTTCGGCAAACTCCACCAGATCGACCAGCCGGCTTCGGGGCACCACGATGTCCTGATTTAGTTTCGTCAGGCCGGTGGCCCGAAGTGAATTGCTGAACGCGCGTCGTAACGCCCAGAACCGCTCGCAGTCCGGTTCGGTCGTCGCCACTTGCAACGAAGTCGGGCTGCAGGCATCGACCATGGTCCGCAGTTTTTCCATCTCCACGAGAACGGTCTCCGGTTGTCCGTCGAGCTCGACTAACAGGTGGGCGTTTCCATCCGGCACATCCGCCGCGTCCAAATCACGTCGCGCCGCTTCGAGTGTAAACGAATCCGCCAGCTCGACCGATGACGGCAGAAAACCCGCGGCGAAAATCTTCTGAACGGTGGCCGCCGCTTCCCGCATGCTCGCGAACGAAGCGGACAGCGTCGCGCGCGCGGGCGGCATCGGCAGCAACTTCAAAGTAATCTCCGTGACCACACCGAGCATCCCTTCGGAACCAACGAACAATCCAATCAGGTCGAACCCCGTCTTGTTCTTGTGGACGCGTCCGCCGGTGCGCAGGACCTCACCGCTCGCCAAAACCACCTCCAGCCCGGCCACGTAATTGCGGGTCACGCCGTACTTCAAACAGCGGGGCCCGCCCGCATTCGTCGCCACGTTTCCGCCAATGCTGCAATCCTTCTTGCTCGCCGGATCTGGCGGATAAAATAATTTCTGCTCGCGGACCCGCGCCTGGAGCTCGGCGGTGATCACACCCGGCTCGACGATCGCGATCGCATCGGCGAAACTGATTTCCCTGATCCGGTTCATCCGGGCCAGCGAAAGCGCGATTCCGCCGCGCACGGGCACGCACCCGCCCACGTAACCGAACCCGGCCCCGCGCGCCGTCACCGGGATTTTGTTGGTCGAGGCGAACCGAAGCAGCTTGCTCACCTGCTCCGTCGACTGGGCAAAGACGACGACTTCCGGCGGATTACTCGCGAACCATTTGTCACCGGCGTGGGCTTCCAACTGTGCCGGGTCGCTCGAGACCGCTTCAGGGCCGAGGATCTCAATGAGCTGGTCTTTCATGCGCTTCTCCTGCTCATGATCCTGCTCCTGATCACTCCTGGATTAAGATCATGATCAGGATCAAGAGCAGGAAGGGGAACTACATCCCCATGATCTGGTAACCGCCATCGACGTAGATCACCTGCCCGGTGATCGAGGCGGCGCCGTCGCTCGCCAGAAAAACTCCCATCGCGCCCAACTCGGCCGGCTCGCAGCTGCGCTTCAGCGGGGCGTGCTCCTGGTAATGTTTCAGCATCGCGCTGAATCCGCTGATGCCACGCGCGGCCAGGGTATTGACCGGGCCCGCCGAGATGCAATTCACGCGAATTTTCTTCGGGCCAAGATCGTAGGCGAGATAACGAGTCGACGCTTCCAGGCTCGCCTTGGCGACGCCCATCACGTTGTAATGCGGCACCACTTTTTTCGCGCCGTAATAAGTCATCGCCACAATGCTGCCGCCGTTCGTCATCAGCGGCGCGGTCTCCCGCGCCAGCGCCACCAGCGAATAGGCGCTGATATCGTGGGCGGTGCGAAATGCTTCCCGGGTGGTGCTGACGAAATCGCCTTCCAACGCTTCTTTTGGCGCGAACGCCACCGAATGGAGCATCAGATCCACGCGGTCGGTTTCCCCGCGGACCTTGCCAAAAAATTCCGTGATATCGGCGTCGTTCGAAACATCGCAGGGATACAGTGGCGTCCCCTCCCCGAATTCGGCGACCAGTTCCTCGACGTTTTCCTTCAGCCGTTCGCCCTGATAATTGAAAATCAACCTGGCGCCGGCGGCCGCCCACGCTTTGGCGATCGCCCACGCGATACTCCGCTTGTTCGCCACGCCGAAAACGACACCGACCTTCCCCGCCAGAACCTGTTCCGCCATAACGCGTCACCATACCCACCCTTTCGCGACCCGCAAAACCCCGGAGGGACGTGCTTCCGCACGTCCCAAATATTCTTATGGTAACCGGGAGTCCCTTCGAATTACTCCTTATGTATGGGACATGCGGAAGCATGTCCCTCCGACAATGAAATCCGCTCTCATCGCCGCTCTCATCCTCATCGGCACTTCCGCGTTCGCCGACCCGGCCGCCACCGCAAAACAAGCGCGAACCTGGCGTGCGAATCACGAGCACGAAATCCTGGCGGAATTTAGCGATCTCCTCTCGATTCCGAATCTCGCAAGCGACACGACGAACATTCAGCGCAATGCCGACGCCATCCGCGAGATGTGCGAGAAACGGGGACTCGTGGCGAAACTTCTGACGCTGGAGGGAGCGCCGCCGGTCGTCGTCGCGAATCTTACGGTGCCGAATGCGAAACGAACGATCGCATTCTACGCGCACTACGACGGGCAACCGGTCGACACTTCGCAGTGGAAAAGCCAACCGTGGAAGCCGGTCATGCGCGACAGCGGCAGCAACGACGTCGACTGGCTTCACGCGAAAAAGATTGATCCCGAATGGCGCCTCTTCGCCCGTTCCGCCGGCGACGACAAAGCGCCGATTATGGCGATGCTCGCCGCGCTCGACGCGATGCGTGCCGCCGGTCTGAAACCGTCCACCAATCTCCGTCTTGTTTTTGAAGGCGAAGAAGAAGCCGGCTCGCCCCATCTCGCCGATTATCTGAAACAATTTCCGAGTGAATTGCGCGCCGACGCCTGGCTCTTTTGCGATGGCCCCGTCCATCAAAGCCGGCGGATGGAACTCGTCTTCGGCGCGCGCGGCACCATCGGTCTCGATCTCACCGTTTACGGCCCGGTCAAGGGTCTGCACGACGGCCATTACGGAAACTGGGTCCCAAATCCAATTGTTCGCCTCACTCACTTGATCGATTCGATGCGCGACGAAACCGGCCACATCCTGATCAAAGGTTTCTACGATGATGTCCGCGCCCCGTCCGCCGCCGAAAAAGAAGCGCTCGCAAAAATCCCAAACGTCGAAGCGGACCTGCGTAGCGAATTCGGAATAAGCTCCACGGAGGGAAACGGCAAGCCGCTCAACGAACTCCTGATGACGCCAGGGCTGAACCTGCGCGGAATCGAGTCAGGTCACGTCGGCGACCAGGCTTCGAACACGATCCCGACCGAAGCCCGCGCTTCGATTGATTTTCGTCTCGTTCCCGACGAAACGCCGGAATCGATCAAGCCGCTCGTAGAACGCCATCTCGAAGCGCAAGGATATACAATCGTCCGCGAGCCGCCTGATGTCGCGACCCGGCTCGCGAAACCCAGGATCGTGAAAGTCGACTGGGGTTCGGGCTATCCCGCTTCCCGCACCTCCCTGGATCTCCCGTTCTCCCGCGAACTCGCCAGCATTATGACTACCGCGGGCCGCGAACCCGTTCTTTTGCCCACCGCCGGCGGGAGCCTGCCAATGGATTTGTTCCAGCGCGGGAACAACTTCCCCGTCATCGCCTTCCCGATCGCAAACCACGACGACAACCAGCACTCCGCCAATGAAAACCTCCGTCTCCAAAACCTCTGGGACGGAATCGAAGTTTTCGCCGCGTTCTTCAGTTCATTGGAAAGTCCAAAGAACTAACATTTCACGCCTGGAGCACGAAATTTTCGTGAGCTGATTCTTCTGTAGCCGCTTCGCTGTGCGAGGCGTTTCGAGAGGGCGACGGCAGAGGGCGGAAGCATTCCCAAGACTGAGTCGCGGATGCGGACGATTCCTGTCGGCACGGTGGATGCTTAAACATGCCCCATGACGTGTTCAGCAGCACTCTCTCCTTTTCGTCTAACCAAACCTGTTTTGTTGCGAGCTGCCTGTCTCTGCCTGGGCGTGATCTCCTGCTTCGCACAACCCGGCTTCCTGACGGTCGCCTCCACTCCATATGATCGCCAAATGACTCCGATCTCGCGGGTCTTGAACTCTTCGGCTGGCACAGCGGCGTGTCGCGCTTCCCTCGCCGCCATCAACCAATGTTTAACGCACTTGCGCGCGATCCCGTATCAATATTCCCCCCAATGGAAAACGCCGCAGCAGGTCAACTCCGATCCCGTCGCAGATTGTAAGGGAAAGGCCATCTTGCTTTACGCAATCATGCGGGCGAAAGGCGCGACGCATGTTCGCTTCGTGATTGGCAAACATCATGTCGCTGATCAAAGAACGCACGCCTGGTTGGAATGGGATACGACAAGTGGCACCTACCTTCTCGATCCGACGTTTAACACAACGATCGAACGAGTCGGTGACTACGATTCGGACATGTACCTTCCTCAATACGCTTACAACGGTGCCAATAAGTATCGGGCGACTTATTATCGCCCTTCTTACGCGTCCATGGTCGCCAGCAACTGAGAATCCAGGCGACGAGTCCCCGTCTCCAAAACCTCTGGGAGGGAATCGAAGTCTTCGCCGCCTTTTTCAGTGGTCTCGAGGCTGGAGCAAAGTAGCCGGCGGTCGCAGAACGCCCCTGGCTGATTATCCTTCGAAAATAGTGGGACGACACAGCGGTCGTCCCTCCACCCATCATTTGCCCGCCCTTTTTGAAGCGCGCGCGGAAGGTCGCTTCTTTGCGGAAATCGATTTTGTGATCGTGGCCCCCTGCATCAACTGCTTCTTGTCCTTCACCTTCGCGAGGGAATTGGCATAGGCCTCTTTCAACAGCCTTTTGATGTAGGCCTTGGGGAAATCATTCGTACTTTTAACCAGGATGTATCTATATTGATTTCCCTCTCCGAGAAGGATTTTCCTCGGGTCGGCAATTTGCGAGCCCCAATAAAATCCGAAGTGAACATTATGAGAGCTTCTCCCGACGGCGATGGAACAAAAGGTATGTCCAACCCTGTCGGTGGGAGACCAACCCACCGCCACCGCGTTGTAGTTATCGTAGATCAGCTCGTTGCTTTTCGGATACAGGTCCCAGACGAACTCTCTTAACCACAAGGCCCGTTCCCTGATCTCCTTGGGAAAAGGCTTCAGAAACCTAACCAGGTCTTTCGTTTCGTCTTTGCTCATGGGAGTTGAGGCATTTCCCAGTTCATGAAATTGTCCTCACGAAGTTGTTCAGTGGAAAGATCGCGGGTGCGATATCGCGAGCGTTGGCTTGGCGAGGAGCGGCGGTTTACAACGCCAAATCTTCTGTAGCCGCTTCGCTGTGCGAAGCGTGAGGGCCGCGCCGAACACAACGGACGCCGCCCCCACGGCGGCGGCTACAGCAGAATCAGCAGGCAATGGCGTGGCGGCGGCAGACGCCGGAGAGCATTTCCCACAACGCATCCAGGACGCGGTCGACGGCGTTCGACGCGGGTTTCGCATTGTCGTCGTGGACGTGCTGAGAAAGCATCTCGCGTTCGGCGGCGGCGTGTTCCCGGTCGGCTTCGACGTGGACGGTGAAATACTCGTAACTGTGTGGCTCGGTCATGTTGTAGTTCTCGACCAGTCCTTTGATCTTGGATTCACAGACGGCGGGGATCTGGCTTTCGTAGGCGTAGAGGGCGGCGAGGCCTTCGGCGGTGGTGCCTTCGGAGCAGACGGAGCGGAACGTACCGATCAGGTTGGATGTCTCGGTCCATTCCTCCGAAAACTGGACCTCTTCCTTGGAAACGCCGAGGCCTTCGGCGAATTGGAGCCAAAGTTCAGGATGGTTCGGAGAGCCGGCTTCTTCGTCGATGAGATTGTTGAGCAACTGACGGCGGGTCGGCTGGTCGTCGGAGCCGGTGTGGACGGCAGAGAGATAGGTCGGGAAGGCGGCGACGTGGTGGTAATATTGGCGGGCGTAATCGGCGAGCGCGGCGCGGCTCAGTTCGCCGCGCGTCCAGGCGAGATAGAAGGGATGGGTCAGAAGATGTTTCGCGGCGATTTGGCGATCGATGGAGTCGAGGTGTTGGTTCATGTGATGGATTTGGCGGATGCGCTGTTTTTAACGGTGCGCGAATGGAAGCGCGAACTTTTTTTGCTGGAGACGGCCTGCCCTCAGGCCGTTGGGTGAAACGCGTCAATCTCTTTTCCTTCCGGCACGAGGGCGTGCCGGCTCCACAAATCAGAGCATCAGATCGTGAATGACGCCGCGATAAGGCCAGTCCTCGATACGCTGGACCAAGCCAGCGCGAACGGGATTCTGTTCTACGTAATCCCATTTTTGTGAATAGCTCTCAGCCGAGCGCAGATAGCGATCGAAATATTCAGCCTGCCAGATTGGGGGCGAAAGATGGCAAGCTCGCGCAATTCGCCGTGAGGTTACGCCTTTCCACATCTGGACCCATTTAGTCAAAAGGCGCGCGCCAACTTCCGGTCTAGCGAAAAAATGGACGTGATCGGGCATGAGCACGTAATGACCGACCCACCAGCCATCCCGAAAGGAGGACTCGGCCCAAACAGTCTTCAGGATTTCGTGGCATTGCGCATCAGAGAGGATCGGCTTCCTGCGATGCGTGCACGCAGTGAAAAACACGATTGGATTGTCCGAGTAAGAGGAGACGTGAGGGAGATGACGTCGGGGGGACATCCGGCGACAATCAAACCACTGGGGGGAGAATCAACAAGCCCGAACAGACAAAAAGAATGGAGACGGCCTGCCCTCAGGCCGTTGGCTAAAACGCGGCAATGTCTTTTCCTTACGGCACGATGGCGTGCCGGCTCCAAAACCACATCGCGCCTAAGATGTGTTTGATACCGCGTCGGGATGATGCGGTCACAATCAATCCACCGCGGAGAGCCGGCAAAAAAAATGGAGACGGCCTGCCCTCAGGCCGTTGGCTGAAACCGTGGAAATATCTTTCCCTCCGGCACGAGGGCGTGCCGGCTCCAAAATCACAT
>PLCM01000029.1:92890-240022 GCA_003134765.1 Spartobacteria bacterium | reverse complement strand
CTCTCGCGAGCGTGGAACTGTACGACATTGGGCTCGGCTTTCTCAGGCCCGACTGGCAGCCGCAGATTGCCACGGCCACTTCCCTGCTGAAGTCCGGCAGCAGCCTGACGCTCACCGGCTCGCGTTTCCAGGGCATCTCCCAAGCTTCCGGCGGGAACTTCCAGGATTCCTCGAGCAATTACCCGATCGTCCAACTCCGCAGCCTCGAGAGCAGTCAGGTCGCATTCCTTCTGGTGGACCCGACCGCTGGCTGGTCGGACACGGCCTTCACCTCGAAACCTGTGACTGGCTTTCCTTTCGGCCCTGCTCTTGTCACGGTCTTTACCAACGGCATCCCGAGTGACACGAAATATCTAGTGGTAGCGAAGGCAACTCCGACAATCACGACACAAGCATCAGCGACTACGCCAGTCGGAGGCAGCATTTCGGATACTGCGACACTTGCCAACGGCGGGACGCCGAGCGGGACGATCACCTTCAAGTTATTCGGACCGGACGACGCAACCTGTGGCAGCACCGCTGTCTTCACTTCGACGAAGAACGTGACTGGCAACGGGAGTTACACTTCTGACTCGTTTACCTCGACTACCGCTGGGACTTACCGGTGGGTGGCAACCTATAGCGGCGACACAAACAATAACTCGATAGCCGGCGCGTGTAACGATGCCAACGAATCGGTTGTGGTCAGCAAGAAGAGCCCCACCATTACGACTACCGCCTCAGCGCCGGTTGCCCTCGGCGGCAGCGTCTCGGATAGCGCGACCCTTGCGGGCGGATTCAATCCTGCGGGAACGATCACCTTCACTCTCTACGGACCGAACGACGCTACCTGCGGAGGCACCGTGATCTTTACCTCAACTGTCTCGGTTAACGCCGGCAATGGGACGTACGCGTCCGCTAACTTCACGCCGACAGCGTCCGGCACGTATCGCTGGATCGCGACTTATAACGGCGATGCGAACAACAACATCATAGCCGGGGCGTGCAACGCCGCGAATGAGTCGGTTGTTGTGACCCCGGCACCCACACCTACACCAACACCTACGCCTACACCTGGCTTGGTCGGCAACGTCTCCACCCGCCTCCCAGTCGGCACGGGTGATAACGTGCTGATCGAGGGCTTCATCGTGCAAGGGCCGGCTGGCTCGACCAAGAAAATCATCGCGCGCGCGATTGGCCCATCACTCGCCCCCTTTGGGATAACGGATGCGCTGGCTAATCCCACCCTGGAGATCCACGATTCGAGCGGCGCTACCGTCGCGACAAACGACGACTGGAGAACGACTCAGGTGGGAGGATTGATTACCGGCGATCAATCGGCGGAGATCAGCGCGAGCCAACTCGCACCGAGTAATGATTTGGAATCGGCCATCATCGCGAATCTTACTCCGGGCAGTTATACCGCAGTGGTGCGTGGCGTGGGAAATACCATTGGCACCGGCGTCGTCGATGCCTACGATCTGAGCCCTGCCTCCCCCGCCAAGCTGGCTAACGTCGCAACCCGAGGTTTGATCCAACCGGGCGATAAACTCATGATCGCCGGATTCATTGTGCAGAATGGGCCGGTGAGAGCGGTGATCCGCGCGATCGGACCCTCCTTGAGTGCTTTTGGAATCTCCAATGCGCTCCCTGATACCACGCTCCAGTTGAGGGACCAGAACGGCGCCATCGTCGTGGAGAACGACGATTGGAAAGTCCGGACCGATGGCAGCAGTCAGCAAGCGGAACTCGAAGCCACGGGCCTCCAACCGACCAACGATCTGGAAGCGGCTGTCCTCATCACCCTCCAACCCGGGCAATACACCGCCCAGGTGCGAGGCAAACCCGAATCTACCGGCATCGGCGTTGTTCAGGTCTACTTCCTCCAATAGAAGAATCCCGTCACGCCCGGCCTTCGCTCTGAAGGTTCTCATCGGCGGCCATTTACCAACCCCCATGCCCCGTTCGCTTCCAAGCTTGATCTAGGGCTGGTGTGGCCCTGTAATGGGGCGTGTCCGGAAATGACTGCGCCGGGTCGGCAAACGCCTTTGTCACTACCCAGTGGAGCGTAGTGTTGGCGGCGCAAGAGCGATCTCCGGCAGCGGAAGCGGCTTTGGAAAAACTTTGCCGCACCTATTGGTGGCCGCTTTATGGATTTGTGAGGCGGCAAGGTCATAATCCAGAAGAAGCCCAAGACCTGACGCAAGGTTTCTTCGCGATGCTTTTGGAGCGAAGAGATTTCGACAGTGTCCGACGCGAGAAGGGACGCTTGCGTTCCTATCTGCTTGTGTCGCTCAAGAATTTTCTGGCGAAAGCGCATCGCCGGGAGATGGCCGTGAAGCGAGGAGAAGGTCAATCGCTGGTTCCCCTCGAAGCGTTGCTGGCGCGGGAGCGCGCCGATCTGGAGCCGGCGGACACTCTGAGTGCCGACAAAATTTATGAGCGCCGATGGGCGTTGACGTTGCTTGAGCAAGTGCTGGGGCGTCTCGAGGACGAATATCGAGTTGCCGGTAACGCGGCTCTGTTCGAACAGCTCAAGGAACTGCTCGCCGATGAACCGGGCCGTCCGTCGCAGGCGGATATTGCCGTTGGATTAGGAATGACAGAGAACGCGGTGAAGCAGGCATTTCACCGTTTGCGCCATCGTTACCGGGAATTGTTACACGAGGAAATCGCGAACACCGTCGCGGCGCCGGGCGATGTCGAGGACGAGCTTCGTCATTTTATTTCTGTGTTGCAAACGTAACCCATGACGGAATTCCGGGCAGTACAAGTCGAGATGAAAGATCGACCAGGAACCGGGATGACAAACGCCGCCAGAGTTTGTGCAAAGTGCGGAGGAGCAGTCTTCGCGGACGAGCCGCGAGGCTTTTGCAGCGTTTGTCTCTTACGCACCGGTCTCGGCCTCTTTGAAGAGAACGATATTGGTCTCGAAACTGTCCATCAGCCGTCAGCGCCGATGCACGAATTTGGCGACTATGAGTTGCTCGAGGAGATCGGCCGGGGCGGACAGGGCGTGGTGTATCGCGCGCGGCAAAGAAGTCTTAATCGCACAGTCGCCTTAAAAGTGATCGGTCTTGGCCGGTGGGCGAGCACGCCCCATTTGAAACGATTTCGTCATGAAGCGGAGGCGGCCGCGCGTTTGGAGCATCCGCAGATCGTCCCGATCTACGAGATCGGCGAGCGCGATGGCTCGTGCTATTACAGCATGAAGTTTGTCGAAGGCGGACAGCTGGATGAACTCGTCAGGCGGGAACCGGTGTCGCCGCGGCACGCGGCCGAGTTGCTGGTGAAAATTGCGCGCACGGTTCAATTTGCCCATGAGCGCGGAATTCTGCATCGCGACATCAAGCCGGGAAACATCTTATTGGATCGCCAGGGTGAACCCCATTTGACCGATTTCGGTTTGGCGCGCCTGATCGAACAGGAAAGCACGATCACAAACTCATTCGATGTCATGGGCACTCCGAGTTACATGGCGCCGGAGCAGGCCGCTGGTCACACCAAGGAGCTGACAGCTGCGGCCGATGTTTACGCGCTCGGCGCGGTCCTTTATCAGATGCTCACTGGCCAGCCGCCGTTCGCGGGCGGCACGACCTACGAAACGATTCGATTAGTCATCGAAACCGAGCCGCGGAATCCGCGGCTTTGGAATCCAAAAGTAGACGTCGATCTTGCGACGATCTGCCTGAAGTGCCTGGAGAAGGAACCAAAAAAGCGTTACGAAACGGCTGAAGCGCTCGCCCAGGATGTCGAGCGCTGGCTTCGCCACGAACCGATCCGCGCGCGACGCGTCGGAGTCATCACGCGTGGCCGTAAATGGGTGCGGCGCAATCCAGCCGCCGCCATCTCCGCAGCCTCGATGGCCGCTCTGGTGATCGCGCTGGGGGGACTCATTTGGAGAAGCGACTTCATCCGCCCTCTGCCCTCCACTGGCATCGCCGTGTTGCCTTTCGAAAATCTGAGTGAAGACAAAGAGAACGCCTACCTGGCCGATGGAATCCAGGACGAGATTCTGACGCGCTTATCGAAGATTGCTGACCTGAAAGTCATTTCGCGGACATCTACGCAAAATTACAAGAGCCGGCCGGAAAACCTGCGTGACATCGCGAGGCAACTTGGCGTCGCTTACATCCTGGAAGGAAGCGTGCAGAAGAGCGGCGAGGCCGTGCGCGTCAACGTGCAGCTGATCAAAGCGGCCAACGGTTCTCATCTTTGGGCCGACACCTATGACAGAAGACAAATTGACATCTTCTCAGTCGAGACTGAGGTGGCCAGGGCCATCGCTGATCAGTTGCGGGCGAAGCTCACTGGTCAGGAAGAGCAAGTTATCGCGGCCAAACCAACCGGCAATCCCGAGGCATACGATGCCTACCTGCGCGGGCTGGCTTATAGTCTGAGACCTACATACGTACCGGCCAATCCCCTAGCTGCACAAAAATATCTCAAGGAAGCGGTGCGGTTGGACCCAAAGTTCGCCCTTAGCTGGGCGTTGCTGTCATACGTGGATGCGCGCGAATACAGCACACGGAATCTGGAACCAACGCTTGCCCTCCGTGAGGAGACACGGGTGGCGGCTGAAACTGCGCTTACTCTTCAGCCGAACCTCGGCGAGGCGGTCCTGGCCAAAGGGTATTATCATTACGCCTGCCAAAAGGATTACAATACTGCCGAGCGTTACTATGACCAAGCACGCCAGCTCCTGCCGAATAGCAGCCGGATTCCTGAATTGCTGGCCTACGCCGCGCGGAGGCAAGGCCGGTGGGACCAGAGCGAGTCGTATTTCAACGAAGCCGAGCGGCTCGACCCGCGCAATGTTTATCTGCTTACCCAGCACGCACAAACTCATATCTTACTCCGCCGTTTCCCTGAAGCGCTGCGAAAGCTTGAGCAGGTTCTCAACATTACACCGGACGATCCCGACACGCTTGCGATAATGGCGGGTATCGCACAAGCCGAGGGCGACCTGCCGCGGGCTTCGGCCCTCCTTGCTCCGATCCGCCTGGCGGTCGACGACCCCAGCGTGTTAAAGACACAAGTTTACCAGGCGATCCTGGAGCGCCGCCCTGCATCGGTCATCGCTGCGCTAAAGGAAATATTGGTGAAGCCTGATTCCGCGTTGGGTTTTTACAATGGCGAACTGCGCTTCTGGTTAGGCTGGGCGCAAGAAGTGGGCGGCGACCATGCCGGCGCCCAGGAAACGTGGCAACAGGCGCGCAGCGAACTGGAGTCTTTCCTCGAGGCGCAGCCGGAAAATAATAGCCTGATTGAAGGTTTGGCCCTGACCAATATGTTTCTTGGGAATAAAGCCGCAGCGTTGTCTTGGGCCGAAGGCGCGATCGCCGCGATCCCGATCGAGAAAGACGCGATGACTGGTCCTCGGGAGCTCGACATTCTCGCCCGGGTAGCGGCGCAGACCGGAGAGCCCGACCGCGCGATTGCCGCTTTACAGAAGCTGCTCTCGATCCCGTACAGTGGCGCCCTGGTTGAGAGCGTGCCGCTCACTCCTGCGCTGCTCCGCCTTGATCCAATGTTCGATCCGCTGCGGAATGACGCCAGATTCCAGAAACTCGTCGCGCCCAGCTCGCCGAAAGAAGCAGTAGATCGGTAGCAGCGACTCACTCAATCCTTGTCCGCAGCCGCTAGCCGCGTTGCTCTAGCGCGACATTTTGTTTGGGCATCAGACCACGCAACTCTTATCGTGCAAGACTCGGCTGCGCTCTGACACTTCTCTTGCGCGCCCGAAGCCTGGCGCGCCGTAGTGCCGCAGCTGCGCGACGAGACAGCGTAGTATTTAACATTTCTTAACTTTTCCGCATAACCTCGCGCCGGATTTCGGACAGTACACCTGTGAATGGCCACAAACTTATCCCGTCACCAGAAGGCCGAAACGGCTGACGACTTCCACCTAGCTGCCAACTTTGCCTCGAACTCCGCGAGGTTCGCGCCGGAGGCTTCTCCGGAAGCGCCCATCGGGAAAGCGATTCTTAGGTTCCAAAAACTTCTGCTCGCCTGCTTTCTCGGGCTTCTGTTTCTTGCTCCCGGAGCACGTGCGCAAACCACTGCCTTCACTTTTCAGGGACGACTGAACGACAGCGGGGCGCCGGCAAATGGCAACTACGACATGCAACTCAAACTGTTCGATACGGCCACTGTCGGCGCAGGCACACAGATCGGCGCGACCATTAACCTCTCGGCGGTGCCGGTGACAAGCGGCGTTTTCACCGTGCAGCCTGACTTCACCGCGAACGCCTTTCTCGGCGCCGATCGATTTGTGGAGGTGGGGGTGAAGCCGGCTGGGAGTGCCAATCCCTTCACCATCCTCGATCCGCGACAACCAATCACCCCGACGCCGTACGCGCTCCACAGCGCCAGTGCGACCACCGCGGACAGCGCCACGAATGCTACTAACGCCACGAACGCCACTAACGCCATGAACGCGACCAACGCGACCAACGCGACCAACGCGACCAACGCGACCAACGCGACCAACGCGACTAACGCCACCAATGCCACGAACGCAACCACGGCGACGAATTCCACCGAGCTAAATGGGATAGCTGCAAACCAGTATGTGTTAACGAACGATTCTCGGCTTACTAACGCGAGGCCCCCGACCGCTGGCTCCGCCAATTACATTCAAAACACAACCTCGGTGCAGGCGGGCGGGAACTTTAACATCTCCGGCAACGGCACAGTCGGTGGAACGCTCACGGCAGGCAGCAACATCGGCATTGGGACGATAGCGCCGCTCGCACCGCTCGACGTGCGCGGCAACGTATTCATCGGCCTCACCAGTGATCCGTCTTCGCCAGGCGGGAACTCTCTTTTCCTCGCTAACGACGGGGGCGACCCGCACAACTCGTTTCGGATCGACGCGGCAGGCGACAATCTCTACATTATTGGCCATTCGAATGCCGGCGCTGCCGCGGATGCAGGCATCATCTTTCGCACGGCGACGAAAACGAAAGGCGAGACGGACCAGGTTCGAATCGATGGGACTGGGAATATGGGTATCGGCACCGATTCGCCGCAGTCCAAGCTCCACGTCATCGCTACTGCCCCCGGTGGCATTGGCATAAATGCCTTTGGCGGTAACTTCAACGACTGTTGCAACGGAGGAACCGACGAGGGCACTGCCCTGCATGCGAACGGGGGCGACAACGCATCTAACACTGGTTTTGGAGGCCCTGGCATCTCTGGCCTAGGCGGCGCCGGCAATCAAGGAGGCGATGGAGTAACCGGAACTGGTGGCAATGGCCGTAACGGTAGTGGCAGCGGGATTGTTGGAATTGCTGGAACTGGCAACGGCGTTGGAGGTTACTTTAGTGGAGGAGTGCGTATCACTGGTAACCTCGACGCAACTGGCTCAAAGAACTTCAAGATCGACCATCCCCTCGATCCTCAAAACAAGTATCTCCGGCACGCGGCGATGGAGTCATCGGAGGTCCTTAACGTTTACAGCGGCAATATCGTCGCGGACCAGAACGGCGAAGCAGTCGTTAGGTTCCCTGGCTGGTTTCAAGCGATCAATCGCGATTTTCGTTATCAACTAACTGCCATTGGTGGCCCAGGCCAGGGTTTATACGTCGCGGAAGAGATCAATAACAATCGGTTCAAGATCGCCGGGGGTGTGCCTGGAGCAAAAGTTTCCTGGCAGGTAACTGGAGTCCGATCGGATGCCGGGATGCTAAGGACTCCTTTCAAACTGGAAGAGGATAAGCCCGATCTAGCGCGCGGTTCCTACCTGGATCCCAAAGCCTTTGGACAGCCGGAGGAGAAAGGCGAGGAATGGGCCCGCCGGCCGCAACTAATGCGGGAGATGAAGGAGCGACGGATCAAAGAAGAGGAGACGCTGCAGAAGGAACAGAAATGATAAACAGCCGTCCTGAGCATCATGCTGGAGCCTCCGGAGGCGGAGGTCTGCGGGAAGGGGGACGGGCCATCCTTGTTTGTCTGACTTTACCACGGGTGAACTAATGTGAAGAACTCAATCACAGCCGGTCGTCGCCGGTTTCTTATGGCATCGTTCGCGCTTGTGCTTGCTTTGTTTCCACAGAGTGGCGGCTGCTTCGATCTCTCTCGCTCTGTGATTGCCGGCGGTGGAGGGTCGAGCGGGGATGGAGCAAACCTGACGCTGGACGCAACCGTGGGGCAGGCGGCCGCCGGAACAAATCTCAGCAGCGGGCAGTTTTCCATACAGGTCGGTTTCTGGTTTACAGCTATACCGGGCCTGGTCGCCAATGTTTCTACCCGCCTCCCCGTCGGCACGGGTGACAACGCATTGATCGAGGGCTTCATTGTCCAGGGGCCGCCCGGCTCGGTCAAGAAAATCATGGTGCGCGCGATTGGGCCTTCGCTCATTCCCTTCGGGATAGCTGATGCTTTGGCCAATCCTACCTTGGAGATTCATGATGCGAACACCGCGACAGTGGCAACGAATGATAATTGGAAAACTACCCAGGTAGGAGGCCTCATCATCGCCGATCAATCCGCGGAGATCAGCTCGAGCGGGCTCGCGCCCACTAACGACCTCGAGTCCGCGATCATCGCGAACCTCGCTCCGGGCAGTTACACCGCGGTCGTGCGCGGCGCGGGTAACACAGCGGGCACGGGCGTGGTGGATGCCTACGACCTGAGCGCGGCTTCGCCGGCGATCCTGGCTAACGTCGCTACCCGCGGTCTCGTTCAACCGGGCGATAAACTCATGATCGCGGGCTTTATTGTCCAGAACGGGCCGGTCAGAGCCGTGGTGCGTGCGATAGGACCTTCCTTGAGAGCCTTTGGCATTCCCAACGCCTTGGCTGATACCACTCTTCAGCTAAGGGACGGGAGCGGCACTCTCGTCGTCGAGAACGATGATTGGAAAGTCCGTTCCGACGGCAGTAGCCAGCAAGCGGAACTCGAGGCTACCGGTCTGCAACCGACCAACGATCTGGAAGCGGCCTTCGTCGCCTCTCTCCCGCCCGGGCAATACACTGCCCAGGTGCGAGGCAAACCGGAGACGACTGGGATTGGCGTCGTCCAAGTTTACTTCCTCCAGTAGCGGGAGCCGAAATCTCGATCTCTCCGCGTAACCTCGCGCCAGATTTCGGACAGTACACCTGTGAATGGCCACAAATGACCTCTGTCATTACGGGAAGGCCAACCTTTGGGCCGCTTTTGTCCTCCTTGCTACCGCAGCCGCGCTCTTGTGCGCGCCTCCTGCTGTTGCCGGGGCGCCTTTTACTTTCTCCAGCACCGGCAACCTGGCGCAGGGACGCACTCTGCACACCACTACCTTGTTGCAAAACGGGAAGGTGTTGGTCGCCGGAGGAGCTAACCCCAGCATCGTGGGCACCACGGAGCTCTACGATCCGTTGATCGGGACTTGGGCGGCGACGGGCAATCTGGTCACTCCACGCGAGGCGCACACCGCGACGATGTTGCCCAACGGCGCGGTGCTCGTCACCGGAGGAGTTGGCGCCAGTAATACCGTTCTCACCACCGCGGAACTCTACGATCCAGCGACGGGAAAATGGAAAGCGACCGGCAGTCTTGCGAGCGCACGCTATGCCCACACCGCCACCTTGCTCCCTAACGGCAAGGTGCTGGTCGCAGGGGGATATGCCACCAACGGCTTTCAAGGCACTGCGGAACTCTACGATCCGGTGACCGGGACCTGGACGGCAACCGGCAGCCTCGTCACGGCCCGGGATAATCACACGGCGACCCTGCTCTCTAATGGCAAGGTGCTGGTCGTGGGAGGACAAGGCAACGTTACGGGCGGCACGTTAAACACCGCTGAGCTTTATGATCCGGCGAGCGGGATGTGGGCGTTTACTGGGAATCTCGGCAACGCCCGTTATTTTCACACCGCGACGTTGCTTCCCAGCGGCAAGGTACTCGTAGCAGATGGACAAAACGGCGGCGCCGTGGGAACAGCGGAGCTTTATAATCCGGCGAGCGGGACATGGAATACCACCCCCAATCCGGTCAATTCCCGTTACAATCACACGGCGACCTTGTTGCCTAACGGGATGGTGCTGGTGGCGGGAGGAACTGACGGCACTAATTCTTTAGCCAGCGCGGAGCTTTACAGTCCGGGCCAGGGAGCCAACGGCGCCTGGACCGCAACCGCCGATCTGGTGACCCCCCGATCTAATCAGACCGCGACACTGCTACCCACCGGCAGCATACTCTTCTCCGCTGGTTTCGACGGTTTTCAAAAAATTCAGAGCGCCAAATATCTGACCAGCGCCGAGCTGTACGATCCTGCGAGTAGCGGTGCCTGGGGGAGTCCGCCGGTGATGGCAGCACCACGCGAGGAGCACACCGCAACAATGCTGGCCAATGGCCATGTGCTGGTCGCAGGCGGGATAAACGGCAGCGGCGCTCTGGCGAGCGGGGAGCTTTTCGATGTGGCGCAAGAGCAATGGACGGCCACGGGCAACCTCAACACCGCACGCTATAGTCACACGGCGACATCGCTGCCCAACGGCAAGGTTCTCGTCGCCGGAGGGTTCGATAACAGCAACGCCGTTCTTGCGAGCGCGGAACTCTACGATCCCGCCAGCGGGACATGGAGGGCGACTACCTCCAACCTCGGCGCCGCCCGCGCTGACCACACGGCGACATTGCTCCCCAACGGTCAGGTGCTCGTCGCGGCGGGAAGGGATAGCAGCCTCCAAACAATCTCCATAAGCGCGGAATTGTATAACCCGACGAACGGGAACTGGACGGCGACGAACAACCTGAACACCGCGCGCCAGAATCACACCGCGACCTTGCTGTCAAACGGTAAGGTCCTGGTCGCAGGAGGATATGACCGTAGTTTGAATGTTTCCGCGAGTGCGGAAGTGTATGACCCGGCAACCGGGAACTGGACAGTAACGAATAACCTGAACACCGCGCGTTACAATCACACGGCGACGCTTCTGTCCAACGGAAAGGTGTTGATCGCAGGAGGGTCTGTAAACGTGGCCGACGAGGGGTCCGGTGAGCTCGCGAGTGCGGAACTGTACGATCCAGCAAGCGGCACGTGGACGGTAACGGGGAGTCTCGCCGCCGCACGCGATTTAACAGTGGCTACATTACTTCCCAACGGAAAAGTGCTGATAGCATGCGGGCAAGGAAACAATACTGGCCCGCTTGCGAGTGCAGAAATATACGACCCGGGAAGCGGTAAATGGACGTCCGCGGGCAACCTCAACATCGCACGCCAGGGTCACACGGCGACCCTGGTTTCGGATGACATCGTGTTGGTCACCGGCGGGGCGAACGCCGAGTATTTGCAGAGTGTCGAATTATACCTGGGCGGGCTGGGATACCTCCGGTCTCTTTGGCAGCCGCAGATTGCGACAGCGCCTTCCATCCTCCCACTGGGCGGTAGCCTCGCGCTGACCGGCTCCCTCTTCCAGGGCATCTCGCAAGCCTCGGGCGGCAACACCCAGGATTCTTCGACCAGCTACCCAATCGCTCAGTTGCGCAACATTGAGACCACCCAAACCACCTTTCTCCCCGTTGACCCTACCGCGGGGTGGTCGGGCACCGCCTTTACTTCGAACCCCGTCACCGGCTTTCCGCTTGGTCCGGCCATGGTCACGGTGTTCGCCAACGGCATCCCGAGTGCGTCCAGCTACGTGATGGTGAGCCAGGCGACGCCAACGCTTAGCAGCCAGGCTTCACCAGCCACCACGCTCGGTAACCCGATCAACGACATAGCTATTCTCGCAAGTGGATATTCGCCCACGGGGAGCATTACCTTCAAAGCCTACGGCCCTAACGATGGCACCTGCGGCGCCGCGCCGGCCTTTAGTTCCACCGTGGCCGTCAACAATGGCAACGGAAACTACAGCTCCGGCTTCACCCCCACGGCGGTAGGCACCTATCGCTTCGTCGCCAGCTACAGCGGAGACGTTAACAACAACCCTGTCACTACTTCGTGCAGCGATCCTAACGCGGCCGTCACAGTTTCGCCCGTTCCCACACCCACACCTACACCTATACCCACC
Source organism: Spartobacteria bacterium (assembly GCA_003134765.1). Classification (GTDB taxonomy): domain Bacteria; phylum Verrucomicrobiota; class Verrucomicrobiia; order Chthoniobacterales; family UBA10450; genus AV80. Next base: position 228,050 of record PLCM01000029.1, on the reverse strand, counting down.
GCTACTCCGACGGCTACTCCTACCGCCTCACCTACACCCTCGCCTGGCTTGGTCGGTAACGTTTCTACACGCCTCCCGGTCGGCACAGGCGACAACGTGTTGATCGAGGGTTTCATAGTGCAAGGGCCGGTTGGTTCCACCAAGAAAATCATCGTGCGCGCGATTGGCCCATCGCTCGCCCCTTTCGGAATAACCGACGCCCTGGCTGATCCCACGCTTGAAATTCACGATGCGACCAATGCGATCATCGCGATCAACGATAACTGGAGAACCACTCAGGTGGGCGGCATCATTACCGCCGATCAAGTCGCAGACATCAGCGCGAGCCAGCTTGCACCGAGTAACGACCTGGAATCGGCCATCATCGCGAACCTGGCTCCGGGCAGTTACACGGCGGTCGTGCGTGGCGCGGGTAACACCGTGGGCACAGGCGTGGTGGACGCTTACGACTTGAGCGCAGGTTCGCCGGCGAAGCTCGCTAACATCGCGACGAGAGGTCTTATTCAACCGGGCGATAAACTCATGATTGCGGGTTTTATTATCCAGAATGGATCAGTCAGAGCCGTAGTCCGCGCGATCGGACCATCTTTGAGCGCCTTCGGCATTACCAACGCGCTGGCGGATACTACTCTCCAGCTCAGGGACAATAACGGCGCCATCGTGGTGGAGAACGACGACTGGAAAATCCGGACCGACGGCAGCAGCCAGCAAGCGGAGCTCGAAGCCACGGGTCTGCAACCGACCAACGATCTGGAAGCGGCCTTCCTCATCACTCTCCAACCCGGGCAATACACCGCCCAGGTACGAGGCAAACCGGAGGCTACTGGCATTGGTGTCGTCCAGGTTTACTTCCTTCAGTAACAAGAATCCTGCCGCGCCAAGCGTCCGCTCTTGGCAGCTTAACATTTATGAAAACAACATCCAAACCCAGCAACAAAGCTACGCTTCTATTTTTTTCCGTTGCCCTGCTGCTGACGGGCACCGCGGTAGCAGTGCGCGGGCAATCCGCGCTCGATGGATTCGATCCGAACGTCAACGGCACGGTCCGGGCCGTCGTGGTGCAGCCGGACGGCAAGATTCTGATCGGCGGCGATTTTACCACGCTCTCGCCCAACGGCGGAGCGGCGGTGACACGCAATCACATTGCCCGGCTGAACCCGGACGGCACGCTCGACGTCACATTCAATCCGAACGCGAATGGAGCTATCAATGCCATCGTGGTGGAGGCTAACGGCAATATTTTGGTGGGCGGCGCTTTCAGCCAATCCAACGGAACGCCCACCATCGGCGGAGCGACACGCAACCACATCGCCCGGCTCGATCCCGCCACCGGAACGGCTGATCCTTCCTTCGACCCGAACGCGAACCTGGATGTCTATGCCATCGCGGTGCAGGCGGACGGCAAGATTTTAGTGGGCGGGGATTTCACCGACTTTGGCAACGGCACGCCCTCTATTGGCGGCAAGATCCGCAATTCCATCGCCCGGCTCGATCCCACCGCCGGAGCGGCGGATTCGTGGGACCCGAATGCGAACAATAGAGTCCGTGCCATCGTGGTGCAGGCGGACGGCAAAATTTTAGTGGGCGGCCAGTTCAGTTTTTCGACGCCAACGATCGGCGGGCAGTCGCGCAACTTCATCGCCCGTCTCGATCCCACGACTGGCCTGGCTGATTCATTCAATCCCAACGCGAACAGTGAGGTCCGTGCCATCGCGGTGCAGGCCGATGGCAAGATTTTAGCGGGCGGGGTTTTCACGGGCATCGGCGGAGCGGCACTCAACCGGATCGCCCGGCTCGATGGCGCCACCGGAGCGGCTGATACATTCAACCCGAACGCGAACAATATTGTCAATGCCATCGCGGTGCAGGCGGACGGCAAGATTTTAGTAGGCGGCTCTTTTACCAGCATCGGCGGACAGGCGCGCAATGACATCGCCCGGCTCGATCCTACTACTGCCGGCTTGGCTGATTCCTTCAACCCGAATGCCAGCAACGGTGTCAATGCCATCGCGGTGCAGGCGGACGGCAAGGTACTAGCGGCAGGCCTTTTTACCACGCTCTCGCCGAATGGGGGAGCGGCGGTGACGCGCAACCGCCTCGCGCGGCTGGAAACAGATGGCAGACTCGACGTGACGCTCAATCTCAACACCGTCGGCAGCTCTGTTATTGCTACCGCTGTGCAGCCGGACGGGAAGATTCTCATCGGCGGCAATTTCACCACCGTTTTGGGCGTGCCGCGCAACAACATCGCACGCCTGAACACGGATGGGACGCTCGACCTCATTTTCGACCCGAACGCGAACAATGAAGTAGATGCAATCGCGGTGCAGGCCGACGGAAAAATTTTAGCCTGCGGGATTTTCAACGACCATGGCAACGGGACGATCAGCATCGGCGGAGCGGCGCGCAACCGGATCGCCCGGCTCGATGCCACGACCGGCTCGGCGGATTCATTCAACCCGAATGCGAACAGTGATGTCTATGCAATCGCGGTACAGGCGGACGGCAAGATTTTAGCGGGCGGCGCTTTTACAACGCTCTCGCCCAATGGTGGGGGAGCAGTCACGCACAACCGCATCGCCCGGCTCGATGCGACAACCGGAGCGCCAGATTCGTTCGACCCCAACGCGAACAGTAGCGTCTTTTCAATCGCATTGCAGGCGGACGGCAAGATTTTAGCGGGCGGCGCTTTTACAATGCTCTCGCCCAATGGTGGGGGAGCAGTCACGCGCAACCGCATCGCCCGGCTCGATGCGACAACCGGAGCGCCAGATTCGTTCGACCCCAACGCGAACAGTAGCGTCTTTTCAATCGCGGTGCAGGCGGACGGCAGGATTTTAGCGGGCGGCGCTTTTACAACGCTCTCGCCCAATGGTGGGGGAGCGGTCACGCGCAACTACATCGCCCGGCTGTTCTCGGACGCCACGCTCGACACCGCTTTCGACCCGAACGCGAATGATGAGGTCGCTTCAATCGTGGTGCAGGCGGACGGCAAGATTTTAGTGGGCGGCTTTTTCTCAACGCTCTCGCCCAATGGCGGGGGAGCGGTCACGCGCAACCACATCGCCCGGCTGTTCTCGGACGGCACACTCGACACGGCTTTCGACCCGAGCGCGAACAATAGCGTCTTTTCGATCGCGGTGCAGGCGGACGGCAAGATTTTAGTGGGCGGCTTTTTCGACGGTATCGGCGGACAGGAGCGCAATCAGTTCGCTCGTTTGAGCAACGACACGGCCGCTTTGCAAAACCTGGCCGTGACGCAACCAAGCGCCATTAGCTGGGCGCTCGGCGGCGCCAGCCCGCACTTCACGCGCGTTACCTTTGAGTCTTCCACCGACAATGTGAACTACACCCCTCTTGGCAGCGGCACGGCATTCGGCAGCGGCACAGCCTCCGGCAATAACTGGATCCTGACTGGCTTGAATTTGCCGGCCGGACAGAACATCTACATCCGCGCTCGCGGTTTCTATCGCAGCGGATACCAAAACGGCTCGGAGAGCGTCATCGAATCGGTCCGGAATGCGTTTTTTGTAGTCACGGGGATCTCGGGGACAGCTTCGGCCGCGACCACCGTCGGCGGAAATATCTCCGACACCGCTACCCTCTCTGGCGGAGTAAGCCCCACTGGCCTCATTACGTTCAAGGTCTACGGACCTGACGACTCTACCTGCGGCGGCCCGGTTGCCTTCAGTTCTGTTTCCAAAGTGAATGGGGATGGGACCTATAGCTCGGCAGCGTTTACTCCGACTGCGGCCGGGACCTATCGATTTGTCGTGACCTACAGCGGTGACACCCACAGTGCCTCCTTTGCCACTGCGTGTGGTGACGCGAGCGAGACGGTTGTAGTAAGCCCCGCGCCGACACCTACCCCTACGCCGGGCAGCCTTGGTAACGTTTCGACGCGGCTGCAAGTGGGGACTGGGAACAACGTCCTGTTCGCCGGCTTCATCATCCAGGGGAACGCCCCTAAGACCGTGCTCATCCGTTCCGCCGGCCCTTCGCTGGCATCCTTCGGCGTGCCGGGCGCATTGGGCAATCCGCAGCTGGAATTGCACGATGCCAACAACACGATTGGGACCAACGACAATTGGCAAACGACCCAGCTCGGGGGAGTGATTACTTCCGATCAAGTCGCGGCGATCCAGAACAGCGGAGTTGCGCCAGCCGATCCGGCGGAGCCGGCGATCATCGCGACCCTGTCCGCGGGAAGCTACACAGCGATCGTGCAGGGAGTGGGCGGCACCCAGGGCGTAGCGACCGTGGAAGTGTATGACTTAAGCCCGAACACCGGCGCGACCCTCGCGAACATCAGCACCCGGGGATTTATCCAGACTGGAGATAACGTCATGATCGCCGGCTTTATTATCGTTAATCAGGCTTCGAGGGTGATCGTCCTCGCCACCGGTCCCTCCCTGATCCCGCTCGGGATCAATAACGCGCTCACCAATCCGCGGCTCGAGCTCCACGACGCCAGTGGCACGCTGGCGGGGAACGATGATTGGCAGACGACGCAGTTGGGCGGGATTATCACCAGCGACCAGTCCGCCGCCATCCAGAATAGCGGGCTGGCTCCGAGCAACCCCGCCGAGTCAGCGATCATCGCGACTTTGGCGCCGGGAAGTTACACTGCGATCGCGCAAGGAGTCAGCGGTGGGACTGGTGTGGGAGTCGTGGCAGTATATAAAATCCCGTAGCCGCGGTCCCTTTCGCGCAAGGGCAGAAAACCCATAAGAATAACGCTGCCTGCCTTCCGCGGGTGGCCATCGAAATCTCGATCTTTCCGCGTAACCTCGCGCCAGATTTCGGACAGTACCCCTGTGAATGGCCACAAATGACCTCTGCCCTCGCAGGAAAGGACGAAACAGCTGCCGGCTTCACCTGGGCGGCCAGCTTTGCCTCAAAGGAGTGATGGGCGCCTGGAGCGACCCGGCGAAGATCATGGTGGTGTAAATTTTGTCCATCGCCTCTCAACCACCTATGTCTCGAATCTCATCTCGCCTTCCACAGTTTTGCAAAGTCAGAAACAAAGCCGCACTCTTTCTCTTTTCCGCCGCCCTGCTCCTTACGGGCGGCGCGGCGGAGGCGGCGATTTTTAACATCGCCAACGGAGATGTCGCGGGGCTCAAGGCGGCGATCCACACCGGGAACACCAACAATGATGACGACGTCATCAACCTGGCGGCCAACGGCACCTACACGCTCACTACCGTCGACAACACCGACCAGTCTGCGCTATTGCAGGGCACCAATGGCCTGCCGGTCATCGTGAGTGATGGGGGGCATTCTCTTACCATCAACGGCAACGGGGCCACGATTACGCGCAGCAGCGCCTCGGGCACGCCTGAGTTCCGCATCCTGGAGATCGATGGCGCAGTGGTGAGTATTTCCGGCGTCACTTTCAGCAATGGTTTGCTCTCCTTCTATAATGCGCTGGGCGGCGCCATGGTCACCTGGTCCAGCAATCTGAGCGCCACGAGCACCGTCGCGCTGACGAATTGCATTTTCACCGGCAACCTCTTGAGCAACCAGAACGGCTCAGCCGGCGGGGCCATACGCAACGTGCGAAGCACATTAACCCTGACTAACTGCTACCTAAGCCAGAACGCTGCCGACGGGGGTAGCGGTAGCGGCGGGGGGGCCCTCTTCAACAGCAACCCCGGCACGGTGACGGTGATCAACAGCACCTTCTATCAAAATTCATCTTATGACGGCGGCGCAATAGAGAACGAGGCAACGCTGACCGTCATCAATAGCACGGTTGCCAACAACGCAGCTGAAAGCCACGGTGGCGGCATTCATAGCACAAAGGCTGGCCCGTTGACGTTGATCAACGATACGATCAGTGCCAACACGCTGAATTCGGGCGCCGGGCGCGGTGGCGGCATCAGCTACGAGACCGGTAGCTCGGTCGTGATCCAGAACACGATCGTCGCGCTGAATAGTGCTGCCAACAGTCCTGACGTCGCCACTGACAGTGGGTTTTCCGCGGTTACCTCCAAGGGCCACAACCTGATCGGGCAAACCGATAGTGGCCGCGGCTGGATTGCGAGCGACTTCACCGGCACGAGCACGACCCCGATCGATCCTCACCTCGGTCCAGCGCAAAGTAACGGCGGCCCGGCGCCGACGATGGCGTTGCTGGAAGGCAGCCTGGCCATCGAGGGCGGGGACGACAGCGTGCTGGGCGCGCCGGATAACCTAACGAGTGACGAGCGCGGCTTCCCGCGGCAAATCGGGAGCCATGTCGATATCGGGGCCTACGAGCTGGATCACCCGCAAACGGGCACGACTCTCACGGTGAACACGACCCTGGATGACACCGACGACGCGTGTGGCGAAACCCGTTGCACGCTGCGCGATGCGATTAACACCGCGAATGCGGCCGGCGGGCTAACGATCCAGTTCGCGCCTCAGGTGAGGGGCACCATCACGCTCACCCAGGGTGCATTAGACATAACCAATGCGATGACCCTGCGGGGACCGGGCGCGCGAGTGCTGACGCTGGACGCAAACTTTGGCAGTGAGATCTTGTCAATCTTTGGCTCTGGTCATCCAACGGTCGCGATTTCGGGCCTCACCTTTACCCACGCAGGAACCGCCATTTTCAACCTGGACGACACGACGCTTACCGATTGTGCGATCGTCAACAACTCTACCACCAGCGCTCCAGGTAACGCTGCGCAAGGGGGCGGCATCGTTAACGTTTACGCGTTGACGATGATCGGTTGCACGGTGAGCGGTAACTCTGCCATCGGTGGGAGCTGGCCGACGAATGCCAATAATCCCACGGCCACGGGGGGCGCAGGAGAAGGCGGAGGGATTTACAGCCCTGGATACAGTCTTACGCTGCGAAACTGCACGTTTAGCGGCAACACCGCTCAGGGCGGTCGCGGCGGCCACAATCTTCTTCTGAGCAGTGGCCAAGGCGGCCCCGGGGGCAATGGCTCCGGCGGAGCGATTTTTAACGCAGGCACATGCATGTCGCTGAATTGCACCTTTACCGGGAACACTGCCGTCGGTGGACCCGGCGGCACTGGCCACACGGCCGGGCCTGACGGCACGGGAGAAGGCGGCGGCATAATTCACCGCAGCACCACCGGCGGTACGATGAAGCCAGAGAACACACTCATCGCCGGCAACAACGGAACCGGCACTGGGGGGCCGGATGTTTCCGGCCCATTTAGTTCCCAGGGATTCAATCTTATTGGCAAAACGGATGGCAGCACTGGTTTTCCTGCCATAGGCGATAAGACGGGGACAGTGACAAATCCACTCGATCCGAAGGTTGGTTCTCTCGCGAATAACGGAGGGCCAACCGATACCATCGGGTTGCTCGCACTAAGTCCCGCCATCGATTCAGGGTTCAACGGTGACGCACCCCCGACCGATCAGCGGGGAGCCTCCCGCGTGGGCGTAAGTGACATCGGCGCGTTTGAATTTGGCGGTGCCTTACCTTCACCGACTCCTACACCTACAGCTACACCTACTCCAACCGCTACACCCGGCGCCACACCTACACCTACACCCGGTAGCCTGGGTAACATTTCGACACGGTTGCAAGTGGGAACCGGAAATAACGTCTTGTTCGCCGGCTTCATCATCCAGGGGAACGCCTCCAAGACACTCCTCATCCGTTCTGCGGGTCCTTCGTTGACAGCATTTGGTCTTCCCGGCGCGATGGGCAATCCGCAACTGGAACTCCACGATGCGAGCAACACCATCGCGACCAACGATAATTGGCAAACCACCCAGCTCGGGGGAGTGATTACCTCCGATCAAGTCGCGGCGATCCAGAACAGCGGAGCCGCGCCAGCCGATCCGGCGGAGCCGGCCATCATCGCGACGCTCCCCGCGGGGACCTACACCGCGATCGTGCAGGGAGTCGGCGGCACTCAAGGCGTGGCAACCGTGGAAGTGTATGACTTGAGCCCCAACAATGGAGCGATCCTGGCGAACATCAGTACTCGCGGATTTATCCAGACCGGAGACAACGTCATGATCGGCGGCTTTATTGTCGTCGGACAGTCCTCGAGGGTACTCATCCGCGCCACTGGTCCTTCCTTAATCCCCTTCGGGATCAATAACGCGCTCGCCAATCCGCAGCTCGCGCTTCATGACGCCAATGGCACTTTGGCGGCCAACGATGACTGGCAGACGACGCAGCTCGGCGGGATCATTACCAGCGATCAGTCGGCCGCCATCCAGAATAGCGGACTGGCTCCGAGTAATCCTGCGGAGTCAGCTATCATCGCGACCTTGGCCCCGGGATCTTACACCGCGATCGCGCAAGGAGTGAACGGCGGGACCGGCGTCGGACTCGTCGAAGTGTTCGCTCTGCCATAGCGCAACCAATTCCAAGCGGGCGAAACTGTCGGCGTAGCGGTCGTCGAAGTCTTCGTGCTGAACTTGACGCCATGGAGGGACGGGCGCTGTCCCGTCCCATTATTCTGCCGGCCGTAGGTCCCGATATTAGGGACGGGACAGCGCCCGTCCCTCCAACGGTTTGGTATTCGTGGAAAGGGAAAGAAAAACAAGCGTTGCCGAGGCCGCGTGGCATTTCGATCGCCGCAACCGCGACAGATCACTGCGGCAGCGACAACGCTGAGCGCTGGCGCGTAAGCTCTTCGATGGCCGTGTTGTTGACGCCGTGATTGTTGGAATGCTCCAACGCCTCAATTTGTTGAGCCAAGGCGAGCCGCCACTTTTCATATTCGGCAGTTGCCCGCTGACGCGCTGCCTGGCGTTCGTTGCTCATTCGCAGACTCTCTTCCGCCAGCTCTTTGCGATGCTGTCGGGCCTGTTCCTGTTCCTCATCGCTCAATGATGCATCAACACTCCCAGGGCTGCTGCGGGATATCACATTGTCCACGACCCTGACGACAGCAGCCGACGGCCTGCTCTCAGTTCCGTCATTCGAGCGGAACCACCAAACGGCGATCGACAAGGCAGCGAGGAGTAAAAATATCTTAGCGCTCACGGATATGGCCGATGTGTTTGTTATGGTTTTTATAGCATTGACCGTGCCGAAAGACTGCTCGCCGCGGTAACTCGTAAGGCGCCCAGGCCGTTGATATTCCGCACCAAGAAACTGGAGGGACGGGCTACGTCCCGTCCCATTATTCTGCCCGCCGGAGGTCCCCTTAATTAGGGACGGGACAGAGCCCGTCCCTCCAAAGCTTTGGTATTCGTGCAATTGCCCCAAAAAAACGGCCCGTGAGTTAACGCGGGCGGGCCGCTCTCTCTATTTATTACCGAATCGCTGGGGCGCTCCAGTGACCAAGTGATTGTCACGCCACCGTCCGATCCATGAACGAGATGGTCTTGCGTCTGGACGGCACAGCGGCTGCTAACGAATGCGGGGCGCATGAGATGCTATTACAGTTTCACCACGGTTTGCCTGTTCCTTTTCGCACTCTCCACGCCTAAAACGCAGGCGACGCTGGTGGTGTTGCCGGCAAATGGCTGGACGGCCGGAGCACCTGCACCCGGGCAGACAGTTTCGCAGACTTTCGCCAGCGTCAGTCCGAACATCACGATCAGCATCAACAATAACGGCGCGGCCGCTCAGGGTGCGACATGGAGCGGCGGTTACCCGGCCATAAACAGCACGGAAACAACCGGTGGCTTTGCAGGGCAAAACGGATTGCAGTTGTTTGCAAGCTCGACCTCTTCGACGAATGGATTCGTTCTCACAACGGTATCGTTCGCTTCCGCCGTGACGAACGTGTCATTCCAGATTTGGGACGTGGACAAGTCCGGCGGACAGTTTGTAGATACCATATCGCTAATCCAGGCGGTTAGCTCGACCGGCACAACCTTGGCAGCGTCTTCGGTGACAAGTGCCGTCGCGGGCTACAACAGTATCACTGGGTCTGGGCTGGGAATCGTAGTTACCGGTACCGCACCTGCAGATAACGCCACGAACCAGGGAACAATCGATATTTCTTTCACCGGGCCCATCACGCAGTTTTCTTTTGAATGGAGCAACACGGATCCCGGATTAGGACAGCAGGCAATCGGCCTTGGCGACATCAACTTCACTGTCGTGCCCGAAATCAACCCCGCTTATGCCGCGATCGGGCTTCTGGTTACAATTCTCGCCGCTCGCGGAATCGGTCAAATGAGGGGACGGATGGCTCCCGCGACGCGTGACATTCAATTGGAGGTACGTTGACGCTAATGACCTCTCTGCGGTCCGGGCTCAAATGGCTAGGCGGCGCTATGATCGCCTGCATTTTGCAGATCTTCGGGACGGGCATCGCCCATGCGGACTCTTCGGATGCCGCCTATTATCCTCCGGAAACCATGCGGTTTTATCGCCAGCCCGCGAAAGAAGTGCCAGGAAGTGCAATTGACCGCTTGCTCCATCTTCTGGAAGTCAGTCCCTCCATCGCGGGCGTTGTGACCGTCCTCATTGCACTGAAATTGGCGATCCCCCGAAAAGGCCCAAATTCATCAGGTTGCCCGTCTCAAAGGACACAGGGGCGTCAGAGTTATTTCGAGTTCGAGAAAAGCCGTCAGCCTTCCATCTGAGGGCACCGAATCCTCATTGCTTCGAAGATCGCTCTTCGGATGTCTTGACCCGATCTTCTCCTCACCCCATCATAATTTGACGACTCATTTTCCTGTCATCGATCACACGTTCCTACTCTCACTCCCCTGTCGTCTTGATGGAGACAGATCATTACCCAAAAGAAAAGCGGCCCGTGACTTAACGCGGGCCGCTCTCTCAATTGATTACTGAACTGCTGCCGCTATCAGTTACTTGCCAGTGTTCACGTACTGGATGCAGTCGCCTTGGTTCTTGAAGGTGCTGCCGTCCGCGCGGACGCTCGTCATCCAGCCTCCGTCTTTGCACTGGTTCTTGTCAGTCGGAACGTTGCCGCCGATGCAAGCACCATCCGGCGCTGGCGCGATGTCATGGTTACCGGCAGTTCGTCCCCTTTTTTCTGGTGGTAGCTGCCAGGGCGATCGCGCAACCGTCAGCGGGCGGAATTGTTTACGGCCCAAAAGGCGCGTTCAATATCAAGGCACCCAAGGGCTGGCAGCTCGATCCCACCGCAGGCGCGGGCCAGGGTCTGCCGTGCGTCCTTTATCCGGAGGGCACCACGTGGGAGACTGCCGATCCAGTTATGTACGCCAAGATCGCGAGCACGACCTATGAGGATTACCAGGCGTTCGCCAGGGACGCGATCGGCGACATGAAAAAGAAGCGCCCCGGCTTTACGCTTAAACTGATTGCGTCGGGTAAGACCGCGGGCGCCAGCCTTATTTCATCAATGAATATCCGCCGTCGGAAACTTATAAGCGCTCCGAGCGAGTCGCGTATGTGCAGTTGACCAAGGCCGTGGCCTATATTGTATTCACGGCGGACAAGAACGCCGCCCACCAGAAACACCAGGGCGCGCTCGAACAAACCGTCAAGTCACTCCGCGCGATGAACGTCGATTATCCGGACAAGCCAAAGTAGTCCCACGCTCCTGGTAACGCGGAGCCTCTCCTAGCTGGATTTCAAGCCACTCGGCAAAGCCGGGGCGGAGTGCCCCACGCGTCGTCTAATCCTTTTTTTGCCACGAGAAAAAATATCCAGCCCTCTTAACACCACCGGAGCCCCAGCAATAAAGGACCAGATCCCAAACACGACTACGCCCATGGGTCGCTTTTCTTCCACTTCTCTTTCGTGTCTTAAAGTTTTCGACTTCGGGCGCGATCAAAAAGTTCGATCAGCGTCACTTCCCAGTCGCGTTGATGCGACTGGCCTTGGTCGCGTCGGTACTGATGACAAACGTCACCGCCATGCCCGGCTTCAAATCGGCGACAGTCGCTCTCAGTCCATTCACGTTTATCTCGGTGAACTGAGTGATCATGAGCGCTTTGGCATTCTTTCCTTCCGTCACGGTGATGCTGTTCGCCGTAACACTGGCAATGGTGGAAGCCGGATTTTGCGGCGGCGGCGCTGGCTTCTTCTTGGCACCTCCGAGGGCCACGCTCGATAAGAGCATTCCGAGCAAGAGGGCAAGAACAACAGAGCGATACTGCTTCATAGGATTACTTCTTGTAGAATGGGACTTCCGGCAAAATTGGCGGTTCGATAACGTCTTCTGATTCCTCCATCTCTTCCGTCGAATTCACCGGTTGACCACCGGGGGTGACGAGCCGCGCCGTGACAAAGATCACCAGGTTGCGCTTGATGTGCTGCTCGGCATTCGTCCGAAAGAGCCGGCCCACGATCGGGATGTCGCCGAGGATCGGAGTGCGATCTTCAGTTTTCTGGACATCCTCTCGCATCAGACCTCCGAGAACGACGGTCTGGCCGTCGTAAACACTGACGTTCGTGGTTACCTTGCGGACGCTGAAGATCGGTTGGTTGATGACATTATCCGTCAGGACGATGCTGTCATTGAGTCCCAGGACGTTCGTCACCCCTCCGATAAAACCAAGCAAGGCTGGATTGACCGTCTTGATGGGACTTCCGTAATTGATAAAGCCTTCGAACTCTACGACCGAGGGAACAAGGTTGAGATCGATGGTAACTCCGTCCGGCCCGACGACCGGTTCCACTTCCAGTTCCACGCCGGTGTTCTTGGTCTCGAAACCTCCCGGTGTGCTTGGACCAACCACCGGCAGGCTGATGCTGTTGGTGGTCACTCCTCCGGAGGTGCCGCCCCGGATGTCGGGGATATGAGGTTCGGCGAAGGTGGTTGGAAACCGGAATTCTCTCACAATCTGAATTTGGGCGCGTTGGCCGCTCTTGGTTGTGACGCGGGGTGAGGAAAGCAGGTCAACGCCTTTCTTTTGATTCAAAGCCCGAATCACGAGCTGAAACTGCGGATCGGTGAAAACTCCGCTGAGACCGAATATTCCGGGAGCGAGCGCGGAAGCAGCCGTGCCGCCACCAAGGAGAGAATCAATTGCATTCCCGGAGATCGCAAAATTGCCGCTCCGGTTTCCCGAAGTGATCGGAAACTGTCCCACCGGGTCTCCGCCCGGGGGCACGAACGGAAAGTTGTTTTGCGAAACAGCAGGACCCGTCCCCGACGTTCCGCCGCTGCCAAAGATGCGGTGTGAACTAGGAATGTTGAATTGTCCGAGCAACCAGTCGAATCCAAGCTCCTTCAGATTCGTCTGGGTGATCTCCAGGAATTTGGCTTCGATCTCGACCTGCTTTGGTCCTGAGGCATTCGCTTGCTCCACGATTGCATCAACCAAGTCCAAATTATCCGCCGTATTCCGCACGATGAGACGACTGCTTTGCGGCAGGAAGTTCGCACTGGCTCCGGGCGGAAAGCTCACGCCCTGGCTCTCGAGAAATTCCTTCGCGCCTTCGCGCTGGACCAATTGATGCCCGCCGGTGGATTCAATGGTTCCCGGCGCCGTTCCGGTCGTCGATGTGGAGGTCTTCGTTGTCCCGGTTGAGGAAGGACCCAGCAAGGAAGGCCCGACGTTGACCGAAGTGGTGATGAACCCCGGCGGCACCCGATATTGTTTCGTCAGAAGGTCGTTGCTCAACTCGCTGATCGGAATGATCGACACGGCGTAAGGCTCCACCTTTACCTTCAGGCCTGCCTGGCTGGCGATGTAACGGAGAGCTTCGCCGAGCGGAATTTGATTCAGCGTGATTGTGATCCGCGCGTCTGCCGGATTAATCGATGGTGCCGCGATGGTTGTGGGAACCGGTGGCGGTGCAATCGCGGTCGGTTCCGGCGAGACTCCGGGCGCGGTCGAGGAAACGACGGTTGTCGTCGATGTCGTTTCCGCGCGCGTGCCCAGCGTATTTACGCGCAGGACAATATCCACCCCTTTGCGGCCATCCGCCCCGGGATCGTTCTCCGCCGCTTGTTGTCGGATAAACTCAATCGCTTCGCGAATGCTCGCATCGCGAAATTCGATCTTCGGAATGATGATCGTGTTGAGCTTGGTGGTGATGCGGGCGGTGCCGGTCGCGTCTTTCGTGAACGCGTCGGTGATCGGGCCGACGGTGTCGCCATATTTTTTAACCGGCTCTTCCCACCCTTTTTGCACCTGCCAGAGCTGGCGCGACCGCGTTTCATTATAAGCTTCCTCGCCGTAGTGCGTTTTCGTCAGATTGAGTCGCTCTTCGCCGCGGCGCGCCGCGACATTGTAGGGATCGATCGCGAGGATCTGCTCATATTTCTTGAACGCGAGATCGTAGCGGCCGCTGTTGTAATAACCTTCCGCATCGGTGAGCAGCCTCTTCACTTCCTCGACTTTCGAGAGAAACTTCGGGCCCATCGTGCGGTTCAACTTTCCCGGCGCTTGTAACCGCGCCAGCATCTCGGCCGCGGGCCGGTAATTCGGATCGTGACGGTTGCTCAGGATCTCGCGGCAAATCGCTTCCGCTTCGCCGTATTTTCCCTGAGCCACCTTTTGCTCGGCCAGCTTCATTCCGCTCGCGCAAAAACCGTTCAACGCTTCATCGTGCGATTTCTCGCTGATCACCGCGTCCGGCAGAAAGGTGAGCGCCAGGCGAAATTCTTCGTGCGCTGCGGTGTAATTCCCCTCCCTCATCGCCGCCTTGGCGCGCCCGAGCGCTTCCTGCCCGCGCGGCAACGCCGCCTGCCGTCGCGCCGCTTCGCGCTCCGCGACCGTGTTTGTGTTCTGGGCGAGCGCTGTGAAGCAAACCGCTGTTGCGAATGCCGCCATCAACAAGATTTTCGACGCTGAGTTTTTCATAGGTTCCGTTCCTAACCAGGAGCGGCGATTTCCAAATCGCGTGCGCTAGACTTTTTGGGCGCGACGCCCAAGACAACTAAAGTGGCCGCTTCGCCGCGTTGCAGCTCGGGGGTTGGAAATCCGCCGCTCGTCGACGTCGGTCGACGCTCGGCCTTATGGCGTGAGCGGAGGGACCTCGATCGGGGCGTCCGGCTTCTGCGTATCGACGACGATCGCGCTGCTGGGGAAAACATCGATCAACTTATATTTAATCTGTTCCTCCGGTTTCAATGAAAATTCCTGGTTTTTTTTCACGGCGAATTCTCGGCGCTCCCCCCACTCGTAAACAAAATTGGCCACCGACTCAGGTGAGATCATGATCTTCTCTTTCACCAGGCTGAGCTGCTGGTGCGTCTCGCGATTTTCCAGAGTCAACTCGGAGACGTCGACTCTCGTGCCGTATTTGTTCGTCTCGTATTTCTCGGTGAACTTCACGATCTTGAATTTCGTTCCCCAAATCGAGTCGCCGATCTTGAGGAATTGCGTCGGCTCTTTCAGGTCGCTCGTATTCAGAGCGAAGGTGTCGCCGACCCAGGAGGCAAAGACGAGCTTAAACGGCTCCTGCGCGAACGATTTCATTTTCAGCTTTGCGATGAAGGGCGGATGCGAATTCTTGTCCGTCGGGTTGGTGTGATTCTGCCATTCCTCGAGATTGTTGAAGCCGTCGCCATCGGGGTCTTGGGTAAGGACATCGGCATCGGCGATGGGGAGGGAAAACTGTTCGAGCCAATCGTTGGGCACGGGCGGATGGACCTCGGTCGTCTGCAAGGTGGCGGGCTGGCCGTTCGCGCCGATGAAATGTTTTTCGGGAACGAACAGGCCCGAGCGGCTGCTGAATGTCCATTGCGCCGGCTGCTTCAGTCTTTCCATCGCCTGTTCCATCTCGACGGCCTTCGGCGGCGGCGGGGCCGGTTTTGGCGGCGGCGCGTTTTGGAGTCCGAGGTTGTCGCCGAATTGCCAGGCGTTTCGCGTGATGAGCAAAGCGGAGGCGAAAAGGAAGAACGCCGCGGTGAAAACCGCGACGCGATCGTAATGAGCACGGAGCCAGGTCATGTGGGTATCAGTCTGGGGAGCGCACGCGCCCTCGCGTGTTGGCGAAGGCGCGTCGCCTTCGCGAACTTTTTCGCTGACGTTTCGTGCGTCTGGAAAGTTCCAATTGTCAAAAACAAATTCGTTGCGGCGAGGCGCCGCAACCAGCACGCGAGGGCGCGTGCGCTCCCCAGAATCGCTTTCAAAACGTGAACCTCACGATCTCGATCTTGGCCGTGGTATCGATCTTCTCGTTGCCGACAATAAAATTCAGCGCGGCCCCGGGCGCAGGTTTGGCGCCGGGAGACACTGCCGGGACCGGCGAAGGAACCGCGGGCGCGGGCGTTGCTGATTCCGCACTCTCGCGCGGAGGTCCCTTCTCTTTCTCATTCCGCACATGCAGCAGCCGGATAATGCAAAAGTGCTGGTTCGCTCCAGCGATTTGGTTGATGACTTTGCGAGCCGCCCCGGGCGTGGAAAAAAACGTAAATTCCACCACGTTTCGTTCGAACAATTTCGCAGCCGCCGGAATCGCCCCGGCCGGATTTGTCCCGGGCGCCGGGGTAACGGTGGGGAGCGCCGTCGCTCCATGCTCCTCCGGCAAGGGCGTTCGATGGAAAGCACTCAGTGCGTTTACATGCGCCTCCAGCAAACTGTTCACCAGCCATTCGATCTGGACCAGCTCCTGACCGAGTAGCGGCGCGGCCGACTCGTTAGGCAGGGCCGAGGCAAACTCGTCGAAACCGAGATAAAACTTGTCCGGCAACTTTACCTTGTTCGCCCGCGCCTTGTCGGCCACCGCATTCATTGCCACGCGCAGGTGCGACTGGAATTCGTTCGGCGCCATCGGCGCGGCCGGCGTCACCCGGACCTTCAATTCCTCTTTCAGCTTTGCGAGCGCGCTCGAATAATCTTCGGCGTGCGCCTTCATTTTGCGCAGGTTCTCCGCGCTCGGATACGGCGCGAGCCGGTCGAGTCGGTTCAGTTCCGTCGAAGCGTTGAGGAAGCGCGCGGACGCCTCGTCCGAATCCGCCTTGGCGCTGAAGAGGAACCAGCCGGCGCCGAGCAGGCAGACACCGAACGCAATCAGGAACGTGCCGAGGAACCGATTCTCCCGAAACCAGTTCATACGAAACTTGGAGGGACGGGCTCTGTCCCGTCCCTAAAATAATGGAACGCCACGGAGGGCGTCCCTCCGCGGCGGTCGCTAGATTTGGCAGACCAATTCATGGAAGCGGGATTGGCTTTTTCAGATCAAGGCGCAGCTCGTAGGGGAAAGCCCAATCCGTGTTGTTCGGCGTGGTGGGCTTTATCACTTTCGCCTGATTGTTCGGATCGATCGCGAGCCAGGGCGACCCAACTAGGTTCCGAAAATAATCAACGACCACTTCCTGTTGTTTCGGATTAAAAAGATACAGCCCGCGCACGAGCAGACCGTCGATCGCCGGCACGGCCGGCGTGGCGCCGGGACGCGGAAGGGACGGGACGGGAGTTGGCGTTGTCCCGGCAAGAACGGTGCGCGAATCCGGCGCGCCGAGCGGTTTCCCGCCCGAGGTCGGGACCAGTTCCGTGATCCAGATGTCTTCCTTCGGCAAACGGGTGTTGAGATCTTCGAGGAGGAGCGGCCAAAAACTGCGCTCACCGATCGCCGCAACGAGCGGAACTGATTGATTATCCAACGCGGTCGTCTCTTTCCGGACCTGGCTCATTTCCTTTTCGATCCCTTGCATCTTACCGACCTTGTCCTGGAGACGCTCCGTCGCGCGATCTTGCACCTGCGCGGCCCGCCAAAAATAAGCGCCCCAGGCCAGCAGCCCGACCACGAAGCAAGCAGCCGCGAGCACAAAATACGGACGGCGCCGTTCCATCTCCTGCCGGCGCACCACGCTTTGTGGCCGCAGATTCAACTCCATCGGGCAGGTGGTCGCGCCACGCAGCGCGAGGCCGGTCAATTCGCCCAGAAGATGGGCGGCGCGCGCGACCTCGGTGGCATCGACTGCTTCCGAGACGGCGACGTTTCGCAGCGGATTAAAGAATTCGACCGGCACCTGGAGTTTTTCCTGGAAGAATTCCCGCATGTAGGGCGTGCTCGTGCTTCCGCCGCACAAATACAGACGGTCGGGTGCATTGCCCTGCTGCTGCGCGCGATAATGGCTGATCGAGCGCATCATCTCGGCGTGGAGCCGTGTCATCGTGCCGCGGACAATTTTTGAAACCCGCGCAACTTCCGGATCAGCCGGTTCTGCGTAGGCGCCGCCCAGGCTGACGAAACCGTCGCGCTTTTTCCGGAACTCCGCCGACGCCATTGGTTCGCCAAATTCTTTCGCGATCGCGGACGAAACGGAGGCGCCGCCAATCGCGACGCTCCGAGAAAAAATTTTGCCCGGCTCGATGAAAAGGAGGTTGGTGGTGCGCGCGCCGATATCAACCAGGAGCGAACAGCCGCCGAGATCGCTGTAGTTGTAACGAAAGGCGTTGTAGAGCGCCATCGTCGCGACGCAGACGATCGAGGTCCGCAATCCGGCGCTTTCGACCGAGGCGTTCACGCTCTCGAGCAGGTCCTCCTTGATCGCGACCAGCACGACCTGAATTTGTTCGTCCGCGCCGCCGCCGACGAGTTGGTAGTCCCACACGACTTCATCGATCGGGAACGGCACATTCTGCTGCGCCTCGAATGCAATGATGCGCTCGATTTTTTCCTCCTCCACCGCAGGCAGTTTCACAAACCGCGCGAAAACCGACTGCGCGGCGATCGCGTAATTGACGGCGCCGCCTTTGATTCCCAATTCGGCCAGCATCTCGCGCAAGGCCGCGGCGATTTTCGCATTGCGCGCACCCTCATTCGACGGATCAGCCGGAATTTCGCGCAGGCAGTAACCGTTCAGGACGAGTCCGCCGTTCGATTGGGTCTGGAATTCAGCCAGGCCGACGGCGTGCGAGCCGAGATTGAGGCTGAGAATGCGGGTGGCGACAGGCATGACTCAGTTATTCAAAATCCAAAAAACCAAAACCAAAATTCTAAGTAAACTTCAAACTCCAAATCTAAAAGTTCGCGGCGCAAAACCCCATCTTTTTGTCATTGGGATTTGGAGCTTCGGTTTTGGGATTTCCGCTTCGGCGGCTCAGCGGCCATTGGACGGATGCTCCAAATCCCAAACCTCAAGTAAAGGAAGGTCCAAATCCCAGGATCCAAATCCCAGCGAAATTTCAAATCCCAACGACCAAATCAAGCTGTGAGTTTGGAGTGACGAAGGTCTGAAGCCATCGGGAGGAGGAAACCATGGTAGGGACGCCGCGCTGCGGCGTCCGAGGTGTTGTTTAATACGTCAACCCCAATTCAGCGGACGCCGCAGCGCGGCGTCCCTACCTGGAATTCTTACTGGATTCGTTCGCCTAATTCCCCGCGTTCCAGGCAGCCTTTGAAATACTCGATCGTTTTCGCGATTCCCTCATCGAACTCAACCCGCGGCTCCCAGCCCAGAACTTTCCGCGCCCGGGTGATATCCGGCTGCCGCACTTTCGGGTCGTCCACCGGCAACGGTTTATGTTCGATCTGCAATTTCGTTCCGGTGATCCGGATAATCTCTTCGGCGAATTGTTTGATCGTCATCTCCCGCGGATTACCGATGTTCACCGGCTCGTGAAAATCGCTCATCGCAAGCCGGAAAATTCCGTCGATCAGGTCCGACACATAACAGAACGAGCGCGTCTGCGAGCCATCGCCGAAAATGGTCAACGGCGTGCCACTCAACGCCTGGCCAATGAACGCGGGCACCACCCGCCCGTCGCGCAATCGCATCCGCGGCCCGTAGGTGTTGAAGATGCGGACGATCTTGGTGTCGATCCCGTGATAGCGGTGATAGGCCATCGTCATTGCCTCGGCGAATCGTTTCGCTTCGTCGTACACGCCGCGCGGGCCGATCGGGTTCACATTTCCCCAGTAATCTTCCGTCTGCGGATGAACGAGCGGATCGCCGTAGCATTCCGAGGTGGAGGCGAGGACGAACGTGGCCTTCTTCGCCTTCGCGAGCCCGAGCGTGTTATGGGTGCCGAGGGCGCCGACCTTCAGCGTCGGGATCGGAAGTTCGAGGTAATCGATGGGGCTGGCCGGCGACGCGAAATGAAAAACATAATCGACCGCTTCCTCGACGAGAATATAGCTCGAGACGTTGTGCTTGATGAACCGGTAATTCTCGTTGCCGCCCAGGTGCGCAATGTTCTTCGGGTTTCCCGTGATCAGATTGTCGATGGCGATGACGCGATGCCCTTCCGCCAGCAGCCGATCCGTGAGATGCGATCCCAAAAAACCCGCCCCGCCCGTGACGACTGAAACCTTTTGCACCGCCATGTTCCGCCGTTTCTAATTCGGGTCGGAAACGTTAGCGAGCGATTTATGGAGGCTCGGGTTGAAAGGCTCTCCCAAAAACTCACGGACCGACCCGCAATGCGGGCACCGCGCTGGACGACAGAAGGCCCAGAGGTAGTTCCCTACCGCGCTATTATTTGATGACTATCGGCCAGCGCCCAATAGTCTCCGGACCGGCTGGATCGGGCGCCGTTCGAAGCGCCTATCGTGCGTATCTTTCGCCCGCTTCGACCTCCGCAATCGCGCGGTTTACCAAGTCGATCGCACGCTCCCGATGACCGCCCTTGTTCGGAATCGCTCTTTGCAGGGAGGCACGGGCTTCGCGCAAATGCGCGAGAGCCGCCTGCATATGGGGCTGGTTGGCAAAGGCTGATGTAAATGACATCGCCATTAAAACGAGAATTGAAACAGACGCCGTCTTGATTGTTTTCATGGCGCGAGTGTTTCCCGCGGCATAGACAGCTGTCAAGGTCGCATCGAATTTCTGGCGAGAACGAACTTCCCCTTCGTTCAGTCGTTCTCCCCTGACCCGCAGGCTCTTGCCTCTGGATGAAGAAATATGTGAAGAAATCGTTGACATTATACGCAAATCTTGACGAAATGCCGACCCCTTCCCTCATTTGGGGCGCGCCCAATCTGGAATATGCCTGCACCGACACGACGGTGGCTTTTCCGGCCGGCGACACCGTCACCCCGGTAAAGATCAATATCTTTCCGACAGCACAAGATTTCTTCCCGAGCGGAAATGGAAACTTCACCGTGAACCTGAACACCGCGGTTCACCGCAGCGCCTATTCGCCTGGTTCCGAGCGGGAGGTGCCGTCGGTCGATGGACGATATCCTTTTGCCCAAAGGGCTGAAAAATTGCAGGCGATGGCTTCCCGTGGGATAGAAGCTTCCGTCGCTGGCGGGAATCGATGTCCGATTGAAAATAACGAAACGAAATCTCTTAATCGTCGCAGCCCTTTTCATCGGAGCCGCGCTCTTCCTGTTCTTCAGAGCGGGCGGCAGCGATAGCGTCTCTTATTCGACTTCCCCGGTGGAACAGGGCGACATTTTTCAGGTGGTCGATGCCACTGGAACGATCAACGCGGTCACCACCGTCCAGGTGGGATCGCAGGTGTCGGGGGTTATTTCGGAGTTGCACGCCGATTTTAATTCCCACGTCACCAAGGGCCAGGTGATCGCCCAGATCGAGCCGGCACTTTTCCAAGGGGCTTACGCGCAAGCCAAGGCAGACCTCGAGAACGCCGAGGCGAACGTGGCCGTCTCGGCCGCGAATACGGCCAAGGCAAAAGCCGCTCAGGCGCAAATGAAAGCCGATTACGAACGCAATATTGGCCTGACGAAAAGCGGCGCGGTGAGCCAGCAGGCGTTCGAGCTGGCCAAGGCCAATGCCGAAAGCGCCGATGCCCAAGTAGCCGCCGCTCAGGCGCAGGAGCAGCAGGCGCGCGCGCAGGTGGAGCAAAAGCGCGCCGCCGTCCAGGTGGCGCAAACGAATCTTGATTACACGACGATCCGCGCTCCGATCGATGGGACGGTAGTGGCGCGGACGGTAGATGTCGGCCAGACGGTCGCGGCATCTTTGCAGGCGCCGACCTTATTCACCATCGCCCAGGACCTGACCAAGATGCAGGTGTATGCAAAGACCGATGAGTCCGACGTGGGCGGAATGAAACGCGATCAGAAGGTCACGTTCAAAGTCGATGCCTATCCGCGAGAATCTTTCACCGGCACGGTGTCGCAGGTGCGGATGAATTCCACGGTCGTTCAGAACGTGGTGACGTACGATACCATCATTGAATTCGATAACCCGGAGCTGAAACTCTTTCCGGGGATGACGGCGTATGTCAGCATTCCCGTGGCGACGGTGACGAAGGTGGTCAAAGTGCCTAACGCGGCTCTGCGTTTCAAACCCGATCTGCCGGCCAGCGAACTCCGGGCGCTCTACCAGAAATTCGGCATTCCCGAAGAGGGCGACGGGGAGAAAACAGCAGATGGCTCCAAGGCGTCGGCGAAGCCTGCTTCCGGCCCGAAAAACGAAGCTAAGATCGTTTGGAAGCTGGTCTCCCGAAAAACGCTCGAACCGGTCCGCATCAAGACGGGCATCACCGATCATACGAACACGGAATTGCTTCAGACTTTGAATGGCAGCGTAAAGCCGGGCGACGCGCTCGTTACCGGGGTAGCGCAGGGTCGTTCCGACAAATCTCCTGGCCCCGGCGGCCCGCGGCGGCCGTAAGGTTTGGCCATTGCGCAAGTGAGAGAAGCAACCGTGGAAACTCCCGATTCTTCGGTCGCGGACCACAATTCAGCCGAGAGCGTTCTCCAGGTGGAAGAGCTCCACAAATATTACCAGATGGGCGACAACAAGGTTCATGCGTTGCGCGGCGTGAACCTGGAAATCCGTCGCGGAGAATTTGTCGCGATCATGGGCGCGAGCGGGAGCGGGAAGTCGACCTTCATGAATATTCTGGGGTGCCTCGACAAACCTAGTGCCGGCCGTTATCTGCTCGAAGGCATCGATGTCGCCGGGCTGGACAAAACGCAATTGGCCGCGATCCGGAACCGGAAGATCGGTTTCGTCTTTCAGGGCTTCAACCTTCTCTCTCGCACCACCGCACTCGAGAACACGGAGCTACCCACCCTTTATGCGCGCCTCGATAGAGAAGAACGGCGCGCGCGCGCCTTGGAATCACTCCGGATAGTTGGACTGGCGGACCGAACTGACCATTTCCCTTCGCAACTTTCCGGCGGTCAGCAACAGCGGGTGGCGATCGCCCGGGCGCTCGTCAATCGTCCCTCCATCCTCCTGGCCGACGAACCAACGGGAAACCTGGATAGTAGGACTTCCGTGGAAGTCATGGAGATTTTCCAGAAACTCAACGACAAGGGCCTCACGATTATTCTGGTGACTCACGAAACCGACATCGCGAATTTCGCCAGGCGCAGCATCGTTTTCCGCGACGGAACCATTCGCCGCGATGAAATTATTTCCCGGCGATCGGTCGCGGCGGAATTGATCAAGACGATGCCGACGCTGGAGGACTAGGGAACGATGGACTTTCTTTCCACGCTCCAAATCGCGCTCCGAGCGCTGCTCCGAAACAAGATGCGATCGATCCTCACGATGCTCGGCATCATTATCGGAGTCGGCGCGGTGATAGCGATGATCGGGATTGGCCAGGGCGCGGATCAGACGGTGCAGAAACAAATCGCGACCCTGGGAGCCAACATGCTTTTTATCAGCTCCGGTTCTGCCACCGGCGGCGGACTGCGAATAGGTAATGGAAGCACGAAAACACTGTTGGAATCGGATGTGACGGCGATCCTGCGGGAATGCCCGGCCGTCGTCGCAGCGGCGCCCGGAACGCAAACCTCGGCCCAGATCGTCTATGAAGGTGACAATTGGGGGACTCGCGTGGTTGGAACGACGCCGGATTACTTCGACATCCGGACCTGGCCTTTCACGAGTGGGACCAGTTTCACCCGGGACGATGTCACAAATGCCGCGAACGTCGCCGTGATCGGAGAGACCGTTCGCAAAAACCTTTTTCCGTCCACCGAAGCCGTCGGCAAAAAGATCCGCATCGGGACCCTGCCATTTCTGGTGGTTGGCGTTTTGGTCGCGAAAGGACAATCGGCCGCGCTCAGTGAAGACCAGGACGACACCATCATCGCCCCACTGACGACGGTGCAAAAAAAGATGACGGGGCAGCCGTGGTTGCGCTTCGCGATGGTCTCGGCCAACTCGCGTTCATCCAGCTATGTCGCGCAACAACAGATCCAGGCTCTTTTGCGCGATCGACACCGGATTCGCTCTGGCCAGGCCGATGATTTCGCCGTGCGAAATCTGGCCGACATCGCGGACGTCGCTTCGGAAGCGAGCAAGGTCATGACTGTTCTTCTGGGTTCGATCGGAGGAGTCTCCCTCTTCGTCGGCGGGCTTGGCATCATGAACATCATGCTGGTCTCGGTCACGGAGCGAACGAGAGAGATCGGCATTCGGATCGCAATCGGCGCCACTGAAGGCGACGTGCAGCGGCAGTTCCTCCTCGAGGCCATTGCCATTAGCCTGCTAGGCGGTGTGATTGGCATTTTCGTCGGTGTCGGCACCTCGTTTATCATTTCGTCGACGGCGGGATGGCCTGTCGCTGTCTCCGCCACCGCCATCCTGATCGCTGCCCTGGTCTCCGTCGCGATAGGAGTCTTTTTCGGTTATTATCCGGCGCAGAAAGCAGCGCGGCTGGATCCCATCGAGGCGCTTCGCTACGAATAGGAAAATTCGGCCTAACGAGATTCGAAATGTTTTTTGACACGATTATGCGGGAGGCCTTCAAGGCGTTGTTGCGGAACAAAGTTCGGAGCGTCCTGACCATGCTCGGCATTATTGCGGGAGTCGGTTCCTTCATCTGTGTCGTCGGCGTCGGCGAGGCGGGATCGAGCCGCGTGGAAGACCAGCTCCACAATGTCGGCGATAATCTTGTCTGGCTCGAGGCGGGCAGCCGCGCCCGAAATGGCGTGCGCGTCGGAAGTCGGGGAAGCAAGACCCTTACGCTCGGTGACTGCCGCGCAGTCCTTGACCAGGTGCCAGGAATCAAGAGCGCTTCGCCCAATGTGGACGGGCACATTCAGGTTATTTACGGCAGCTCGAACTGGGGAACGCAGTTTCGGGGAGTGAGCCCGGACTATTTCGAAATTAGAAAATGGAGAATCGCGCTTGGCTCCCCTTTCATTGAAGACGATGTGGAACAGGCTTCGACCGTTTGCGTTATCGGAGAAACCATCGCCTCCAACCTTTTTGGGACCGCAAATCCAATCGGCGAAGTGATCCGTGTCCAGGGCGTTCCCTTCAAGGTCCTGGGCGTGCTTCAAGCCAGGGGGTTTTCGACGACAGGCCAGGATCAGGACGACTTTCTCGTTATGCCGATCACCACCGCGCAGAAAAGAATTACCGGGCAGGAATGGCTGGATGACATTTATTTTTCCGCGGCGCGCCGAGAAGACATTCCTGAAGCGGCCAAACGCATCGTCGCGCTCGTGCGGGAGCGGCATCACCTCAGGCCCGGGGAAGAAGATGATTTCAATATTCGCACGCCGGAAGAAATCATTCGCGCGCAATTGGCGGCCGCGAACGTGTTCACTCTCCTGCTTGGGAGCGCAGCATCCTTGTCACTCCTGGTGGGCGGGATCGGGATTATGAACATCATGATGGTTTCAGTTACAGAGCGCACCCGCGAGATCGGGGTTCGACTCGCCATCGGTGCAACCGAGCGAGATATTCAAATGCAGTTCCTGAGTGAAGCGATCGTGATGAGTCTGATCGGAGGAATCCTGGGAGTCGCCGCAGGGATCGCGAGTTCGTTCCTGTTGCGAACTACGCTCCATTGGGAAATGCAGCTATCCTTCAACATCATGCTCATCGCAGCGCTCTTCTCCGCCGGGGTTGGGGTTTTCTTTGGCTATTATCCCGCGCGGAAAGCGTCGCAGTTGAACCCGATCGAAGGCCTGCGTTTCGAGTAGCTCGCGCAAGGCGGCGGCGATTATCGCCGATTTGGTGAAGAGATTCCCCGAGCACAGCGTTTACCCTTATCGGTATCCTGGCTCGCTTAGGCGTTGGAAAGAGTGAAGCGCCGCGTCAGCTTTTGATTCCGCTCTGCGCATTGCCTTCCTCTAAAGCAGGTCGCCGAAGCTTTGGTAGAGGGCGCGGCGGATTCGCTTGGCTGCTTTGCTCGTTAGTTCAAAGGGCTCCTCCATCAAATCCAGCGCGAAAGGAACGAGTGAATCGTGGCGCGCCGGCAGTTCGATCGCTCCTATGTGGAACGATCGGATCTTCCGGAAGGGCCAGCGGTCAAAGAGCCATTCGGCGCCGTAGGGCGTGCCGCCTTCAATTCCTTTCCCGGCATCCAGCTCAGCCTTTCCGTAGGTGCCGAGCTGAATGTCGTGCAACACAATCCAGGCGCCGCTTTGAAGGTAGGGCGCGAGGCGAAGGACATCGAGGAGCGGCCAGGGATGGCGGTGATCCGCATCGATGAAGCCGAGGCCAAATTCCCCACGGGTTGCGATCTCGCGGACGAAATTTGAGTCGTGGCCGGTATGGACACGGACCGTGGAGACGAGGTCCGGAATCAATTCCGGAATCTCGAAACCAATGGGGCGTGTTGTGTCGATGCTGCAATGGGTGTGCGAGTCGATGGTATCGACGGCGATGCCTGTCCGGCCTGAGGGCAGGCCGGCTCCAAAGAAAGAACCATGCTGGCGATGGATGGCGGCGGCGATAATCGCGGTCGAAAAGCCGGTCAATGTGCCGATCTCGATGACGCGCCGTGGTGCGAGGATGCCCACGAGCGCGGTGAGAAAAAAATAGTCGCGCGAGCCGATGCCGCCGGGATAGCGGACCTCATCGAGATCAACCATGGCGTGAAGGAAATCCACCTCGCCGGGCGCGGGGATTTTCCCGGGGACACCCAGTTCCTCGGCCAGCTGCCGATATTTGATCTCAAACTGCTCGAAAGATTTGAACTCGCCGATGTCGAGATAGCGCAGGGGCGCCGGACTGCGCCGGACCGCACTTCGCACTTTCCGGACAACGTCGAAGCGACGGCCAGGGGGCGCGTGGCGCCAAAGGTTGAAGTAATGCGAAACCGTAAGTCTCAAGTTGCTTAATCTTCGCCGCGCTCGGCGGACAAACAAATGTTTGCTCGCCTCAGGAAAAAGAAAGAGGCGACCGAAACCGGCCGCCTCTCTCATTTGAATGGATTCGCGATTATTTGCCGGTGTTCACGAACTGCATGCAATCGCCCTGGCTCTTAAAAACACTTCCATCGGGACGAACGGCCGTCGTCCAACCCCCGTTTTTACATTGAGCTTCGGTCGTTGGCACATTGCTACCGATGCAGGAATCGGGCGTCGGCGCGATTCGCCATGGAGCGTAAAGAATGCCCGGGCTGATTCGGGCGCCGTGGCCGGGGCCGACTGGTCCCGGGCCGTCCGCGCTTCCCCACCAGTTGCAAGCGGCGCCGAGCAAAGAAGGAAACGTGGCGTTATCGGGCAGCTTTATTCCATAAGCCGCCGCGGTCAGGTTAAAGTTGTTCCCGCTGACCGACGTCGTGTCGGCTCGCGGATCGTTGTTGATCCAGACCGCGGCGACGTTGCCCGAGGCGCTGTTGAAGTTCGTAAAATCATTATTCTGCACGAGCGGAACCATCAGCTCGCATTCAAGGCTGACCGCATGCACGAAGGCGGCGCCGGTGAGATTACTGATGTGGTTGGTGAGAAACTGAAGGCTGGCTGAGGTCAGCGAGGCATTGGCAACCAAAAGTGCGTAAGCCCCCTGGCCCGTGCTGGTGATGCCGGTAATCGTGTTGTCCTTGATAAACAGGATGTCGCTGAGATCGGCCGTGGAACTATCAACCACGATCGCTTTGGCTGAACCAGGGCTGGTGACATTGCTGATCGTGTTGCTCGAAATGTTTACGTTGTCAGGTCCATTTTCCACAAGAACCCCCTGCGCCACGCCATTCGCGGTGGCTATTCCGTCAATGAAGTTGTTCAGGATCACCGCATCGTTGCCATTGGACTGGATGTCGACGCCTGTGGCGGCTCCCGTTGTCACCGAATTTTCGATCGAAAATCCGTCGAGAGTTACGGTCGGCCCATCGATCACGAAAACCGCGCTGGGACCGGTAGGATTTCCGCCGATAACGGTGGATTCGGCCGGGCCGGCCGAAGTGCGACCGGCGGTTGACAGGCCAGCCTGAGCACCGTTGAGGGTCAGGGACCTCGTGATTGTGACATTTTCCACGTAGGCTCCCGGAGCAACGTTGATGATGCTGCACGTCGGATCGTCGACGGCGGCTTGAATGGTGGGATAACCGGCAGAGGGGACGGAGCACGTTGCCGCGGAGGCGTTAATGGCGGTTGCCGCGAGACTTGCGGAGACAAGAAGTGGGAATTTCCAATTCAGGAGTTTCATGATCTTTTTCTTTTTGTTGGGTTTTAAGACAGCTGCGTGGATCGTGGGCGTGAGCAAATCTTCAAAAATGACGGTTATTTTCTCAGCGGGGTTTTTTGAAGATCGGCTCGCTCATTACTGCAGCCGTGTGTAGCCGTCTGTATGCAAATAGCGAGCCATTTATCGTAACTTTATGGAAGAAGTTCGACGCCTGACTGGCGGCTTAAAACTTCAGCGATGGCGCGAGCAGGTGCGTCCACCATGCGAACGTTAGGAAGATCGCGCTGGCGACCAGGAGCAGGGTCGCATGAACGCGCGTCCACCAGCCCAGACCCGGCGCTCGCCAGAATCTCACCGCCGACACAGCGAGCAACCCCAGGCCCAAGGCCGCGAGCCAGCCAAGCAAATGGGCCGTGCTCAACCACGGATTTATTCCGTCCCCGATGAACGCGATATTTTTGTCCGTCAAACTGAGCGGCAGCAAAATCAGGAGCACGAAGCCGATCTCCAGCAGGCAGACGAGACGGGAGAGCAAATAAAACGTGCGATCGATCCGCGTGGAGAGAAGCGGCCGGCCATAGCGCTTGCGAACGATCGCCGCAATTGGCCAGAGAATTAGCGTGGTGGCGAGCAGACCCAGGCTCACGACCAACACGGGGACCAACACTTTCTTGCTCGCAAAACCGGTGACCCGTTGCGCCATTTGAATCGGGGCCGATGGCAGCAGATCGGTCACAACGCCGTTCGCGTCGCGGCGAAAGGCAATGAGATCCGGCCCGTCGACTTCGCGATAAAGAAGCGGCCCGATCTCGCGCCACCGTTTCAATCCACCCCGCGGATTTTGCAGTCCTTCGATGATCAAAACCCCGTCCGGATCCGCGCTTACCGAAACCTGGCCAAGGACGGCGGCGACTTTCAAAAGCGTCGATTCTCCTCTCCGGCTGCCATTGTAAACGCCACTCACCGCCCGCCCATCGGCTTGCGCGGTCTTCACATCGATCGACGGCGCCGCCGTCACCGGCTCGGGAAAATAACGATTTAAGAACGTGCGGATGACTTCCGTGCGCCCGCCTCCCGGACGAGCGCCCGCGCTGTTATAGGAAATGAAAAGACCGACGTGCGTCTCGGGCATCAGGATCATGTCACTGTGGAAATAAATGGTGTCGCCGCCATGTCCCGCGATGCGCTGTCCGTTCATCGAGTAATCCATCAGGACCAGTCCGATGGCGTGAAGATCGGGATGCAGCTCGAATTGCCGGGCTTCCATCACACGAACACTGTCGGGCTTGAGGATCGTCCCACCCTCGAGGGTGCCGTCGCCGAGCAGGGCAAGCATCAGGCGGGTCATGTCCGTGGCGGTGGCCGAAAGCGCGCCGGCCGGAGAAGCGGGCACGAACTCGAAGGTCCGCGGCCCTTGTTCCGCCGCGATGTAGCCTTGCGACATGTTCGGAGCCAGCGCGTCCGGGAGTGGCTGGGCAAAACTCGAATGCTCCATCCGGAGCGGATCGAGAATGTGGGCGGCGATGTATTTCTCAAACGGCTCGCCGGAGATTCGTTCGACGATGTAACCCGCGAGGGTCATTCCGTAGTTGGAATACGACGGGACCTGCCCCGGCGGGAAGATCCGGGCCGGCATCGCCGCGACCAGGTAATCGCGGATCGACCGCATCTCGCGCGCACTCGGGACGAACAGGTTTTTCAGCGTCTCTTCGAATCCGGCCGTGTGAGTAAGAAGGCGCCGGAGCGTGATTGGTTCGGCGTAGGTTTTAGGAATCGGGAAGTCGAGGTAATCGGTTATGTCCCGGTCGAGATCGAGTTTCCCCTGCTCTACCAACTGCATCACGGCCGTGGCGGTAAACACCTTTGAAATCGAGCCCGGGCGAAACAGGGTTTTGTCCGCCACGACCGGCTTCTTCGCGGCGAAATCGGCAAAGCCATAACCTTTTGCGAGCAAGACTTGTCCATCTTTGACGACGGCGACCACCGCGCCGGCGATGTCGCGGCTTTGCAGCTGCGCCGGAATAAGCCCGTCAAGCAGCGCCTCGAGATCGGGCTTGGTTAGATCGTGGGGAAGCGCAAGATCCGGCAGGGGTGGCGCGGGCCTCAAGACCGGCGCGGGCGAAAACAAGGGCGTCGGGGCCGGACCTTGGGCCGATGCCTGCGAACTCAGTAAGCAAGTGAAGACAATCACGCTCGCCAGCGTGAAACGACGAAAAAGAATTCTCACGCGGCCGACTCTGACCGCGGGCTCGAGGGCTAGCAAGCGCGTTTGGGGAACGCCATTGCGGAAAGGCGGAAAAAAATGTCCCCTCCAGGCACACTTTTCCGCATTGCATAGAAGACGGAGGATTATGGACCCCAGCCCAGCTGCATTCTGCCCATTGCAAATTACGCAACCTTGGCACGCACCATCGGTTTGTCTTCCAGCAGGCAAATTGAGTGATAGTATTCCACCGCGTCCCGAGACT
Organism: Spartobacteria bacterium; assembly: GCA_003134765.1. Taxonomy (GTDB): domain Bacteria; phylum Verrucomicrobiota; class Verrucomicrobiia; order Chthoniobacterales; family UBA10450; genus AV80. The sequence goes on along the minus strand of PLCM01000029.1, from coordinate 197,500 downwards.
AGGAGAAATTATCTGATGCATGTCGCCCGTCATCGATTGCTGACTGCGATCGTAGCGGTGCTTGCACTCCTGGTTCTTACCCAGCAGCGCGCGGGTGCCGTCTCGTACGGCGTCAACTTGATCGTGAACGGAAATGGCGACGCCGACGCTGGTTCGCCAACCGGCGCGCATGTTTCAGTATCAAATTGGACGACCAGCAGTGCGTTCACGGTGATTCCCTATAGCGCTGGGAATGGGTATCCAGGGCCCGGTGATCCCGGACCGTCGGATCGCGGCAATAATTTCTTCGCCGGCGGCAACGGCGCCGCGGTCAGCACGGCGACCCAAAACATCGACCTCTCCGCGAATGCGGCAGACATCAACCAGGGTAATGTAATTTTTGATCTTTTTGGTTACTTCGGAGGATACCAAACGGACAACGACAACGCCCGGCTCAGCGCGACGTTTTTCAATGGCACGTCGAGCCTCGGCATCGCCACTGTGGGTCACGTCACGGCGAAAGACCGCGGCAACGCCACGGGTCTGCTCCTGCGACACGGCAGCGGAATTGTGCCGGTGAATACAAACCGGGTCGTGATCACGCTGACGATGACGCGCATCTCCGGCAATTCCAACGATGGCTATGCCGACAGCCTTCAGTTCATCTGTAACCTCAAGGCGGGATCGACAACCACTGCCGAGACCTTCGCGGGCAACGGGACGGGGACGGACGCGACCGGCCCATGGAGCGACTCTAATCACTGGGTGTCTGCGCACGTAGTGCCAAACAACGCCGGGAACAACTTCTTCGACGTGACGATCATGGGGTTGACTGTAAGCGGTAAACTGACCTTCGAGGACCGGATCATCACCCGGCGCGTCGGAGCCGCGACGCTCGATATTTCCGCGACCGTCTCTAACCTGACGCTGATCGATGCCGGCCTGACCGACAATGATTTCTCAACATTGGGTGGTGCAAACCTCCTGACGGTAACAGGCACCACCACCGACAATTCTTTGCAGAATCAGACCGGGGACAATTCCACCGAGACTCCCGGGTTTACCGTCCAAACCCGGGCGGGCGGCGCCGATGCGATCCTTTCGTTAGGCCATTTCACCAATTTCTCGGGAAACACCTTGAGTATGACGCGATTGACTCTCTTTTCGCAGGGACCAGCGGCCACAGTGCAATTCAACGGCGCTGATATCGTCACCCTGGGAGGCACCAACACCAGCATTAGTCTCATCGGCTCAAATTGTCGTATCATCGACGAAGTTGGAAATGATGGGTTGCGCCATCTCGCCGCCATCGGGCCCGGCGCGAGCCTGAGCGTGGGGGCCCTGGATTTCGTGACTGGGGGAGACCTGACCATCAACGGCAGCGTCGGTCTCTCCGACTACGGACTCGATACCAGCTTCACGGTCACCGGCGCGCTCACGAACTTCGACCCCGCGACACGAACGTTAAGCGGGGGGAACATCGGCCTGCAACCCTTTCAATCCGCCACCGCGAATGTCATCTTCCGGTTCAACGGCGCTGACATAGTCAACAACGCCAGCTCGATTAGTCTCACCTCTCCCACCGCCAAGATCGTCGATCAGAATGGTCTCGATGCGTTCCGCAACTTCGCCCATAACCTCGCGGCCGGCGTCGTGAGTTTCACCGACCACAATTTCAGCTCCACCGGCGCCTTCACCAACGACGGCAGTCTGAGTGTCAATGGGCAAAGTCTCCCGACTGCTTTCACCATAAACGGCCCGCTCACGAATCTCGATCCCGCGACCAGGACATTAACAGGCGGGGTGTTTCGTGTGTTCGGGAGTTTTTCCAATGCGTCCGCGACCGGAACGCTCCGGTTCAACGGCGCCGATATCGTCCACAACGCCGCCGACCTTACGCTCGGCGCCGGGGCAAAGATCGTTGATCAAGCGAGCAACGATGGGTTGCGGAATTTCGTCGACAACACGAAGTCGGGCTCCTTCTCACTGATCGGCGAGTCTTTTGCCGCGCCCACGGATTTCACCAACGCGGGCGCGATATTTATCTCGAACTTCGATCCTTCGCAAGTTTTCAGCGTGGCCGGCGGCCACAGTTATATCCAAACCGGCGGTGAGACATCTCTCGGAGACAGCGTCATGACGGCGGACAGCGTCCTGATCCAGGGCGGCATCATTCACCGGGGCGGCACGATCAATGGCAACGTCAACGTGCAGCGGGGTACGATAGCTCCGACCGGCACCGGCGGCGGCGGCACTGTCAATCTTAGCGGAGCCGGAATCATCGTCGTTCCGGGCAGTTATTTGATTCCCGGGCCGGACAACATGACCATCAACGGCAATCTCGCGCTCGGCGCCGACGCGCACTACTCGATGGTCATTCGCAATAATACGGCGGGAGAATTCGACACGATGAACGTAAGCGGCTCGGCTACTTTCGGCGGAACGCTCGACGTGAGTTTGATCAACGGGTTCGTGCCGGGGCCCGGCGACAGCTTCACCGTTCTCACCGCCGGCCCGCCGATCACGGGCGCATTTATCAACGCGCCCAATGGAAGCCGGTTCCCGACAACCGACGGCGCCGGCTCTTTCATCGCGACCTACAGCGATAATCATCTCGTGCTTTCCAATTTCCAAACGAAGCCACCCGATCAGCTTCTGAATATCTCGACGCGGATGCGCGTGTTAACGGGCAACAACGTTCTCATCGCCGGTTTTATCATCACCGGCACCGATCCGAAGAAGGTCATTATTCGCGGGCTCGGTCCTTCGCTCACCAGCGTCGGCGTTCCTGGTGCGCTGGGGGACACGACTCTGGAATTGCATCAGGGAAGTTCCACGCTCGCCACGAACGACAATTGGAAGACCGACGATCAAACCGGGCAATCTCAGGAAGCCACGATCCGCGCCACAACGATTCCGCCGAACAACGACTTGGAATCCGCGCTGGTGGCCACTTTGAATCCCGGCGCATACACGGCGATTCTCGCGGGCAAGAATCAAACGACCGGCATTGGGGTGGTGGAAGTTTACGACCTGAACCAGGCCGCGAACTCGAAGCTGGCGAACATCAGCACCCGTGGATTTGTAGACACGGGCGATAACGCCATGATCGGCGGATTCATCGTCGGAGGAACGGGCGGCGGCGCCGCGAAGGTGATTGTGCGCGGCCTCGGCCCATCGGTGCCGGTGAGCGGAACGCTCCAGGACCCGATCCTGGAATTGCACGATGGCAACGGAACGACAATCGCGACAGACGACAATTGGAAAGATGTCCAGCAGGACGACATTCAAGCGAGCACGATCCCACCGAACAACGATTTGGAATCGGCGATCGTGCGCACGCTCGTTCCGGGAAATTACACCGCGGTTCTTCGGGGCGTGAACAACGGCACCGGCATCGGTTTGATCGAGGTTTACAATTTGCAGTAGGCGGGAAATAGGTGTCATCCCGAGGCTGGCGCAGCGCGCCGAGGGACCTCGCAGTTGCAATTTTTGCTACCGCCTAACATCCAGCATTCGATGACGATTTGAGCGGCCTGTTCCGCGGAAGCGATTGAGCGCTTGAGGGGTCCCTCGCCGTCTCTGCGGCTCGGGATGACACGCACTTGCTCTGAGGTCTGTGAAGCACTTCGTCCATTCGACTTGCGCTCGGGACAGGCTGTTGAACCTTCCTCCCCAACATGCGCATTCTTTCCGGCATCCAATCGAGCGGCATTCTGCACATTGGAAATTACTTTGGGATGATCCAGCCGGCGGTCGCGTTGCAGGCCGAAGGCGAAGCTTTCTATTTTATCGCGAACTACCATGCGCTTACGAGCGTGCGCGACCCGGAAACGCTCCGACAAAATAGCCGCAGCGTCGCGATTGATTTTCTGGCGTGTGGCCTCGATCCCGAGCGCGCCGCGCTTTTCCTTCAGACGGATGTCCCGGCCGTGACCGAGCTCACGTGGATTCTTTCGACAGTCACGCCAATGGGCCTGCTCGAGCGCGCGCATTCCTACAAAGACAAGGTCGCACGCGGAATGCCGGCCTCCGCCGGACTTTTCACCTACCCGGTGCTGATGGCGGCCGACATCCTGATCTACGACAGCGACATTGTGCCGGTCGGGAAAGATCAAAAGCAGCATATCGAGATTACGCGGGATGTTGCCGTGAAGATGAATGAACAATACGGCCCCATCTTTAAGCTGCCTGAACCCCGGATTCGCGAGACGACCGAAACGGTGCCCGGGATTGACGGCCAGAAAATGAGCAAGAGTTACGGCAACACCATCGATATTTTCGGCGAGGAAAAGGAGACGCGGAAACGCGTGATGAGCATCGTGACGGATTCGAAGCCGGTCGACGCGGCAAAGGATCCCGCGAGTTCAACGATCTTCCAGCTTTACTCTCTCGTCGCCGGCAGGAACGAGCTGGAGGAAATGCGAGAGCGATTTCAGCAGGGAGGGACGGGCTACGGCGATTTCAAGAAACAGCTGTTTGCAAAGCTTTGGGAATACTTCGAACCGATGCGCAAACGCCGCGAAGAAATCTTGAAAGATCCGGATTACATCGACGCCGTGCTGAAAAAGGGCGCCGTCCGCGCCAATAAGGAAGCTGGCAAGGTAATGAAGCGCGTCCGCGCAGCCGTGGGATTGTAGTTTTTTCTCTTTGGGGAGCGCAGGCTGCCAGCCTGCTCGTCTCGGCAGCTTGCCGAGACACCGTTAGTTGTAGCCGGCAAGCTGCCGGCTACTGCAGGCTGGCAGCCTGCGCTCCCCGGAATCAAACGAAACACGCCTACACGAAATCTCGTTGTCCGAAATCAGGGACAAACGTCGCGTTCACATAGAGCCCATCCGACATCGAAGCGCGGCCGTTCAAACGAAGCGGTTTGGTCGCGTCCACCAGGATGAAACCGTAGGTCCGCGTCAGCAGCTCGTGGATTTCGCCAAACCAGGAGCCGCCTTCGTATTGCGGCATGTAGTTCAATTCGATAAGGAGGAATTTCGTTTTCGCTAACGTCCGGGTCGCGCCCTCGAGTGTTTCCTTCTCGTAACCCTGGACGTCGATCTTGAGCAGGGATATTTCCGGAAGGTCGGCGAGCAGATTGTCGAGAGTGCGGAGCGGACATTCGACTTCGGTTTCCACCGTCCAATTTCGGCCGATCAGGTCCCGCATCTCCTCCCGCGGCGGCAAAACCGAAGCACCGGTTGAATCACGTGTCATGCGGAGCGTGGTCACGCCATTTTCTTTGCCGACCGCGACGTTATGCAGTTCGATCCCGGCCCGGCTGCCAAATTTTTTTTGAAGCTCCGCGAAGGCCACCGGTCCCGGCTCAATCATGATGAGCTTCGCGGGCGCAGCCAGGTCGAGCAAGGCGCTCGACCATTGACCGACATTGGCGCCTACATCGACAACCCATTGAAGTGACTTCCATTGTCCGGGCGGGAACAAGTCCATCCCGGTCACTTCCGCCAGGTGCAGCATCCATTCGCTTCGCCAAAGATCGCCCGGCCTAACGTCCCGACCCAGCTCGCGCAAACGACGCCGATTCTGCATGATTTTGACGGCGCCAAAAGGCAACAGGTACTTCACCAGTTTGCGGAAAGTCTTCATGCGTTGCGACGCGATATTTCCCGCCACCGATGGGGTGCGCCCTTACCTCGCCGCCGTCGTATCCGTCACCACAGACGAACTGCTCTGCTTTATTTCCGCGAAGATCAAACGTCCCGCGCCCGTTTGCAGCGCACTGGAAACGACAACCGTGGCCACCTTCCCCAGAGATGCGCGCGCGTGGTTGACGACGATCATGGTCCCGTCCGGCAAATAACCAACCGCTTGATGCGACTCCCGGCCCTCCTTGACCAGATTCAGTTCCAACTCATCGCCGGCGGCCGCGCTCGGGCGCAAAGCGCGGGCAAGATCGGCCAGGTTCAGCGCCGGCACCTGCTGCAACCGGGCGACCTGGCAGAGCGCCTGATCGTTGGTCAGGAGCCGCGCCTGCAAAAGTTTCGCAGTCCTCACCAGCCGCGCGTCAATGGAGAGATCCGCGTCGCCGCTCGTCTCGTGAATGGTCAGATCCAGCTCACGCGATTTTTGGAGCTGGTTCAAAATGTCGAGGCCGCGCCGGCCGCGCTCGCGTTTGATCGCGTCGCGTGAATCGGCCAGGGCTTGCAATTCGCCCAGGACAAAACGCGGGACGATGAGGGCGCGACTGAGAAAACCTGTCGCGCAAAGATCGGCAATCCGGCCGTCAATGATGACGTTGGTGTCCACGACAAGTGGCTCGCGCTGGGTCGTCTCCCGGGCGAAACGCACGTAGGGGATGATGAGCGAAAACTCGTCGCGATTGCTCCGCATGGCGAGCATCATGCCGAGGTAGCCGAACGTGCAGTAAACCACCAGGCGCGCCGCCCATTGCACGGTGTCGCTTTGGTAACGCAGAATGTCGGACGCCATCAATAGACTCGCAAAGAGCAATCCGAGAAGGACGCCGAAGGTGGCAGAAGAAAATGCGCGCAGCGAAAAGCCTTTGAGGAGGCGATCCACCAGGACAATGATCAAGGCGAAGACCACCGCGATCAGGATCCCGGGCACCGGGTTTCCCCGCGTTTCCGTGGTCACGATGCCGCCGATCGCCGCGCAGAACGTGACGAACAGAACACGCAAAAGGTTTACAGTCAGGAGGGGTGTCATCAGGGTCTCGGGTTCCGGCGGGGTGGATTCTGTTGGCGGTCGGTCGGAGAGCGCGCCTCCTCCTTCGCCGCGCTGTCTCTGTAGAAGAGAACACCATGGGCGCGGAGGTTGCTGACCAAAGCGCGCAGATCGTTGGCGAATTCCTGGTTGCTCAAAAGAGTGGCGAGCGCGCCTTTGCCGGTCGAAGCCTTCTGGATCACTTCGGTGGCGGCCTGAATGGTTTTCCGGGCATCGGCGATCGCCGCTGGCAGATCGTCCGCGGCTTTTTTGGCGGAGTCCATCGTTTCACTCGCCTTGTCGAGAACGCCATCGACCTTCTGGGTGGAGGCGGCGAGCGCCGTCGTCGCCGTATTCAAGTTTTCCACCGCCGATTTGATGTTGTCCAGGTTCGCCTGAGAAAGAGCTTCGTTGTTCAGGCGCGAGATCGCCGTGTTTGCGTTCTGCACGGCGGTGCGGAGATCGTCGACCAGCAAACCGCCTTCCTTCGTCAGGTCGTCGATTCCCGTTTCGCGCGTTCCTTCGATCACGCTGTTCTTTGGGATGAATTCCTGGGCGATCCGAGTCGGCGCAGTGACCGCGACGAATCGATCACCGAGGAGACCGGAAGAGCCCACCGTAAACCGGCTGCCGGCCGGAATCTTGACGAAATCGAATATCCGGACGGGAACCTCTACCCCCTGCCCCGATTCAGCGAGGCGGGGACCGCCGGCGACGTGCCCGATTTTCGCGCCCGCGAGCAGGACATCGGAGCCTTTAAGCAGGCCACTCGCGTCGGGAAACTTCACCAGCAATTGATAGTACTGTTGAAATCCCTCCCCGATCCGACCGAACTGGACAAGCAACACGGCCAGGACCGCGAGCCCGACGAGGACAAAACCGCCCACTTTCAACTCCAAAGTTTTGTCGCTATAACGGGTCGCCATTTTTTTCCAGGGGATCTAGCTCAACGAATTTATCACGTGTTCTCGCCGCGTCAGCCAGATTTCGACGCGTTACCGCTCCGACCGTCCCAGCAGGAAATCCTGAATTAACGGGTCCTGAGAGATCTCCAATTCCTGTGGTGTGCCGTAAAAATAAATCCGGCCCTCGTGCAGGTAGGCGATGTGATCCGCAACATGAAAGGCGCTTTTCATATCGTGCGTAACGACAATGCTCGTGACGCCGAAACGCTTCTGGAGGCGGCGAATCAATTGATTAATGCTGTCCGAAACGACCGGATCAAGACCGGCCGTCGGTTCATCATAAAGCACACAGGAAGGGCGGCGGATGATCGAGCGCGCCAGCCCGACGCGCTTTTTCATTCCGCCGCTCAGGTTCACCGGCATTTTTTTTTCCTCTCCCTTCAGCTCGATGACTTCGAGCATTTCGCGAACTTTCTCCCCGATCTTTTTCGGATCGCGTTCGCCGCCTTCATGCAGGGGGAACGCGATGTTTTCCTCGACCGTCATAGAATCGAAGAGCGCGCCGCCCTGAAAAAGAATGCCAACCTTGAGCCGGATCGCGGCCAGCTTTCGTTCGGTCAGCCCGATTATGTTTTCCCCATCGATCCAAATCTCGCCCGCGTCTGGCTGCATCAATCCAATCAGGTTTTTCAGCAGCACGCTTTTCCCTCCGCCGCTGCGGCCGATAATGACGAGGGTCTCGCCTTTCGCGACCGCAAGATCGATCCCGCGCAGGATTTCCTGGCGTCCGATCCCTTTGACCAGGCCCCGGACCTCGATCATGGAAGAGGAGTTGAGAGTCTGTAGTTGAGGGTTGAGAGCCGGTTCTCGAACTGAGGGCGCGTCGCTCATTTCGAAAGGCATCTCTCAACTAACAACTCTCAACTTCCCTTACTGTTACCCGGCCGGGAAAATGATGTTGAGCCCCATGGTCAGAAAGAAATTAAATATGAGAACCGCCAGGGAGGCGTTCACGACCGCCTCGGTGGTGGCCCGGCCGACACCGACGGCGCCTTCGCGGCTCGTCAGGCCTTTGTGGCAACTGATGAAGACGATCAGCAGCGCGAAGCAAAACGCCTTGGTCAGCGCCATGATGATGTCGCGCATCTGCGTCCAGCGCACCATGTTCGCGACGTAGTAGGTGCCGTTCAGTTCCAGCAGGTGGATGGCGACAAAATACCCTGCGACGATCCCGATACCGACGCACTCCGCGACCAGTAACGGCATGGAAACCATCATGGCCAGCGTGCGCGGCACGACCAGGTAATCGATCGGATGCACGGCCAGTGCGCGGAGGGCGTCAATCTGTTCGGTCACCTTCATGGTGCCGATTTCCGCCGACATGGAGGCCCCCACCCGCCCGGTCACCATCAGGGCGGTCAGGACCGGACCGAGCTCGCGACAGACCGAAACCGAAACTACCGCTCCAACTGCCGAACCCATCCCGAGCTTGCTGAATTGAAAATAGGTCTGGGCCGCAAACACGGCACCGGTAAAAGCGCCGGTGATCATGACGACGAGCTGCGACTGCAATCCGATCTCTACGATCTGCTGCATGAACAGGCGCCACCGGATCTTGTGCGCAAAGGCGGAGCTGATCGTCTCGCCAGCCAAGACCACGACGTCACCGGTATAGACGACCCACGAAATGACCCGGTGGCCAATGGCGCTGATAAAACCTGTGATCATCGGGATGGTGAATGGTGATCAGTGACTCTGAGTCGTAGCTTCTCACCGCCACCTATCTTTACCATTTGCCGATCACCAGTCATCATTCACGCCGCTTTTCACCTAGGCGTCCAGCAACTGCGTCTTGGTCTTGGGCCGCAGCTCCGCCGGAATCGCCCCGACGAATTTCGGGTCAAGCCCGAGCTTGCGAAAAATCGAACGGATCTCGCGAAAGGTCACGGTGGGGGTTTCGAGTTCCGTGTAAACAATGTCATGGTTGCGATCGACCTTATAATGGAGACCCGCAATCGGCCCGAGTTCGATGTCCAGCTCGAGGATCTTGTTCAGGTCGCGCACCCCAGCCGCATAGACTTCCAGTTCCAGCATGGGAGCATCGTAGAAGGAAGCCGCCGACGATGCAAAATCTGAATCGCGGGCGTGGCTGCCCCTTCCTGGAGCCGCCGCCCCGCCTGCCACGCCGGAGCCCGGCGAAGGCGGGTGGGCCGCGCCTTGACGCGGGTCAACCAAACGCTTCGCACAGCGAAGCGGCTCCAGGGATTGCGCGGGGACGTTCTCTGCGATAAAGGGAGAATGTCCATGAGCAATCGTACGTTTCGAATCGTTTTCGCCTTCGAAGTTGTTTTAAGCCTGTTTCTCTTCTCTGGCTGCGGGACGACGATGCCGCAGGGAATTCAGCAAGCCCGGATCGATGCCGCCCAAAAGATCGCAGCGGAACCGCCCGGGGATTACTTTATCGGGCATAGATATTTCAAGGGCTCGGTTTTCAAATTCTGGGGTTACGTTCGGAAACCGGGGCAGCCCTGGAGCACGGCCCAGCTGGTTGTGTTCAACGAAAAGGAAAAACTCGCGCCGGACCGCGAAAAACTGAGTTTCGGCAGCGATAATAACTACGAATACAAACTCTATGGCTCGTTCAGCGGTCAGACCGTCTACGAGCCGGCCAGCAATGGTTTTTACCCCGAGTTCGTGCTGAAACGATACGAGTTGATCTCGACAAACCCGGTCCCGATTTTTCGCAGCCAGTACAGCGATCGCGACCGGGCCGCCATCGGACGTCTCCAGGTAGAAAAGCCCGAGTAGAATCGTGGCCGCCCGAAACTCCCGCGACAAACTCGCCGAGGAGTTCCTTCGCTTCCTCGAAGTCGAGCGAAACGTTTCGGCGCGCACCCTCGCCGTTTATCGGCAGGCGCTGGCCGCCTTCCGCACCCAAAAAAATGTTCGTTCCTGGCAGAAATGCAGCGCGGACGATTTCCGCGAGTACCTGTTTGAGCTGATGAAGAGCGGCCAGGCCCGCTCTTACATTCGCCTGCAATTTTCCGCTTTCCGCACCTTCTACCGGTTTTTGGTCGAGCGAAAAAATCTGCCACTCGATCCGGTCCGGCAGCTGCAGTTGCCGAAAGCAGAAAAAAAATTGCCCCTGGTGCTCACGCCGAAACAGATCGACGAGCTGCTCACGGCTCCGTTGCGGGTTCCGAAGGAGAAAGCAGCTCCTTCCTGGATGCCATTGCGCGATGCCGCCATCCTCGAGCTGTTTTACAGCAGCGGTTTGCGCCTGGCCGAGCTGGCCTCGCTCAACGTCGCCGACCTCGACATCTATACCGAGTCGGTCCGCATTCTCGGCAAGGGACGCAAGGAGCGCGTTTGCCCGGTCGGGCTGCCGGCCCTCGAGTCGGTGTCACGATATCGCGCCGCCGCGAAAGTTCCCGGCGGACCGCTCTTCCTCAACAAATCCCGCCGCCGGATTTCACCGCGCTCGATTTGGCTGACGTTAAGGCGTTATCTGCGGCACACGTCGATTCCGATCGCCGTGAGCCCGCACAAACTGCGGCACAGTTTCGCCACCCATCTTCTCGATGGCGGGGCGGATTTACGCAGCGTCCAGGCGTTGCTCGGACACGCCAGCTTGTCGACCACACAAATTTACACGCATGTCACCGTGGAACGGCTGAAGAAAGCTTATGCCGAGGCGCATCCCAGGGCGTAAAGAAAGTGACGAGTGACATGTGACCAGTGACAAGTTTCTGAAGCGACGTTTTCCCCAACTCGTCACTTCTTCTTAGCTTGCGCTCGCCGCCGGGCTGCCGTGCGGCTCGGCGACATGGAACGCGAGCTTGTCGCCGGCAACGGTCACTTCGACGATGTCGCCCGCTTTGACGCCGCCCTTGAGCAGCTCTTCCGCGAGCGGATCCTCGAGATAACGCTCGACCGCCCTTCGCATTGGCCGGGCGCCGTAGGTGGGGTCGTATCCCTTGTTGATCACGAATTCGTGCGCCGGTTCGTCCAGCACGATCTCGATCTCTTTCAGCTTCAGGCGCCGCTTCACCTTGTCGACTTCGAGGTCGACGATCTTCAACAGGTCCGGCTTGCTCAGAGTATGGAAGACGATGATCTCATCGAGCCGATTCAGGAACTCCGGCTTAAACACGCGCTTCGTTTCCTCCAGAATCTTCTCGCGCATCGTTTCGTAATCGTGCGTGTCCTTCGGTGCGCCGAATCCCATGGTGGTCTGGCGGCGAATCAGGTCCGCGCCGACGTTCGACGTCATGATGATGATCGTGTTCCGGAAATCGATCTTCCGGCCTAACGAATCCGTGACCTTTCCATCCTCCAGGATTTGGAGCAGCAAATGCATGACGTCGGGATGGGCTTTCTCGATCTCGTCAAAAAGCACCACCGAATAGGGACGGCGCCGGACGGCTTCGGAAAGCTGGCCGCCTTCCTCATAACCGACATACCCCGGCGGCGAACCGATCAACCGCGAGGCGGTGAACTTCTCCATGTACTCCGACATGTCGATCTGGATGAGCGCGTCGGAGTCGCCGAACATGAATTCGGCCAGGGTCCGCGCCAGGAAGGTCTTGCCCACTCCGGTCGGCCCGAGGAAGACAAAAGATCCGATGGGCCGCTTTGGATCCTTCAGATCCGCGCGGGAACGTCGCAACGCCTTGCTGATGGCGGTAACCGCCTCGTCCTGGCCGATAACGCGCTGCCTCAAGTCGCCTTCCATGGCGAGCAGCTTCTGCGTTTCCTTCTGCTCCATCCGCTGGAGCGGAACACCGGTCACCTTCGAAATGATGTGCATCATGTCGTCCGCGGTCACGAGGACTTCCTTTTCCTCGCGCTCCTCCCGCCACTTCGTCAAAATGCTGTCGAGCTTTTCCTTGGTTTGCTTTTCCTTGTCGCGAAGCGAGGCCGCCTTCTCGAAATCCTGCGCTTTGATCGCCGCCTCTTTTTCGACGCGGATCTCTTCGATCTCGCGTTCGATCTCCTTGACGTCGGGCGGCCGCGTCATCGCGTTGATCCGCGCCCGCGCGCCGGCTTCGTCCATGACATCGATTGCCTTGTCCGGCAGGAAACGCCCCGTGATGTAGCGCTCGGAAAGTTTCACCGCGGTCTCGAGAGCTTCGTCGGTTAATTTCGCCTTGTGGTGCTGCTCGTACTTCGGACGCAGCCCTTTCAGAATCAGGATCGTTTCGTCGATCGTGGGGGCATCCACTTTCACTGTCTGGAAACGGCGTTCCAGGGCCGCGTCCTTCTCGATGTACTTGCGATACTCGTTCAGCGTCGTCGCGCCCACGCATTGCAATTCACCACGGCTCAAGGCCGGCTTGATGATGTTCGACGCGTCCATGGCGCCTTCCGCCGATCCGGCGCCGACGATGGTGTGCAATTCGTCGATGAACAGAATGACGTTCTTCGATCGGCGAATCTCGTCCATCACGGCTTTGATCCGTTCCTCGAACTGGCCCCGGTATTTTGTCCCCGCGACCATGAGGGCGAGGTCGAGCGTCACGACCTTTTTGTCGCGCAGTAACTCGGGCACATTGCCGTTGGCAATTTCCTGCGCGAGCCCTTCCGCGATCGCGGTCTTGCCCACACCGGCCTCGCCGAGCAGCACCGGGTTGTTTTTCGTCCGCCGGCAGAGCACTTGAATAACCCGCTCAATTTCGTTGTGCCGCCCGATGACCGGGTCGAGTTCGCCCTTTTTCGCCAATTCAGTCAGATCGCGGCCGAACGCCCGGAGCGCCGGCGTCTTGACATCCTTCTTCCCGGACGAGGGCTCGCCCCCACCCTCCTGCTCCGACTCGGGCGGGGTGAAATTCGGATCGAGTTCCTTGAGAATCTCGTTCCGGGTGCGTTCGATATCGACCTCGAGACTTTTCAGCACCCGGGCCGCGACACCTTCGCCTTCGCGCAAAAGGCCGAGCAAAATGTGTTCGGTGCCGACATAGGAATGGTTTAACGCCTTGGCTTCCTTGCCCGCGAGCGCGAGCACCTTCTTCACCCGGGGCGTGTAGGGAATGTTGCCGACCATTTTGGTTTCCGGCCCGGAACCGACCTGCTTCTCGACTTCCATCCGCACGGTTTCGAGATCGAGCCCCATTTTCTGGAGGACGTTGACGGCCACGCCCTGCCCCAGCTTGATCAGGCCGAGCAACAAGTGCTCGGTCCCGACGTAATTGTGATTGAAGCGATCGGCTTCTTTGCGGGCGAGAGCCAGGACTTGCTGGGCTCGCGGGGTAAAATTATTCATTGGTTCGGCGGCTCGGGAGCCGTTCCGTTTTCCGATTCCTTCGCCACTTTAGTAATATCAGGTTTAGGGAACACTCGCAAACGCTCGCGGATGATTTGCGCCCGGAGATGGTCGCGCTCTTCCGCGTTCAACTTCTGCTGCGAGCTCTTTTGGAGATGGGCCGGCTGGGTGTCGATGAACAGTTCGTCGATTGGCAGACGCCGATCCTCCGGAAACGCGCCGAGATCGATCCCCAGTTTCATGATCGACAAAAGATTGAGCGCTTCCTTCGAGGTCATGGCGTGCGCGAAGGTCAGGACTCCATAAGCCCGGCCGATCTGGTCCCAGAGCGTGTTCGATTTTTTCTGAATCAGCATCTGGCGCGCGTCGTGTTCCTTCTCGATGATCGTTTCGATCACCTTGCTGAGGCGAACCACGATGTCGTCCTCCTTTTCGCCGAGCGTCGTCTGGTTCGAAATCTGGAAAAGATTGCCCATCGCTTCGGTGCCTTCCCCATAAAGGCCACGAACGGCGAGCCCGATCTTGTTCACGGCCTGAATGACCTGGTTGATCATATCACTCAAGACCAGGCCAGGCAGATGGAGCATCGCGGAGGCACGCATGCCGGTGCCGACATTCGTCGGACAGGCCGTCAGATAACCGAGGCGCGAATCGTAGGCGAAATCGAGCTTCGACTCCAGCGTGCTGTCCACCTTATCGACGAGCTTGAACGCACTTTTCAACTGGAGGCCGGACCGGATCGATTGCATCCGCAGGTGATCTTCCTCGTTGATCATGATGCTCAAAGTCTGGCGGCGGTTCATAATGACCGCGCTCCCCACATTTTTCATGGCGTGTTCACGGCTGATGAGATGCCGCTCCACCAGGACCTGTTTTTCCAGCGCGGACAGATCCTGCAACAATTCCGAAAACGAATCCTGCATCTCGGGCAGTTCTTCGACGCGCGGCTTGATCAGCTCGAGAATCGCGCTGCGCTCCGCCTTCTTTGCCCAGCCGGGAAAAGCGCGCTGTTTCAGGTTGCGCGCAAGTCGGACGCGGCTGCTGATGACGATTTGATGATGTGGCCCCTCGCCGCGCAGCCATTCGCCGCCGGTCGACATAAGATTCGCGAACTTCATGGCTAGACCGCTTTCTCGTGCTCGAGTTGCTTGATCTGGTCGCGCAAGGCCGCGGCGCTTTCGTAATTCTCGGCTGCGACCGCCTTCTGCAAATCTTCGTTGAGCGCCCGCATCCGATCGTCCCGCTCCACCTCGCGATGAGCCCGCTGCGGAAGTTTGCCCACATGCTCGGTGCCTTTATGCATTGCTTTCAACAAACTGGTCAGCCCCTCGGCAAAGGTCAGGTAACAGACGCTGCAGCCGAGCCGGCCGGTCTTTTTAAAATCGGCCTGCGTAAACCCGCACATCGGACATTTCTGCGACGGCGTCCCTTTTTCGATCTCCTCGGCCGCGCCGATCCCGAGCAGCAGGTCGGCCAGGGCAAAACCGGTCGGATCCTGGACGCCTTTCTCCTTCGAACAGGCATCGCAGAGGTTTACCTTCTGCATCTTGCCTTCGAGGATTTGCGTCAGGAAGACTGTCGCATCATTGCATTTGCAAACGTCACACAACATCTCTGTGATTAGACCTCGAAACGCTCGAAACATTCAACGCTCAACTCCTGAGCACCTTTTGCGCCGACAGCGCTTTCGGTCCGGTTAGGCAAAGATCGGCGTACCAGTTTCGCGCGTCATTTCCCGGAACCGGCTAATCATGCGCAGGGTGATCGAACCCGGCTGGCCTGTCCCGATCGTGCGACCGTCCGCCTTCACCACCGGGATGACTTCGGCCGCCGTGCCGGTGAGGAAACATTCGTCCGCCACGAAAACATCGTGACGCGTCAGGTCGGTCTCGGTGATTTTGATTCCGAGCTCCGCGGCGATGTCGAACGCAACGGACCGCGTGATGCCTCGGAGCGCGCCCGCCGAGATCGGCGGCGTGAAGATTTGCCCTCGTTTGATGATGAAAACATTGTCGGCCGTGCATTCGGCCACGTTGCCCGCATCATTCAACATCAGCGCTTCATCGGCGCCGGCGAGGTTCGCTTCGATCCGCGCCATCACATTGTTGAGATAATTGAGCGATTTCACTGCCGGATTAAGCGCCGCCGCGCCGGTCCGTCGGGTCGCGCACGTCACCACCGTCAGGCCCTTCTCGCAAACTTCCTTCGAATAGAGCGCGATGGTCGTCGCGATGATGATGATGCTTGGCCGCTTACATTGCGTCGGATTCAAACCGAGATTGCCAACGCCGCGCGTGACAATGAGCCGGATGTAACCCTCGCGCAGATCGTTCCTGCGGATCGTCTCGAGCAGGGCTTCGGTCATTTCGCCGCGACCGATCGGGATCTCGAGACAAATGGAACGCGCCGAGTCCCAGAGCCGCTCGAGATGTTCCTCGAGCCGGAAGACGCGGCCGTTGTAGAACCGAATGCCCTCAAAAATTCCATCGCCATAGAGAAGCCCGTGATCGAACACGGAAACTTTCGCCTCCGCCTCCGGCACGAATTTTCCGTCGAGATAAATGGTCAGCTCGCGGGCTTGCCCGGGCGCCGTTTTCGATTGCGTGTCCAACGCAGGCTTTGCCGGAGCTTTTGCCGCCGCCTCACTGCGTACCGGTTCGTCGATTACCGCTCCACCAGCTGTCGAAGTTTTTGTTAGCACGAAAAAATGTCCGGCGGTTCGGCGGGCAATTCAAGTGGGAAAGCTTCTAACCTTCGGAGGGACGTGCTTCTGCACGTCCGACCTTTGGGCCAGCCGACACTGTAAAATGGACGTGCGGAAGCACGTCCCTCCGGGAGACACATAACTACGCGAGGACACCATCGACGATGCGCAGCTGGCGGTCGCCCAGAGCAGCCAGGCGCGCGTCGTGGGTCACCACGAGCAACGTTTTTTTCCGGCTGCGCGCCAGCTCGAGCAACAGTTCGATGATTGAATCGCCGGTCCTCGAGTCCAGGTTACCGGTCGGTTCATCCGCGAAAATAATATCGGGATCGTTGGTCAGGGCGCGGGCAATGGCAACGCGCTGCTGTTCTCCGCCCGAAAGCTCGGCCGGAAGATGATGGAGGCGGTCCGAGAGCCCGACGTCTTTCAGGGTCGCTTCACCCGCCACGCGATTTCGTTTTCCGCCAATCATCCCGGGGAGCATGACGTTCTCCAGCGCCGTCAATTCCGGGAGCAAAAAATATCCCTGAAAAACAAAACCCATTTTTCGGTTCCGCATTTCCGCCTGCGATGAGGAGCTCCCGGTGTAGAGCCGGCGTCCTTCAAATTCCACCGTCCCGGCTTCCGGCCGTTCGAGTCCCGCCAGCGTGTAAAGCAGCGTAGTTTTTCCGGCCCCTGATGCGCCGCAAAGAAAGACCGCTTCGCCGTGGGCTACATCCAGGGAAATGCCGCGGAGCACCTCGATCCGGCGGGGGCCGATTCGAAAGGAGCGCCGGAGATCCCGGGCGACGAGCTGCGGTTCGGTCATGGCGCGAAAGCATTCGCCGATTCGTCGCCGCGCGCAATGCGATGTGAAAGAAAAAGCCGTCCGGCGGCTGCCGGACGGCCTCTGTCTATGACTGGCGTTTAGTAAAGTCCGAGCGCCTGCAAAGTCGGGCCATCGATGGCCGCCGTGATCGGAAGACCGCGGTCGCGCTGGAAATTCGAAAGCGCGGCCCGGGTGCGCGGACCGATGAGACCGTCGACCGCATCATCATAATAACCCTGCTCCTGGAGAGCGGTCTGGACGTTGGCGATCACCTGGCCCGGGGCCAGATCGTTATACCCGTAGATCGGCTCGTCATAGGCATACGTGCTGTAATACGGGTCGTAGCCGTAAGCCGGATACCAATAGTTGTTGTCCCAATAATAATATCCACCGCCGAAGAGCACGATCCGGTCGTAGCGGCTTCTCCACCAGCTCCGATCATGGCGCTGGCGACTAAACCGGCTGCGCGCCTGCTCGTAGGTGAAGGCGCCTGCCGTATTATTATTCTGCCAGTTCCGATTGGTATTGGTCCGGTTTTGCCAATTGCGATTCAGAACGTTTGTGTTCGCTTGCACGTTCGTATTGGGATTCTGAGTCGTATTCCAATTGGACCGGTTACGTGTCCTGGTCTGCCAATTATTGTTGGCCACCGATGCGTTCGATTTCATCGTCGAACTGTTCGTGCGGGGCATGTCCTGGTTCGGCGGAGTGAATCTCTGCGAATTGCGCAGACGCGCCTGGACGTCGGGGGTATAGCTCTTCGGCGTGTAGGTCCGCGCGGTCGTCGTGGGCCTATTGTGTTGCTGAAACTGATTCGCCGAGAAGTTGTTGTTTACGCGCGGCGTCACCGTGCGCGGCGTAAAGGTCCGCGGCGCGGTGCTCACCTGGCGCTGTGGAGGATTTTGGCTGCGGTTGTTTTTCGGCTGCTTCGGGTGGTCCTTGTCGTCCTCGCCCAGCACGGGCGCGGCGACCACCGCCAAAGCGAAAATGGAAAGTAAGAATGTCTTCATATAATTGTCCCTCGAAGAGATTAGACCGGCCGGTGGTCCGTTTATTCAACCCGTCAGGTAACAGCCGAATGCAACCGCCGTCTCGCAGAGACGGCCTACAATTGTAGGGCGTCTGTGCCAGACGCCCCCACCTGGCGCATCGCCTCGAATAAAACAATCCCAACCGCAGTGGAAAGATTGAGACTGCGCGTTCCGCGCATCGGAATCGTGAGCAAATTGTTGGAATGCGCCGCCAGCAAACTTTCCGGCAGGCCTTTGGTCTCCCTTCCGAAAACCAGGAAATCGCCGCCGAGAAAATTGACCTCATAATACGCGCGCTGCGATTTCGTCGTGAGAAAGAAGAATCGCGTCGTCGTTTCGCGCGCCCGCCGCAAGGCCTCGAATGAATCCCAGAGCCGGACATCGACTTCCTTCCAATAATCGAGACCGGCCCTCTTCAGCGTGCGATCATCGATCGAGAATCCGAGAGGCTTGACGAGATGGAGGGTCGAACCCGTGGCGAGACACAACCGCCCGATGTTGCCGGTATTCGGCGGAATCTCCGGCTCGACCAGGACCACGTTAAACATGGATCACACCGTCATCCCGAGCGCAGTCGAGGGATCCCGTGTCAAGTCGAACAGGTCGTCACGCGGTCCCTCGACTCCGCTTCGCTTCGGATGACTACAATTTTCCCGCGACGAATTTCTCCAGCTTCACGATGTCCGCGGCAAATTTCCGAATGCCTTCCGACGTTTTCTCAGTCGCCATCGCATTGTCGTTGAACAGATACCGGAACTTCTTCTCATCCATTTCGAGCCGTTCGACATTGGTGTTCTTCGCCTTTTCCGGATCGAGCTTTCGCTCCACGGCGCCATCGGATTCGCTCAGTTTCTCGAGGAGATCGGGACTGATGGTCAAAAGATCGCAGCCCGCAAGTTCGAGAATTTGCCCAACGTTGCGGAAACTCGCGCCCATGACTTCGGTCTTGTGCCCGAACTTCTTGTAATAGGTGTAGATTTCCTGGACCGACTGCACGCCGGGATCTTCGGCCCCGGTGTATTCGCGTTTGTTCGTCGCCTTGTACCAGTCGTAAATCCGGCCGACGAAGGGCGAGATGAGCTCAATGCCCGCCTCCGCGCACAACACCGCCTGCGGCAGGGAGAACATCAGGGTGAGATTGCAATTGATCCCTTCCTTCTCCAGCACCTCCCCGGCTTTGATCCCTTCATACGTCGACGCAATCTTGATCAGCACCCGCTGCCGATCGATCCCCTTCTCCTCGTAAAGCTTGATCAGCTGCCGGCCTTTGTTGATCGAACCTTCGGTGTCGAACGAGAGCCGCGCATCCGTTTCGGTTGAAACCCGCCCCGGGACGATCTCAAGGATCTCGCAGCCGAATTTCACCAGGAGATGATCGATAACATCCTCGACCTGCGCGGCGCCGGAGAGACCTGAATTCTTTCGTTCGGCTAAGACTTCGTCGAGCAGATGGAAATACTGCTCCTTTTGCGTCGCCGCATAAATCAGGCTCGGATTCGTGGTTGCATCCCGCGGCTTGAATTCCTTGATGCTCTGGAAATCACCGGTGTCGGCAACGACGACGGTAAACTTCCTGAGTTGCTCGAGCTGGCTGAGTTTCGTACCCGTTTTTTCCTGGTCTGCGGTGGCGGTAGTCATGGCGTTGGTTCCTCGAATGGACCGATCCAAAATGGCTGCAGTCCTATTCCAGCGTAGGCCGGGGCCGAAAGCTCGACAATACTAAACTCAACCGCGCGCTCAGGACGGAATGCGGCGCCGTCTATTGTGCGTCAAGGTTATAAACCTCCACGAGGCCGATATCCGTGCCTTCGTTCTTGCCGCGAAAGTTTGGCAGCAGAATACCGGTGGCTCTCCCGGCGCTTATTCCCCCCGGCGTTGTAGCTCTACGCTGAAATCGGATCGCGTGCGGCCGCAGGCCTCTTCGAGCCGAGTGCGTGCCGGACGAAGTTCTGGCCGATTTCCCACATGGGGCCTGGGAATTTCCGGCAGTCGGTCAGGACATCATCGAGCGCGGCCACGAAGAGGTCGATTTCCTTTTCGCCGATGATCAGGGGCGGAAGAATTTTCACCACGTCCATGGCGTGGCCGGCTACCTGGGTGAGGATGCGATGTTTGCTCAGCATCTGGGTCACGACCATTTGGGCGAAGAGGACCTTGTCGACCTTGTGGAGAAGTTTCCACGCCATCTTTAATTTGAACTCGGTCGGCTCGTGGAACTCGATCGCGATGATAAGGCCCTTCCCGCGTACTTCCTTGATAAAGGAATGTTTCGCGCGCAACGCGTCGATCCGCTCCATCAGTAACGTCCCCATTCGCGCGGAGTTTTCGACGAGCTTTTCCTCATCGATCACGTCGAGGGACGCGAGACCGCACGCCATGGCGAGATTGTTCCGGCCGAAGGTTGTCGAATGAACAACACACCGGTCCATCCGGCTGAAAGTTTTTTGATAAATCTCGCGCCGGGTCACAATCGCGCCGCATGGCACGTAACCGCCGCTCAGGCTCTTCGCCAGGGTGATGATGTCGGGCTCAAGATTCCAATGCTCGAATCCGAACATTCTTCCGGTCCGTCCGAGACCGGTCTGGATCTCATCACAGAGCAAGAGCGTCCCATGTTTCCGGCAAAGCTCCTGGGCGCGTTGGAAAAAATCGGTTTTGGGAGACTTGCAGCCCTTGCCCTGGACAGGTTCGATCACAAACGCGGCCACGTTGCGCTTTGCCAGTTCGCGCTCGAGGCCTTCGATATCGTCGATCGCCACCCGTGTTTCGAAGCCCTCCATGAGCGGTCCGAAACCTTCCGTGAAACTTTCGCATCCCATTAAGGAGAGCGAACCGAGGCTGAGCCCGTGAAAAGCGCTTTCGAGCGAAATCACTCGCGTTCGTTGCGTCGCCGCCCGCGCAAATTTCAGCGCGCCCTCCATCGCTTCCGTGCCGGAGTTGCAAAAAAAGACCGCGTCGAGATGTGGCGGCGTGCGCTTCGTGATCGCTTCGGCCAGGAGCCCGCTCAAGAGCGAGCAATCCATCTGCACCATGTTCGGCAGATCGAGTTCGAGCACATCGCGGATGGCCTTTTTCACCGCCGGATGATTGCGGCCGATGTTAAAAACGCTGTAGCCGCTCAGGAAATCGAGGTAGGCGGCGTTGTCCATGTCATAGAGATACGCCCCTTCCGCTCGCGCATAGACTTTGTCGAAACCGATCACGCGTTGCGCGGCAACGAGCGTCCGGTTGAGGTGGCGTTCGTGGAGCTGGTAATTTTCTCCCAGCCGCGCCGCGATGATTTCCTTCAGGTCAAAAGCCACGTCCAATGGTCTCCGATTTGGGCCAGGAACGCAACTCTACGGCTTCCCGCGTCGGGCGCGATCCTGCTGATGTCCATCCCGGTGTTTTCGCGGATCCGGCTGAAAATGAAAAGCCGCAGATTCACACGGAATCTGCGGCCTTTCGTTTAGGGTTGTTGCGAACGTTTATTCGTCGACCACGACGCGATTGACCACGCGGGTCTCACCGGTGCCGTCATAATAGACGTGAACCCGTGCGCCCGGCTTGATCATCGATGCCTCGATTTCCCGGCCGGCCTTGTTCACGTAATGGACGGTCTTGCCCAGCACATAGCTGATCGGATCCGTCACGCCAACGCGGCGGACAACGATGGTCTTGCCCGGTTCGAATGTCGTCACCGTGCCATCCGTCGAGGTCGTGGTGGTTGTGGTTTCAGTCTCACTCGCGACCGGATTCTTGGTCGTCGTCGACTCCGTGGTGGTTGTGCTTGTTTGCGCGAAAGCAAAAGGCGCGATCGCCGCGCAAGCGAGAATAAGCATGCTCTTTTTCATGGTATTTACCTCCAGTGTTGTGGTTTCGATTAGGTTTAGATTCCTCTCTAAACCGCCAACCGGACGGCCCGAAAAAAGGGCGGTGCCGGTCAAGGTTAGACAGCTCCAGGGGAGCGGTATTCAACAAAATTTCCTATCTCGCGAAGATGCGGAAAATCTTTCGCGAGTTGAGGGGCTCCCCGCATCAGCTAATGTCCGCGACAAATGCCCGATAACTTCGATCCGACCCTTACGCCCGATCTCGAGGCGAAACCTGGCAGGGAAGATTGTCCCACGAAGCTCGAGAAAACCTATCAGATCGCGCGTCGCGCGTTGCTCTCGCGCGGGCTTTGGATTTTGTGGCTTGTGCGGGAGGAAAACGGCGAACTTATTTTCGATGGCTGGGCAATTCCGCCGCAAGACTTGCCGATGCGGCTCCGGTTTTTTGTAAATGGAATTGAATGCACTGTGGTAGGACACCCGGTAGACCCAGCGGTCGACACCGTCGTGAAACGCTATGGCCTGAGTGGCAACTCCTCCCGATATGCGTTTCGCTGCGCGGTCCCGATGGAGCAAATTGGCGATACGCAAAATCTTCGGGTCGAGTTTCGGCCGGGTTCAGGTCGCGAGCTGTCGCCTTATCAGGACTGGTATTTGCGATTGAAGCCCGGACCACAACCGGACACTGGACGCCGCCTTCGCGTGGCTGGCACAGCCGACCCCGACATGTTCGAGCGGCTGGGAGTTTCTGATTGCCTGGCAATGCGCCGCGCGTTACTTGAATATTTCGGCCGGGATTATGCGGATTACGAGTCGATTATGGACTGGGGTTGCGGTTGTGCGCGGGTGGCGCGCTTCGTCGCGGAATTTGCGCCGCGAAAATTGACCGGCATCGATATCGATCCGGACAATATCGAGTGGTGCAAAAAAAATATCACACAGGCTGAGTTCGATCGCATCGGCCTCGATCCGCCGACCCGGTTCAATGACGGGAGTTTCGACTTGGTCTACGGGCTTTCGGTATTCAGTCATCTTTCCGAAGCCGATCAGGACCGGTGGCTGATGGAAATCCAGCGCATCACCAAACCGGGAGGAGCGGTCTTGATGTCGATCCAAGGCGAGATCGCATTCCTTCGGGCGGATGGCGATTTTGAACGATTCCTCCTCCTGGAGAAAAAAGGATTGCACGTTTACGGGAGGTCTCCCGATCTGGATGACGTTCTGCCCGAGATGAAGAATAGCGGATATTACAAAAATATTTTCCACAGTCGTCGGTACGTCTACGAGCGATGGAATCGGTATTTCGAAATCGTCGATGTGATTGACGCCGCGTTCGCTGGATACCAGGACCTCGTGGTCATGCGACGCCGCTGAAAATTAGCTGCCCGACCCAAACGCCGCGGCGATCTGCGGGGCTCGGAATTGTGCAATCCAATCTGTCGGCTAACGTCCGATCATAATGCCCGCGGCCGAATCAATCGTCACAGCCGAGCTTGTGGCCCAACACGGCCTCCAGCCCGATGAATTCGAGCGCATCAAAAAAATTCTCGGACGCGAGCCGAATTTCACCGAGCTGGGAATCTTCTCGGTGATGTGGAGCGAGCATTGCTCGTACAAGAATTCGCGGCGCGAACTGAAGAAATTTCCGACAACCGGTCCGAACATTTTGGTCAAAGCCGGCGAAGAAAATGCGGGCGTGATCGACATCGGGGACGGCTGGGCGGTCGCGTTCAAGATCGAGAGCCATAATCACCCGAGCGCGATCGAACCCTTTCAGGGCGCTGCCACCGGCGTCGGCGGAATCATTCGCGATATCTTCACGATGGGCGCACGGCCGGAGTTCTTGCTGAACTCGTTGCGCTTCGGGCCGATTACAGATTTGGTAGGGCGAGACTCTATCGAGCCGAAAGACGGTCCGCGGCTCGACGGAGTCTCGCCCTACCAAAAGGCAATCGCCGCCAATCGCCGCCTCTTTACCGGGGTTGTCGCCGGGATCGCGCATTACGGGAATTGCATCGGCGTTCCGACCATTGGCGGCGAAATTTATTTCGACGAAAGCTTCGAGGGGAATCCGCTGGTTAACGTTTTTTGCCTTGGCGTATTGCGGCACGAACAACTCGCGCGCGGCGCGGCCAGCGGCGTGGGCAATCCGGTTTTCTATGTCGGCGCGGAAACGGGGCGTGATGGTCTCGCGGGCGCCGCGTTCGCGTCGCGGGAGCTGACCGAGGAATCGCGACAGGACCGGCCGGCCGTCCAGGTCGGCGATCCGTTCAAAGAGAAACTTCTCCTCGAAGCATGCCTGGAACTGCTCGCGACCGATGCCGTCGCCGGAATTCAGGACATGGGCGCAGCGGGCCTGACCTGCTCCACCTGCGAGACCGCGAGCCGCGGCGGCACTGGCGTGGAGATCGATCTGGCGAAAGTGCCTAAGCGCGAGCCGGGGATGACACCGTATGAAATTTTGCTGAGCGAGTCGCAGGAACGAATGCTGATTATAGCGAAACGGGGCCACGAAAATGTTGTGCGCGAGATTTTCGAGAAATGGGATGTGCCCTGCGCTGAGATCGGGCGAGTGACAGATGACGGCATGATGCGCGTGCGAAACAATGGATCGCTCGCAGCCGAAATTCCGGCGAAGCCCCTGGCGGACGAAGCGCCGCTCTATTCGCGCGAAGCGAGGAAGCCAACCGCGGATTTCTCGGATCACACGGATGAAGCCTGGGAAAAAGATTTATCCGAGTCATCCGCGGAATCCGCAGTCGATTCCCTTCGCCTCCTTCTGCGCGATCCGACAATCGCTTCCAAGAATTGGGTCTACCGGCAATACGACCATATGGTGCGCACCGGCACCGTCGTCCGGCCGGGGTCGGACGCCGCCGTCTTCCGGGTTCGGGAAGCCGACAAGATCCTGGCGGCCACCACCGATTGCAATTCGCTCTATTGCCGGCTCGATCCGCGCGAAGGCGGGCGCATCGCCGTGGCCGAAGCAGCCCGCAATCTCACCTGCTCGGGCGCCACACCCCTCGCGGTCACCGACAATCTGAACTTCGGCAATCCGTACAAGCCGGAAAATTTCTGGCAATTGCGCGAGGCGGTCGAGGGAATCGCTGAGACCTGCCGCTCGTTCGGCACTCCGGTCGTCGGCGGAAATGTCTCTCTATATAATGAGAGCCCAGCTGGCGTAGTCGATCCGACGCCGACGGTCGCGATGGTCGGCTTGATTGAGAAAGAAGCGCACATCACCACACAATTTTTTAAGGCGGCCGGCGACGTGATCATTCTCGTGGGTGAAATCGGCCACGAATTGGGGGCAAGCCGTTTCCTGAAGGTCTGTTTCGGACGCAAGGAGGGGCTGCCTCCCCGACTGGATGTCGAGCGAGAGTTAGCCGTCCAGAATTCTGTCCGTGATTTGATTCGCGCTGGGCTGGTGCGGAGCGCGCATGATTGTTCCGAGGGAGGACTGGCCGTCACGCTGGCGGAATCCTGTTTCAATCCGAGCGGGTTGCTTGGGGCGGAAATCGATCTCTGTAGTGGCGGCCGTGCCGGCCGCAACCCGACTCCAGGGGGCGGCACGCCCGCCACTACAGAAGTCTTCCTCTTTAACGAGTCGCAATCGCGGATCGTGATTTCGTGCGCGCCGGAGGACGCGGAAAACATTTTTGCGATGCTCGTTTCGAAAAATATTCCGCACCAAAAGCTCGGCCAGGTCGCGGCACGGACGCTCTCGATCAGGATGCCGGAGACGGAGCTATCCTGGCCAATCGAAACACTTTACGACGACTGGTTCCATGCGATCCGCCGGGCCGTGGAGAGCGACGCCGAACCGGTGCGAAGTTTGTGAACATCCTCGTGATTGATTCGCGTTTCGATTAGCGGATGCTTGCGATACGATGCCGCTTGAATCGACGATGAACTCGGAACATCCCGCGCTGGCATATCCGCAGCACGAGTGCGGGATCTTTGCCGTCTTCGGTCATCCGAACGCGGCCGTGCTCACGTATTACGGGCTTTTTGCCCTCCAGCATCGCGGCCAGGAGAGCGCCGGCATTGTCACGAACAACGGGCCGGGCTCGACCTTTCAATTGCATCGCGACATGGGCCTGGTTTCGCAGGTTTTCGGCGCGGAAGAATTGGAGCGGTTGAAGGGAAAGCGCGCGGTTGGGCACGCGCGCTATTCGACCACAGGCTCGAGCACGTTGAAGAACGCGCAGCCGTTTGTGGTCGATTGTTTCCGCGGCCAAATCGCGGTGGCGCACAACGGCAACCTGATCAACGCCGCCGTCCTCCGGGACGAACTGGAGCGCAAAGGCTCCATTTTCCAAACCACCGCCGACAGCGAAATCATTCCCCATCTTCTCGCCCAGCCATCGAAAAACGGCGGGAGCCCATTGAGTGTGCTGCGGCGGCTCGAAGGCGCTTTCAGCCTTATCATCATGAGCGAGCGCGAGATCATCGGCGTGCGCGATCCATTCGGCTTCCGTCCCCTTGTCCTCGGCAAACTGGACGGCGCCTACATTCTTGCTTCCGAGACCTGCGCGTTCGATCTCGTCCACGCAGAATACATCCGTGAGATCAAGCCCGGCGAGGTGGTGATCATCAGCGACGAGGGAATTCGTTCGGAATGGCCATTCCCGCACGAACAGGAAGCGTTTTGCATGTTCGAATACGTCTACTTCGCGCGGCCGGACAGCATCATGGGCGGCGTGAACGTGGCCAAGGTCCGCACGGAGATGGGACGCGAGCTGGCAAGAAGGTTTCCAGTCGAAGCCGACATCGTCGTGCCGGTGCCCGACTCCGGGAACTACGCCGCGCTCGGTTTCGCGCACGAACTGAACCTGCCCTATGAACACGCCTTCGTCCGAAACCACTATATCGGGCGCACCTTTCTGCAACCGAGCCAGCTCATTCGCGATTTCGATGTCCGGGTGAAATTGAACCTGATCAAGGAGGCGGTGGAGGGGAAACGCGTCGTGGTGGTGGATGATTCGATCGTGCGGGGAACGACCGCGCGCGCGCGGGTAGTGAATCTGCGCGAGGCCGGGGCGAAGGAGGTGCACATGCGGGTGAGTTGTCCGCCCCACCGGTTCGCCTGCCATTACGGAATTGATTTTCCCGATCCGGAAAAATTGATCGCGAACCAGATGCCAATGGATGAGATCTGCAAGTATCTCGGGGTCGACAGCCTGGGTTATTTGGATGTGGAAGGAATGGTCCGCGCCACTGGGAAACCGGTGAACCAGTTTTGTCTGGCATGTTTTACCGGGAACTATCCGCTGCCCGTCGACCCGGAGCTGGACAAATACATTATGGAGAAGCGCGAAGGCCGCTCGAAAGCGCTGGCGGCGGAGGAAGCGCATCCGGATCTGTTCGCGAACTTGAAATGAAACTTATGGTCGGGATGCACCGCTGCGGCGTCCAAACGGTCTGCGCGATGACACTCGGTTCGGACGGCGCAGCGCGCCGTCCCTACCTCTTGTCATTCCGAGCGAAGTCGAGACATCCTGTTGGTCTTCAGGACGACGGTTGCTCAATCAGCCACGGGATTCCTCGACTTCGCTCGGAATGACAAAGAAAGCTTACGCTCAGGCTGGAGTAGATGTTGACCTCGGTAACCTGGTCAAACGCCGGATTCAGTCACGGGTGAAGAGCACGCATGGTCCAGAAGTGCTCGGCAAGATCGGTGGATTCGGCGGGCTCTTCGCGCCGGACTTCTCCGGCCTGCGCGAGCCCGTCCTCGTCGCCAGCGTCGATGGGGTTGGGACCAAATTGAAGGTGGCCTTCGCGATGAACCGGCATGACACGGTGGGCGCGGATCTCGTGAACCATAGCGTGAACGACATCGCGGTCCTGGGTGCGCGGCCACTTTTCTTTCTGGACTACATTGGGGCGGGGAAATTGGAGCCACGCGTGTTCGATCGGTTGCTCTCGGGTTTCACGAAAGCATGCCGGGCGGCGGGATGTGCTTTGATCGGCGGCGAAACGGCACAGATGCCGGGAATGTATCGGAAGGGTGAGTACGACCTGGCGGGCTGTATCGTCGGCGCGGTGGATCGGATGAAAATGATCGATGGCAGCAGGATCAGACCCGGCGACGTTGTTCTGGGACTTCCTTCCAATGGGCTGCACACGAACGGTTACTCGCTCGCGCGCAAAATTCTCTTCGAGAAGCTCGGCCTGAAGCCGGGCTCAACCATTCCGAGGATCAGGCATTCGTTAGGCCAGGAACTTCTCAGGGTGCATCGGAACTACCAGCCGCTGCTTGCAAAACTGCAGCCCGAAATCATCCACGGGCTGGCCCATATCACCGGCGGCGGATTAATCGACAATCTCCCGCGCGTTTTGCCGGCCAACTGTGATGCTCTGATTGAGACAAAGAGCTGGCGGGTGCCGCCGATCTTCGAGTTCCTCGAACGGCAGGGCAAAGTAGATCGCGTGGAGATGCACCAGGTCTTCAACATGGGAATCGGGATGGTGGCGATTGTCAGCGAGAAGGATTCCGCCATGGCCGCACGACTGTTGAAAGGGCGCCGCATTGGCCTAATCGTCCAAGGAAGAGGAAAGACCAGGCTGGTCTGGTAACTCCGCGTAATTGGCGTTTCACAGAAACGTCTTACAATTGGGATCATGGAAAAGAGGCGGTTCGGTAAAACCGATATGCAGGTCTCCGTCCTGGGGTTCGGCGGCGCCGAGATCGGATTCCAGGGAGCCACCGAAGACATCGTCGCGCGTCTCCTGAAGGGGGCGCTCGACGCCGGGCTGAACGTGATCGACACCGGCGAGTGTTACGAAGGCAGCGAAGAACTCATCGGAAAGACGGTGGCGGATCGTCGGGCCGAATACTACCTCTTCACGAAATGCGGGCACCCGCGCGGCGTTGGGAGCGAAGATTGGTCCCCCGGTTCGCTTCTGGAAAGCATCGAGCGCAGCTTGCGGCGGTTGCGGACCGATCGGCTCGATTTGATTCAGCTTCACAGTTGCTCCGAGGCAGTGCTGCGGAAAGGTGATGCGATTGGGGCGTTGGAAACGGCCCGCGAGAAAGGCTACGCCCGTTACCTTGGATACAGTGGCGACAGTCAGGCTGCGCGGTATGCGGTCGAATGCGGCGCGTTCGATACTCTCCAAACCTCGATCAACATTGCCGACCAGGAAGCGATCGATCTGACCATACCTCTCGCCCGCGAGAAAGGAATGGGTGTAATCGCAAAACGACCCATCGCCAACGTGGCTTGGAAAGAGAGCCACAAGCCCATCGATTCCTACCACCATGCTTACTGGGAGCGCCTCAACAAGCTCCGTTATGACTTCATCCGGCACCTGCCGCTGGAGGAATCAATCGCGCATGCTTTGCGTTTTACTCTCAGTGTCCCAGGTCTCCACACGGCGATCGTCGGGACGACAAAGCCGGAGCGCTGGCAGGAGAACGCGAAGTTGGTTGACGAAGGATTGCTACCCGAGGCTGAGTTCGCCGCGATCCGGGAACGGTGGGAAGAAATAGCTCCACCGAGCTGGATCGGGCAGACTTAGGATGCGATTGGGTCGCTCAGTCGGATCCAGGACTGGGACAGCAATTCACCACCTCCCCCTTCCCTCACTTGGCGGCGCGTCCTCCTCTCCCGAGGGGAGAGAAATGGCGAGCGAGCTCCTTATCCCAAAAGTTAAGGGAGTCTGGTCTTTCCCATTCCGGCCGGCGGCAGCCACGTGCCTGATTTTTCCCACACCCACAAATCGTCAAAATATTTCCCTCTCCCACTACTTTGCCTTTACTTCACGCTTCGCTTCCTTCTCTGCCCGAGGAACAAAAATGACGAAGGAGTTCCTTGGCCTTGAGGGAGAAGGTTAGGACGAGGGTTCTCTCGCTTGGAAATGACAGCCAAATGGTGAATTTTCCGCGGCCAATGGATCGGCGGGATTCCTAAAAAGCAAGCAACGCGAGTTGCCTTACGGCAGCTCGCGTTGATGCAAAGCGGGTTCTGAATTACTATTTCTTACCGGCGGCTTTCCGGCGGGCGGCCCAACGGGCCTTCATCGCGTCTGAAAGTTTTTTCCGGCCCGCGGCGGTGAGGCCGCGTTTCTTTCCGGCTGCCTTGGCTTTCGGTGCGCCTCCGCCTGCTTTCCGTCTCGCGGCCCAACGGGCTTTCATTGCCTCGGAAAGTTTTCTGCGGCCGGCAGCGGTTAATCCTTTGCGCTTGCGCGGTCCTTTGGCGGCGGCCGGGGCGCTAGCTGTCGTACCTTTGCGACGGGCCCACCGGGCGCGCGCAGCCGCAGCTAACTTAGCGCGGGTTGCAGGAGACATTGGGCGGCGGCTGCGACTGCGACGACCGCCGGAGCGTTTAGGGGCGCCCGACGAAGAGCTGGTTGAGCCACCAAAGAGAGTAGATAGACGCTGTTCGAGTGCGCCGATCTGCTGTCTCAGTGAAAGTGCTTGCGTTAGTTTTTGAAGAGATAGGTCCATGGCTCCAGTAGATAGCTTCCCTTGCCGGAACTGCAAGCGAAATACTGCAATAAGTGAAGCAGACTCAATTCTAGTTACTGAATCAGCGTAGAAGAAAATTAAGTAGCGACACCATCAATGCGCTGCTTATAGTTCGCGATCTTCGGGCGGTTAGCTCAGTGGTAGAGCGGCTGGTTTACACCCAGTAGGTCGGGGGTTCGAAACCCTCACCGCCCACACCTGTCCGATTAACCGAGCGAAGGCTTCACGCCAGGGACGGTTCCCAAAGCTCAATCCGGTTCCCCTCCGGATCCATCGCCCATCCGAAATAACCAAATTCAGATTTATCCGTGCGCGCATCCACAGTCACTCCTTCGGCGCGGAGTTTGGCGAGCAGGGCATCAAGATCGGCAACGCGAAAGTTGATCATGAATGACTTGGTGCCTGGGCCAAAGTAGTCCGTGTCTGATGGAAACGGCGACCAAATCGTGTAAGCCTGCCGCGCCGGCAACGTCTCGGTCCCCTTGGGGTCTTCCCGGAAAGTGACGCCGCCATATTCTTCTACCTCGAGGCCGAGGCGGTCACGATACCAGGCCGCGAGTTTCTGCGGATCTTGCGCCCTGAAAAAGACACCACCAATACCCAGGACGTATTTCATCCAAAAACTTAAGCGAGATCGACCTCCATGTAGAAGAAATATTTGATGCCATCTCCTCGCGAGCAGAATGTTGGTGACAACCAAAAGCACTGCGAGGGAGACTTACCCCCCTTTTTTCTGCCTAGCCTTTTTGTTTATGCCACTCGGTTAGAACTTCCGCTTCGCGTTCGGGCTTAATGCCAGCGTTTAGCTTTTGCCGCTCCGCCGGCTGTGACTTGAACCACGCCAGCGCATCGCGCGCGGTCACCGCGAGCGGCCGAAACGTCAATCCTTTGGCCAGAGCCTTTTGGATGTTGATGCGGCCCATGCCGCCGTCTTCGCCACGCGGCGGCACCCACACTGGCATATCCGACCATGGCGCTACTTTCCGAGCCTCGAGAAAATCGGCATCGACCCAGGTAAAAGTCGCCTTTGAATTGTTTGCGTCCTTGATGCCTTCAAGCATTGCGCCCACCCCAAGGGTTTTGGCCGGGCCCGTGGCATTGTAGATCCCCGTCTCGCGTTGTTCGACCATGCGGATCACCCATTCCGCCAGATCGCGACCGTCAATGAACTGAACGGGATCGCTGGGATTGCCGGGGGCAAGGACTTCGCCGCCACGATCAATCCGGACCGGCCAGTAGGTGAACCGATCACTCTCATCGCGCGGTCCGACGATCAATCCGGGACGCACAATCAGCGTTTGCTTGGGAAACCACTTCTCCGCTTCTTGCTCGGAAAGAGCCTTGAGCGGGCCGTAAAGCTGAAACTTCGAGGCGATAAGGGTCTCGCGGGATTCCTTCATCGCGTCTTCGCCCGTGTACTTCGCCAGCGGCGCGGTCTCATCGAGGTTGGCTTTGCTGGCATTGCCGTAGACGGAGATAGTCGAAATGAAAACATAGCGGTCGACGTTACCCTTCAGGATCTGGCCGGCGTCGCGGACCCAGACCGGGACCGAGGTCGGGTTATCGATCGCGACATCCCATTTCCGGTTCTTGAGCGCGTCGAGCTGACCGTTGCGATCGCCGACGAGTTGCTCAACTTCCTTCGGTAACTCACCGGGATGGGTCTTGCCCCGGTTGAAGACAGTAATCTTATGGCCGCGCTCGAGCGCGTAACGAATTTGAAACGGTCCGGTAAAACCGGTGCCGCCGAGAATCAGGATGCTGAGTGGCTTCGGTTTTTCCGCTCCCGTGTTCGATCGAACTCCAAGTGTCAGGGCCCCCCCGGCCGCGGCTGAGACCTTGATGAAAGTCCTTCGCGTTGTCGATCTCATGCGAGAGAAGCATGCTCGGCCTTCTTCCGGAGCGCAACCGTCAACCAGAGCGACATGAGCCTCATCCTAACCTTCTCCCTGAGGGAAAAGGAACTCCGGAACAAACGTCACTTCAGTCTTGGTAGGGCGAAACTCCGTCGAGCCGAGCGCATCACGAAAAAGCCCCTGCGGCTCGACAGAGTCTCGCCCTACCAAGGTTTATGTTTGACTCGCTCGCCCCAAGCGCGCTGGAATCGGACTCGTGGGAAATCTAACTGGCGGTCTAATTAGCGGCCTTGTTTTTGGAGCGTTTGTCGTGGTGACGATGTTACCGATGCAGTTTCCGGACAAGACGACTGCGCTGCTGGCGGCGTTCCTCAGCCGATTTGGGATCGGCCTAGTCATCGGCTGTGTTCAACTACCGTGGCCGGGCTGGCTCATCGGTGTTGTTTTCGGTTTACTCTTGAGCATCCCCGACGCCCTGATCACCAGGGCTTATGCTCCCATTCTGATCATTGGCACGATCGGTGGTGCGATCATTGGCGGGATCCTTCACGGTTGGAAATAATGAAACGTGCAGACTTGGCAGTCTTTATCTTAACCGCGGCCTTGTTCCTCGGCGGCTGTGGCGGAACGGATCGCCGTCGTGCCGTGAATCCAGCGGGAACGGCAGCAACCCCTCCATTTCTCGAGCTGCATTCCGACACCGCGGCTGGGACGATTCATTTCCCGCGCGGTCTCTACTCACTCGAGAGCGAAGATCACCACGGCTACTATTATCGAGCGCCGGGGAAGGTTTATCAGCGCTCGTTCTCGGGGCGTTTGCCCTGCGACGGCGGGATCTTTGTTTCGAAACACAACCAGCGAAAATTACGCGGGTACGTCGTCATGCCGGGCGGGCTGACTCATGTCGGCAACCTGTCGGGCGCCGATTACCGGTTTCGACACTAGTCAGGTGGCAATCGTCTCGCGGCTGCGCCGCCTGTCGCGCTACTTGGGCGGCTTCGGTTTCGTTGTCAAAACCCGGTGGGTAGCCAATGCGTTCAGGATTTCGGGATCGCCCTGCGCCCAGGCGTTATCGATGGTAACGCGTTTGAAGTGCCATCTCTGGCCGTCGCGGACCAGCTCACAGTCGTAGCGGTTCATTAAGAGCGCGTTCTCCGAGCCGCGGCGGGAACCTTCGCGCGGCATGAAATGTTGCGACATGACATAAGCGGAAAGCGTGGCGGAATCGTCGCTGATCTCGATCTGAAGATTGCTCGCAGTGTGGCTGGTATCAAGCGGTCCGAGAAGCGGTAGAACTGCGTTCAGGATGGCCTGCCGGCCCGTGAGCCTGGGAAAATCGAGATGCAGCTTCCGGCCGGCTGGTGTGAAATCGAATACGCAATCCTCGGCCAACGCGGATGCGAGCGAATCCGCGTCACCGTGGTCGAGTCCGAAGGCGTAACGATGGAGGGCGTCGGCGATTTCGTAACGGTCGGCGGCCAGTTGCGCGAGGTCGGTGCTCATGGGCTGCACCTTACCGGACGGACGTGCTTCTGCACGTCCCATTCGTGTGAATCGGTGCGTGAAACGCGAAGAATCGGACGTGCGGAAGCACGTCCCTCCGGGGATCCGAAGTATGCTCGTGACCTCGCGGCAAAGGGCCTGACATAGTCGGGTGTGCTGACGATCGAGAAAGTTTCGAAGCGATTTCGGGCCGGCAACTACGGCGTCCGGGATCTTTCCCTCGAGGTCAAGTCTGGCGTGGTGGGACTTCTCGGACCGAACGGCGCCGGGAAAACAACGCTGATGCAAATGATTGCGACCATCACCAGGCCAACCAGCGGTCGCATTCTGTTTCACGGCGAAGATGTGGCGAAGCGACCGAACGCTCTTCGCCGAAAGCTCGGTTATCTGCCGCAGGACTTCGGTGTTTACGATAATCTGACCGCGACCGAGTTCCTGGCCTATTTCGCGGCCCTGAAAGGCGTCCGGTCGAAAAAGCGCGTCATGGAAATGCTCGAGAGCGTGAATCTGCACAGCGTGGCCAACCGGACGGTGGGCGGGTTTTCAGGCGGAATGAAGCAGCGGCTCGGAATCGCGCAGGCGCTGATCAACGATCCGGAGCTCGTCATCGTGGACGAGCCGACGGCCGGCCTCGACCCGGAAGAGCGGGTGCGCTTTCGAAATGTTCTCTCGGAGATCGGCTTTGGGAAACTGGTAATTCTCTCCACCCATATTGTCTCAGACGTGGAATCGATCGCCACCGGGATCGCGGTTATGAAAGAAGGCGCGCTCCTGGCGATGGCTGCGCCGGAAACGATGTTGCGCATCTGCGAAGGCCACGTCTGGCAAAGCGTGGTCTCCTCCGAGCAATTCGACCAACTGCGAACGACGCTGAAAATCTCGAGCGCAGTCCGGAAACCGGACGGCGTGCATATTCGATTCGTCGGACCATCGCCGGTGATAAACGCCGCCGCTGTCGAACCGGAGCTGGAAGACGCGTTTCTTTATTTGATGAACTTCCACAACCCAGGTCCGTCGACGGCATGACTGCTTCCCTCTCGCGGATCGGCGCCATCGTCAGCACGGATTTTCGGATCCGGTTCCGTCGCGTCTCGACCGTGATCGTCTTTCTGTTGCTGAGCGCGTTTGCTTATGTCTGGATTCCGGCGCCCTCGACCGGTCGAACGCTTATCCAGATCAATGGTCAGCGCGCTGTCTATAATTCAGGCGCCATTGGTCTCGGGACGGCGTCGCTGGGCATGATCTTCGTCGGTCTTTTCGGATACTACGTGATCTCGAACGCCATCCGGCGCGATGTGGTCACCCGCTGCGGAGTGGTCGCTGCTTCCACCCCATGCGCTCCGGTGAATATCTTCTCGGCAAGTTCCTCGGCAATCTGGTGTTTCTCGCAACCTTCGTCTGCGGCTTCATGCTCAGCTCGATGGTGATGCTCGCCGTGCGCGGAGAAGCGCGCCTCGAACCCTTCGTCTTTATCGGGCAATATCTGCTCCTCACTCCCGCGGCGATCGTCTTCGTCTCGGCCGTCGCGGTCCTCTTCGAATCGATTCCGTCGCTCTCGGGAAAGTTCGGCGACGTCGTCTATTTTTTTCTCTGGAGCACGGTGATCGGCCTGGTGGTGGCCAATGAAACGAGTCACGGCAGAATAAACTGGGCGCGCTGCTTC
This sequence comes from Spartobacteria bacterium, assembly GCA_003134765.1. Lineage (GTDB taxonomy): Bacteria > Verrucomicrobiota > Verrucomicrobiia > Chthoniobacterales > UBA10450 > AV80. Next base: position 161,832 of record PLCM01000029.1, on the reverse strand, counting down.
GATTTCACCGGCTTCGGATTCATGATCGACCAGATGCAACGGACGTTGCACACCGAATCGGTCTCGATCGGCGCCTCGAGCTTCGACCCAACGAAACCGACGATCCTGTTTTCCGGGCTCACGATGACGCGCGAATGGGTTCTGCCGCGGCTGATCTCGCTGCTGGTTCCGTTGTCGCTTCTGCCTGTCGCGGCCCTGTTTTTCCACCGCTTCGATCCGGTGCGGACGGGTCGCGTCTCCGGGAAAGGCCGCCGCAATTGGATCGGCAAAATTCAAAACCTTTTCAAACCCCTGAGCCGGCGCGCGGTCGCGATCCTGATGGTTCCCGGCCGAAGCGGTTCCTTCCCCGGCGCAATCTGGACCGATGCGGCGCTCACCTTGACTCTCTATCCGTTGGTGTTCGTCGCCTTCGTTGCTATCACGATCGCGACTTGTTTTGCTCCGCTCGCTGGAATTCTTCCGATGGTGTTCGCGGCGCTCGCCATCATCGTTTCCGACACTGCGACTCGCGATGCGCGGGCTGGAACGACAGCGAGTCTGCGGTCGATCCCGCGTCTACGGGAGAATTATGTTTGGTGGAAGCTCAGTTCCACCTGTCTGCTGAGTCTGGTGCTGTGCGCAGCGCCTGTCCTCAAGACGATCCCCCTGGGCTTGATGGCATGGACCGCCCTGGTTTGCGGAATCGTCTTCGTTGCTGCGACGTCTACAGCGCTCGGCGTCATCACATCCAACCCGAAGACGTTCATCGTGGGATTCCTGACCTTTTGGTACGTGGTCGTGAATGATCACGGCCTGAATTCGCGACTGGACTTCGCCGGGTTCTACGGCCACGCCACAACGACGACTATGTTTCTTTACGGCGCCATTAGCGTAGCGGCGATCCTGTTTGCGCAGTTCTTCTACCGCGCTCGCCTGGCGCGAACCTGACGGAGGACGTGCTTCTGCACGTCCGACTTTCTCCGATTGGCGCGAGCGCAATGAATGGGACGTGCGGAAGCACGTCCCTCCGCCTCTAAAAGAACCGCGCCAGAAATAACACTGCCAAGAGCAACACAAAGCCAAGGAGGCCGTAGATGATTCCGTCCTGGACCCGAGCCCGCCTGGCTGCCTTCGCGTACGGCATGCGAGTGAAAGTGACCATGGTGTAAAGCGGCAGGTAAATACCCGGCAAGGCGGCTTCGAGGAAATGGTCGAGCTTCTTCTTCGCTCGAAACGTTTTCGACGTGGTCTTGTCCCGCATCTCGACAAAGTTTTGAACCGCCAGGTCGGCCAGGGCATCGGCGTTCTCCTTTCGCCGGAAAAAATATTCACGAAACGCCTGCTCCCGGTTCTGGGGAAATTCGGCCAGGCATTCGTCGAGCACGACACAGTCTTCGAAAGCGGCATTCATCCCCTGACCGTAGAACGGCACCACGGCATGAGCAGCGTCGCCGACCAGTGCAACCTTGTCCTGGTAGAACCAGGGCGCGCACCGGATCGTAACCAGCGAACCGGTTGGGTTCTCGCGGAATTCTTTGAGCAACATCGGCATAAGCGGGACGGCGTCGGCAAATTCTTCATCGAAGAAACGGCGAACGTCATCGTCGATCGTGGTCGTCTCAAAACTGCGCGGACCTTTGAATTCCCAAAAGAGCGTGCAGGTGAACGAGCCGTCTGGGTTCGGCAGCGCGATCATCATGAAACTCTTGCGCGGCCAGATGTGGAGCGCGTTTTTTTCCATCCGCCAGGAACCGTCGGGGGCGGGCGGTATGGTCAGTTCCTTGTAACCATGGGCGAGATAGCTCTCGTCATATTCGAAGTTCGCGATTTGACGCATTGATTGGCGAACGGCGGAGAAGGCCCCGTCGACGCCAATGACGGCATCGCCGCGTGCCTCGATTACGCGCGCTCCGCCAGCTGCAGGCGGCTCTCCTTCGCCGGGCTTCGGTGTAGCAGGCACGCCTGCCACGACAGAAGAGTCCATGAAACGCGCGGTCGCGGAATCGAGATCGACTTCGGTACAGCGGTGATTGAACTGGACGCGGACGTTCGGATAACGCAAAGCCGCTTCGATCACGGTCGTATTCAGCGCCGCCCGGCCGATCGAGTTGATGTGCTTCTTCGGGTCGCGATCGTACGGGGAGAAATGCAATTCGCCTGACCTGTCATGGATCATGCGGCCGGGCATGGGGATCGCGTGCTTGAGGACTTCCTCCGCGATGCCGAGCTGCTCGAGGGCGTGAATTCCACGAGTCGAAAGCGCGAGATTAATCGAGCGGCCTCCGACGAGGTTTCCCTCCCGCGGGTCCGCCCGCCGCTCGTAAAGATCGACTCCGTAGCCCCGCCGCCCCAAATAGGCCGCAAGCAATCCGCCCGCGAGACCGCTCCCAACCAAAACAAACTTTGTAGTCATGCAAAGAAAGAGCTGACAGGATTAACAGGATTCTCTCGGTTTACCTAAATCAAATCCGATAACCCATGACTCCCAGATTTCGATTCCTCCTCGGTTTCGTTTTTCTGATTGGCATTTTCGACGATTCGAAAGCAGCGGCGGCAGACCCTGATAAAGACCCTCAGCTACCAAAGCTGATCGAGGAGGGGCGTACTCTGGTAACAAAAAAACAGCCGCAGGAAGCGATCGCGAACTGCGACAAAGTCATCGCGCTCTTCAAGAGCTATTACGGGAACAGCAAGGAAAAGGTCTATTGCGCTCGGAGCTCCGCCGAGACCCTCGGCTATTTGCTTCAAGCCTCTGCCGACATGGACAAAGGCAAGTTCGAGAAAGGAAAGAAAAACGCCATCGTCCTCTCGAGCACGTGGGCGAGTGCATATTTCCTGAAGGGGTACGCGCTGCAGGACCTCAGTCGAATTGCCGAGGCGAAAGCAGCGCTCAAGCTGGCGCTCGAACTTTCGCCCTGGAGTTCGTTGTATCTCTCGGAGCTGGGAAGCGTTTACAAGCTTGAGAAGAATTGGCGAGAAGCGAAAAAAACTTTCGAGATGGCGGAGGAGCAGGCGGCGTTGTCGCCGGGTGATCTTAAGGCCGGCGAGCTGGGCCTCGCCCGGCGCGGCTTGGGCTACGTTCTCGTCGAGTTAGGTCACCTCGCAGAGGCCGAAAAGAAATATCAGCAATGTCTGAAAGATGATCCCAACGACACGAAAGCCGCGGCGGAGCTGGAATATGTGCGGCGACTCCAAGCGAAACGATGACGCCAGTTATCGAATCATTGTATCAGCCCGGTTCGCGAACCAACTAGATCGGCCCTCACCCTCATGGAGAGGGAGTTTTTGCTCGGTGGTAGGGCGAGACTCCGTCGAGCCGGACGGCGCGATCACGAAATATGCGGCTCGACAGAGTCTCGCCCTACCAAGTCAGCCTTGTTGGGCTTCAAGCCAGTTCCTTCTCCCTGAGAGAGAAGGTTAGGACGAGGGTCCGCGGACACCGCGTGGCCGCTCCTGCCGCCCACCAATTAATGCTAATGACTGATCACTCGTGACATTCGATTCACGACGTCACGGTTGGAAGATGGCCGGAAACTTGAACCGGTAGATCCAGAGAAGGAAGAGCGCGAGTGCGGCCACAATAATCGCCATCGGCAATCCCTGGGTATCGAGGAACAGGTGATAGAGTACGATGTTTACGATGACCGGCCCAAGCAGCGTAAGACCGAGGGGAACGAAGCGGGCGCCGAGCAGCAGGCAAAGACCGCCGAGCATCTGCAGAGCGACAATGACATACATGTAGCCACTGCTCACAAGCGCGGTAATAAAAGCGCCGGCCTGACCGTGCATTTCGGGCATCGGAATGAATTTCAGGAAAGCGTTCGAGCCGAAGACCACGAATTGGAGCCCCAGCAGCACCCGGACGATGACGATGACGTATTTCATAAGAATGACCGGATGATTACGGCAATCCCGCCGAAAATGGAATTCCTAACTGCGCCTCCGACGAACCTCCCGCTCGCAAATCCATCTCGACGGCATTACGGGTGCTAGACGACAGGCACCTCGAATATGGCAGAAGAAACGCAAAACCAACTGGCGGGGGATTCCGTTCACCCCCTGCCTCTCAAGGCGGTCCTGGTGGTGGACGATGACAAGCAACTGGCCTCGGCCCTGCAATGGATCCTGAAGGACGAAAACTATCTGGTCGACGTGGCGTTCGACGGTGAGGAGGCGCTCCTCAAGGTAAAGGTTCATGAATATGACGCGGTGATTTGCGACGTCATGATGCCGCGCTTGCGCGGTGACGAGTTTTACGTTCAAGCCAGGAAGCTGCGTCCGGACCTGGCTGAGCGCTTCATCTTTATCACCGGCTTTGCGGCCGATGCGGACATCAGGGAATTTCTCAACGCGCGTCGTATGAAATACCTGATCAAACCGTTCCAGATCAATGAACTGATCGTCTGCGTGAAGGAGTTACTCGCGGGAAAGCGCTGACTTCCGCGATTCGAACGCACCGGTTCAGCCGGCGGACAGAGAAACGTCTGCCTCGCTCATTTGAAAAAGAAGTGCGCTACTTTGGTTTCGAAGTCCCAATAGATCATCGCGAGCGCGGCCAGATCGAAGGCGGCATGCACGACCATCAACATGAAGATGCGGCCGGTGACGGCAAAGATCGTGCCGAAAACAAGGCCGGTGATTATAGCCTGCTCAACGCCCGGAATTCGCTGGTCGGGATAGTGGGCGAGAGCAAATACGAGCGTAGTGAGCAGGACGGTTGCCGCTTTGGCCCACCCGCTGGTGCCAAGAAGCTTGCCGAGCCGCTCGAACATCCATCCACGATAGACCGTTTCCTCTCCGAACCCCGCAACGATGATCAGGAGATAAAGTATCGCAGGCAACGCAGCCGTGTTCCCAGCTACCCAATGGTAGGCCTGATTGATTGGAGGTGCGCCGAGCAGCGGCATCACGATCGCCTTCATGAAAAACTTGAAGGCGACCCCGAAGATGACACCAATCACGACTGTGCGAGTCCAGCTCTTCGGGCGCACGTAACCGATCTCACGCCACGGGGTGACGGAGAGAGATGTCCACACCAGGACAAGAATGGCGCCGGCCGGGGCGATCAGGAAATTGCCCGCGAGGATGATGAGAATCGCAAGAATGCCGAGCGGTCCGAACCCGCGCAGCCGGCGGGCGAAATCATCACCACGCGACAAATGGTCCGTCATTAATGCTCGGTCAGGATTCGGGCGAAGCGCCAGACGTCGTGAAAACTGTTGTAGAGCGGAGTCGGCGCGGCGCGGATGACGTTCGGTTCGCGGAAATCGGCTTTGACCCCGGCGGCTTCGAGTTTCTTGTGAAGTTCCTTCGGATGTTCGTGGGACAGGATGGACAACTGGCAACCACGCCCGCCGGGTTCGCGCGGAGTGATGACAGTGAAGCGATTCGATCCGGCTTCCTCCAGCAGAAACTGAAGGTAGCCGGTCAACCTCTCCGATTTCGCGCGGAGCGGTTCCATCCCGCCGGCTTCGTCGAACACTGCGAGCGAGGCGCGCAACGGCGCCATCGAGAAAATCGGGGGATTGCTGATCTGCCAGCCGTCCGCGGACGCCACCGGAATGAACTCCGGCTCGAGATGCAATCGGAACCGCGTGTTCGGATCGTTGCCAAACCAGCCGGCCAACCGCGGCAGCTGCGTGTTTGTCGCATGGCGCTCGTGGACGAAGGCGCCCGCCACCGCGCCGGGCCCCGAGTTCAGATACTTATAGGAACACCAGACGGCGAAATCGACATTCCAATCGTGTAACGAGAGCGGCACATTCCCGGCGGCATGGGCGAGATCGACGCCCATGGTAATGCCATGCTTCCGCGCCGCGGCGGTGATCGCCGGAATGTCGAACAACTCACCGGTGAAAAAATTCACCGCGCCAATCAAAACAACCGCCAGGGTATCGGCATTCCTCTGGATCAGCTCGACGATGTCCTCAGTGCGCACCGTGAATTCACCTTTGCGCGGGCGCGCCAGGAGGAGCGCGTCTTTCGGGTCCAACCCGTGATGAATAATCTGGGTTTTGATTGCATAGGTGTCGGAAGGGAACGCCGGGTCTTCCATCAGGATTTTGAAACGCTCTTTTCCGGGCCGGTAGAATGTCGCCATCATCAGGTGGAGATTCACCGTGAGGCTGTTCATGCAGATCACTTCGTTCGGCTTCGCCCCAACGAGCCGCGCCATCGGTTCGCGGAGGGTTTCATGGTAGGAATACCAGGGCGTCGTCGCTCCGAGGTGCGCGTCCACCGCCAGGCTCGCCCAATCTGCCAGTTCCTGTTCGACCAGTTGTCGCGCCGCCTTCGGCATGAGGCCTAACGAATTACCGGCAAAATAAATCAACGGGCGGCCATTCCCGTCGAGTGGCAGATGAAACTTGTCGCGAAACGGGCGGAGCGGATCCTCACTATCCAGGCGGAGCGCGAAATCTTCGTCGGCACTGAAGGTCATGGTCATAATTCAGGGGAAACGTCCAACGCCCAACGTCCAACGTCCAACGCCGAATTCAGATAAGCCGAGGCGGCTGCATGAACTCGATCGTGGTGCCGTCCGGATCACGCACGTAGACAACGCGCTTGCCCGCGTTTGGGCCGACTGTGAGCGTTTGTGGTTTGCCGGCCGCTTTCCAACCCGACGCAGCAATGGTTTCAAAAATAGCGTCGAGATTATCCACGGTGAGGGCGACATGGATCGAACCGACATCACAGGGCCTGAGATCGTTTCTGATCGTGCGATCCGCCGGCGCGCGATATTCGAGCAGCTCGATCTTGTGCCCGGGCGCCTTGACGACGGCGATAAGAATCTCGGCGCCGGGAATCCCCGTTATTTCAGCGGCGAGCTCCCCGGTTTGGTGGGCGCGATGGGAAAGTTCGAAGCCGAGAACATCGCGCCAGAAAGCGAGCGATCGCTCGAGATTCGATACGGTGATGCCCGTGTGATCGGCGGCAAGAATGCGAAATCTCATCAGAAAACGTCCAACGCCCAACGTCCAACGTCCAACGTCGAATTCAGATTGAGAAACTCAGTGTGATTTTTGGCCAGGCGTAGCGAATCACCTTGGTAACGATTTCAAATCTTCGTTACACAGATGCAAACATGTTCAGAAGCTATGGCGGTTGACGACCAGGAGATTTTTCTCCAGCTGGTTGAGCAGCATCGCGGAATTATTCGCAAGGTCGCGGCCGGCTACTGCAGCAGCCTGGTGGATCAGCACGATCTGACCCAGGAAATCATGCTCCAACTTTGGAAGGCATATCCGCGTTATTCGCCGGGTCGCCCATTCTCGACCTGGATGTATCGGATCGCATTGAATGTCGCGATTTCGTTCCTGCGCAGAAATACCCGGCCCGTCCGTCAGACCATTTCGCTCGATGAGATCGACGGTGAATTAGCTCATGAATCCACCGGAACTCCCGAGATGGATGAGCGCATCGCCCTCCTCCAGCGCCTGATCGCATTGCTCGATCCGCTGAATCGCGCGCTCCTCCTGCTCTATTTGGACGACCACAGCTACCGCGACATCTCCGCCATTCTCGGAATCACCGAAACGAACGTGGCCACCAAACTTAGCCGCCTTAAAGAACGACTCCGCCAAAACCTGACTCAACCCAACGAATAATCATGTCTACGACTGAACTCGACGACCTGAAAACTGCCTGGCAGAACCTCAATCGAAACCTGGAGCTTCAAAACGCGCTCGCGCTCCACCAATTCAAGGAGAGCAAACTGGCCCGGTTCAGGTCCGGTTTGCGACCGCTGATCGTGGGGCAAATCATCCAACTCATCTCCGGCGTGCTCCTCTCCGTCTTCGCCGGAAGCTTCTGGGTTCGCCACGTCGGCGTTCCGCACCTGATGGTCTATGGCATCTCCCTCCACGCCTACGGAATCATGTTCATTGTCTTTGCGGCGCGCGACCTGTTCCTGATTTCGCGTCTGGATTACGCCGCGCCGGTGCTCGCGCTCCAGAAACAGCTTGCGGATCTGCGCGCGGGGCGGGTGCGGGCCGCGATTTGGTTCGGCATCGCCGGTTGCTTCACTTGGATTCCGTTGATCCTCATTATTTTTTACAAACTCGGCGCCGATGTTTGGGTGCGGAATCCGGACGTTGTTGGCGAATTTGTCCTGAGCGGTTTTGTCTGCGTCGGAATTTTCTCCGGAATCATTTTCTGGTCACGCCGCCCCGGCCGGGAGAAGTTTGCCAAGAATCTTGAGAGCAGCTCGGTGGGGCGCAGCGTCACTCGCGCCCAAGCCGTTCTCGATGAGATAAAGAGATTCGAGCAGGAATAAGGGCTTAATATCGCGCTTCTTTGTCCGCTCGGCCCCACTCGTCATCCCGAGCGCAGCGAAGCGCAGTCGAGGGACCCCGTGGAGCGTCGCTCGACATCCAACGGGGTTCCTCGACTTCGCTCGGAATGACGATGCATTTTGGCGCCACCTACCCGATCGCCGCGATCACCTTGAGCTCGATTGCGATCGGCGTTGGCAACGCGGTCACCTCAACTGTCGTCCGCGTCGGGTTCGGTTTGCCCTCTCCGGCAAAATATTCGGCGTAAAGTCTGTTATAGATCGGGAAGTCCTTCCTCATGTTGGTAAGGAAGACCGTTACATCGACGATGTCGTTCCAACCGGCACCCGCATCTTCCAAAACCAACCGGACGTTTTCGAACACGGCACGGCATTGCGTTTCGATGTCATAGCTCGCGATGTTGCCGGAGCCATCGAGAGTGACGCCCGGGATTTCCCTGCTCCCCCGGACGCGGGGGCCGATCCCGGAAAGAAAGAGCAAATTCCCGACGCACTTCGCGTGCGGAAAAGCGCCAACCGGTTCCGGCGCGCGGGAGCTTTCGATAGATTCAGCCATTAGTGAGAGGTCGTGCTAGCGAAGGTATTTTTTAGCAGCGACCAGTAATTTTGCTCCCAGCTTTCGGCGAGATGGTCGCGCAATCCTTCTGGAACACCAACATGATCGAACACGAAATGTGTTCCGGTCCCTTGTGCCCTGAACCTGAAGGTGGCAATGGAGTAGGCGCCCTCAGGCCAGGTCACAACGCGCCACGCCTGCACGATCCTTTGGTTCGGAACCAGCTCCAGATTCCGGCCGATGATGTGACCGCCGAAAAGTGAAAACGCACCGCCGACTTCTCGATTAATTTCGGCTGGCCGTCCGGAGAACACGGTGAATTGCTTCGCGTCGAGCAACGCTTCATAAACGCGTGAGGGATTCTCCGCGAAATCGATTTCCTGGTGAATCGTGATCGCCTTGAGCGGATCGCCGGCAGTCGAGTGGTCGGCGGCGCCTGGAGAAACACCCGCTTCCTTTTGTTCGTCCGATCTTGCCGGAGCCGCAGGCAGAAAGAGGAGCGCCAGGAGCGCGACCGCAAGGTTGCTGGTCATCGTTTTCCTCGATTGGCCGGCGGGCTTCCGGGTCGTCGGCTTCGGTCTGAGCGAACCCACGTAAGCGTAACTTAGTTGGAAGAACTTCTTCAGTTCACCAGTTTTCTTGAGCAACGCGTCCGGAACTTCGACGTATTCCTTCATCACGGTTCCATACTGGACAGAGAGTTTGGTCTTGTACTTCTTCAGGAAGACTTCTCGCTCTGCCTCGGGCAGCCGGAGCGCCAGGGTCCCGGTCTTCGTCAGGATGCTAAACATGTGACCGTTCAACGAGGTATAAAAGAACGCGGCTCCTTTTCGTTCTACTTTCGGATTCGTGGCTACGAGTTTCTCGTACAACGCAACCTTGCCCTCATAACCTCCGGCTGCTCGTCGTGCCTTACCCATCTGGCCCTGCCTTAAGCTGCGACCGGAGGGGAACCAAAACGTTTGGTCGACCGTTCCCGGGCCCTGAGCGCTTCAATCTCACGATCTCGTGGAGGAGCATTCGTTACCAACGACTTGAGCAGTCCCTCGGCGACGGACGTCACCGCATCCACAGCGCGATGGAACGCCTCTTCGTTCGCCTTTGACGGTTTGGTGAATCCGCTCAGCTTCCGGACGAATTGAAGCGACGAGGCGCGGACTTCGTCCTCGGTCGCGGGCGGCATGAAGTTATGCAGGGTCTTAATGTTTCGGCACATAATTCTTTCCTCGTTATTTGGCTCTCACCCTACCCTGTCCCTGGGGGAGAGGTGGTTTTGTTCCCGGCGGGAAGGTAACGGCGTGATTTTCTGCCCAATTTTCTCTTTCATGCTTTTCCTAGCCTCCGGCAATCGCGCCCATGACAAAAAACGGCTCGCTGCCGTTCCCGATCGCATCGGGCAAGGGAGTATCGGGCGACTCGAGTGACAGGTCTTCACCGCAAACAAAGAACCGCACCATGGGCCGACGTTTCAATGTTCCATGATCGCGAATCGTTCCCTGAAGCATCGGATATTTTGCTTCCAGCGCATCCAGGACGGAACGCACCGTCGGATTGTTCACGTCCAGCTGCACTTCATCGCCCACCCGGGCCAGCGTCCGCAAATGATGGGGAAGGACGACGCGAATCATGCCGGAAATTCCAAGCTCCAAGCTCCAAGCTCCAAAGAAGCTCCAAACATCAAGCTCCAATGGCGGCACGACGATGCGCTGGCTTTCCTTGGGTGTTTGGTCATTGGAATTTCTCTGGTGCTTGGAGCTTGGAATTTGGAGCTTTTATTTAAGCGTCTGAGCTTCCACCGACAGCACCGCCGGCAGATCTCGCACAATCGCGTCCCACGTGTCACCCCCATCGCGCGACGCGTAGACCTGCCCGCCGGTCGTCCCAAAATAAATCCCGCATGAATCGAGCGAATCCACTGACATCGCGTCCCGCAGCACGTTCACGTAGCAGTCCTTTTGCGGCAGACCGCTCGTCAGCTCTTCCCATTCATTGCCACCGGTCCGGCTGCGATAAACACGCAGCTTGCCGTCGAGCGGGAAATGTTCCGAGTCGCTCTTGATCGGCACGACGTAAATCGTGTCCGGCTCGTGCGCGTGAATGTCGATCGGGAACCCAAAATCGGTCGGGAGATTCCCGCTTACTTCGCGCCAGGAATCGCCCGCGTCATCGCTCCGCATGATGTCCCAGTGCTTCTGCATGAACAAAACACTTGGCCGTTGGGGATGCATCGCGATGTGGTGGACGCAATGGCCCACCTCCGCGTTGGGATCGGGGATGTATTGCGAATGCAAACCGCGATTGATCGGCTTCCAGCTTTTCCCGCCGTCATCGGTGCGGAACGCGCCCGCCGCCGAGATCGCGATGTAAATTCGTTGCGGATTTTTCGGATCGAGCAGGATGGTGTGGAGACACATTCCGCCCGCGCCAGGCGCCCAGTAGGCACCGGTGGGATGTCCGCGCAGGGCCGACAGTTCGCGCCAGGTTTGCCCGCCATTTTTCGATTCGAAAAGCGCGGCATCCTCCACGCCCGCATAAACGTGATTCGGATCGGTGAGCGACGGCTCGAGATGCCAGACCCGTTTGAATTCCCACGGATGCTGGGTGCCATCGTACCACATGTGGGTCGTGAGTGGCTTGCCTGTTTCCGGCGAAACGTCGTAAGCGAACTTGTTGCTCTCCCCTTTCGGCATTCCTTCCGGTGTGGTCGTCGGCTCCCCCGGCGACAGTCCCGGCTGGAACCAGGTCTTCCCGCCGTCATCCGATCGCTGAATGATTTGCCCGAACCATCCGCTTGTCTGCGAGGCGTAAATCCGGTTTGGGTCCGCCGGCGACGCCTTGAGGTGGTACATCTCCCACCCCGCAAAATGCGGCCCGCTGACGTCCCACTTCTCCCGCTTCCCATCCGAGGTCAGAATAAACGCGCCCTTCCTCGTGCCGACCAAAACTCGTACTCCGCTCATGTTTGAATCTGTAACCGCGGATGACGTGGATGAAAACGGATTTGTTAATCAAAGCCGAGATCGCACCAGATCCTATCCGCGGTAAAGCTCGTGCGAACCAATGTCGGTTGTCACAACCGTGTCGGCTTCGAGAGAAAATACTACGCGTAAATCCGCTTCGATCTCGGCCGCGTAGATCGTCCGCCCGTAACGAGCGGAGAGTCTGGGGATTTTGTGCGAACGTAATCGAGGGTCGAACGGATTCTCTTTGAAGATCCTCCAGGCTCGGCGAGTCGATTCCTTCTGACTGGGCGAAAGCGCGTAGAAACTCTCCCAAAAACCTTGCGTTGGTTTGAAATGGTAGTTCATCCCGCCGCACGAGGCGGCGGCTTGGCTCCGCTCAACACGGTATCCATGTCTGCACAACGTCCTGCTTCCGCGTCAGCCATGCCTTGTTTGAATGATTCCGGAATCCAAGAATCATCGTTTTCGACCACGAACTTGGCCACTTGCGCCCGCTCTTGTGCCGGAAGCGCTTTAAACTGCTCAATCCACTCGATCGCGCTCACGGTGAAAGCTTACTTCGCCTACATCAAAGCTCAAACATCAAACAGAATATCGAACATTTTGGGGTGTCACGGGCTTGCAACTTTTCACGCCGAGCGCACTCACAAGCGCGATGCAATCCTCGATCTCGCACAGACCCTGCGATATAGAGGTAGTTGATGTCGGATCAACGTGGATTCAAAAATATCGCCATCATTAATCGTTGTTTGCGCGAATTATTTTCACGGCTTTCTTCGCGCCGAATTGCTCAGTTTGAAACCACATTCGAGCCGATGTTACGTGAGTCTGACAAGTCCACCGATCCGGTGATTCGAGTCCAGCGAATTGCCAAGCGCTTAGCTTACCACTATCAGATTAGCGTTTCCGCGGTGATTGTAACGCATCATAATGCCCGATCTGTCGGTTCCTTAATGAGCCGATGTGTTTTTTCGCCGCAAATGATCTCGCTATCCGTATTTGCGCGCTAAGTCTCCGCTCAAGTGCCGGATCGACCGGCCATACCGGACGCCAAGGTCGACTAGAGTGTTCAGTTCATCTGACCTTTTATCGTGAAATTTGTAAAGATTGGTCACGAAAGAATCGAAAGCGGCGCTGACGCAGGCCAACGTCAGGGGCTGAAAGAAAAACACGCGCGAATATTCTGAGTCCCCCCGGTGCACATTTCGGATTAAATCTCCGAAAGCTTCCCAAATTAGATAACTTTCAAATGCGCGCCTGAGTATTGAGCAGTGATCTTCCGCCAGCCGTTGAAACGCGCTCGCGTCGATACGATCGCTTCTTTTCACGAGTCGTGTTAATCCTGGCGCTTGCTGTCGCCGACGAGAGATTTCGGAACGACCGTCGTTCTCTTCCTGCACGCGCGCGCATACCTGCCGCACTCAGCCTGCGCGAAATCGTAGTCATCTAGAATTGCTATGTACTTCGGTTTCTTTAGCTTTTTCTTCACGATCTACTTCGCGATGCAGACGTTCTTCGGGTCGGTGAAGAAACCCGCCTTCGCCGAGGCTGCGGCGCGGCAGTGCGCAGCCCAAACTATTTCGCGATACAGACATTCTTCGCCTCAGTAAAAAATCGCAGTGCTTCTTCGCCGCCTTCGCGGCCAACGCCGCTTTGTTTCATCCCGCCGAAGGGGACGCGCAGATCGCGGACAAGCCAGCAATTGACCCAGACGGTGCCGGTGTGAATTTTTTCGGCGACACGATGGGCGCGGCTGAGGTTCTGGGTCCAGACGCTGGAGGCAAGGCCGTAGTCGCAATCGTTCGCGTAACCGATCACTTCTTCTTCGCTATCAAACGGCGTGATGGTGACGACCGGACCGAAGATCTCTTCGCGGTTGGTCCGGCAGGAGACGGGTAAATCGGTGAGGACGGTGGGCGGGAAGAAGTAACCGTCGCGGCAACGTTCGTTGATCGAATCGGGCACCTTGCCCCCGAGGGCGACCGTGCCGCCTTCCTTCTGCGCCAGGTCAACGTAGAACCGCACTTTGTCGAGCTGTGTCTTGCTTACGATCGCGCCTTGCTCGGTTTTTTCGTCGAGCGGATCTCCCTGTTTCAGCTGTGAGACTTTGTCGATGAAGCGTTCGACGAAATTCTGGTAAGCGGAGCGCTCGACGAAGACCCGTGAGCCGCAGAGGCAAACCTGGCCCTGGTTTGCGAAAGATGAACGGACGCTGCCGGCAATGGCTGCGTCGAGGTCGGCGTCGGCGAAGACAATGTTGGGATTCTTGCCGCCCAGCTCGAGCGAAACTTTCTTGAACAACGGCGCCGCCGCTTCGGCTACTTTCCGGCCAGTCACGGTGCCGCCAGTGAAAGAGATGGTGCCGATCTTCGGATGGGCGGTGATCGCAGCACCGACGTTTGGGCCGGTGCCATGGACGATGTTCAACACGCCGTTCGGCAAGCCTGCCTCGACACAAATCTCGCAGAGAAGCAACGCCGTCATTGGCGTCAGCTCGCTCGGTTTGGCGATGGCGGTGTTACCGACGGCGAGAGCCGGCGCGATTTTCCAGCTCAATAAATAAAGCGGCAGGTTCCAGGGCGAAATTAATCCCGTGATTCCGCGCGGCTGGCGCAGAGTGTAATTGAATGCCACCCCATCGGTGACGTGCGCCTCGTTCTCCGTGTGCAGAATCGCGGTGGCGAAGAAACGAAAATTGCTGGCGGCCCGCGGAATGTCGAGACTCCGCGCCAGCGAGAGTGGTTTGCCCGTGTCGATCGATTCCGCGCGCGCGAGTTTTTCGAGATCGCGCTCGATCAAATCGGCGATCCGGAGCAGAAGACGCGACCGTTCGGCGGCCGGCGTTTTCGACCAGGCCGGAAATGCTTTTTCTGCGGCGGCGATCGCCCGCTCGACGTCGCGTGCATCGCTGTCGGCGACCTGAGAATACGGCTGGCCGGTCGCGGGCTCGATGTTGTCGAGGTATTTCCCGCCCATCGGCTCGACGAATTGGCCGTCGATGAAGTTGCGAATTCTTGTCATGTCGAGCGAAGTCGAGACATCCCGTCGAACGTTATGATACGAGGTTCCTCGACTTCGCTCGGAATGACAATGGGAGTTTCACAGTTCTGCGAGAATCGCTTTCGCTGCCTTGGCGCTGGCGCCCGTTTCGCCGAGTTTCCCGATAATTGCATCGAACTCCAGGGCCATCCGGCTGCGAACGGCGGGATCGTTCATGAGCCGCAAGACGGATTCGGCAATTGCCTTCGGCCGGGCTTCATGCTGGAGAAACTCGGGAACAATTTCGCGGCCGGCGAGAACATTCGGCATGCCCAGAAAGGGAGTGCGCATGAGGAGACGCGCCGCCAAATAAGTCGGCCAGGAAACCTTGTAGACGAGAACGAAAGGCAAACGGAAATAGGCGGCTTCGAGAGTGGCTGTTCCCGATGCAATTAGGCCCGAGAATGCCCGCTGCATCGTGCCGGAGCTGTCGGAGGTGACAACGCGCCCGCGTTCGCGCAGAGGTGAGCGGGCCAGGAAACTCTTGATCTCGCGCGCGAGGGTTTCGGAAGCTGCCGCCACTTCAAAGCGAGTTTCCGATCGGTGCGCGATAATTTCGGCGACTGCCTTGAGCATGACTGGAAAAATCTTCCTCACCTCGCGGGACCGGCTCCCGGGGAAAAGACCGATCAGATTCGGATCGCGCCCTTCGCCGGTGCGACGTTTCGCGAGGGTCTCGATCATCGGATGTCCGACGAAAATTGTGCGGAGCCCCGAGAGATTGTAGAGCTCTGCCTCAAATGGAAAGATACAGAGCATGAGGTCGAGGTAGCGCGCCATCTGCCGAATGCGGCCGCGGTTCCAGGCCCAGACCTGGGGGCTGATGTAATAGATGATCTTGATTTGCGGTGATCGCACTCGAAGCGTACGCGCGAGCCGCAAATTGAATCCGGGATAATCGATCAGGACGACCGCAGCGGGCCTGCTCCCATCTATTTCTTCCAAGGCCTTTGCAAATTGCTCACGAAAATAGCCGTAGTGCTTCACCACTTCCCAAAGACCGACGACCGCGGCGTCGTCGATCCAGTTGGTGAAAGCACGGCCAGCGATCGCTTTCATTTGCGGACCGCCTCGTCCGAAGAATTCACAGTCTGGCGCGAGGTCGCGCAACGAATGCATCAGGGCCGCGCCATGTTCGTCTCCGCTGGCTTCTCCCGCGACAAAATAGATTTTCATCTGCTCGGAGGGACGTGCTTCCGCACGTCCCTAACTCCTCGGACGACGACGCAACCGCTAAAGGTACCGCAATATTTTGGACGTGCAGAAGCACGTCCCTCCGAGACGGTCGCTACCATCGAAGCTCGTTGAGTTCGCCTGCATAAGACCAATCATCGGCGTCGGTAACGTAACCGTGACGGGCGGGATTATTGCGGACGTATTCCCACTTTTCGTCGTAGCTCTCGCCGCGTCGCAGCTGGCGGTCCCAGTGGTGACGTTGCCAAAGTTCGCCGCTCCGTTTGCCGATGGCCCTGGTGACCAGCGATTTCCAGTAACGCATCCAGCGATCGAGGGAGGGCGCGTCGATCCCGTTTGGCGAACAGAACAAATGGAGGTGATTCGGCATCACAACGTAGCGGCCAACCAGCCATGACGAGGCCGCTGACCATGCATTCAGAATTGCCTCGTGGGTCGAGGCCGAAGCGAGAATTGGCACTTTTCTGGCACTACAGCACGTAACGAAAATGATGATCGGAAGATTGTGCGCTTCGAGCGGAGAGAGATGGATCGGATGATGACGACCCACCTCCCCTCGGAGGGACGTGCTTCCGCCCGTCCCATTATTCGACGGACGTGCGGAAGCACGTCCCTCCGAGGTTGGATTTGCTCCACTCATCCGTTAATCCGCCTGGTAATTTCCACGGCGAGCTCGAGGGCAGCGGCGGCTTGGAATCCGGAAACCTTTGGGGCCCGGCCGGTCGAGGCGCATTCGATGAAAGCCGCCAGCTCCCGCTGCAACGGCTCCTCGCGTTCGATTTCCACATCCTCGCGCGTCAAACCTTCGGCGGTGCGGCGATGCATTTCGCCGGTCTGGTTCTGGTAATCGAGCGAGAGATAAACGTCTTCCTGGAAGACGCGGATCTTGCGCATTTGTTCGGGACTGATCCGGCTCGAGGTGATGTTCGCGACGCAGCCGTTTTCAAAACGCAGCCGGGCATTCGCGATGTCTTCGCCCCGGCTCAAGACCGGCACACCGACGGCATCGATTGTCTGCACGGGCGAGCGCACGAGATGAAGAATGATTTCAAGATCATGGATCATCAGATCGAGGACCACGCCAATCTCCGTACTGCGATTCGGATAGGGCGAGAGGCGGTGCGCCTCGATGAAGCGCGGATTGGTGAGGCGGGTTTCCAGCGCGCTCAAGACCGGATTGAAACGTTCGACGTGGCCCACTTGAAGAACCAAACCGCGAGACGCCGCCAGTTCCGCCAGCTCAGTGGCATGCGCGGTGTTATCGGCAATCGGCTTTTCCACGAGAAGATGTTTGCCACGCATGAGCAGCTCGCGCCCGATCTCGAAATGCGAGCTGGTGGGCGTCGCGATCGATGCGGCATCCACCTGTTCCGCGAATTCTTCGAGAGACGACGCGGCCTTGACGCCGAATTCCGCCGCCCGCTGCGCCGCTACCACCTGATCGTTGTCGTAGATCGCGGTGAAATGCGCCGTTGCCAATTCGCCGTAAAGCCGCGCATGATTTTTTCCGATGTGGCCGACACCGACCACGCCAACGCGCAAGGCTTTCACGTTTTGTTTCGCAGGAACCATTCGTAGGTCCGCGCAATGCCTTCGCGCAGTTCGATGCGATGCCGCCAGCCGAGCGCGTGAATTTTCGAAACGTCGAGCAACTTGCGCGGCGTCCCGTCCGGCTTGGTCGTGTCCCAGGCGAGTTCGCCTCTGAATCCGACGACGTCGCAGATCAACTCCGCCAGTTTCTGGATCGAAATGTCCTCGCCACAGCCGATATTGACGATTTCGGGGCTGTCGTATTTTTCGAGGAGGAAAATACAGGCCGCCACCAGGTCATCGACGTGGAGAAATTCACGCCGCGGCTGGCCCGATCCCCAAACGACCAGCTCACGGTTTCCCTCCTGCTTCGCGGTGTGTGCCTTTCGGAGCAACGCGGGCAGGACGTGCGAGGAGAGCAGATCGAAGTTGTCGTTAGGTCCGTAAAGATTCGTCGGCATGGCCGAGATGAAATTCGCTCCGTACTCCCGGACATAGGCCTGGCAAAGCTTGATGCCGGCGATCTTGGCGATCGCGTAGGCTTCGTTCGTTGGCTCGAGCGCGCCGGTGAGAAGCGCGCTTTCCGGGATCGGCTGCGGCGCGTGCTTCGGGTAAATGCAGGAGCTGCCGAGGAAGAGGAGCTTGCGTACGCCGCTTTCATAGGCGGCCCGGATAACGCTGTTTTGCATCTGCAAATTCTCGTGCAGAAACTCGACTGGTAGATCGTTGTTCGCCTTGATTCCGCCTACTTTCGCCGCCGCCAGGACCACCACCGCCGGTTTCTCCTGCTCGAAGAAGCGGCCGACATCGGCTTCGTTTCGCAAGTCCAGCTGGGAACGGTCGCGGACCAGCAGCTCGGCAAATCCGTCCTGCTGAAGTTTGCGCACGAGCGCGCTGCCGACCAGGCCCCGATGGCCCGCGACGAAGATTTTATCGGTTTTTTCCACGGACCGAGAAAGAGTCTCGTTTAGCATTTTCTTTTTTCCATCAATGCGCAATCCTCACTTCGTGCGAAAAAACGGAGCCCGTCTCGGAGTTCAAAAAACCTACAAGCTGTTTATCGGTGGAAAATTTGTCCGGAGTGAGAGCGGCCGGGTGCTGGGAGCCACTGAAAAAGAGGGAAGACCCGCCGCGAATTACGCCCGGGCTTCCCGGAAAGATTTTCGCGATGCGGTGACGGCGGCCCGGGGCGCCTTCGCCGGCTGGTCGGAGCAGAGCGCCTATCTCCGGGGCCAGATTTTGTATCGGGCGGCGGAAATGCTCGAGATGCGGGAAGGTGAATTGCGAACTGAGGTCGAACGCGGCCCCGGCGGGCAACCGGCGCGGAGCGAAGTGTCGCGGACGATCGATCGCCTGGTCTATTATGCCGGCTGGACAGACAAGTTCAGTTCCGTGTTCGGCGCGGTGAACCCGGTCGCCAGTTCGCACTTCAATTTTACCGTCCCGGAGCCGACCGGAGTCGTGGTTGTTGTTTGCCCCGATGAATCGCCGCTGCTCGCTCTGGTGTCGCTGGTGGCGCCGGTGATTCTCACCGGGAACACGGCGATCGTCCTGGCGTCGACGCGGAGTCCGCTGCCCGCGCTTACTTTTGCCGAAATCATCGCAACCAGCGATCTGCCCGGGGGCGCGGTCAACATCCTTGCGGGCGATCGCGCCGAACTGGCCCCGCATTTCGCAAGTCATATGGACGTGAACGCGATCGTGGATGGTTCCGGTGACAAGGAAACCAGCCGCGCCCTGCAACGCGGCGGCGCGCTGAATGTGAAGCGCTATTTCCGGCGTGACCTCGCTTCCGCCGATTGGGCCAAATCAGACGCCGAAAACCCGTACTGGATCCTCGACACGGTCGAGATGAAGACGGCGTGGCATCCCATCGGGCTGTGACGGCACAGCCGCAAACGGAGTGGTGGAGTAACGGAGTAATGCGGCCCACGGACACCTATTACTCCAGCACTCCATTTCTTCATTCCACCTGTTAGCTTGTGCGCGCGCTCGTTCTCGTTCTCGATAGCGTCGGCATCGGCGGCGCGCCCGATGCGGAGAAGTATGGCGATGCGGGTGCGAACACGCTCGGACACATTCTGGAGCGAGTGCCAGAACTGGCGTTGCCGAACCTGGATTCGCTAGGCTTGGCCGAGTTAGTCCCAACCCATAGGTCACATATGTCCTATACGACCTATCAGAGCAGCTATGGAAAAATGCAGGAACGCTCCGCCGGGAAAGACACCACCACGGGCCATTGGGAGATCGCCGGCGTGATTCTGGAAGAACCATTCGCGACTTACGATCGCTTCCCCGACGAACTGGTGCGTGTGATCGAACGCGATGCTGGCGTGCAGTTCATCGGCAATTACGCGCAAAGCGGCACGACGATTCTGGCCGAGTTTGGCGCGGAACACGTTCGCACCGGAAAACCGATTCTTTACACCTCCGCGGATTCAGTCCTGCAGATCGCCGCCCACGATCAGGTGATGAGAATTGACCGGCTCTACGATATCTGCACGGTCGCCCGCCAGCACGCGGATCGGTTTCGCATCGGGCGAGTCATCGCGCGTCCGTTCACCGGGCCGGAAGGAAGCTTTTCGCGGACCGCGCGCCGGCACGATTTTTCCATGGAGCCCCCCCGCACCGTCCTGAACGCGATCAGCGAAAACGGTCGCGCGGTGGTTGGAATCGGCAAGATCAGCGACATCTTTGCCGAGCGGGGCATCACGGAGTCGTTTCCAACTGATGGCAATGCCGAGGGGATGCAGCAGATCGCCGAAAACTGGGAGCGCCTCGAAGGGGGGCTCATTTTCGCGAATCTGGTCGATTTCGATATGCTTTATGGACACCGGCGCGATGTCGCCGGTTACGCCCGGGCCCTGGAACAATTCGACCAATGGCTTGGCCAATTCCTGGCCAGGGTCCTTCCGCTGGATCTCGTTGTGATCACCGCCGATCACGGCAACGATCCGACCTATCGCGGCACCGACCACACGCGGGAGCAGGTCCCGCTTTTTGTCCTGCACAACAAGGAGACGCGGGGGCTTGGAATCCGGCGAACCTACGCGGATATCGCCGCGACCTTGAGCGATTATTTCGAGTTGCCCAGCCCGTGGCCAGTTGGCGATTCGTGCCTCTTGAGAACGGATTCGAATCCGTCCGAAAGGCCGGAATTGAGGGCATTGAATTAGCTGTAGGAAATCGACCATGCACGTCCCCACCCTAATTGAGAAGAAGCGCGAAGGTCAGGAGCTGACGAAGGAAGAAATCGAATACCTGATCAGCGGATTCACCCACGGTGAGATCGCGGATTATCAGATGAGCGCCTGGGCGATGGCCGTCTTCTTCAAGGGCATGACGGCCGTGGAGACCCAGCACCTCACGACCGCGATGATGGAAAGCGGCAGCGTGCTCGAATATCGCGAAGGATCGCCGCCGAAAGTGGACAAGCATTCGACGGGGGGCATCGGCGACAAAACGTCGCTGGTCCTCGCTCCCCTCCTCGCTTGCGATGAGAATTGGGTGCCAATGATTTCCGGCCGCGGCCTTGGTATTACGGGCGGCACGCTCGACAAACTCGAAAGCATCCCCGGGTTTAACATTCACATCGACGAACGCCGCGCGCTCGCTCAGCTCGAAAGCATTGGCGTTTTCATGATAGGGCAGAGCGCCGATATTTGCCCGGCGGACAAGAAACTTTACGCCTTGCGGGACGTGACCGGCACCGTTCCATCGCAGCCATTGATCGTGGCGAGCATCATGAGCAAGAAACTCGCGGAAAGTCTCGACCGGCTCGTGCTCGACGTGAAGTTCGGCAGCGGCGCGTTCATGAAGACGCGTAAGGAAGCGCAACAACTCGCGGCGGCGATGACGAAGGTGGGGAAATTAATGGGCGTGCAGGTCACCCATCTTCTCAGCCCGATGGACGAACCGCTGGGCCGCACCGTCGGCAACGCGTTGGAAGTGGCCGAATGCGTGGAGGTCCTCCAGGGCGGTGGCCCGGCCGATGTAGTGAGTCTCGTGCTCGACCTGGCTGAGCAGGTCTCAACGGCGAAGCGCTCCCAGCTGGCGGCGTGGCTCAAGGACGGAACCGCCTGGCGCAAATTTATTTCATTGGTCTACGCGCAAGATGGCGATGCCTCTTCGCTGGAGAAATTGGGCGAAGTGCACCGCGCGCCCGTAATTCAACCGCTCATCGCGAAGTCCGCCGGCAAAATTCAGAAAATGGACGCTGAAATAATCGGGCGCGTTTCCCTGCTCCTGGGTGGAGGCCGCCAGACCGCCGACGACGCGATCGATTTCGCCGTTGGGCTTTCCGGTATCAAAAAAATCGGCGAGCACGTCGAGAAGGGTGAGCCAATGCTCACGATCCACGCGCGTAATGATCAAACGCTAGGCTCGGTTCTGCCGCTTCTGGAAAAAGCAGTCGAACTAGCGCCTTAGGCAGAGTCAGGTTGGGTATTCCTGCCCCCCTCGAAAATTCTCCCCCGAATGCCGTCCCCTCTGACTTCTGTTCTAACCCTCGCGAGCCTGATCGCAACTCTGGCGTTGCTCTCGGCCCAGGACGCGCCAAAACCGCCGGTCGACCAGTTAGTTCCCTGGCTCCTCCGCGAAGATCAGGAACTGCGCGAAATTCCATTCAGTCAGGTCGTCTTTGCCGCGACTGGGAAACGCGTCCTTGCGATTGATCCCAGGAACGAAGCCGACCAGCGCGCGATCAGGCAGATCAGCGACGTGTTGACCGAAGCGATGAAGCGCATGAACGCTCCCGAAAGTCCCGTTCAGGGTCTTGCGCGAATCAATGAAGCCAGCAGTCACTTTGAAGATCTTCTGCGCGAACTGCTGAACCAGATTCCGGGATTCAGTTGTGATTTTCCCCGCACTTCGGAAAACCGTGTCCAACGCTCGGGCTACCCCGATCTGCGGCTGGTCGAAACCGCGACCAACCGCATCTTCTACCTCGACCCAACGCTCTACGCGGCCGGCAGCCGCGATAACAGTTTCCGTACGTTCTACTTCGAACCGAAAATCACGACTAACAAAGTGCGCGACGACGCCGTGCACTTACTCGTCGGCTTCGAGCACGAACCGAAGAACACGGCGCGGTGGACGTTTACCCGCTGGGACCTGGTCGACCTCGCCCATTTCAAAGTCCGTCTCAAAGCCGAATTCCAAGGCAGCAATCGCGACATTTACCGGCCGGAAGCGATCATCGCGACCAGTCCGAAGTAAGAAATCAAGCGCGCACCTGAATCTGTTCGTGGGAGCGCGCGAGAGCCCGACCCTTGGGTGATTACGCCAATCCTCTGAGTTGAGGCCGAACGTCGGGCACAGGAACGAAACGTTCCGGTGACAAACTCCATTGAGGCAACGTCTCGACTAACTTCGTGACGCTTTCACTGGGCGCCTCGACCAGCATCATTTTGGAAGAATCGTCAACCACCTTCACATTTGGTGAAGCGCGGATCCGTTCGACGTCGCCGGACGGCTTCTCGCCTTCTCCCTCAAATCTCAGAATGAAACGCTCCACGCGTTAACGTAAGCCCTGCAACCCAAGATTCAAACCTTGATCAACCCCTGCCCCTCGAGAGTCGGCGGGAATCCGAGCGATACGGCCGCCTTCAAAACCTCGTGCGCCATTTTATCCGAGCGAGTTTGATCGCGAGCAGCGGTCAGGAGAGCTGGTTGCACCGCCAAGAGCTTCGCCGCCGCACCGGTCACAGCTGGACAGGCCATCGAGGTGCCATCCATGACGGCGTACTTGCCCCCTGGGAAAGTTGAAATGATCCCGACACCCGGACCATTCAGGCTGATTTCAGGTCCCACGTTGGAAAATTCCGCGATGAAATTCGCCTTGTCCGTGCCGAACGGAGAAGCCACATCTCCCAATTCGGTAACGCCTGCGGGAAAGGTCCCCTTCCGTCCCAGGGCGGACACGGCCAATGCCAGTGAATCGGAGGCTGGAAAGCTGACCGGTTGTCGTCCGTCGTTGCCCGACGCCACGATGATGAGCGCGCCCTTCGCACGCGCGCCGGCAATCGCCGAGTGGAGCGCTTCGTCGGCGCCACCTCCGCCCAGGCTCATGTTTATTAAATCGCACCCGTCGGCCACGGCGTGATCGATCGCCTTCGCAATCGCGAAATTGGAGGCGCCGCCTTTTCCTTTCCCGAATACCCGGTAGCTGCGCAACGTAACTCCGGCTGCGAGTCCCCGGACTCCCGAGGGCGCGGTCCCGTGGGCGGCGATGATTCCCGCCACATGAGTTCCATGGCCTTCGCCGTTGTCGGCAAAGTCGCTCGAACTTTCACCGGCAACGGTGTTCTCTCCTCCGCTTACTTTGAGGTCGTTGTGTGGCCCAACGCCCGTGTCCACGACCCCGACGGTGATTCCCTGTCCTGCGTTGAGCGGGGAATTCCCATAAAAATGCCGGAGGCAATCAGTAAAACCGAGATCGATGGGAAGCAGCTCGATACGGCCGCCCGTCTTGAGGAGGACATTTCGCTTGAGCGCGTTCCAGAAACCGCTCTCGCAATAAACATAGAGGCGTTCCACCTTCTTGCTCGCTCCACCCAGGGACAAGGAAGCAATGCCCTTGTTATTGGTCGTGGCACTGGCGCCGAGACGGCTCGCAAAATCGGTGAACGCCACCACCTTCGCGCCGCTCACCGCCTTTCCGTCGGCTTTCGATACAACCTGAAGCGTGATCTTGAGCGCCGCTCCGGCCGCCTTGGGCGCAGCCTCAGGCATCGGTCGCGGAGCGCGCGCGGGATAATAATAAACCACCGGGACGATTCGCACCCCAGGCTGCTCGGCCTGGAGGCTGGAGACAGCATCGGGCGACATCTCCACGAGCTTCGCGCCATTTTCACGGATGGAATCGATTACCTTGAGTTTGGTCTTGATGCCGGCGGCCACTGCTTTGCGGTCCCGGCGAAAGGCAACGCGCACACCTTCGAGTGAGAGAAGAAAAGAATTTACGAAGGCGGTGGATGGAACCACTTCGCCGGCCGAAAGGCCCCTGGGTGGCAGGAGAATGAATTGCTGGACGGGGGTAGCAGGCATGGCGTCTTGTCTGGTTGGGGCCGAGTTACGTTCCTTTTGATTACTACGGGAAGGCGATTTCGAAGTTCCCTTTCAACCAGCAAGCGAGCCCGCAGTTCTGTTATCTTCGCCTTGAGCTCCTTTCCGTGGAAGCCGTAAGCAATTCTTTAGCAGCTCGCTCCGGTCCGGGCGAATTTCAATCGCTGCCATCGCGCGCGGCTCCTGAAGTTGCTCGTAGTCCCGGTGAGCGTAACATTACCGGCCCATGATCACGAAAACCTCCGAGGCGCTTCAATTCGACACGATTGACGACGTCGTGAGCGACATTGCCAAGGGGAAGCTCGTTATCGTGACCGACGACGCGGACCGGGAAAATGAAGGCGATCTGGTGATGGCGGCGGAGAAGGCGACGCCGAAGACGATCAACTTCATGGCGATGCATGGGCGGGGGTTGATCTGTGTGCCGATCTCGAATGAGCGGGCGGAGCAGCTCGGACTCCAGCGGATGGTGGCGCAGAACCGGGAAATGTATCGCACCGATTTCACCGTCTCGGTGGACGCCTCGCGCGAAGTGACCACAGGTATCAGTGCGCACGATCGGGCAGAAACCATCCGGACGATCGCGAATCCGAAATCGACGCCGGACGATCTGGTCCAGCCAGGCCATGTCTTCCCGCTGCGAGCGAAGGATGGCGGCGTGTTGCGCCGCGCAGGGCACACGGAAGCGGCTGTCGATCTCGCCCGCATGGCGGGACTGCAACCGGCCGGAGTGCTTTGCGAAATCCTGCACGATGACGGAACGATGGCGCGGCTCCCGGAACTGATGGAGTTCCGCAAAAAGCACGGGCTGCGCATCTGCACGATTCAAAGCCTGATTGCGCATCGTCGGCTTAAGGAAAAGCTGGTAGAAGCCGAGCAAGTCGTAAAGCTGCCGACGGATTATGGCGACTTCGATCTTCACCTGTATCGCTCCAAGCTGGATGGCGCGCACCACCTTGCCCTTGTGAAAGGCAAGATCTCGAAAACGCGAGCAACGCTGGTGCGGGTCCACAGCGAATGCCTGACGGGCGACGTCTTTGGCTCCCGGCGCTGCGATTGCGGGAACCAGTTGCACGCCGCTCTGCGGCAAATCGCCGACGAAGGAAACGGTGTCCTGGTTTACATGCGACAGGAAGGGCGCGGCATCGGTCTGGCGGCGAAAATCCACGCCTACAAATTACAGGAGGAAGGGCTCGACACGGTGGAGGCCAATGCGCGACTCGGTTTTCCAAGCGACCTGCGCGATTATGGGCTCGGCGCCCAAATCCTTTTCGATCTCGGCGTGCGGAAGTTCCGTTTCCTGACCAACAATCCCAAGAAGGTCGTCGGCCTTGAGGGTTACGGGATCAAGATGGTCGAACAGGTGCCGATTCGGAGCGCGGCAAACCCGCACAACGCGCGGTATCTCGAGACGAAGCGGACAAAAATGGGCCACATGCTTTGAAAGCGTGTCGAGACTCGGTGGTAGGGCGAGACTCCGTCGAGCCGGATCCCTGCTTCATAACCCGGCGGCTCGACAGAGTCTCGCCCTACCAGCAGATTGACTGATGTCAAAGCTTGCTCCGCCGCGTCCGCGCGCCTCGGGACGCAAACGGCATTTCGCCATCGTCGCAAGTTTGTTCAACCGGCTTTACGTCCAGGGATTGGTGGATCATGCGGTCGCCGAGCTGCGCTCGCTCGCGCCGGCGGCCGACATTTCCATCCATCAGGTGCCGGGTGCGTTCGAAATTCCGGTGGTGGTGCGCGAAATCGCGTTGAAAAGGAACACGCAGGCAATCCTTGCGCTCGGGGTGATTCTCCAGGGAAAAACGAGTCACGCGCAGAACCTGGCCCGCTCGGTGACGGACGCTCTCCAGCAAATCGCCATTGAGCATGGCGTGCCGGTGATCAACGCCGTCCTGAGCCTTGAGACCGAGGAGCAGGCGCGCGAGCGTTGCCTGGAACCTGAAATTAATCGCGGCACGGAAGCAGCGCGCGCGGCGGTGTCGATCGGCGAAGTGCTGGGAGATTTGCGGGCGAAATAGCGGTATGGGAAAGCGGCGAGCAGCACGGCAGGCAGCCGTCCAATTTCATTTCTGGCGCGACTTGCACGGCGACGGCGCGCCGGAGCGGATGGAAGAATTCTGGGAATTTTGCCCGGCCACTGCGCGCGTCCGCCAGTTCGCCCAACCGCTCATCGACGGGATGATCGCGCACCTCCCGGAAATCGACGATCGCATCCGGAAATACTGCGAGAACTACGATTTTCGCCGCATTTCCGCCGTGGATCGAAACGTCCTGCGTCTCGCCATTTACGAAATGCTTTACCGCGAGGACATTCCGCCGGTGGTTTCCATCAACGAAGCCATCGAGCTCGCGAAAACTTTCGGCGGCCCGGATTCCGGCCGTTTTGTTAATGGCATTCTGGACCGCGTGAAGCAGGATCTCACCCGGCCGCTGCGCGAAGCCGCGGGGCCAAACAGTCAGGGCGTAGAATGAGCATTTCCTGGTCATTCTGAGCGGAGCGCAGCGGAGTCGAAGAACCCCGAATAAGGTCGAGAGACGCAAAGCGGGGTCCCTCGACTTCGCTCGGCATGACACCAAAGATGGCGCAAAAAACAACCCAATGAATTTTCTTAAATCGCTCGTCCAAAAATTTACCGGCCGACCGGTGGATTGGGACGAACTGGAATCGATGTTGATCCGGGCCGACCTCGGTGTTCCGATGACGCTGCGCATCATCGAATCGCTCCAGGCCCGCGCCCAGAGCGGTGCCATCACCGCGGCCGATATTTCCGAAGTCGCGCGGGAGGAGATCGCACGCATTCTACCGATGGCGCCCCTCCCGATCATGCCCCACCCCGCCAGGCCTAAAGTGTTGTTGATCGTGGGTGTGAACGGCACGGGTAAGACCACCTCGACCGCGAAGCTCGCGCACTATTTCAAACGCAATCGCCACAGCGTGATGCTCGCCGCCGCCGATACCTTTCGCGCCGCAGCCATCGAACAGCTCGGAATTTGGGCGGATCGACTCGGCGTCGAAATGATTCGCGGACCATATAACGCGGATCCCGCGTCCCTCTGTTACGAGGCTTTCGAAGCGGCGGACCGCAAGAACATCGAATTCTTGATTTGCGACACGGCGGGCCGCCTCCATACCAAGAGCAACCTGATGGCGGAGCTGGCCAAGGTGAAACGCAGCCTCGCGAAACAAAACGAGAAGGCGCCTGACGAAACCCTGCTCGTGGTGGACGCGACAACTGGCAGCAACGCCCTCGCGCAGGCCCGCGAATTCCACCAGTCGATTGGCCTTACCGGACTGATCGTGACCAAACTCGACGGCAGCGGCAAAGGCGGCATCGTCATCGCCATCCAGGACGACCTTGGCATTCCGACGCGGTTCGTTGGCACCGGAGAAAAGCTCGAGGACTTGGCGCCATTCGACGGCCGCGATTTTATCGCGAACATGGTTTGACGCGCGAGTTTTGCGTGTCATCCGAAGCGAAGCGGAAGCGGAGTCGAGGGACCCCGCAGTCGAAGATAACGTTACCAAAGAACTCTCGCGCCAGGCACGCGGCGAACAGTGTCGAACGTGTCGGCCGTGGTTTGTTTGATCTTGGACCGACTGAGAGGTCCCTCGCCGTCTCCGCGGCTCGGGATGACAGCGCGGCTGTTGTAGCTAACAGTGGGAGCCGTGGCGGAACCAACCAAGGAGACATTCACGACGGGGGAGATCATTCCTTCAGTCGCCGCGCGTGGACTCGCCGGATTCATTGGGAAATTCACCGTGCTGAAGGACGCGCAACGCGAGTTGTGGCTCACCTTCCTGATCAAGCTTCTCATCATCTGCGCCTACTCGGTCACGAATAAGACGCTGATCCTGTGGCTTTCGTCCGATCTCGGCTTCAACGATCAATCCGCGGGTGCGCTGGTTGGCTGGGTCTGGGCGCCAGCCATGACCGTCTGCACTCTCCTCGCCGGCTCGGTCACTGACGCGCTCGGGCTTCGCCGGACGTTTTTCCTCGGCGCCGCGGTCTGCCTGGTAGCGCGCGCCGTAATGGCGTTTTCGACCATAAAATGGCTGGCCTTGGCGGGTGGATTGTTTCCGCTGGTGATCGGCGAGGCGCTCGGCACGCCGGTCCTGATCGCGGCCGCGAGGCGCTATTCCACGACCCGGCAACGCTCGATCTCCTTTTCCCTCATCTATATGGTGATGAATGTCGGCTTCTGGATTGCCGCCCGCATTTACGATTACGTCCGGCAGTCGTTAGGCGAGCACGGGCAACTGGGGATTTTCGGACTGCAAATCAGCACTTACCGGACGCTGTTCCTCGTGAGCCTTGGTTTTGAACTGTTGCTTTTTCCGGCGATTTATTTCCTGCGTCGGGGTGCCGAAGCGACGGATACCGGCGTGTTGTTTACCGCCGAGCCAATGCGGTACGCGACCGGTGGATTCTGGCAGCGCATCTGGATGACGGTGCGCGACAGTGCCCTCGATACGGTCCGTCTCTTCGGCCGGCTGCTCGCTCAGTCCGGATTCTACCGTCTGATCGCATTTCTCCTTCTGATCGGATTTCTGAAACTCATCGTCATGCAGATGGATTATGTGTTCCCAAAATTCGGCATCCGCGAATTAGGGGACGGCGCTCCGATTGGACAGCTTCTGGGTATCAACTACCTGCTCATCATCGTCCTCGTGCCAACGATCGGAGCGCTGACGCAGCGGTTCTCAGCGTATCGGATGGTCATCGTCGGCGGAGCCATCTGCGCCGCCTCGGTTTTCGTAATGGCACTGCCTACAGCCTGGTTTGAGGGGGCCGCCAACGGCGAGATCGGCCAATGGCTCGGGCACACTTATCTTGGGGTAAAAGGCGGCCTTCATCCCTACTACATCATGACTGCGATCTACATCGCCATCTTCTCGGTCGGCGAAGCGTTTTATTCGCCGCGAGTTTACGAGTACGCCGCCGCCATTGCGCCGCGAGGCCAGGAGGCATCGTATGGCGCGCTTTCATACATTCCATTTCTGCTCGGGAAACTTCTGGTCGGCACCGCGGGATGGTTGTTGGCGGCGTACTGTCCGGAGCAGGGTCCGCGACATTCGGGAACAATGTGGCTGATCTTCGCGCTGGCGGCGACCATCGCACCAGTTGGATTGATCCTGTTTCGGAGTTATATCCGCGTTCCGGAGGCCGGGCGACCGGCCACCAGTTGACGGCGAATTCTACGCGCGCCGACTGGCGAAAACGCGATTCCTAATGGATGGTTTGAATCCTCTTTTGCCATGGCCAGAATCGAACATCCACCCTCTCGCTCCTCCCTCTTGACGCTCCTCTGCGGACTCATCGTCGCGGTCGCCCTCGCGATTGGCACGGTCCTCTGGAGCCAGGCCCAGGAAAAGAAAATCGCCGAGCGAACGCACCCCGAGGAAACGGCGGTTCCACCCGACGCAAAATTGCGACGGATCCTTACGGCGGAGCAATATCACGTGACGCGCGAGAACGGGACGGAGACCGCATTCCACAATGCCTACTGGAACAACCACAAACCCGGCCTCTACGTCGACATCATCACGAATGAGCCGCTCTTTTCTTCAACCGACAAGTTCGAGAGTGGCACCGGCTGGCCGAGTTTCACCAAACCGATCGCCCCCGAGCATGTCGTTGAAAAAATCGATCAGAGCTACGGCATGGTCCGGACGGAAGTGCGCGGGAAAAAAAGCGATTCACACCTCGGCCACATTTTCAACGATGGTCCGCCTCCCTCGAATTTGCGCTATTGCGTGAATTCCGCCGCAATGCGTTTCGTACCGGCGGAGAAGCTGAAAGAAGAAGGGTTCGTTGAACTTCTGACGCTGTTCCAGCAGCCGGCGACCGAGCCGGCAAAGCAGTAACGGGTGACGTGTGACTGGAGACGGCCTGCCCTCAGGCCGTTGGGAGAACGCGCCACCAATCGTTCCGGCACGAGGGCGTGCCGGCTCCACTAGCTTTCTTTGCTCGTCACTTTCCCAAAAGCTTTTGAAAACGCCTGTTGCATTGGTTAGGCGATCGCCCCTCCATTGCTTGCCTGCGGATGCGAAGCGTGAAATAGGATTCGATGCCACCGGCGGCAAAAGAACATCTCTCCGTCACGCCGGAAGATCGCTCCGGGCTCATCGCCGGGATCGCCGCCTTCGCCACCTGGGGTTTGATCCCGGTTTACTGGAAGTTGCTCAGCCATCTTCCCGCGTCCGAAATCCTGGCGCACCGCTTCGTCTGGACAACGGTTTTCCTCGTCGGATTGCTGAGCTGGCAACAGCGCTGGCCGGAAGTGCGCGAAGCCACTCGCTCTCGGCGCGCCCTGTTCTACTGCCTCGCCAGCGGTCTCGCCATCTCGGTGAACTGGCTCTTTTTTATCTGGGCGGTGAACGTTGGGCGCGTCATCGAAACGAGCCTCGGCTATTTCATGACGCCACTTATCAACGTCCTTTTCGGCGCGATCTTCCTGCGCGAGCGCCTGACGCGCTGGCAACTCGTTTCCGTCCTCCTCGCGCTGATCGGCGTCCTGAATCTGACCCTCGGCTATGGAAAATTTCCGTGGCTCGCCCTCACCCTTTGCGTGTCGTTTGGCCTCTACGGACTCTTGCGAAAGAAATCCGGCGTTCGCCCAATTCCCGGCCTGTTTCTCGAGACGACTTTGCTGACACCAATTGCGGCCGGCTACCTTATTTACCTTCAGCGGGCCGGCACATCGACTTTCGGCTCCGCCTCCTGGCCATTCGTTCTGCTCCTGATCAGCACCGGTGTCGTGACGGGGCTGCCCTTGGTCTGGTTCGGCCATGCCGCGCGTCATCTGCGTCTGACGACGGTCGGCTTTCTCCAGTATCTTTCGCCGAGCTGCAGTTTTTTCCTGGGCGTCTTCCTTTATCACGAACCATTCACGCGCGCGCATCTCGTCACGTTCACCTTTATCTGGGTCGCGCTGGTGATTTTTACCGTCGAAGCCGTCTGGCGCTGGCGTTCCGGACGCGAACGTGAGGCTCTCCCCGAACCACTGGTTCAATCCGCGCATTAACCCAATGTGGGAGGCGCCTTTGTGCCCCGACTCTTATTGGCTGGAAAGCACTCGGGGCCAGCTCGACAGAGTCTCGCCCTACCAATTTAGCGAAGGACGATTACCGTAGCGCTCGCCATGACCGACGACGATTTCCAATACGCGATCGAAAACACCCGCGTCATCCTCGCGCCGGAAAAACAGATCGCCACGTTCGGGAGCACGAGCTTCCGGTTCTATCTGATCTCGGAGCTGATGGATCAGGTAAATGAAATCCGGGTCCGCGATGGCCGGATCCACGCCGAGCGGCCCCAGATCCTGACGCCGGAACACTATTGCCGTCTGCTCCTGGAAGGCTTCGGCGAGAAGGCCGAGAGATATGTCGATCTTCTCCGCGAACGAACCCGCGACATGGCCGTGCTCCGTTACGGCTTCCAGTTTCGCAAGACCGACGTCGTCGAAAACCGGGTGCGCGATACGATGAAAGCCGTGATCGATCGCACGCGCCGCCAGGTCGAGCAATCCGACGAACCGCTCAGCGCCGTAATCCAAGGCGTCGATGACGCTTGGGAAGTTTGCCTTCTCAAATTTACGATCGATTTGATCGAACGCTCCAGCGGCAACAACCTCGGCGATTTCCGCCGACGCGGGCTGGTTTAGGTTGGCTGTCGGCGGCGCTGTCTTACGTCGCCGCCAACTGAATAAAAGTTTTCGATCCGCCCGAAACTACCCGGCTAGGCATGTGAGGCTGGCACTCGCATGCGACTCGTCTTGGGTAGCGCACGCGTCTCGCGTGTTGGTTTCGGCGTCTCGCCGAAACAGTCTTCCTGTCGCCGTGCAGCTATGGAAAGTCCGCGATGGCGAGACGCGTACGCTACCCCGGAATTACTTTTTCTTGTAGCGCCGCATTAGTTTGAAGAAACGGATGGTGTCGCGGACGGGGTGGATGCTGCTGACTTCATCGGAATAAACGGTGCTGATCGGGACCGAGGCGATCCGGCAACCGGCGCGGCTGGCAAGAATCAGCATTTCGGTTTCGTAGTCGAAACGCTCCGTGCCGCCTAACAAGCTCGGGATGATGATCCGATGGACCATGCGAAAGCCGCATTGGGTATCGGGAATATCCTGGCCGCAGGCGCGGCTGATCTTGCGGCTCATATAGCGATTGACCGTCCGACGGACCCACGGCATCTCGCGGACATCGTTCATCCGGGTGCCGATGAGGAGCTCTCCGATCCCGGAGGCGGCGGCGGCGAGAAAACGCTCGATCTCCTCCGGCAAATGCTGGCCGTCGCCGTCGAGGATCACCACGTAGGTGGCGTCATGTTCCAGACAGTAACGAAACCCGCTCTTGATTGACTCTCCCTTGCCGCGGTTTTGTTCGTGGACAATCACCGCGGCGCCCGCTTTTCTGGCCTCGTCCGCAGTCGCATCGCTCGAGCCGTCATCAACCACGACAACATTGACGAGCTGGCGCAGCGTTCGCCGCGCGACGTCAGCGATATGTTTTTCCTCGTGATAAGCCGGAATAATCGCGGCAACCGTATTCCGATCGATGGCCGCTGCCTCCGGAATATCCGCCATCTTTAGCGGACGACGGGATGGAAGTCGGCCGCGTGATAGGAGCTGCGGACGAGCGGGCCGGAAGCGACATGATCGAATCCTTTCGCGCGCGCAATCCCTCCGTAAGCCTCGAAACGTTCCGGCGAAACAAATTCGACCACGGGCAAATGCCGCGCGCTGGGCCGGAGATATTGGCCCATCGTCAAAACCTGGCAGCCGACTTCGCGCAGGTCGTCCATCGTCTGGAAAAGCTCCGGCTCCTGTTCGCCGAGCCCCAGCATCACTCCGCTCTTGGTCACGATCTTCGGTGCCAGCTCTTTCGCCCGGCGCAAAACATCGAGCGAGGTGCGGTATTTCGCGCGCGAACGGACGAGGGGCGTCAACCTTTCCACCGTCTCCAGATTGTGATTGAAAATATCGGGCGCGGCATTGAGCACGATCTGGATACACCAGGTCTGGGCGTGGAAATCGGGGACGAGCACTTCGATAATCACCGAGGGATCCATCTCGCGGATCGCCTCGATCGTCCGCGCGAAATGATTGGCTCCGCCATCTTTGAGATCATCGCGCGCAACGGCCGTAACGACGACGTGTTTCAAACCCATCCGGCGGACCGCTTCGGCGACGCGTTGCGGTTCGTCTTCTTCCAAGGCAAAAGGCTTTGCGGTGGTGACCGCGCAAAAACCGCAGGCGCGCGTGCAGCGTTCGCCCGCGATCATCATCGTGGCCGTTCCCTGGCTCCAGCATTCCCAGCGGTTCGGGCACTGCGCGCTTTCACAGACGGTGTGGAGCCGCAGATCGGAAATCAACGCCTTCGTGGAAAAGAAAACCGGGTTCGACGGCAGCCGCACCTTGATCCAGGGCGGCTTTTGCGCCTGGTGCAGGGCCGGATCGATCTTCACGCAAGACATGACAAAAATTTTAAGGGTTAAGGCTTAAGTTTTAAGTGCGTGCGCGACGAATCTTCTTTCATAAAACTTAACACTTAAAACTTAACACTCAAAGTTTCGTCCGCCCCGAAAGCGCCTGATAAAGAGTCAGCTCATCCGCGGATTCCAGCCCGCCACCCGCCGGCAAACCATGCGCGATGCGCGTGAGAGTGACTGGAAAGGGCTTGAGCAATTCGACCAGATAATTCGTGGTCGCTTCGCCCTCCACGTCGGCGGCCAGCGCGAGAATGATCTCGGAAAATTTTTCCTCTTCGACCCGCGCCAGCAGTTCCTTGATTCGGAGATCGTCGGGGCCGACGTGGTCGAGAGGGGAAATGCGGCCGCCTAACGAATGGTAACGGCCGCAAAAGGCGCTCGTTTTTTCCAACGGCAGGATATCCGTCGGCTGCTCGACGACGCAGAGCAGGTCCGCGGTGCGCGCCGGATCGGAACAAATACCGCAGAGCTCCTCCATCGTGAAAAATCCGCAGCGGGGGCAGGGCCGGACGGTCTCACGCGTAGCCGTGATCGAACGCGCAATCGCTTCCGGCTGTTCGCCGCGGGCTTGGACAATCCAAAGGGCGATCCGCTCCGCTGAGCGGGGTCCGATCCCGGGCATTTGCCGCAGTTGCGCGACCAATTCCCGGATCGCGGAGGGATATTCCGTTTTCCTCAAAACCGGCGGCTCACTGGTCGAGAGGCGTGTTCGTCAGTTGCAAAGCGAGCGGCTCGAGCCGGCGCAGATACAATTGGAGGGGCCGATCCTCTTCGCCCTCCGGGCCGCGTGCGTTTTGAAATTGCGAGTAGGCCTCCGCCCAACGCTTCTCCCGGTAAAGAACAACGCCGTTCCAGAAGGCATCGCGCCGCGTGATAATTTCGCGCGAAGCGTTGAGGGCAAGCGCAACCGGTTCGTAAATCTCGTGCCGCTCGCGGACATCGACCCCGCTCAGAAAATCGATCGGCCGTGCGACCAGAATTTTGCTCGCCAGCTCGAAGGTGCGCGGCCCCAGCAAGACGCGGGAGCCGTAGAAACGGTTCGCGATGCAAAACCGGCGGGCCAGTTCCACCGGCTCCCCGGCCGCGAGCATGTTCCGCTGCCCGTTGTTCTTGAGCGGCGCCATGATCATGCTCCCGGAACTAACGCCGGCGTGGACGCCCGCACTCCGGAGCGCGTCCGATTTACTCCCTTTGTTCGCCTCCGCAAATGATTGCGTTAACGCCATCGCCTTGCGCGTGGCCTTCTCTGCGTGCTGCTTGTCCGCTTCCGGAAAGCCGAAGATCGCTACGACTCCCTCGCCGCCGGCCGACTCGATATAGGCCCCTTCCGCGCGCAACGCCTGGATGGCGTGAGCGATAAATCGTTCGGTGATTTCGGCGAATACCGCCGGCTCGCATTCCTCCGCGAGGTCATGCTTGTTGGCGAGATCGCAAACGATGGCCGTGACCTCGCAGATGCGAGCGCCGGAATCGCTGAAGGTATCGCCGCGTCTCGCGCGGGCCCGCGGTTTTTCGACGACCGGCGCTGCCACTGGCTGCGGCGCCACGACTGGCAGGGGTGCGGGTTTGTCTGGGACCACGGAGATCGGCGCGGGCCTCGGCGTCGGACCGGCCTCGATTTTCGGGGGACGCGAGCGCCTCTCTTCCAGATAGGCTTCAAACCTGACAAAGCCAAGCGCCCCCAGATAACCGAGCACCACCGCGGCCATGGCCGGCAACGGTTGGAACTGTAATTTATAGAGCGAGCAAACCCAGGCGACACCGGCCAGTTCCACGAGGAGAATCGCCATGATGAAACTCATCCGTCCGCGACGCGTCGACGACAGTGTCAAAGAAACTGTGCCAATGGCCGCTGCAAAAACGATACTGTACTGGACCACCGCCAGCAGCCGCCTCACGGTACCCTCTCCGGAAAGCAGATCGGTCAGGGCCTGTTCCGGCCGCACAAGCCAACCGTTGACGTGCAGGGTGAGGATGAGTCCACCAACGACCAGGCCAATGATCAACGTCGCGATGATGTGCCGTTTCATTTAGGAACCGGGTGTTTGCTCTGACGCACGGGGATAGTGTGATTGAACAACGAGATCACTCAAGAACTTATCCGGCGCTTCGATCGCTTCGCGCCCAAGCACAAATGTTTTCTGGCCGGTGTTCTTTTGCACCAGGCTCAACCCGAACTGGTAGTCCTTAAAAAGATGCGCGCAGAGGTCGGGCATCGTCATCCGTTCGGCATGGGCGCGCTCGACGAGGTGCGCGATCGCCGGCGGGTCGAAAACAATCTCGAGGCCATGGGCCTTCTGGAATTCTTCCGCAAACGCCCGTGCGCTTTTCTCCAGCGCGGCTTCTTCCTGCCGGTGACCCTCCGCCATCAGCCGATCGAGCACTTTCTTCGGCTCCCGCACCAGTTCGGCCGAAACGCGCAGCTGACTGAGGCCTGAACCAGCCAGATAATATTTATAGTCGCGGAATAGCTTCTCCCAAACGGTGAGCAAACCGCGCGCCCCTGTTTTTTCCTTCGCTCCCGCCTCCGCCATCAGGCGCAGCGCTTCGTCCTCGAAACTGATCTCGATGCCGTAAGCGCGGAAGGCGCGCTCGTATTGCCGGAGAATGCTTCCCTCCGAAAATTTCATAATCTGATAAAGATCGTCCGCGACCAGTTCCTCGCAGACAACCCGCACGGGCAGTCGACCGATGAACTCCGGTTCGAATCCATATTCGATGAAATCCTGGGTGCCGACGAACTGGAACAACTCGTTGTCCATCAGATGACGCGGTTCGGTGTTGAACCCGATCTGTCCCTGGGTCAGGCGCCGCGAGACCTGCTGCTTCAGCCGCTCGAACGCGCCGCTAACCACGAAAAGAATGTGACGCGTGCTGATCGTCTCACGTTTTGCCTTGCCGCCGCGCCGCTGGAATTCGAACGCCGCCTGGAGCTGCGCCTGCAGATCGTTTGCGCTCCGCAGGGGCACGTCGGTTTCCTCCATCAGCTTGAGCAGCGTCGTCTGCACCCCGCGACCGCTGACGTCCCGTCCGACCATGTTTCCGGCGGCGGCCAGCTTGTCGATCTCGTCGATGTAAATAATTCCGAACTGCGCCAGCTGCACGTCGCCGTCCGCCTTGTCCACCAACTCCCGCACGAGATCCTCGACATCGCCTCCCACGTAACCGGTCTCACTGAATTTGGTCGCGTCCGCTTTGACGAACGGAACTTTGATCAGCTCCGCGATGTGTTTGATGAGGTAGGTCTTCCCGACGCCGGTCGGCCCGACCAGGACGACATTCTGCTTCGCGTATTCGGTCACCTCGGCGCGGGCGGCGTCCTCCTGCTCGAGCCTCCGCAAATAATTGACGTGGTTGTAGTGATCACAAACGGCGATCGAAAGGACCTTCTTCGCCTCGTCCTGCTTGATCACGAACCGGTCAAGGTGCGCCTTGATATCGCGCGGCAGGAAGTTGAAAACGAACGGCGCTTCGTCGGTCGGCCTCGGTTTTTCCTCCGCGGGAGCTTCCGCCGTTTCTGGTTCCGTGTAGGTCGTGAATGCGACCTTGTCGCCGAAATTGGTTTTCATGAATTCGGAAAGCTTCGCCTTGAGTTCTTCAGGCGACGGAAATGGCGGATTCTGCGTCATGGCGGGCCCGCGCACCCGCGGGCTGGATTTGGCGAGCGGTAACCTAGCATCGTCGATTCCCGTGTAAACATGCCCTGCAATGACCGTCCTGCTCCTTCTCATGATCCTGATCTTGATCCTTCCGGGAAAAATGACCCGGGAAAAAAGATCATGAGCAGGATCAAGATCATGAGCAGGAAAATACGCCTCCCCCCGGGTAACAGAACCGTTACTTTTGCCCGTTTGACCCTGGCGGATGCGGCCGTAGTTTGATTCATGAAAACGTTAATTGTGAGTGCAGCGATCGGTGCGCTGGCTCTCGGCTCGGCCCTGGGTAAGCAGCCAGTCGTCGAACAGAAAACTCAGGCGGATAACGCCGACTACGAATACGTCACGATCACCGGATCGAATCTCAAACAGAAAGTCAGGAAACGCCACACCATCACGGACACCCGGACCGGTAACGTTCTGACCATCGACCAGAGAGAGATGGAACGAAACGGCAACGGCGACCTGGCCAATCAGTTGAGCCGTTATCCTGGAATACAAATCAGCCACCACTAAGCGGCAGTGATTTGAGATTGTAGGGCGTTGGAAAGCCCGGCCTCGGCGTTGGCCTGCGTTATGGCTGTGAACCCCGAAAGCTTATGGGGCTGATACAGACGCCCTACAACCGAACCACTCGTCGCGCGTTATTTCCGCTGATCGAGCTCGTGAACCAGTTTCGTTTCTTCGTGGAAGCGAAGCGTTCTCCCCGATCGGGCGCAATCATGCGGTCGATGGTCCGGACCGTCTCGCGGCGGAGGCCGGGCGCGGCAGCTCCCAGACTGAGCGGATTATTCTTCAAGTCGCGGAGCGCGGTCGCGGAATTCGTTTCCCCCGCAAAGGGCGGGCGACCGGCGATGGCGTGATGGAGGGTGGCGCCGAGGCTGTAAATATCGCTTCGAAAATCCTCCACCTCGTTGTTTAGTCGTTCGGGCGCGACGTAATAGGGCGTCCCCAAAATCTCATTTTGCGCTTCCGCATTTTGCTCCACCGCCACCGCCAGCCCGAAATCGCCGATCTTCGCCATTTCTCCGCTGGCAAAGAGAATATTGCCCGGCTTAACGTCGCGATGAATCAGTCCTTTCTCATACGCAGCCCGCAGGCCGCGCGCCACCTAAATCCCGGTATCGAGCGCCTGCGCTTCCGCCACGCGTCCCTGCTCCGCCATCCGATCGTCGAGGCTTCCCTGATCGACCAGTTCCATCACAAGATAAAACTGCCCGTGATCGGTCCCGGAAGAAAAAACCTGCACCACGTGAGGATCATTCACCGCCGCGGTCGCGCGCGCTTCCTGTTCCAGCCGCCGGATTTCAGAGGGATCGGCGCTCAATTCGGGCCGAAGAATTTTGAGCGCGACGAATCGGTTCAGCCGGGTGTCGCGTGCTTTGTAAACTGAGCCCATGCCACCGACACCTAGCGTTTCCAGTAATGCAAAATTGTCGAATGCCCGCTCGACCCGAAATTTTTCGCCGCACCCAGGACAGGCCACGCGCGCGAGGGCTTCCTCTTGGGAAACGTCGATTATCAGCCCGCAGGCGGGACAGCTTTGGCTCGAGGAATCAGGGGCCATTTCGGGCATGGCCGCGCAGTGTAGCACCCGACGCGGCGTTCATCCATGATCAAGCTCGAAGTCGAACGCGAACAGGCCAAAGTGCGCCTCGACCGCTTTCTGGCTGTGGCCCTCCCAACGTTTTCCCGCGCCCGGCTTCAAACCCTGATTCGCGACGGGTTCGTTACCCTGAACGGAAGCGCTCCCCGGCCGCGCGATCTGGTGCGCACTGGCGACATCGTGGAACTACGCGAACCGGAGGTGGAGAAAATCGAGGCCCAACCGGAGCAGATATCGCTGGATATTCTTTTCGAGGACGAGGACCTGCTGGTGCTGAACAAGCCGGCCGGAATCGTCATGCACCCGGGCGCGGGGCATGAGCAGCATACTTTGGTAAATGCACTCCTCGCGCACTGTCAGAATCTTTCGGGTATTGGAGGGAAGGAACGGCCCGGGATCGTCCATCGCCTGGACAAGGAAACCAGCGGCTGCCTCGTGGTTGCGAAAAACGATACGACCCACCGCGATCTTTCCAGCCAGTTTGCCGCGCGGACGATGACAAAGATTTATCTGGCGCTGGTCGCGGGAACCTTGCGCAAGAGCTCCGGCGTCATCGACAAAGCCATCGCCCGCCACCCGGTGCACCGGCAGCGGATGAGCATTGCGCGGCGCCAGGGCCGCTCGGCGAAGACGGAATATCGCGTCCTGCGTTCCGGAATACCTGCGGAGGGACGTGCTTCCGCACGTCCGCCTGTCGCGATTAGCCTGGTCGAATGCACGCTCCACAGCGGCCGGACCCACCAGATCCGGGTCCATCTCCATCATCTTGGCCATCCGATCCTCGGGGACAAGTTGTACGGCGGAAAGCGCGCCGGAGATTATCCGCGGCAAATGCTCCACGCCTGGAAACTCGCCTTTCGCCATCCGCGTTCCGGCGACGAGATGAGCTTCGACGCGCCCGTTCCGCCAGATTTCGCCGAAGCGATGCGCCAAATTCCCGGCCCCTGAGGGGATCTCACACGAAGCAGACAACAGTCACAGAGTCTCTTGCCGTTGTGTCCTTCGTGCGAGGCCCATCCAGATCGCGGCAGTAAGTGGCGGGACGATGATGACCGCGCGCGTCCATGGCTCCGCGTGCCATGGCAACGCGAAAAGGCGCTCATTCCAAAATAGGAAATAGGC
The DNA here is from genome assembly GCA_003134765.1 of Spartobacteria bacterium. Lineage (GTDB taxonomy): Bacteria > Verrucomicrobiota > Verrucomicrobiia > Chthoniobacterales > UBA10450 > AV80. The sequence goes on along the minus strand of PLCM01000029.1, from coordinate 121,329 downwards.
GAAGAGCGTGATCGAAAGGACGTGCCAGGCCAGGGCGCGCCGCCACGTCGCCAGCGGCAAAATCCAGGTGCAATACCAGGGATGGAGAACGGGACTCAGGACGAGCGTAGTTCCGAGCACCCAGAGCATGCCGCGCTTCCAGCTCCACCAGGCAAGGAGCGAAACGACACCGACACAGACGATCAGGATGACGTTGTAGTGGTAATTTTTCTGGTGCGGGTTGGGCCAGACGGTCTCTTCGATCAGCCACCAGAAAAGATCGTTGAGCCGCGTCACGTACGCGAAACGCCGCAACGAGTCCCAGATGGGAGTTTTCGGATAACCGTAAAGGAGGCTAAGCAGGAGTGGAATCGCACCGCTCACGAGCAGTGTGACCGCCCGATAACCGAGCGCGAAAACGCAGCAGAGAAGCAAAAGGACAGGAACGAGTTTTATCGAGATCGCGATTCCAAAAGCCGCCGCGGCCGCGAGAGCGAGCCACCATTTGCGCTGGGAATCGCTCGCACTTTCGAAGCGAGTGAGGAACAGGATCCCGGCGATCATCGGTAGAATCATCAGACTGTCGAAATGCGCGGCCCCGGCGAAACTGTAAACCACGAGCGGATTCCACGCGTACCAGACGGCGTTCGCGTAACGCGACGCGCCCCCCAATAAACGGAGAAGAACAGCGATGGTCGCGATGTCGGCACCGGCGAAGAGCAGCTTGTAGAGAAGCGGACTGTCCGATACGCGACTCAGGCCCGCGAAAAGAAGCTCGGCGCCCGGAGGGTAGATTGCCTGGAAATCGCGATGATTGATCTTCTGCCAGGCGGGAAATTCCGAACGGACCGCCTCAAGCTGCGGATCGTCCGGCGCGTTGACGTAGGGATTGAAACCGGCGTGCTGGATTTTTCCTTCCCATTGGTAGCGCCAGAAATCGTCGCCGGGCGCGAGGGGCAGAGCGACCAAACGCAATCCGATGACGACGGCCCAGAAAATCCCACTTTGTATTTTGGGACCCATCTGAACTGGAAAGCTGCTGACCGCCACGAAGTAAGCGAGGCCGCAGAGGATCGCGACGGCGACGAATCTCACCGGCATCTCTTCCAGCGTCCAGTCGTCGAAAAAATTGAGAGAAGCGCAGAGCAGAAACTCCGCAGTCAGCGCGATTGAGAAACGAATGAGCGGAGGCCGGCGTGCCGCATCCATGAGTGCCGAATCTTATCCGGCCTCAGCCGTGGTTTCGACCCTGGCCGAGGCGTCTTTGGCGCGGAACGGCGCGCGACGGATCCGCTGGAGTCCGGCGCGATAAGCGGCCAGATCGACGATCTCGGCTACGCGCGACTTCAAGCGGTGCGCGCGATTGGCCAGAAACAGAACGAAACCGCCATAGATCGCGAGAGGCCAGACATCGAGGTGCCCGGCGTGCAGTTGATGATAGGCCATCAGACAGAGCGTCACGAGATTGATGAGAATCGTGGTCGGGACAAATCGAGAACGGAGCCCGGCGCGCGTGAGACATTTCGGGCCGCCATGATATTCGGTGACGGTTTGCAGTGTGATGCTCCACCAGAAATTGCCGTAAATCTGGATGTCCCATTCATTCCAGCCGGTGTCGCTGGAATACCGCCAACCTTCTTCGTCGAGCAATCCGAACACGGAGCCAAGAAGATGGTGGCGGTCTTTCCCGTCTTCACTCCAGTAGCTGCGATTGCGCAGGCTCCCACCGAATTGCGCGTCGGGCGGCAAATGCTCGTGCGTGCTGATGACGGTGCGCGGCGTGCGCTTGAAATGGAGCCAGGTGAAATAACGCGACCAGCCGCGGACAAGCGGTTGCGCGAACGCGAGAAAAGTCACGAGCAGGCGCGCGGCAACCGTGTCGAACTTCGGCTCAATCCGCGCCCGCAGCATGTAGGAAATCGCCACGCAGAGCGTTCCGCCAAACATCAGGTACGGCATGATCCGCAGGCCCGGAAGAAATATTCCAAGGCCGAAAAGGAAAACGGTGAGGCTGAACCATTCGATGCTGCTCAGGTAGCCCGCGACCTCGGATTGCGGCGTGGGATAAATCGACTGGAAAAGTCCTTCGCCGAAAATTCCGTGGTAGATAATCGGCCGATTAATGAACCAGCTAAAGCGTGGCGTGCCGTAGATCTGGCCGTGCCATTTCGCCGTGCCGGTGGGACCGAAAAAGATCAGGTGCTTGAAACGGAGGAGCGACTCCGCTTCGCCGTAACCTTCCTGCTGTTTGCGAAACGCGCGCAAGGTAAAGCGGCGATGGTGCCATACGACGGCGGTGGGGCTGAATGCAATGGCGTGCCCGGCCTGCTGCACGCGCCAGCAAAAATCCACGTCGTCCCCGGCCTTGTGATACTCAGGATCGAAGCCACCGATGCTTTCGAACGCCCAGCGGTACCAGGCCATGTTACAACCGGGAATGTGTTCGGCCACCGTGTCAGTGAGCAGAACATGGCTCGGGCCGCCGGGCGCGGCGGCGACACAGGCCTGGACCCAGTTTTGCGCAGGTGGCGATACATTGGGTCCCCCTACTCCCGCATAGTTTCCACTCAGGAGCGTACTTAATAAATAGTAGAGCCAATCGGGATCGGCCATGCAGTCCGAATCGGTGTAGGCAAAGATTTCGCCCTTCGCGATGGCGGCGCCGTGGTTCCGGGCGTGGCTGAGGCCGTGGTTGGTTTGATATATGTATCGGACCGCGGGAAAACGCGCGGCGATCTCCCGGGTATTGTCGGTCGAGCCATCATCGATCAGGATGATTTCGAAATTCGGGTAATCGAGCTTGCCTAACGACTCCAGACATTCTTCCAGGGTTTTCGCGCCGTTGTAAGAACAGACGATGATCGAAACAAACGGATAACCGGGCAGCGGGCGATGCGGCAGCGCGGCATTGTCGCGTCCAAGTTTTTCGCCCAGGAGAAGAAAAGACTTCTTCGGTTCCCGGTCACGCGTCACGAGGCCGAACGCCCAGTCGGTGATCTCCTGGCCGCCAGTAAACCATTCGTCGGTCCAGGTGAAAAAGATAGTCCCCGCGAGGCCGCACTTCACGACGCTGTCGATGTGCCAGCCGAGCATTTCGGCCTGTTCCTCCTGAGTGTGGCGGATGGTGTCCATGCCGAACTCGCCCAGGATGAGGGGCCGATCTTCGGACAGATTTTGCAGCCGGAGCAGATATCGCTCGAAGGCGTCCTGATTGTGCAGGTAGACGTTGAAGCAGGAGAAATCGCTATTCTGCGGAAGAAGAAATTCCGTCGGCGGATAACTCGCGTAGGAAAAGAGCACGTTCGGATCCGCTTCACGCCCGATGCGAATCAGGTGCTCGACGAACTCGGTGACGCGTCGGACACCCAGCCAGCGAATCATCGTGCTGGCGATTTCGTTTCCAACCAGGTAACCGAAAATCGCCGGGTGCCCGCGGTTCGCCGCGACCGAGGTGCGGACCATTCCCGCGATCTGATCGCGGGTCAGCTTCCTGCGCAAAAACTCGACGTGCTTTTCCCATGGCAGCGTGATCAGCACCCGCATCCCGGCCGCTGCGCACGCATCGAGGAACCAGCGCGGCGGCGCGTGATAAATGCGGACGACGTTCAACCCGATCCCGCGCATTTGCGCGAGATCACGCTCGGCCTGGTCGCGTCGGCCGAGGTAATGTCCCTCCGCGTCCGGACGAAACGGACCATAGGTCACGCCCTTGACAAAGAATTTGCGGTCACCTTCGAGGAAAAATTTCGCAGCGGCGCGAATCGGACCCGAAAAATTCGAAGTCACAGCGGAGCTTCGATAGACCAAGCGACGGGCTGACGCAAAGCTTTATCTGTATCTGCGTCGCAATCAATCTTCTGTAGCCGCCGCCCTGTGGGCGGCGCGGTAAGGGTTGCGCCGTCGCTCTCACGCTTCGCACAGCGAAGCGGCTACAGCTTTAGGGCCTCGCGCACAATGGCAGCCGTTCGCTCGATGTCATCGACCGTGTGCGCCGTCGAAACGAACCCGGTTTCGAATTGGGACGGGGCAAAATAAATGCCGCGATCGAGACAGGCCTTGAAATATTGTGCGAATTTCTCCGGGTCGCTGCGTTTGGCGCTGGCCAGATCGGTCACCGGGTCGGCGGTAAAGAAGAGGCAAAACATGGAACCGATCCGGTGAAATACCCATGGCAGTTTCAAACTGCGCAGGGCGCCGCGCATCAATTCTTCGAAGTGAGTGCCCGTTCGCTCCAGCAATTTCCAGCCATCGCCGCGCTCCAACTCACGGAGTTGCGCGAGGCCCGCCGCCATCGCCAGCGGATTGCCGGAAAGTGTGCCCGCCTGATAAACCGGGCCGAGCGGCGACAACTGATTCATGATTTCCGCCCGCCCGCCAAAGGCCCCGACGGGCAAGCCTCCCCCGATCACCTTGCCGAGCGCGGTCAAATCCGGGCGGACGCCAAACAATTCCTGCGCGCCACCGCGAGCCACGCGGAAACCGGTCATCACTTCGTCAAAGATCAGAAGCGCCCCATTCCGGTCGCATTCGTCGCGCAAATCCTGGAGAAAATCTTCGCACGGGAAAAAAAGGCCGGCGTTAGCGGGGATAGGTTCGAGGATAATCGCCGCGATCGCTTTCGGATTTTCGCGGAACGCATTCCGGACGGCTCCGATGTCGTTAAAAGGAACGCAAATCGTCAGAGCTGCGAACTCCGCCGGAACCCCGGCGCTGTCCGGTCGGCCGTGGGTGAGCGCCCCGCTCCCGGCCTGGACGAGCAACGCGTCGACGTGACCGTGATAGCAGCCCTCGAATTTTATGATCTTGTCGCGGCCGGTAAAGCCCCGGGCGAGCCGGAGACACGACATCGTCGCTTCCGTCCCGCTGTTGACCATTCGCACTTTCTCGATCGACGGCACCCAGCGGCAAATCAGGTCCGCCATTTCCACTTCGAATGGATTCGGAATGCCGAAGCTGACCCCGCGCGCGGCCGCGGCCCGGACGGCGTCGACGACAACTTCCGGCGCGTGCCCGAGGATCGCCGGGCCCCACGTTCCGACGTAATCGATGTACTCGTTGCCGTCGACGTCCCAGATTCTCGAGCCGTGGGCACGCTCGACAAAAAAAGGCTCGCGACCCAGACCACGGAAGGCGCGGACGGGGGAATTGACGCCGCCGGGGATTCGGGTCAGAGCAGCGGCGAAAAGTTCGGATGAACGGGAAGGCATTTGGAAGAAGGGGAAAACGTCCAACGTCCAACACCGAACGTCCAACATTCATTCAAAATTGGAGCCGGCACGCCCTCGTGCCGGCAGCCTCAACAATCCCCAACGGCCTGACGGCAGGCCGTCTCCATTTGCGGGCCACTTCGTTGACAGAGAGATTCGCCGCTCCTAGTCTCCGGTTCGCCTTCAAATGGCGGGGTAGCCAAGTGGTAAGGTCGGGGTCTGCAAAACCTCTATTCGCGGGTTCGATTCCCGCCCCCGCCTCCAGCCTTCGCTTGGAGCGAAGCGAAAAGCGAAGGCTGTCACGCCGGAGTGAAACGAAGGCGGACTTCAATCCCTCAGCCCTTGCGGTGGCTCCAAGGCTACGGCTCGGCCGGCCATTTCACGTGTGGACTTGTTGAGGAACCGCAACTTCGTTCGTTGTCCGGTCCGATTGATTCGTCCGCCGGCTCCATTCCCGTCTCTCTCGTTAGGCCACGTCTCTCTCGTTCGCCTCACGTGCTTACGTCAAAGCAATAAAGTGCGCCCATCCAAAAACGCGCGGACAAGCGAAACATTAACAGCGCTGCTGAATAATGGAGGAGCGCGTTCCGTCACTGTTAACTCAAAACTCATGAAAAAAACTATTCTCTTAGCAGGCGCCGCGGCGTTCCTGCCTCTCGCCACGGCTCCGTTGTTTGCTCAAACCAGCACCTCCACCACTACCACCGGCAGCTACGTTCAAAGTAGCAGCGTCATTGGGTCCAAAATCAAGGATGCACGCGGACAGGACGTCGGCGAAATCAAGGACATCGTCCTCGATCGCAGCAGCGGCTGCCTCGCTTACGTGGTTCTTTCGACCCGCGGCGGCGGCACCACTACCACCGCCACGAAAACCGTCGCCGCTCCCTGGACTGTTTTCTCCGCCAGCTCCGAGCCCCGTGTTTACATGACGCGGATTGAGCGCGAGAAAATTTACAGCGCGCCTGTCTGGGAATCGACCCGTATCGAAGAATACAGCCGGCCGGAATACATTAATTCCGTTTACGGCTACTACGGCATGACCCCGACCTTCAGCGTGGGCGTGACCTCGACTTCCGGCGCCACCACCACCGGCACGACGACCACCGGCGTGAACGCATCGACGAACGCGAGTGCCACTCCAGCCGCCAGCGTTGGTGCGACCATGACTCCCGCCGCGACTCCGGCAGCGTCGGTCTCCGCGTCCATGACACCATCCGCGAGTGCGACCGTGAAACCCTCGCCTACCACATCGACAAAGGCTTCAACGACCAGGTCACCGGCTTCGAAAAATCCGGACTCGGAAAGCGCGACCAGCCCGTCCTCGAAGAACACGAGCGAGAAGAAGAGCAGTGCCGATTCGACCAGAAGCAGCGCTGACTCAACGAAGACCAGCACTAAAAAGTCTGAGGCTAAAACGGAGAAGTCGCCCAAGAGTGACTCTTCAACTGAGAGCAGCAGCGAATCGCCGAGCTCGAAGTCCAAGAAATCGACCAAGAAAACAACCGAGCCCGAAACCGCTCCGACGCCTGAGGGCTAAGAACAAATCACCAATCGTACTTCAAACAGCAGGAGTGCCTTCGAGCGCTCCTGCTGTTTTGTCTTCTCCGGCTGTCCGGGGAGCGCACGCGCCTCGCGTGCTGGTTTTGGCGCCCTCGCCAAAAGGCCCTTCTTGAATTGCTGAAAAATTCATGCCAGCGAGGGCGCCGGATCAGCACGCGAGGGCGCGTGCGCTCCCCAGATCAACGCAAACGATGAATTAAGTTGTCATCAGTTTCACCGCGCGGCTTCAACGCGTGCAGTATCGCCTGGCAAAAATTTCGCTCCGGTGATCCAAAGGATGCCCGACACCAACATCATCGCAGAAACAAGCAAAAACGCTGTTGTCCAGTTAGTGTGACCGGCGACATATCCAATCGCCGGAAAAGCCGGCACGTCGCCCAGAGTGTGGAGCACGAGAATATTTAACGCAAAAGCGGTAGCGCGAACTTCCGGCATGGCAACATTCGCCAAAGCCGTGTTCGACGGACCCGTGTTGAGAAACAAAAAGAACACGGATGCGAACATCAAAACCCACGCGAACGGGAATGGCGTGAATAGCATTGCGACGAAAAATGGAAACGCAATTAGCATGCCCCAACCCGAGACGAGAAAGTAGGAGCTCGGATATTTGCCTCGCAAGCGATCGGCCGCCCAACCACCCGTCAATGTCGACGTCAGCCCTGCTACGGCAATTATCGCTCCGAAGATTTCAGTCGAAGATGACGGCAAACCGCGGTCCTTCAGATATGCCGAAATCCACCAACCGATTCCGCCCGCGGCAAAAGTCATGGCAGTCTGGGCACCGCAGTTGAAGACATACGACCGCGTTCGAGCAATTGTGAGGTAATCACTTAACTTTGCGCGCTGTCTTGGCGGGCGCACTCCATTCACGACTCGTGGATCGCGTTGAAACAAACACCACCCGCCAAGAACGATTCCGGGCACTGCGACCATGCACAGAGCCCAGCGCCATCGTTCTGCCTCCGGAACGATCGTGAGGTGGGTCAGCACGACTCCGCCAATCACATAGCCGAGCGCGCTGCCAACCGGGATTGCGGCAAAAAATAAAGCAAGAATTCGCCCGCGTGTTTCGATTGGAAACAGATCGGCCAGAATTGTCGGCGCAGCGGGACCATAGCCTCCTTCCCCAACACCGACGAGAACCCTAGTCAAAAATAGGATGCTGAAAGTTGCCGCCAAACCTGAACCCGCCGTCGCGAAGCTCCAGAAAATGACAGCGAAGCCAATAATCAACCAACGCGAGATACGGTCAGCCAACCAGCCCAGCGCCGGTGCAACCAACATGTAAGTTACCAGAAAAGCACTTCCGAGGATGCCACTGATCGCTAGGGCGTTCTTGTCGCCAGGCAAAAAAAACGCCGCACGGATGGACGGCTCGACGGCGGCCAAAATTTGTCGGTCGACGTAGTTAAAAATATTGATGCCGAGCAAGAGAATGACCGCGGTCCGCGCGCCGGCCTTGGCTTGTGAATCGATCCCCATCATCGAATTGACGATTGCACGGAACAACCCGCTCCTTGTAAACCATAAACAATGGCCAAACCTTCCGGCTTCGAACGCATCCTGCGCTTTTTTGGTTTGGGCCTGGCGCACATGATTTATCGTGTCACCACCTTCGGGCGTGAGCGACTCCCCCAAGGCGGATTTCTTCTCCTGCCGAATCACATTACCTGGGTCGATGCGATCGTGCTCTCGCTCGCCTGTTCCCGCCCGATCCGGTTTATCATCGATGAAGGCGTCTATCGGAACCGCTTTCTCAATCCTTTTTTCCACGCGATCGGCTGCATCCCCATCACGACGCGCAAAGCAAAAGACGCAATGCGCGATGCCATCGCCAGGATTCGGGCAGGAGAAATCGTCTGCCTTTTTCCTGAAGGCGAACTTTCCAGGACCGGGTCCTTGTTAAGGTTACGGCGCGGTTACGAAATCATCGCGCGGGAGGCCGGGGCGCCCGTGGTTCCCGTCTATCTCGATCAACTCTGGGGTTCGATCTTTTCTTTCCAAGGCGGGCGATTCTTCACGAAATGGCCACGCTCGATTCCGTCTCGCGTGACCGTCGCGTTCGGCGAACCGCTGAGCGCTGATCAAGCCGATATCGCGACATTGCGCGAACAGCTCCTGAAGATCGGCGAGTTTTGTTTCAGCCAGCGTCCGGCGTTTCGCGGCCACGTCGGGCGCGCGTGTCTCCGTGGATTGAAACGCCATCCGTTTCGGACGGGCATGATCGATGGAATGGATGATACTAAATTGGCGCGCGGAAAACTGCTGGGCGTGGCCATCGCTCTCGCGCGACACCTGAGAAAAAAATATCCCGAGCGGCGCATCGGCGTGGTTCTGCCCCCCGGAAAAGGCGGTCTCGTGGCCAACCTCGCCGTGATCTTCGCCGGAAAAATTCCGGTGAACCTCAATTTCACCAGTCTCAGGGAAGCGGTGGCCTCCGCGGAAGAACAAGCCGGCTTACAGACCATCATCACCGCACGGCTCATGGCAAAACGGCTCGAGGATTTTCCCTGGACTACGAACGTCATCCACCTCGACGAAGCGCTACCGCCGATGAAAAAGAATATCCTCGCGTGGTGGATCGGCGCGATTGTGTTGCCGAAGGCGCTGCTGGCCCGCATCTTGAAATTGCCGCGCGTGGGCGACCGCGCCGAAGCGATCCTGCTTTTCACCAGTGGCAGCTCCGGCAAGCCCAAGGGCGTCGTGCTCAGCCATCGCAACATCCTGAGCAACGTCTCGCAGTTCGCGGTCGCGCTCGATGCAAAAAAAGGCGATCTGATTCTCGCGTCGCTTCCTTTTTTTCACAGCTTCGGTTGTACTGTTACGCTGTTCTATCCGGTCATCGAAAGTGTGCGCGCGCTCACCTACCCGAGTCCTCTCGAGGCGAAAAAGATCGCCGAACTGGTGGAACGACATCGCGTGACGGTGATGCTCGCCACCCCCACATTCCTGCGCGCTTATTTGCGAAAGGCGGACCCCGCGCAGTTACGCAGTTTGCGCTTCCTCGTCACCGGAGCGGAAAAGCTTCCGATGGAATTGGCGGCAGCGGTCGAGGCGCGATTCGGAAAGCACGTCTACCAAGGCTACGGCCTAACCGAGACTTCGCCCGTGGTCAGTGTCAACTTGCCGGAGTTAGAACCGACGAAGCCGGGCCAAACCGTCCAGCCATCGAACCGCCCGGGGGCGACGGGAAAAATGCTGGCCGGGATTGCGGCGGAAATTCGCGACCCGGAAACCGACGCGAAGCTCTCCCTCCACGAAACAGGTATGCTATGGCTCCGCGGCCCGAACATTTTCGAAGGCTACCTCGATGCGCCGGAACAAAACGCAGATGTCCTGAAAGACGGCTGGTTCAAGACGGGCGATGTCGGGCGGTTCGATGAGGACGGCTTTCTGTTCATCGAGGGGCGGCTGTCGCGTTTTTCGAAGATCGGCGGCGAGATGGTGCCGCATGAAACGATCGAACAAAAGATCATGGCCGCGCTGAACATCGAGCAGGGCGAACGCGTCGTCACCATCATGGGCGTGCCCGATTCCGCGAAGGGTGAGGCGCTCGTCCTGCTCAGCAGTATCGACGTGGATCTGCCCCAGTTGCGCGCGGCGCTGGCGGCGTCGGGTGTGCCGAATTTGTGGATCCCAAGGACGATTCGCCGCGTGGAGGCGATCCCAGTCCTCGCCTCGGGGAAGCTCGACCTCGCGAACTGTAAGAGGATGGCGGAACAGGCCGCCTTGTAGCCACGGCCCTGTGGGCCGTCTCGGAAAACGGGAACGGCCCGCAGGGCCGTGGCTACAACCGGCGGCGAACCATCACGAACGCCGCGAAAGTCTGAACGATTTCGTCGCGTTGATTCGTGGTGACATTGCGGATGCGGATGATACCGCGGTCCGGTTTCGAGCGCGACGCGCGCATGTCGAGAATCTCCGTTTCGAGGCGCAGGATATCGCCCGGGCGCACCGGCTGCGGCCAGCGAAGTTCGTCGACCCCTAGACCAACGGAACCGCCTGCGAGTTTCAATTCGCCGGTGATAAACAATTTCATGCTCATCGCCGCGGTGTGCCATCCGCTGGCAGACAGACCTTTGAAAATGCTTTCTTCGGCCGCCTTCGCGTCGAGATGAAATTGCTGCGGATCGAACTCGCGCGCGAATGCGATGATGCTTTCCTCGGTGACCGCAACCGTGTCGGAGCCAAAGCGATCACCGACGTGCAGATCCTCCAGATAAAGTTCGTTCACCGTGAGCTGAATTGTTCACTCAAAAATCCGTGTTGGCTACATGCCGTGTTGGGGTGCGGTTTCGACGTAGCCCCAATGGGGGCGTCGGATCTAGAGCCCGGAGTGCAGCGAAGCGGAGCTCCGGGGTTCGGGTCCAACAGGAAGAAAGCCCCTGAATTAGGGGCGATGGAACGGTCGAGGACATTCGAGACAGCGCAGCTTCCGTCACCCCTTGCAGGTTTGGTCATTGGCGATCCCGATCCCCGGAGTTTCGCTGCGCTTCACTTCGGGCTGTAATCCTTCGCGCCGCCGGCGCTCAAAAGCTTTGCGTTCGAGAATGTGCCAGAGGGGAGAATCGAACTCCCGACCAAGGGCTTATGAGTCCCCTGCTCTACCGCTGAGCTACCCTGGCGTTTGCGGCGACCAATTGAACGTCGGGGCGCTGCAATGTCAACGCCATGACTTTTGGCCGCCGTCACTGCTTTTTCTTGTCGAGATACGGTCGAAGATCTTTCTCGCCGCCGTGGAGGGCGGCCATGAAACAGACGCCGTTCCGCTGCGTGACCGCGCCCGTCCATCCTTCCAGCTCGACGAAGCGCCAGTCGGAAAAATCGGTGACCTTCCCATCCTTGTCCGGCTCGGCCGGGAAAAGGAAAAACTGCATCCGTTTTTCCTTGATCCAGATTTGAGCGACCCGACGGACTTCATCGTCGTCAAAGACCCGGGTGCCGAGGGTTCGAAATTCCGCGAACTCCGAGGGCACGTCGTAGTGCTCGAGCCGGTGCTTCAGGAAAAAAAGATCGCTTAGGGCGCCGGCGTCGGTCTGCAACGGATCGAGCAGGACCGATCGGTTCGACGCGCCAACCGTCAACAGCCGCCGCGCCTTGTCGGCCCCGGGAAAATCGTGGAAATGTTCGTAAACGCGATAAGACGCAACCGCACCAATCACGAGCAACGCGATGGCGATCGCGATCACCACGGGGTTGCGGACAATTCTTTTCCAGCCGTGCCGGACAACTGGCACCAGGTTCTCCTTCGCGAACCATTCGGCGATTTCCGCGTCGACCGGAATGTCGCGGACCAGTTTTGCGATCGCGGCGTCAAACGCTTGCTGATGACCGAACGTCGCCGCTTTTTTTCCGTGCCGCGCCCGATTGATCGCGACCCGCATCGCGCGATCAATCCCGGGCTTTTCCGTGATCGGCGCACAACCGAGGAGCAGCTCAGATTTGTCCGGCATCGAACGCTCCTCCTTCATAATAGGCAATCGTGGAATCGAGCCACGACTGAAATTGCCGGCGGCCGCTGCAAATGAGCTCGGAGAATTCGCCCGCTTTCATCTCCAGCAGCGAAAGCAATTCTGCGAGGCTGAATTCATCGAGATAGAAAAGCGCGAGGGCGCTGCGTTGCGGCTCGGGCGCGGCGGAAATCCAAAGAGCGAGTTGGGCTGGCGCGAGCGACGCTATCTGCTCCGGCGCCATCGGCGAGATTTCGGCTTCCTCCAGCATTCCCGGCTCGGCTTGCAGACCCTGTTCGCCGACCGCCAGACAACGTCCGCGAGCGTCGCGAAAAAACCAAAGCCGGTCCGGGGGCGGCTCGTCGCCGGCCGAACGCGATGCCGCTTCACGCACTGTGTCCTGAAACGCGGACTGCGCCTTCGAGGCGTCGCCGGTCATCAGGAAACAGAAACGATAAAGCTGTGGGAGATTCTTGGTGGTGACGGCCATGACTTTTCTGAGCGCGAAATTTACCCGCGCCGCGGTGCCGCGACAAGTGGATCGAGAGCTCCGTCGCTCGATGCTTAGAATTTGCCGGCGCCGCCGGGGGTTATTGGCATCGCGCGGCGGAACCCACGATCCACCCAAAAACACGCTCATCGCAAGCTTCTCGGAGGCTGAATTTGGCAGGGCGAGACTCCGTCGAGCCGAACGAGCGTCCTGACGACAACCGCGGCTCGACCGCCATTGGAGCCGGCACGCCCTCGTGCCGGAGGACGAGCGCCACGAGTCCACTCAACGGCCTGGGGGCAGGCCGTCTCCAGCCCTTACAGATTCCCCAGCCGCCGGCCGACTTCCTCCGCGTTCTCGCGGCTGTTGAAAGCGGAGATGCGAAAGAACCCTTCGCCGCAGGCGCCGAAACCGCTGCCCGGCGTGACGACGACATTCAGCTCCCGCAACATCCGGTCGAACATCTGCCAGCTCGTCAGGCCCGCGGGTGTCTCCACCCAGATGTAGGGGGCGTTGACGCCCCCGTAGACGCAAAGGCCGGCGCGCTGGGCCGCCTGGCGCAGGATGCTCGCGTTTCCCATGTAATGATCAATGAGATGGCGCACCTGACTCTTTCCTTCGGCGGAATACACCGCTTCCGCTCCGCGTTGCACCGGATAACCGACGCTATTCGCTTTCGTGCTCCACCGCCGATGCCAGAGGGAATGCAACGGCAGCCGGCGACCATCGCTCGCGCGGGCGAGCAGCGCCTTCGGCATGACCGTAAAACCGCACCGCACTCCGGTGAATCCACCGTTCTTCGAGAAGCTGCGAAATTCGACGGCGCACTCCTGGGCCCCGGGAATTTCGTAAATCGAATGCGGAATAGCCGGATCGCTGATGTAGGCCTCATAAGCGGCGTCAAAGAGGATAATCGCCCCGTGTTTGCGAGCGTATTCCACCCAACGACCCAACTGCTCTCGCGACGCCACCGCCCCTGTGGGATTGTTCGGAAAGCAAAGGTAGATGATGTCGACCGGTTCGTTCGGAGGCTCCGGCACGAAGTGGTTCGCCGGCCGGCAAGGCAGATAGGTGATTCCTTCGTAGCGTCCGGATTCGCCAGCGCCACCGGTGTGCCCTGCCATGACGTTCGTGTCGACGTAAGCGGGATAAACCGGATCGGTGATCGCGATTCGATTCCGATCGCCCAGAACATCGAGAATGTAACCGCAATCCGACTTCGATCCTTCCGAAACAAATATTTCGTCCGGGGCGATTTCGATCCCGCGATCGCGGTAATCCTGCTGCGCGATCGTTGCGCGGAGCGATTCCAAGCCCTGCTCGTGGCCGTAGCCTCGGAAAGTTTCCCGCACGCTCAGCTCGTCCACCGCGCGATGCATCGCGGCAATGACGGCGGACGGCAACGGTTCGGTGACGTCACCGATGCCGCAACGAATCACGCGCTTGGCTGCGTCCGGATTCGCATCGCAAAACTCGCGCACGCGCCGGGCGATCTCGGGGAAGAGATAGCCGGCCTGGAGCTTGAGGTAGTTGTCGTTTAGGTACGCCATTGGGTAGGGACGGCGCGCTGCGCCGTCCACGGACACCGCAGCGCGGCGTCCCTACCACTTATCGCGCGAATCAATAATTCTTCGCGACTTCGGCCCAATTTACGACGTTCCACCACGCCTTGATGTAGTCAGGCCGGCGGTTCTGGTAGTTGAGGTAATAAGCATGCTCCCAGACGTCGACACCCAGCAGTGGCGTGTTCCCGTCCATGAGCGGGCTATCCTGGTTCGGCGTTGAGATTACTTCTAGCTTTCCGCTCTTGTTCTTGATCAGCCAGGCCCAGCCGCTGCCGAAACGTCCCGCGCCGGCCGCCGCGAACTTTTCCTTGAAGGCGTCGAAGCTCCCGAAAGCGGACTTGATGTCGTCGGCCAACTTTCCGGAAGGCTCCCCTCCAGCGTTCGGGCCCATGATTTTCCAAAAGAAGGAATGATTGGCGTGTCCGCCTCCGTTGTTGCGCACGACCGCGCGAATATCTTCGGGCACCGAGTTGAGGTCCTTGATCAGGTCTTCGACCGATTTCGCGGCCAGGTCGGGCTTGTCCTTGAGCGCGTTATTCACATTGGTGATGTAAGTCTGGTGATGTTTCGTGTGATGGATCTCCATCGTGCGCGCGTCGATATGCGGTTCCAGAGCGTCGTAGGCGTAAGGGAGTTTAGGTAATTCGTAAGCCATAATATTGAATGTCCCGCCGGGAAGGCGGCGCGTCAATGGGATGAGGTGTCCGCCAGTCATCCCGAGCGACGTCGAGGGATCCCGTTGCGAAACGTGCGGGTAACAACACGGGATCCCTCGACTTCGCTCGGGATGACGGCTAGAAGCGCTCCTCTACCTCTTCAGCTGAAGCTGCTCGCCCACTCGGTACGCTTCGGCGAACCAGGCGGCGACTTCGGCATCGATTTCATCGACATGCGTGAAACGAAAGGCGTGCAGGTGATTTCGCGGCGAGAACGTTTCGATGCGACGGAAGCGCGGATTCTCAAGACGACGGGCGAGCACGACGTGGCCGTCCACCCAATTCCGCCGGATAACGAAGGCCGCGAAGCTCATCCGCACCTGGAAGGCGATCCGCGTTTTTTCCGGGAGAACGGTCACCGGGCCGCTCTGCTTCGCGACCCGCAAGAGCTTATCGAAGATGTCGCGGACGCTTTTCGGTTTCCCCATGAAATGAGGGGCGAGTTCATATCGGCCGCACGCATGGGATTGGTTGCGATTGGCGAAGCGGCGCTGGCACTTGGGAACAGCGCCATAGAGGTGGATCGGCCGCTTCGTCGGGCGATGTTTTATTTTGCGGCTGCGCCGGAATACTTTGACATCGGGCGGTGGAGCACTCGATCCACCTAGCAGTGATAGAAACTCGGATAATGGCCGAGCCCGCCGCGGTAATTGATGTAAGTGGCCAGCGCGAGCAGCGGGAAGTTTTGCCGGTACATGTCGTACTTCAGATAAAAGACGCGCGGGAAACCGGTGCCGGTAATTTGCGGTTCGTCCCACGCCCCATCGCTACGTTGGGTTGAAAGCAAGTAACGCAATCCTCGTTGCACACTTGACCGGTCCAGATCGCCACACGCGCAAATTCCCATTATCGCCCAGGCCGTCTGCGACGCTGTGCTTTCCCCTTTGCCTTTCAGCACCGGATTCTCATACGTCGCACAGGTCTCGCCCCAGCCGCCGTCATCGTTCTGGCAGCTCTCCAGCCAATCGCGTCCGCGCAAAATCCAATCCTGCGTCATGTTTTCGCCGATTGCGCGCAGGCCGCGCAGCACCTGCCAGGTCCCGTAAATGTAGTTCACACCCCAGCGACCGTACCACGAACCGTCGTCGTCCTGCGTGTCGATCAGGTACTGCACGGCGCCGCGCACCGATCGCTTCATTGCGTCGAAATTGATGTAGCCAAAGAGCTCGAGCGTGCGCGCGGTCAGGTCGCTGCAGGTTGGATCGAGAATCGCGTTGTGATCGGCGAACGGCATGTCTTCCAGCCAGTGCTTGGTCACTTCCTTGTCGAACGCCGCCCAGCCGCCATCGCGACACTGGAAACTCAATTGCCACGCAATCGCGCGCTGGAATAACGCGTCAAGCGCCTGTTGATCCTCCGGTTTCGCGAGTCGCAGCGCCATCAGGACCATCGCGGTGTCGTCGGTGTCCGGGTAGTAGACGTTGTTGTACTCGAAGGCCCAGCCGCTCGCTTCCGTGTGGGGGTTGTTCACGGTCCAATCACCGCGAACCCGGACTTCCTTATTGACCAGCCAGTTCGCCGCGTTCCTGAGCGCGGGATGCTCGGCCGGCAAACCGGACTCGGCGAGCGCGATGACATTGATCGCGGTATCCCAGACTGGCGAAAGACAGGGCTGAATGCGAAAATCTTCCGGATCGTCGACAAAGAGGCCCGCGAAATCCCGGGCGGCTTTCGCGTAGACCGGATGGTTGGTCGAATATCCGAGGGCGCGCAACGCGATCAGCGCATTTAACATGGCAGGGAAGACCGCGGCGAGGCCGTCGCTTCCCTTGCCGATCCGCTCCAGCATCCAGCGTTCGGCTTCCTCGAGCGCGCGCTTCCGCATCGGACGCCAACCGAGTTTGGAAATGATCTTGAGTCCGTGGTCCGCGCGCAGGAAAAAATTCCGCCACGCGAAAAAGCGCGGATCGCGCGGCAGGGTAAAATCCATGTGCTCCGTGCCGAGCGGATAGAGTTCGTGGAGCTGCTTCATCCCTGGCAGCTCACGGGTCGGCTTGAAATGATTAATGATCGCGAGCGGGATGAGCATCGCCCGGCTCCAGGACGACATCTTGTAGATGTTAAAGAAGGACCAGTTCGGGAACAGGATCATCTCGACGGGGATCGAGGGGAGATATTGCCACGGGAACTGGCCGAGCAGTGCGAGATAGAGCTTGCTGAAGGTGTTCATCTTCGGGATGCCGCCGAGCCGAAGAATGTTGGCGCGCGCCTCCTGCATGAACGGCAGATCGGCCGAGTGGCCGGCCAGCTTCAACGCGAAGTACGCTTTGACCGACGCGTTTACTTCGCTTGGGCCGCCGTAATAAATATTCCAGCCGCCGTCGGTGAGCTGGCGCTTGAGAACGTGGCGCACGCAGCGTTGCTGCAAGGCATCATCCACTTGGCCGAGCCAGTGCATGAAGAGGATGTAATCGGAGCAGAGAGTGCTATCGACGAGAAGCTCGCCGCACCAGTGACCGTCAGGATGCTGTTGGCGCAGAAGATTTTCCTGCGCGCGTTTGATCGCGCTCGCAATTTGCGGGTCCGCCGCGGGAAAGGCGCCCGTGGAATCCGGCAAGGCGCTCGGTAACGCGACGAGGTTCGCCGGTGAGGGAGGCATCGCGATCAGGAAGCTTGAGCGGCGACTTCGGCGCGTTTCCCGGTCAAATGCCCGTTGCCGGAAGTCACCCCGTTAAACGCGGTGATCTCGTTGCCACGGCCGGTTGGTTTCGGTTTGGCCCCGAAATTAAACCGGATGTTTTTCCAAGTGTCCCCGCGCTGCGCGTTGAGACCCAGGCTGGCCGTCGGCTCGTAGCCGCAATGCACCATGCAGTTCTCGCAACGGCTGTCTTTCGCCACGCCTTTTTCGACACCATACTTTTCCCACTCCACTTTTTCGAGCAACTCGGCGTAGCTCGAATAATGCGCGTCCGTCATGAGATAGCAGGGGCCTTTCCAGCCGCGGATGTTGCGGGTTGGAATCGCCCAGGCGGAACAGCTCAGGTCGCGTTTGCCAGCGAGGAACTCGAAATAGATAGGAGTCCCGAAGAGGGTGTACTTGCCCATCCACTCCTCGATCTTCTTGAACTTCTCGATCGTCATTTTGCGGGTGAGGAAGAAATTCTCCGGCTGCAGGTTCAGCCGTTTGATCATGTCTTTCTTGGCCGCGTCGTACTCGTAGCCGGGCGAGATCGTGTGCCCGTCCACGCCGAGATCGGAAAGGAAATCGAACATCTGCTCCACCTCGGCCATGTCGGTTTCCTTGTAGATGGTCGTGTTGGTCGCGACCTGGTAACCGAGCAGTTTGGCCATTTTCATGGCGAGAATGCATTCCTTGAAAACGCCCTCGCGTTCCACGATCAGATCGTGCGTCCGCTCGAGACCGTCCAGATGCACGTTCCAATACATCCAGCGGCTTGGCCCGATGGCTGGCTTTGAGGAATCCTTCGGGCCCTGGCGAACGACCTCGGCATCTTTCTGCGAAACCAATCCCCGCTCGACGAGCAAATCCAGCTTTCCTTCGAGCTCTTTCCGTTTTCCAGCATCCGCTTTCTGCAACTCTGCCGCCATCCATTCGCGCATCTTTTTGCGCATGAACATCGCGTTGGTGCAGATGTAAACGATCCGCTTTTGATCGAGCAGGCCCTGCACGAGCGCTTCGATCTGGGGATAGATAAGGGGCTCGCCGCCGCATATCGAAATCATTGGGGCGTTGCATTCCTGGGCGGCCGAGAGGCAATCTTCAAGGGGGAGGATGTCCTTGAGTGACGTCGAATATTCCCGGATACGTCCACAGCCCGTGCAGGTTAGGTTGCACGTATGCAACGGCTCGAGCTGCAAAACCGTCGCAAACTTCGGCGTGCGGCGCAGCTTTTGGGTGATGATATAAGCGGCGATCTTGGTGGTGAGCGCCAGCGGGAATCTCATAAGAGCGAGGATAGTACCAAGGGGTGCATCGCTGTCAATCATGGCGACCGTGGCGCCAAAGGCAACTTCTGGTAAAGTGACATTCGATTTCAGTCCATGAATTCACCTCCTGGGAAAGAAACGGTCGCCATTCTCGGCGCCTCTCCGAAGCCGGATCGGTATGCCTACAAGGCGTTCGAAATGCTGCTGGAATACGGCCACCGGCCGGTCCCGATCAATCCTGCCTTCGACGACATTCTAGGCGAGAAGTGTTACCCGAATATCTCGGACGCGCCCAAGCCAATCGACACCGTCACGCTTTATCTCAGTCAGCCGCGTTCAACTCCCTTGATCGATGAAATCATCGCGACCAAGACGCGTCGGATTATCATCAATCCCGGCGCGGAAAACTCCGAGCTCGCCGAAAAGGCCGAGGAGGCCGGCATCGAGGTAGTCGAAGGCTGCACGCTCGTCATGCTTCAGACCGGCCAGTTCTGAGCTCAAACGCTGGTCAGTGCGTCTGCCAGCCGCGGCGAATCAGGCTGACCGCAATGGCCGCCAGCAAGAGCGAAATTAATTGCGAAACGCCCTTCATTCCCTGCTTGCCCATCCACCGAGTGAAATGGCTCGCGTAGCGGAAACCGAAACCCACCAGGAGCAAGTTCACCAGCAGGGCGGGAACGGTGAACAGGATCCCGACCGTGTCGACGAGCAGAAGCAGCGCGGTGAGCAGCGCCGGGCCGGCGATCAGCGGCATCCCCAGGGGAACGACGCCGAACGACTCACCGGCGTAGCGATTGCGTTCGCCGAGATCGAGAAGCTCACGCACGGCGATGCCCAGCAGAATGAGGCCGCCCGCGACCTGGAAATCGGAAACCGTGATTCCGAGGGCGCGAAAAATTACTTTGCCGAGGAAAATGAACCCGATCGAGACCGCCAGACTGGTGATCAATCCAAGCGTGCCCTCGACCTGTCGGCGCTTGGCGTCGACCTGGCCGCCGAGCCCGAGAAAAATCGCGACCAGCCCGATTGGATCGATCGCGACAAAGAGCGGAATGAAGGCGAGCAAAAATTTTTCGAGATAAGGTTGCATGCCGACGGCGATCCTGCCGTGGCAGGGCCCGCAAAACAAGTCGCTCCTCTATCTGGAGCCGCTTCGCTGTGCGAAGCGTCGATGTGAGCGACGCTGCAACATCCGATCACGCCGCCCACCCGCCTTCGCCCTGCTTCGGCGTGGCAAGCAGGGCGGCGGCTGCAGAAGACACCAGGCGTGAAAAATTTATTGCGCACGATTCCTCCATACCTGTCATTCTGAGCGGAGTCTCGCGGAAGCGAAACGCAGTCGAAGAACCTCTCATTTTTCTGCCCCCACCGCCGAAGAGATGTTAGAGGTTCTTCGATCCGGCAGCTGCCGGACTCAGGATGACAATTAAGATTATGAAACCACTATTACGCGTTCTCAGCTTTTCGTTTGCCCTGGCGCTCCCACTCTTCGCCGCCGATCCACCGGCCGTCCCGAAGGAGGCCGCTGACGCCATCACGGCCCCGGATCTTCTGAAGCACATCAAGGTTCTCGCCTCGGATGAATTCGAAGGCCGCGCGCCGGGGTCGAAAGGCGAAGAGCTTTCGGTAAAATACATTTCGGAACAGTTCAAAGCGCTCGGCCTGAAGCCGGGAAATCCAAACGGCAGCTACACCCAGGAAGTGCCGCTGGCGGGAATCACCACGGCGTCCACGGCCTCTTTCATGGTCGGAGACAAGAAAACGGAGTTGAAGTTTCCCGATGATTACGTCGCCTCTTCCGCGCGCCTGCAGCCGGAAATCAAAGCGGAAAACACCGACATCGTTTTCGTCGGTTACGGGGTGGTCGCCCCGGAATTTGGCTGGGACGATTACAAGGATGTCGACGTCCGCGGGAAAACGATCCTGATGCTGATCAACGATCCCGCCATTCCCGATCCGGCGGACCCGACGAAGCTTGATCCAAAAATGTTCAAGGGAAACGCGATGACTTACTACGGGCGCTGGACCTACAAATACGAGATCGCGGCTCAGAAAGGCGCGGCGGCGGCGATCATCATCCACGAAACGGTGCCGGCGGCCTATCCGTATTCGGTGATCACATCGAGCTGGGCCAAGGAGAATTTCGAGATCGATGCCGCGGACAAGAATATGGGCGCAGTCCAGATTCGTTCCTGGATCACGCTCGATGTCGCGAAGAAACTGTTGGCCGATTGCGGTCAGGATTTCGACGCGTTGAAAAAGGCGGCGATCACGAAGGAGTTTCGCCCCGTCGCTCTCAAGGCGACGGCCAGCTTCGACCTGAAACAAACCGTGCGCCCGTTCAAGTCGCGCAATGTGGTCGGCAAGGTGGAGGGAAGCGATCCGAAACTAAAAAATGAATGGATCATATACACGGCGCACTGGGACCACCTTGGCCGTCACAAAGAATTGAAGGGCGACCAGATTTTCAATGGCGCGGCTGACAATGCCTCCGGTGTCGGCGGCCTCATCGAACTGGCGACCGGTTACATGAAGTTGAAACCGGCACCGAAACGTTCCGTTCTTTTCATGGCCACGACTGCGGAAGAAGCGGGCCTCCTCGGCGCGAAATTTTACGCCGAGCATCCGCTCTATCCGCTCGAGAAAACTTTGGCCGATATCAACATGGATGGGCTGAGTCTCTGGGGAAAAACCCGGGACATTGAGGACATCAGTTTCGGCAATTCCGATTTGGACGACATGCTGGCCGCCGCCGCGGCCAAACAAAGCCGGGTGATGAACCCGAACAGCCAGCCGGAAAAAGGCGGATTTTACCGTGCGGATCAGTTTGAGTTTTCGAAGGTGGGATTACCGTCGCTCTATACCGGTGCCGGCAAGGATGTGATCGGCAAACCCCCGGGGTTTGGTCAGCAGAAAAAAGACGAATACGTGGCGAAGCATTACCACCAGCCTTCGGACGAAGTGGATCCGGCCTGGGACCTTTCCGGCGGCGCGGAGGATTTGAAGCTTCTGTTTCAAGTCGGATACCAGGTCGCGAACGAGGACAAATTTCCGGAGTGGAAACCCGGCACGGAATTCAAGGCGAAGCGGGATGAGATGCTGAAGAGCGGCAAGTAACCGCGTCGGTTGTACCGCCTCACCGTCATCCCGAGCGAAGTCGAGGGATCCCGTGAAGTTACCTTAAAGGTTTCAACCCGGGATCCCTCGACTTGGCTCGGGATGACCTGCTAAGTTACTTCGCTAGAACTCCTGATGAACCTCTCCGTCCCCATCATCAGCGTCATCGTCGGCGCGGCGATTCTGCTCTTTGGGCGAAAGCTTTTCTGGCTCTTTGTCGCGGCGCTCGGCTTTGCCGTCGGTCTCGAGATTGCCGCGTATTTCATGCGCGAGCCGCCGCAGTGGATGACCTTGTTGGTTGCGATCGGCTGCGGAGTGATCGGAGCGCTCCTCGCAATCCTCCTCCAGAAACTCGCGATCGCTGTCGCAGGTTTCGTGGCCGGTGGCCGCATCGCCTGGGCGCTGGCCGCCGCCTTCTACGTCGATCACATGCATTATCGTGGCATCACCTTTGTCATTGGCGGAATTCTCGGCGCGCTCCTGCTGCTGGCATTGTTCGATTGGGTGCTGATCCTTCTTTCCTCCGTGGAAGGCGCTCATCTGATCAGCAGCGGAATCATCCTGCCCGAGAAAGGCACTCTGATTCTTTTCATCGCGCTCGCGGTGATCGGCGTGATCGTGCAGGGGTCGATGTTGCGGCGATCGCGAAGGCCAGCGCATTAGGAATTGTAGGGCATCTGTGTCAGACGCCTCGATCAAGCAACGGCGTCTGGCACAGACGCCCTACAAAATGCAGATAGCGCCGGCCTCTCTAATGCCGGAAATGCCGGACGCCAGTGAAGATCATGGCCATGTCACGATCGTTCGCCGCGGCGATGACTTCTTCGTCGCGCACGGAGCCGCCAGGTTGAATCGCGCAGGTGGCGCCCGCCTCGGCCGCCGCGAGCAAGCCATCGGGAAATGGAAAGAACGCATCACTCGCGACCGCGCTCCCCTGGAGCGCCAAGCCGGCTTCTCGCGCTTTCCAAACCGCGATGCGCGACGCGTCCACGCGAGACATCTGCCCGGCGCCGATGCCAAGCGTGCGGTCCGCCGCGGCATAAACAATAGCGTTCGACTTCACGTGCTTCACGACCCGCCAGCCGAAAATCATCGCGCTTATTTCCTCTTCGGTCGGCTTTCGATTCGTGACCACTTTCGTCGCGAGATCGACCAGTTCGCCCGAGTCCCGATCCTGCGCGAGCAAACCGCCGGCGACCGAGCGGATGTCTTGCGCCGGCCTCGTCGAACCCGGCGGCTTCAATGCCCGAATCAGCCGCAGGTTTTTCTTCTTCTGGAACAAAGCCCGCGCCTCGGTCTCGAAGCTCGGCGCGATGATGACCTCGCTGAAGATTTCGCTGATCGCTTTGGCGAGCGCTTCGTTTACCGGTCGATTGCAAATGATCACTCCGCCGAACGGCGCCTGTTTGTCGGTCGCGAAGGCCTTTTCCCACGCTTCCCGCAAATCGGGATCGGTCCCCACGCCACACGGATTCGTGTGCTTCAGGATCGCAACGGTCGGTTCCGTGAATTCCACGATGAGATTGGCCGCCGCGCTGATGTCGAGAATGTTATTAAACGAAAGTTCCTTGCCGTGCAGTTTCTTGAAGTGCTGGTCGAAATCGCCATAGAGCGCCGCGGTCTGGTGAGGATTTTCGCCGTAACGGAGGCGCGTCACGAGCGGGAGCGAGAGTGAGAACGAAGCGTCGGTGGACTGTTCCTGGTTTAGGAAACTCCCGATCGCCCGGTCGTAATCGGACGTCTTGATGAAAGCCTTGATGGCGAGGCGTTCCCGCAATTTCAGGGTCGTCTCTCCCTCGTGGTCGCGCATGTCTTCCAGGATCGAATCGTAATCGGCCGGATCGACCACGACGGTGACCGACTCGTAGTTTTTCGCCGCGCTCCGAATCATCGATGGCCCACCGATGTCGATTTGTTCGATCGCTTCAACGAGCGTGACGCCCGGCTTCTGCACGGTCGCCTCGAACGGATAGAGGTTCACGACCACGAGATCGATCGGCAGGAAACCGCATTCCTTGGCCTGTTTTTCGTGCAGTTCGTTCCCGCGTTTGTAGAGAAGGCCGCCATGGACCCGCGGATGCAACGTTTTGACGCGCCCTTCCAGGACTTCGGGAAAATCAGTGAAGCTCGAGATGTCGCGGACAGGGACGCCTTCTTTGCGGAGCAGATCGGCGGTACCGCCCGTAGAAATAATATCAACGCCCTGCTTCTCCAGCGCGCGCGCGAACGCGGCGATCCCTTTCTTGTTCGAGACGGATATGAGAGCGCGGGTGATTTTCATCGGGAGAAAATTTTAATCGCGGATGACACGGATCGATTCAGCAGGCAGTCTCTTCATCCGCGATATCCGCGGTCCAATTTTCAGCGATCGGCGATGACGTTCTTCGCCATCGGGTAGAGAACGGGGCAGCAACCGATCGTTTCGCAAAACGCCTTGCTGAAGTGGCTCAGGCTGGCATAACCGACTTCGGTCGCGGCCTCGGTGACATTGTAGCGCCCGCTCCGGAGCAGCTCGGCGGCGCGTTCCATCCGAAGTTTGCGCAAATACTGGGGAATGGTGAGGCCCACTTCGCGCGAAAAACTGCGGCTCAAATAGAAAGGGCTGCAGCCAACCTCGCGACCCAGCATTTCCAGCGTCGGAGGCTCGGCGAGATCCCGCGCGAGCAATTCCTTGGTCCGCTCCACGCGATCGCGCGCCACTCGCTTCTGCCGCATGCAAAAAAATTCGGGATCTTTCGGCGTGAAAAGGAAGTGCGACATCAACTCCAGGGCCTTGCTCTGATACCAGAGACTTTGCGCCGGCTTCGAGACCGGCGGTCGAAGAAGGCTCCCCACCACCTGGTGCTGCTCCGCCGACATGGGCCGCGCCGCCGAAATGACGGGCCCTTCTTTTTGGGGAAAAATTGCCGCCCGCAGCTGCGGTTCGAGGTCCGCCTCGCAATCGGCGAGCTGTTGCCGCAAATGGCTCTCGGAAAATTCGACGGTCACGAATTGATGATGATCGCGCGCGTGGCGGGAGGCTCGGAGCGGCTCGTCGGCCACGGCGTAATAACCGGCACTGCTGCGAACATAATCGGCCCGATCGCCCACGTCGCCGCGACCTTCCACGTTGAGACAGAATTCCAGGCTCCGGGGACGAAAACTGAGTCCCCAATCCAGGGCGGATTCGGTCCGGAAATCGTGCCATTGCAGGCTCACGCCGAGGCGGTCGAAATCGCCCCAGAGTTGTCGCCAGCCTTTCGGCACTTCGCGCCAGGCCCCGCGCTCGGCGACCGCTTGGTTACTCGAAACCATCGCGCGAACCTTACGAGCGTTGCGGGCGCGAATGCAAGCGAGGTTTCACTTCGGTGAGCGCGGCGCGATCCCAATTGCCCAGGGTGCTGGCCCCATCGTAGGTGCTGTGCGCAAACTCCAGGAGAGCCGCATCCGGCGACCCGGTTTTTCTCATCTCCTCATAAGGCAGCACGAATTCCTTGAGCTGAGGATTGTAGCTTGCCGATGACGGTCGAACTTTCGCATCGGAGAATCCCGGCGGCTCGGGATAAGCGTAGGAATAGAAGACCGGGTCCGGCATCATTTCGTTGCCGGGCCAGAAACCGAGACTGCTGACCTCATGCGAATAGGCTTCGCGCGCGACCGCGTCGGGCAAATGCGGGACGCCACCCGGATGTTGGGGCGCGCGCCGGCCGGAGAACCGCGTCACCGCCAGATCGAAACTGCCCCAAAAGAAATGGACCGGGCTGCACTTCCCACAGAACTCGGAGCGAAATTCCTTGAAGACGCGGTCGCTTTGCAAAAGGACACGCCAGAAACGGTTCGCGTATTCCGGATCGTAGGCGGAATCGGTTCTGTTTTGCTCGAAGGGAATCGCCGGGTCGACTTCGTTCGGCGTGGTGTTGATTTCGACCGGAACCTCGAGTTCGCCCAGCGCCGCCATGACTTCGCCATAAAACGTGGCGACCGATTTCGGGGCGAGGGCGATGATTTTTTCCTCTTCACTGGAGGGACGGGCTCTGTCCCGTCCCATTAATTTTTGGGACGAGACGGAGGTCGTCCCTCCAGTCTGGATGCGGAGAAGGTGGTCAACAAAATCAAAGTCGATCTGGAGGGCGCGCGGGCCGACATAAATCGGTGACGTGCTCAAACCGCGCGCGGTGAGGTAAAGCGTGACGTGCCAGGAATGGTTCGTCCAGGGCGTGAGCGACAGCCGAATCTTGCCCACCACCTGCGTCCACATATGCAACGTCTTCGCCGTTTCTTTCCATTTCGCGAACGGCAGCGCCGGCCAGACTTGACTCGTCGAATTCATGATATCCGTCATCTCCTACCTCCCTGCGAAACGATGATTGGCAGCAATCCCCAAGGAGGGGCGCTTTCCAAATCGCCGTCCCCGAACCACCCGAAAGAAGGTGGGCGGTTTGGAAAGCGCCCCTCCTTGATGCGGCCAGTGCGTTCTCGCTGTCAAAGAAATGTCAGCCTCTACCGGTTGAAGAAATCGACAAAGGAACGCCGGACCCGCTGGAACGTCCGGCGCGCGTCGTTCGTCGTGCGCCGGAACATTCGTTTGATGTCGCGCTTCACAATATTCTCGTCGGAATCGCCGTCGGCCTGTTCGTCTTCGGGGGGCGGCGAATTATCGACCTCGTCATGATTCACCTCCACCTGCTCCATGTTCCGGCCCGCATACATGCCTTCGACGCGGTTCACCCGCCCATCGCTCGCGCGAATATGAATCGTCCCAACCGGCCGCCTCCCTTGATCGGCGAGCGTCACGATCCAGACCGGATTACCGCGATCATCGGTCCGCAACGTATAACTCGTGAGCGCAAAGGTGACATGCGATGTCTCAGCTGTATGGCTCGCAACCGCATAGGCACCAGTCGAATCGAGGTTCAGCTTCGCCGTGTTGATCGTCGCGCCCTGAGTGGAACCGACGACGGAGCGATCCGGGACCCGCTGCGAGGCGACGCGATTGTCTTCCACGACAATCTCGCGCACCCCGCCATTCGCGTTCTTGTCTTCGACCAGAATTTTCCAGGTGTGCGGTTGCGGATCGCCATCCAGTCCGTTGACCGAAATGATCCGATTGACGAGCTGGCGGTTCATCTGGGTGCCGACCACGCGCAAGGCCTCATAGGCGCTGGGATTTTCCTGCGCGAAAACCGGGCCGGCCAGAAGAAGCGCGGCAAGCAGGAATTTCCACATGACGAAAGAGAGCTATGCTTGGGCGGCCTGTCCACCGCGTTTTGGGATGGGCACTTGAATGCTCGGCGCCATGCGTTCAGCGTTCATCGGGTTTGATGAAAAAAAAGAAGGTCGAATTCTCCAGCCACACCGGCAATCTCGCGCCGATGCGCAGATTCGTCAGAAAATTTCTGGATGCGTATCCATTTTCGGAGCGCGAACGCATGCTCATGGTGCTGGGGGTAGACGAAGCCTGCACGAATATTATTCGGCATGCCTATCATTTGCGGGACGATCAATTGATTTCGCTTTCCCTGGAAGGCTTGCGCCACTGCGTTCGGATGCGCCTGCGGGATTACGGCAAGCAGACCGAAGCGCATGCGATGAAAGGTCGTTCGCACGATCTGATCCGGCCGGGCGGACTCGGTCTCCATTTGATCCGCACCGCCTTCGACAAGGTCGATTACATTTTGAAAGCGCGCGGGACGGAATTGGTGATGACGAAGAATTTGGAGAAGGCGGCGTGAACGGAGAGCAACTACGCCATCGCCGTCTCACAGAGACAGCCTACAATTGTAGGGCGTCTGTGCCAGACGCCTCCTAAAAATGAAACCGCCTGAACCCGATCCCGCTTTCGAAGTTTCGTTGCGGCCGCCGATGTTCAGCGAGTTCACCGGCCAGGTGAAGGTGTGCGAACGGCTGGAATTGCTGGTCGAGGCGGCGAAAAAGCGCGGCGACGTCCTCGAGCACATTCTCCTGAGCGGGCCACCCGGCCTCGGCAAGACCACGCTCGCGAACATCATCGCGAACGCGATGGGCACCAACATCAAGAACACCAGCGGGCCCGTGATCGAAAAGGCGGGTGAACTCGCGGGCTTGCTCACCAGCCTGGAAAAAGGCGACGTTCTCTTCATCGACGAGATCCACCGGCTCCAACCGACGATCGAAGAATATTTATACCCGGCCATGGAGGATTACCGGCTCGACATCATCATCGACCAGGGACCGCAGGCGCGCAGTCTCCGGCTCCAGTTACCGAAATTCACGCTCATCGGGGCGACGACCCGCGCGGGCATGGTGAGCGCGCCGTTGCGCTCGCGATTCGGGATGACCGCGCGGCTCGATTATTACCACGCGGAGGAAATGCACAAAATCATCACGCGCAGCGCCGGCTTGCTCGGGGTGGAAATCGATGCGGCGGGCGCGGCCGAAATCGCCACCCGCACGCGCGGAACACCGCGCACCGCCAACAATCTCCTGCGCTGGGTGCGCGATTACGTCCA
>PLCM01000029.1:0-92882 GCA_003134765.1 Spartobacteria bacterium | reverse complement strand
GACGGTTTCGATCAATGGGACAAGCGCATCATCGAAACCCTCATTCATAAATTCAACGGCGGACCCGTCGGGCTGAGTTCGCTCGCTGTCGCCGTGGGCGAGGAAGCCGGGACGCTGGAGGAAGTCAACGAGCCGTATCTCATCATGGAGGGATATATCAAGCGCACCGCCCAGGGACGCGTGGCCATGCCGAATGCCTATCGAAAACTTGGATTGAAACCTCCGGTCGGGACACAGAACGAGTTATTTGGATAGATGGAGCGAGGAAGCAAAGCCCTGGGGAGCGCACGCGCCCTCGCGTGCTGGTTTCGGCGCCCCCGCCGAAACAATGCGGCGGGAAAAGTCCGCGATCGCGAGGGCGCGATCGCCAGCACGCGAGGCGCGTGCGCTCCCCAGAACAGCCGAAACGCGAAATGGATCTAACGCCCGATTTCTTTCAACAAACCTCCAAGGTTTTCACGGTCGCCGAGCTGACCCGCCAGATCCGCGGCACGCTCGAGACGAAATTCGGCGCGGTCTGGGTGCAGGGAGAAATTTCCAATTACCGGCCGCAACCGTCGGGCCATCGCTATTTTACCCTGAAGGATCAGCGCGCCGCCATCTCGTGCGTGATTTTTCGCAACACGCTGCCGCCCGACGCGCCGCCGGTCGCCGATGGCGCGCAGGTCCAAGTCTACGGCAACGTCACCGTCTTCGAAGCCCGCGGGCAATACCAACTCAATGTCCAAATCCTTCAGACGCGTGGCGCCGGGCTTCTCCAGGCAAAGTTCGAGGCGTTGAAGCGAAAGCTGGAGGCGGAAGGCCTTTTCGATCCGGGCCGAAAACGGGACCTGCCGAAATTCCCGAGGCGCATCGGCATTGTCACCTCACCGAGCGGGGCGGCGATTCGTGACATGCTCAATGTGCTGCGCCGCCGCGCGCCGAACGTGGAGGTCCTGATCAATCCGGTGCGCGTCCAGGGTATCGGGGCCGCGGCCGAGATCGCCACCGCCATCAAGGAACTTGCCAGGCCGGACGGCGCGTGGGAGCCGCTGGATCTCATCGTGATCACGCGCGGGGGCGGCAGCATCGAGGACTTGTGGGAATTCAACGAGGAGATCGTCGCCCGCGCCATTTTCCATTCGGCCCTTCCGGTCGTGAGCGCAGTCGGCCATGAGATCGATTTCACGATTGCCGATTTCGTCGCCGATCTGCGGGCTCCGACTCCGAGCGCGGCCGCGGAACTAATCGTGCCCGACGCGGCTGAGCTCGTCCGGCGAGTGAACGAGTTGGAGAATTGCCTGCAAAAATTTTTGCGAAATTTCCTCCAGCAAGGCCTGACCCGGCTCCGTTTTCTTTCCGAGCGTACGCTGGCGCGCGAGTTAATGCAACGAATGCGCGATGCGCAGCAGCGGATCGATCTGACCTCGGAATCGCTTCGGCGGAGACTGAAGCAGTTCGTGACAGAGGCGCGGGCCGCTCTTTCGACCCGCGCGCAGTCGCTGAAATCGCACGATCCAAAACGCGAGCTCACGCTTTGCCGGACGCGAACCATCGATCTCCAGCGCCGAATCGTAGCGCAAACGCCGCGATTATTACAAAACGCCCGCCAGCGTTTTCAGCGCGTCGAAGAAATCCTGCGCGTCCTCGGACCGGAAGCGACGCTTCGCCGCGGCTATAGCATAACGACGGATGCCGCGGGCAAAGTGATCCAAACCGTCGCAGCCGCGCAGCCGAAATCGAAAATCCGAACCCGCGTCACCGATGGCGAATTCGAGTCGGAAGTTTTGAATCGGCCCAATTAGAACCGCCTGAAACTTTTAGGGCAGCGCGGATTCCGACTCGGGGGAGCGCAGGCTGCCAGCCTGCAGTTCGTGGCAGCTTGCCACGAACATCTTCGGAAACGTCACGTCCATTCGGCACGCGAGATTCCGCCCTGCAAGCTGCCGGGCGGTGCAGGCTGGCAGCCTGCGCTCGCCAGATTACGGACTCGCTAGCACCGCAGTTCCATCGCCGGGCACTACGCTGCCGTTCGCCGCACCCGACAGAGCGCCTATCTCAATCTGGAATCGCTCCACGTTATTCTCGTAACCTTCTGGCGTCGCCTGGGTCTTTTTGTAAACACCCGCGTCCCCGCCTTTGCGCACGATGACAAACCCCGCATCGCCGAAGGGAACCGCGTTTGCACTCAACGGCGTATCGTAAACGTAATTCGAGCTGGCCGCGAAAATCGTGGTCGAAGAATCGGTGCTTTTCACTTTATAAACCCTGAGAGCGCTTTTTCCCGTCAGCCTCAGCGTCGCGGACGCTCCGCTCATTGCGACGACACAATCCGCGCCGGGCGCACTCAAGATTCTCTGAAGCTCACTCGCCTTGAGATAGTCCTTCTCGACGAGCTTGCTGCAATAATCCGCGAGGCTGTTCGCCGGATAATCACCCGGCCAGGCGAGGTTCGCGTCAGATTTCGCCGCGCCGTCAGTCGCCATCCGAAAAGCCGCGAGATACAGGTCCCGCCCGTTGTTCATCGTCCGCGTCAGATCGCGCTTCGCGAGGGCGCTCTTAAGGGCAGGCCAGGCGAGAAGGAGAATCACTGCGATGATCACAATCATCACGACGAGTTCTCTCGGCGAGAAACCGGCAGATGAATCTCTGCCGCGGCTAGGCCTCACCTTGGAAAAGACTAGGGCTCTGGAAGCAACAATGCATTGCCCGCCGATAGCCAGGTCGTTGAGGGTGCAAAAATATCCGTTTTCGCACTACCCCCGGTGGGACCTTGAACAGTTGAAGTTCCGGCCGCGGTGTTAACCACGCATGTCTCGACGGTCCCGCTCATGTCGCATCGAATCACAACCGCTTTCTTGCCCTTCCAAACTCCGCCTTTTGCATTCGGATCAGTGCTATAAACCGCGGAGGCTCCACCGGTGGTCGGCCCATCCGCAATCAAAGGGAAACTTGGATTCGAGATTTCTGTAAGACCGAACTCGTAAGCAAAATTGTTCGATTTGGCTTCGCAACGGTCGGTCGACGCCGTCGTTTTTTCGTCCGGGACATTCGGCGACCATGCCGATTTACCCACGTAAAAAAGCTTCTCGCTGGGAAGATAGTTGGGAACCAAACAAGCGAATGCCTGGTTCGACGTACTGGCCGAGGTCAAGGCCGTGACGGGTGGGTCCGCCGCTTGACCGTCCTTGTCGGGAAATTTCCCGTCGTTATCCGCCGCATAAAGTTTACAGGCAAGCCCGAGCTGTTTGGCATTGGACAGATCCTTCGTTTGCGCGCCGCGTTCCTGGACGGTCGAATAAACTGGCAACGCAATCCCGGCAAGCACCGCGATGATTGAAATCACGACGAGCAGTTCGATCAGGGTGAAAGCAGCGGAAGAATCTCTTTTCATGAGCAGATAAAACGGAGCAAGAAGATGCGGAACCGCATGAGACGGGTCAAGAAGAATGAGGTGCACGCCGCGCCTCATATCAGGGATGCCGCGTTCGCCGCTGGACGAACTCGCCGTGGCGAGCGGCGGCGTCCGCGGTCGGCGCAGCGCGCCGACCCTACCCAGCAGGAGATTTCGACTCTTCGCGCTTGAATGCCACCACCGCGAGCGGCGGCAAACTGATCATGAGCGAATGCGTCCGGGCCTGCCACGGGAAATCTTCGGCTTCGAATCCGCCCATGTTGCCAACGTTGCTGCCGCCGTAGGTCTCGGCATCGGTGTTGATGATCTCGCGATAAAAGCCGGCGGCTGGAACACCCAGCCGATAACCGTGTCGCACCATCGGAGTGGCGTTCACCGCAAAAACGATGACGCCGCCTTCGCGGGAGCGGCGCAGGAAGGCGACCACGCTGTTGTCCGCGTCGTGAAAATCGATCCATTCGAAGCCTTCATACGAATCGTCGCAGTCCCAGAGCGCCGGTTCGTTTTTGTAAACGAAATTCAGATGCTGGACGAGCCGCCGCAGACCGTCGTGGCGCGGCAACCCGACGAGCTCCCAGTCGAGCTCGCGATCGTGGTTCCACTCGCGGCGCTGGCCGAATTCGCCGCCCATGAAGAGGAGCTTCTTGCCGGGATGCCCATACATCCAGGCGTAAAACATCCGCAGATTCGCAAACTGCTGCCATTCCTCGCCCGGCATCTTATTGAGGAGCGAGCGTTTTCCGTGGACCACTTCGTCGTGGCTCAGGACCAGGACGAAATGCTCCTGGAACGCATACATGAGCGAGAACGTGATGTTGTTGTGATGGAACCGCCGGAAAATCGGATCGAGCGACATGTAATGGAGGAAGTCGTGCATCCACCCCATGTTCCATTTGAATCCGAACCCCAGGCCGCCGAGATGCGTCGGGCGCGAGACGCCCGGCCAGGCGGTTGATTCTTCGGCGATCGTCATGATGCCGGGGAAACGCTCGTAGCAGACTTCGTTGAAGCGCTTGAGAAAATAGACCGCCTCCAGATTTTCCCGGCCGCCGAACGCATTCGGGATCCACTCGCCCTCCTTCCGCGAGTAATCGAGGTAAAGCATCGACGCGACGGCGTCCACGCGCAGACCGTCAATATGATATTTGTCGAGCCAGAAGAGCGCGTTGCCGATCAGGAAATTGCGGACTTCGTTGCGGCCGAAATTGAAAATCAACGTGCCCCAATCCTGGTGCTCGCCTTGGCGCGGATCGGCATGTTCATAGAGATCGGTCCCGTCGAACTCGGCGAGCGCGTGCGCGTCTTTCGGGAAGTGGGCCGGCACCCAATCCATAATGACCCCGATCCCGGCCTGGTGACATTTGTCGATGAAATGGCGGAATTCGTCCGGGGTTCCGAACCGGCTGGTCGGCGCGTAATAATTGGTGACCTGATAGCCCCACGATCCTTCGAACGGATGCTCCGCCACCGGCATCAGCTCGATGTGGGTATAGCCCATCTCAACGACGTAGGGGATGAGCGTTTCCGATAATTCCAGATAGCTCAGCGAACGATTCGCTTCCTCGGCCTTGCGCCGCCAGGACCCGAGATGGACTTCGTAAATGCTGATCGCGCTCGTGGGCAGTCGGCGCGCCGGACGCGCGTCCATCCATTCGCCATCACTCCATTGATAGCGGTCGAGATTGTAAACCAGCGAGGAAGTCTGCTTGCCATGCTGGCTGAAAAGCCCGAACGGATCGGCCTTCAACAATAACGCGCCGCGCGGCGTCCTGATCTCGAACTTATAATGTGCGCCTTCGCCAACGCCCGGGAGAAACAATTCCCAGACACCGCTGCCGAGCAGGCGGCGCATCGGATTTACGCGGCCGTCCCAGCCGTTAAAATCGCCGACAACGCTGACCCGCTGCGCGTTTGGCGCCCAGACCGCGAAGTAAACGCCATCAACGCCGCCGATATTGCGCAAATGCGCGCCGAACTTCTCGTAGAGCTGCAAATGATTTCCCTCGGCGAACAAATGCAGATCGACTTCGCCCATGATGAGCCCGTAGGCGTAGGGATCGCGCACCAGCGCGGTCGTTCCATCCCACGCGGTGAGATGAACGAGGTAATTGGTGTCGCGCTTTATCCCGGGCAACGTCGCCTGGAAAAAACCCTGGGGTCGGAGTCGGGTCGCTTCGAAGCGTTGCTCTTCCTGGCCCGGGAGAACGATGCTGATCTCTTTCGCGTCGGGCCGAAAGATGCGCACGACGAGGTCATCGCCGACCCGATGCGGTCCGAGAATCCGGAACGGATCCGGATGCGCGGCGCCCAGAAAAACATTGAGTTCATCGACGGGCACGCCGGTTATTTCGAAAGAGCTCATGGGCGAACTGTTAGTCTAAAACGTCTCCTCTGAATGTCGTGCGCGCATTTTTGATTGCGCCGCGGCGTTTCAGTCTGGGGAGTGCAGCCTGCACCGCCCGGCAGCTTGCCGGGCGGAATTTTGCGCGCCGGGATACACGCAACGTTTCCGGAAATGTTCGTGGCAGGCTGCCACGAACTGCAGGCTGGCAGCCTGCGCTCCCCAAAAACCGGACACGCGCTACCGGTAGATCCAGAGGAGCAATCCCGGGAGGGCGATTCCCAACAGCAGACAGAGCGTGGCGACAAGTGGCCGCCGACTAAATTGGTAGGCCATGATGATTCCCACAATCGTGGTCGTAACCAGACCGAACGCAGTCGCGAGCATGAAGTAACGGAGCGGCGTCGGCTTTCTTCCTGGCGTCCCAGGAATGTGCGCATCCTTGTGGATGAATGAGAGAGCCGCCAAAGCGGGGGGCGCGATGTAGGTTTTGTCTTTCGTCGATTCGTGCCAGTTGAAGAGCTGCCACGAGCCGGTAACCGCGAAAAAGATCAGCATCGGGGCAAAGAGGCAACCGAGATAGAGATGGAGCGAACGCAGAAACTTCATCGTTGCGTCGAAATACAAGGTTCCACGGCCGTCGCCGAGACAAATCTCAGGTAGGGACGCCGCGCTGCGGCGTCCGCTTGTTTCGCTCCCGCACGGCAACAGCACGGAGGGCGCAGCGCGCCGCCCCTACCTCAAGAGACTTTCCGTTTCCATTGCGGGGACACCCGTCGCATAGTTTCGCCCGATGGATGAGCCGATAACAGACGCAGCGGCCGAACTGCTCCGCACTTACACCGAGAGCGGCGGCATCAATTATCTCGACGCCGCGGCGATGCTTCCCTCACGGCCGGCGATCGAAACGGCGTGCATCGACCTGATGAGCCTGATGTTTCCCGGGTTCCACGGAGAACCGCTCGTCGACTCGAGCGATCTGCCGGATGTAACCCGAAGCCGCATCCGACGACTTCATGCGCGGATGAAGCCCGAGATTTCCAAGAGCTTCAGCAAACTCGATCGCGACGTGGCGGACGCGAAGGCGGATGAGATCCTCACCTGGTTTATGTCTCAGCTCGGCGGGTTGCGCCAGGTACTCTGGACCGATGTCGATGCCGCCTTCGAAGGGGACCCGGCAGCCACCAGTTACGAGGAAGTCATCGTCGCCTACCCGGCGATCGAAGCGATCGCCATCCAGCGGATGGCCCATCTTCTTTACGAAAAAAAGGTGCCGCTGATTCCGCGGCTCATGACCGAATGGGCCCATACCCGCACCGGGATCGATATCCATCCGGGCGCCAGGATCGGCCCCCATTTTTTCATCGATCACGGGACCGGCGTGGTCGTGGGTGAGACCTGCGAGATCGGTTCGCGGGTAAAATTGTATCACGCCGTGACGCTGGGAGCGCGCAGCTTTCAGAAAGACGAGCATGGAAAAATCAAGAAGGGCGGGAAACGGCATCCGACGCTCGAAGACGACGTGACGATCTATCCCAACTCGACAGTCCTCGGCGGCGAAACCGTGATTGGCGCCCGCAGCACGATTGGCGGCAATGTATTCCTGATTCAGAGCGTGCCGCCGGATTCGCTCGTTTATTACGAGGAGAAACAGCTCCAGATCGTGCCGAAGCGCCGCGCCGGCGCGCGAGATTTCACCGCGTAACGCCGAGAAACCGCCATGATCTATCTGGATTACAACGCGACGACGCCGTTGTGTTCCGCCGCGCTGGAAGCGATGCAGCCGTTTCTCGAGCGGCACTATGGCAATCCCTCGAGCGTGCATGCCGCCGGGCGCGAAGCCCGGGCCGGCGCGGACGACGCCCGCGATCGACTGGCCGAGTTGCTCGGCGCGAAACCGCACGAGCTGATCTTCACCGGCGGCGGCACCGAATCGAATAATCTCGCGGTGCTCGGGCTCGCCCGCGCCCACGCGAGCCGAGGTCGCCATTTCATTTGCGCCAGCACGGAGCACCACGCGGTCCTCAACGCCTTCGAACACCTCGGCCACCGGGAAGGGTTCGACGTCACCCTTCTGCCGGTAGACGGGCAGGGCCTGATCGATCCGGAGGAATTGGCCCACGCCATTCGCGCCGACACCATTCTGGCTTCGATCATGACCGCGAACAACGAAACGGGTGTGCTCCAGCCGATGGCCGAACTTCAACGCGTTTGCCAGAAGCGGGGCGTGCTCCTGCACAGCGACATGGTGCAGTCGTTCGGCAAAGTGGAAACGAATTTGGAGAAGAGTGGCTGTGCGGCTGCGAGTCTCGCCGCGCATAAATTCTACGGACCGAAAGGCGCGGGCCTCCTTTATTTGCGCGCCGGGGTGCCGATTGAAGCGCTCCAATTTGGCGGTGCCCACGAAAATCAACGGCGTCCGGGAACCGAGAATGTCGCGGCCATTGTCGGGATGGCGGCAGCAGCCGAATTTGTTTCGCGCGACCGTGTCGCGGAACAGGCTCGCGAAGAAGCTTTGCGCGATCGTTTATGGCAACAAATCAGCGCGGCCTGTCCGGGCGCGGCCCGGAACGGCGATGCTTCGAATCAGCTGGCCAATACGTTAAACGTCAGCTTTGGGGGCCTGAGCTCGGAAACAATCCTGATGGCGCTCGATCTGGAAGGCGTCTGCGCTTCGAGCGGATCCGCGTGCATGGTCGGCTCGGTGGTGGCGTCGCACGTCTTACTCGCCATGGGCCTCTCGGCGGAACTGGCCGGCTCGGCTGTGCGCTTCTCGTTAGGCCGCGAAACGACCGAGGAGCAAATCGATCGGACCGGCGCAATCGTCGGCCGGGTGATCGATCGCATCCGGGGAACAAGAGCCCAGGCGCAGGCTGAACGTTATGCAACTGTTTAGACATATTTCGAAAACACCGCGGACCCTCACCCCAGCCCTCTCCCTCATGGACTGGGAGCTGTCGTGTTTTAGTAGGGCGAGACTCTGTCGAGCCGAGCGCATCACCGAAAAGCCCCGCGGCTCGACAAGTCTCGCCCTACCAAGATTGATATGAGGGGTTGCCGAAGGGTTCCTTCTCCATGAGGGAGAAGGTTAGGATGAGGGTCCGTGGTATAAATCCGTTGTTACGCGAGTGAATCTTCGAACGACTCATAAGCAGCTCGATCTCGTTTTCCCGCCGGCATTTTCGCCGGTGGTTCTCGGACGCGATTCCGCTTTGGAAGCGCAAGTCCGGGAAATTCTGGCCGACCTCGACGCCGCGGAACTCGCGCTTCAGGTTCACGTCGAATGGAACGCGCGCTTGTTCAGCGCCGCGGGCCGCGCCGATTCACGCCGAAGCCTGATTTCGTTGAACCCGCGCCTGCGGGAGCATGACGCCGCCGAGATCGATCGCACCCTGCGCCATGAGCTGGCCCATTTGCTCGCGCAATTCCGCGCCGGTCGGCGTCGCGTTTCCCCGCACGGGGCGGAGTGGCGCAAAGCCTGCCACGATCTCGCCATCGCCGATGAAGCCCGGTGCCACACGCTGCCTTTCCCGGTAAAGAAGAGGACGCGCCGGTTTTTGTACCGCTGTTCCCGGTGCGGGAAGGATTTTCCCCGTGTCCGGCGCATCAAACGGGCAATCGCGTGCCTCGATTGCTGCCGCAAGTTCAACGGCGGCAAATTTGATCCGAAAGCGCGACTCCGTCTTGTGGAAAACAACAATCGACCGTAACTTTTCCGTCCATCACGGATTAATACCCTCGTGAGAACAAGACTTTCGCTGATCCTTCTTTGTCTTTGTGTCGCCATGTCGCCACGCTCCCGGGGTTACACGCTCGAAGGATATTCGTGGACCAAGAACCGCACCGTGCTCATGCACTTATCCCTTCCCCCCGTCCCCCGCCAACCTTTTCAGGACGGATTTCCCAACCTCAACGCTTCCGCGGAGGACGCGCTCAATATCTGGAACCAATATCTGGTCCACATGCAGTTTGCGGTCGATCGCAATTCAATCCTGCCTCCCTCGGGTGACGATGGAAACACCTCGGTCAGCATGTCGAACACCGTCTATGGAGACTCCTTTGGGAGCGGGACGCTGGCCGTGACCCTGATGACGCCCCGAGGTTCCACTCTGATGGAAGCAGACGTCATTTTTAACAACGCCTACGATTTCGACTCCTATCGCGGGCGCTTGCAGGCGGACGGGCTCCAGGATTTTCATCGAATCGCGCTGCACGAGTTCGGCCATGTGCTGGGCCTGGATCATCCGGACCAGGCGAGTCCACCGCAAATGGTCACCGCGATCATGAATTCGGTCGTAAGCGGGATTGATTCGTTACAACCCGACGACATCAACGGAGCCAAAAGCATCTACGATAGCGGGCCGGCCTACCTGACGGCGAACCCGGCGCCGAACCTGGTGAACTTGTCGACGCGTGCGTTCGTCGGCACCGGCAATAACGTGGTGATTGGCGGCTTCATTATTCAAGGCTCACAGCCGGCCACGGTGGTCGTGCGTGGAATCGGGAACTCGTTGCCGGCCCTCGGCATCACCAACGCGTTGAAGGATCCGGTCATCGAATTGCACAACGCCGCCGGCAATACGATCTCAACGAGCGACGACTGGATCGATGATTCGTGGGCAAGCACCGTCGCCAGTTACCATCTTGATCCGACCAACAGCCAGGAAGCGGCGATCCTGGCGACCTTGAATCCGGGCAGTTACACGGTGGTGCTCAGGTCATTCGATAACGGCGACGGCATGCTTACCGGCACGGCGCTGGTCGAGCTCTACGATCTGCATACCACCGGCGGACGCGCCGGAAATATCTCGACCCGCGGTCCGGTGATGACCGGCGATCAGGTTTTGATCGCCGGATTCATTGTCGGTGGAAGCCAGACGAAGGACGTAGTCGTGCGTGCGATCGGTCAGTCGCTGGCAGCCTCGGGAGTTACCGGCGCGTTGAGTGATCCGACCGTGGAACTGCGGGATGCTTCCGGCAGCGTGGTCGATTCCAATGACAATTGGGGAACCCATCCGAAGGCCGCCCAAATCCAGGCGGAAGGCCTGGCGCCTACGCAAGCGGCCGAATCGGCGTTGCAGGTCACGCTCTCTCCCGGCAGCTACACCGCCATCGTGCGCGGAGCGAATGGGGCGACCGGCATCGGTCTGGTTGAAGTCTACGATCTCAGTCCGGCGCCGAATTAGTTTTAGAACGCGTGTCATCCCGAGCCGCGCAGACGGCGAGGGACCTCGCAAGCGCTCAATCGCTCGCGCGAAACGACAGGCGAACTGCGTAACTGGACGCTTGATGCTTGGCGATAGCAAGAATTGCAACCGTGAGGTCCCTCGCCGTCTGCGCGGCTCGGGATGACACTCTTTCGTTAGGCGTGACGACTAAATCTCCCTGTCGCTCCCCTCGCCTTTCTTTGCCTTCTGCCCGCGCAATTTCGCCTGGATGAAAAGGTCGATGTCGCCGTCCATCACCGCCTGGAGATCGCTCGTCTCCGCCCCGGTGCGGTGGTCTTTCACCATTTGGTAGGGCTGGAAAACGTACGATCGAATCTGGCTGCCCCAGGCCACGTCGCCTTTCTCGCCGTATTGCCGATCGATCTCCGCCCGCTTCTTGTCCTGTTCGATCTCGTAAAGTTTCGCTTTCAACATTTTCAACGCCAGCTCCCGGTTGCGCCCCTGGCTACGCTCAGCCTGGCAGGCGACGACAATGCCCGTTGGCTTGTGCACGATCCGCACCGCCGTCTCCACCTTGTTGACGTTCTGGCCTCCTTTGCCTCCGGCGCGAAACGTATCCACTTCGATGTCGGCCGGGTTGATATCGATCGGCGCCGAATCCGCGATCTCCGGCACCACATCCACGCTCGCGAAGGAGGTGTGCCGCCGCTTGTTCGCGTCGAAGGGCGAGATCCGGACGAGCCGGTGCACTCCGCGCTCCGGATTCAAGTGCCCGTAGGCGTATTCGCCCTGGACTAACAGGGTCGTCGATTTGATTCCGACTTCTTCGCCCACCTGCACATCGATGGTTTGGGAAGTGAAACCGCTCCGCTCAATCCAGCGTTGGTACATCCGCAATAACATGTCGGCCCAGTCGCACGATTCCGTTCCTCCCGCGCCGGAATGGATCGTGAGAAAGGCATTGGCGCAATCGTTTTCGCCGGAAAGAAACTGGCGCAGCTCGAATTCCTCCAGTTGATGGATGAGGCGGGCCTGCTCGGTCGCCATTTCCTTTTCCGCTTCCGCGCGATGGGCCGGATCGGACTCTTCCGCGGTGAGCTGGCGCAACGCCTCGAAATCGGCCACCGCTCGCTCCAGTTCGCGCAGCGGATTCAGGAGCGAACGCACCCGAGAGACCTCTTCGACGTCGACCTGCGCCCGCTCGCGGTTCGACCAGAAATCGACCGCGGACATGCGCTCTTCGAGCGCGCCGAGCTGGCTCTCTAGTTTCGGGACGTCAAAGAAACCTCCGCAACTCGCGCACGCGCGAGTGGAGTGCTTCTGGTTCGATCACCGGAACGTCGTTGGCCATGGGAGGAATGTAGCGCGGGTTCGCAATCACGCGCAAATCTCAACGGCAGATGGAGACGGCCCGCCCTCGTGCCGTTCAGATTTTCGCGCTGCTTTCCTCACTGTTCCAACGGCCTGAGGGCAGGCCGTCTCCAAAGCTGTCGCTTGTCATCCCGATCGAAGTCGAGGGATCCCGTCGAATAACTTGCCGCGGGGTCCCTCGACTCCGCTTCGCTTCGCTCGGGATGACGGAGAAGAATTAGGGCTTCCCCTTCGCTGCCGGCGGAGGCTCGAGGCGAAAGATCGTTTCGCCTTCCTTCATTAAATCGAGCCGATCGCGCGCCATCGTCTCGAGGTAGGTCGGGTCGGTCTTGAGCAGATTCACTTCCCGCGTCTGGCGCGCAAGCAACATCTTCTGGTCGTTCACCTGGCTTTGCAGGTTCTCGATTTCGGTCCGGCTTTGGGTAAGTTTTTTGTAGGGCGGGAGAAACAGACTCACGATCACGAGTACGACCGCCAGGAAAAGCAGAATGCGGAGGACGCTGTTGAGGCGCTGCCAGACCGTAGCTTCACGCCTTGCGCGGAAATCGCCGTAGCTCGGATTTTCCACTAGCGCATTTTACCGCCGTACACCGCATTGTCACCAAGTTCCTCGGCGATTCGCAGCAGCTGGTTGTATTTCGCCACCCGGTCGGTCCGGCAAAGGGAGCCGGTCTTGATCTGTCCGGCATTGGTCGCGACCGCGATGTCGGCAATCGTTGTGTCTTCCGTTTCGCCGGAGCGATGACTGATCACCGCGGTGTAATTGTTCTTCGTCGCGAGATCGATCGCGGCCAGCGTTTCCGTGAGGGTGCCGATCTGGTTTACCTTGATCAGGATGGAATTTGCGACGCCTTGCAGAATGCCTTTGCGGAGAAACTCCACGTTCGTCACGAAAAGATCGTCGCCCACGAGCTGGATTTTCTGGCCGAGCCGCGCCGTTAATTTTTTCCAGCCGTCCCAGTCATTTTCCGCGCAGCCGTCCTCGATCGAGATAATCGGAAAACGGCGGGAGAGCGTTTCGTAATAGTCGACCAGCTCCTCGGCCGTCCGTTTCGAGCCGTCGGATTTCTTGAAAACGTAGGCGTTCTGTTCCGGATCGAAAAACTCCGAGGCGGCCGGGTCGAGCGCAACGAAGATTTGCTCGCCGAATTTGTAACCGGCTTTCTCGACCGCGATCCCGATGCAATCGAGCGCGTCCTCGGCGGAATCCAGTTTCGGCGCGAAACCCCCTTCATCGCCGACGGCGGTCGAAAGCCCGCGATCGTGGAGGACGCTTTTCAACGCGTGAAAAACTTCCGCGCCGTAACGGAGCGCTTCCGGGAAGGACGGCGCGCCTTTCGGCATGATCATGAACTCCTGGAAATCGATCGGCGCGTCGGAGTGAGCGCCACCGTTGAGAATGTTCATCATCGGGACCGGCAGGGTCCGGGCCGAATTGCCGCCGAGATAACGAAAAAGGGAAACCCTGGAGGCGGCCGCGGCGGCGTGGGCGATCGCCAGCGAAACCCCGAGAAGCGCATTTGCGCCGAGATTCTTTTTGTTCGGCGTGCCGTCGAGCGCGATCAATTTCTCATCGATCTTGGCCTGCTCGAGGGCGTCCCATCCGGCGATGGCGGGCGCGATTGTTTCGGTTACCCCGCGGACGGCTTTGGTGACGCCCCTTCCGCCGTAACGCTCCTTGTCGCCATCACGTAGCTCCCAGGCTTCATGCTCGCCAGTACTGGCACCACTCGGGACCGCGGCGCGGCCCATCGCCCCGTTTTCCAAATAGACATCCACCTCCACTGTGGGATTTCCGCGCGAATCGAGGATCTCTCGCGCCTGGAGTCTGGAAATGCTGGTCGGCGACATATGCGCAGGATTACATCAGCTTGCGCCACTGGCGCAAATTTGTTTTGCGGCAGGCTTGGTAGGGACGTCGCGCTGCGGTGTCCGTGAATCTTGGGCACACCTTTCTTTTCAGCCGTTTTAAGGACGCCGCAGCGCGGCGCCCCTACCCGTTCAAAGTCAGGGGCCCACATTCCCATTGGCAAATCCCCGCAGCCGCGGATAATCTGGCTCACATGAGATTTTGGATCGCCACTGGAGCGGTGATTTGCCTCGCCGGCGGGTCGATTGGAATCGCGGCAGAGCCCGCGACCCTTTCACAGGACCAATTGGCCAAAGCGATCAAAATCGATTCGCTCACCATTCCCACCCCGGGCGAGCTTTTCGCCGCCCTCGAGAAACCGGGCAAGCCGGATTGGGCCGGACAATACCGGACCCCGATTCCGATGACCTACCGGAATCGCGCGCAGATCGCGCTCAATCTCGGCGGGCTGATCGCGGACGGTTTCATCGCCGTCGAAGCCCAGGACAGCCAGCAGGTGAAGAACATCGGCACGGACATCATCAAGCTCGCGAAGGCGCTCGGGGTGAGTGAGAACGTGCTCAGCCGCGGGAACAGCATCAACGAATTTGCCGAGAGCAGCGAATGGGACGCGCTCCATGAAGAACTCGAAGCGACCCAGAACGAAGTGAAAACGTCCATGCAATCGCACCGCGACCAGGACCTCGTAATTCTGGTCAGTCTCGGCGGCTGGATCCGCGGGACGCAGGCAGTGAGCGCGTCGGTTATCAAGAATTACGATGAGCAAAGCGCCAAGGTGCTCCGGCAACCCGCGGTGGTGAGCTTTATCCACGCGAAAATGAACGACATCAGCATGGACCTGCGCAGCGAACCGCTGGTCAAAAGCGTGAATGAACAACTCACCGGCATCGAGAAACTGGTCGCGTTCCAATCCGGAAAAGGCCCGAGTCTCGACGAAGTGAAGAAGCTCAATGAAGCCGTGAGCAAATTAATGGAAGAGATTCAGAGCAAGGGGGACGCGAAATGAGAAAGCGCGCCCTGATTCTTGCCGGCCTGGCCTTCTTCGCCGTCACTGCCTTTGTCTGGGCGGAAAGCGACGAGGAAGTGGAGGCCCACAAACAGGTGCTCGACCTCACCGGTGCTTTCACAAATGACGGCTTCAAACTGCGGGATGGTCATTGGGCCGGACTGATCAAACCGGCCGAGCGCGCGGTCATCGCGGTAAATCTTTACGCGGGAAACCAGTACTGGTTTTCCGCGGCCGCCGCGAATGCCAAGGCGAAAAAGATCTCGGTCGCGGTTTATGATGAGGGCGGCAAGCCGATGGCGACCGAGAGTTATAATGAAGGCGAACGCGCCTCGGCTGGGTTTTCGCCCACCGTGAGCGGCCAATATTTTGTGGCGGTCAGTCTGTTGGAAGGTGAACCGTCCACGGTTTGTCTGGTCTATTCCTACAAGTAACGTGGCGCGCCGCGTGCTTAGATTTGCAGAGTGAATTACTCTCGCTTGCTCCCCGCCGCAGCCCTGCTTGTGATCTCTTTCACCGGCTGTTCCAGCACGAACAAAACGGCCCAGTCCACCCGGACCACAGCGAAGAGCGACGCGAAACTTTTCGTTGTCACTGCGGATTCGGCGGCGTTCTTCCATCGCGGACCGCAGGCGGGCCGCGATCCGGACAAAACACTTTCGAAAGAGACGGTCGTAAAGTTGATTCGGCCCTCGTTCGGCTACAGCAAGGTGGAAGTGGTCGCGACCGGCGAACAGGGGTACGTGTCCAGCGAAGAAATTCGGCCCGCCTCCTCCGCCCTCATCGCCGCCGTGTCCGCCCCGAAGACCGATCGACTTGCAACCCCGTCCAGTCAGCCGGCCGTCGAGCAGTTCAATCTAAATTCGACCGATCCGCGCCTGGTTCCTCCGCCGGAGGATCTGCCGCCCGCCGAGCTGCCCGTGCCCGCTCCGGGGCAATAAAACGCAGCGCACGGTTGCTGCCGGCGCGAA
Source organism: Spartobacteria bacterium (assembly GCA_003134765.1). Classification (GTDB taxonomy): domain Bacteria; phylum Verrucomicrobiota; class Verrucomicrobiia; order Chthoniobacterales; family UBA10450; genus AV80. The sequence continues at coordinate 76,761 of PLCM01000029.1, read as the reverse complement.
GCCACATCAATCTTCGGATGCGTGACGGCATCCGTTCAGGTTTTTTACGAAGGCAATGTCCAGGGCGTAGGCTTTCGCTGGTCGGTGAGGCAAGTCGCGAAGGGGTTCGACATTACCGGTTCCGTCCGCAATCTCCCCGACGGCCGCGTGGAACTTCAGGCTGCCGGCGAGGAGGAGGAAGTGCGCGCCTTCCTCGAAGCGATCCTCAACAGCGAGCTGCGCGCTCATATTAAGAAGCACAGCGAAACGGCGCTGCCCAATCCGCCCGCTTTCCGCGGCTTCGAAATTCGGCATGATTGAACCGCCGGTCGAAAGCGAAATCAGCCCTCACCCCAGCCCTCTCCCAAAGGGCGAGGGGGGTTTTCCTGAACTATCCACGCCCCTACAAAGGACGTTGAACAAAGGATGTCAGCTCCTTCTCCCCGTGGGAGAAGGTTAGGATGAGAGCCTCGCCCGAAAGTCTTGCTCGCAAAATGGTTCTTACAACCGCTCCAAAACCAGCCGTTTCTCTCAGCGGCGTCACGAAAATTTTTCCAGTTCCGTTCCAACGGCGATCAGTCGTGGCGGTGCGGGATCTAAATCTCGAAGTCGCGCCCGGACAAATCTACGGGCTGCTTGGCCCCAATGGATCAGGCAAAAGCACGACCCTGAAAATTATCCTCGGCCTGGTGACTCCGACGCGCGGTCGGTCTCAAATTTTCGGACGGACCAGCGACCAGGTTGCCAGCCGGGAGTCGGTCGGTTTCCTGCCGGAGAGCCCCTACTTTTACAAGTTTCTGACAGGGACGGAGACCTTGCGCTTTTACGGCAAACTATGCGGACTGCGGGGTGCCGCCCTAAAAAACCGAATCGAGGAAATGCTCGCGCTGGTCGGCCTGACGAAAGCCCGGGATCGCCGTCTCGGTGGTTATTCCAAAGGGATGCTGCAACGGATCGGGCTCGCCCAGGCGCTGATCCAGGAACCGGCGCTGCTGGTCCTGGACGAACCGACGGCCGGCGTCGATCCCGCCGGGGCGCGAGAAATTCGCGATCTCATTCTCGAACTGAAAACGCGCGGGATTACCGTTTTGCTTTCGTCGCATTTGCTCGGCCAGGTCCAGGAGATTTGCGACCGCGTCGGGATTCTCGCGAATGGGATTCTCGTCCGCGAAGGAGCGTTGGGTGAACTCTTGGGCGTGGAAAATCAAATGCAATTTGTCCTGGAAAACGCGCGGCCGGATTTGATCGAGGCCATCGACGACCTGGCCAAAAAATCCGGCGCGCGCGTGATCGAGCGCGGCCGGCCGCAAACGTCGCTCGAACAATTGTTTCTCGAAGCCACGGAAGCGCCAGACGAAAACGCGCATGAATAATCTTACCCATCGCGTCTTCTCCTTTCGGCGATTGGCCGCGATTGTCGGCAACACGCTGACCGGCCTGACGCGGCTGAAGATCTTCTACGTCCTGCTCCTGTTCGCGCTGTTGTTGATCGGCAGCTCCGTTTTCATGGCCCAGATGACGTTCCAGCAGGAATTCCAGGTGCTGAAGGACATCGCGCTCGGGGCGATGAGCATTTTCACTTCGCTCCTCGCCGTGATCGCAACGGCGCGGTTGCTTCCGCAGGACGTCGAGGACCGCACCGCCTACACCGTTCTCGCAAAACCAGTTTCGCGCTTCGAGTATCTCACCGGAAAGCTCCTCGGGGTTTTGCTCTTGCTGGCGCTCAGTCTCACCGCGATGAGCGCGCTCTTCCTTCTCGTGCTCATGCTCCGCGAACAAAGCGTCCTGAACGAAACCGCCCGCCAGATGAGGGCCGCTCCCGCGGAGCAAAGCGCGGAAGCGCTGCGTCTCGTGCGCGCGGCCGCCTTCAACGTCAATCTGTTTGCCGGCATCGCGGTCATCTATTTGAAAGGATGTCTTCTGGCCGCGCTTACTCTTTTCATCTCCACCTTCGCCACCAGCACCATCTTCACGACGATCGTCATGGCGTTCGTTTATTTCATCGGCCATCTCCAGGCGATCGCGCGCGAATACTGGCTGCAAAACCATAGCGCCGGATGGTTCACGACAACTTTTCTCGCGCTCGTCGCGCTGCTCTTCCCCGACCTGCAGTTGTTTAACCTGACGGACGACGTCGTGGCCGGTAACGCCATCCCGCTCACGCTCTTGCTCAAGACCATTGGGCTGGGCCTGTTTTACAGCAGTTTCTATCTGGCGCTGGCGTGGGCGGTTTTTTTTCGGAAGGAATTATGACCCGAATCGCGACCGTCATTCTCGGGATCCTGCTCTTTGGCGCGGTCCGCCTGCCGATGGAACACGCCCTTTCCAACTCCCACCGCGACCTGCATTTTCGCGCGGTGGATTTCAATCTCGATTTGCGCGAACAGCTCGGGCAGCTCGGGTTCGTGGCCGCACTGAGTGGGTTTCGTTCGCTCGTCGCGGATGCGCTCTTCATCGAAGCGCATGTCGCGTGGGAACGCACGGAATGGGGGCGCGTCCTGCTGCTCTTTCGTCAGGTCACGACGCTGCAACCGCGGGCGCTTTTGTTTTGGGACATGGCCGCGTGGCACATGGCCTGGAACGCAAGCACGGCGGCGATGAACGACCGCACCCAGCCGCGGCTCGCACTTCGCATCAAAGCCGCGCGCGAATACTTCCAACTCGGCAAGGATTTTCTGGAACGCGGGATCAGGAATAACCCGGAACGTCCGGAACTTTACGAGGCGTTGGCCCGGCTCTACCGCGACAAATACAAAGACCACGAGCACGCGTCCGAATTTTTCGCGAAGGCCGCCGCCCTGCCGGGCGGGCACAGTTACGCGAGGCGTTTCGCGGCCTACGAGCTGGCGCAAGGCCCGGGACGGGAAAGCGAAGCCTACCGGGACCTGCGCGCGCTCTACGACTCCGGAGAACAGGAACGGTTGCCAACCCTGCTCCGGCATTTGAAAGAACTTGAAATTAAGTTGGCCATTCCACCCGAACGGCGGGTTCCATAACGGAAGGCTCCAAGGCCGCCGAGTCAGACCGGCAGAAAAAATCTTCCCTTTTTAACTTTGTAACCCTTGTAACTATTTTAACATTCCGCCCAATGCGCTTCGCCATTCTCAGCGACCTGCACGCCAATCTTGAGGCGACCGAAGCCGTGCTCGCCGACGCGCGCGAACACGAGTGCACGCATTACGTTTGCCTCGGCGACGTCGTTGGGTACAACGCCAACCCCCACGAATGTGTCGAGATTGTCCAGAAGCTGGATTGTCCCGTGGTAAAGGGAAACCACGATGAGCAGGCCTCGCTCGACGAGTCGTCGCGCGACTTCAATGCCCTGGCCGAGATGGCGATTAACTGGACGCGCGCGCAATTAACCGAAGAGGATAAAACCTGGCTGCGGGAATTGCGGCTCTCGCGACCGGTCCGCGATTTCACCATCGTCCACGCCACCCTCGATACGCCGGAGCAGTGGGGCTACGTGTTTAATACCCTCGACGCCGCCGCCAGTTTCACCTACCAGCACACCACCGTCTGCTTCTTCGGCCATACCCATGTCGCCGGCGCCTTTGTCCGGGACGACGGAGTAAAGCGGGTGAAGACGGATCAGCTCATGATCGAGCCGGCGAAGAAATATTTCATCAACACCGGCAGCGTCGGCCAGCCCCGGGACGGCGACTGGCGTGCCGCCTACTGCATTTATCACATTGAAAAAAATGTCGTCGAACAGCGGCGAGTGAAATACGACCTCGCCACCGCGCAGGAAAAGATCATCAAGGCCGGGCTGCCGCGGCTCCTGGCGGAACGGCTCAAATTGGGGCGGTAAGCATTGCAGATTGTAGATTTCAGATTTCAGATTGACCGCTCACCAATCTGAAATTTGAAATCTGAAATCTGAAAGCCGTTCCATCCTGATCATTAAGCCGAGTTCGCTCGGGGATATCGTTCACACCTTGCCGGCGGTGGCGGCGATTCGCGACGCGTATCCGCCCGCGGAAATAACCTGGGTGATCAACCCGGAATGGACCACGCTCCTGCGCGGCAATCCCGATGTCGCTCATGTTCACATTTTCCCGCGCGGCGAATTTAGCGGGTTGAATGCGCCTCGCACTTTGTGGCCGTGGCTCAAGAAAACGAAGTCGTTGCGTCCAGACGTCGCTCTCGATTTTCAGGGCCTGCTGCGGAGCGCGTTGATCGGCAAAATCAGCCACCCCGGCGAGCTCTGGGGGATGAGTGATGGCCGGGAAGGCTCGCGTCTCTTTTATCAACGGACGGCAAAGGTCGATCGGCGCGCTCATGCAGTCGACCGCTATTTGAAACTGGCGGAAGCGTTCGGCGCTCCAATCCCGGAACAGCTCCGTTTCCCATTGCCCACTGGCGACCCCTTGCCCCGCTTCGATCCTTTTCCGCCTTTCGTTCTGCTCCATCCATTTTCGCGGGGCGCCCGCAAGTCGTTGCGCAATTCCGTGGTCGAAGAATTCTGCCGCGCGTTCAATCCGGTCAGGGTTGTGATCGTCGGCAAGTCATCGCGCAAAATCGTTATCCCGGAGAATTGCGTGAACCTCTTGAATCAAACGACTCTGCTCCAATTGATCTGGCTGATTCGCGCGGCCCGTTTCGTCATCAGCGTGGATAGCGGCCCGATGCACATCGCTGCTGCCGTAACCTCGCGGCTGGTCTCGATCCATACCTGGTCCGATCCGCGTCGGGTGGGCCCCTACAATTCGGAGGCGTGGGTTTGGAAGAACGGCCAAATGCTCCGGGCCGGCGAGATCACTCTCGCGACCAAACTCAAGAAGAGCCGCGCCTTCCGGGAAGCGGATGTAGGCAGCCTCGTCGACCTTGTCGGCGATATTCCCGAAGTGCCGAGCGCAATCTAGCCGGAACGCCGGGCCAGCACCGCCTGGGCGAGAAGGAGGTCTCGAGGATAGGTTATCTTCACGTTCCATTCCTCGTTCGGGACCAGCACCACTTTCGCGCCAAGGTGTTCGACCGCCGAAACTTCGTCGGTGATGGAAAGCTTGCTCGCCGCGACCGCGGCATAGGCCCGGTTGAGCAGATCGCGCGCGAAAATTTGCGGGGTCTGCATCGCATAAAGGCTTTCCCGAGGCACGCCGCCCGTGACAAAGCGATTTTCGTCCGCGCGCTTAATCGTATCCGTGATCGGCTCGGCGAGCGCGGCAGCGTCGTGCTTCCGGGCCTCGGCGTAGACTCGCCCGATCTGCTCCGGCGTCACCAATGGCCGGGCCGCATCGTGGACCGCGATAAACGCCGTGTCCGCCTGGACGCAGGCCAATCCGGCGTGGACGGAATCCTGTCGATGTTTTCCTCCGGCAACGACATGACGAACCTTTCTAAAATCGCTCTCCGCCACGAGTTTTTCGAATTCTCCAATGCGCTCCGCGCGCGCCACCAGGATGATTTCCCGGGCGGAATCGGTGCGCTCGAACGCGTCGATGGTGTGGGCGAGCACCGGCCGGTCGCCAAGCAAGGCGAACAATTTGTCGAACCCCATCCGCTTGCTGCTCCCACCGGCGACGATGATAACGCTTAACATCAGAAAAAAAGAAAACACTGAATGATGTCATCCCGGGCGGAGCGAAGCGCAGCCGAGGGACCCCGCCAAAAGTCGGACGACGCGCAACGGGGTCCCTCGACTGCGCTTTCGCTCCGCTCGGGATGACCGGCATTCGGCGTTTTCTTCATCCGAGCTGCCGCGAAACTTCCTGGCTCAACGTCTTCCCATCCGCGCGCCCCGCGACTTTGGTCTGCAGCGCTTTCATCACCGCGCCCATTTGCGCCTTCGATGTCGCGCCGACTTCGGTGATGGTTTCGCGAACGATGGCCGCTAGTTCATCCTCGTTCAGCCCCTTCGGCAGGTAAGCGTTCAGAATCTTCAGTTCTTCTTTCTCCTTGGCGGCAAGCTCAGGTCGGCCACCCTTCTCAAAACTTTCAATCGAATCCTGCCGCTGTTTGACCTGCTTGCGAATCACTTGCGAAGCCGCCACGTCGTCTAACTGGTTTTCACTCGATTTCTCGATCGCGGCGTACTTCAACGCCGACTTTAACATGCGCAGCACGTTGAGCCGGCTGGTATCTTTCGCCCGCATCGCGTCCTTGAGGTCGGCATCGATCCGCTCTGGTAAAGTCATGCCGGGAAACTAGAGCGGCATGCAAGCGCGGCAAGTTTTCAGGTAGGGACGCCTTTCCGAGGCGTCCGACTTCTCCTGGCGTTGTTGGCGGCCGCGGATAGTCGCACGTTTCGGAGAAACGTCCCTACCTGAAGGAGCGTTTGCCTCTAGACCTCGCGCAGTTTTTCCACGCACGCGTGGACCGACGCGGGATCGCTCACGCTCACCACGTTCGCGTCCTTCCGCGTCCGGCGCAGCAAACCGGACAGAACTTCGCCCGGCCCCAGCTCGATAAAGAAATCGCAGCCGCGTTCCAGCAGATTCTCCATGCATTCGGACCAGCGAACCGTGCTGGTCACCTGGTCCTGCAACGCGGCGCGAATCTCCGGCAACGTCTCGACTGCCGCGCCGGTGACATTGCTCATGACGGGAAAACGCGGTCCCTGGAGCGCGGCGTCGAGCAAAGGTTGCCGGAGCTGGTCGTAGGCGCTGTTCATCAGGCGCGAATGATAAGCCCCGGCGACATTGAGCAGCGTAGCCCGCCGGATCCCGTGCTCTTTCGCGAGACTCACCGCAAGCTCCACCTTTGCGCTTTCACCCGAGATCACGATTTGTCCCGGCGCATTGAGGTTTGCGATATCCACATCGGTATCGGCCGCGAGCGCGCGAACCGCATTCTCATCCGCTCCGATCATTGCCGCCATCGCGCCCGCCGTCGCCGCGCAGGCTGCGTCCATCAAGCGGCCCCGCGTCTCGACCAATCTTAGCCCGGTGGCGAAATCGAAAGTCCCGGCCGCCGCATGCGCCGTCCATTCGCCTAACGACAAACCGGCTGCCGCCTCTATCGCGAAGTCACCGGCCGCGCCGCGCAGCGCTGCGAGACAGGCGAGTCCATGGACGTAAAGGGCCGGCTGACAGTTCGACGTCTTGGTTAATTCATCGAGCGGTCCGTTCCACGCGATGCCGCTGAGCGAGCGCCCCAGAATCTGGTCCGCCTCCTGAAACAATTCGCCCGCCGCCGGGTGATGCGCCGCCAGGTCGCGCCCCATCCCAACACTTTGCGCTCCCTGGCCGGCAAACAGTAGCGCGATCTTTCTTGCCATGTTATCGTATTAGTTTCGTCGCTAGTTCAGCGCAACTCGCGTAATAAAGCTTGCATTTTTGTCATCAAACAAAAATACTTGGGTATGCAGAAACACGCACGCAAAGCAGCGCTTGCGATCATTGCACTGCTAGTCGCATTGCCGTTGGCAACGGCCAATGCCAGATGGCTTGAAAAAAGCGAACCGAAGCTACCCTTCGGCGTCTTCATTCAAGGGTTGCAGGGGTCAGTCGTGTTGTCTCTGACGTTGGACAAAAGTGGCCGCGTCACGGGGACAAACGTTCTGCGAAGCAGCGGCCATCCCGCGTTGGATGAGCTCGCGCGCAACGCGGCCATGAACTGGCGCCTGAGTGCCGACTCCGTCCTGCCCACTGACATCAGTAAAGGACGGGTCGAGTTGGTTACGTTCAAAAACCCCGATCGGGTGAAGCAGCTCCTTCCAGGCGCGCAACCCTATTGGGTGCAGTTGAGGTAGGTTAGGCCCGCAGCCGTCGTTCGCGTGACGGCCTTGCGGAGTTCGGCGGCGGAAGCCCCATCCGCCGCCTCGGGGCGGTGGTTTTCTCGTCGCTGCCTCCTTTCGGCAACCGAGCGTTGAAACAACGTGTCATCCCGAGCCGCGCAGACGGCGAGGGACCTCACAAGCGCTCTACCGCTTGCGCGAAATGACAAGCATCACGCGTCATCGGACGCTTTGCTGTTTGGCGGCAGCTGCAATTCCAGTTGTGAGGTCCCTCCCTTCGGCTTCGCTCAGGGCAGGCTCGCGCTTCGCCAACCTCGGGATGACAGCCATTGCCGGCCGGTCGGGCATTTCCCCGAAGCGCGCTCGATCAACCAGCGACTTTGCGCTTGCGCCTCGCGCGCCTCTCGCGAGCATAAACGCGAGGTTGGCTTATGGCTTTTGTCACGCGAGAAATCGAATCCCCGGACCCGGTGACGCGCGTTGCCGCGGCCGATGCGCGGGCGCACGCAAACCTCGACGACATCGGGGAAAAAATGGTGCTCAACATGGGGCCGTCGCACCCGGCGACCCACGGAGTTTTGCGGCTCGTCCTCGAACTCGATGGCGAAACCATCACCAAGGCCACTCCGGACATCGGGTTCCTTCATCGCGGCGACGAAAAAATTGCCGAGAACATGCAGTACAATCAGTTCGTCCCCTACACGGACCGGCTTGATTATCTGGCGCCGCTGGCCAACAACGTCGCCTACGCGCTCGCCGTGGAAAAACTGATGGGGTGGGACCTGCCGCCGCGCGGAAAAGCGATCCGGGTGATCTGTTGCGAGACCGCGCGCATCTCGGCGCATCTCCTCGGTCTCGGCGCGATGGCCCTCGACCTCGGCGCCATGACGGCCTTCCTCTACACGTTCACCGAGCGCGAAAAACTGTACAACCTTTTCGAGCTTCTGACCGGCGCACGTTTCACCACTTCCTACACCCGCGTCGGTGGCCAGATCCGCGATCTGCCGGAAACTTTCATCCCGCAGCTCGAAAAATTCCTCGACGGTTTCATTCCGCAGCTCGATGAAGTCGACAAGCTTCTCACGCGCAATCGCATCTTCGTCGATCGCACCCGTGACGTCGGCGTCATCCCGCGCGACCGCGCCATCGCCTACGCGCTCTCGGGGCCGAATCTGCGCGGGAGCGGCATCGAACACGACCTGCGGCGCAAACATCCTTATCTCGACTACCAGAATTACGACTTCGAAGTGGTCGTGGGAACGGCCGGCGATTGCTACGATCGTTATCTGGTGCGCGTAGAAGAGATGCGGCAAAGCGCGCGGATCCTGCGGCAGGTCATCGAGAAATTGCCGAGTGGCCCGATCAACGTCGTGGATTGGAAAAATATGCCGCCGCCCAAGTCCCGGGTGATGACGAAAATGGAGGAACTCATTCACCATTTCATCGTGGTGACGGAAGGGCTGGACGCACCGCCCGGCGAAATCTATTTCGCGGCGGAAAATCCCAAGGGCGAACTTGGTTTTTACATCAACAGCAAGGGCGGCGGTGTCCCCCACCGGCTGAAAATTCGCGCACCGTCGTTTGTGAACCTCAGCATTTTGCCCGAACTTTTGCCCGGTTGCTCATTGAGCGATGTCGTCGCCGTGCTCGGCAGTCTGGACTTCGTGATGGGCGAATGCGACAGATGAAACAAATGACGAAGCACGAATGACGAATGACGACTGAGGACATCACAATGACGAAGGAAAAGCCTCACGCGAAGCGGTCGCGACGCGTTCAGTCATTCAGAATTCGTCAGTCATTCGTCATTCGTCATTCGTCATTCGTGGTTTGCCTTCTCGCTTTGACTTTTGCTCTCGCGGCCTGCAATTCCTCGAAGACACTGACGAAAGCGAACGTGGACGAAGTCGTCGAGGGCATGTCCAAGAAGCAGGTCGAATCGATCCTCGGGCCACCCACCACGGTCGATACGAAGGATTTCGTCCTCTTGAAGAAGACGACCTACATCTACGCCCAGGGAAAAGAGTCAGTCACGGTAGTTTTCAAAGACGACAAGGTGCAGTCGAAAGCGAGCACTTTGTCGGAATGACCGGACGTTTCGTTTCCGTGGACTCGACGAACAAGCGCATCTCCGCCGAGCTGGAGCGGAAAATGGATGAGGCCATCTCGCGCTATCCCTCAGATCGAAAACGAAGCGCCGCCATGCCGCTGCTCCATTTGTGGCAGGAGGAATTCGGTTTCATCAGCGATGAAGGCGTGGGCTGGATCGCGGCGAAGCTGGAACTGCAACCGATCAACATTCTCGAGCTGGTCACGTTCTACCCGATGTTTCGCCAGGCGCCTGCCGGCAAAACGCACATTCGGGTTTGTCGGACATTAAGCTGCGCCATGGTCGGCAGTTACCAGGTCATGGAACGGGCTTGCGCCGCCGCCGGCATCGTCCGTCATCGCGACGACAACGGCATGCACCATCCGTTCTCCGTGAGCAAAGACGGCAAATACAGCATCGAGTTCGTCGAGTGCCTCGCCAGCTGCGGCACCGCGCCGGTCTGCATGGTTCAGGATGAACTGGTCGAAAACGTTCATCCTGAAAACGCCCCCGCCCTTCTCGCCAATCACCAGTCACTCATCACCCATCACGTTCCCCCGCCCCATCCCCTCGAGTACCGCCTGATCTTTAAGAACATTGGGCGCCACGACTGGAGCCCGGACATCGATTGCTACCTGCGCAACGGCGGCTACGAGCAGTTGAAGAAGGCCATCAAGATGTCGCGCACGGAAATCGTGAATGAAGTGAAAACTTCGGGACTGCGCGGAAGAGGTGGGGCCGGATTTCCCTGCGGCGTGAAGTGGAGCTTCATCAAGGCCGACGAGAAAAAGCCGGTCTACCTGATCTGCAACGCGGATGAATCGGAGCCCGGAACGTTCAAGGACCGCTATATCATTCACGAGGACCCGCACCAGCTCCTGGAAGGCATTTTGATTTCCTGTTTCGCGCTCAACGCGAAGACGGCTTACATCTACATCCGGGGTGAATTTCCCGAAGGCGCCAGGATCCTCGAGCGCGCCATCGAGGAGGCGCGCGAGAAAAATTTCCTTGGGCGCGACCTGCTCGGGACCGGGTTCGACGTCGAGGTTTACATCCATCGCGGCGCCGGCGCCTACATTTGTGGCGAAGAAACCGGGCTCATCGAATCGCTTGAAGGCAAACGCGCCTATCCGCGCATCAAGCCACCGTATTTCCCCGCGGTCCTCGGCCTCTACATGTGTCCCACGATCGTGAACAACGTCGAGACGCTTTGCCACGTGAAGCACATTATCGAGATGGGCGGCGGCAAGTACGCCAGCCTCGGACGGCCGAACAATACCGGGACGCGGATTGTTTGCGTGAGCGGTGACGTGCAGCGCCCCGGTTACTTCGAGATCGAAGTCGGCGCGGTCACCATGGGCCAGCTCATCTACGATATGGCGGGCGGGCCGCGTTATGGCCGGCAGATCAAGGCCGTGATCCCCGGCGGAAGTTCCGCGAAAGTCTTGCGCGCCGACGAACGCTTCAAACTGAAGCTAAAGCAACCGGACGGTTCGATGGCGGATCAGGAAGTGTCACTTTACGAAATCCCGATGGATTTCGATTCGCTCGCCGCGGCCGGCTCGATGGCTGGCTCCGGGGGCGTCATCGTGCTCGATGATTCGCGCGACATGGTCTGGACGCTCAACAACATCAACGAATTTTACGCCCACGAGAGCTGCGGACAGTGCACGCCCTGCCGCGAAGGCTCGCTCTGGATGCAAAAAATCACCGACCGGATGCTACTCGGTGGCGGGGTGGTCCAGGACCCCGACACTTTGAAGAACGTGGCCGATAACATCGCCGGCCGAACCATCTGCGCTTTCGGAGAAGCGTGTGCGTGGCCAACTCAAAGCTTTGTGGAGAAGTTCCGCGACGAATTTGCCGCGCGCAGCCAGAAGCCAGTGCCGCCGCCGATGCCGCCGGAATATACGCCCGAAGAATTAATCGATCACGATCGCATCGCGACCACGCCTCTAAAACGGAATCCCGGCCGGGAAGAAACCGCGACCGCCGGAACGATCTAATGAATCTGGAAGCCAGGAAACCAGGAATAGGATTGGGGAACTTCGAATTAAGCGATCGCGTAATCGCGGCCGCGATCCGCGTTCATAAGGAGTTGGGGCCCGGGTTCCTGGAAAGCATGTATGAAGAAGCTTTGGCGATTGAGTTAGCAACTGCCGGAATCTCCTTCGAACGGCAGAAACTGCTTCCCGTTTTTTATCGTGAGCATGTGATCGGCGAGCACCGACTCGACCTTCTCGTCGAAGCGAAATTGATTCTCGAGCTCAAAGCAATCTCCCAACTAGAAAAGATCCACTTCGCTATTGTCCGCTCGTATCTAAAGGCTTCAGGTTTGGAGGACGCCCTGTTGCTTAATTTCGCTTCGACCAAACTTGTCGTAAAACGAGTCGGACGAGAATATCACCCGGAACCGGTTACCGACGTGGGTTTCTAATCCTAATGGCTTCCTGGCTTCCAGATTCATCCAATCCTTGTTAATGAGCGAGCAAGTTTCAGCCTCGGCCCCGCCGCAAATGGTGAACGTCCAGATCAATGGCGTCTGGCATGAGTTTCCGAAAGGAACGCGCGTGATCGAGGCGTGCGAGAAAGCCGGCAGCTACGTGCCGCGCTACTGTTATCACAAAAAACTCAGTTCGCCGGGCAATTGCCGAATGTGCCTGATCGAAATGGGCCTTCCGAAAATGGGGCCCGACCGCAAGCCGGAACTCGGCGCCGATGGCAAACCGGTTATCAACTGGATGCCGCGCCCCCAGATTTCCTGTGCGCAGGACGTGAGTGAGGGGATGGGCATTCGCACCGACTCGCCACTCGCGCAGGAATGCCGCAAAGGCGTGATGGAATTTCTCCTCATCAATCATCCGCTCGATTGCCCGATCTGCGACCAGGCGGGTGAATGCCGGCTCCAGGAATTCAGCGTGGAATACGGCCGCGCCGATTCGCGCTTTCTCGAGAACAAGGTCAAGAAACCGAAAAATATCGAGCTGGGCCCGCGCGTGACGCTTGACGACGAGCGCTGCATCCTTTGTTCGCGCTGCATTCGTTTTTGCCAGGAGGTCGCGCAGGACGACGTGCTTGGTTTCGTTGACCGCGGCAGCCACAGTGTGCTCACCGCCCACCCGGGAAAACGGCTGGAGAATAATTACTCGCTCAACACCGTCGACATCTGCCCGGTCGGCGCGCTGACCTCTTCCGATTTTCGGTTCCAAATGCGGGTCTGGTTCCTGAAGGAAACCAAAAGCTTCTGCACCAGCTGCGCGACAGGATGCAACACGGTCATCGGAACGCGTGAAGATGTGATTTATCGCCAGACGCCGCGCGAGAACGACGCCGTCAATTCCTCCTGGATGTGCGATTACGGCCGACTGAACTTCAATTATCTCCAATCGGAAAAGCGGCTTCTCGAGCCAGAAATTCTTTCCGGCGACAAACTGGTCCCAAGCGACTGGAACACGGCGATCGCCCACGCCGCCGCGCAATTGAAACATTTCTCCGGCTGGGAAATCGCCATCATCGCATCGGGCCGAATGACGAACGAGGAGCTCTGGCTCACCCGGCAGCTCGCCACCACGCTCGGCGTTGATCTCATCGACATCGTCCCCCGCACCGGGCCGGGTGACGACATTCTCCTGAGCGTCGATCGCAATCCGAATACGAACGGGGCGCGTCTGCTCGGCGTGACTTCCTATCCCGGGGCGCGACTGCGTGAAATCGTGGATGGTGTCGCGTCGGGCCGCATCAGAGGCCTCGTTGCCCTCGGTGAAGACGCCGCCGATATCGGCTTGACGCCCGCCCAGCTCGCAGGTCTGCCCGCCTTCGTCGTTCTGAACCTGCTCGCGAACAACTCGACCGCCGCCGCTACCGCGCTCCTGCCCTCTTTCGGTTTCGCCGAGAAACGCGGCTCGATGATCAACGGCAAAGGCAGGTTGCAACGCTTGAATCGCGCGGTTCGCGGCCCCGGCCAGGCACGCGATGACTGGGAAATCCTGCGCGATCTGATCCAGGCCTATTCGGGCCGAAACGGAATCTATTCCATCGAAGATGTCTTTCGCCAGATGAGCGAGTCGGTTCCAGCCCTGGCGGGATTGAGTCTGAGCAAGATCGGGGATCTCGGTGTGCAGGTCTTGGAAATCGAGCAAAGCCCGGCGCCGCTTTGGGAACTGGAATCGGAGAAGGCCGCGCGATGAAGGTTTTCGTCATGGTAAGCGAAGTCGAACCATCCCGCGGAACGACGAGCGACGGGGTCCCTCGACTGCGCTCGGGATAACAGCAATGGACTACGCTTTCATTTTTTCATCGCTGATAAAAATCGCGGCCCTCCTCGCCGTGGTTCTCGGCATCATGAACTACGCCGTCTACGCGGAACGCAGGATCAGCGCCCTGATCCAGGACCGTCTCGGGCCCAACCGCGTCGGGCCCGCGGGATTGTTCCAGCCAATCGCCGACGCCGCGAAATTCCTTCTGAAAGAAGATTTCACCCCTGCGCACGTCAACACGTTCTACTACTGGCTCGCGCCCTGTCTGGCGATGATCCCGGCCATCACCACGCTGGCCGTCGTCCCCTTCGGCAGCAGCCTGTTCGGAGTGCCGATGGTGATCGCCGATATCAACGTCGGCGTTCTCTTCGTTTTCGCCATCGCCTCGCTAGGCGTCTACGGCATTGTCATCGCCGGCTGGTCGTCGAACTCAAAATATCCCTTCCTCGGGGGTGTCCGTTCAAGTTCGCAAATGATCTCCTACGAGTTGTCCCTCGGGCTCGCGGTCATTCCCGTTTTTCTTCTCGTCGGCCAGCTCCGCCTGACCGAAGTGGTGCGCTATCAAATCGAGAACGGCTGGCTGATCGCTCCGTTTGTCGGCGACTGGGGAAATCTCCAGAAATGGCTCCTCGCTATTCCAATGATGATCTCGTTTGTCGTCTTCACGATCGCGATCTTCGCCGAAACGAATCGTTTGCCGTTCGATCTCCCCGAAGCGGAAACCGAGTTGGTGGGCGGCTACCACACGGAGTACGGCTCGATGAAGTTCGGTCTGTTTTTCCTGGGAGAATACGTCGCGATGATCACCGGCAGTGCCATTATCGTGACGCTTTTTCTCGGCGGTTGGCATTTTCCAGGCGTGCCCGACGGTTCCCACGGCTGGGGCTGGGGCCTCCTGAATATATTTATCTTCTTTTCGAAGATCGCCGGGTTGCTCTTCGTTTTTATCTGGGTCCGCTGGACGCTTCCCCGGTTTCGCTACGACCAGCTGATGCGGCTCGGTTGGGTTTTCTTTTTCGAAATCGCCCTCGTCAACATTTTCATCGCTGCGATCATCATCGCTTATTTGCCAAGCAAATGACGAATTCACGCATGACGAAGGACGAAGGAATGACGAAGCCCGAATCGTCCGGAACCTCGTCTTTCGACATTCGTCATTCGGCATTTTGGGCGAAGCCGGTTCATTCGTCATTCGTCATTCGTCATTCGTCATTCTGATCATGGCCATCACCGTTTCACGTCCCAAACTGAATTTCCGCGAGCGCCTCTATTTGCCGGCGATCCTCAGTGGGATGGCGATCACCATGCGGCATTTCAAAAACATGCTCTTCGGCCGGACGAAGGTGACGATGCAATACCCGGAAGAAAAATGGGACAGCCATATGCCGGAGCATTATCGCGGCGCGCCTGCGCTCGTGCGCGATGACACCGGCCGCGTGCGTTGCGTCGCCTGCCAGCTCTGCGAATTCATCTGTCCGCCCCGCGCGATCAAGATTATCCCAGGCGAATTCCCGGCCGGCGACAAATTCGCGAAGGTGGAGAAATTTCCACACGAATTCGATATCGACATGATCCGCTGCATTTACTGCGGCCTCTGCGAAGAAGTTTGTCCGGAGCAGGCGATCTATCTCCGCAAAGATTACGCAATCACCGGCTTCACCCGCGCCGACATGGTCCACAACAAGGAGAAGCTGCTTGAGATAGGCGGCGTGATGCACGGAGTGGTGCTGAAGTGGAACGAGAAGAAATGAACCCGTTCCTTTTCTGGTTCTTCGCCTTTCTCATGTTGGTGTTCGGCGCGGCCGTGATCATCAACCGCAATCC
The DNA here is from genome assembly GCA_003134765.1 of Spartobacteria bacterium. GTDB lineage: Bacteria > Verrucomicrobiota > Verrucomicrobiia > Chthoniobacterales > UBA10450 > AV80. The sequence continues at coordinate 60,935 of PLCM01000029.1, read as the reverse complement.
GATCGCGAGCGCGCTTAGCCTCGTCATATGTTTCATGGGACTCTCGGCATTGTTCATGTCGCTCGACGCGTTCTTCATCGGCATCATCCAGGTCCTGGTCTATGCCGGCGCGGTTATGGTGTTGTTTCTTTTCATCATCATGCTGCTCGATCTTCGGGCGGAAAACTTGCGCAAGATCAATTACGTCGCGGTCGCGGGCGGCGCCGCGGTCGCAGTCGTGTTCTTCATCCAGATTTGTTTTGTCGTGGGACAATTGAACGCCGCGAAGCAGCCGTTCCCGGCGCTGACGTCGGCGAAGACCGACGACGTTCATAACATTGGCCTGCTGCTGTTCACGAATTACAACCTGCCGTTCCAAATCATCGGAGTGTTGGTGCTGGTCGCGACGATCGGCGTCGTCGTCTTGAGCAAACGGGAGCTGAAATAAATGACGAAATCCGAAGGGAGAAACGCCGGACGGTGCGGCATACGGGTCAGCGTCATTCGTTCATTCGAACTTCGTCATTCCTTCGACATTCGACATTCGTGTTTCGTCATTTTCATAACATGTTAACGCTCGGTCATTATCTCGTTGTCAGCGGGATGCTTTTCACGATCGGGTTCGCCGGCGTTCTTCTCCGGCGCAACATCATCATCATTTTCATGTCGCTCGAGCTGATGCTCAACGCGGCCAACCTCTCGCTCGTGGCCTTCTCTCGCTTCCATCTCACTTCCGCGGGAATGCCCAACTACAACGCCCAGGTATTTGTTTTCTTCATTATCACGGTCGCGGCCGCGGAAGTCGCCGTAGGTCTCGCGATCATTGTGGCACTTTATCGCGCCCGGCAGACGACCAACGTCGAAGACATCACAACCCTGAAATTTTGATGACGCAAAGAACGAACAGGATCGGGCCGTGGCACAGGCATCTTGCCTGTGAAGCGAACAGGCGTCCCGCTTGTTGTTGGCCCCGAAGGCAGGCAGAAGGCCGGCCGGCCTCACAGACTGGAAGCCAGTGCCACCAATCATGAGTGCCCTCCCCTGGTCTGTCTTGCTCCTGCCTTTGCTCGCGGCGGCCGTGATCGTTCTGTTTACGAAATCTCGGCCGGGCCTGAGCAGCTTCATTTCGGTGGCGGCCGTGCTCGCCAGTTTCGCCGGCAGCTGCGTTGTTTTTGCGACGCCGGACATCCAGGCGCTGGAGCTTATCTGGATCGATCTGCGCCCGGTCCTCTATGTCCCGCTCGGATTCGTCCTCGATGACCTGACGAAAACGATGCTCCTGCTCGTGACCGGCGTCGGCGCCCTCATCCATGTCTATTCGCTGGGCTACATGCGGAACGACGCGGGCAAAGCGCGGTATTTCGCGGCCCTCTCCTTCTTCATGTTTTCGATGCTCGGCATCGTCGTCTCGAGCAATTTCGTGATGATGTTCATTTTTTGGGAACTGGTGGGCGTCAGCTCCTATTTGCTCATCGGCCATTGGTTCGAGCGGGACGCGGCCGCGGAGGCGGCGAAGAAAGCGTTCCTGACAAATCGGATCGGCGATTTCGGCTTCATGCTCGGGATCCTGATGGCGTGGGTCGCCACCGGCTCGGTTGTTTTCACCGAGATGAATCAACAGCTCGCGCGGATCACCAGCTATCCGGAATATCTCACGGTCGCGGCGCTTCTGATCTTTTGCGGTGCCGTGGGCAAGTCGGCGCAGTTCCCTCTCCACGTCTGGCTGCCCGATGCCATGGAAGGCCCGACGCCGATCTCGGCGTTGATCCACGCCGCCACGATGGTGGCGGCCGGTGTTTACATGCTGGTCCGGGTCGGTTTCCTCTTCCAGGCCTCGCCCCAGGCGCTTGGAGTGATCTCCTGGATCGGCACAATCACCGCCGTGATGGCTGCGTTGATCGCCACCCAGCAAAACGACATCAAACGCATCCTCGCCTACTCCACGCTTTCCCAGCTTGGTTACATGATCATGGCCGTCGGCCTCGCGTCGGGACAAGCGGCCATGTTCCATCTCTTCACGCACGCCTTTTTCAAGGCGCTCCTCTTCCTCGGCGCCGGGTCGATCATCGTGATGCTGAATCACGAACAAAACATCTGGAAGATGGGCGGACTGGCCGGCCGGCTCGGGATCACCTTCCTCACCTTCCTCGTCGGAACGTTTGCCCTGATCGGCCTGCCGCCGTTCAGCGGTTTCTTCAGCAAAGACGCGATCCTCGCGCTCGCTTACGAAAAGGATCGCGCGATTTTCTGGCTGGCGCTTTTCACGGCGTTTCTCACCGCCTTCTATATGCTGCGGCTGGTGGTCGTCGTTTTCTTTGGAAAGCCACGCAGCGACAAGGCCCGCGCCGGACGTGAAGCGCCATGGGTAATGATCGGGCCGCTCGTTCTACTGGCGATCCCCGCTTTTGCCTCGGGCTTCAGTTTCGTGGCGAAGATTTTTGTGCAGTTGCCGGCGGAAAAAGAGACCGATTGGCTGGTGCCGGGCCTGGCGCTCGGCGCCGCGCTCAGTGGAGCTCTGGTTGCAATCGGTCTTTATCGCAATCGCCAGAACGATCCGATCGATTTCGCGCCTCTTCGCAAACGGCTTTACTTCGACGAGCTTTATTCGTTCCTGATCAGCGCCACCCAGGAATTACTGGCGAAGATAAGTGCGTTTCTTGACCGGTGGATTCTGGATGGCGCCGCCATTCGCGGAGCCAGCACGGCGACGTGGGGCATCGGTTCGCTGCTCAGGCTGTTCCAGGTCGGAAACCTGCAGGCCTATGCGTTCCTCTTCGGGTTGGGAATTGTCGGCCTTATCTATTTCACAATTTTCCGATGATCCTGCTCTTTGTTGTTCTTTTTCCGCTTGCGGCCGCCCTGGCGATTTTGCTCGGGGCCCCGGCGCGAAAGACCGCTCTCTGGAGTACCGGCCTGACGCTTGGCGCAACCTTGCTCCTCTATTTTGCGTTCGAAGCCGGCCAGGGCGGATACCAAATGGTGACCTCGTTTCCAGTCAGCCGTGATTGGAACATCAATTTTACCCTCGGCCTTGACGGCCTAAGCCTGATGATGCTGCTCCTCACCGCGCTCGTGACCTTTGCCGCGGTCTGGTTCACCGGCGAAATCGCGGAACATCGCAATGCCTTTTACGCCTGCCTGCTCTTCATCGGGGCCGGCGCGATGGGCGCGTTCGCATCGCTCGATCTCTTCTTCTTCTATGCGTTTCACGAGCTGGCCCTGATCCCGACGTTTCTCCTGATCGGAATCTGGGGCACGGGTAACCGGCAGCTCGCCGCCTGGAAAATCACGATCTACCTCGCGACGGGAAGCTTCATTCTCCTGCTTGGTTTGATCATGCTTTACCGGGCCGTGCCGGAAGCGGCGCGCAGCTTCGACTTTCGGGTCTTGCAAAAGTCCGCCGCGCTGATTCCTGCGAGTGCCCAGGGGAATATTTTCCTCATCCTGCTTCTTGGGTTCGGGATTTTGGTTTCCCTTTTCCCGTTTCACACCTGGGCGCCGGAAGCCTATGCCTCCGCTCCGGCGCCGGCCGCAATGCTGCACGCCGGGGTCCTGAAAAAATTCGGGTTATACGGCCTGTTGCGACTGGCCCTGCCTCTCCTCCCCGCGGGCGCCCAACAATACAACATGCTCCTCATCTACCTGCTCCTCGGCAACCTCATCTATGTCGGCCTGGTCACGATCGCCCAGAAGCGGCTCGATTGGATGCTCGGCTACTCCAGTGTGATGCACATGGGCTACATTTTCCTCGGGATCGCGAGTGGGACGTTGTTGGGAACGAGTGGCGCCGCGGTTTTGATTTTTGCGCACGGAATCTCGATCGCCCTGCTCTTTGCCCTCGCGGGAGAAATCCGCCAGCGCACCGGGACGCTGGTGCTCGAAGATCTCGGTGGACTCGGGAAATTGATGCCGCGCGCCGGGCTGGCTTTCGGCCTGGCCGCGTTTGCCTCCATCGGTCTTCCCGGTTTCGCCAATTTTGCGGGCGAAGTGATGGTCGTCTTCGGAACCTTTCGCAGCGGCGCCAACCCGGAACGCTTTCATATTTACCAGATCGCGACGGTCCTCGCTCTGTGGGGCGTCGTGATTTCGGCGGTCTACATGCTCCGCGCTTACCGCGCCGTCTTCATGGGAACGATCGGTGAATCCCTCGGCGGCGTGACCGATCTTCGCCGGAGCCTGCGGGTGCCGATTGGGCTTCTGGTGGTGATCACCCTTTGGTTCGGCTTCTTCCCGCAATCCTTTGTCCGGCTGGTGACGCCGACTTTCAAAAGCTATTTCGCCGCGAAGCAATGATCATCCTCGCGCCCAGCCTCGAAATCGCCGTGCTCGTTCTCGGAGTCCTCGTGCTTCTTTTTGAAATGTTCGCCGACCAGATCGACAAACGCACGTTCGCTTTCGCGGCCATGCTCGGTCTGGCCACAGTCTTCGCGGCCAGCTTCTTTCTTGCGCCATCGCCCACCGAGGCGGCACAGGCCGGTTTCTGGAGTTTTTACACGGCCGATCCACTCGCGATCTTCTTCAAACGCTTCGCGCTCGTCACGACCATCTTCGTGCTCGCCATGATGATCGATTACGCGCCGGTCGTTCGCGACTCGATTCACGCCGCTTCCCCCCAGGCAGGTCTCGGCGAATTTTTCGCGCTGCCCATCTTCACCTGCGTGGGCCTCATGTGGATGGCCTCGGCAATCGACTTCGTGATGATCTTCGTCTCGCTCGAGTTGGTCACCATGTCGTTTTACATCCTCGTCGCGTTTATGCGCCGCAATTCCGCGAGCCTCGAAGCGGGCGTCAAATATCTGATCCTAAGCGCGCTTTCGACGGGCTTTTTGGTTTACGGCATCACCTGGATTTTCGGCGTGACGGGTGAAACAAACCTGGCGCGGGTGTCCGCCGCGCTGGTTAATCCGGCGATCGAGACGGGCCCGGCGCTGTTCGGCATGCTGCTGGTCCTCGTCGCTCTCGGCTTCAAAATTGCCGCGGTTCCGTTCCAAATCTGGGTCCCCGACGTCTACCAGGGCGCACCCACTCCGGTGACGGCTTATCTTTCTGTTGGATCGAAGGCGGCGGGCTTCGTGGTCCTGCTGCGGGTCCTCCAGCCATTTCTGGTCATGCCCCAGATGGAACGGCTTCTCATCCTCGTCGCACTCGGCACCTTGATCTACGGCAATCTCGCGGCCCTCCCGCAAACCAACCTGAAGCGCCTCCTCGCCTACTCCAGCATCGCGCACGCAGGGTATCTGCTGGTCGGTGTTGTCTGCCTGGCCGGCGAAGCCGTTGCCTATTATCTCGTCGCCTACCTTCTGATGACGCTGCTCAGCTTTGCCGTCCTAGTCTCAGTCGCGAAACAGACGGGCGAAAATATCGAGGACTTCAACGGCCTCGCGAAACGTTCTCCGTTCCTCGCTTTCGCCATGTTGATCGCGATGGCGTCGCTCGCCGGACTGCCCTTCACCGCCGGTTTCCTCGGTAAATTTTACATCTTTAACGCCGCGGTCGCCCGGCAACAAACGATGCTCATTGTCGTCGGCGTAATTACCGTCGCGTGCGGTTTCTACTATTATTTCAAAGTTGTCCGCGCGATGTATTGGGAAGCACCGGCCGGTGACACCCCAATTCCGGTAAGCGGATTATCCCGGGTGGCAATGGTCGTGATGATGGCCGGCATTATCTTTTTCGGGATCTATCCGCAGCCGGTTTTGGATGCGTTGCGACCTTCGCGTGACAACGCTCCACTCGCGCTCAAAAGGTAGGCACTCGCGCTCGAAAGGTAGGGACGCCGCGCTGCGGCGTCCGGTCAGCGCAGCGCGCCGACCCAACACCTAATCGCTTAGCTCGACGTTCCAGTAAGCGAGATCGACGAAGTGCCGCCAGCTTTCGTGATGCTGTGAACTGAAGGTCACGTGGACGAACGGCCGCCACTTGGGCCGCTTCGGCTTGCGGATCAGCGTCATGTGCGCTTCGTGCGGCAGGCGATTTCCCTTTCGCGTATTACAGGCAATGCAGGAGCAAACCACGTTCTCCCACGTGGTCAGGCCGCCGCGGTCGCGTGGCAGCACGTGGTCGAGATTCAGATCCGTTCGCTCAAAAATTACGCCGCAATACTGGCAGGTGTTCTTGTCGCGCTCGAAAACATTATGGCGGGTGAATTTCACTTCCTTCTTTGGCAGCCGATCGAAGAGGAGAAGCACGATCACCCGCGGCACCCGGATCTTCCACGAGATAGTCGTCACGACTTCGTGGTCCGGCGCGGTCGCCGAGAAATCACGCCAGCTATCGAAGTCGTGAGTCAGGAAATTATTCCCCGGATCGGAGGAGACGACCTGGGCGTGGCCCTGATAAAGGAGCGTAAAGGCCCGGCGAGCCGAGCAGATATTGACCGCCTGCCACAGGCGGTTGAGGACCAGCACCTGACTGTTGAGGAGCGTCTGCACCTTGCGTAAATTGCGGCGACGGTATCACCCGCGTTTTTCCCTGTCAACGAGGGGACGTGCAGGTTTCCCGGGATGAAATAGGTTGCAGGCGCTGTTATTTCCGCAGGCGAACCAGCGCTTCAATCATCTCGGGGCTTCGGATCCGCATCTCTCGCCGATGATGCAGCGCGACTTTTGCGAGGACCCGGGAGCCCGCCGGAGTTAGCGCGACGAAGACTTGGCGCCGGTCCGAAACCCCCTGCTCCCGGAGAACGAAGCGGCGTCGCGCGAGTTTGTGGACGAGACTTACCGCCGTGTGATGTTTCACCTGAAGACGTTCGCTCAGGTCGCCGATGGTAAGACCGGTGGCGCCCGCGAACACCTTCAGCGCGAGAAGGGCTTCATATTGCTCGGGAGTTAGTTTCGCCTCTTCGGCCAGGCGGCGTTTGCTGAACCTCAGAAATTTTCGCATGGCATGGCGGAAAGCAGCGAGCGCCTCGTAATCTTCATGGTGCATTTTGGGATCCACGCGGGCAGGACTACCGAAATGTAATTTTTTTGCCCAGCCAAAAAAAAGGGAATTTTTAAGCAGAAGAAATAATGTATCGACGGTCGATACGTTGGCACAATGGCTGCTAATTTCTAGACCATGAAAAGGAATCCGACACCCCGGCGGGGTGGTTTCACCCTCGTCGAAATCATGATTGTCGTGGCCATTATCGCCTTACTCGCCGCCATCGCAGTGCCCGGTTTTCTCCGCTCCCGGAAGCGCTCGCAGGCGAGCCGCATTATCAACGATCTCCGCCTGATCGACTCCGCGGTGGACCAGTACGCGATCGAAACTAGTAAGAAGACCGGCGACCCGGTAGGCACGGCCGACTGGACAAATTACCTGAAAAAAGACACAAACCTCTTCGCGACTGCGCAGGACATTCTTGGAAACAATTACGGCCCGCAGACGGTCGATGTGCTTCCCCAAGTCCCCGCCACCAGCAAGAATTCACTCTCGGACGTGACCGATTCCACGTTCTGGTCCCCCTATAATTGAGCGCGACGAGACGCAATTTTGGAAACAAACGGAAGGCAGGCGCAAGCCTGCCTTCGGTGTTTTGCTCGCGGAGGGGCGTACTCCCGCACGTCCTACCATTTTCGCGGCTTCCCTTGGCTGAGAAAAAATGGGGCGTGCAGAAGCCCGTCCCTCCGATCTGGCTGCCATAGGCTGAAAAGCCTATGTGCCTAACGGCGGCGCTCTTTCGCTTTCACAAAATCGCCGGGCGCCCGCTTCATGTCCTCCGGCGCGGCGCCGGCGGAATTACCCAGGCCTTCCTCGTCCGGCGGCAGGAATTGCCGGAACCGGCTTTTGTCGATCGCCTTCATGAACGCTTCGTGGGGAGCCACCGAGCCGTTTTGCAGCAGGCTGTAGATCGCATCATCCATGAATTGCATCCCCTGCCCTTTGCCCGCCACGATCACGTCCTGAAGCTTTTGGGTCGCCCCTTCGCGGATGATCGCGGAGACGGCAGGGCTTGCAATCAGGATTTCGTTCACGGCCAGCCGGCCGGAACCGTCCGCCTTTTTCAGGAGCAATTGCGCCAATACCCCACGCAACGAATTTGCCAGCATCGTCCTGGCCTGGGCCTGTTTGTTGGTGGGGAAAACGTCCACCATGCGATCGATGGTCTTCCGCGCATTGTTCGTGTGCAGCGTCCCGAAAACGAGAAGCCCCGTCTCCGCCGCCGTCAGCGCCAGGGCGATCGTCTCGAGATCTCGCATCTCCCCGACGAGGACGATGTCGGCATCTTCGCGTAACGCGGCCTTCAGTCCGTCCGGAAAGGAAACGCAATCCACCGGCACTTCACGCTGGGTAATTATGCTGCGCTTATTGCCGTGCACGAATTCGATCGGCTCCTCGATCGTCACGATGTGCCGCGAAAAGTTTTCGTTTATGTAATCGATCAGCGCCGCGAGCGTCGTCGATTTTCCCGATCCGGTCGGACCCGTCACCAGAACCAGACCGCCGCGCAAGTGGCCGAATCGCTTCACCACCGGCGGAATTCCCAATTGATCCAGGGTCGCGATCTTGGTCGGGATCAGGCGAAAAACCGCGCCATAGCCATTGGTTTGCTTCAGAAAATTGCAGCGAAACCGTGACCGTTCATCCATCTCATAGGCGAAATCCAGGTCGCCACGCTCTTCGAAAAGCTCCCAGCTCTGCGCGCCACAAATTTCGCTTAACATCCCCGCGGCCTCGGCGCGCGTGACCGCCTCGTTCCGGATCGGCCTCACATCTCCGTGCCGGCGCATCTTCGGCGGCTGTCCCTCGCCAATATGGAGATCGGAGCCGCCTTGCTCGACGATCACGGAGAGAAATTGATCGATATAGGGCATTACCAGAAAGGATGAAGGATAAGGGATGAAGGATGAAAAAAGAGAGCAACGAAATCTACAGCCCTCATCCTTTCGCACGCGTCTCAGCTTCATCGCGAGTGATCAAGCCGCGCTTCGCCAGCGCCATCAGCGCGTCGTCCATGAGCTGCATTCCCTGCTTCTTGCCGGTCTGGATAATTCCGGGCAGCATGTAGGTTTTCGCCTCGCGAATGACGTTCGCCACGGCCGGCGTATTCGTCAGCGTTTCCAGCGCGAGCACGCGCCCCTTCCTATCGGCGCGCGGCACCAACTGCTGGCTGATGATGCCGCGAAGTGATTCGCTCACCATAATCCGGATTTGTTCCCGTTGATCGACGGGGAAAACATCGAGGAGCCGATCCAGGGTGCGCGAGGCATTACCCGTGTGAAGCGTTCCCAGAACGAGGTGTCCCGTTTCCGCCGCCGTAATGGCGAGCGAGATCGTTTCCAGATCGCGCATCTCGCCTACCATGATCACATCCGGATCTTCGCGGAGCGCGCCGCGCAACGCGGCGCCGAACGAACAGGTGTGCGTGTGCACCTCGCGTTGCGTGATGTGGCAGCCTTTCGGTTCGAAGATGTATTCGATCGGGTCTTCGAGCGTGATGATGTGCTCCCGCCGTTCGAGGTTCACCTGCTCGACCAGCGCGGCCAGCGTCGTGGATTTGCCACTGCCGACGGATCCGGTCACGAGGATGAGGCCATTCTGGTAACGGGTCAGCAATTTCAGGCCTTCCGGCAACCCCAGCTCATCTATCGACTGCACCTTTGTGTTGATGATGCGAAAAACCAGGTCGATCCCAAGGCGCTGCCGGACCACGCTGGTCCGAAACCGACCGAACTCATTCGCGTAGGCAAAATCCGAGTCACCCCGTTCGTTGAGCTGGAGCTTTTGCCCGTCCGTCAGAAAGCCCTCGGCCAGCGCGGCGGTTTCGTCGCTCGTGAGCTTCGCGGCCCCGGGCCAGATCGGCTGGAGGGTTCCGTGGAGGCGCCAGATTGGCGGTGCGTTCACGCCCAAATGAATGTCGGAAGCACCGCCCTGCTGTCCGATGGTAAGATATCCATCGACGTGCCCGAGCTTCCCATGCCCGTTCGCGCCGGACGCTTCCGTGGAGTGTGCAGTCATGGCGCGATAAAGAGATCATCACGCTGGCTGCCGGTTTGCAACTTTGAACAGTGGTCCCCGCAATTAGGCTTGCCGTTCCTGCCCTCCAAGCGTCTAACTGGCCGAACCTTATGAAAACCAAATTGCTTCTCGCAGCCCTCTTCCTCACGCCGTTCTGCGGCGGCCTTTTCGCCGGCACGCCCGCCCAGGACAAGGAGTTTGTCGACAAATACAAGGCCGCTTATGAGAAGGGCGACAAAGCGGCGCTGGAATCTTTTCTCTACACCAAGGACGCGAACCCGATGGCGCTCGAGTTTTACAAAATGATGCAGGCAGAAGGCGCCGGGACCGCAAAGATATCCAAGATCGAGCTCGTCGACCTCACGCCGGACGACGTGAAGAAAGCGTCGGAAGTCCAGACCGGACCGGATGGCAGCAAGGCCAAGCTCCCGCTCACGCCGACGAAGAAATTGAAAATCAGCATCGAGACCAAGGATGCCAATGGCAGCTCCAGCAGCTCCAGCGAGAATTTCGTCGCGGAGAAGGACGGAAAGTACGTAATTCCCGTCCCTGCCACAGCCAAATAGCTTCGGCTTACACGGCCGTTCCCGGGACCGGCGGCGGGAAACCGCGAGGCACTGATTTTGAGGTGAACTTGTCGGCCCAGTTCCCCTTGGCCGTTGTCATCATTAACAGGGAAAGGGTCACGATCGCCCCGATGGTGATCGTTAGTCCGGTCAGCCCTTCGAAAAAGAAGCGGTAGCTGAACAGAACCATGCAGGCGAACTGAGCGATGGCGCGATCGTGATCGGCCCGTAGCGTAACAGGGCCGCCTCCCGATCTTCGGTTCGCGCCGTCTCCGGTCGATGGTTGCGCCGAAGAATCGCCTTGATGCGCGCCAGCAATTCGCGGGGACTGAATGGCTTTACGACGTAATCGTCGCCGCCGATCTCGAGGCCCACGACGCGATCGATTTCGTCGCTGCGTGAAGTAAGAAAAATAACCGGCACATCCGAGAACGTGCGCACCAACCGGCAAACTTCGAAGCCATCGATATCGGGCAATCCGACATCGAGAACGATGAGCCCGGGCGAAGACTTCCGTGCTATCTCCGCAGCCTCGCGCCCCCGTTGCGCCGTTTGCACTTCGTAACCATCCGCCTTCAACGCGGATTCCAGCACCTCCGAAATGCGTGGATCATCTTCGACGACGAGGACCTTCATGGAACCCGGCATCGTAGATTATTTTTCGCGCGCGCGCGCGAAGGCTCTTCTTTGGGGGAGCGCAGGCTGCCAGCCTGCACATCCCGGCAGCTTGCCGGGATGAATCGCCGAGGTAGCTACGCTTTAGCAACCGGTCGCCGGCAAGCTGCCGGCTACTGCAGGCTGGCAGCCTGCGCTCCCCAAGACTCCGCGCGAAGAGCCGGAGCTACGCGTTGCCCCGCCGCTTCATTCGCGCGCCCAGGAGAATGCCGGCACCATTGACGATGGGATTTACGAAATGAAGCCACATCGGCGTGACGGCATGGCTGATCGCCTCGACGTAGGTTACCTCGCCAGCGCGAACGTTAGGGCCCTCGGAATCGCGTTTCAGTCCCGAGAAGCATTGCCAGAGCGCCAGAAGAAAAACGATCAGCGCAAACACCTGGCAAGTGCGCCAGTTTTTGCTGATCGCGGCGCAGAGATAGCCGGCGAACATCGTGACCAGGAAGGCGATGACCAAAGTGAGGATGACCCAGAGAGTCGAGACCTCGTAACTGTCCGGCTGGAACACGCGCTCGATCCCAAGAGCGAAGTAGCAACCGACGAAGATCGCCATAAACAGGACGAACATGACGACGTAACTGACGATGATCGCGAGGATGGATTTCAACATGGGACGAGAATAGCGAGAGGACGTTGAGACGGGCGATTCAAAATTTCATCCAGGGGAGGGCGTCGAGATCGACATTGCCGCCAGTCAGAATGAGCGCCACGCGTTTACCTCGGCAATCGATTTTTCCCTCGATCACCGCGCCGTAGGGGACCGCTCCTGACGGTTCAACGACAATCTTCATCGTCTCCCAGAGCGTCCGCATCGCCGCGATGATCCCTTCGTCGCTCACCGTCACGATGTCATCAACGTAGCGCTGGACCAGGGCGAAATTCGGCGCGCCGAGATTCGTCCGCAATCCGTCGGCAATAGTGTTTTTCTGCTCCTGATAAACGAGCTGGTGTTGCTGAAACGATTGGGCCGCATCGTCGGCCCCGGCAGGTTCGGTAGCAATCACCTTGATGTCCGGGCGCAGCCCTTTGGCGGCCAGAGCGATACCGGAAAGGACTCCGCCGCCGCCCACCGGGCAGAGAATGAAATCAAGGTCGGGAACATCCTCCAGCAATTCCAGCGCGATGGTCCCCTGCCCTGCCATCACGTCCTCGTTTTCGAAGGGGTGAATCAAGGTCGCGCCCGTTTCGGCGATGATTCGCGTGCAGGCTTCTTCACGGGCACGCTGATTCGGTTCGCAGAACACAATCCGCCCGCCATAACCTTCGACAGCGCGCACTTTCACTTTCGGTGAGTTCGAAGGCATCACGATATGGGCCGCGATCCCGCGCAGTCTCGCAGCGCGGGAGAGAGCGGCCGCGTGGTTGCCGGACGAATGCGTGGCCACGCCGCGGCGCGCCGTTTCCTCATCGAGCGCAAAGACGGCGTTCGTCGCTCCGCGCGCCTTGAAGGCGCCGACCTTCTGGAAGTTTTCGCATTTGAAAAAGAGCGACGCTCCGCTGGCCGCATCAAGCCGTTCGCTGGTCAGGACCGGCGTTCGATGGATATGCGGACGAATACGTTCGTGGGCAGCGGTAATGGCCGCAAGGTCAAGGCTCATGATTGGGATAAACTACAGGCTGACGCCGGTTTTCTTTGCCGAGAAGAGTGCCGACCGTCAACCGTTCGCTGACCGGTTCAAGCTCCGTGAGGAATTTTCGGAATCGCTCGGAGAAAACTTCTCCGCGGCGTTCCAGATAATGAGCGATGCCCGGCGAGACGACATAATGCCGGAGAAGTTCCCGCCAGCCATTCCAGAGCTGCACATCGAGCAATCCATAGGCGTAATGAAAATGGATTGTTTCGAGCGCTTTCAAGAATTGGTGGGCGGCATGAAAAAAGCGGGCCTGATCGTCCGGCGAGAGAGCGTCGAGGTCTTCCAGTCCAGCCCGCCAGACGCGGCCCAGCTCGGCATTTTCCATCAACGGTTTCGTGAAATCCCGCAGCGCCGACGCCGCCGCGTCCTGGGCCGCCACCTTCGCAACCCGCGTGCTGCTCCGCAGCTGGATGGCCAGATACAGGACAGACAAAACGACCGCGACGGAACTGACCAGTTGCGACATGGCATTAATCGCTTCCCAGTTCATGAGCCCCAAAGCTAAAGAAGCTGGTCCAGGGGCGCGAGCGATTTTGAATCGCGGTCGCGGAAATTGACACGGCGGGATGTCTCGACTTCGCTCGACCTGACGATATGGAACCCTACGCCAAGCCCAGTGAGAAGAAGGTCGGCGCAAATCGGCCGAAGATTTCCCATCTGCCGAGCGCTGTCGAAACGCGGACCCGGCAGGAACGGCTGGCCGAAAAACAGGCCGTCGTGACGGAGCGCCGCGCAATCAAGAAGGCCGCGCGCCGCCAGTTGCAGCGGGAACTGGATGAAGAAATGGCAGAGAACTAAGTTAGAGCAGAACGGAAGGCGGAACCATCCTCCGTCATTCCGAGCGAAGTCGAGGAGTCCCGGGATGAAAGCTTAAAGGTTTTGCCACGGGATCCCTCGACTTCGCTCGGGATGACTTGGAAACATGCGCGGCTCATATCCTGCTTTTTCCAAGGGTTGTCATGAACAGCTCTCAGACCAACGCCCTCTCCGATACCATCATCGATAGCCGCCGGCTGATTACTGGCTTAAGACGCGCGCTCGACGTTAATTACGTGCAGGTGCTGGCCACCGCTCAAACCCGGTGGGAGCGCGATTTCGAAGGCAAAGATCCAAGCGATGCGTGCGTGAGCGTGAGAATCAGCTCGGGAAAGCCGCTCGCCGGTATTCTCAAAAAATCGTCCAAGTCGCTCCTGCACGGCGCGGGACGACGTTTGCTGGCGTAAGTAGTAGCTCCGTTGATGGAGACGGCACTCCCTTGTGCCGTTTGAATTTCGCCCGGAACCTTCGGCGTCTCCCCACCGGTACGGGGGCGTGCCGGCTCCAATCATCGGTTGTATTTTTTCAGCAACTCGCGCACGCGGTCGTGCGAGAGGGCCTCGACCTTGTGATCGTCGCGGCCGGACATGCTTTGATTGTCAATCAGCGCGTTCACCACCGCTTCTTCGGTCGCCTGGACAACGGCATCGAAAATTGGATCGAGCCGATCGTTCGGAACGGTCTCGACTGACCGGGTGACCTTGTCGGGATTCGATGCCTCCGGATTTGCCGTCGAGAACGCGATGAACAAATCACCGGAACCGTTTCCGGAAACCGTCCCGGTGCGGGCCAGCCCGAGCGAAACACGGCGCGCCAGGCGTTTCAATTGATGGGGCAGCAGCGGTGCGTCCGTCGCGACCACGGCGATGCAGGAGCCATTTTCACGCGGGTAAACCTGGCCGGGAATTTCCCTGCCCACCGGCATTCCCGCGATCATGAGTTGAGGCCGCCGGCCGAAGTTTGCCTGCACCAGGACACCGATCGTGAAGGTCCGCGGCGCGGCATCCTTCTTTTCCTTCATCTCGATCTTGCGGGAAGCTGTGCCGGTTCCGCCTTTGAACTCATAACAAACCATTCCGGTCCCGCCGCCGACACTGCCTTCGTCGATCGCTCCTCCATGTGCGGTGTCGAGAGCGTTGAAAACATGCTCCGGTTTCACATGGAAACCGTTGACGTCGTTAAGCCAGCCGTCCCAGGTCTCCGCGACAACCGGCAGGCTCCAGTAAAAACCGCCCGGGTCCGCGCCACCCTTTTTGATTCGCCACGCGATGATTGCATCGCGGACGACACCGACACTGTGCGTATTCGTGAGGGCGATCGGACCTTCCAGGAATCCGCCTTCCTCCAGCCAGGCCGTGCCGGTCATCTCACCGTTCCCGTTGAGGCTGAAGACGCCGGCATACACGGGATCATCATTCTTTCCGCGCGGCAGAACCGCCGTCACGCCGGTCCGGATCGGGCCATGGCCAACTTCGAGTTTTCCTTCGCCGCTGACGAGCGTGGTGTAGCCGACCTCCACGCCGGCGACGTCCGTGATGGCGTTGAGCGGCCCGGGAGTGCCGTCGAAGGGAATGCCGAGAGCGCGGGCGCGAACCTGCTGCACGGGCGGCGGGGACGTTTGTGGCTCGCGAGCGTCGACGGACAATGCGGATGAAGCGAGGAGCGCGAGAACGATAAGACGCGGCGGTTTGCTTTTCATGTGAGTGGGGAAAACGTCCAACGTCCAACGTCCAACGTCCAACGCCCAATGAAAGAAGATGACTCGTCATCCCGAGCGAAGTTGAGGGATCCCGCTGCGCAACCTGAAGGGCGGCATCTCGGGATTTCTCGACTTCGCCCGAAATGACCGCTCTATCGTCGCGATTTTCCGTTTTCTGTTTTCGCGCGCGATTGAAGCGGATTAGATTCAAAGTGTGAGCTATCAGGTTTTCGCGAGAAAATACCGGCCGCAGACGTTCGACGATCTGGTCGGTCAGACGCACGTGACGCGGACGCTCAAAAATGCGGTTGAGCAGAACCGGCTCGCCCATGCGTATCTGTTCGTGGGACCCCGTGGGATCGGAAAGACATCCACGGCGCGAATTCTCGCGAAAGCCCTCAATTGCGTGAACGGACCGACGGTGACGCCGTGCGGCGTTTGCGACAGCTGCAAGGAAATCACGGCCGGCAACAGCCTCGACGTGCTCGAAATCGACGGTGCCAGCAACAACGGGGTCGAACAGGTGCGGGAGCTGCGAGACAATGTGCGTTACGCACCGAGCAAAGGGCACTTTAAGATCTATATCATCGACGAGGTGCACATGCTCACGTCGGCGGCGTTCAATGCGTTGCTCAAGACGCTTGAGGAACCCCCTCCCCACGTGAAGTTCATCTTCGCCACCACCGAGCCGCAAAAAGTTCTGCCGACAATCCTGAGTCGCTGCCAGCGCTTCGACCTTCATCGAATCCCGGCTAACCTGATCGCGCAGCATCTCCAATTCATCGCGGGTAAGGAGAAGATCACGCTCGATCCCGCGGCGGCGCACGCGATCGCCAAAGGCGCGGACGGTGGATTGCGCGACGCCGAATCGATGCTCGATCAGCTGGTCGCGTTTTGCGGCGACCAGATCGCCGAGCCCGACGTTCTGAGCGTGTTCGGTTTCACGAGCGAACAAACTGTCGCGCAGTTTACGGAAAAGATTTTGCGCGGCGAAACCCCAGGAGCGCTCGAGCTCCTCCACGCCGAGGCCGACAACGGCCGGGACATGATGAAGTTGATGTCCGACCTGATTTCGTATTTGCGCGACCTGCTCGTCGGCAAGGTGAAACCGGAAGCGCTGGCGGACGATCTGAATCCCGACCTGCAAAAATCGCTCGAGGCCCAGGCCGCGATGATCGAGACCGATCGCCTGCTCGAATTGATCGATCAGTTTGCCGCCGCGGAAGGCCGGATGAAATGGGCGCCGAACAAACGCCTGCATTTCGAGGTCGCCGTGATCAAGGCCATCCAAACTCTCAGCCAGGTCACGCTGAACGAAGTGATCGAGAATCTCGCGGCCTTGCGCGATGGGAAAGCGCCGTCGTCATCCTCCTCGGAGGGACGCGCTTCCGCGCGTCCCACTTCCTCCCCGAAGCCAGAAACGGCGCGCGTCGCAGAAAAACCGTCGGCGCCGGACCCGAAAACGGCACCACCGCCTGCCCCCTCCTCTATCGATCACAAAGACGTCTGGCGCCAAACCGTGGAACGCGTGCGCTCCACGCGAAAGTTGATCGCCGGCTGGGTGGAAGCCGGAACGGCGCTGGGAATCGAGGGTCGTTTTCTCACCGTCGGTTTTCCGCCGGAACAGAAGACGGCAATGGAATCCCTTTCCATTCCAAAAACGCGCGACTATCTCGATGCGCTCTTGAAAGAAATCAGCGGCCAGGATTGGAAAATCAAATTCGTTTTGAAAGAGGGTCTTCCCGTCGTCGAGGCGATGGGAGCGCCCGTCCAACCCGACCCGAAAAAGCCGGAAACCCAGGCGACCTTCAAAGACGATCCCCTCATCCGCGAAGCGCTGGAAATTTTTAAGGGTGAAATCAGAACCGTGAACGATTGACTCCGAAAACTTTCGCGCAGAGATCCCGATTATGAATCTGAACAAGTTGATGAAGCAGGCCCAGAAGATGCAGGAGCAGATGGCGAAAACTCAGGCCGAGCTCGAGGACAAAACAGTCGAAGTGCAGGCGGCCGGCGGCAAAATTACGGTGGTCGCGAACGGTTCCGGGGACGTCCTCTCGATCAAAATCGCGAAGGAAATCGTGGATCCCGAGGATGTGGAATTCCTTGAGGAAGCGGTCTTGAGCGGCGTGAAACAGGCGATCGCGCAAGGCAAGGAGCTGGCGCAATCGGAGATGACGAAGATTACCGGCGGAATGGGGATTGGCGGGTTGGGGTTGTAGCATTTTTCAAAGCTGTCATCTCGAGCGAAGCGAAGCGGAGTCGAGAGACCCCGTTGCCGAACGATCGATACTGCCACGGGATTCCTCGACTCCGCTTCGCTCCGTTCGGAATGACGAGGACTAAATCGGGCGCGCCTGCGGCTGGTGCCGCTCGAAAACGTAAACTTCGCTAACCCCCATCTCCGACATCTTCTCCGCCAGCCGATCGTAATTCTCGCCCAGCTGCACACGCGAGTGGGCGTCGGATGCGGTGGTAAATGGAATCCCTTTCGCGATCGCGAGGCGGATGATTTCGTCGGAGGGATAAAGTTCGTTCACGGGTTTGCGCCAGCCGGCCGTGGAAAGCTCGATGGCGAGTCCGCGCGCGGCGATGAAGTCGAGTGTTTCGCTTACAAGGTCCGCGATTGGCGAATTGGGACGGTGTCCGTGGATCTTGATCAGGTCGAGATGCGACAGGCAATCGACCAAGCCCGTCGCGGCAATCTCGCGGAGGCGGCGAAAATAATCAGCGTAAGCTTCATCGATATCCCGCCCGGCAAATTGTTCTGCGCCGGCCGGGACACTGTCGAACATCTGATCCGCGCGATCGAGGTAATGGACCGAGCCGAGAACGAAATCGAGGTGGTCCCATTGTTTCTCCACCCACTCCCGTCCCGCCGCGGACGTTTCCGGATCATTATCGAGCTCAAGGCCGGCGCGAATTTTCACGTCGGGATTCGCCGCCCGCAGCCGGTCGATTTCCTCGAAATCAATGCCGGCGTGGTATCGATCGTGATCGGTAAAAGCAATATCGCTCAGGCCGCGTTCCCGCGCACTATCGATCCAGGGTTGCAGCAGGCTCTGACTGTAGGGCTGAACGCGATGGCCCTGGGGGTGGGTGTGGTAGTCGGAGAACAATTTCAATGTTGGAGCCGGGATCATCGATCCCGGCTCCACCTTTCTTACGGCGCCGTCAGAAATTTTTGCCGAATCCGCAGCTCGGGGTATTGCGGAAAGAATGCTTCGGCAATGAAGACTTTGTTCGGCGACAGATCGCGGGTCGCGATGGTGGCGGGATAATCGATGTGCTCGGCCGGGTTGATCAGGACCGTTCCGGGCTTGTCCTCGAAGGCGTGGTTATCGGACCAGATCGTCAGGATGGCTTCCGAGGAATTGCGCAGGTAAATCTCGAAGCGCTGCTCGCTGGGGAAATCGAGGACAACGGCGCGTTTGGAGACGTTCTTGAGCGTAAGATTCACCTGGAGCTGGCGGACCTCAGACAATTTCACCGGCTCGGGCGACAGCTTCAGTTCGAGGACGAGACCGCGGAGCCGGGCGTCCTTGTAATTCGGCACCGGGTTCGGCGACTGGAACGGATGCAACATCCGGCTGAACCATCCGCGCTTTTCTGGCGCGGTCGTCGGCTCCTGGGCGGACAGGCGAGCCGCGAACGCCAGAGTAACGAAGGCGAAGGCAAGCGAACGGCTCATGAGCGGCTAATCAGCAATCGTTGCAAATTCTGTCAAACCCTTTATCAATCGGCCATGAAAACCGCCGCGCTCGCCGTTCTCCTCGGTCTGGCAGCGCTTTCCCTGGCCGATGCGAAACAGTATTCCACGTTTCGGGTTCACGCGGAAGCGAACGCGAGCAACGGGCCGGTCTTTTCCACGCAGCTGAAGTTTTCCGGCCGCCAGGTCACGATCGAGAAAGTGCCGACCATCTCGGAGAACGACGTGACGGGAATTCAAACCTATCGCGCCGCGGACGGAACGCGGGGTGTCTTGTTCCAATTGAACGAGCACGGCCGCCTGGCGCTCGATTCCTTGAGCGTCGATCGTCGCGGCGGCTCTCTCTTCGTTTTCATCAATGGCCGGCCGATTACGGAACTTCAAATCGACGGCCGGATCTATATCGCTTCGGGCCTGACCCCTGGCGACGTCGAATTGTTGAAGAAAGACTGGCCGCCGCGAGCGCGGAAGTAAGCATGCGGCGCTGGGTGATAGCTTTGCTGAGCGGCATCGGGGTGATCGCCTCCACGAACGCCGAACCGCTCAATCTCGTTTTGCCAACCGATAACGATGCGCTCTTGCGCGGCGACGGGCCTGCCTTCTATCAATACATCGAGCGTGATTATCACGGCGAAAAATCAACGCCGTGGGAGGGGGGCCGCTACGGTTTTGTCCGCAACCCGGTCGAGACTTCCGCAGGGGTCATTTACACCCGATTGCACGAAGGGATCGACATCCGCCCGCTTCAGCGCGACGCGACGGGGGAGCCGCTGGATGTGGTGCGCGCGATCGCCGCCGGGGTGGTGGTGCACGCCAACCAGGTGGCGGGGTTCTCGAACTACGGACGTTATGTCGTGGTCGAACATCGGTTCGATGGCTGCAAATACTACAGTCTCTACGGCCATCTTAGTTCGATCGTGGTGCGTAACGGGCAGCGCGTGGAGCAGCGCGACCAACTTGGCGTGATGGGACACACCGGCGAAGGGTTGAACCAGGCGCGGGCCCATGTCCACCTCGAGCTCAACCTGATGTTGAGCCGGCAATTCGAATCGTGGCACGACGCGTTTTTCAAAAATGATCCGAATCATCATGGCCTCTACAACGGGCTGAACCTCGCCGGCCTCGACATCGCCCGGCTTTATCTCGCGCTTCAGAAACAGCCGGCGCTCACGATCCCGGAATTTTTGTCCGCGGAGGAAACGCTTTACCGGGTGCTGGTCCCGGCTTCGAAAAATTTCGATCTCGTGAAGTTCTATCCCTGGATGCTCCGGCAAAAACCGGAGGGAGAGCCCGCGAGCTGGGAGGTTTCTTTCAATCGCGCGGGTGTGCCGTTGAAAATTCAGCCGGGAACGAAACCCGTTTCGGAACCAGAGCTGTCCTATATGAAACCAAGCGCCGTGGACGCCGGCATCCTCACGAGCGACCGGATTTCAGGCCACGGTACCGGCGCGCATCTCACGGAGAAGGGCCGGCAGTTCATGCGGCTGCTCGTGTTTCCATAGGTAGGGACGCCGCGCTGCGGCGTCCGTGGAATCGCGCGCCGAAAGACGCGGACGCCGCAGCGCGGCGTCCCTACCATGCTTCCCAGGCGAACGAAAATGTTCTATGCTCTTCAGAGACACCGTATCGAATGAGCAGGATCACACGGCGAAAATTTCTTGGCCTCAGCGCGCTGGCGCTCCCAGCGGCGCTGGGCGCCGATTCCACGGCGCTCGAAACCACCACGCTGCGCGTCACGAAACTCCAGCATGGCCCGGGGCCACATCGCTTCGTTCACTTCAGTGACTTCCACTACAAGGGCGATGCCGACTACGCAACGGAGGTGGTCCGGACCATCAACGAGCTCGCCCCTGACTTCGTTTGTTTCACCGGTGACCTGGTCGAAGAGGCGCAGTTCGGTCCCGAAGCGCTCGCATTCATTCGCCAGATCAGTGCTCCGGTTTATGGCACCGCGGGAAACCACGACTTCCAAAGTGGCCTCCCGTTTTCTGATTTTGCCGAGGCCTTCGCGGCCACCGGCGGCGCCTGGCTTCCAGACCGTGCCGCCGTGTTGCCTGAATACGATTTGGAACTCGTCGGTTTCGGACGGCGTGGGGTGAATGCTTTCGCCGCCCCCCGGGCCGAGCGGCAGATTTTGCTCCTGCATTATCCCCAGGTCGCGAACGGCCTTGGCCGCCGATTCGACCTGATTCTCGCAGGACACTCACACGGCGGACAAATTCGATTGCCGGTACTGGGTGCGATCGTCCTGCCCAGGGGCGTGGGCCGTTACGAACAGGGCTCCTATGAAACGCCCGGCGGTCCGCTTTACGTGAATGCCGGGATCGGCACCTATCGCATCCCATTTCGTTGGAATTGCCGGCCCGAGCTTACCCTGATCTCGATCTGATCTGGGACGGCGATCTTCGGTAGCCGCTGCGGCAGCATGGCTGGAAACGCGATCCGCCGTTTTATCCCGGCGCTTCGCACAGCGAAGCGGCTACAGAAGAAGTCGCGGCGAAATCAGCACGACGTCGGCACGCGCTGGGCGAGCGCAACGGCGTGTGGGATCGCGCCGACGACAAAGCCAAGACATTCGACCGCGCCGGAAGGTTTACCCGGCAACGCGATCACCAGTGATCGTTCCACGACCGCAGCCAGGCTCCGCGACAAGATCGCGTTCGGGGTTATCTGCATCGATTCACGGCGCATCGTTTCGCCGAAGCCTGGAATCTCCAAGCGCATGATCGCGCGAATTGCCTCTGGGGTTACATCGCGCACCGCGACTCCGGTTCCACCCGTCGCGAGAATCAAACCGCAACCCTGGTCCGAGAACGATCGGATCGTTTCCTGGATACGCTTGGGATCATCAGGCACGATGGCCTCGCTCAGAACCTGCCAGCCATATTCATGCGCCGCCTGTTTCAGCGCCGGTCCGCCGAGATCTTCATATTCTCCAGAGGTCGCGCGATCGGAAACGGTGACAATCCCAACGGTGATCTGCATGGCTCAGGACATTAGACGACGAGAAGCTGTTGTCATCCCGAGCCGCGCAGACGGGGAGGGACCTCTCAGTTGCAGATTGCGCTACCGCGAAAAGATAAGTCCAACCTGAGGAAAACGCGTCTTGTTGCGCGCAAGCGTTTGAGCGCTGCGAGGTCCCTCGCCGTCTGCGCGGCTCGGGATGACATCGCATTTATTCGCGGCCCGGCAGATCGCTTTTCGTTTTTTTCCGCAACCGGACGTCCCCGATGATCATCCCCTTATCCACCGCCTTACACATGTCGTAAATCGTGAGGAGCGCCACGGAGACGCCGGTCAATGCTTCCATCTCCACGCCGGTTTGGGCGACGGTGCGCGCGGTGCAGGTAACGTTGGCGGCATCCGTTGAAAGCTCGATGTCGATCTTCACGTCGCTGAGCGGAATCGTGTGACAGAGCGGAATCAGATGCGCCGTTTTTTTTGCCGCCTGGATTCCGGCGATCCTCGCGGTGACAATGACGTCGCCCTTGGCGATCTCGTTCTTGCGCACGAGGTCCACCGTTTCTCTCGCCAGGGCGATGCGGCCGGAGGCGATTGCCGTCCGCGCGCTCAGCGACTTGTTCGAGACGTCCACCATCTGGGCGCGACCGTCGGCCGCGATGTGGGTCAGACGTTTCACCCGCCGATTGCCACCATCATGCGCCCGGGCTGGTAGTTTTCGCGGAAATCATGCTGCTCCGGTTTCCGCTCGACCACATTAAGGAAAAACCGTTCCAACTCCGCATCGGTCGCCCCGGCGCGCATGACCTTCAGGATGTCGAACTCGAGATAACTGCCGAGGCACGGCCGAAGTTTTCCGTCGCAAGTGAGCCGCAGTTTGTTGCAGCTCTCGCAAAAATGCAGATTCGTCATCGCACCGATGAAACCAATGCGCTGCGGCCGCCCCGCGACTTTGTAATAAGACGACGGGCCATTGGTTCGGAAAGCCGGTTCGGGAATAAGGGGGCCGTACTCGCCCTCCAGATTTCGCCGCGCTTCCGCGATCGGCAGGAAATTACTCTCGTCCAGAACGTCGCTATGGCTGACCGGCATTAGCTCGATGAAACGCAGGATGAGATTTCGGGCGGCGGCGAATTCCGCGAGCGGGATCAACTGGTCGTCATTGCGTCCGCGCATCAGGACGCAATTGAGTTTGATGAGCGGAAATTCCGCAGCGATGGCGGCGTCGATTCCCTCAAGGACTTGCGGCAGAAAATCGCGACCGGTCGTGGCCGCATAGGCCTCGCGGTCGAGGGTATCGAGCGAAATATTAACGGAGTTCACACCGGCGGCGCGCAATGCCTGCGCCATGGTTTTGCCGGATGCCGCTTCGTCTTCTGTAGCCGCTTCACTGCCTTCTCCCGTAGCCACTTCGTTGTGCGAAGTGTGCGAGAGATCTTTCGACGCCGACCCGTCGTCGCCCACAGCGCGACGGCTACAGCGCGCGAGCAGCGTTCCGTTCGTCGAAATCCCAATATCATTGATTCCCGGGATGCCCGGTAATTGCTGGACGAAACCGAGAACGTCGCGGCGCGTCAGCGGTTCGCCGCCGGTAATCCGCACTTTCGACACGCCCAGCTCCGCCGCGATCCGAATCAGGCGCAAAGTCTCCTCATAGGTGAGGACATCTTCGCGCGCGAGCCACTCCTGTAATTCCCGCGGCATGCAGTAGGTGCAGCGCTCGTTGCAGCGATCAGTGATCGATACGCGCAAATACGAAATGCGATGGCCGTATCGATCTTCCATGAGAGCGCAACGTTACGGTCGCGCGTGAGTTGAATCAAGATGGATCGATTGACTCACCCAGGGAGCGCCGTATGATTTTGGTTATGAAGCGTCAAATTTTTCTCCGGGCGCTGACCCTGTGCCTTTCCGCCAGCGCGCTCATCCTGCCCGGTTGTTCGACAACCGAGACCCGAATCTCCGATCACCCTGAAATTTTCCAGACCCTTTCGCCGCGCGACCAGGAGTTGGTGAAGGCGGGCAAAATTCGGGAAGGCATGTCGCAAAACGCGGTTTGGGTTGCGTGGGGCAGTCCGGACCAGAAGGCCACCGGTGTCGCCCACGGACGACCGGTCGAGACCTGGATCTACAATGATTACACCTATGCGAACGCGCCTTATCCGTATCCCTTCGGACCCTTCGGCTACGGTGGGTATTTCGGCGGCAGGGTGAGCTTCCATCAGCACGGTCCGCACCGCTTCGCAATCATCGGCGATCCGTTCTACGATCCTTTCTTCTATTCCTACATCCCGCCGCGAGTCGCGTATCCGTCGAAGACGGTGACGTTCTCGAACGGCCGCGTTGTTTCAATCCAGATTCTGACCCCGCCGCGGTAACGCCCCCGGGCTTGTTGTTCCGGCTCGGAAACGCCATCTTGGCCCGATGGCTTACGGCTCCTTTCGGCAATTCGTCGACGCGCTCGATCAGGCGGGCGAACTGTCTCGGATTGCAGTGCCAGTCGAGACGAACCTGGTCCTCAGCGAATGGGCGAATCGCGAGATGAAGTCGCCCGGCGGGGGGAAGGCGCTGCTTTTCGAGAAACCGATGATCGATGGGAAACCGTCGGAGTTTCCCGTGGCGATCAATACAATGGGATCGCGGCGGCGGATGGCACTGGCGCTTAAGTTGGAAAGCGTTGAAGACCTCGCCCAGGAAATCCAGCTTATCCTGAAAGCGAAACCGCCGACTGATCTGCGCGAAGGCTGGAGCCTCCTCAAACAAGGACTCAATTTGCTGCACGCGCGTCCGAAGCACGCGAGGGAGGGAGCGTGCCAGGAAGTGGTGCACCTGTTTGAAACCGAAAACCGGAAACCGGAAACCGGAGAGTTTTCACTGAACGATCTGCCAATCCTGAAATGCTGGCCGAAGGACGGCGGACGGTTCGTGACGTTGCCGAACGTGCACACGCGCGACCCGGAAACGGGAGCGCGCAATGTCGGGATGTACCGGATGCAGGTTTACGATGACCGGACGACCGGAATGCACTGGCAGGTCCACAAGGTCGGGGCGCGTCACGGGAAACGTTATTACGAACGAGGTGAGCGGATGCCGGTGGCGGTCTGCCTCGGCGGCGATCCCGCCTACACATTCGCCGCGACGGCGCCGTTGCCGGACGGACTCGACGAGATTCTCTTCGCCGGATTCATCCGCAAGAAATCGGTCGAGCTGGTGCCGTGCAAAACGATCGATCTCGAAGTGCCCGGTGACGTCGATTTCGTCCTGGAAGGATATGTCCAGCCCGGCGAGACGCGGCCCGAAGGTCCATTCGGGGATCACACCGGATTCTACACCGCGGTCGAGGATTATCCGGTCTTCCACCTGACCGCGATCACCCACCGGCGCGATGCGATTTATCCCACGACCATAGTCGGCATACCGCCGATGGAAGATTTTTACATGGGTGACGCCACGGTTCGGATTTTCCTGCCCGTCTTCAAAATGAATTTCCCGGAACTGGTGGACATGGCGCTTCCGCCCGAGGGGGTGTTTCACAATCTGGTCTTCGTCAGTATCCGGAAACAGTATCCGTATCAGGCCTTCAAGGTGATGCACGGTTTGTGGGGGATGGGCCAGATGATGTTCAGCAAATACATCGTGATCGTAGACGAAGACTGCGACGTGCATAACACGAGCGAGGTCCTGTTCCGTTTGTGTGCGAACACAGACCCGGAGCGCGATAGCACGATCATCCGGAATCCGAGCGACTCGCTCGATCACGCGCCGAGTTCACAGAACATCGGCTCGCACATGGGTTTCGACGCGACCCGCAAACTTCCGGGCGAAAACTATCATCGCTCCTGGCCGGAGTTACTGAAGATGACGGACCAGGCGCAAGCGATCGTCGATGCGCTGCGCAGGTAGGGACATCGCGCTGCGGTATCCGACGATTGGCAACAGCGCGCCGCCGTCACTCGCGGACGCCGCAGCGCGGCGTCCCTACCTCAAAATGGTAGGGCGAGACTCTGTCNNGGCTCGACAGAGTCTCGCCCTACGAAAATTGCTTCCGGCTACGGTTTCCGAAAATAACCGCCGCCGATTCGGTCTTCCACAAGGCCCCCGTGCGGGACGTGGCGCAGGTTGTAGATTTGATAGGGCGGAAACGGGCTCTGATAGAAACCGGGCGTGTCGATCGGACGCGCGAAGGGAAAACCCCCGCGCGGCGGTGGACCGTAACGGACGGCGTCCGCTTCATCGATTGACGCGCCAATAAGCGCCCCGGTGTTTGCGCCAATTAAGGCGCCCACGGCCGCTCCGCGAACGTTGCCCGTGGCGGCCGCGCCGAGGATGGCGCCAGTAGTCGCGCCCCAACCGGCGCCCTGGCCGGTGGCGGTGTCACATGACGTAAACGCGACCGCAACAAACAAGGCCACGGCGATGATGGGTAAGATGTTCTTCTTCATGATGTCCTGATGAAAATGATTCGAGACAAATTCTGACGGCGAATCAGCTTCTCGCATTCAAGCAAAGGCGAAGAAGTTGTCCCGCGATCCGCCCGTTTTTTTCGATCTTGCTGAGCCTGTATTCTTTATCGAAGACCTGAAATCCGTCCGTTTTCATGCGCGAAAGCAAGGCATGGTAAACAGACGCCATGATTTCGGCGGCAATCATCGAGCGCCGGTCTTCTCGCGGCAGGAGCGCCGCGGCGCGCGCGAAAAAATCCTCGGCGCGTGATGCTTCGAATTCCATCAGGCGGACGAAAGCCTGGTTGTGTTTGCGCCCACTGAGATCCGTCTCGGGATAATCGAAGCGGGTGAGATCCTCCTGCGGCAGATAAATTCGCTGGTTGGTCAGGTCCTTTCCGACGTCGCGGATGATATTCGTCATCTGCAAAGCCAACCCCAGTTGGATCGCATAGTCGCGGCAGACGGGGTTGCGATACCCAAAAATCTCAATGCTGACGAGGCCGACGGCGCTGGCCACGCGATAACAATAGAGCCGCAACTCTTCGAAGGTCTGGTAGCGGACGCTCCCCAGGTCCATTTCCACTCCGTCGATGATCTCCTCGAGCATCGGCGGGGTGATCGCATATTTCGCATAGAGGCCGCGGACATCGCGCGCCAGGGCCGGCTCGTGCGGCGCGCCTTCACGAATCCATTTCCTCCAGGCCGTTAACGCGCCGGCCTTCTCTTCGATCGAAGTTTCGGAAGAATCAGCGATGTCGTCGACCACGCGACAGAAGGCGTAGAAGACCGTGATGTCGTTCCGGCGCTCGCGCCCGAGGGCGATAAAGGCCAGGGCCAGGTTCGATTTGCTGTCGCGCGTGATCTTGGCTGCGTTCATTGGCAGGGACAGCGCGCTGCGCTGTCCGCAACGGTCCGGCAAAATGAGCTTTTCATAAATTCTACGGACGCCGCAGCGCGGCGTCCCTACCACGGCCTAATATCGAATCTCGGACTGAATCCAGGTTTCCTGGTTCACGCGCCGCGTTTCGCACTGGCGGAACAGGCAAACCCAGGACGCGAGCAGCCACCCCGTGATCAGCCCCCGCGCGCAAACATAAATAATTTTCCAGGCGATTACGCCCACCGGGCGATCGGCGATCGCGCCACGCACAATCGCGTCGCAGGTGATCAGAAAGAAAAAATGCAGCGCTGCGATGAGAAAAAACCAGCCAAAGCGAAAAAGATTTGTCCGGATAAACTCCTTATGCGCGTGGAACGCGGCGCGCAGAGTTTCGTTATGCAGGACGAGCGAAACCTGCACGGAGCAGAACATGATGATCAACATCGACATGATGAAACGCTCGCCCGGCATATAATCGAGCACGTCGGGCACGTTCATAAAATAAGCCAGCAGCAAAGGCGCGCGAACGATCAGCGTACCGACGATCACGACAATCCCCGCCCATTCCAGGACATAGCTGAACCGGCGCATGGCGAAGCGGAACAAATCTTCTTCACCGAAGCTCAGCCCTTTGATCCAGGCGAGGCAGACCGTTATTAGATAGACCTGGATGTAGACGCCGAAGAGATACTCGAAAATGAACGCCACCGCATCGACGGTCGCGGAAATTTGGAGCAGCTTCGCTGCGGGCGCGCTCGTGCCCCATTCCGGCAAGCGCCAGAATGCGATCGGCTTCAGCAGCGTGGCCAGCGCGCTGATCAGGAGCACGAAATAGATGAGATAACCCCAGAAACCGTATCGCTTTCCGAGCGCCCGCACCAACGCGCCATGCAGTCCGCGCCAGTTGATCAGCAAAAGCACCGCAGCCACAATCGAAAGTGGATACGTGGTCGTCGCATTGTCGAAAATTCCGGCCACCCCTTCCAGGGTCGGCAGCGGAACTTCCCGCCAGATTTCCACGAAGGCCGGCCAATCCCATGAACCGGGAGCCGTCACCTGGCTGAAGTCCAGATCAGCCATGCCGCGCAGGGGCGTAAAGGTCGCGAATTGAAAAACCGAGTAGGCGAAGCCGAGCAGGACGAAGGTCAGCCAGATGCGTTTGAAACGCAGGATACAGCGCAAGCCGTCGCGGAGCGCCAGCCGAATCGGGTTAAAAAAGAGAACGACGAGATAGCCGCCACAAAGTCCGAGCAGCGGATAGATGCGCGGAATGCTCGAAAGCATCGGGTTCGCCTATCGAATCAATCCCCAGTGCCAGGTAAAGGGCCAGTAAACAAACAATCCGCGCCCGACGAGATTAGGCTCCGGCACCGGACCCCACCAGCGGCTGTCGTAACTGTTGTAGCTGTTGTCGCCCATCGCGAAGTAACTGTGCGGCGGCACGCTGAACGTCTTCGACGGGTCGGCCAGGTAATCACGCCCCGGCGCATAACCGCGGTAAGGCGGCTTGGCCGACATAACCCGCGCGAAGCCGTAACCTTCCGCAATCTTCCCGTCCACATACAGAAGCGGCGAATTGATCATTAACGTGTCGCCTGGAACGCCGGCCAGCCGTTTGATATAAAAGGAATGTTCGCCAGTCTCCGGGTCGCCCGGAATTCCCGGGATGTTATCGGTGCGGAAAACGAAGACGTTCCCACGATGCGGCCTCACAAAATTGTAACTGAACTTGTCCACAAAAACCTGGTCGCCCGTGTCGACGGCGCCGCGCGCAATCACGTTGCCTTTGTTATAATGGCCGCCCGGCAGCACCTTGAAATCCTGTCGCAGAGTGTCGGGCGCCGCGTAGACCAGGAAACTCTGCTTTTGGCAGACGATGCGCGAAAAGGTAAAAAAGAAGGCGAACTTCCTGGGAATGATTTGTTCGATCACGTCGTCCTGCTGGGACACGACGTCAATATAATTGCGTCCCAAAACGAAGTACTCCCCAACCCGCCGCAGGAGGTTCGGCTTTGAGCCATCCGCCGGATAGCTCTTCCAGTACCACCCGTCACTGCGTTTCTCGTATCCCGGTTTTTGGTCCACCGGAATATCCTCTTCCTTCGCGACAAAGGCCCGGTGGCCAATGATGCCATTTAAAGTCGGCTGCATCGAGCCGGTCGGAATTTTGAAGGGCTGGAGAAAATAGGAGCGAATGCCGATCGCGACGACCACCGCCACCAGAACCACCTCGACATTTTCGCGCCAGGCCGCGTCCTTCGGCGCCGGCAGATACTGCGTGTATAAGTCGTGCAACCGGTCGGATTCCACCCTGGCTTTCGGCTCGTCGCGCGCCTTCAGGGCCTGGCGCAGCGCCTCGATCTGCGCCTTGAATTCCGCCATGGTGCTTTCGCTCAAAACGTCGCGCCGATATCGCAGCAATTTTTCCGCATGCCGAATCAGGAGATGGCCGTGTTTAACGTATTTCTTCGTGAACATGAAATTAATGACCTAACGAGTTATTGCCTTCTCCGTCATCCCGAGCGGAGCGGAGTCGAGGGACCCCGTGGAGAAACGTTCCGCTTTTCAGTGCCATTCGGGATTTCGGTAAGGCGACGGGATCCCTCGAGTGCGCTCGGGATGACAGCAATGTTTTCATTGCGCGCGCAAGACCTGGATGAAGGCCTCCTGAGGGATATTGATCTTGCCGATGCTTTTCATGCGCTTTTTGCCTTCTTTTTGTTTCTCGAGGAGCTTCCGTTTCCGGGTGATGTCGCCGCCGTAGCATTTCGCGGTTACGTTTTTTCGCAACGCCGAAACACTCTCGCGCGCGATTATCTTGCCGCCAATCGCGGCCTGGATCGCAACCTGGTAGAGCTGGCGTGGAATCACTTCCTTTAACTTCGCGGCCAGCATTCGCCCCCGGCTTTCGGCCCGGTCGCGATGAACGATCGTGGAAAAGGCGTCGACCGGCTCGCCGTTCACGAGAAGATCCAGCTTCACCAGTCTCGCCGCGCGGTAACCCGCGTGCTCGTAATCCATCGAGCCGTAACCGCGGGTCATGCTTTTGATCTTGTCGTTAAAGTCGACCAGGATTTCGTTCAGCGGCAGCTCGCAGTGGAGCATGACGCGGCGCGTATCAAGGGTCTCCGTATGATCCGTCACGCCGCGCTTTTCCAGGATCAACTGGAGGATGTCGCCGATGTTTTCGTTGGGGCAAAGGACGTACGCTTTCACAATCGGCTCGCGGATTTCCTCGATCACGCTCGGGTCGGGCAGATGCGCGGGATTATCGACGAGGATCGTCTCCCCGCGAGTCGTGAAAATTTCGTAGATCACACTGGGCGAGGTCGCGATGATGTCCATGTCGTATTCCCGCCGGAGCCGCTCCTGGATGATCTCCATGTGGAGCAGCCCGAGAAAACCGCAGCGGAAACCGAAGCCGAGTGCAACCGAACTTTCCGGCTGGTAAACGAAGGCGGAATCGTTCAGCCGTAATTTCCCGATCGCGGTCTTCAAATGCTCGAAGTCACCGGTGTTGATCGGGTAAATGCCGCTGAAAACCATCGGGTGGATTTCCTGGAACCCCGGCAGCGGCACCTTCGCCGGATTGCGGAGGTCAGTAACTGTGTCGCCGATCTTGATGTCAGCCGTACTCTTGATATTGGCGATGAAATAACCGACGTCCCCCGCCAGAAGGCGTTCTTGGGGAAACATTTTCGGAGTGAAAACGCCCACTTCCTTGACCTCGTAACGCGCGTCGTTGTTGATTAGTTTGATTCCCTGGTCGGCTTCCATCTTCCCGGAAAAAATCCGGACGTACGCGACCACGCCGCGATAAATGTCGAAGACGGAATCGAAAACGAGCCCGCGCAGAACTTCATCGGCCGGTTTCGCCGGCGGCGGAATGCGATGCACCACGGCCTCGAGGATTTCCTCGATCCCAATGCCCATTTTTGCGCTCGCATCGATCGCTTCCTCGGCCGGAATCGCGAGAATCTCCTCGAGCTGCTTGTGAACCGCGGGAATATCGGCATTCGGCAGATCGATCTTGTTGATCACAGGCACGATCGTCAGTCCCTGCTTGTGGGCGAGATGGACATTGGCGACCGTCTGCGCCTCCACGCCCTGAGCCGCATCGACGATCAAGAGGGCGCCTTCGCAGGCTGCGAGCGAGCGGGAAACTTCGTAGGCGAAATCGACGTGTCCCGGCGTGTCGAGGAGGTTGAGCCGGTATTCCTGGCCCGATTTACTCGTGTACCGCATCGCGACCGGATGAGCCTTGATCGTAATCCCGCGCTCGCGTTCGAGATCCATCGAATCGAGCAATTGATCCTGCTTATCGCGTTCCTGGATCGTGCCGGTGCGATCGAGCAACCGATCGGACAGGGTGGTCTTTCCATGATCGATATGGGCGATGATGCAGAAATTACGGGTCAGCTCGATCGACATAAAGCGGAGCACTATGCGGGTGCGCGCAGGGTGGGTCAATGAGACGCGGCCCGTACTCTCCTGCTCTTGATCATGATCCTGCTCTTAATCTCTCGGCAGACGCGGGATGACTAGGATCAGGATCATGAGCAGGAATGAGCGAAGAGCATTGCCTTCCTCACTGCCCTGATATCAAATCCTTTTATGCCCAAGCTGACCATTCGGTCCGAGACTGGCGAATCGATCTCGCACGATCTGGTGGAAGAGACCTACACCATTGGGCGGTCGCCGGAGAGTTCGATCCGGCTGGAAGATAATTCGGTCTCGGGCAGGCACGCGGAGCTCGCGATGGTGGCGGAAAATTGTTACCTGAAGGATCTCGGATCGACTAACGGGACGCTCGTCAACGGCAAACCTGTCACCGAAGTGCAGCTCCGCGCAGGCGACCGGATCCGCTTTGGAAAAATCGATGCCTCCTATGAATGTGAAGTCGTTGGCGCCGCCCAGCCGCTGCCGCGTCTGGAGGAAGCTGCAGCCCGCCCGGCGGAGTCGAGCACGCGGCCGGTGGATTTTGCCAACGCTTCCCCATTTCCGGACCGGAAGACGAAAAAAGACCCAGCGCGCACCGCGATCTTCGCTGCGGCAGCCGTGGCGTTTCTCGCGTTCGTCGCGAGCCTGATCGCCATCGCACTGATGAAATCCCCCAGTCTCTGAAGCTGGGTTTGCGCTCGACATTCGGCGGGGAATTACTCATTCTCGGGCGATCCCGAACCAACAAAATCCCATGAAACTCCGTTGTAAGACCCTGGTCGGCTTGCTCAGCTGCATTGCCCTTGTTTTGCCGCTGCCGGCGAAGGCCGCCGGTTCGAAAGAAGCGCGCGTCACCCAAATCATCCGCGATGTTAAGCTTTTGCCGGCCGACGCCGACGCCCGCGCGGCCGCCGTGAACGACAAAGTTTCCGAGGATACGGGGGTGCGCACAGGAGGCGATTCCCGTTCCGAACTGACTTTCTCCGATCTCACCATTACGCGCCTGGGCGCGAACACCGTGTTCAGTTTCAGCAAAGCCGGGCGGACCGCGAATGTGGACACGGGTTCGATCCTTCTCCGCGTGCCGAAGGACTCCGGTGGCGGCTCGATCCGGAATAACGCCGTCACCGTCGCCGTCACCGGTACGACCGTGATTTTCGAAGCACCTCGCGGAGGGCACAGCAAATTATTCACGCTGGAAGGCAGTTCACGGGTTTCTTTGAAAAAGAATCCGGGCGAATTCCGGAAGGTTCTTGCCGGCCAGATGATCGATGTGCCCGCGGGAGCAACCACTCTGCCGATGCCAGTGAATTTCGACGTGAATCAACTGATGCGAACCCATCCGCTGATTACCGACTTCAAGCCGCTCCCGAGCCAGCCGTTGATTATGGCCGTGGCGCAACAGCCACCGCCGCCCTCCTATCGCGGACCAAATATTGTCTTCACCCCGCCTTTCTTTAACCCGCCGCCGAACCGCGGCCCCGGCCCCGCTCCAGTCCCGCCGACCAAACAACCCCCTGGTAAAACTCCTCCACGCCCGATCACTACCCAACCTCCGGGAACCACCAACCAGCCTCCTCCCACTCCGACCCCGCCCCCGGTAATAAACCGCACTGTCCCCAAGCAGACCTACGTGCCCCCGACACGGAAGGTTACAAAGAAGCCGACGCCTCCGCCGATTAGGTAGGAACTACCCATTCTTCGCTTTGTGACTTCCTCCCGTTCTTCTTCGGTGGTTGCGGCTCTTCTCGTTGCTCTCGGCGTGGCTGCGGCCGGATATTTCGTGGGGCAAGGCATTTCGGAAAGGAGTTCCGGTCGCCGCACTATTTCCGTGAAAGGCCTTTCGGAGCGCGAAGTCCCAGCAAGCGTCGCCACCTGGACGATCGGCTATTCCGCGAACGGAAACGATTTGGGCGAGATCAATAAGAAGCTGGCCGAAAGCACCAAGGCCGTGAACACATTCCTGAAGGAAGCAGGCTTTGCGGAAGCCGACCTGTCGGTCCAACCGCCCTCCCTGCAGGACACGACCATGGAAATCCGGGAGAAAGATGTACCTCCACCACCGGAACGTTATAAAGCCTACCAATCGGTTCTGTTACGGACCTCCAAAGTCGATCTGATCAAGCCGGCGCTCGCTTCCGCGTCCAACCTGATGGTAAGCGGGGTGCTTCTCTCGGGCAAAGCAGAGCCAAACTACATCTTCAACCAAGTCAACGAAATTAAGCCGGCCATGATCCAGGAAGCGACGAAAAACGCTCGCGTGGCCGCGGAACAATTCTCGCGCGATTCGCAAACGACTCTGGGAAAACTGCGCAGCGCCACCCAGGGTTGGTTCAAGGTGGAGAACCGCGACGATGCGACCCCGGAACGTAAAGTGGTCCGGGTTGTGGTGGACGTTGAGTACGAGATAAATTGAGAACAAAGGATCGGGCATCGGTCCCCCTGAATCCCCGACGTGCTGAAATCCCTCCATCGGCGTCCCATCCTTCGACACGACATGCGTGAAATGGCGACGAAATCCTTGCGACTGTCGGCATTGATTCTTACGTCAACATTTCTCCTCTGCACCACCGTGGGCTGCGAGAATTCTCAAAATGATATCATCGGCAAATGGCGATCCGGCGATTCAACTGCAATGGTCTGGGAGTTCGCCAGGGATCACTCCGTCCTTATGGGAAGCATGAAAGGCCGGTATACCTTTGGAGATCGCCGGCGGTTGAAAATCGAGACGCCGTTGGGAACTTCTATTTACCAACTAGAGTTGACAGATAACCGACTACTTTTGACAGATCCCACCGGCTCCAAGCTGGAGTTTACACGGATCAAGTAGGTCGGACGCTTCGCCGGACTAAAACGTAATCCAGCGAAAACCAATCGTTTTCCCGCGGGCACCAGAGAAGGAACAGCAAAAGCGCCAGGCGCGGAATCACGTGGCCACTGAAGTTAAAGAGCGGTTCGCGCAGAAGATGACCGAAGGTAACAATGACGAGCACGCCGCCGAGCGCGATGAGGGCTTCGCGAACCCGCAGACCGATCATGACCAATGCGCCCGCGATGAGTTCGACTACCGGAATTGTGACGCCGACGAGCCAGAGCGACCAGATGGGAAGGAACGTGTCGGCAAAGGGCAGGAAATATTTTCGCGCATGCTCGAGCGGGCCTAATTGAAAGACCTTCCAGACGCCGGCCATGAAAAAGATAAGGCCGAGAACGAGCCGGGCGAAAAGCAGAGCCCAACTCCGCTGCCGCTCAATGCTCATCAGTTGTCTGCCCATTCGGGGCAGGCGCGTTGGGACTTGCGAAAGCGGTCGGCGACGGAGCTGGCGCCACTCTCCTGCTCAAAACACGATTGAACTGCCTCTTGTTTTCGTGCCACTGGTAGTGAGGGTCTTCGGTCACCAGACCCCAGATGAGGCGCCCCCCGTAACGCCAGTTATCGAGAATAATGCCGCGCGAAAACGACTGGCCCTTTGCGGTCACGACAATGACATTGTGCTCGGAGGCCGTGGTCTCAAACGATTCCGCCCAGTGAAACTCGAGCGTCTCCCATTTCTGTTCGCTCAGGCGCAGGAGCAACCTTTCCGCCCATTGAAAACAGAGGCCTCCTTTGCGTTGACCGGTGTTCACGAGGAAATTTTGCAAGCCGGGCGGCCAAACTACTCTCCATTCCTTCTTCAGATCGCGCCCCGTCGTGTAGGCAATCGTAGCGACCCGGTCGGCTTCCTCCGGATCAATGCCTGGGGCAAGCGTCGCGATTCGTCCTCGCAAGATTGGATCACTGGCGGAGGTAGCGAACTCCGGATCTTTCTTTCCGGCCTGCGCGACCGAAGCAACGATCGCGAAGGCGAGCACGGCTCCAGCCATTCGGAGCCTGCTGTTGCTCGAAAAAGAAAACGACATAAGGGCGTTAAGTTATCGCGGAATACCGAACGTCAAGCGTCTTGACGCGTGCAAACGGCGGATCGGAGCGACTCAAGGCCGGCGCTTTACTTTTGCGCGCCAGCAAATGGTCCATCCTGCCGCGAGGAGAAAAAGGGAGCCGCCGTCAAGTTTCGCCTCATGGAGCAGGATATCCGACGTGCCCGGGGAGGAAACATCGCCACCACCATCGCGAAAAGCGTGATCGCCACACCACAGGCGCCGGCCAACAGCGCGGCCGTCCTTCCGCCCGGAATGATCAGCGCCTCTTGATTCTTGTGTCTCCAACAATAGACGATGAAGCAAACAAACAGGTAGGGGTAGGGAATGAAGTAAATCACCAAAGACATGTCGATGAGAATGAGGAACGCTCTCTCGACCGTCGTGCCCTTACCCAGAACAGAAAGAAGGAGAAACAGTCATTTCGACAAGGTTACAGCTCCCGTCAACTTTGCCTCTTCAAAGGCGCGTTCGGCGTGTGATAATAGGCAAATCTGGAGAACCTCACTTCATCGACACTCTTTTCGACTGAGTTAACTACCACAGGCCTCATCGGTCGTTGTTCGCCAAGGACGTTTCTGAAATCGCTGTAGAAAAGCCGCACGGTTCCACATGAAGGCTGATCAATGGAGGGTGGTGAAGAACTGATGGACGATTTTCTCCGGGCGGTGCCTAAATCGGTTCCGGGGTCGTGACTTCCAATGAAGCGATCGAGGACAAGCGCCGGTCTGTTGATGTTCCGAAGGGACCAGGGGAAAACGGAAGTCTTGCTGGCACATCCCGGCGGTCCTTATTTTCGAAGTAAGGATGACGGGGCATGGACAATCCCGAAAGGTGAAGTCGGCGAAGGCGAAGATCTTCTCGCTCGCGCCCGGATCGAGTTTGAAGAGGAACTAGGTGTGCCGGCACCAGCAACGGCGAATTGGATCGAGCTCGGCAGCGTGAAGCAGAAGGGCGGCAAGATTGTGCACGGATGGGCATTCGAAGGCGATTGCCCCGCGGATTTTGTGGCCGTCTCGAATACCTTCGAGCTCGAATGGCCGCCGCGCTCGGGGAGGATGGAGAAGTTTCCTGAGGTCGATCGCGCGGAATTCTTCTCCCTCGCAAAAGCCAGGGAGAAGCTCAAGGAAGCGCAGATTCCTTTTCTCGATCGCCTGGCTGAAGCCCTCGGACTGCGCCACAAATAATGACCTCGCAGCCTCTCTTTCTTTTCGCTCCTGGAGCTGGCGCGCCTTCATCCCACCCGTGGATGCGGGCATGGGCTGAACGACTCGCCACCATTGGGAGCGTTCGCACTTTCGACTATGACTACATGCGCGAAGGCCGCCGGCGGCCTGATCCCCCTCCCCTGCTCATCGCCGCGCATCGCCAGGCATTACGCGATGCGCGAAAGGATGAAGCGCAAGCCGTGATCCTGATCGGGAAAAGCATGGGCGGGCGAATCGGTTGCCACGTTGCTCTCGAAGAATCGGTCGCGGGTCTTGTTTGCTTCGGGTATCCACTTTGTGGCGGCGGCGATCCAAAACGAATGAGGGACAAAGTCCTGCGCGATCTGCGAACGCCGGTCTTATTCGTGCAAGGCACGCGAGATCCGCTCTGCCCGCTCGATCTGCTCGAGAACATTCGAAGCGAAATGAAAGCGCCTAACTTTCTTCACGTCGTCGAAGCCGGCGACCATTCCCTGCTGGTCGCGAAGAAGCACCTTCGAACCTCAGGTGAGACGCAGGAGCAGGTAGATGAGCAAATTCTCACAGCGATCGAAAGATTCCAGAAATCGATTGGATGCGAACACCGATCTGATGGGCCCTCATCCTAACCTTCTCCCACGGGGAGAAGGAACTGCTCTTACGAAAACACGCGGCTCGCGCAGTGCGGGGAGTCGAATCTGCGGCCGAATTGATTCGTCAGATACCGATTGCCCGCCGTCGCCATGCCCTAGATTCAGGAACTCCCTCGCCCTTTGGGAGAGGGCCGGGGTGAGGGCAAAGGCGAAGCAAACTCAGTGCGGATGCTTGTCGGCCGCGTCCGCATCCTGAACGGTAGTCACTCCCACGGCCGTGGTTGTGGTTCCGGCGCAGGAAGCAAAAGTTAGCGCGATAATCGTAAAAATTGCCGCCAAAACTAAACGCGTGACCGCGTTCCGACAGAACGCGCTCAACTTAGTGGCAGCCAGTTACCCGGTTGCGGCGGCGGTTTTCCCTCGGTCAGCGACAGATAGGTATACTCGTTCAGAAGCCGTTCGTAATCGGACAAAAGTTTCATGGCATCGTTCGGCTTGAGGCGATCGCCTTTGATCGCGCCGTCCACCTGCGTCTTGAGCAGGCGCATTAGCTCCACCTTGTCCCATTGCGTCATCGCGAGCACCTCACCGATCGTGCTCCCTTCGATGACCTCCTCAATGTACCAGCCCAGCTCTTCATCCGGATTGAGGAAGACGTGCGCCTCGGTCACGCGACCAAAAAGATTGTGCAGATCGCCCATGATGTCCTGGTAGGCACCGACCATGAAGACACCGAGATAATAAATCTCGCCCGGTGTGATCCGATGCAGCGGGAGTGTGTATTTCACGTCCTGGAGATCGATAAACTTCGAAACCTTGCCGTCCGAATCGCAGGTGATATCGACGAGCACGCCGTTGCGATCCGGGGGCGTGGTCAGGCGATGGATCGGCATGATTGGGAACAATTGGCCGAGCGCCCAGTGGTCGAGGAGCGACTGGAAAACGGAGAAATTGCAGATGTATTGGTCGCCCAGCGAGGTCTCCAGCTCCTTGACTTCTTCCGGCACGTAACGGAGCCCCCGATGCATGTTCACGATCTGCTGGGCGAGCTGCCAATAAACGCAGTCGATCTTCGCTTTCGATTCGAGTTCGAGCAGGCCGAGCGTGAAGGTCTGCTGCGCTTCCTCCTTGATCTGCTGGATGTCATGCAAACTTTCAAGCCGGTTGCCGCGCTTGAGCCGCTGCTTCACGTCGAGAATGTCGCGGACCAATTTGTGATCCTTTTCGCTGACATCGACCTTGAGCTTCGGGTTCGTTTTCTCGATCGAGCTGAAAGCTTCCACGACGAGCACGGAATGATGCGCGACAATCGCGCGACCGCCTTCATTGACGATCGCGGGATGGGGCACGCCTTCGGAATCGCACACGTCCATAATGTTCCAGACGACGTCGTTGGCGTATTCCTGAAGCGAATAATTCGCCGAGCTATCGAAGTCGCTCCGCGAACCGTCGTAGTCGACCCCGAGCCCTCCACCGACATCCAGATACCCGAGCTCATGTCCGAGCTTGGCGAGCTTGGCGTAATAGCGGGCCGCTTCGCGCACCGCGCGTTTGATCGTGGAAATATCGGGCACCTGGGAGCCGACATGAAAATGAACCAGCTTGAAGCAATGCCCGAGGCCGGCCGCCTTTAGCATCTCGCTCGCCGCGACCAGGCTCGTGGTATCGAGCCCGAACTTCGCGTTCTCGCCGCCGCTGGGCGACCATTTTCCGGAACCTTTGCTGTAAAGGCGAACCCGGATCCCAATCATCGGCTCGACCCCAACTTCCTTCGAAGCGCGAATCGCCTGCTCGAGCTCCTCCAGTTTTTCGACTACGATGACGACCGATTTGCCAAGTTTCCGGCCGAGAAGCGCGATCCGAATGAAAGCGCGATCCTTGTAACCGTTGCAGATGATCAGGCTCTCAAGGTCCTTGTGCATGGCGAGCGCGGCGACGAGTTCCGGTTTGCTCCCCGCTTCGAGGCCAAAGTGAAATTCCTGACCGGCGTCGACGATCTCTTCGATCACTTCGCGCAGCTGGTTCACCTTGATCGGGAAAACGCCGCGATAATGGTTCTTGTAGCCGAACTCTTCGATCGCTTTCTGGAAAGCGCAATTGACCGACTCGACTCGATGCCGCAGCAGATCCTGGAAGCGAATGACGAGGGGAAAACCCAGCCCGCGATTCCGCGCTTCGTTGACGACGCCGAGAATGTCGATCGAGCCGCCTTTTTCCTTGAGCGGTCGCACTTCCGCGTTGCCGGCGGCGTTGACGGTAAAGTAACCAGTCCCCCAGCCGTCCACGTTATAGGTGGAAATGGCGGCTTCGACGTCCCACTCGCTCTTCATTTTTTCGCGCGGCCGCGGCCGCAGAGCGCATAATCAATCACCGGTGCGGACATGCAAGCACGCATTACGAAATCTGCGCGAGTGCCGCGAGCACACTCTTGCTCTTGCTCTTGCTCTTGCTCTTGCTCTTGCTCGTGATCCTGTGATCGATCTTTCCCGGCGAGGAGAGATTATGAGCAGGATCAAGATCATGAGCAGGATGATCTCGCATTTACTCGTCCAATCCTGTCCCGGCGTCGCCCACAGGGCGACGGCTACAGGGGTAGTGTCCTCAAGGTAGGACAGGACTGCGACAGGGGGCTGCTTGTTTTTCGCGACCGGGCTGATACGGTTTGCGCGGATGAACAAAACGGTCATCGAGGTGCAGGTCCGGGCGGTGTTGCCAACCAGTGGCGGCTGCGCGGTTTTCCTCGGTAACAACGACAAGGTGTTCATCATTTACGTCGACCAAACCGTCGGCAGCGCCATCACCATGTTCATGCGCGACGTCTCCAAGGAACGCCCCCTGACCCACGATTTGATGGGGCATTTGATGACGGCGCTCGGTGCGAAAGTAGAGCGCGTCATCATTAACGACCTGAAGAACGCGACCTACTACGCGCGCATGATCATCCGCGCGGAAAATGAATTGCAGCAGAAGAAAATCATCGAGCTCGACGGGCGCCCGAGCGACTGCATCGCGATGGCGACCCAGCAAAAAGCGCCGATGTACGTGAGCCAGGAAGTCTGGGACGAGGTCGACGACATGAGCGACGTCCTGCGCAAGATGGAGGAAGACGGCCTGAAGCCGGATGTCGAATCAGAGTCCGAATCCGAATCGACGGAAGAAGAGTGAGTTTGAGGAGAACGCGCTCTCACGTGTCAACCTGAGCCGCGCAGAGGGCGAAGGACCGCCCAGTCGGTCTGAGATTACGCAGGCAAGAGGAAACATGGCCGAAACTCATCGCTGCGCGCGACGCGGCGCCGAAGTAGAGCGTGTCATCCCGAGGCTGGCGAAGCGCGCCGAGGGACCTCCCAAGCGCTCAATCGCTTCCGCGCAACAAAGGGCGTATTCCGTCAGGGTGCGCCTGATGTGTCGCGGTAGCGCAAATTTGCAACTGCGAGGTCCCTCGCCGTCTGCGCGGCTCGGGATGACACGCTTTGCCGATGTCTCGGAAGCTCCAACTTCCTCATCGTCCCGAGCAGAGATTCAAAGAACAGGTTGTAATACCTGCGCGCGCAAACGGCGCCGAAGTAGAGCGTGTCATCCCGAGGCTGGCGAAGCGCGCCGAGGGACCTCCCAGGCGCTCAATCGCTTCCGCGCAACAACGGGCGTATTTCGTCAGGGTGCGCCTGAGGTTTCGCGGTAGCGCAAATTGCACCTGCGAGGTCCCTCGCCGTCTGCGCGGCTCGGGATGACATACGTTTGCGTTACCCCAGCAATTCCCCATAATGCGCCTGGGCCATCTCCGTGCACCGCGCCAGAATCGCAGAGGGCGTATCGAGCTCCAGCAGGTCGCTCACCAGCTTTTGACATTCGCCAAGCGTGAGGCTTTGCACGGCGCGTTTCACTCGCGGCACGAGTGACGCGCCGACACTCAGCTCATCCATCCCCAGACCCAGGAGCAGCGGAATGAGCACGAGGTCGCCGGCCATTTCGCCGCAGACCCCCACCCACAGATCATGAGCGTGGCCGGCATCCGCCACCATTTTCAAGAGGCGAAGAACGGCGGGGTGCGTCGGCTGATACAGCTGCGCCACCCGCTCGTTGGTCCGATCGACCGCGATCGCGTATTGAATCAGATCGTTTGTGCCGATGCTGAAAAAATCGATCTCCCGCGCGAGTCGTTCCGCGCACATCGCGGCGCTCGGGATTTCAATCATCGCGCCGACTTCCGTTTTCGGATCGAACTCCTGGCCTTCTTTCTCCAACTCCGCTTTGCACTCTTCAAAAACCTCGAGAGCGCGGTTGAGTTCCTCCAGGCCGGATATCATCGGAAACATTACCTTCACGTTCCCGACGGCACTGGCCCGGATGATCGCGCGCAGCTGCGCCTTAAAAATATCGACCCGCTCGAGTGAGAATCGGATCGCGCGATGCCCGAGAAAGGGATTCATCTCGTCGTCGCCGTCGAGCGCGCCGGCCAGTTTGTCGCCACCGAGATCGAAAGTGCGAATGATGAGCGGGTGGGGTCGGACCTGCTCGGCCACCTTCCGATACGTCGCGTATTGCTCCTCCTCGCTCGGCAGGGTGGTGCGGTTGAGATAAAGAAACTCGGTGCGGTAAAGCCCGATTCCTTCGGCGCCGTTGCGCGGGGCGGCGTCCACATCATCGGGCAGTTCGATGTTCGCCGAAAGAACGATGTGGCGGCCATCGCGCGTGGTGGATTTCGTTTCGCGCAAACCGGTCAACTGTTGCGCCACGAGCGAGCGCTTGTGTTCCAGCTCGCCGTAATGCCAGAGCGTTTCCGGTGTGGGATCCAGGATGAGAAGGCCGTTGTAGCCGTCGAGCAAAACTTCGTGCCCGCTCTCCAGCTTTTCGCTGGCGTCGTGCAACCCGACCACGGCCGGAAGATTGAGAGACCGGGCCATGATGGCGGTGTGCGAGGTCCGGCTGCCCAGGTCCGTCGCCAGTCCGAGAACGTACTGGCGATTCATCGTCGCGGTGTCCGATGGCGTAATGTTGTGCGCGAGGAGAATATGCGGATGGGTGAGGCTCAGGAAATCCTTCGGTGCCTTGCCCTGGAGATTTCGGACCACGCGCCGGGTCACGTCCTGGATATCGAGCGCGCGTTCGCGCAGGTATGGGTCGTCGATCTGGCTCAGGGTATGGGCGTAATGGGCCGCCACTTCCTGGAAAACGAATTCAACGTTGCAGAGATCGGTCTGCAATTTGCGGAGGACTTCGTCGATCAAGGTCCGGTCTTCCACCACCAGGAGGTGGGCGTCGAAGATGCCGGCATCCTTCGCCCCAATCGATTGGGCGATCCGCTCCTGCATCTCGAGAATCTGGGAGCGGGTTTGAATCAGGGCCGTCTCGAACCGGCCGATCTCGTTCGGAATTTCCGCAGGCTCAATCCGACGGCGGGCTACTTCGTCGCGATCGTCCTCCACCACATAGAGAGCCCCGCGAGCGACGCCAGGAGAGACCCCGATGCCCTGAAGGCGCGTCTCCTGTTTCGTGTTATCGCCGCTCATCCAGAGAGAGTAGCGCGGATGTCAAGGTTGAGCCGCCCTCTCGGAGCGTGTCATCCCGAGCGCCAGTCACTCTTCGTTGAACTTTTTCTGAATCAGCTCTTCGAGTTCTTCCATCACCTTGTCGGCGTCCGTGCCTTCGCAGCGAATGATGAGTTTCGATCCCTGCCCGGCCGCGAGCATCATCAGGCCCATGATGCTCTTCCCATTGATCTGTTCGCCTTCCTTCTCCACCCAAACCTCGGAACGATAACGGCTCGCAATCCGGACAAACATCGCTGCCGGCCGCGCGTGCAAGCCGAGGCGATTGATGACCGTGATCTCTTTCTCGATCTTTTGCCCGGCACTCGCCGATCTCCGATTCAACAGTCCCATCAGTCTTCCTTTGTCTCCATCAAGTTGAGCAGCTTGTCATTGAATTCCACCGCGCTGTTTCGTCCCAGACCTTTCAGCTTTTGGTCCATCGCTGCAACCTCGATCAACCGCGCGATGTCGCGCCCGGGCCGCACCGGGATCGTCACGTGCGGCACTTTCAGTTTCAAAATTTCGTAAAACTCCTGGTCCAGCCCGATGCGATCGACCTCTTCCAGCTCCTGCCAATCCTGCAACGTCACCACCATGTCGAGCCGCTTTTCGGTCCGGATGCTGCCGATGCCAAAGATGGACGCCACATTGATGATCCCGATACCGCGCACTTCCATGTGGTAACGCGTCAGGTCTGGCGCCGTCGCCATCAGTTCGCGGCCTTCGAGCGATGTCACCCGCGTGACGTCATCCG
Organism: Spartobacteria bacterium; assembly: GCA_003134765.1. Lineage (GTDB taxonomy): Bacteria > Verrucomicrobiota > Verrucomicrobiia > Chthoniobacterales > UBA10450 > AV80. The sequence continues at coordinate 17,206 of PLCM01000029.1, read as the reverse complement.
CCACCAGGCTGTAGCCCCGCTCGATCAAACCGAGGGCACACTCACTCTTGCCGATGCCGCTTTGCCCGCGAATCAGAACACCGACCCCGAGAATATCCACCATGCTGCCGAACTCGGTCACGGTCGGCGAAAAATCGACTTCCATCGCGATCGTGGCGGCGTTGATGAAACGCATCGTCACCATCGGGGTGCGGAAGACGGCGACCTGCTCCTCTTCCGCGACCGTTAGGAGATCGGCCTCCAGGTGCGCGCCGCGCGAAGTCACGAGGCAGGGAATTTTTCGCGCGCACAGGCCACGAAAGCGCTGAACCCGTTGCCGCGCCGAAAGACTTTTCAGGTAAGACTGCTCGGCCGCGCCCAGGACCTGGACGCGCTTCTCGGCGAAATAGTTGTAGAAACCCGAAAGAGCGAGCCCCGGCCGATTAATGGTCGGCTCCCGGATCTTGCGGTGAAAACCAACGCGCTTCCCCTCGAGTTTTAGTTGCAGCTTGTCCCCGTGAGCCTGATAGAAACTTTCCACCGTCACCACCGGGATGTTCTTCCGCTGATCGCTCCCGGAAGAAATCGCCGGCGCTGAGGATTTGTCGGGCATCGCCCTTCTCTTTATCGCGAGAAAGCCGGGATTTCCACCGCTCAAGTTTGTAGGGCGTTTCTGTGAAACGCCGGTTGGCCGTGGCGTCTGACACAAACGGCCTCCAAAATTGACCGCCTCTAATTAATCTTGATCAGCTCCACATCGAAGACGAGATCGCCGCTGATCGGTCCGTTCCCGGCGTAGGCGAGACTCTCGGGAATCCAGAAGCGACGCTTTTCTCCTTCGACCATTAACTGCACGCCTTCGGTCCAGCCGGGAATGACCCGGTTGAGACGAAAGGTCACCGGCTGATGGGTCGCGTACGAGCTGTCGAATAATTTTCCATCCGTCGTCCAGCCGGAATAATGGACCGTGACCGAACTGTTCGACATGGGATGGCGGGCGCCGACGCCCGGTTTCAGGATTTTGTAACTGAGTCCGCTGCCAGTGCGCTTGGCGTCCGCGGGCGGATGCTGGACGTCATCCGGCGCTTTCGTCGGATCGGAAGGAGTTTCCTTCGGCGCGGGCGGGGCAAACGAAATCAGCTCGACATCGAAGACGAGCATGCCGGCCGGACGCCCCTCCTTTCCCTTATAAGCCAGCTCTTCGGGAATCCAGAATCGCCGCTTTTCTCCCGCGACCATGAGTTGAACTCCTTCGGTCCAGCCGGCGATCACTTTGTTCAATGGGAACGTCACCGGTTTGCCGGTGGCCGACGTGTCGAACATCTTTCCGTCCGTCGTCCAGCCTGTGTAATGGACTGTGACCAGATCGGTCTTCGCCGGATGGGACGATCCTTTGCCGGAGGTCAAAACTTTCGATGCCAACCCCGATCCGGTTTTCTCCGCGTCGGCCGGAGGCGCGGCCACGTCGTCAGGCGCAGGAATAGCTTTCGGATCTGAAGTTTGGGCCAAGGTCAGAGTAGCCATCGTCAACAGGGCTATCGGGATCGTTTTTAGCATCGAATTAATCGGTCGGTTGGATTGGCCGTCGCAATTCATTTATCGCGGAGCGTGCCAAGAAACAAGGCGCGGCGGTTTGTAAACTAAGCCTCCCTGCGAATCAGAGCTGCGAACCGCGTCGAACTCCCGTCCGAACAATTCGGCCAGATGAAATTCCAAAATGAATGCGTTAACGTCCAACCCCATGACCACACGCTTCCTCCTCCTCACCTCCCTTGCGTTGCCGCTGATCGTCTTGGCCGAGCCGGTCTCCCCGCCACCCTCGCCTGAACCGACCGTCGCAACACAGAGTTCGCAAGCGGTCACACCTTCGAAATCGGTCGAGAACACAGTGGTCAAGGTGTTTTCCACCCTGCGCGCGCCTGATCCTACGAAGCCGTGGACCAAACAATCGCCCTCAGAGATCACAGGAAGCGGAGCCGTCATCGCCGGCAAGCGCATCCTGACAAACGCGCACGTCGTTCTCTACGCGAGTGAAGTGCAGGTCCAGGCAAACCAGGCCGGCGACAAGATTTCCGCCCGAGTCGAGGCGATCGCTCCCGGAATTGATTTGGCTGTGCTCAAACTCGATGACGAAAAATTTTTCGATTCGCATCCGCCTTTGAGGCTTCACAAGAATCTCCCGGACGCCAAGGACGCAGTCATGGTCTACGGCTATCCGACGGGCGGGACGAGTTTATCGATCACCAAAGGGATCATCTCGCGAATCGAGTTCACTGGTTACAACTTTTCGACGCCAGGACTGCGCATCCAGATTGACGCTGCCATCAATCCTGGGAACAGCGGCGGCCCCGCGGTGGTGAACGACGAGATGATCGGTCTTGCGTTTAGCCATCTGCAGGGCGCCCAAAACATTGGCTACATCATTCCGACTGAAGAGATCGAGCTCTTTCTGCGAGATGTGGCTGCTGGCCATTACGACGGCAAGCCGGCCCTGTATGATGACGTGCAAACGTTGGAGAACCCGGCGCTCCGATCGTTTCTCCATCTGCCTCAATCGGTTCAGGGCATCCTGGTCCATCGGCCTTTCAGTACGGACGTTACTTACCCGCTCAAAGAATGGGATTTGATAACCAAGATTGGCGATACGCCAGTCGACGACCAGGGCATGATCAAAGTAAGCGACAGCCTGCGGCTGCGTTTCACCTATCTCATCCAAAAACTCGTAAAAGAAAACAAAGTCTCGCTCACTCTTTTCCGCGACGGCAAGGAATTGAAGATCGACTTTCCAGTGTTGTCGCATCGCCCGTTGGTGATTCCTGATCTCGAAGGAAGCTATCCGTCGTACTTTGTTTATGGCCCGATGGTTTTTGCCGACGCCACCAACGAGTTCCTCAGTTCGGCCGCGCGCGATCGTCAGGCCAGTGGGCTGATGGGCATGCTTACTTTTCTGGGCAGCCCGCTCATCACGAGAGTCGGGGACAAACCCGCCTTTGAGGATGAAAGATTAGTTGTAGTCACATCGCCTTTTTTTCCGCACAAGCTCGCCAAGGGCTACGCCAATCCGGCCTGGCAGGTGGTGAAATCGGTCAATGGCCATCCAATCAAGAACCTGGCGCACCTGGTTGAAGTCTTGCGCGATCTGAAGGACGAATTTGTGAGCTTTGAGTTCAATGTGCGCTCGTCCGGCGAAACGTTCGTCTTTCCCCGCGCGGAAATGGTCGCAGCCACGAACGAGATCCTGACTGATAATGGCATCCGCAGTCAGGGTTCGCCTGACATCTTGAAGATTTGGGAACCGAAGCCCTAGCCGGCCGATCTCAATTTGCCGTCGGCTCGATCAGGCCGAAGTCGCCACTCTTTCGGCGGTAGAGGACGTTCATCCGGGCGCTGCGAGCATTGAGGAAGACGAGAAATTGGCGGTGCGACATCTCCAACTGCAGGACCGCTTCGTCGACAAACATCGGTTTCATCGGCAACCGTTCCGTCCGCACCACCGCGTGCTCGTGATGGTTGTCCTCCTCGACTGGCTCGGGATGGAGCACCTGTTCTTCGAGATGCTGGACAATGTCCTTCCGCGGCCGGTGCTTTCGCATGAGCCGCGTTTTATACTTCCGCATCTGCCGCTGGACCTTGTCCGTGACCGCATCAATTGCGGCGTACATGTCGTTGGTTTCTTCGCAGGCCTCGATCGTAATGTGGTTCGAGCAGACGAGGACGACTTCGGCCGAGTGCCGGTATTTCTCCACTTCGAGAATAACGTGCGCTTCGATGATCTTGGGATAATCGAGATGCAGGCCTTCAATCTTGCGGGTGCAGTAATCACTGATCGCATCGGTAATCTGGAGGTGACGTCCGGTTACTTTGACGGCGGGGTGAGCGTTGGTCGTTATCACTTCATTTCCTTTCGCTACATTTGAAAACGCTCGCCGAGATAGAGCTGGCGGCTAATGGGATCGTTGATGAGAAAATCCTTGGTGCCTTCGCTCTCGACGCGGCCTTCGAAAATCAGATAGGCGCGGTCGACGATGGAGAGTGTTTCGCGCACGTTATGGTCCGTAATCAGGATGGCGAGGCCGGACTTGCGCAGATTGACCACGATCTGCTGAACATCATAGACGGCGATGGGGTCGACGCCACTAAAGGGTTCGTCCAGCATAAGCAGGCTCGGCTGGGTCACGAGCGAGCGCGCGATCGTGAGCCGCCGTTTTTCCCCGCCACTCAGGGTGATCGCGGTGTTCTTCGCGATCCGTTCGATGCCGAATTGGTGGAGCAGCTGATCGCAACGCTGGCGGCGCTCGTATCTGCTTAACGGCAGAGTCTCGAGGATCGCGAGGATATTCTGCTCTACCGTCATCTTGCGAAAGATTGACTCCTCCTGCGGCAGATACCCCATTCCGAGCCGGGCCCGTTTATACATCGGGTATTTCGTCACATTGGTGCCGGAGAAAACAACGCGGCCGCTGTTGGGCCGGACCAGCCCCACAATCATGTAGAAACTCGTTGTCTTGCCGGCGCCATTCGGCCCGAGCAACCCGACGATTTCGCCGGCGCGGACCTTAATATCGACGCCGTTAACAACCGCGCGCCCGCCGTAAATCTTTACCAACTGGTCCGTGGAAAGAACATACTCCTCCGCCTTTGGGTGGGGAGACATCGCGGCCGTGGTTGGAGCGGTAACGGGCGACATGACTAGGGCGTGGCGGTCGGGCTGGGCGTCGGCGTTGGTGTCGGCGTCGGGGTACTTTCAGATTTGGGCGGCTGCCGGATCTCGGTGCGGCTCGGGCCCGTTGTCTGCAATTCACCCTTTTCGTTCAAGACCATGACGGTCTCCGGACTGGTCGCGACATGGGTATTCAAACCCTGCTGCACGCGGGCATTTCCAGTCAGCTCAAAATTTCCCGTTTTCGCCGTGTAGACGGCCTTGTCGGAACGGCCCACCATCCGGCTGGGTGGTCCGCCTCCGGGATCAGGCCGGTCGCGCACGATGCCGACGTTTCCCTCGACGACGGCAGTCTCGAGCCCTTCGCTTTGTTTCTTGCTGATATAAATCGTGAGCTTGTCTCCCCGAATCTGAAAGCGCGGGTCGATCACGATGATGTGTCCGGTGAAGACTCCGATCGATTTCGCTGAATCAAAAACGGTCTTGTCCGCATAAATTTCAGTCACGATCTGTTCCGGCGCAGGAGATGCGCTCTCCTTCGGCTTGTCGTTGGTATTTTTCTCCGGGCTGACTTTTACATCGTTCGCCTTCTTGGATGGAGCAGTTTCCGGCGTCGGCCGCGGCGACCGGGATGAAAGAGTGGCGGGCGCGGAGCCCTGGCCCCGCGCGGTCTCCGCGAGCACTGCCAGCGAAAGCATTGCGCAAACCCCGAATAAATTTCTCATTCCGATTCATTGGCCGGCGTGCGCGCTTTGCCCCGGACCACCATCTTGACGTTTCCCTCCAGGGTCCCGTGCCGCGTCAGCATTTCAAACGTCATCGTATCTCCAGCGACCTCGAAGTCCGCCCGCTTCACGGTCGAACGAACCTTCGAGGTGAGCACCTGCGTCTTCAGATTGAACACAGAACTGTTCATGGTGACTTCGAGGTCCGGCTTCTGCGTCTCCGGCACGAAGGTGGTGAATTTTACGCCCTCAAATTCGATGTTCTGGTCGTCGAGACGACGAGTCACGCCGGCTTCGAGTTTGCCGCGGATCCGTCCCTGAAGATCGTATTCGGGGACCACCAGCCCCCTGGCGTCGTGGCCGGCGGTGATCGGTACGTCCTTGATTCCCTCTTCCGGTTTTGGCCGCTCCAGCTTTTTCTTCGGCGCCACGGTTGGGGTCGGCGTGGGACTCTTGCCCGATTTCGGCCCCTTCTTTTCGGCCGCGACAACGGCACACGTCAGAAAAACCAGAAACAAAAGAGCGGAAAATGCGCCGGTGAATCCGGCGCGACCGCTACGAAACGGCAGCATGAATAGCTTTTAACATGCGAAGATGCTTCGGCAACTGCTTTAGCGGAATCTGGTTCGGCCCGTCCGAGAGGGCGCGCGCCGGGTTCTCGTGCACCTCCATGAAAATGCCATCGCAGCCGGCCGCCATCGCCGCCCGAGCCAGAACGGGGGCAAGCTCGCCGTCGCCCGAGGTCGCGTTCCCGGCTCCGCCCGGACGCTGGACTGAATGCGTCGCGTCGAAGATCACGCGGTAGCCCGCCTGGCGCATCCAGTAGAGCGAACGGAAATCGGCGACCAGATTGTTGTAACCGAAGGTGGTGCCGCGCTCGGTAAACATGAAATTTTTGTTGCCAAAAGCCGACAATTTCTCCGCGATATTCTTCAGGTCCCACGGGGCCAGGAACTGGCCTTTTTTTACGTTCACGACCCGCCCGGTTTCCGCCGCCGCCCGCAGCAGATCCGTTTGCCGGCAGAGAAACGCCGGGATCTGCAAAACATCGATCACATGGCCGGCGATCTCCGCTTCCGCGGGAGAATGGACATCGGTCGTGACGGGTATCTTCAACTCGGCGCCAATCCCCGCCAGAATTTCGCAGCCTTCCTCAACCCCGATGCCGCGATACGAGCGGATCGAGGTGCGATTCGCCTTGTCGTAGGAGGCTTTGAAAATGAACGGGACCGATTCGGCTTTGCAGATTTCCGCAATGCGGCGCGCCATCCGCCAGACAAACTTCTCCGATTCAATCACGCACGGCCCAAGGATGAACGCGGGCTTTTCGCCACCGATCGTAACGGAGCGAATCTTGAGCGGCTTTGGTTTCATTTTAGGCGTAGAAAAACAGTGTCATCCCGAGCCGCGCAGACGGCGAGCGACCTCACAGTAGTTCTAAGATCACACAAACTAAAACCAGGATGTTCGAAAGCGTCCACTGCGGGCAACGCGAAAGCGTTTCTTACGTGCCGACTCCTGCGACCGCGAGGTCCCTCGGTCGCCGCGGCGACCTCGCGGATGACAAGCAAGGAGTCACGCGTGTCCTTTCTTTCCGGTAAACAGGTCGTAAACCGCAAACGGTAAATAGAGCACCAAATAAAACAGCAGCGCCAGCAGGTGCATTTGCAAAATGTAAACGATCCGCTGGTCCGACAAGGCATCCAGGAGCGACGCGGCCTGCGGTTTGTGGAGCAGATACCCGTAGTTTTCGCCGGTGACCAGATCGACTGCGATCGCCAGGACAAAATACAGCTCCGACCAGACGAAGGTGCGCCCGATCGAGACCCAGTGCGGCCTGAATCTTCTCATGATCATCATGAACGCGATCGCGACCACGATACCGGAGTGCGCGACAAAAAAAGTCAGGAAGCGAAGATCAGGAAAGGCGAACTTTAGATCCGGGGTGAGAATGGCCTGCAAGGTCCCCCCTATTCCCCAGAAGTAAGCGACCTCCAGCCACCGTTCGCGGCCAGTCAACAGCGCGACGATGATCGCGACCATGGCCCAATCGCAGAGCTGGAAGGGCAGCGCCTTTTGCCAGGGCAGTCCGATCGTCAGGGCGAGGTAAATTTCGTAGCCGATGTAGTTGAAAACGAGGACGCCGGCGAGCAGTCGCGCAATGACTCGCTCGCTCCGCGGCCATCGGCTTCTGCGTGCGAACGCCGCGAAAACAAACGGCAGCGAAATCGTCAGCCCGATAACCACGAGATGCGCCAGCCCGTAAGGCCGGAAGGCACGGGCGGCATCCATGGCCGCGATAGAATCAACCGGCCCCGGAATCGACAAGCACTATCGGATCACCCAGAGGTTGCACGGGATCACATCGGTGATCCAGGCGACGTGCGCGGGAAGCCCGTCGCCGCAGGCCGCAGGATCGACCGGGACCGCCAGGAGAGAAGCCTCGATGGACTGGATAAAATCGAGCGCGGCGTAACCGGTATTGCCGCGAATGCAACGCGCCTCGATCGGGACCTCGTTTGGTCCCGCCGAATCGATGAATCGTTCGAGCGCGATTTCCTCTTCTTCCAGGGTGCGCGCTCCTTCGCCTCCAAGTTCCGGTGGCTCAGTGCGCGCCTTTGCCCGTGCCTCGTCAAAGGTGGTGTAAACCCGGATCACATAAAGTTTTTCGCATTCCTCCAGAGCTGCCAGCCGCAACGCCCTCAGCAATGCAGTCCGCCCGTGCTCGGAGTAGTCGGCCAGGAAAACAATCCGGCCGAGTTTCTTCGGTTCGCTCTCCGGTTTGGTAAAAAGGATTACGGAGCAGTCCGCCTTTCGCACCAGAGTCCGCGCGACATTCCCCAGGAATGGCCGCAGGACCACTTCCTTTTCCAGGGCGCCGGCGACGATCAGGTCGATTTCATTTGCCCGGGCCGCTTCCAGGATGGCGACGGCCGGATCTTCAGCCTGGTGATAATGAATCGCCGAATCTTCCGGCAGCGCCAGTTGGAGGAGGGCCGAGGCAAACTTCCGGCTTGTCTCCTCGTCGCATTCTCCCACGTAGATGAGCTGAAGTTGCTGGCAAAGCCGATCGCGCACCCGTTTCCCTTCAGCCAGCACCTGAAGGAAGCGCGGCGAAAACGTGCTGGCCACAGCAACCGTCCGATAAGGTGGTTCGATCATTTCTGCGCCGCTATTTTGCGAGATTTGCTCGCGCTCGGCAACTGCCATCCCCAGTTCAACCACCGCGGCTCGACGGAGTCTCGCCTCTCAAACCGGAATCTACACCTTTTCTGAAATTCGATGTTGGACGTTGGACGCCGGACGTTGGACGTTTGCCCCCAATGATCCGCCGCGCCATTTACCCCGGCAGCTTCGATCCCGTGACGAACGGCCACCTCGACGTCATCGATCGCGCCCGCAAATTATTCGACGAAGTGATCGTCGCCGTCGCCTACAACGACCAGAAGCATCCGCTTTTTTCACTCCAGGAACGGCTCGGCCTGCTCAAGGGCGCGCTCGGGACGATCCGAAACGTCGAGATCGCGCCGCTCGATGGTTTACTGGTCGATTTCGCAGTCGCCCGGAAAGCGACCGCCGTCATCCGCGGGCTGCGCGCCATTTCCGATTTTGAATTTGAATTCCAGATGGCGCTGATGAATCGCAAGCTCGAGGCCACCGTCGAGACGATCTTCCTGATGCCGAAAGAGGAATACACTTATCTCAGCTCGCGCATCGTGAAAGAAATCGCGCGGCTCGGCGGCGATGTGACGGATTTTGTTCCGTCCCGGGTTGCGAAAGCGCTCGCGAAGAAACTCGGAATGACGAAGCCCGAATGACGAATGTCGAAAGAATGACGAAGGACGAAGCCCGAATGAAACTTTGTCGCCGAATCTTTGATCATTGGTCATTCGGATTTGTTTCGTCATTCGTCATTCGTCCTTCGTCATTTGGAATTCATTCCATTTCCCCATGAAAATCCATCTCCGCCATATCCAGGCCGATGGCCTCCATCTCGAAGGCGAAGAGGAGTGTCCGATTCCCGAACTCGCCGCGGAAGGTGTTATTTGCACAGGGCCGCTCCGCTACTCGCTCGACCTCGGGATCTCGGAAGGCGCCCTTTGGGTAACGGGCACTCTCGTCCAACCGGTGGAATTAAAATGCGTCCGGTGCCTCGAACCATTTCGGTTCGACATCGAAGTGCACGCCTTTTCCATCCACCACCAACTGACGGGACCCGAACTGATCGATCTCGCCCCCTACGTGCGCGAAGACGTTTTGCTCAATCTTCCCGCGCATCCGCATTGCGACCGCGAAGGCGGGCGGAAATGTCCTGCCGCGACACCCGTCGCACCACCGGCTGAGTCGGACGGAAAGCGGCCGCCGGACTGGAGCGCGCTGGATAAGTTGAAGCTGTAGCCGCAGCTAGTCATCCCGAGCGGAGCGCAAGCGGAGTCGAGGGACCCCGTGGCACGTCGAGTGACTTTTCTCGGGATCCTCGACTTCGCTCGGGATGACATCCCGCAGGATTTGTCTTTTCGCGAAATCCTGCTTTCCTACTCCCCTTCTTATGGGAGTTCCCAAACGCAAAACCTCGAAGATGCGCCTGCGCACGCGCAAGGCGTCGCATCGCTGGCAGGCGCCGCAGCTGAACAAGTGCACGCAGTGCGGCAGCACCGTCGCGTCGCATACCGCTTGCCCTTCCTGCGGCTACTACAAAGGCCGGCAGGTGCTAAGCGTCGGCGCGTGACCTGTCCCCCAGCCGGGTGGGAGCATGACAAACTAACGGTCATCCCGAGCGCAGTCGAGGGATCCAGTCGCGAAACGTGCAGGTAACTCCACGGGATTCCTCGACTTCGCTCGGAATGACGATCCCGTTTTTTGATTTTGCATTCGCCCCCTGATCGCCGCAAAATCCCGCTCCGATGAAAATCGCTCTGGATGCCATGGGCGGCGATTTCGGCCCGCCAAATATTGTGAGCGGAGCCGTCATGGCGCTGAACGAGTATCCCCACATCGGGAAGCTTTTTCTGGTTGGAGACACGCCGCAGATCGAGGCCGAACTCAAAAAACACGATTGCACGGACGGCCGGATCGAAATTGTCCACGCAAGCCAGGTGGTCGAAATGCATGATCGCGCGGTCGATGCAGTCCGCCGGAAAAAAGATTCATCGGTGAGCCGGGCCGTTGATCTGGTGAAGAAAGGCGATGCCGCTGCCATCGTCAGCGCCGGGCATACCGGCGCGGCGGTTGCGGCTACCGCCATTAAATTGCGCACGCTTCCTGGCGTGGACCGGCCCGGGATTGCCGCCGTGATTCCCTCAGAGACCAATGTTTTTGTCCTGATCGACGCGGGTGCCAACAGCGATCCGCGGCCCGAGCATATGGTCGAATACGCGATCATGGGCTCCGTTTATTCCCGCCATGTCCTGGGATACGAGAACCCTTCTGTTGGCCTGATGTCGATTGGCGACGAAGACATGAAGGGAAGCGACCTGACCAAGGAAGTCTTCAAAATGCTGAAGCAGAGCGACCTGAACTTCCGCGGCAACATCGAGGGACACGATCTTTTTGCCGACCCCGTCGAAGTGGTGGTTTGCGATGGATTTGTCGGCAACGTGATTTTGAAAACATGCGAGTCGATCGGCGACGCCATTTTCAAATGGCTCAAGCACGAGCTGATGAAAACGAAGACGCGAATGGTCGGCGCTTATCTCGCGCGGAATGCGTTTCTTACCATCCGAAAAAAGGTGAACTACGAGGAGTATGGAGGGATGCCGCTCCTCGGAGTGAATGGCATTTGCATTATCGCCCACGGAGCCAGCACGCCGAAAGCGATCAAGAATGCGTTGCGAGCGGCGGCCGAATCGATTGAACAGCAGGTGAACCCGCATATCGTCGAGAAAGTTCGGCGCCACCATGAAAAAGCAACCTCGCTCGAGCCCACGCTCCGGTAAGTCGAATCGCACGGTCTCGATCGTGGGCACCGGCAGTTACACGCCGGAAAAAGTGCTGACGAACGCCGACCTGATGCGGATGGTCGACACCAGCGACGAGTGGATCACGACCCGCACCGGAATAAAGGAACGGCGCATCGCGGCCAAGGACGAACTCACCAGCGACATGGCCTCCAAGGCCGCCCTGAAAGCGCTCGAGCAGGCGGAAGTCGCGCCGAAGGATGTCGATCTGATTCTCGTCGCCACTGCCACGCCGGACATGCTCTTTCCGGCCACGGCCTGCTTCGTCCAAAAAAAGATCGGCGCCAAAAACGCCGCTTGTCTCGACATCTCGGCGGCGTGCGCCGGCTTTTTGTTTGGGATCGAGATCGCGCAGCAATTCATCACGTCGCACACCCACAACACCGTTCTCGTCATCGGCGCGGAAAAGCTCAGCTCAATCACGAACTGGACCGATCGCAACACCTGCGTGCTGTTTGGCGATGGCGCCGGCGCGGCCGTTTTGCAGCATCGCGGTCGCGCCCACGGAGTGATCAGCACCCACATCGGGAGCGACGGCCAGTTCACCGATATTCTCTTCATGCCGGGGGGCGGCTCGCGTTGCCCGATTACCCAGGAAAACGCGCACCAGAACCTCGCGACGATTCACATGACCGGTAAGGAAGTCTACAAGCAGGCCGTCATCTCCATGCTGAGCGCGTCCAAGAAAGCGCTTGAGCTGGCCGGCCTGACGACGGACGACATCGCGTGCGTCATTCCGCATCAGGCCAATCTGCGGATCATTGAGGCGATCGCCGATCGCCTGAAAATTCCCCTCGACCGTTTCTTTGTGAATCTCGACAAGTACGGCAACACCTCAGCCGCGGCCGTGGCGATGGCGCTCGATGAAGCCAACCGCAGCGGACGGATCCAGCGTGGCGACTACGTGCTGATGGTCGTTTTCGGCGGGGGATTGACCTGGGCCAGCACGGTGGTGGAGTGGTGACGTTGTAGGGCGTCTGTGTCAGGCGCCTCCCTCTTTGGCGTTTCACAGAAACGCCCTACAATCAGAAAATGCTAGTCGAAACCCACGCCCATCTCGATTACCCGGATTTCGCCCCCGACTTCGAAGACGTCCTGCGACGCGCGACCGACGCCGGCGTCACCCGCATCATCACGATCGGGACGTCGATTGAAAGCAGCCGGCGCGCGGTCGCTCTGGCGGAGAAATTCCCGAACGTCTTCGCTGTCGTCGGCGTTCATCCCACTTACGTCGAGGAATCGGGGGAGGACGTGATCTCACCCTTGCGGGAATTGGCGCAGAGTCCGCGCGTGGTCGCGATCGGCGAAACAGGTTTGGACTATCACTTCCTACCCAGCCTGGAACTGGCGAAGGAGCGCAAGACGACCCAGGTTTTCGTCAAGGCGCTCCAGACATCGACGGAAGAACAGATCGAAGCGGAAATCCACGATGGTGCCTACAAATCGAAACAGGCCAGCCTCTTCGAGCAGCAATTGGAGCTCGCGGCCGAACTCGGCCTCAACGTCGTCATTCACCAGCGCGACGCCTGGACCGATACGCTGGAAATCATCCGCTCTTACACGGGCAAAGTGCGCGGCGTCTTCCATTGCTTTGGTGGCTCGCTCGAACAAGCCAGCGAGGTGCTCGATCTCGATCACCTGGTTTCGTTTACCGGCATCGTCACGTTCAAGAACGGCGCCAACGTGCGGGAGGTGTCGGCGCAGGTTCCGCTGTGGAAATTCATGGTGGAAACCGATTGCCCGTATCTCGCGCCGGTCCCGTTTCGCGGAAAACGCTGCGAGCCCGCGCATACCCGCATCGTCGCGGAAACGATCGCCGGTGCGCGCGGCATTTCTCGCGATGAAATAGCGGAAGCAACAACGGATACCGCGGAAAAGTTTTTCAGATTTAACCGATGAAAGCAAAAAGTGGATCGAGCGCGCAGTTCATCCGCGGCGCACCCTCGATGTTAAAATATGCCGGCGAAACCGGGACTCTGTTGTCATCGCGCGCGGAGCGCACGATCCACCTCGCTTTGCTGGCGGGCATCGTGTTTTTCATTTCTTCCTGCGTGGCGCCGGACACGCGCCATCACGTGGTCGTCAGCATTCCGGAACAGCGCCTGGCCCTGCTCGACAACGGCGCTGTCATCGCCACCTATCCCGTTTCCACCTCGAAGTTTGCGATCGGTGACGCACCGGGAAGCCGCGGGACGCCGCTGGGAGAGCTGGAGGTTGCTAAAAAAATTGGCGGTTCCGCGCCCGGCGGCATGGTGTTCAAAGATCGCAGACCGACCGGCGAGATCCTGGTCCCAGACGCGCCCGGGCGCGATCCGATTGTGACCCGCATCCTCTGGCTGCGCGGACGCGAAGCGCAGAACGCGAATGCCTACAGCCGCTACATCTATATTCACGGCACGCCTGAGGAGCGGAACATCGGCAAGCGGGCCAGCTTCGGCTGCATCCGCATGCGCTCGCGCGATGTGATCCAGCTCTTCGATATCGTCGGGCCCCAGGCGCGCGTCACGATCCTGAACGGGCCGCTCGATACGATGGTGCCGGCGGTCGCATCCGTCCCTGCCCCTGGAGGGACGACCTCCGTGTCGTCCCATTAATTGATTGGCACGACAGCGCGCTCCGCTGCCGCGGACGCCGCGGCGCAGCGTCCCTACCCGATCACGGCATTTTCCCCAGTTGTTCCTGGGCTGATGTCCGCGAGAGCGATCCGAGATCCGCATCCACCATGATCCTGACCAGCTCGTGGAAGCGCACCTTGGGTTCCCAATCGAGGATTTTCTTCGCCTTGGAAGCGTCGCCGATCAGAAGATCGACCTCGGCGGGCCGCTCATAGCGGTCGTCGTGTTTCACGAATTCTTTCCAATCCAGATCAACCCGCGAAAAAGCCGCCTCCACAAACTCCCGCACCGTGTGCGTCTCATTGGTCGCGAGCACGAAATCCTGCCCGTCACTGTGCTGCAAAATGCGCCACATGCCCTCGACGTATTCCGGCGCGTAGCCCCAGTCCCGTTTCGCATCGAGGTTGCCGAGGAAAAGCTCCTTTTGCAGCCCCAGTTTAATTGCCGCCACCGCCCGGGTGATCTTGCGGGTCACGAATGTTTCGCCGCGACGCGGACTTTCGTGGTTGAACAAAATACCGTTACTCGCGCAGAGTCCGTAGCTTTCCCGGTAGTTTACCGTCGCCCAATAAGCGAAAACCTTCGCCACGCCGTACGGACTCCGCGGCCAAAAAGGCGTCGTCTCGGTCTGCGGGACCTGTTGCACCTTGCCGAACATCTCGCTGCTCGAAGCCTGGTAGAATTTTGACCGAATCCCCGTTTCGCGGATCGCTTCGAGAATCCGAATCGTGCCGACGCCGGTGACATCCGAGGTGTATTCCGGAATGTCAAAGCTCACCCGCACGTGGCTCTGGGCCCCGAGATGGTAAATCTCGTCCGGCTTCAATTCGTAAACCAGCTTCACCAGGTTCACCGAATCCGCGAGATCGCCGTAATGCAGAAACAACCGGACGCCATTGATGTGCGGGTCGGCATAAAGATGATCGATGCGCGACGTGTTGAACGTGCTCGCGCGCCGAATGATTCCGTGGACCTCGTAGCCTTTTTCGAGGAGCAGATCGGCCAGATAACTTCCGTCCTGCCCCGTGATTCCCGTGATGAGTGCGCGTGTCATAGGTTCTTGTCATTCCGAGCGAAGTCGAGGAATCCCGTGATATCAACCTTGAAGGTGACGCCGCTGGAGATCTCGACTCTGTTCGTCATGACAGGAATGCGGTAGCACAACTATCCGCGTTCCACCATCAGCGATGCCAGCACCGCCCGCTGCGCCGTGATCAGTTCCCCAATCCCTTTTCGCCCGAGCGCGAGCATCGCTCCAAGCTCGTCATTCGAAAAAGTCGCCTCTTCACCCGACCCCTGCATTTCCACGAACTCGCCATCTTCCGTGGCGACGAGATTGAAATCCACCGTTACCGCTTTGTCCTCTTCATAGTTCAAATCCAGCACCGGCACGCCTCCGAGCACTCCGGCGCTGACAGCGGCGACCAATTTTCGGACCGGCGACGACTCGATCTTTTTTTCGTCGGTCAGTTTCCGGCACGCCACCGCCACCGCCAGGCTGGCGCCGGTGATCGCCGCGGTCCGTGTCCCTCCGTCCGCCTGGAGCACGTCGCAATCGATCCACATCGTGCGCGGTCCAAGCTTTTCCAGATCGACGACGGCACGCAGGGAGCGTCCGATCAGGCGTTGAATCTCCGTGCTGCGGCCATCGAGCCGGCCCTTCGTAATATCGCGCGGCTTTCGCGTGTTCGTCGAGTACGGCAGCATCGAATATTCCGCCGTGAGCCAGCCGCCGGTCACGCCCTGTTCCTTCATCCACCGGGGGACCGACTCCTCGATCATCACGCCGCAGATGAGCCGCGTATTCCCCATCGCCACCAGCACCGAGCCGGTGGCGTTCGGCGCAATCCCGAGTTCGAAAGAAATGCGGCGGACCTGATCGGGGGCGCGGCCGTCAATTCGCGAGGATTGGTTGGGCGGATTCAAAATCGCCAGCAGGTTACGCAGATTACCCATCCTGTCATTCCGAGCGAAGCGAAGCGCAGTCGAGGAACCCCGTCGATCAACAAAACGCGGGATCCCTCGACTGCGCTCGGGATGACAGCGATATTGTTCGCCCTACTCCCCGCCCGCGAAGTCGAAAATCGTGTATTTGTGCAAAAAAACGCTTTTTGGCAGTTGACGCTCCGGTTTCGCCGGCTAGTTTGCTGATCCTGCCTGAAGCGGGACTCCCGAGTCGCAAGACGAGCGAGTTGGTTCTGGCCTTTTTTGGGACTGCAAATTGGAACTCAATTTTGTCCTGGTTTATCGCGCCGTAGCTTTGGCGAAAGCGGACGAGACCGGAGAAGAAATTGAGTTTTTTTGTGGGCCGAAACAGGGGCAAGCCGCTGGTTCTTTGATATCTACATACAGGGTAGTAAATACAACTTTAAGAGCTGAGTCTGAAAATTAACGGCTTGGAGGTTAAGATCTCCAGGCCCGTGAGAGTTTCAGTTATCAAGTTTGAGCGTCGAACTGGAAACGGTTTGGCGTTCTACAGATTGATCAAGCTACAAAGAGCACATAATGGATGCCTTGGTGCCAATAGGCGATGAAGGACGTGGCTAACTGCGATAAGCCTCGGAGAGCGGTAAACACGCTGTGACCCGGGGATTTCCGAATGGGATAACCTGAGTGGGGTAACACCTGCTCGAGTCTCTGTGAATACATAGCAGAGACATCGCAATACCCGGTGAAGTGAAACATCTCAGTAACCGGAGGAACAGAAAGCGAAAGCGATTCCGTCAGTAGTGGCGAGCGAAAGCGGAAGAGACCAAACCAGCAGTTTACTGCTGGGGTTGTAGGAGCCCGATGTGGTAGTGCAACGGTTAGATGAAGCGAATGGAAAATCGCTCCATAGAGGGTGACAGACCCGTAATCGAAAACCCGCGCACGCCTAGGGATTTCCTGAGTAATACGATGCACGTGAAACTTCGTATGAATCCACGCCGACCACGGCGTAAGTCTAAATACTAATTGGCGACCGATAGTGAACAAGTACCGCGAGGGAAAGGTGAAAAGAACCGCTGTGAGCGGAGTGAAATAGTACCTGAAATTATGTGCTTACAAGGTGTCAAAGCCCCGCAAGGGGTGATGGCGTGCCTTTTGCTTAATGAGTCTGCGAGTTAGTGTCAGTGGCGAGCCTAAGTTCTTCTGGAATGGAGGCGAAGCGAAAGCGAGTCCGAAATGGGCGACCATAGTCGCTGGCACTAGACCCGAAGCCGAGGTGATCTACCCATGAGCAGGTTGAAGGTTGCTTAACCGCAACTGAAGGACCGAACCCGTGAAGGT
>PLCM01000026.1 GCA_003134765.1 Spartobacteria bacterium | reverse complement strand
AAGGTGCTTGTCGCAGGAGGAAATGACCTCAACACCAGCAGCGTTCTCGCGAGCGCGGAACTCTACGTCGAGCAGCCCACCTTACTCAACATCTCCACGCGGATGCGGGTTCTTACGGGTGAGCAGGTGCTCATCGCTGGGTTCATCATCACAGGGAATGATCCAAAAAAAGTAATTATTCGGGGGATCGGTCCATCGCTCAATGGTGTTGGCGCTACTTTGGCCGATCCGACTCTGGAACTGCATCAAGGCAACACGACGCTAGCAACCAACGACAACTGGAAGATCAATGATCAGACCGGCCAATCGCAGGAAGCTGATATTCGCGCTACGACAATTCCGCCGACAAACGATTTGGAATCGGCCATCGTGATGACGCTTAGTCCGGGGGCATACACCGCAATTCTTGCGGGTAAGAATGGAGGGACGGGCGTGGGCTTAGTCGAGGTTTACGATCTGGCGCAAGGCGCGAACTCCAAACTGGCGAACATCAGCACCCGTGGATTTGTTGACGCGGGCGATAACGTCATGATCGGCGGCCTGATTGTCGGGGGCGGAGAAAGCGGCGGCATGGCCAAAGTGATTGTGCGCGCACTCGGCCCGTCGCTCAGCGCCTCAGGTATCCAGGGTGCGTTGAACGATCCAACCCTTGAACTGCACAACGGAAATGGAACTCCGTTCGCGACCAACGACAACTGGAAGAATCGTTCTGACGGTAGCAGCCAACAAGCCGAGATCGTGGCGACGACCATCCCACCGACCAACGATTTGGAATCGGCCCTTGTCGTCGCTCTTGCACCCGGGAACTACACCGCGATTGTGCGCGGCAAGAACAACACGACTGGCGTAGGACTGGTGGAAGTTTACAACGTGCAATAGACACCGGGTGCCACCCCACCCCCAGCCCTCGGGCTAGCAACAATCGCTCGTTATCGTCGCGCGAATTTCGCTTCGATCAATCCGTGGATGAGATCTGTGATCTCGCGATGATCCAGGCGGTCGACGACTTCGTTCAGGAAACCGCTGACCAGAAGCTGCCTCGCGACCGGTGCCGGGATTCCGCGGGAGAGGAGATAAAACATCTCATCCTCATCGATCTGGCCGGAAGTCGCGCCGTGGCTGCACTTCACGTTGTCAGCCAGGATTTCCAGGCCGGGCATTGAATTCGCCTCGGCGTCATCACTCATCAAAAGATTGCGAACCGTCTGGTAGGCGTCGGTGAAATGCGCATGCGGTTCCACCCGGATCAGACCGCCGAAGGTGCTGCGCGCCCGATCGTTCAACGCGTTCTTGTAAAGCAGATCGCTCGTCGTGTGGGGAGAGAGATGGTCCTGGAGAGTGCGCGCGTCGAATTCCTGCGCGTTGTGGCCTACCGAGACCGCCAGCAAATCGCTCCGCGCGCCTTCGCCGGTGAGGCGGCTCAAGCTCTCGAAGCGCGAATAGGCGCCACCCAGGTTCACGTTCAAACTCAGCGCGGAAGCATCGCGCTCGACCGTGGTGGCGTTGATCTGGATGGCGAGCGTTTTCTCGTTCCAGTTCTGCGCGCAGACGTAGTTCACTTTCGCCCCGCGGCCGACGACGAGATCGTTCACCCCGCAGGCGAACCCGGCTCGCTCGCCCTGGGCAGAACGGAAGTGCTCGATCACAGTCACCTTCGAAAGCTCGTCGGCGATCAGGAGCGTGTGCGGGAACACGGTGGCGTCCGCGCCCTGGAGCCAATGAAAAATTTCGATCGGCAACTCGACTTCCACCCCCCGCGGCACGTAGATAAATGTTCCGGAAGTCACGAACGCTTCGTGCAACGCCGCGAACTTTGCCGACCCTAGCGTGGCTGGTTGGGCCATGAAATGCCGGCGGAACAAATCTTCGTGCTCGATGATCGCGCGCTCGAGTGGTTTCAGCAGCACGCCGGCTGCGAGCAGTTTTTGCGGCAACGGATCGCGCCGGAGCAATTGATCGTCGGCAAAGATCAGGCGTCCGGCAACCTCATGGAGGCCGGTTGAGCGATCGAGGATCTGGTCTCGCTCCGCCTGGCGGAGCGGCGCGCCGAAGTGGAAGCGGGAAAAATCGAGCGCGCTGACATTCGAAAAACGCCAGGGCTGGTCTTTGCGATTGGGATAGGGCAGCGCCTCGAACTTCGCCCAGGCCGCACTCTGTTGCTCGCGAAACCACGTCGGAAGTTCCGGCGACCGCGCCTCGAAAGGGCCCGACAGGATCGCGCGCGGAGATGGCGGCGATTCGAGTTCTTCCATGGTTTCGTCGAGGACGGCTGTCTGATTGGTCATACCGTGAAACGCAAACGGCGGCCGAGACCGCCGCCGCTCGCCTGTGTCTTGGGGGCGGAACCTTAGCCGACCGAGCCTTCCATCTCAAGCTCGATCAGGCGCTTCAGCTCGACGCTGTATTCCATCGGGAACTGGCGGACGAGATCGTTGACAAAACCGTTCACGCTCAGGCTCATCGCCTGTGCTTTGGTCAGGCCGCGCTGTTGCATGTAAAAGATCTGCTCGGCGCTCACCTGGCTGACGCTGGCTTCGTGCTGCACGGAATTACCGGTGCCGCGGACCGTGATGGCCGGATAGGTGTCGGTGCGGCTGGTCGAGTTGATGAGCAAGGCGTCGCATTCCGTGTTGTTTTTGCAGTTCTTGAGGTGCTTCGGGATTTGGACCAGCCCGCGATAAGTCGCGCGGCCTTCGCCGATGCTGATGCTCTTCGAAATGATATTGCTCGTCGTTTCATCGGCGGCGTGCACCATCTTCGCGCCGGTGTCCTGGTGCTGCCCGTCCCCGGCGAGCGCGATGGAAAGCACCTCGCCGCGCGCGCCCCGCCCTTTCATGATCACGCCGGGATATTTCATGGTCAGCCGGGAGCCGATGTTGCAATCGATCCATTTCACTTCGGCGTCTTCGTGCGCGAGACCGCGCTTGGTCACGAGATTGAAAACGTTTGACGACCAGTTTTGCACCGTGATGTATTGCAGCTTCGCGCCCTTCATGGCTACCAGCTCCACCACCGCACTGTGCAACGTGGCGGTGTTGAATTTCGGCGCGGTGCAGCCTTCCATGTAGGTCAGCTCCGAGCCTTCATCGCAGATAATGAGGGTGCGCTCGAACTGGCCAAAGTTCTCGGCGTTGATCCGGAAGTAAGCCTGGAGCGGATGCTTCACCTTCACGCCCGGCGGCACGTAAATGAACGAACCGCCGCTGAAGACCGCGGAGTTGAGCGCGCTGAACTTGTTGTCACCAATCGGGATGACTTTGCCGAACCATTTTCGGAAAATTTCCGGATGATTCTTCAGCCCCTCGGCGCTGCCGACAAAAATGACGCCTTGTTCGCCGACGGCTTTCTTGATGTTGGAATAAACGGCCTCGCTATCGAATTGCGCTTCGACGCCGGCCAGAAACTTCCGTTCCTGTTCTGGAATGCCGAGTCGCTCGAAGGTCCGCTTCACATCGTCGGGCACATCTTCCCAATTGCGCTTCGGCTGCGTGCCCCCGCTCAGGTAGTAGCGGATGTTGTCGAAAACGATCGCTTCCAGGTCCTTGCTCGCCCAATGCGTCGGCATCGGTTTGCTCATGAAAGTCTTGTAAGCCTTGAGGCGGAACTCGCGCACCCAATCGGGATCGTCCTTGATGTCCGAGATGAAATGGATCGTCTTTTCCGTCAGCCCGACGCCCGCGTCGTGCGTGTGCGTCTCGGGATACGCAAAGTTCCCGATGTTCCGCTCGATCTCCAAAGGTGATGCTTCCTTGACCATAAAAATCCTCAGCTAAGCCATTGCCGGTTCGCCCACGTCCGCCGTTTCGTACCGTTCGTAACCCTTCTCTTCCAACTCGAGCGCCAGTTCTTTTCCGCCGCTCCGCACGATCCGCCCTTGGACCATCACATGAACATGATCGGGAATGATGTAATCGAGCAGGCGCTGGTAATGGGTGATGACAAGAATGCCAATGTCCGGGCCGCGCATCGCGTTTACCCCGTGCGCCACCACCTTCAGCGCATCTATGTCCAGGCCGCTGTCAGTTTCGTCCAGGACCGCGTATTTCGGCTGGAGCATGGCGAGCTGAAGAATTTCGTTCCGCTTCTTTTCGCCGCCGGAAAATCCTTCGTTCACCGAACGCGAGGTGAAGGAGCGGTCCATCTCGAGCAGGTCCATCTTCTCGTAAAGTTTAGCGTAGTACTCCGTCGCCTCCAGTTCCTCGCCCTCGGGCAGGCGGGCCTGGACCGCGGCGCGGAGGAAATTCGCGATGGTGACACCGGGAATTTCGCTGGGGTACTGAAAGGCAAGGAACAGCCCCTTCCGCGACCGCTCATCCGGCTCGAGTTCCATGATGTTTTCGCCATCCATCTCGATCGAGCCGGAAACGACTTTGTAATCGGGATGGCCGGCGAGCACTTTGGCCAGGGTGCTTTTGCCGGAGCCGTTCGGCCCCATGATGGCATGCACCTCGCCCTTCGGAACGGCGAGCGAAAGACCACGAATAATCTCCTGCTCCGCAATCGAAACGCGCAGGTCTTTAATAGACAATTGGTTCATTAGTGGGACCCGAAACATAGCCGGTTTAGCCGGCTTTGCGAGTGGGGAAACCGGATTAGTTACAAGCAAGATCAGTAGTTTCCGCGCCGGTGTGCCCGCCCCGAGCGGCATTTTTCCTGCTCTTATTCAATTCGGCGCCTGAAGTTTGCGCGCCACGATCCTCAACCGATGAACCAAGATCCCAAATCCGACCCAGTGAACGACCCCGATCCTTCGGAGGCCGCCGGCCGCGCCCTTGCTCGTCCGCGCCGGATTCTCGTCGTGGATGATGAACCAGCCGCGCGAGTCCTGGCTAACCGCGTTTTCTCCGAGGCCGGCTTTGAAGTTGTCACGGTGCAATCCGGTTTCGAATGCCTGGCCCAATTCCGGAAACGGCCCAATTGGTTCGACCTCATTCTCCTCGACCTCTCGATGCCGTTCATGGACGGGGAAGAAACCTTCCGCCGGCTTCGCGCCCTCAACCCTAGGGCGGTCGTGCTCCTCAGCACCGGTTTCCTGGCGCAGGCCCAGGAGCGCATCGACCGCATGCTCGCCGCCGGGTTGGCCGGATCGATCCGCAAGCCACACCGGCCCGACGAGCTGCTGGTTCGCGTCCACGCGATTCTCGAAGACGTCAAGCTCTCCGGTGCCGGTTGCGCGGCCAGCGACATGACGGCATTCGTCTAGGGCCCGGTCGGAATTGCGAATTGCAGATTGCAATTTGCGCTCTAAGAATGTGAGCGGCGAGCGCCGCCACGAAAAATCCGCATACCCCGTGGTGTAACGGTAACACAGCGCCCTTTGGAGGCGTTATTCATGGTTCAAATCCATGCGGGGTAGCTTCTTTCCCATCCTGCTCTTGATCCTGATCCTGATCTTAATCCCTTCGGGAAAGCAGGGCGTGCAAGAAAGATCAGGAGCATGAGCAGGAGGATGCTAATCAGAGTGCTCCGAGAGCCGCCTGATATGATTCATCACGCGCAAATGAACGGCGCGACTCATGTCGCGGGTCCAGAGATCGAAATACCAGCGGGGGCGGACGTGGAGGGTGTACCAACTGGAGCCGATTAACGTCGTGGTGCCGTCGTGATTATCCTGCAAAATGAACTGGCCGCGATGCAGGGTGATGTGGCCGTAGGCTTCGGGATCGGTCGGCTGCTCGGCGACGTCGAAGGCCAGCTTTTCGTTCGGGACCAATTCCGCAACCCGTTCTTTGATCACGACTCCATTGCTGAAAATGCATTGCCGGTCCGCGCCGACGAAGTCCCCGCCGTTGGTGGTTTGCGTCGGATACGGAAGGCCGAGCCGGAAAATCCAATAATCAGGCGGATCGGGAATCTCGGGAAAGGCTAGCACGTGCGGCCAGACTTTTGCCGGCGGCGCGTGGACCAAAATCCGGTCGGTGATGACAACCTGCTGTTCCGAGTGGTAAACCGATTCGCCGAGCGTCATGAGTGCGAGGAGAGGAAAAATCGTCAGGTGAAGCTTCGAATAGTTCGGCCGAAACCAGACGCGGCCGAGCAGGATCCCGCAAAGGATGAAGACGTAGAGCGCGGGCGAGACGATCACGAGGCAGACCACGCCTTCACGCAGAATAATTGCGGCTGCAGCCAGACCCACCAGCGAAGTCCAGAGGGCGTCGAGAAAACTCCAGCCCAGCGTGCGATTCAACCGGCGCCAGAACCACGCGGCGATGAGTCCGACCAGAAAAGGGATCAGGAAAAAACTGGGCCACGCTACAAGCGCGAAGACATCGTGCTCCCGGTAGGCGCTGACGAGGAATGTAATCGTAAAAAGCAGGGTGCCGCCGATCGCGTTGGCGGCGACCATGCCAAGGATCAAGTGCCCGATGGGGTGCCGCGGCGGGAGCGGTGGCGGCGCGTCCATGCCTAGCAAAACTTCGTCTCGCGCACGACGGGCTCAACCATCGGATAGGGGTTGTAACGACCGGAGAGATCGCAGGCGAACGTGATGCGATCGCTGCCTTCGACGTTATCGCAGTCGGTCAATCGGACTTCGAGGGCGTGCTCACCTTTGGCGAGGGTGTCCCCGGGAATTGGGAAACTCCAAGTCAGGTCGCCGCGGTCCTGCAGATTCTTCCATTCGCCTTCGTCGATGCGCGCTTTTGCGGAAATGAAGCTTGTCTTCGACCAGGCGCGGATGCGGGCCTCCATTGGGCCGGGAACGATGTGCGCCGGTTTCGTCGCGAGGATCGCGCGGCGGGGATGGGTAATGAGCACAACGGGGCCTTTGTCTTCCATGCCGCGATAAGTCAGGGCGACATCTTCGCCGTCGAGGAACACGACTGCATAACCCGCCGGACCACCTTCCGGATCGCCAATCGACCGCGTCGCGACATAAACGTGACGCCCATCGTTCGCAATCTGGCCGTAATGGGTGTGGCCGGCGAAGAGCGCGGTGATCGGGCGCGTTTGGACGATATCCCGCCACGCGGCGATGCCCGGCCCGGCAAAATCCTCCCAGACTTGAAACGGATAGTGATGCTG
Organism: Spartobacteria bacterium; assembly: GCA_003134765.1. Classification (GTDB taxonomy): domain Bacteria; phylum Verrucomicrobiota; class Verrucomicrobiia; order Chthoniobacterales; family UBA10450; genus AV80. Next base: position 171,224 of record PLCM01000026.1, on the reverse strand, counting down.
GAAAACGACGACGCGTTCGTCGCGGGCGAGAGCGGCGTCCACTTCGTAGCGAAACCAGATGACCTGTTCATTAGTCAGGCCGAGCGGCCGGGATTGCATCGTATTCAGACAAATGAACCGGTAGCCGCTGACGGTGTATCCAAGGTAGGTATCGCCGACGTGCGCCTGATAACTGTGACAACCCGGATCGTGATGCGCGTCGTGATCGCCGATGAGGGCATGCCACGGGACCTTCAACTTTTCCGTGACGTTTTTGAAAAGCGCCCACTCGTTTTCGCGCGCGTGCTGCACGTTGTCGCCGGCGAATTGGACGAAGTCCGGCCGGATCAGCTCGTTGACTTCATCCGCCATCCAAAGCGCGGTCTTGTAGTTGGGCCTGTCCGCCGATTCGAGATGAAGATCGCCCGGCCAGACGAAGACGACAGGTTTGTTGTTCATAAGAATTCAGAGCCGATTCTCAACGGCCTGGGGGCAGGCCGTCTCCAAAATTTCCAATGGAGCGGGGCTGCCCTCAGCCCGGAGGGTAAAAGCGCATTATTCATCATTGGCAAAAGAGATTCGTCAGGTTGCTTCCGCGCTCCGGACGAGCTCGGCAAACACGCCGTTGTTCTCCACCAGTTTATCGAAGGCCCCCTGTTCCACGACGCGGCCCTGGTCGAAAACAAAAATGCAATCGGTCTCGTTCAGCGTTGTGAGACGATGCGCGACCATGATGACGGTGTGCGAATGGCGCGCGTGATCGATCGCGGCCCGGACCCGGCGCTCGCTGATGTTATCGAGCGCGGAAGTCCCTTCGTCGAGAATGAGGACGGGCGGATTCTTAAGAAACATCCGGGCGAGAGCGAGGCGTTGACGCTGGCCGCCGGAAAGATTGCCGCCACGCTCGTTTAAGATGCTGTCGTAGCCCTTCGGCATTTGCATGATTTCCTCATGAATATGCGCCTGCCGAGCCGCTTCCTGGATTTGTTCGAGGCTCACCACGCCGCAGCCGTAGCCAATGTTCTCGCGGACGGTCCCTGAGAAAACGAACGGCACCTGGCTCACGTATCCGATGCTCTTGCCAATGTCTTCGCGGGAGAGCACTCCGATCGGGACACCACCGACGAGCACTTCGCCGGACGTGGGATGAAGGAGGCGCAGGACCGCCCGCAGCCAGGTGGATTTGCCCGAGCCGGAACGGCCGGCGATGCCAATCGTTTGTCCCTGGTGAATGGCAAGCGTTACTCCATCGAGAATGCGCCGCCGGCCGTGGGCTGTGTTGTATTCAACGACGAGATCCTGGCATTCGAGCAGTGGAATGCTCCCGTCCAGCCGCGGCGGGCGCAGCGTGACGACGTTGAACGACTGGTCGAGCGGCTGGTTGAGCATCTCGAGGAGCACACTCACCTGGGTGCTGCTGTCGTAGGCTTCATCGAGGATCCGATGAACGTCTTTCATCGGGCCCATGATGCTGAGGTAGAGCATCGAGAAGGTGAAAACCTTGCCGTATTCGATCTCGCCGCGCGCCGCCAGGACGATGGCAAACCCGATGATCGCGATGTGAAAGAGACCTTCGTTGATCGACTTCAGCCAATCGAAGCGCGCCATGGCGAACCCGTGTTTCGTCTCGCGCGCCTGGCGCGAACCGGCGGCGGCCTTGATGCGCGAAACTTCCAGCGGGTAGGTGTTTGCGGCCCGGATGTATTCGAGTCCGCCGAGTTGTTCCACCACCGTCCCGTCTAGGCCTTCCTTCGCTTCCAAGAGGTCGGTGCGGACTCCCTTTTGCGAATTCACTTGCCAGACCGTGATCAGAATCGACAACGGGACGACGCAAAGCATGACCAGACCAACGCGCCAATCCGTTCGCAAGCCGGTGTAGAGCGCATAGAGCGCAGTAGCCAGCGCCGGAATGAAATCGGCGAAACCGACCTTGAGGAATTTAACGAAGCCCTCGACGCTGCGCGAGATCCGGCCGTGCAAGGAACCGATCCGCTCGGCCGCGAGCGCGCCGAGATCGATCCTCAAGAGGTGGCCGACAAGGCGCACTGTCATTTCGCTTTCAATGCGAGCCGCGGTGCGATTGACGAGCCAGCGCCGGAGCAACTGGAGCGATTCCTTTAAGACATAATACCCACCGAGAAGAGTCAGCGCTCTCGTCACGAAGTTCGTCAGCGCGGCGGGCTGGTCGCCCAGTTTCAGGACGCGATTAAAGAAATCGCCGAGGAGCACGGCGATCTGGATCTGGATGTAGGAAACGGCCCCGGTGATGATGACGCCGTAAGCGAAGCCGAGTTTATCAGCCCGCCTCAGGAGCTTCCAGAGCTTCTTGCGCTGCTGCCAGACGATGCCGATATCGCCGAGGAATGATTTGCGCACCGGCGGCGGTTGGTTCTCAGGCATGGCCTAACGAATCAGTGAAAGACGGTGAAATAGACGGCGTAAAAAATCAGCATGAAAAGCGAGAACGGCAGCCCGAACGCGATATACCGCCGGAACGTGATCGCGTGCTCGGGATCGTTAAATCGCTGGCTTTCCTCGGCCAGAATGATCCCGGCCGAGGCCGCGGTCACCAACGAGCTGCTGCCCGCGCAAATTCCGCCGCCCAGGGCCCAGGCCGCCGCGTGCCCCGAATCAAGCTGCTGGATGGAATGCGACACCGCCGTCGCCCAGGAAGCCGCTTCGGTAAAGGTTGTCCCGAAATAGCCGGTCACGGCAATGACCCACGGCGCCGCCTTGGCCGCGATCAATTGCTGGTAAAGCACCGCGCCGATCCACGAATGCGAGACGCAACCGGCCAGGACGAAGATGGCCGCGAACGCAAGATAAACGTCAAACCCCAGCGAGGTCAGCGAATGATAGCGCTCGCTCTTTCGTTCAAGCAGCACCGCGATGACGATCGTCGCTGCGCCGATCGTGATGGCCAGCGGCGGAAAGATCACGTGGAGCAAAATGAAAAAGGCGAGCAGCGAAAGACCGATCGCGAGAAGCCGGGTGTCGATCGACAGGTCAGATTTCGCTTTCTTCCAATCGGCGGCCGTCTGGGCAACCTGGAGCGTGTAGAAGGGCACTTTGACCGCGGCGGCCGCGCGGCCTGCGATGCCGCGTTGGGTGAGGATCGTTGCGACCAAAACGAGCGCAGCCAGGACGAGCAGATTTGCCGGAAGGACTTCGCGCATGAAATCTCCGGCCTGAAGTCCCCAGGTCGCGGATTCGATGATGTTCGGCGTATCGCCCCAGCGCGTGGAAAAACCGCCGAGATTACTGGCCACAAGGGCCGCGCTCAGGATCCAGCGCGACGGAATTTGATAGGACGCGCAGAGCCGGATGATGACCGGCGTCATGATCAGGATCGAAGTGACGTTGTGCATCAGCCCCGCCGTGACGTAGGTGGTGACCAGCAGGATTGCCACGAGCAGCGGCATCGTGATCCGCGGGTGCCGCAAGCGGACCTTGCCGAGCTGGTGACCGAGCCACGCCGCCACCCATTTGAATCCCTGCGAGCGCTCGATCATGTGCGCGGGAATGGCGACGGCGGTGAAGAGAATGGTGATGTCGGCATAATGGCCGAATCCGCGCCGGAGAATGTCGGGTGCGCTTTCCCATTGGATGATTAGAAACGAACAGCTGACCAGACTCATCGCCAGCGGCAGCGGAACTTCATAACGTGTCATCGCGAAGAAGGCCGCGAACAGAAGTAGCAGCATGAGCGCGCCCGCGCTCCAGGTCGCCTGCCAGGAATGGGGATCGAGCGGCAATTCCGGCGCGGCGGGGGCGGCGGCGGCGAACGCGGCGCCGGCCCCAAAGAGGAAAAGGGAAAGGAAGACAAAGAACGCCCGGCGGGCGGGGAGCGCTCTCATAGGAAGGAGACGGCAGAGCCGGGCGGGATGGCGACGTCGCGCGGATTGCGATGAGGACGGAGATGCGCGATGAGGCGAATTCCCGCCGGCAACATTTTCGGTTCGAGCACGTCGGCCACCGCGACATCGGCAAACAAAACATCGCCTTCTCGAAACGCTTCGAAAACGAGCGTCTCCATTTCCTGCGCTTTGGCACGACAGGCGCGGGAGCCTTTGATCGCGTTTTCCGCCAGCTCATGCATGGGACCGTGCAGCGCCGCTTCTTCGGGAAGAAGAAAACTGACTTCAGCCAGCGGAACAAAAAGCCGGGCCAGATCGGGCGGCATCGGAAGAATCAAACCCACTTTCTGTCCCCGGCAGTCGGCCAGCAACGCGCTGTTTCTCTTGTGGGCGATGATCCGCAGCTGGACGCTGATTGCGTCGAAGGCGAGATCCAGAGGGATGTTTTCCGCCTCGAGCATGCGGAGCCGTTCCTCGGCTTCGGGGGCGCCGTATTGGGTCGCGTATTTCAACAAGTCCGCCGTGGTCCGCGCTTTCTTCGACTTGATGAGAAGGCGCAAGATCTCCAGGAGCTCGACTTCGTCTTTCGCCGGTGGCGTGCCGCTGGGCGCTGGAGTAGACGGTTCGGCCATGAAAATCCCTCGATGCATGAGTGGCAAATTGCCGGGAAGGGGTCAAGCTCGCAGGGCATTGCCCGGAGGGACTTGCTTCCGCACGTCCCACTTTTTCTCTATTAAGCTCGCCAGCAGAAGAGTCGGACGTGCGGAAGCACGTCCCTCCGATTAAGGAACCTGGCTGACCGCGCGTTCTTCCAACGCAATACCGAGCATGCCCGGCTCGAACCCCTCGATCCGCACTCGCTTCCCGTCCCGCAGCACTTCGATCCAGCCGCCGGAAAAAGTCGCTGACGCCCATTCGTATGCGCTCCGCACCGGAACGCCGTTCGATTCGAGAAGCTGATCACCCACCTTTAGCTCGGTCGCCTTTGCCTGTTGCGCCGCCACCTCGACAATAAAGACGCCAACCGACTCGACGATGCTGCCGTCGCTGCGCTTGTGCGTGACGCTCTGGAACTTGCCCCCGGAAAATTTCGCCTCGCGCGTGCGGAAGCCAACGGTTTTTTCGTTGAAACCAGTTTCATAGATTCGCTCCCGCCGGTCGAGCTCATCGAATTCTTCTTCGATGTGCGATGCCATTCCCGTGGTGGTGAGGGCGAGCGGTTTGCGATTCATGTCGCAGGCCTGGCGTACGGTTCGTTTGGTCGCGCCGGTCCGGTGCCACTCCGTGTCGGTGCTGAAGCTGGGCGCGCCGGCGGTCGACGGGCATCCGATCTCCCACAAGAGGAAAACGCGGCCGTTGTCATCGAAGCTCTTTTCCAACGCGGCATAGTGTAATCCCGCATCCAAGGCCAGGTCTCCTTTCTCATTCTCCCACCGCATCACAAGGCGCCGCTCACGTCCTTGCGCATCGTACTCCGGCTCACTTACAATGCGGTGATAGTGGAAGCGCGTGGCATCGAAGTCTTCCATGGCCTGTCGACGCAAGACTCCCGCCGGGCCAAATTCGGTTGTCAAGCGGTGATAGCCGCCGGTGCAGTAGGTCGTCGCGCCGGCGGTGTCGAAGTAGGTCTCTTCCCAGCGTACGCCCTGGCCAAACTTATAGGCCAGACGCTTGATCGCGTACCCTTGCTCGTTGACAACCGGGCGGCCTTCGGCGTCGAGCGACTTCTCTTCCGTCAGGTTTCCACGCTCATCGTGTTGCAAAGCGACGCGCCAATTCGCGGCACCGGTGACTCGGACTTCCGCGGGATGGCCGAACTCATCGTACGAGATTGTCCATTCGGTCAGCGGCGCCGGTTGATCGTCAGCGCCTAATTTAAAATATTTGCGTCCCACTACTTCGCCAAAGTGGTTGCGCGCAATCTCCTGCACCACCCAGTCGCTGTGGTTTCGCGCGAGCTGTCCGTCCGCGCCGAGTAGCTTGAGGCGCGAAGCGTTGCCGGCGCTGTCGTATTCGGTGCTGACTGCCGCGATGCCATTCGCCTCCGCGGGTTTGCCCTCACCGTCGTGCACTTCGGCGCGGATCACCCGGCCAGCCGGACCCCAAGTGAAAGCGTAGGCGATTACCCCGATGCGGTTCGCCATTGGTTTCCCTGCGCCATCGAGGTTGGTGAGGTGCACTAACCGACCGGCGTCATCGCGCCGTAATTCATAGCCATATCCTCCTTCACCGTTGGGAGTGGGTTGGCCGGCGCCATTGAAGAAGGTGATCTTCACATCGCGACCGGCATCGTCGCGCTCAAATTCCATGTGCGAAGCGCCGTTGCGTTGTGTCGTATCGAATCCACGAACGTTGACAAAGTGCGCGCGGGCCGTGTGCGAATCGGAACCGGTTTGACGCTCGTAGAGCATTCGCCAGACTACATTCCTATTTCGATCGCGCGCCGTGGCCTCGAGCGCGTCCCGGCCGTCATACAAAAACTCGACCGACGAGCTTTCCGGGGCCTTTTCCGCGTTGGGCTGCGCGTCGACCAACCCTTCGATGTAAATAGGAATCATTTCGTGAAGCATGATGTGGCGGAGTACCGCGGGATGACCGCGAGCGTTTAAGACTTCGACCAAGGTGATCGGTCCCCGCCGTCCGCGCCGCGTGAGCCGCAGACTCATGGCGCTATGCGACGCTTCTTCTTTCTTCAAACGCACCGTGGGTTCGAAGCCACCACGGATGAAGTCAACGGCAGCGGCGTACTCGATGTGGGGACGTTGATAAAATTCCCAGTCCCAAAGCCACAACCCGCCCGCCACGATCACTGCAAGAAGCGCGGCGCGTGTGACGAAGCGCCAGGGATGACGCCGGACCCATTTGATTGTGCGAACAATCGTGGTCGGCGGACGGGCCAGGATCGATTCGTCGTCGAGAAAGCGGCGCAAATCTTCCGCAAACGACGCCGCGCTCTCGTAACGATCGCGCGGCTCCTTCTCGAGACACTTCATGCAGATCGTCTCGAGATCGCGCGGAATACCCGGCCGATAAAATGCCGGCGAAACCGGATCTTCCGTGATAACGCGCACGGTGATGGCGGTCTCGCTATCTTCGGGCAGAAACGGCGGTCGGCCCGCGAGCATTTCGTAAAGAATCGCGCCGAGCCCATAAACGTCTGCCGCGGCGCCGACATCACGGCTCGTTCCTTTCGCCTGCTCAGGCGCCATGTAAGTGGGCGTGCCGATGATCGCGCCGGAGAGTGTGAGCGAGGTGTCGCTCTTGAGCCGCTTCGCGATTCCGAAATCGGTCACCTTCGGCACGCCATCGGGATCGAGAAGCACATTCGCTGGTTTCATGTCGCGATGGACGACTCCGTTCTGATGCGCGAAATGCAGAGCGCGCGCGACGCTGATCAGCAACTGCGCCGCCTCGCGCGGCGGCATCATCCCAGTCCGGAGCCGATCCGCGAGCGAACCGCTCTCGACGTATTCCATCGAGAAAAACGGCACGCCCTTGTCTTCTCCCACCTCATAAATCTGGACGATGTTCGTGTGATGCAGGCTCGCAGCCGTCTCCGCTTCCGCGAGGAACCGCGTCAATTCATCCGCGCCGTAATGGCCGGTCAGCATCTTCAGCGCGACGAGGCGATTCAGCTTTTTTTGGCGCGCACGAAAGACGACGCCCATGCCGCCCCGGCCCAGTTCGCCCTCCACTTGGTAATCCCCGAAGATCGGACGACCCATACGCGGAACTGGATCCGGAATGGGATCGAAAGAACTTGGAACCGGCGTCACAAAGAAACGATCATGATCATTTCGGCGCGGCCTCTCAAGCGCTAGTTGATAGTGCGTGCGGCCCTATCACCCGATCACGTGGCGATAGACTGCTTCGTAGCGCGGCACAATGTTCGCGCCGGAAAAATATTTTTCGGAGCGCTTGGGTCCAGCATCGCGACTCGCGCATCATCTTAATTTCCGCGATGCCACTCAAGCGCTCGTTATCCCCGCCCGCGTCCCAAACGATTCTGAGGGGCCTCGGCCAGAGATCCGCCCGGCGCGGGTTTCGTCAACGGAGATTCTAGCGCAGTCGCCCGAAGATGGGGTCGACCTCCGGCTTTCCGGTGCTAACTTTTGCGTTATGCGAAGGACAGCACCGATCCTGTTTGCCGTCTTCCTCGCAATGGCAGTGCGGCCGCTCCAGCTGCCCACACTTTCGTGCATTCTCGCGAATGCGCCGAGCCAGGAAGGGTGCAAACCGAATTGCTGCGCAAACAAGACCTGTTGCGTGATCTCCAGAAAGACCACCGGGCCGGTCTCCCAGCCGCTTTATCAAGGCGGTGACGTCAAACAGCAGCCGGTAATTGGGTTTGTCTTCGTTCCTGTGATCGATTCGATCGCTCTAGCGGCGTCCGCCCGGCCGGCATGCTTGAGCGTGCCGCTGCGCGCGCATTCGCCGCCTCCTCTGGCGGCGACCTGTATTCGTCTCATCTGATCCAAAGAGCCTGACGCCGGAGGTGTGCCCATTTCTCGGCACGCCTGCACTTCAACGCAGCTCTTGGATCTATGAAAACCTTATACCAATTACCTTTGTATTTACTTCTAGCTTCGATCACTGACCTCGCGCCATCAGCCCAGGGCAAACCGCTCTCGTACGTCGGTGGAACCATGGTGATGCAGGAAAACGACGAGACCGGGCACACGCTCTCGGTCGACTACACGTTCGATCCGCACTTCGCCCTGGGTTTGTACTCAAAATACGAGATCGGCGGGAATGAATTTTTCATGACCGGCCCGCAGCTGAACACGCTGATCAAGCGATGGAATCTGGCGGACGGGCAGGGGAACATTTTTACGATGACTGGCGCGGGAACGGCGCGCCAGGGGAGCAATACTCAACCGGCCGCGTGGGCATCCATCCTGGCCGACTACGAAACCCGCCGTTGGTTCTTCTCTTACGAGCCGCGGGTGATGTTCGCAGGCGACATCGAGAAATCCTTCTGGCAGCGGGCCTATGCGGGATTCGCACCGTATCTCGCCGATTTCGACCAACTCAATACCTGGCTCCTGCTTCGCGCGGATCATCACCCGGCAAAGAATGACCACTTCGTCGTCACGCCGGTCATTCGATTTTTTTACAAGACCATCTGGCTCGAAGCCGGATACAGCAGCAACAACCACGTCATGGTCAACTGGACCGTGCAATTCTGAAGGAGGAAAACATCATGCAGAGAAGTCTATTAACGATCGTCATTCTGGCGGGCCTCTCGGGCTCGGCTTGGGCGGAAACAATCACAACCACCGTCAACGGGATGGTGTGCGCATTTTGCGCCACCGGAATCGAAAAGACGTTTCGGAAACAGCCGGAAGTGGCGACGGTGAAAGTCGACCTGCCTAAGAAACGGGTAATGATCACGACGAAGCCGGGCCAGACGCTGAGCGATGCGAAGATCAAAGAAGTCGTGACCTATTCCGGTTACACGATGGGGAAGATTATCCGGCAAAAGTGATTCCCTAGCGCGATATTTTATAAAATGAAAAAACGTGGAATTACCCATCTGATCACTCTCATCGCTGTTTGCGTCGCGTTAACCGCTGTTCTGGTTGAGGCCGCGCCGTTGTCGGATGCAGACAAGCAGTTTCTGGCTCGGTACGAAAAGGTCCGTAGTGCGCTTGCCGCTGATGATATCGGTGCCGTCAAAGCGGCGGCAGGGGATCTGGGAGAGGAAGGCGCGCCGTTGGCGAATAGTGGTTCACTCAAAGATGCTCGCGCCGCCTTCGGAAAACTCAGCGATAAGGCGAAGCAGTTGGCCGCCGGCCAGTCCGGCTACTACGTGGCTTATTGCCCGATGCTGAAGAAGGAGTGGGTCCAGACCAGCGAGAAGATCGCGAATCCTTATGGCGGGAAGGAAATGGTGACCTGCGGGGAGATCAAGAAGTAGGTCCGTGAACTCTCGAAAGCAATTGAACCAGCGCCCCCGAAGCGGTAAACTATCTGCGATGCGAGCGATGGTTCGACTCTTCCTTTGCCTGGCGGTCTCAGCATCAATTGCTGCCTCCCTGGTTCCGGCGCAGGGCGCTGTTTCGCCGCCGGCGAAAGCAAGCTGCTGCGAAAAAATGAAGCTGAACGCGCCGACAAACGACTGCAGCAAGCATGCGCCAAAGCCCGAAGATAAGCAGCTTTGCCCGGGGTGTGTTTTTTGCCTGGCCACCCTCTTGCCGGAGACGACGACATTTGTTTATCCTCCGGCCGGCGACGAATCGTTTGCTGCTTTCATTTCTTCCGAGCACACCCGCTCGCAACGTCCACCTGTTCCGCCGCCGCGCGCCTAGGCGTTTCCAAGCGTCGGCTCGTCCCGCAACCGCGGGATGAGAAGAAGAGGAACTTAACAGGAGGATTCTATGAAATACCTATTGACGATCCTGGCGGCCCTGGCGCTGGTCGGCACAGCGAGCGCGACTTCGCGTTCGGCTGATTGCTGCCCCGGCGGTGGCTGCTGTCTGGTGAAAATCAGCTGCTGCGCAAAGTAAGCGCGGCCGATAGTTAAACGGGCCCCCGCCGGAGAAATCCGGCGGGGGTTTCCGTTTTCGGAAATGACATTCGAGAGACAGGTTTGCTGTCGCATTTTTCGAAACGGAGATGCTAGTCTCCCCGCGTGTCGCTGAGGGCTGTCACGATCTGCATTCTTGGTTTGGCGGTCGCGCCGGTTTTGCGCGCGAAAGAGCCGCGCCAAATCCAGGAGAGCGGCGGAACCTTTGTCGGCTCGGTCGGCTGCAAATCGTCGAGTTGTCACGGCGGCGCGGGAGAGAAGCGCAGCCAATATTTCACCTGGAACCGGAAGGATTTTCACACCAAGGCTTTCACGGTACTGCTCGATTCACGATCCGCACGGATCGCCGAGAGCCTCGGCATTCCCACTGCGCAAACGAGCGCCCGCTGCACAGTTTGCCATTCGCCGTTGCAATCGGTCGCGTTGAACAGGCTCACCCCAAATGTGCATCCGGATGAAGGCGTTTCCTGCGAAACCTGCCACGGCGCCGCGAGTGGCTGGCTCCGCGGCCACACGCGACAAGATTGGACTTACAATACGCGGGTGGGCGCAGGGATGCGCGACTTGCGCAGTCTGTACGTCCGCGCCACGGCCTGCGCCGCCTGCCATCAAAGTTTGGCGCCGGAGCTTTTGAAAGCCGGCCACCCCGATTTGTTTTTCGAACTCGACAGCCAGTCGGTGGCGGAACCGAAGCATTGGAAGGACGACGATGCCTGGAGCGGCCTGCGCGAATGGCTCACCGGCCAGGCGGTGGCTCTGCGCGAAATGAGCTGGGCGTTGGCGAGCGATCTGCAAAACGATGAATGGTCGAACGCGCGCTGGAATGGCCTGGCCTGGCTTTGCGCCACGGCCACCTCCGCGGCTGCAATTTCCTCGCCGGTGACTCAGCCTTCGATTTCTCCCAACCGATCGGATTTCACAAGCATGCAAACCGAGGCCGATGCGCTCGCGCGCCGCGCATCCGTTTCGAATTGGAGCGAAGGTAGCGCCCGGAATTTATTGGCGTCGCTCGCGGCTTTGGATTCGGAGTTTTCTGCCAGGACCGCAACGGTGCCCGTGCTCGGGCAACGCGCCAAACGCCTGGTCCTTGCGCTCGACCGGCTGGCCAACGCGCTGAATCAAAACCGCGGCTGGCGCCTCAAGGTCGACGCCGAATTGAATCAACTTTTTCAGGATGTGAAAACGCTGGATTCCTTTGATGCCAGCGCTTTCGCCGCGCACCTGAAAGCCTTCCGTGATGCGTTGGATAAAGCCGGGTAGCGTGTCATCCCGAGCCGCGCAGACGGCGAGGGACCTCGCAGTCGCACGAACCGCTACCGCGAAAGTCCAAGCATGGTCCGTAGAATGACGGCGAATGTTACACGGAAGCGATTGGACAAAGCCGGGTAGGGACGCCGCGCTGCGGCGTCCGCGCGCTCACGTTCGACCCGCAAACTGAATTCGCCGGACGCCGCAGCGCGGCGTCCCTACCATGAAGGTTGAACCCGTCCCACTTCTCGCGGAAAATACCCGCCCGCATCATGGCCGCGCCATCCTCAACCTCGCGCCCGAGCTGGCAACGTAATGCCGTCTTTCGCTTCTTCGCGTCGCTCAAGCTCGCCGTCGTCCTCCTGGCGGTCCTGATCATCGGCGCGATCGCCGGCACGCTTTACGAATCCAGCTTCGACGCGAAGGTGGCCCGCGCCTACGTCTACGGCGCGCCGTGGTTCAACGCGTGGCTGCTTTTCCTGGCCGCCAACCTGACCGTCTCCGCGCTCTCGCGCTGGCCCTGGAAAAAACATCACGTCGCCTTTCTCGTCACCCATCTCGGCATCATCACGCTCCTGGCCGGCTCGCTCATCGGGCGGATCTGGGGAATCGAGGGAACGATCACCCTCTTCAAGGGTGAACCGCCCTCGAACCGTTTGCTGGTCGATCAACATCAGCTCCGCGTCCGCGACACCGATAGCCTCGTGAAAGGTTATCCCGTCGAGTTCATTCATCGCCCTCCCACGCCGCAGAAACCGTGGGACCTCGGCCTCCTCGCCGGCGGCGCGCGCCTCAGCATCGTCGATTACGCGCCGGCCATTGAAGGCAAATTGAATCCGAAGCCGCTCAAGGAAGGCGGCGTACCCGCGCTTCATTTCACGATCGCCACCGCGATGATGGGCCAGCATTTGGACAGCTGGCTCATGGCCGATGATCGCGATCACGGCTCTTTCAACATGGGCCTGGCAACGATCGAGTTGAAGCGTGGCCGCGCGCCGGCGGAAACGAAAAGCGATGCGGCCAATTCGCCCGCACCGGTCACGGGCGAAGTGGAAATCGAAGAAGCGATCTTTGCGTTCGCCAAAGCGCCCGAGGAGCAGGTCGCCAGAGCAATCAAAGGTGGAAACAGCGGCGCGAAGGTTCAGCTCTCGCCACCCCAGAACGGAAACAAAGGCAGCGTCGTCATTTCCCTGAACGGGAAGACCTGGACGTTCGATGTCGCGCAAAACCTCGGCAAAGAGGCGCCCATGGAGGGCAGCACGTTCACCGCGCGGATCGATAATTACTGGCCGGACTTCCGGATCGATAACGGAAAGCCGAGCTCCTTCAGCGAACAGCCGAATAATCCGGCCGCCGTTGTGACCTTGCGCGGCAAAGGCGTTCCGGTTTCAGCGCCCGAAAATCCGCACGGCGACACCAAACCGGGCACCGCGCCGGAAATGCCGGCGGACGGAACCGCCGCGCCGAACCATCTCACTCTCTTCATGGCCGACGACGGCAGTGTTTCCTACGAACTCATTTCTCGTAAAGCCGGGCGTTCAACCGCCAAACTCGAATTGAACCAGCCGCTGACGACGGGATGGGCGGACTGGCAGCTCACCCTTGATCGCACGATGCCGCACGCCGAGGAATGGATGGATTTCAATCCAACAACGGCGCCGGCGACCGGCCCCGAATTGCCCGACGGCGTTCGCCTTCGCATCGGACAGGGTGAAAACGTTTCGGAACAATGGGTTCCTGCCGGATGGCAGGTTGCCATGCCGGCCGGGGCCGCGGATGTGCAGGTGGCGTACGGATGGAAACAAATCCCGTTGCCGATCGGCTTGGAGTTGCTCGATTTTGAAGTGCAGCGGAATGAAGGCAGCGACAGCCCCGCTGGATTCAAAAGCACGGTGCGCGTCACAACCGCGGAGGGTCAGACGGCCACGGGCCAATGCTGGATGAACAACCCCTTCAGTTATCCGGGCGAGTGGTGGCGCATCTGGTCCGGCCTCACCTTCAAAATGTCGCAGGCTTCCTGGAACCCGGATAATCTTGGCCAAAGCACGATCCAGATTTTGCGCGATCCCGGCTGGCTCTGGAAATGGATCGGCTCGCTCCTGATCGTCTCCGGCATTTTCATGCTCTTTTATCTGAAAGGTTTCCGCCGGCCTTCGATGGCGGCGACCTCGTCCCCCGTTTTGCGTCCGAACGCCAAACGGGAAAAGCCGCTGGTTACCTCAGCAACCTGATGACGATTCGTATTTCCGGCTGTAGCCGCGCCGCTCTGTCGGCGCGTTGGCGAAAAACGCGGCGACTGAGCGCCGTGGCTACAGCTCTTATTCTGTTTTTCCTCCTATCGGGTTGCGTCTTCGGAAAATGGCACGGGAGAGCGCATGACAATCTCGATCCAGCTGGTCCGTGGGGCTACTACAGTGGAAACATCGACACGCGCTGGGACAGCGATGGCCGGACAATGACGCTCCTGAATGAATTGCGTTACACCGACCCGAAAGGCGTGACCTGGATCGCGCCGGCGGGTTCGGTGATCGATGGCGCTTCGATTCCTCGCGCCCTGTGGTCGTTCATGGGTGGGCCTTTCGAGGGAAAATATCGGAACGCATCTGTCCTCCACGACGTGGCCTACGATGACAAGAACCGTCCGCCGCCGGAAGTCGACCGGATGTTTTACAGCGCGATGCGTTGCAGCGGAGTGGGCGCCGTGGAAGCCAAGACGATGTACTACGCGCTCCTTCGCTTCGGACGGCATTGGAAGTTTTCCGTGAAAAAAGCAAAACCGGTGTTGCCCGATTCCTCGCGGGATTTGGTTAATCCCCAGGAACCGCGGAGCACGACTCTCGATCCGAATGAAGTCGGAGCGATCCAGCAATGGATCAGGCAGAACAATCCGACCCTGGACCAGATCGAATCGCGCGTGGACGCGAAAGGGCGGTAGCCGCGTTCACGCGATGTCATCCCGAGGCTGGCGAAGCGCGCCGAGGGACCTCCCAGTTGTAATTTCGGCAGTCCTAAATGTTCTATCCCGCGCTGACGGTGGACGCGTGCTGCATCGCGGAAGCGGTTTGAGCGCCTGCGAGGTCCCTCGCCGTCTGTGCAACTCGGGATGACACCCGTTTCCAAAGCTCAATCTACTAGCGCGTCTTCCCCGGACCCCAGAGTGCCTTCCCAGCCTTCGCTCCGGTATGTTCACCATCGTTCAGCACCTGGGTGCCGTTCACGAATACGTGCTTCATGCCGACTGCGTATTGATGCGGTTTCTCGAACGTCGCCTTGTCGCCAATCGTCGCGGGATCGAAAACAACCACGTCAGCGAACATGCCTTCCCGGATGAAGCCGCGATGATCGAGCCCGAGATTCGTCGCGGGCAAACCGCTCAATTTTCGAACTGCCTGCTCCAGCGTCAGGATCTTATCCTCTCGCGCATATTTCCCGAGCACCCGCGCGAAGTTGCCATAGGCCCGCGGGTGACAATTCGATTTCAGAAAGTTTCCTTCCGGCGCCTGCGAGGCTTCGTCTGACCCGAACGATACCCATGGCTTCGCGATCTCCTTCTTCACGTTTTCTTCCGACATGAGGAAGTAGATCGAGTCGATCCGCGATTCGTCTTCGCTGATCAAATCCATGGCGGTTTCGATCGGGTCCTTGCCGCGCATTTTCGCGATTTCCGCGAGCGATTTGCCGGTGAGCGGTTTCAGTTTTTCCGATTTGAATCCGGACAGCAGGATTTTCTCGGGCGAACCGGCAGCGAGATAGAGATTCTCCCATTTGTCGCTCGGCGTCCGGACTTCCTTCGCAATCTTCTCGCGCGTGGCCGGATCGCGCAGCCGTTTGAACAACGCGGGATATCCGCCATCCTCGGTCCAGGGTGGCAGGCAGGCGTCGAGACCGGTGCCGGCCGCCGTGTAGGTATACATGTCGGCCGTGATCTTCATTCCGCCTTTGCGCGCCTCTTCGATCTTCGCCAGCATCGCGTCCGCCTTTCCCCAGTTCGGCTGGCCGGCCGCCTTGATGTGGTAAATCTCCGCCGGGATTCCCGCTTCCCGGCTGATCCGGAGCAGCTCATCGATCGCCTCGAGCAACTGGTTTCCTTCACTCCGCATGTGCGAGATGTACTTGCCCTGATATTTCGCCGCGACTTTACACAGCTCGATCAGCTCCTCGGTTTTGGCGTAAAACGCCGGCGGATAAATCAAGGACGAGCCGATCCCGAGCGCGCCCGCTTCCATTTCCTGGCGGACGAGCTGGCGCATTTGATCGAGCTGTTCCGCGGTCGGCTGCTTGTCTTCGAGGCCAATGACAAAATCCCGGATGGTGGTGGCGCCGACGAACGACGCGACATTGCACGAGATCCCGCGCTGCTCGAGATACCGCAGATACTCGGAGAGCGTGTTCCACTTGATCTCATATTTGATGTCGCCCTGCTGACTGAGCATCTGCTCCTTCATCCGGTCGTTGAGCGGGCCCATCGAATTGCCTTCGCCCATGATCTCGGTCGTGACGCCCTCACGGATTTCGCTTTGCGAACGGCCGTCCTCGATCAGCGAATCGGTCGACCACGAGAGCATGTTGATGAAGCCGGGCGCGACCGCCATGCCCTTCGCGTCGATCACAGTGCGCGCCCGGTCGCCTGGAAAAGTGCCGAGCCCGACGATGCGATCGCCACGAATGGCCACATCGACAACGCGTGGTTTTTCGCCGGTGCCGTCGTAAACCGTCCCGCCTTTGATCAGGACATCGAACTTTTCAGCCGGCACCTCTCCACGGGATGCGAGCGGGAGGAGCACGATCGAAATCAGGAGCGCAAAATGGATTCGAAACGACAGAGAACGATCATTCATAACTGATCTCTATTATCTCAAGCGTCTCTTCGCCCGAAGGAAATTTGAAGCGAATCCGTTCGCCCCGTTTCCGATTCAGGAGCGCCTTGGCGATCGGCGACATCCAGCTTACCCGGTTCTCGTCAGTGTCGATTTCATCCACCCCTACGATCCGATAGCTCGTTTCGCTGCCATTGGATTCACGAACCGTTACACAGGCTCCAAATCGAACAACGTCCGCACGCCCTCCTGGCGGCCTGACGATTTCGGCCGACTGCAAACTTTCCTCGAGTTGCGTGATCCGCTGATCGAGCCGCGCCAATTGCCGTTTGGCATCGGGATCTGCGCGCGCTTCCACCAATCCGGGACGCATCACTTCGACGAGCCGCTGGAGTTCATCGCGCAACTTCTGCGCGCCCTCCGGAGTGATGTAATTCTTCGCGCCCGGCGCCAGAGG
The DNA here is from genome assembly GCA_003134765.1 of Spartobacteria bacterium. Classification (GTDB taxonomy): domain Bacteria; phylum Verrucomicrobiota; class Verrucomicrobiia; order Chthoniobacterales; family UBA10450; genus AV80. The sequence goes on along the minus strand of PLCM01000026.1, from coordinate 154,337 downwards.
AGAAGCCGGCGCGATCATCTCCGGAATGTCCGGCCCATCATCGTCTTCTCGCGTGAACGCCTTGCTCATCGTTGTTCCCTTACCCTAATCCTAACCTTCTCCCTCAGGCAGAAGGAACTTTCGAACAAACGGACAAAATCCCCGCCTGTCATCCCGAGCTTGTCGAGGGACCTCTAACTTTCGCGAGCGTCAGCGAGAAACGTGCAAACCAAGAAGGCAAAGTTAGAGGTTCTTCGACTTCGCTGCGCTCCGCTCAGAATGACAGAAAGGAAACGCAGTCGCGAGCCTCACAAAGTTCCGAACTAACGCTCGGCTCCCGAAGAGGATTTCCCTACTTGGGCAACGGCGTCGGACTCGCCACCGGAAACGCGAACGTCGAAGTCGGCGAGGGCCCCGTGACGGGGGGACTGCCGGACGGCGATGGTGCCGGCGTCGGGCTCGGCGTTGGGGTCGGCGTCGGACTCGGCAACGGCGGAATGATGTTTTCCCAATGATGCAAGGGCACCGTCGCGCCACCGATTTCCTTCACGAGCGCGTCGCTCCGCGCCTGGAGTTTCTCGAGATCAGGCGGAGCGAATGGCGTCTCGGCCGTTCCGGGAAAAATCAGGTAAGTCACCTTTAGATCGCTGACTGGCCGATTGTTCGGCGTAGCGAGCGGGTTGATCTCCTTCGCAATCCGCAGCGACGCCTCCCCCGCCTTGTCCGGCGGTCCGATGTCGCCGACAATCGCCGGGAAAATGCGGTCCCCGAAAATCACGAGCGCGTAATCGCCGACCTTCCCGCCGTCAGCCTTGCCCAATCCCGACGGCAATACGATGTAGGGATCGGTCGCGCCGATGAGGAAGCTGAATTTTTTCAGGGTCTCGATCTCATCGCGCACCGCTGCGATCGCGCCCTTGAGTTCCTTTTTCCGGTCCGGCGCGGTCGTTTTCACCGCCAACTCGCTTTCGTAACGCTTTAACCTTTCCTCGGCCGGCCCAAGATAGGAATTCGGGATCTGGCTCTTTTTCGGCCAACGATAACTGGTGACCGGCTTGAAATTCGCCGACTGACCGGAGCCCGCCGGCAGCCGGTCTGAGTCCGAGCCATCCGCATCGACATCCATGTCGGCCTGGAGGAGAACTGCGCGCCGCTTGCTCTCAGGGTGACGCAAATTCAGGACCGTCTGGCAGTCGAAAAAATTGTGCCGCGAGAGGAGCTGATCGAGCCGCACGAGATTTTCTTTCAGGTTTCGCAGTTTCGTGTCGTAGAGCTCCTTGAAGAAGGGCGAAACGGACTCCGGCGTGACCATCGTCGCCAAAGCCGGCAGCAGTCTCGGCAAATCCGGACTCACCTTCGCCAGCTCGTCGACTGTGCTGTTTGGAGTCGGAACCCGAGCGTGGAGCTTTAACTCCAGAACATAACTTTGTGGATCCACCCGTTCGTCGGACGCGGCCCCGCCCGGTGTCGGTTCCACGGCCGCGTGCACCGTGATGCCGCTGAAGAGGCGCGCGGTATCGAGTTTTCCGGTGATGACCGGGATCCTCGGTGACGGCGCCGGGGTGGGCGTTTTCTCCGGCACCTCGATCTCGATCGGGGTTTCAGGGGCGAGCTGGGTGCGGTGCCATTGCTCGAGAGAAATCCAGCGCAGGACGATCGCCGTCAGCACCGCGGCGAGCAAAATGAACGCGAAAAAGCGGAGCGTCCTAAGCCGGAATTTTCGCACGCTGATCGGCTATTTTTTGATCCAGGCCACGATCGCAACGACGACGCCGATAGCGCTCAGGACCGCCATCAGCCCGGCGGGCATGATTTTGCCGGTTTGCATGAAGGCGGGGATGAATCTTCCGGCCAGGAGGATCGAGACCACCCCGGCGACGACCAGGCCAAGGACGACGTTTCCCGGCAGCAAATACGCCGCCACGATCAGCGCGATGCCGGAAATGGCGCCGGCAATTATCGAGGCCGTGCTGCCAGCTTTTACGTACCCGATGACGCCGCCCACGATCGTGAGCAGGCCGAAGATGAGGAAATAGATTTTCGCCGGACCGATCATCGCTTCGCATTCGTAACCCGTGCCGCTGCTTCTGTCTAGGCGGCGACTCGCGGATCGCGTCCCAATTTGAAACTAGATCAGCCCTCTGCGATCCAGATGATGACGCCAGCGAATCCGATGCCGCCCAAAACGAGCGCCATTGTCGAGTCGACAGTGCGCAGTCTCAGGATGAACAGGGTCAATGCCACGATCACGACTGTTCGCACCAGCAATCTCATTTTTGCTTCCCGCTCCCGATAGCGGCGGCTCTCACCGCGGTCTGAGGGGAACGGACGAGGGGCAATTCCAGGACGGTGACATATTTGCTTATCAAATTAAGGCACTGCGGAGTCGCGGGTGAAGCCCGCGGCGACCGTCAGCTTAGTTGTAGGGCGACCAGAAAGTGTTGTCCGTCACATCCGAGAGCGCAGCCTTGGAGGCGGGGGGCACGGCCGGAATTGTATCGACCGTCTGCGGGCCGTAGGAATTCCCAAGAATGTCGAGCCCCGTCGTATAAAGGTTCGTGCCTTTCTTCAGATAATTGGTCCAATCCGCGACTGCGACGGCGGACCCGGTGGTCTTGCTGGTTTCGATCGCGTACTGATCGACTGCCGAGTCAATCAAACGGAGATCGTTAATGATTCGGCTGGCCTGGGAGCGCTTGCGGGCGCGGAGAAATCCCGGGACCGCAATCGCAGCGAGCAAAGCGATGATCGCAACGACGATCATTATTTCGACCAGGGTGAAAGCATTTGACGCTCGAACTGATTTTTTCATGCCCTCTCATTTAGCACCGCGGAGGCCACTCGCGTCGCGAGCACGCCGGGTCTTTCTGTAGGGCGCGACCCTACAAATTGCCGGCCGCTGATCAGGCCGTCGCGGCGGCGTGCGCGTCTTCCCAGCGGGTGGCGGCGCGTCGCAGCTCGATCGCCGTCGTCAGCCCGAGTTTTTCTTTCGCCCGCGCACAATAGGCCTGCACCGTCTTGAAGTTGATATGTAGAACACCCGCGATCTCCGCCGTGCCCAGACCGCGCCCGAGAAGACGAAAAATTTCCAGCTCGCGATCGCTCAATTGCTCGACCCGCTCGGCACTGGCGGATTCGCGCTGGCGCTGCCCGGCCACCAGGCTGGCCATTCGCGCGACGACATTGTCGCTCAGGTAAACGCCGCCTTCGAGGACACGCCGGATAGCCAGGAGCACATTTCCTGTCGTCTCCCGCTTCATCACATAACCGCGAGCCCCCGCCCGTAGCGCGCGCTCCGCATACAGCATTTCATCGTGCATTGAGACCACGATCACGGCTACCGAGGGCTGGCGGATTTTCAGGTCCTTGATCAATTCCAGGCCCGAGGTGTTCTTGAGTGAAATATCGACCAGCGCGATGTGCGGCTGACTCGCTGCAATTGCCAGCAGGGCCGGGGCCGCCTCTTCTGCCACCCCGCAGACTTCGAGATCGTTCTCTTGATTGATCAACGTCCGCAAGCCATCACGCACCAACGGATGATCATCGACCAGGAAGACCCGGCTTTTCCGCTCCAGGAAATTAGATTTCATCGCGCTCCTTTGCACCCGGTCGTGGGCCTTGCGGCAGGACACAGGAAATAAGCGTCCCTTTAGGATTGCGTCTCGCCGCGCTGAAACTTGCGCCGATCAAGTCGGCTCCGTGGCGCATCATTTTTAGGCCAAGCCCATTGGTTTCACTTGCCTCTCCCAGCCCTGCGCCGTCATCAAAGATATTCAGCGTTATTTCCCCGTCCGAGGCGTCCAGTTCTATCACGATCCGCAGGGCGCGCGCATGTTTTACCACATTCGCGACCGCTTCCTGCGCGATCCGATACAACTGCGTCAGCACTGCGGCAGGGCAAGATTCGATTTGGCTCTCCTCATTGTGATGAAATTCACAGCTGATCCCGGTGCGCTCCTGGGTGTTGTGAGCCAACCCTTCCAGGGCCTCCGCCAATCCCCCCTGTTCCAGGTCGGGCGAAAATAATCCGCGGGCCAGGTTCCGAGTGAGATCGATTCCCTCCTCGATTAACCCTACGAGCTTGCGGGCGTCCACGGCATCGTCAGACCGGTTGGACGCCAGCCTGGCTTGGAGAACCTGGGCCACGAGCGCGGTCCCGGTGAGATGTTGGCAAAGACTGTCGTGCAGATCGTGGCCCAGACGCCGGCGCTCCCGCTCCGTCACCTCTGTCATCTCTTTTTCGAGCCGCATTCGTTCGAGAATCTCCTCCTGGAGATCGGCCGTCCGGAGACGCACCCGGTCATCCATCTGCCTGAGAGAGGCGCGCCAGCGGGCCAGCAGCCAGACGAAAATCGCATACGAACTGAGGCCTACCGCTTCATTCCAATATCGCACTTCAGGGATGCCAGATGCGATATCCGTGAAGATCGAAGTAACAACGCTTAGACCGGCCAGGAACATCCCAAAGCTGCGGCCCACGAACCAGGTCCCCAGGGTGATGGGGATCAGATAAAAGATCATCATCGACCGTTCGTAACCGGTCCAGTAATCGGCCAGACCTACTGCCGCGATCCAAAGCAAGGAAAGCACCCCCACGCTGACCCGGGAGGTGTTCTCAAGGGCAAGGTTCGCAGGCATGACCGTCCGCTCAATCCAGCCCTCTTTTGAGCCTTTCTTCGCGGGTCCAGCGGAGAGAGGCGGCCCAAATGTGTCGGAAGCCAAAGCGTCCATCGTCCTTCTCTAAGAGCGATTCGCATGCTAGGCCGCCGGCCATCTCGAGCGGCAATTGCCTAAGGGATCCCCCTGAGAGATCGCACTTGCGGAGAAGGGCCAAAGGAACCACACTCGCGCCCAATGAGCGTGCGTCTGAGCGAGAGCAAAGCGAGAGCATGGCGCGCAATTGTCGCCGCAGGATGCATTGGCGCGGTTCTTTTCACGCTCGTCCTTTCCGCGATCCCGCAGCTCCATGAGCAGCTTCACGCGGCCAGTTCCAACGCGAACCATGAGTGCGCGGTCACTCTGCTGACTTCGGGCAATTACCAGCACACGCCCACGGCCACGATCGCGCCCGCCCCGCCGGCATCGCCCACAGCGTTCGCCCACACGTTCCGCAGCTTTCAATTAGTCACGGCCCACCTCGAGTTTTCTCTGCTCGAGCACGCGCCGCCGGTGAATTCCTGACCATTGGTGTTCCGCCTGGGGCGGAGAGTGGCTCTGTCGCGCGTTCCGCGAGCCGCTCATCCAATGCGCGCTGAACGCGGATAGCCAGTTCAGTAATACCCTCGGGCAATGCCCGAAGCAGTGCAGTCAGGAAATCATGCGAAATCTTATTTATGGGGCTCTCGCCTGTTGTGCGATCACGGGGGCATTCGCCCAGGCCGCGGAGCCCGACGCCAGTCCGCCGGCCGCATCGACGCCGGCTTCGACCGCCGAGGTCGAAGCGCTACGCCAGGAAGTCCAGTCACTCAAGGAAATGGTGCGGACTTTGCAGCAGCAAATGAAAGAGCAGCCGCCGGCCACGACGGAAAAGAACAACTCCAACGCCCCCACCCTTCCGCAAAATCCCGAGCCGCAAACGGCGGACACCTCCAGCCAGCCCGCGCCATCCCCAAACGCGCCACCGTTATTCCCGACCAGCGATACCGCGGTCGTGGCCTCGTCGCCGCCCGTCAATGCGAACGGAACGAGTTTGTTCCCGACGACAGACGAATCGGTCACGACAACTCCCGCCACCGTCTCGAGCTCCGACACCGGTTCGTCCTTGACCCAGCCGATTCCGATCACCGGCGGTGGTAACAAGAACTACATGAACATCTCGTTCGATTCTGTGTTCGCGTTGGCGTCGTCGAGCGATCGTCATTTGGATCGCCTCGAAGTCGGCGATCACGATCCGCAGCAGCGCGGCTTTAATGCGCGCAATGCCGAGATCGCGTTGGACGGCGCGGTAGATCCCTATTTCGAAGGCTTCGCGAACATCGTCCTCAAGCTGGACAACAACAACCAGACCCAGATCGAGCTCGAAGAGGCGTTTCTCCAGACGACGACTCTCCCTTTCGGCTTGCAGGTCAAGGCCGGGCAGTTCTTCGACGCCTTTGGCCGGATCAACGCGACCCATCCCCACACCTGGGATTTCGCGGACTCGCCGCTCGTCAACGGCCGCCTGCTCGGTCCCGATGGCCTCCGCGGCGTGGGCGCCCAAATCTCATGGACATTGCCGGTGCCCTGGTACTCCCAGGCCATCTTCGCCGTCCAAAACGGACGCGGCGGAACCGCCTATTCGTTCCGCAACCCCGGTGACAACGGCGTGTTTTACGACCGCATGACGATCGATCGCGATGCCAGCGCGTTGCACGACATGCTCTTCGTTCCGCGTTTCGAAAACTCGTTTAATCCCAGCGATACCCAAACGGTCCTCTTCGGCGCTTCCGGGGCGTTCGGCGCGAACGACACCGGCCCGAACGCGCACACTCAGATTTACGGGGCCGATTTCCTTTACAAATGGAAGAGTCCTCGCGCGGAGGGCGGCTTCCCGTTTGTGAAATGGCAGACCGAAGCGATGTATCGCCGGTTCGAAGCGGGCCGCGGCCTCGATAACCTTTTCCCGGTCGACGAAACATTTCGCGACTGGGGCATGTATTCGCAGGTGCTCTGGGGATTCAAGAAAGGATGGGTCGTCGGCATCCGGGGCGATTACCTCCACATGCAGCCATCCGCCTTCACCCAGGACGACACCCGTCAATCACGTTCCAGGATCTCAGCCAATCTCACCTGGTATCCGACGGAATTCTCGAAGATCCGCCTGCAATACAATCACGATTTCCTGGAGGAGAACGAGTTCCTCGCCAGTCGCAACGCCGATTCTGTTTTCCTCCAGTTCGAATTCATCCTCGGCGCCCACGGCGCCCACAAATTCTGATGATCTGTCATCCCGAACAAAGCGTAGCGAAATCCTGCGTGTCATCCCGAGCGAAGCGCAAGCGAAGTCGAGGGACCCCGCGGAGTTACCGGAAGCTCTCATCACGGGATTCCTCCCGTTCGGCTTCGCTCAGGGCAGGCTCTGCGCTCGGAATGACTCCGTTACGTCACCATCTATGAAAATGAAATATCTCATCCTCGCATCCGCGTTATTTGCAACGCTCGTATCCGCAGTCGACGCCAAACTCAAAGTCGTCGCTACCCTTCCCGATCTCGCCTCGCTCGCCCGCGAAATCGGCGGCGACAAGATCGATGTCAGCGCCATGGCGAAGCCGACCGAGGATCCGCATTTCGTGGACGCGCGCCCAAGCTTCGTCGTCCAACTGCGCGACGCCGATGTCCTGATTGACGGCGGCGCGGAACTGGAGATTGGCTGGCTTCCGCCTCTCTTGCAAAACGCGCGCAACTCGAAAATCGAAATTGGCAAGCCGGGCCGCGTCCAAGCTTCGCAGGGAGTGCGTCTGATGAATGTGCCCGGGAACGTGACCCGCGCCGCGGGCGACGTTCACGCGCTCGGAAATCCGCATTTCATGACCGACCCGATCATTGCGAAAACGGTCGCGCTGCACATCGCGCAAGCTTTCAGCGCCATCGATGCGCCGAATGCTTCAGCTTACGACGCGAATTACAAAAAGTTCGAGGCGACCATCAACGCCAAGCTCCAGGAATGGGGCACGGCGATGTTGCCGTTCAAGGGGCAGAACGTTGTCGCTTATCACGATTCCTGGGTTTACTTCGCGCATCGCTTCAGCTTGAACATCGACACTTTCCTCGAACCGAAACCGGGCATTCCACCCTCGCCTTCCCATCTCGCGGAAGTCATCGAAAAAATGAAGGCGCAGAAGATCAAAGCGATCATCGTCGAGCCATTTCATGACCGGAAAATCGCCGAGAAAGTGGCCAGCTCCACGGGAGCGAAGGTAGTCGATTTCGCGCAATATCCCGGAGCCCTTCCCAATACTGACACCTACGTCAAACTGATCGACGCACTGGTCGCCCGGCTGAGCGCGGCGATGAAATGAAATCGCCCGCTTTTTCCATGGTAGGGACGGCGCGCTGCGCCGTCCGCCGAACTCCTCTCTCGCACCCGAATTTGCCAACCTCGGACGCCGCAGCGCGCCGTCCCTACCAATAAAAAGCGTCCTACCAATAAAAAATTATGTGGGAAATAATGTTCTGGCCGAGTGCGGCCTGCATCCTGTTGCCGTGGCTCCTTGTTTACCTTGGCCTCCACGTCATCCAACGCGGCATCATCTTCATCGACATCGCCATGGCCCAGATGGCTTCGCTCGGCATTTGCGTCGGCGTGCTCCTCGGCTACGAGCCGGAAAACGTCATGTCCTACGTCATGGGACTCGGCGTGACCCTGGCCGGCGCCGCGATCTTTTCCATGACTGCAAAACGCTCGAGCCAGGTGCCGCAGGAAGCCATCATCGGCATCAGTTACGTCGTCTCCGCCGCTGCCGCCATCCTGCTGCTCAGTCGCTCGGCCCACGGCAATGAAGAGATCCGGAACATGCTCGTGGGTGACATCACCGTGGTCAGCGCCGCCGAGGTTTGGAAATGCTTCGTGGTTTTCGTCGCGGTCGGGATCATCCATTTCATCTTCCGAAAGAACTTCATGCTCGTTTCGTTCCAACGCGAGGAAGCCTATCGACTCCAATGGAGCGTGCGCTGGTGGGATTTTTTCTTCTACGCCACCTTCGGTATCGTGGTCACAATCTTCGTCCGCGTCGCCGGCGTTCTGCTCGTCTTCAGTTATCTCATCGTGCCCGCCGTCTGCGCGGTCACTTTGGCGCGCTCCATTCCGGCGCGGCTGCTCATCGGCTGGGGAATTTCGCTGCTCGGAGGCATCGGGGGGTTATACGTCTCTTACCGGGGCGATTTTCCCTCGGGCGCCGCGATCGTCTGCACCTTTGGCGCGCTCCTCATCATTTCGTCCCTGATTGCATTAGTGCGACCCAGAATAAGTCCCCCCCGCCTAAACGCGTGACGTCGATGTAGAGGCGTTTGTGCCAAACGCCTGTTCAATTGGTTAGGCGCTTGGCACAAGCGCCTCTACATTTTTCCACCGTGCATTCGTTTCATTACCGCAACGGCGAACTTTATTGCGAAGAGGTCGCACTCAGACGCGCGACGGACGAATTCGGGACCCCTCTCTACGTCTACAGCGCCGGAACAATTCTCGACCATTACCGCCGCCTCGATGCGGCACTCCTGCCGCTCGACCACCTGATTTGTTACGCCGTCAAAGCGAATTCGAACCGCGCGATCCTGAAGTTGCTCGCTGACGCGGGGGCTGGTTTCGACATCGTCTCTGGAGGCGAACTCTATCGGGTGTTGAAAGCAGGCGGCGCGGCCGCGAAGTGCACCTTCGCCGGCGTCGGCAAATCGCGTGAAGAAATTGAGTATGCGCTCGACGAGCACGTGCACAGTTTCAATGTCGAAAGCGAAGCGGAACTCGAGTGGATTGACCGGATCGCCCGGGAGAAAGGCTTAAAGGCGCCGATCGCCCTGCGGGTGAACCCCGATGTCGATGCCGGAACGCACCGCTATGTCTCCACTGGCCGTAGCGAAAACAAATTCGGCATCGCCCTCCATCACGTCGCCGCCGTTTACGAAAAGGCAGCCCGCCTGCCGAACATCGAGATCCGTGGCGTGCAAATGCATATTGGCTCGCAAATCACCGACGCAGCCCCCTTCGCCGAAGCGATCGCCAAAGTCACGCCGCTGATCCTGGAATTAAAGGAGCGGTATCCACTGGAATTCTTCAGTGTCGGCGGCGGTATTGGCATCGTTTACGAATCGTCGTTCGCCAGCGGCAGCCGCGATTGGTGGTCGGAAAAAGACCGGGTCGCGGCGACGATGACGCTGCCGCTCACCATTCATGATTACGCGGCAGCGATCGTTGCCCCGTTGCGCGCGATCGGCTTGCGCGTCCTGCTCGAACCCGGCCGGTTGCTCGTGGGTAATGCCGGCGTCCTGCTCACTCGGGTCCGTTATGTCAAACAGACCGAGCACAAGAAATTCGTGATCGTCGATGCCGGAATGAACGACCTGATCCGCCCCGCCCTCTATCAAAGTTATCATGAAATTGTGCCTGTTCGGGAACCCGCCGGCACCGAACGCGAATCCGTGGACGTCGTCGGTCCGGTCTGCGAGAGCGGCGATTTTTTCGCCCAGGATCGCGAGCTGCCCGAAATGAAAGAAGGCGACCTCGCCGCGCTAATGAGCGCCGGCGCCTACGGTTTCGCCATGGCTTCAAACTACAATTCGCGGCCATTCCCCGCCGAGGTGCTGGTGCAGGGCGAGCGCTTCTCCCTGATCCGCCGCCGCCAAACGATGGAGGACCTCGTGCGGGAGGAATGTTAAAGTCATCCCTCGACTTCGCTCGGGATGACGAACACTCCTGATCTTGATGGTAGGGACGGCGCGCTGCGCCGTCTACCGCTGCAAATATCGGACGCCGCAGCGCGGCGTCCTACCAGAGCAAGATTAAGAACACGAGCACATGAAGGAACCCACCACTTGCAAGGAGTCCGTCCCCAGCATAAATAATGCTCCCACCTTTTCCGATGAAACGATCGCTCCTGCTTCTCCTTCTCCTGAGCCTGCTGCTGGTTCGCCCGGCGCACGCCGCCGCTCCGCTAAACGGCGAATACGTGCTGCTCGTTGGCGGCCCGTCGCTCATGGTCTGGGAGAAATACAAACTCCAGCCGCACGACCATTGGTGGGCGAACTTCATCCGGGCCGCCCGCATCCGCACCGAGCAAATCCGCGCCACGGCACCCGACGCCAAGATCACCTGGCTCGTCTACCGCCAGGGTTACAAGGACCGCGGCGTCCAGGAAAAGCAGGACCTGTTCACCTTCATCGATTCCGTGCGGGACAAGTTTAACTTGAACCTCGTCTATATTGGGAACGGCACCGACGTCATCAATTACCTGAATGGCGGTCAGCCGCGCGACAGCATGAAGGTGGTCGACTTCGAATATTTCGGCCATTCCAACGCGAAGTGCTTCATGTTCGACTACAGCAGCAACATCGAGAGCGCCTGCAAATCCTGGCTGCACGAAGACGAGCTGCGAAAGATCAGCAGCCGGAGTTTTGCGCGCGGCGCGTTCGCAAAGAGCTGGGGGTGCCACACCGGCGAGAGCATGTCCAAGAAATGGTACGCCGCGACCGGGGTCCCGATGTGGGGTGTGATCGGCAAGACCCAATACATGATGGACGAGCTGCCCATCATCGTCGGCCAGGGCGCCAAGTGGGTGCAGCGGTAGGGCGCGGAAGTCAGAGATCAGAAGTCTGAAGTCAGATTCTGCTTTCCCTCTTCCCCCGCCATTTTCTGACCTCCGACCTCCGATCCGCCGACGGACGGATTCGCCGTGGCGAACCTCTAGCCTTTAGTTTCCCATTGACCTCTTCCTTCCCGATTCGCTCGCTTTCGAATCGTGAAAGCGCTTTTCGCATCCCTCCTCTGTCTCGTCCTCGCATCTTCGCAATCGTTCGCGATCAAAGGCGGGCCGCCGTATCCCGCCAGCAACAACCTCCCCGGTGCCGGTTCGGGCCAATAGCTGGGACGCTCAAAACGGAAAACCATTATCTTGCAGGGCGCATTTCCTTCTGAGAATCTAGGCACCTTCTCCGCTCATCCCCACATGCGAGCAATAGCTTACTCACTTAGCGCTAAACACATATTGTGCGAAGCGAACCCAATGTGGGAGCCGCCTTTGCGCGGCGACTGATCGGGGCGCAAAAGGCCGCTCCCACATTCAAGCAACGTCCGCAATTTCGCGAAGTAATCCGGGACCGCGATAGACGTAACCGGTGTATACCTGGATGAGCTGCGCGCCGGCTTCGAATTTTTCACGGGCTCTGGCGGCATCGGAGATTCCGCCGGAGGCGATTACGGGCAACGAGGAGCGGGAAGTAATCGCGCGGACGAATTCGGTCGATTTTTCGCGCAAGGGGCGGCCGCTTAGGCCGCCGGTTTGATCGCGAGCAGCTGGAATCACAGAGTGATCCAGGGTGGTGTTGGTGGCGATGATTCCGGCGATGCCGTTTTGCTCGCAGGCTGTGATGATTTGCTCGAGCTCGGAAAGAGAAAGGTCAGGCGCGATCTTTAGGAGCACGGGCTTCCGAGTGTTTTCATTCTCAGTGCGAACGGCCCGGAGCAATTGCTCGAGCGCGTCGTGCTCCTGCAATGAGCGAAGGCCGGGCGTATTCGGGGAACTGACATTGAGCACGACATAATCCGCGTGCGGCGCGAGCAGCCGGAAGGAATAAAGATAATCATCCACTCCCTGCTCGATCGGCGTGATTTTCGATTTGCCGATGTTGATGCCGATCGGGATCGTCGGCCAGGCGCCACTCTCGCGCAGACGTTGCAGTCGAGCCGCCACGGCGTCGGCGCCGTCATTGTTGAAGCCGAGACGATTGATCAGGGCCTGCTGTTCGGGGTAACGGAAGATGCGCGGCTTCGCATTCCCGGGCTGCGCCTTCGCCGTGACGGTGCCGATCTCGACAAAGCCGAAACCGAGCGCGGCCCAGGCCGGGATCGCGACGCCGTTCTTGTCGAAGCCGGCCGCGAGCCCGACCGGGTTTGGAAATGTCAGACCGAAAACTGTTTTTGGTTTCGGCGGCGGCTGGAAGCGCTCGAGCTGGCGGAGGATCGCTGGCCGGGAAGAGGCGAAACGCAGATGGCCAATGGCGAGATGGTGCGCGGTCTCGGGCGACAGTGAAAACAGGATCGGCCTGACGAGACGTTGATAGATGGCGTTCGCGTTCATGATGGCTGCACATGAATCCACGGGATCCTTCGACGTTGCTCGGGATGACAATTCATTTGCCGATGCAGAACTGGGCGAACAAAGCGTCGCGGATTTCCTCGGTGTCGGCCGCGCCAGTGATTTCATCCAGCGCGCCCAGGGCCGCGCGCAAATCGACGGCCATATATTCAGGCGCGAGGCGGCCGTTCAGCGTACTGCTCGCCAAATCGCACGAAGCGAGCGCCCGCCTCAGGCAATCCCGATGGCGCGCATTGATCGCGACCCCGCTTTCGGGTTGCAAATGTCGTTGCGAAATTTTCTCGATGATCGCTTCCTCCAGACCCTCGAGTCCGTTTTCCGTGAGACAGCAGATCCGCAAGGCGTCGACGCCCTGCCAATCGGGATGTTCCGTCAGGTCGCTCTTATTGAGCAGCACGAGATGCGATTGATCGGTCGCGTTGTTCTCCATGAATCCGGCTGGTTTCGCGACATTGCGATCCAGCACTTCCAGAAGGAGATCGGCGCCAGCGAGCGACCTTTCCGTCCGCGCGATTCCTTCCCGCTCGATCTCGTCCGCTGATTCCCTCAGCCCGGCGGTATCGAGCAGGCGAATCGGGATTCCGCGCAGATTGATTACTTCTTCAATCGTGTCGCGGGTGGTGCCCGGCTTCTCGCTAACGATCGCGCGTTCGTAACCGAGGAGCCGATTCAGGAGGCTCGATTTCCCGGCGTTCGTCGGACCGTAGATCACAGCGCGGAGTCCTTCGCGCAAGATCCGACCCTGGTCCACCGTCGCGAGCAGGTCGCGCATTTGTTGCCGGACTGAATCGAGCCGGCTGCGAAGCCGCGCGTCTTCATCGGGAACGATGCCTTCCTCCGGAAAGTCGATGGCGGCTTCGATATGAGCCAGGAGTTGAACGAGTTCGCCGCGAAGCGCAGCGATCCTGGCGCCGAGACGGCCTTCGAGTTGTTCGCGCGCCGAGCGCAAGGCCACGTCGGTGCGGGCCCGGATCAAATCGATCACGGCTTCGGCCTGGGTCAGGTCCATTTTGCCGTTCAGAAAAGCTCGCTCGGTGAACTCACCCGGCCGGGCCGCGCGAGCGCCGGCCTCAAGACAGGCAGCGAGCACGTGGGCGGTGACGAGAATCCCGCCGTGACAACTGATCTCGACCAGGTTTTCGCCGGTGTAACTGGCCGGCGCGCGATGGACGGAAAGCATCACCTGATCGATCGCGCGATCGCCTTCGACGATCTCGCCGAGCCGTTGGGTTTGCGAAGGAATTTCCGACGGCTTTTCGTTCCCGCGAAAAATCCTGTCGGCCACGGCAATCGCTTCCTCGCCCGAAATCCGGACCAGGGCGATGGCACCTTCGCCGGCGGGAGTGGAAATGGCTGCGATCGTCTCTTCTTGAGAAAATGTCATTTCGCAGAGCCTAGCCAAGGAGCTTCACGTCACGCCGCCCGGCTCGCCAGGATCTCCCGCAGCGCCGCAATGCATCGCTGATTTTGCTCCATTGTACCGACCGAAATTCGAACCCACTGCGGGAGGTTGTAGCCCTTCAGGGCACGAACAATGATCCGTCGTTCAAGCAGCGCGCGGAAGATTTTCCCGCCGTCGCCCACGTTCACGAGAACGAAATTTGCCGCGCTCGGCACGAAGGGCAGACCGAGGGCCGCGAATTCCTTCTCCAGGTAGGCGCGCCCTTCATCGGTGATGCGCTTCGTCTCGCGCCGGTGATCGTTGTCCTTGAGACCGGCCAGCGCCGCGGCCTGAGCGAGGCCGCTGACGTTGAACGGCTGCCGGGTCTTGTGCAGCACCTGAATCAGTTCCGGCCGGGCCACACCATAACCGATGCGCAAACTGGCGAGGCCCTGGATTTTTGAAAAAGTGCGCAGGACCGCCACGTTCCGGCTGGCGCGAACAAACCGCAGTGTGTCCGGTGGATCGTCGAGATATTCGAAATAAGCTTCATCGAAAACTACGACGATGTGAGGCGGAACGCGCTCGACGAACCGGTCGATTTCATCCTGTCCCGCGAGCGTGCCGGTGGGGTTGTTGGGATTGGCGACAAAGATCAGGCGCGTCTTGGGCGTGATCGCAGAGATGATTCCATCGAGATCGTGCCGGAAATCGGAACTCGGCACTTCGATCGTGCGGGCGCCGAATACCGCCGCGACCAGTTTGTAGGCGACGAACGCGTGCTCGGACGCGATGACGTCATCACCGCGATCGAGAAAGGCATGGCCGAGAAACTCAATGATCTCGTTCGAACCGGCCCCGAGAATGAGATGGTCGCGGGTGACGCCCAATTGTTCCGCGAGCGCTTCGCGCAGATAAAAACCTCCGCCATCGGGATAAAGATGGGCGGATTCGAGCGCCTCTCGCATCGCAGCCAGCGCCTTGGGAGAAGGTCCCAGTGGATTCTCGTTCGAAGCGAGTTTGATGATTTCGTCGGCATGCGCGCCGAGCTCCCGGGCCGTTTCCTCGATCGGTTTGCCCGGCTCGTAAACGGCGAGATCGCGCAGCTGCGGGTTAGCGAAATCCCAGATGGATGGCATGCGCAGAATCTTAGATGGAAATTGCAGGAAGAACAGGTCGCTATGTCACCGAGCGTTAGGTGGATCGACGGAGCGCACGATCCACCAGGCACGATTACGAATTCAGCCTGAGTTGGAAATGGTGGGCGCTGATTTCCATGCCGTGGACGAGATAAAAGCGGTGGGCGGCGAAGCGCTGGACGCCGGAATCGAGCGTCAGATATTCGCAACCCTTCTCCTTCGCATGCTCAACGAGCCAGTCGAAAAGCGCGGCGCCAAATCCGCGGGAGCGATCGGACTCCTCCGTGACCAGATCGTCGATGTAGAGGGTGCGGCCGGAAAAGAGCAGGTTGAGAATGCGGAACCCGGCCACGGAGCGAACGGCGCGATCGAGCTCCAGATAAGCGAGTTGATACCCTTCCTTTTGCTGCTGGAGAACCCGCGCGGCGAAATCGATCGCTTTGATGTGAGGACGCAGCTCGCGCATCACGGAAGAGCAGCGGCCGATCTGTTCGGGTGTCGTCGCGAGCGCGATTTTCCACAAAGGGATTTTGGGATCCGGCATGAGATTTCTTCGCCTGCCTCGCGCGGAGATCAAGCGCCGGATTCCTCTTCGGGAAAAAGCTGGTCGGGCATGGGGATCTGGCGGAGTCTGGGCGCGTTATGAAGAGCTTCCAGTTTCTCGCCGAGACCCATGTGTTTGGGATCTTGATTCATCCGTGGAAAATCGTCGGTTTAAGCGGCAGTCTCGTGTTCGGTCTCCGCTTCCTGATCCAATGGATCGCCTCGGAACGCGCCCGCAAGAGTGTGATTCCCTTTGGCTTTTGGGAGTGCAGCGCTCTCGGCAGCCTGCTGATGCTCAGTTACTTTGCCATCTACCAACGCGATTCCGTCGGCGTCCTGAGCACCGCGATGCCGTTGCCGATTTATCTGCGCAATCTCTATTTCCGCTACACCCACCGCGAACCGCAGCATCCGGGAAACGCCCCGCGCCCGCCGGAGTGATCGCGACACCGTCCTTTACGTTCCCAGAGCTGTTGCGTAGACTGGCGGCTTCCATGATCGCGGCCGAGCAGATCATTTATCTCGATAATAATGCGACGACGCAGCTCGATCCGGCGGTGATCGAGGAGATGCTGCCTTTTCTGACGGAGTATTACGGGAATCCCTCGAGCGGCTATACTTTTGGCCGGCAGGTGCGGCGCGCCATTGACCTGGCGCGCGAACGCGTGGCGGCCCTGGTCGGATGCGAGCCGGGGGAAATCGTCTTCACCAGTTGCGGAACCGAATCGAACAATGCGGCGGTGAACTCCGCCCTGCACCTCGACCCGAATCGCCGTCATGTCGTGACAACCGCGGTGGAACACAGCGCGACGCGACGGCATTGCGAGATAGTCGCGAAACGCGGGTGCGCCGTCACGGTCGTCGGAGTGAATGGCGATGGGAACCTGGACCTGGAGGAACTGGAACGCGCGATCACGCCGCAAACCGCCATCGTCACCGCGATGTGGGCTAATAACGAGACCGGTGTGTTGTTCCCGGTGGAAAAAATCGCGGAAATCGCACGACGAAAACGTGTCCTCTTCCATACAGACGCGATCCAAACCGTGGGAAAAATTCCGGTTCGTCTGGCGGACTCGACGATCAATTCGCTCTCTCTCTCCGCGCACAAGCTTCATGGGCCGAAAGGGGTCGGTGCGCTTTACGTGAACAAACGCTCCGCTTTCAAACCACTGGTTATCGGCGGGAGCCAGGAAAACAATCGACGGGCCGGAACAGAAAACGTGGCTTCCATCGTCGCCCTGGGAAAAGCGGCCGAATGCGCAGGGGCGGCGCTGGCCGAGGAAAACAGCCGGGTGCGCGCAATGCGTGACCGGTTTGAAAGCGGATTGCTGGAGCGGATCCCGAATGCGTTCGTGAACGGTGACCTCGAGGCTCGGCTGCCAAACACCTCGAATCTTTCTTTCACCGGGATCGAATCGGACGCGGCGCTCGTGATGTTCGATCGCCACCAGGTCTGTTGCTCTGCCGGTTCAGCCTGCCGGACCGGCTCACTTAAGGCGTCCCACGTCTTACGTGCGATGAGCCTGTCGTCTGAGCGCACCCGCGGCAGCATGCGTTTCTCGTTCGGCCGGTTCAACACCGACGCGGATGTCGACAAAGCTCTCGAGATTATTCCCGCGGCTATTTTGAAGCTGCGGGCGATGTCTCCGCCCACACCCGCTCGCGAAACGGCGGCGGTTTAAGAATTCTCCGGTTTTGACGTCTTCGCCGTGCCCTTGGCGCGTCGATTGACGAGCACGGTAAGGCCAACTGCGAGCAGACAGCTTACCGCAGACACTGCGGCGGGATTGATTTCAGGAACGGGTGAAAATGTAAGGTTGGAAATAGCGATTTGAGAATTGGCAAACCCAGTGGTTCCGTCTTGAAAAGAAAAGGTAATGCTCTGGATTGGAGTGTTTCCAAAACTGATCGTAGCGTTTCCATCCCCCGAGCCCGGTCCACCGTGGGGGGAATCTCCAATGCCTGTAAGAGTCTGGCCGAGGCCGGTTCCCGAGAGCTGCACCGCGGGTCCGACATTCGTGATGGTTGGAGCGATCTGGGTGGTGCCATCAGTTCCCAACGCCAATATGTTTGTGATGGTATCAATTGCGACGCCCTTATTGATTCCAAAAATAGAGAATGAAACGTTGTTTACCCCTTGGAGATACTGTGGCGAAAACGAAATAGTAATCGTGATCACTTTGTTGGTGGTGAGACCCATCGAGAGATCAAGCGATTTTTGAACCGGTGACGTTCCGCCCTCCATTGTGCTGTCGATAGCAGGAGTTTGAATGCCGGTGGTCGGATCAGTGGCAAACCGTCCAGTATCCCCGCTGAAAGTGACAGTAATATCGTTTCCGGGATTAGAGGGGTCCACGTCAAACGAATTGCTAATAGAACCAGGGGACCACGCCACGGAATTCCAGTCCAGAATAACCGCTCTTGCGCTGGTGGTAAGCACCACGGAGCAGATTAAAAAAACGCAGATGCGACGGGGAAAACTACTCATTATAATTTCCATAAAGCTGCTTCCGGGCCAGACTCCGAGATTTGGCGGCAAACTGTTGCGCGGGCGCTTATTACGGGTTCCAATGAGGAAGGAACCTGCGCCTTTAGGCGTCCCAAATACCCGTAGCCGCAAGGCTTACGTCAAACTTGCGCCGAGTTCGCTGATTGCGCCGACCAATTCACCCGTCCTGCCGGGCTTATCGATGACCCGATCGACGCGCAATTCAATATAACGCTGCCGCTCTTCGGGGCTCAGGGAGTTGGCGAAAACGATGATCCGCCCCGCAAACCCCGCCGACCGCGCCTGTTCCACCACTCCAAAACCATCCAGCCGCGGCATCCGGGTGTCGGTTACGATCAGGTGGAAATAGTCCGGATCTTCCTCCACCCGCGAGACGGCGGCGCGTCCATCCAAGGCGACCTCGACCTGGTGACCGGCCGATTGCAACGTCTTCGAGAGCATGTCCAAGACGAGAACATTGTCATCGGCACAAAGAACGCGAAGTGAATGTTTCGGTTCGATCATCGAGGGGTTCGTCCGCCCCCCTCACCCAATGAGCCGCGCGGTGGAAGCCGGAAATATCAATGGAAGCTAAGCAGGTGAACGGCCGCGTCGGCGCCAGACGTTGGTCGAGAATAAAAGTAGGAGCAACGCCGCGATCGGCATGATCGCATTCATTTCCGGAACGGCTGGAAGATCGGCCTCGACCGCAACGGGCAAAACGTCGTCCGCCAGAGCCTCGATCGAATAGAAACGAAACTGTCCGAAGTTCGAAATGCTTATGAACTGATTGTCGAAGGTGCTGCCAAAAGCTCCCCCTACTTGGGTTCCGAGCGTGCCGAGGGTGTTGGATCCAAAAATCGCGAACTCTTCGTTCGGCTGGACGCTGCCGACGCTGATTTGGCCATGCAACATTCCCGCGGCGAGGGCGGACGTGAAATCAAACTGAATGAAATGAAGCCCCGCCTGAAGCTCGTTGCTCGGCGTATTGACCAGACCGAGCCCCATTTCTACAGCGCCGCCGATCGGGGCCCCGTCCTTGTAAAACAAATCGTGCGCAGTCCCGATCCCCGCATGGTTGTCAAAGCCGTAGGCTGTGATCGAAAAACCGGAGCTCGTATAGGTGCGGCTGCTCGATCCTACCGCGCCATTTGTATGAGTCGGATTGAGGTCCCATACGATAGAGGCACGTGAAGAAAGCGCTCCGAACGCGGTGAACAAGATTGCGCAGAAAATAGTGGCGGTGCGATTCGTGAACATATGAATTTCCTCGGTAAACGTGTTTCCCTGCTCTTCGCCCCCAGGTATGCCTCTGGTCGCACAAGTGTGTCAATAAAAATTCCGTACCCATTTTCGCAGTGGCCCGCCCCATGTTAATTGCTTGTCACTCTCCTCCGCTTGCCTGATTCTGCGATGACCCATGGAACGCACCAAGGCCCGCATCCTCCACGTGGACGATCATCAGGACACGCGGCTGATGATGGCCGCTCTCCTCCAGGATTGCGGTTACGGCGTCCTCACGGCGGGGAGCGTCGCGGAAGGCCTCGAGCTTGCTCGGGAAATCAATTTCGATCTCTACATCCTGGACGTGCGGCTCCCGGACGGGACCGGTGTGGAACTCTGCCAGAAGCTGCGAGAACTCCATCGAAACATTCCCATTTTGTACTACTCGGCCTATGGCGATGAAGCCGATCACCAGGAAGCGTTGAAGATTTGCGGCGATGCCTACCTCAAGAAGCCGGTGAGTATCGCCGAGATCCAGGAAACCATCGCGCACCTGCTGGCGGAACCGGCGAATGGAGCGTAGCGGCCGACCCAGCCACGACTGACGCGCCGCTATTCCTGGGCACAGCTTTGCGGCTCGGACGGCAGGCGGCCGACAACCCGGCGAAGACCGCGATAAGTCGCACCTGCGAGTCGGCGGAAATGGAACGGCCGCAGGTATTGCGCATATGCCATCCAGCGTCCCAGGCTCTCGGGCAGCTTTCTCTCATTTCTGATATCAAGACAGAGTTCCACCAGCCTGTGAAACAAAACCTCGTCCGAGAACCATTCCTCCCATTCCTTGCGCGCGAGTTCACCCATCTCGACCGCTTCGGCTTCCCGCTCTTCCAGCAGTCGAGGAATTCCTAAAAAGTCCCTTTCGCGCACCTGAATGGCGAACTCGTCCCAGCGCGGCCCCAGCGGGGGCACCCAGTCATCCGATAGAATCACCGGCACCCGGCCCATGCGCATTGTTTCGAATAATCGGATGCTCGATGCGCTCACGCCTCTCGGGCAAAGGATGAACTTGCTCGCCTTGGTCAACTCGGCGTATCGGCGGTCGTAATCCAGCCTCTCGCGTCGATCCATCTTTCGAAGCAGGATGCGATCGAAATCGGCGGTGGTGTTCTGAAAAAAACTGCGCGAGTGACTCAGCGTGCCGAGCTGCCGTCGAATCGGAGCGTTTCTCACCGATCCCATGAAGCTAAACAGATACGGCAGGTCGCGCGTTGCTGCGGTATAATCGGTGAACTTGTTCTTGGTCCGGCCAAGATAAAATCCGGGCCGCGTCCGCGCCGAGGCCCACCGCTTTTCGACCCCGGCATAAATGCCCGGCAGAAATGGAATGACGAAAGGGTTCGCGCAAAAGAGGAAGCATTTTTCGCGGTGTTGGCGAACCAGGGCGTGCTGGCGGACCCGTTCGAAGTACCAGCCACCTCCATAGAATTCCACGAAGACGATCAGGTCCGCGCCGTTCGGATCGCTCGCGACCGAATGAATGCCGAACCGATCGAGCGCTGCGCATTCCTGGAGCTCGTGCAACGGCGCCAGATTGAATTCAGTCTGGTCGTCTTCCGGAGTTGAGGAAAGAAGAAGAACCCGGGCCATTTGACGAGAACTCTAGCAACGGCCAGGCCGATCAGCACGCTTTCCGTCAAATAATAAATCACCAGTCCACGCGATGGTTCGTCGCGCGGCAGCCCTGTTCACAGGAGGCAGAGTCCGCGGTGGGCGCTCGCCTGCCATCTCGCAGTCACCTGCGGTTTCTTCGTTTTGGATCGCCGAAGAAAATAACCGGCAAGATGACCGCCACGATAGCCGCGCCGATCGGGAAAACACGAAAAATCGGCGTCAAACTATCTGCCGCAAAGTGGGTGGATATTCCTGCGAGAGCAGAGCCGATTGTGGCGCCGATCGCGATCGTCTCGAGGGCGATAAACCAAAACATTCTTGCCCGACGGCGGTGGCGAATGATTGCGGCGACGCTTTCCACTGAAGGATCGCCGACCTGGTCCCCAATGGGCCGGGGCGACGGAATGGGCTCGAAGTCGTTCATGCTTGTAGCGCTGCCAAGGGTAATCGTCTCCACTCACCGATTGGATGTGCGCTCGAAGTCGTTCGAAAAGGGACAGGGCGGAATCGAACCGAGGTTAGAATCCTGCCTGGACCTCCCTGATCGCCGCGATTAATTCCGCGGGGCGCGCCGGCTTCAGAATCACGTTTTGCACATGCAGCTCTCCGAGGCGCTGCCGGTCATCGGGCGAGACCATCGCGGCATAAACCACAAATGGTCCGTCGTAACCGGTGGCCCGGGTTTGCTCGATGAGGCCGAAGCCATCCATGCCGGGCATCCGGATATCGGTCACGACGACTTGAAAGTGCTGGGGGCTTTTTCTTATCTTTTGCAGAGCGAGAAACCCGTTCCTCGCCGTCTCCACCTCGTAGCCGGCGGCGTCAAAGGCGACTCTCAACATGTTCAGGATGGCGTCGTTATCGTCAACGCAGAGAAGTCGGACATGCCGCCGTGGAATCGCATAAGGACGAGTCGCGATTTTGCTGGAACCATTCACAATGGGAATGGAACCCCGGATTGCGTGGTTTGCCATCAATAATCTGCGATTAATCGGGCGCCCGTCCGCAGTATCCCTTGTCGGTCAGGTCAAGCGCGACGAGAGGGCTCTAAACTTTTCTGAAGGGCTTAGCCCGAGTTACCATACGAACAGCCGCGAGAAGACTGACTCCGCAGCCCAGCGCCGGATTGAAATTCAGGACGACCAGGAATTTGGCAAGCGCCGCGCGTCGGGATGCCGAGATCGACGCGACTAACCTTGAACCCGGACCGAGTGCTCGAAATGCCCGCAATCCAGTCTCTGGTTTCATTTCTCCGGCCCTTCCCAGTTCCGCCTAACGAACGTCTTCGATGTAGCTGGCGACCCGGTAATCCAGGGGAAGGTTGCTGCTCGCGAGCTGCTTGTCGAAATGGAAGGTGCAATTGCCGTTTTGGGTGAACGTCTTGCACACCGCGACGCCGTAGATATCCGGGTTACCGTTAGTCGAGAAGTCGTAGCTTGGCGCGTAAAAGGCCGCCCATAATGACCCGGGCGGACTGATGGTGATACTTCGGGCGGACCCGTCGGCGGGACTGATTCCGTAATACCACAAGTGACCTGCCCGGCTCATCAATGGCGAAGCCGCATAAGGCATGACAGTTGCCCACGTTGGCGTAGTAGCTGTTAGCGTGTAATAGGCCTTGGTATCGGCTTGATAGGCAATACTGCCCACGTCGGTTGCCACAAAGCCAGTGGCAGCGGTCCGCGCCGCTGCGTTGGCGTATACCCATTTTGGACTAATCGGAACACAGACCGTGTTGGCGGCGGGAACGTTAGGGCTCACCGGGGTGTAGGCAGCCCAGGTCGGCGTCGTTGCTGTCAACTTGTAGTAGCTGCCCGGATTGCCATCCTGATAGGCAATTTTGCCGATATCGCCCGCGACGAATCCGGTGGCGCCGGTCCGCGCCGCCGCGTTCGTGTAGAACCAGGTCCAGGCTTGGACAGGACCATCCACGTTGTTGTCATTCGTATTCTTCGCCTTGCTCGACACGTTTCCCCGAAAATAGAGATGGGTGGTGACGCCCTCATTCACTTGAATGTCGCCTACGTTGCCAGTGACATAGATGTTCACCTCGGTATCGATCGGAGTGCCGTTCGCGGTCGTCAGAGGATTGATCGTAACGCCGCTGAGCGTGCTATAAGTATACCAGAAGCTTCTTTTCAGGATGCCATTGGCGTCGGGCGTGGCCGTGGGAGTAATCGTGGAGGGCGCGGTGGAGTCGTACGTGTAGGCAAATCCTGCCATTCCCGGGAGCAGCGGAATCGGTGAAACTCCTGGGGTGGCGGTAGGCACCACGATCGGGACGTTATTGTCCACCACGCCACTAATGTTGTTCGTGCTTGCCGATCCCCCGTTCGTGGTTACATCACCATAAATGTGACCGGCGCTGAAACTGGAGCTACCATCGATGACGTCGCCGTCGTGGGCGTCCGTATCGTAGGGCGGGGCAGGATTCGCTCCTTTGTAACCTCCGTTTTTCGAATCATAGCTATCAACTGTCGTTCCGCTGAACGAACCCGATGTCTTGACGGCTCCTTCAATTAGCATGACCGGAATCGCGATGAGCTCCACTCGGCGCGAGACTTGGGCCCTGTTCACGCTTGCTACCGCCACCATTGTTTTGCCATTTGCCCCCGTCGGAGATGCTGTAGCTAACGCATCGCCGTATCCATAGGTCGAGATGAAATGGTCGATGCCGAAATCGATCTTGCGGAGCAGATTGTCGCCTTTTGTTGATCCATCCACGCGATTATCCATTCCAGTGCGTTTCAAACCCGACACCTGGGCGATCCCCACCGAGCGGACACGGTAATATCCGACCTGGGTCGATCCCGGGATGTAGGCAAACTTATCCACAGTCACCTTGGTGCTAAGGTTGCCGGCGTTGCCAAAGCCAAACGGAGTGGTGTTTCCCAGCGCCCAGGAGTTTGTCGTTGCCATCGGCGAAGGCGCGGGTGAAGACCAGCCACTCGCCGAGGCGAAGCCGGGGTCGGCCGGCGGATTCATGGGATCCACGAGTCCGTTTTTCCGAATCTCGGCGAAGGCCACGTCAGCCCCGGCTTCAGCCGCGGTCAACGCTTCCTTCCAGCCTTTGACCTGGTTCGCGGTGGAATTGAAGCGTGTTGTGCAATTCATCAGGACTCCGGCACCCACGAGGGAAAGGATCAGGATGGTGCTCATCGCGACGAGCAGTGTGCTCCCGCGCTCGTTTTTCTGTGACCATGTCGAGGTGGCTGTTTTCATAAATCCAATGCGACGCTGCTAATTCCCTCGCCGCTTGTTCCGAAGGTAGGCTGTCGCGTAAACCGTAGTGCCCGACTTTGACATCGTGCTTCCGTTTTGAGTGAAGATCGGCTGAAAGACCACCGTCGTGGTGGTGTATTCCGTATTCGAAAGCCTCCAGTCGGTGGTCTGCGGGAGAAGCTGGTCCGTGCTGGAAGCGATCGTTGTGACGACGCCATTTTCCGTCCGGGTGATCGTGTTACCGCTCACGGTGTAAACGACGACCGTGCCCCCAATGGTAGCTGTGAAAGTGAAAGGGGTGATGACGACGCCGTTGATGTCTGTGGGATTAGTAGCGGCGGCGGAAAGCGTCGCGGAGGTCGAGCTCTGGACTGAGGCGATCGTGGTCCCGGCCGAAATCGTTGTGCCAACGACCGGTCTGCCCACGTCCGCAGCCGTAAAATAGGCTGTAGCCGAGGTAATGGTGGTTGAGCCGTTCGTCGTGACCGCATCGGGCACGGACCGGTTTCCGTCCCCGTAGATCTTGAACGTAACCGGGCTGCCAGACGCAGTCGCGTTATTGGAGAGAGTGACGCTGGTCGCGCTCGTGTAACCGCTGATCGTGGTCGAGGCGGGAATATTCGTGCCGGTGATGGGATTGCCTACGTCCTGACTGGTGAAAGCCGCTGTGGCCGAAGTCAGAGTGGCCGAGCCATTGGTCGTCACACCATCGGTCAAAATTCTCGTCATCCTCGTTCCGTAATCGACGATCGCCTTGTTAAAGTTTAATGAAGTGACGACTACCGGTGTGCGCCGGGTGCCGATGGTGGTGGCGTCCGTCACGGCCTCGGGATCGCCCGTTTGGACTATGTAGTTCGGCATGATGCAGGTCACCGTCTTGAGGTCGGGTGAGGTCGTAACGCTAAAGCTCCGCTTCACGTCGCGAGCCAGGTAGTCCATGATCCGGATCTGCTGGAGGTGGGTAGTAAAGTAGTCGTCCGCCGCGGCGTAGGCGCGGTTCAGGGCGACAGTGACTGAAAAGATCGCGGCGAGAAGGACGCTGGCGATCCCAACGGCAATCATCATCTCCCCCAGGGTAAAGCCAGAGATCTTGCCTGATTTGAAGATCTTCATTTCTTTGTCCCCGCGGAAACAACGGTGGAACTGGTCTCCGAACGCGACAGGCCGCCCAGAGTAGATGTCCAGCTGTAGGTCACGTCCACGAGCACTGTCGTGGTCGTCGAAAGAAAGCTTGCCCCGCCGGACCAAACTACCGACGGAGACACGTTCGTATCGGAAAATGCAGTGGAACTTATCACCGCCCCGGGAGCTCGAGTGTAAGTCACGCTCGGAGTGGTGGCGGCTCCGCCGGAAAATGTGCTGATTTTGACTACCTCGGTCGCGTTCTGCGCCAGCACGGACGCATTGGAAGGAACGGTAAGATTGCGGCGCTGCGGCGGGGACGGTGAGGGCGACGCGCCCGGAATCGCCGGCGTGACAGACATGTACGTTTGATCCAGCAAGCTCGAGAAATCGGTCCCCCTGATTTGCTCGATGCGATCCTGGACACACTCGATCGCGCTGACGTTCTCTTTACTCGCCGAGATGTACCGGAGGCAAACCGCGCTTACCTCGAAGATGGACGCGAAAAAAACCCCAACGACCACGGCTGTAACCATCAATTCCGCGAGAGTGGTAGCGGTTTCGGAATGTCGGGAAAGGCGCATGATTTCTAGAAATTATAGCACCCTCTGTGCCTAAACCTCTCTTTCCTAGAGCAATGCCCGCGCCTCGATTCAGGAATTCAGATCGGCCCGAGCTCCAGGACAGCGCGAACGGGAATGACAGATGCAGACTCTATCTAAAGCCGCTTGCGTGCCCGCTTCGGATAATCTAACCCTTCCTAACCGAGGCGATCACACGAGTGAGGGGCTTCACCTGGGCGGCGGACATGAGCAACAACAGGATCGAGATGCCCCGGAGCGCGGAAGGCTCCGGGACTGCGGCGACGGAAAAGTCGTCGAAGCTTGCCACGACCGAGGCGTCGAGGTCTGAATAGTAAAAGCCGGCCATCGCTGTTCTGGCGGCGGTAAAGGTGTTCGTCGGGGCCGAAAGGCTCACGCTGGCGCCATCGAGGAGAATATTGGAAATGGTTCCAGCTCCGGCGGTGGTATCGACGGAGTAGGAAAGGGTGTGGAAAACGGACGGATCGAAGCCGGCCACCGTGGTGGCGATGCCACTATTGGCGCCTCCGATTACCAGGCGCACGCTGCCGGCACTATCCACGGCGAGGCCCGTGAAGTTGTTGAAGCCGTGGGACGAGCCACTGGAACCGAGTGCGACGGAACTGAAAAACCCAAGGGCACCGCCGCGACGCGGATCGTTGGTCTGGGTCACGGTGCTGCCGCTGATGTTGAAGGAAATGGAAAGATCGAAATGCGCGGCTGGCGGGCTGCCAAGATTGAGGGCGATCCCCGCATCGGCGCCGACCCGCGCGACATTCCCTTGAATGTCCGCTTCGTAAGGGGTGCCTCCCGTGGGACCGCCGGACAGACTGACGTTTCCATTCCCGGCGTAGGCATTACCGGGGACGTCGTCAGGGCTGGGTAATCTGCCTATCAGAGCGGTATTATCCGCAGCGGTGAACGTGTCGTAAATGAAGGCCGCTTGGGCGCCTTGCCGCAGTGAAAAGGTGACGGCGAGCAAGGCGATCACGCATTTAAGCGGCCGGCTGAGCTTGGAACGGGAATGGATGAAATGATGGTTCACGGCGAGTCGCGTCTACCCATCGGTAGGGGCAGGACTCGTACCATCTGATGGGGTAACTGTTGTGCAGAAAGCGAAACCCGGCCGCGCAGGATTTCCAGCACCGGGCGACCGGGAATGACAGTTGCAGACTCTGTCTAAAGCCGTTGGCGTGCCCCGCTCCGAATAACCTTAGCCCCTCTTGCCCGACACGATCACCTCGGCGCCAGGGGGCCGGCCAACTTTCCTCGGACGCTGCAGCTCGCCACGGCGAGTTCGTCCGAAGGCGAACGCGGCGTCCCTACCTTGTTAGCCTTCGCGGTTAGAACGCGAAGTTAATGCCGGTGCGGGCCATGCCGAAGTTGTTCTTCGAGCCGGAGACGATGTTCCAACTGAAGTCCGTCATCCACCCCATGTGTTGCGAAACACGAACCTCAAAGCCACCGCCCACTTGCGCCATGCTCTTGGTCTTGCTGCTGTCGAAGTCGCGGCGCACGATCCCAAGCGGCTGCGTCGCATCGAGGGAAAAATCGTGGCTGCGGCCGCCGCCAAAGATTCCTCCGCCACCTCCCCAAACGTAGGGTGCGAAGCGTGAGCATTTAATCGGGAACCGCAAAGTGAATGTACCCAAAGCCATACCTACCGCATGTTTATCCTCTGACCCGCGGGTCCGGGTGAAGCCATTATCCAAAGTATCGCTGCCGTTCACGGCGAGCAGGGTGCCCTGGGCGCCGATCCCGAAGTAGCGATGAAAGAAGTACTTGGCATCGATGGAACCACCCCAGGCGTGATCCACTCCAAGGTAGCGATCGTCGCGCCACAGGTTCCCCGTGGCTGCGTAGACGCCGGAGAGGCTCAGGTTGAATTCATTATCGGCAAACCATTGTGGACACTCGGGCGCAACGGTCTGCGTGTTTTTGTTCGAATAGATCTCAGTGCCCGCAAACCCGGCGGAAGCGAGCGCCACCAGCGCACACAAGCTAAGAATTATTTTTTTCATTGTTGGTCTCCTTGCGAATGGCTGTTCCAGCCTGCGCCATTCTATTTTCTAAAACGGATTCGCGGGGCGGGTTGGCCGGGCCGACACCGAAACTTTTTCACCAGAACTTCTGGCGGTTGGCATTCAAACACCTAGACCCGAAAAAGATGCGCCGGCGTTCGGCAAACTCAGCCAGAACGCCGGCGCAACGTTAACTTCGGAGAAACCAGCCGCCGATCAATCCTCGTCGAGGGTCACACGGTCGACGAGCATCTTGTCGCCTTCGCCCGTGTAATGGACGTGGACCGGAATTCCCAGTTTGATGCGGGTCCTGACGGTTTCCTCATCGAGCGTTTTGCCGCTCTTTGTCACATAGGTGACCGTCTTACCGAACCGGTAATGGCGCGGTCCGCTCGATTCCTTGAGCGTGATCACGCTTCCCGGCGTGTATTCGGTAATGGTCCCGCCGCCGTCCGTAATGGTGGTCGTCGTCGTTGTGCTGGAGGTTTGCGCCCAGGCAAACGGGGCGACCACTGCCAGCGCGATGCTGAGTAATGTCTTTTTCATTGTTGATCCCTTTCCTTTGTGGATTTCCCTTAGTGCGAATCGCCAGGAGACTCCTCCTCGTCCGAGAAGGCGGCGTCCGCTTTCCAATTGATTCGGATGCGACCGGGTATCCGGACCCAATCAAATTCGAATTTTATTGCGTCGAAGTCTGCAGCTGATCTAGCGCAAGAGTGGCCGCGGAGTTTTGGTCCACCCAATGCCACGAAAGGATGCTGGAGCGAAACTGCTTTTGGATCGTTTCGAAGTCGGCCTTCCGCGCGGTTAATCTGAAACTGAGCTGCGTCTCGGGCAGGTTAACGAAAACGACGCTGCGCAGGAAGGTTTCCCCGAGCGCCTGATACGCGACAGTAACGGCGTAACTTGCGCCATTCTCCAGGCTGACTGGATTCTGTTCTTCGGAGAGCAGAATCACACCCTGGCTGCCGGGCGGCAGGCTCTTGAGAAACTGTTCCCTTAAGGCATCGATTGCTTTGTTATCCAACTTCTGGGGCGCTTTCAGTTCCACTGCTTGAATCACCGCATCGGCCCGGTCCGTCTTTGTCGGCGTGAGCTGCAAGCTACTGACGCTTCCGCGACAGGTCCACTGCCGCGGCGGCTCGTAAACTACCTGCCGCTTCCCATCTTTGAAAGTAAGCTGGCGAAAGGTGATTCCTTCGGCGACGTACTCGCTCACGACCGGAGTCAGATCGAGCGCATTGGCGCTCATAGCCGCTAAGAGGACGAGCAAGAGTCCGGGCACAAGTTTCTGTTTCATTAAAAGCGTATTTTAGTAGACCTGATACCAACGCTGTTGTTGCAGATAGGCGGCAAGTGCAAAAGTGCCCGGCAGTGTCGCAGTAGCGAGGCGCGTGTCATAGGACCAGTTGTAGGTTGACGGCGCAGTATAAACAGTGCTCGAACCGGTCCAAGCGCCGCTAGCTTGGGTGCTTTGCCAAAGCTGAACAATCGATCCGTTGTAGGTGAAAGTCTTACCGGACCAGTTTTCCAGCAGGCGAATGAAGTTCTCCGCGCCGCCGCTGTAGTTCGTGCCATTACTCGCCACGATGCCTCCAATTAGTGCCGCATTTACAGTAGTGGTATTCGAAGTGACACGACTTGACGTTGCCGTTGTGTCATTCCAAGCGTTGGAAAGGACGTTGATCGCATCTCCAACGATCACCGTCGGTTTCCACGTTCCCGTATTGAAGTCACCCTGAATGTAAATGGGGTTACTCGATATGATCGACAGGCCGGTCATATTGATGGTCGAGCCGTTCTTGATGCGCAGGCCGCGCCTGCTGGTTGTGACTGAGACGCCGTTGGCAGTGAATGTCACCGGCGTTCCAGCGCTCGTGTCGGTAATGTAAAGCATCGGCCCGCCGGTATAGTTCAGCCCTTTGGTTGGGAAGGTGCTTTTAAGCTTGCTCACATCCAAGGTTGTAATCCGGGTCGCGCCACCTTCACGCACGTCCTGGAACGATTCGTTAAAAGTAAGCGCCCCAGTGATTGCATTGACGTCTGACGAGTTCGACGTTCCATTGCTGGTGATTGTAACGGTGTTGTTGGCATCGATGAGTACGACATAGTCAGCAGTGTTATAGAAGCGGACGGCCTGAATCGGATCAGTGACCCCAGTTTGCGGCACCTCTATCAGCTCGTGGTAGTTGTCGTTGTTGTTGTTGTTCGCTCCGGTCAGGTTCGGATCCCAGCCAAACGGCAGAAAGGCCGGCCACATCATGGGTGGCTCACGGTCGGGGAAGTTCGGTGCGCCGAATGAGGTATGGTTCGGATCTTTGGGTGACGCACCGTTCACATACATGTTCGAGAAGGTAACTCGACCGGACGTTGGATATGTCGTTGTAGGTGCCGCGGCGGTGAAGTTGCTCGTGCCGATGTAAAGGCTGCTGTTCGTGTGTACCGGGCCGGTGACGGTAAGGCTACTCGCGGGTTGCAGCTCAAGGTCGTCCATGTAAAGGACGGCAAAGGTGAACGGCTGATCGTATTTCTTCTCGAAGACACGGCGCACTTTTGTAGTGACATAGCCGGAGGAGGTGCCGATCGCCGGCACCTGCACGTCAGCCGAGGCAAGGTAGTAAAAGCTATACTGCCCATTTGTCGTCGAGGTATTTGGGCCGAAGGCAGCATCGAACTGTGACGATGAAGCGGGATCCCCGGTACCAATGTCCGTGACCGGAACTGTGCTAAGCTCCGGATCAGTCGCGTTGGCCGTTTGCAGGTCTACCATCGGGTCGACGCCCTGGATACGGTACTGGGTGACGGTATAGTTCGGCTCGGTGGGAAACAGCGATCTATCGGGCAACGGAATGATCGGAGGAGGAGAGCTTAGTCCTTCCACGGTTAGACTCGGGGTCGGGGCGGGTCCGGGATTGTACAGGTCGGTAAAGAAGTATTGTGTGGGCAGGCTATACGCGGTGATGTGAGAGGCGTTCTTCTTGATTGCCTGGTTTACCTGAATTCGCGACAGGTTTCGCCAGTAGGTAAACAGGTGTTCCAGGTGGCCATCGGCTATTTCCATGGCAAGCGCACTTTTTCGGCTGCGCTGCGTTTGCCGCGAAACATGTTGCGTGTAGCTAACGGCCGCGCCAAGCAGGACAAGAATCGTCGCGACGATCGACACGAGGATTACGATTGTGCTTCCGCGTTCCTGAAGTGTGTTGCGTCGATGCATGGTTACTGGGTCAAGGCCAGCGCCGTTCGATAATCAACGGTGGTGTTGATGATCATGTTCGTGGCGGCAAAGTTTCGATTGCTCGACTTCGGGTCGTTCGTGGTAATCTGGATGCCGACGTATTTTGTGTTGAATCCGCCGCCGGAATTGAGCGGGGTGTAGAATGGCATTGCGGTGGTTAGGTTGCGTGCAACGATGGCAAAATCCTGCCAGTAAAACGAGCCGCCGCTGTAGCGCTGCTTTAAGACGTGCAGCTCGCCGTTCTTGTAACTAAAGAGGTGTCCCGGCGGCGTCCCCGGCGGCGCCCAAACATAGTTTGGCGAATGAGTATTCCATGCGCCTGCCGTGGTGTACAAGCCGTTGGTATCGGCGTTGAACGTGCCGTTCATGACGGCATAAGCTACGCGGTCCGTATAGTAGGTGATCGCGTACGCGCCACCTTGCAGACGGGGATTGATGTTCGTGTCGGTCCCGTTGGCGAGAAAGATGTTGCTATGGTTCGCCGAACCGCCAGCGCTTGCCTTAATGATGTCCTGCTCGAACAACGCTCCCCAGAACGGAATGAGCAGGTGCTGGCCCGCGGTAACGTTATAATTGTCTTTGATCATGATCAGGCTGGGATTGCCTGGGTCTTTCCAGATGTAGTTCGGACCGGCGGCAACGTTCTGAAAGGAAACAGCCGCAAACATCGGAGCAGTGGCATTACCGCTAACCGGGGTCGGACTCGGGCTCGGAGTAGGAAGATTTATCGGACTGGTAGTGATGTCGAGGTTGCGCAGCTCGGGCACCGAGACCGCCGCGTGAATATCGCGAACCATGCGGTTAACGCCTTCGCGCGCCTCTTCATGTGCGACGTTCACAGCGGTATTCTTAGCGAAAAGCACCAGACCCGACTGGAGGACTTGGAAGAACACCAGGCCCAGCAGAACGAACACCGCTGCCGCGATCACCATTTCAGCGACGGTGTAGCCGCGGCGGGTCGTATTCGCGTTCGATAGTTTCATCGATCGGCGGTGCGCATCGTGTCCATCACGACGGTATAATTGGTGTTCCGGAAGGTGTAGCTGACATTGACCGTGGCGCGCCGAATGTTCAGCCCCATGGTTGTGGATTCGAGAGTTTCGGTAGAGCCAATGTCGGTAACTTGGGTGGTAACAGTGCCTTTGACGAGGATGTTGCCGGTAGCCGGGTCAGTGTAGATGAAGGCGTCGCGCGCGAGCATGCCATTCAAAGAATAGTAAGGGTAATAAGAGCTTGTCGTAGCCGGCGCTGAGGAACCTAAGGGTGGATTTAGCGCGGCCACTTCCGAGGTCGTCATCAGCTCGAGCGGAATGCGTGTGGGAGTGACCATGACGTCGAACGGCTCCCTCGAGAGAATTAGGTCAATCTGGTTCTGAGCGGCTGTTTGCGCCTCACTGTAGAGCCGGGAACTGACCGCGTAAGTATTGACCGCATTGAATCCGAGGTAAACCCCGGACGCCATCGTCCCGAGCACCGCCAGGGCAATCACGATTTCAACCAACGTGAAACCCGCGTGGGGGAGCCGGGCGGCGCGCTGGCGACACCGATCGGGTCTGAACTGGCGCGAGAGCGACAACATTATAGTTTCCATAAGCAGGAGCTGTGCCGATGCTTCCAGCGTCCCTGCCCGGACCGAAGCCGCCACGATCCCGTTTCCGTCGGTACCGCTTCTGCTCAAAGGAACTCATGATTCTGATGCATTCCCGTCCGAAGGAGCAGCGTGAAGCGGTCCGTAACCTCGTCCAATTGGTTTTGATGCGTGATATGGCCACTTTCAACCCGGACCGCTTCAAAGATTGGATTAAGGACACGGATGCGCGGTTTCGCAAAGTTGGGTTGACCCTCATTTTCGAAATCCGCTCCCGCACCGTTCATTTCACGATCAAGGAAATCCGCTCCGGCCGGACAGCATTCAAATTCACCGCCTCCACCCGGGTTTCTTTCGACGACAGGGACGTGGTCATGTCGGTGGAAGAATTCGGCAAGCAAACTTGGTAACGAAGGCCCGCCGGATGCCCCGGCGGCCAATTGGCACTCACGCCCCGCCTCGTCATCCGGTCGCTGACGGGCTCCGCCACGATTCAGGGTGGAACTCCGGATCATGGCCAAGAAACGTCTCCGCTCGTCACACTGGCTGAATCAACGGTGGGGGCGCCTTGCCTTGGCCGAATGGATCGGCCTGATGCTCGCCTTCCTCGCGATCATCCTCATCTTCTGCCTCTTTTTCATCAGGCGGCACACCCTCGAATATCACCTGGCGCATACTTTCACCGTGCGCGAGCCGGAATTCTTCGGTTCGGCACTGGCGCTTTCCGACCCGGTCCCGATCAGGGCCAACAAGATCGAGTTGCTCGTCAATGGGGATGAATATTTCCCGGCGATGCTCAAAGCGATCCGTTCCGCAGAGAAGACGGTAAACTTCGCGGCTTACATTTTTCACTCGGATGAAGTCGGCCGCCAGTTCCGTGATGCGTTTTGCGAACGCGCTCAAGCCGGCGTTGAAGTGCGAGTTCTCCTGGATGGCATCGGCTCGGGTTGGGGCCTCGACAACTCGGACGTGGAGATGATGCGAAAAGCCGGGTGTAAGTTCGCCTATTATCATCCTACCGCTTCATGGCGCGTCGATCGCACCAATCGACGCTCGCATCGGCGCGTGCTGGTGGTTGATGGCAAAGTGGCCTTCACTGGCTCGGCTGGATTCTCGCGCGACTGGGCGGGCCACGCGCAGGACAAGGATCACTGGCGCGATTCTCAGGCAAGGATCGAGGGCCCCCTGGTGGCGAAGTTCCAGTGCGCCTTCGAAGAGCATTGGGTAACGACGTTCGGTGAAACCTTGAGCGGTGCCGGCCATTTCCCCCCCTTGCCTGAGGCGGGCGACTTGAAAACGCAGCTGATCGCCTCCCACTCCTTTTCCATGGCGCCGGTGCCACTTTTGCAGGCCGTGGCGTTTGCCGCTGCGGAAAAGCGGATCTGGATCACCAACCCCTATTGCACGCCAACCGACAATCAGGTGGATCTCCTGGTCAACGCCGTACAACGTCATGTGGATGTGAGGCTCATCCTGCCGGGGGCCAACAACGACCAGCCTCTCACGAAATCCGCCGGTCGCGCCGCCTATGGCCGGATGCTGGAAGGCGGAGTAAAGATTTTCGAATACCAGCCCACCATGATCCACACCAAGTCGATGGTGGTTGATGGCCTGTTCTCCATGTTTGGGTCTTCAAATCTCGACGCGCGTTCCTCCGAGATAAACGAGGAGCTCGATGTTGTCGTTTACGACGAAAAATTCGGTCGCGAACTTGAGGCAGTCTTCGAAAAAGATTTGCGCCAATCGCGCGAATACACGTTGCAGGATTTCCAAAAACGCTCCTGGTGGGAGCGGACGACTGAGTGGCTCATGCTCCCGTTCCGATCGCAACTCTAACTGCGAACCTTCGGGCGCGTCGCCGCGTTTGAAATGGCGCGTGCTTTATCAAATGGCGGGACGGGCTCCGTCCCGTCCCATTATTTTAATGGAGATGGCCTGCCCTCAGGCCGTTAAGAAAAAAACATCCGGCACGAGGGCGTGCCGGCTCCAATTATTTCAGATTGTAAATCTCGATTATCCCGATGCCAATCCCGCCGTCCTTCCCGGCCAGGATCGCCGTGAATTGTCCGGGCGCCAGCGAGGTGAAGATGCCAGACTCCTTCGGATCTGTCAGCGCCAGCCCGTTCGCCGTCAGCATCGCCGCCGAGACCGGATCATCCTGCCAGTTGTCGTTCGATACCAGGGTTGCGCCGTTGGAGTCGTGTAACTCAAGGGTCGGATCCGCCAGGACGTTACCCAGCCCGGAACTGCTCAGAGAGGGCCCCCGCCCCCGCACCGCAATGTGGGTATTGTTGTTGTTCGCCCCAAGGCTGAATCCCGCGATCATCACGTTGTTCCCCGTCTGGACGAATCCGCGCGTGCTGATGTTCGCCAGTTGGGAATCGGTCCCAATATTGGCGTCATAAACCTCCACGGTGCCCACCCCGGTCGTTCCCCCCTTGCCAGTCAGTAACGCGGTGTAAGCGCCGGGCGAGAGGGTCGCCACTATCACCGACTCGAGATCGTTGCTCGGCTGAAACACCGTCCCTTCGATCTCTGAACGCTGATCGTCTTTCCAGTTATCGTTTTGTTGGACGAGTGCCCCGCTCGAGGAGCGCAATTCCACAAACGGATCGGCCAGGAAGTTACTAATCCCAAAGCTGGCCAGCGACGGTCCAAGCGCGCGCACTACCACTTTCTTGGGCGTATTGCCCGTGATGATAAAGCCCCCAATCATCAGTTTGTCACCGGTCTGCACCTGAACACGGGTTGAGAGATTAACCGCCTGGGCGGGAGTAGCCGTCGGGGTCGCTGTCGGTGTGGCGGTGGCGGTTGCAGTTGGCGTAGCGGTTGCGGTCGCAGTGGCCGTTGGGGTCGGGGATGGCGTCGTTACCGGAGTAGCTGTTGGCGTAGATGTAGCAGTGGCCGTGGCTGTGGCGGTAGCTGTGGCGGTTGGCGTTGCCGTGGCCGTCGGTGTAGCTGTTGCGGTCGCTGTTGGGGTCGGTGACGGCGTCGTTATCGGAGTGGCCGTCGGTGTAGCCGTCGCAGTGGCCGCCGGTGTGGCCGTCGCAGTGGCCGCCGGTGTGGCCGTCGCGGTTGCCGTGGGCGTAGCTGTCGGTGTCGCCGTAGCGGTGGCGGTCGGTGTAGGCGTCGTTATCGGAGTGCCGGTGGGGGTTGCCGTGGGAGTCGCCGTGGGAGTCGATGTAGGAGTAGCGGTTGCGGTAGCCGTCGGCGTAGCGGTGGCGGTAGCCGTAGCAGTGGGGGTAGGAGAAGGAGTTCCCGTGGCGGTCGCTGTCGCCGTGACAGTGGCGGTAGCGGTAGGAGTTGGCGAAGGCGTCCCCGTAGCGGTGGCGGTCGGAGTAGGAGTGACAGCGCCCACAAACTTGAAGCGACCGATGAGGGTAGCCCAGGAGGCGCCGCTTGTTGCGGTAAAGTATTCGTGGGTGTGCCAGAAAGTAAGACTATCCGAGGGATCGATCGCCATGCCGCTATAATCGCCCCAGCGCCCGCTCGTGCTGGTCTGGTGTCCACCGCCGGCGATCATAATCGCTTCTCCTTGACCGAGTGCGTTCAGCGTGTCGGAAGCCAGACGTCCAGCATACCGTATGGAAGGTTCGGAGGTGCCGCTCGAAGCCGTGTACCCTATCGCCATATTACCCAGGGAATCCACTCCGATGCTCGGCATCCAACGCCAAAGGCCGTCCGCCGCATTGTTAAAGGTCTGTTGCTGCACAGGAGTGGAGGGAATCGTGCTTCCAGTAACATTGAACTGATACCAGCGGATCGCGGTGGGGCCGGTGCCGCCCTGGTTGTTATTAACGGTGTGAGAGGCCCACAGCGACTCCACGCCGGCAAGGTTCTGGTAAACCACCGGTGTCATGATCTTATCGCCGAGCGTATCCAGCGTCGCAGTCGTCCCATTTTGCGGAACAATCAGCGAGCTCGTGCTCGTGAAGGCGTCCGTGAAACCGTTAACCGTGATATTGGCATTGAGAGTATGACCAGTGCCGAGGCCGAAGGTTGAGTTGGAAGGAGTAACGAAATCGACATGAAGTCTCCAGACATGGACTTGCGTTAAGTTCACGCCACCAGAAGAAGGGCTATCGATGGCCAGAATGTATTCCGGCGTGTTTGCGGGCGGCTGCAATCCAGTGCGGAAAGTTGCAGGGACCAGGCTGTAGGCATCGCCCAAATCCGCGGGCAAAATCGAAAAGCCGACGGCATTGGCGGCCCCGCCATTGATCATCGCGTTTCTATCGAGAGCGTAAACGCGAACGCCGTTAAACGCTTCCGTAGCAGACGAGAGCCCTGAGAATTCATTCATCGTCAGATAATAAGCGTCGGGCCATAAGCCGAATTTCGGATAATCACCGAGATAGCCGCTGTTCGCCGGATCAACTTGAACCGCGTACAACCACCATCCGCCCGTCACGGGATCACTGGTCTTGGACACGCCAATGCATTGGTAAAACGGACCGGGCCCGGGAAAGGCCGAAAAGGCGAAATCGCTGATCACCCAGCGATCGGCCAAATGATCGTAGAAGACGATGCCATCGCCATCATTCTGGTTTAGCCCGCAAGCTGTGCCGCCTGCTGCCAAACCAGAGAAGAAGGAATTATAGGTCGTGCCACTGGCCCCGTTCAGGGCGTTGCCGGATTTGTCGAAAATCTTGATGCTCGAATTGACGGATTGGATGTAATGATTCGGCCCCGCGTCACCATGGGTGTCCGGAGGAAGGCACCCGCCGCAAGCTTGGGCGGAAGTCAGCCCGGCAAAGGTCGCGATAGGGGTCGGCATGGCCACAACCCGCTCAGCATATTCCCGGACGGCCTGCACGGGATCGGAAGGCTCCTTGGAGGGGACCATGGGCAATGGATGGCGCATCAAGCGCACTTCTTCTTCCTCCTCATTCGGCGCAATATAAGGGAGCGCCCGCAGATCGAGATCTTGCGAATACGCGGTCAGGCGGAGCACGTCAGGCCGCCCTGCGGTCGGCACTACTGGCTGCGATTTCGGCGCCTGGCCTTCGGCGGAAATGCCGAAGCCGGTAATCGCGAGAAGTGATCCCCCAAACAAGAGAAGGAAACTGACAAAGACCCGAGGATTGAAGAACGCGGATTGAAAGTTGGGTTTGTTTTTCAACAAGTTTCTCCTGGCAGGGGAATGCGGAAATTCCCGCCGTAAGTATCGACGCTATTGTAACAACGACCATTACGCCACGATCTATTCTTACTTTGTCCGCATTGTTTTCTCCGCCCGGAGCGCGATCGCGCGCAACCACATCCGGCGGATTATGTCGCTCCCGGGATGGATGATCCGCCAGTAAATCCCAAATTGACGAAGGGCTGCGGCACTATTCGCATAAACGCGAGTCTCGGTCGCGACGGTGGCCCCTCCACCTTCCGCCGGCGTCACAATGAAGTTTATCGTCGCGAGCACCACGCCCGGCCGCAAGGTCTTGCGAAACAAAGCCGGCTCCAGTCGCCCCGGCTTTCGCTCTTCCCGCGGCGCGGCAATTACCGTTCCTAAAACCAGCTCGCGCGGCGCTTCCTCTTCGAGAAGGATAAACGAGGTCTGGGTCGCGACGTCGAGTAACGGTTTTTGCTCCGGTGCATTCATGATGCTTTCGGGCCCCGTTCCTCCGCCGCGGCGGATCGCAGTCAGGGTGCGGAAGAGCAGGATTTCATCTGCGCGCACCTCGTGAATGGCAGCAAAGACTTTAGCCGGCGGCGCTGCTATCCGGAGCGTATGGCGCTCGCCCACCTGCCAGCGCGGCATCCAATCGTCGAGTTTCGTCACCCGATTTTTCGCCTCTTTGTCGTGATAAGGCAGTAGCAAAGTCCCGAGCGACACGAACAAGCCGAAGCCGCACAGCATCAACGCCGATCGGCGGGTGCGGATGTAAACGAAGCGCAAGGGTCGAAGGAGCGAGACCAGCCCAAGACAGAGCAACACGAAGCCCAGATAAACCAGGTAGGAATCGATCAGATCGGTGCCAATCGCTACCAGGAGAAAGCCCCCCGTTAAGATAAGCCACGCCATTCCTCGTGTGCGGACGCCGAGCCAGCGCAGCGGATATATGATCGAGAGCGCTCCCGCCAGGACCAGCCCAAAGCCCGCTCCAAGCAGAACCAGCTCCAATATGTTAACTAACTCCCCGGTGTAAATCCGAGCACGCAAAAGGACCCGGGACCGCGAACGAAGAAGCTGGCGGCAAGGCCGGCGTTTCGCAGAAAGTGCCGCCGGGTTT
The DNA here is from genome assembly GCA_003134765.1 of Spartobacteria bacterium. GTDB lineage: Bacteria > Verrucomicrobiota > Verrucomicrobiia > Chthoniobacterales > UBA10450 > AV80. Next base: position 115,131 of record PLCM01000026.1, on the reverse strand, counting down.
GAAATGGCACGCGCCTAATCGCGGGTTTCATTAATGGAGGGACGGGCTCCGTCCCATCCCATTATTTCAATGGAGACGGCCTGCCCTCAGGCCGTGGGGGAACTGCGCCCGGCACGAGGGCGTGCCGGCCCACTTATTTCAAATTGTAGATCTCGACCAAGCCGATGCCTACGCCCCCGTTCTTCCCGGCCAGGATCGCCGTGAACGCTCCCGGTGGCAGCAACGTGAAGATGCCCGATTCCTTAGGATCCTTGAGCGCCAGGCCGTTGGCGGTAAGCTGGGCTGCGGCAACGGGATCATCCGTCCAGTTGTCGTTCGAGATCATGATCGTCCCGTTCGCGTTGTGCAACGCAAGGGTAGGATCAGCTAACAGGTTGCTTAGGCCAGAACTGGCCAGGGACGGTCCTATCCCTCGCACCGCTATGTGGGCGCTCGCCGGGTTGTTTCCTAAGGTAAAACCTCCTATCATCACGTTATCTCCCGTCTGCACGAATCCGCGCGTGCTGATGTTGGCCAGGGTCGAATCTATCCCTTGGCCATTGTCGTAGACCTCCACCACCCCTATCCCCGTGGTCTGACCCACCCCGGTCAGGATCGCGGTGTAATTGCCCGGCGGCAACGTGGCCAGGATGACCGACTCCCGATTATCGCTCGGCTGGAAAATGGTGCCCTGGATTTGCGCTTTCTGCGGACTGTCGATCCAGTTGTCGTTCGACATGATCAATGCGCCATTGGGCCCGTGCAGCTCCAGGAACGGATCATTCAGGACTGTGGCTGCTGGCACACCCAAATTAACCAGCGATGGTCCCAACCCGCGAATCACTACTGGCTTATTAGCATTCCCCGTGATGATGAAGCCGCCGATCATAACCTTGTCGCCCACGTCCACCCGCGAGCGGGTGGAGATGTTGAGCGCCTGAGCGGGGGTAGCTGTAGGTGTACCTGTCGGCGTTGCAGTAGGTGTGGCGGTAGGCGTCCCTGTCGGAGTAGCCGTAGCAGTAGCCGTGGCTGTCGGCGTCGCGGTAGCAGTCGCAGTCGGTGTAGCAGTGGCAGTAGCAGTCGGTGTAGCAGTGGCAGTAGCAGTCGGTGTAGCAGTGGCAGTCGCAGTCGGAGTTGGACTTGGCGCCACAGTCGCTATTGTGATCGTAAATGGATTGGTATCGAAGAAGCCCGCCGCGTTGGTCGCGCGCACCACGATGCCTGAGAAGGTCCCCGGTGTCGTCGGCGTGCCGTCCAATACTCCCGCTGTGCTCAAGTTGAGTCCTGGCGGCAATGGCCCCACCTGCAAGGTATAGTTCGGCGCAGGATTTCCGTCGGCCACGAAACTGTAGGGTCCGTAAGGTTGATTCACCGTCCCTGTCGCCGGCGGGGTCTGGGCGCTGTAGGCTCTGGGCGGGATTGTTACAGGAGTAAGCGTGGGATTGAGCACCACGTTGGAGAAGTTGCTGCCGCTTACCGTGCCCTGGCTCGAGATCGGCGAGGCGCTCGACGGAATAGGATTGTTGATCTTGTTCTTGAAGGTGACCGTGACGCTCTTGCCTTGCGGGATCGTGCCGATGGTCACCGGCGCGGCGAGGAAGTGCGGCGCGTCATGGGCATCGGGTTTGGCCCCCAATGCGTCACCGGTGGCAGGAACGCGGCGCTCGCCATTGGTCAGGAAGCCATACATCACCTTGTCGCGGTCCTTCGCGTCGTAGGTGTCGGGCAAGCCCAAGGCATGACCCATCTCGTGCATGATCGCGGTCAGGAGGTCGACCCGGCCAGCCGGCGCGCCGGTTGATTCCGTATAGCTGCGAGTAGCTGAGACAGACTTACTAAACTGCTTGTCATCGCTTCCGGAGGGACTCGCCGCGGCGAGTCCGGGACGTGCGGAAGCGCGTCGCTCCGAAACATACCAGCCGTTGCCGCCAGCATTTCTGCTCACGCGGATGTGATTGCCGTCTGCTTCACCGAGCTTAAGGCTGGGCAGATCGGCTACTTCAAAGCTCAGGCTGCGCAAGATCGCGATCTGCTCTGCCGTAAGTCCAGTCGCCTCCCAGCGGTGGATAGCGGTCGCAACGGTTGAATCTAATGCCGCCCTGGTGACAAGACCCGCATCAGGTATAAGCAAGCTAGACTGCACTCCGCCGGGCGCAAAGAGCAGTGGCGGCGTTGACGGCAGCGTGTTCACCAGGGTGATTGTTCCGGCGTCGGACTCGCCGTTCACGTCCATGATGTTGTCACCCTGAATCACTGTGCTGGCGGTAGTGAGCGGGGATCCATTCTTAGAGAGGTTGAGAGTAGTGGTTGCAAGGTTATTGCTCAAGAAGACGTCACTATTAGTGGTGTTAACGGTGGGGTCGCTACCCGTAAGCGTGTTCTTATTCGCCACAGTGGTAAAGTCGCCGATGACCACATTCATCGTGTTCGTCTCACCGGAATTAGCTCCAACATCAACGAAGATACCGGCGAACGCCCCCGAAATCCCGGGGCCGGAAACCTCTGGATTGCTGACCGTATTGCCGAAGACGGTTGCATTCACTGTCGCGCTGCCGTTGTTAGTCCGCAACAAGATGCCTTCTTCGCCATACCACTTGAGAGTATTGCCCTGAACGAGAATCTTCGACGGTCCGGTAACCGCGCCGGCGGTCCCGGACGAGCCATTGTTGCCTTCAATATCTATCGCGATGTCCGCAGCCGACGCCTGCCCTGTGCCGGAGTTCGCAGTGGCAGTGCCGATGGTGTTATTGGTGACCTTGCCATAGATCGTGCCCGCGCCGCCGACGAGAGTTACGTTGATTGGCGCGCCGCCGGAAAAAGTGCCGTCCTCAACGAACGTGTTGCTGTCGATCCTGGTCGTCATTGAGACGTTGTTGCCCGTGCCGCCACCTGAAATGTCCACGGCAGCGGTGCCGCTCAGGGCGTTGCCCCAACTCTTGAAAGTGTTGTTAGTGACGATGGCGTTTGTAACTGATGTGCCGAGCGTGTTGACCTGAAGATCCTCGCCGCGCGAGCCCGAAGAGGGACTGGTGCCGCTAATGAAACCAAACTGGCTGTTGTTGACAGTCAACGTCATGATCGCGTTGCTGCCGCTGTCTGAGCCGACCAGCATGACCTTGTTGCCCGCGGTGGTCGTACCCTGAGCGATGTTATTGTTGTAAAGCTTGCAGCTTTCGACATCGAGCTGGTTCAGCGTTGTATTCGATCCGTTGAGAATTTGAATCGTGTTGTAGGCGCCGCTGGTCGTGCTGTCGCTGCCGATGGTGCAGCCGGTGATGAGCGCGCTGCCGGTAAGGTTGTGGAAGCGGACGCTGCCTTCGTTGTTCGGATCGCCAAGGCTGGAGTTGTTGCCGTTGGTGCCATTGATGACGCTGGTTTGCAACGTGAAGCCGTTAACGTCAGCGCCACGAATGGCGTAGTTGTCAAAGTCGTTGAGCTGCATGTTGGTCAACGACACGTTCTTTGTGCTGTTGAGATAGATCCCGATGCCAGCAGTGGTACTATTGTCCGCTCCCGTCTTGTGCTGGATAGTGCCTCCTGTGCACGAAGCGGAGTTAGTGCAGGTGCCGCCGTTTCCGGTGACGGTCAGGCCGCCGCTTGCGCCCGTGGTATTGAGGATAATACCATCGCCCGCTGAGCCCGAACCCGTGCCGGCAGAAATGCTCCTGAACGTCAAGCCACTCGCGCCGATGGTCGTGTTGGCGACGTTGAGCGCCGTGCCCGTCGTCGAAGTGATTGTGTTGGCCGCGCCGGTGAGGTTGACCGTTCCACCACCGGTGGCTGTGAAACCTGAGTTGGCGCCCGAACTGATCGTCACACCTGAGAAGTTAAAGGTTGCGTTGGTATTGGTCCCGGTCAGGTTCGCGCCAGTCCCGCCGCTTGTAGTCAGCCCCGTGAAGGTTAGCGTGCCCGCGATATTGGAGAAGCTAACGCCGGTGCCAGTTGTGGTTGTAACCGTAACGCTATTCTCCACCAGCGCGCCCGTGATCGGGGCGGAATTTGTGATGCCGGTAGAGGAGCCCGTACTAATATCCAGCGAGCTGACCGTATCGTTGTTTCCACCGAGAGTCACGGTGCCGGTGAGGGTTGGCTTCGTGCCGGAAGCAATCGTGAGCGCACCCGAGTTCAACGTGAAGGTTGAGCCCTGGCCCCAGAGCGTTTGGCCGGCGAGAAGCGAGATGCTGCCCGTTGTGGTCGCGCCGCCAGTATGGACAAAGACGTAGTCGTTCGCGAGGGAGGCGGTGCCGGCGCCAGTCATGGTGTTGAACGGACTTTGCGATCGCCCGTCACCGTTCGCCCCGCTGCTGTTCACGTACCAGACGCGTCCGGCCAGCGTCAGGTTCGCCGTCCCGTTCGCCGTCGTTGCCGTCGCGGTGCCTCCCGTATTGCTTGAGATCGTGTAAGTAAACGAATCGGCCGTGATAGCCGCCGCTCCGGGATTCGCCTTTGGCGTGTAGATAAACGTGCCGTCGGCAGCGATCGTCACGCTGCCACCCGCAGTTGTGAAAAACGTTCCTGTGCTGGTCAGGGTGACTCCGCCGCTGGGCAGGTCGTTCGAGATGAGTGTCCCGCTCAGGGCTACGAATGGCGTGCTCGGCGACGACGTGCTTCCACCGGTTACGGCGGCCTGAGTATTGTCAACAAGACTGCTATAAGAGTCGGTCGCGGCCACCGGATTTACCGCCAGATTGTAAGTCGAGCTGGTTCCCGTGCAGCCATTTGCGTCTGTCACGGTCACGATTACTGGGAACGTGCCCGTTTGCGTCGGGGTGCCAGTAAGAACGCCCGCCGTAGTGAGCGTCACGCCGGTCGGCAGCGTCGAGGCGGTCGCGAAGGTCGCCGGCGTGTGCGTGCCGACCCCACTCTGCGTAAACGTGTAATTGCCAGCAGGAGAGAGAGCCGAGTTGAAGGTGGAGGTCGCGCTGGTCGGGTTGGTAACGGTAATGGTCTGGCAGGCGATCACCAGCGTGTAGGTGGAGCTAATGCCAGTGCAGCCGTTGGCATCAGTCACCTTCACCGTAATTGGGAAACTGCCGGGCTGACCGGGCGTGCCCGAGAGAGTGCCATTAGTTGCGAGGCTCAGCCCGCTCGGCAACGTACCGCTATTGAGGCTAAAGGTGGCCGGCGTATGAGTTCCCACGCCGCTTTGCGTGAAGGTCTGGCTAAAGGCTGCGTCCACTGTTCCGTTGCTGACGGCTGGGTTAGTGACGGTGATGGTCTGGCAGGCGATGACCAGCGTGTAGGTGGAACTGGTGCCGGTGCAACCGTTGCTATCGGTCACCGTCACCACGATCGGGAACGAGCCCGGCTGAGTCGGAGTGCCCGAGAGCACGCCCGCCGAGGAAACCGTCAAACCTGCCGGTAAGGTGCTGGCAGTGCTAAAGGTCGCAGTGCCGTGCGCCCCCGTTTGCGTGAAGGTTTGGCTGAAGGGCGCGTCCACTGTGCCCGTTGTTACGCCCGGATTAGTAACCGTGATGGTCTGGCAGTTGATTACCAGGTTATAAGTCGAGCCAGTGCCGGTGCAGCCGTTACTATCGGTCACCGTCACCACGATCGGGAAAGTTCCGTTCTGGGTCGGAGTGCCGGAAAGGGTACCATTCGTTGCCAGGGTCAGCCCTGCCGGCAACGTGCTGGCAGTGGTGAATGTCGCCGTGCCGATCGCGCCACTCTGCGTGAAGGTCTGACTAAAGGCGGCATCCACCGTGCCGGTCGTCGTGGCGGGGTTGGTAACCGTGATAGTCTGGCAGCTAATGACCAGCGTATAGGTCGGCCCGATCCCGGTGCAACCAAGGCTATCGGTCGCCTTGACTGTGATCGGGAATGAGCCGCTCTGGCTTGCAGTTCCAGAGAGCGTCCCATTCGTCGCCAGGGTCAGGCCTGTGGGCAAGGTGCCGCTGTTCAGCGCGAAAGTCGTTGTGCCCGTGCCACCAGCTTGGGTGAAGGTTTGGCTGAAAGGGGTGCCCACCGTGCCCGTCGTCGTCGACGGGTTCGTGACCGTAATAGTTGGGCAGGCGACCGTGAAAGTGACCGTTGCAATGGAGCTGCCGGCGGGGTTCGTGAGCTTATACTTGAACGTATCGCTGCCTGTGAAGTTGGTCGGTGGCGTGTAACTCAAGCTGCCATCCGCATTCAAACTCACGCTTCCGGCCTGAGTGGTCGGGGTCGCAGCGCCGATGGCCGTCTGCTCGGTGCCGTTTGGGCTGCCATAACTCACGATCGGCGCCGGGCCGCCCGTGTCATTGCCCAGAACACCCGGCGCTACCACCGAGAGCGGCGTGTTCTTGGTGACATTGTATCCATCGGGGTTAGCTACCGGTGGCGGAACGACCGTAATAGTCACTAAAGCTGTATCGTTAGGCGGCTGAACGTTCGTAGCCGTGTAGGTGAACGTGTCCGTTCCAGTAAAGTTGTTGGCCGGGGTGTAGCTGAAACTGCCATCGGCATTGAGTGTTACTGTGCCACCCTGGGTGGTTGCTCCTCCAGCAATCGCGACTGCGCTCGGCGCGGGAATGCCGGTGTCATTGCTCAGCACACCCGGCGCGCTGGTATTCAGCGTCGTGTTCTTGCCCGCGGTGTAGCTATCTGGAAAGGCCAGGGGCGACACTTGCACGGAGCCGGCCACGTCGGTCGTATTGGCCGGTGTCGGATTGGTCAATTGCACTCCGGTGGCATCCGCGGTACCGGTCGCATTCGAGATCGTCGTCGTATAAGTGATGGTATCACCTTCTCGCGCGCGATTATCGGGATGACTTGGAAACGCGCCCGTCTGGGTGGCGGTGACATTGGGCGCGGGAGGCTGCGGCCCGGCCAAAAGGTTTCCGCCTCCGCAGAGAAGTGCCGCGAAGAGGATGCACTGAAACGCTGTCTTAAACGCGTGGAGGGACGGGAGGCGCCTGCACTGAGCTTGCCGAACGTGCCCCGTCCCAATTCGGACGACATGCCTCGGCCAGACTCGGCACAGGTTACGGTCGTTCCTCCAGCACCGGGCGGTCATTCGATGAAGCATTGAGGGGAATAGATTTGCATGCGGTTGTTACGAAAGAATTTCAGGCCTGGGATTTGAGTTCAGGCGTCTGGAAGGCCGCTTCGATCTTCGACGCGCTGTCGAACGCTTCCCGCCAATGGACATCTTCCAGCAGCGCTTGGTCGATCCAACCGCGCGTGTCCTTCTGAACCTGTTTGCCGAGCACCACGTAAAGCCACACGGCACCATCCGAATACGATTGGCCAAAGATCTCGCGGACCCGGTCGAATTCTCCGATCGCGCTCTTCGCCGTCATTCCAAGCGCCGCCTTGACCGAGCTGGAAATCAGCGGCGTGGAGATGGCGCTCTTCACGTCGTCGCTTCCGGCCAGGGCCGCGAACGCCGGCAGGGCGCGGACAAACGCCGCAGCAATCGGATACGCCGCTTTCGCCGTCACGCTCGATCTGACCAGTTGCGCCTTCCATGTCGCAAAAGTTTCGCCTTCCGGCACGCCTGCCGCGCGCGCGTCGCCAGTTCCGCGCATCGCAAGCTCCAAAGCCTCCGGCGTTTTCGTCGGGCGGTTAATTAGTCTCAGCTGGCCCGCTCCAATGCTGCCGAGCGGGTCGTCCAATTGTTTCGCGATCGGATCGTAGCTGAGCGCGTCGTGCGCAAACGCGATCTTCTCCTTGCTGCTCAGCGCTGCCAGGCGTGATGCGAAATCGCCCGCCGACAGATTCTCAACCACATGGCCACTTCCCTGCGCGACAAACGAAAGCGAATTCGCTTTCGCATAAAAATTCTTGAAAGGAGCGCGGAGCGTCGCCTCGGCGAGCCTGGCAAAATCGGTCACCTGCACGAGGAGGCGGAGGCCGCTTCCGCTCTCCGGCTTGAAATGTCCCAGAACCGAAGCGCCCGTCATCCGAACCACCGAGCTGTAGGTCGAGACGAAATCGAGCAGGTGCAATTCGGTCGCGTCGAACGACAGAACGCCAGGAGTTTTCTCTCCGAGCGCAAAGAGTGACTGAGGCCGGAGAAAACTGCCACAAACCAATAGTGACCCGACGCGAAGAAAAGAACGGCGGTCGGAGATCATTTAAGCAATTTGGAAACAGAGAGAAACGCGGCCCAGTTGAAACACGGAATGCGGGTTTAAGTCAAGGATTTTTCGGGAAAGTGACGTGTGACAAGTTGGGTGGCACCTCCCGAAATTGTCATCCTGAGCTAGCCTGCCCTGAGCGAAGTCGAAGGGAAGGATCGCTAAATTTGTCTTCTGAGCGGGAGGCCGAACGATTCTTCGACACGATGGCTGATGGGCCAAACGCGGATCATCGTCCGCACGGAAGGCAAGATTAGAGGTCCTTCGACTTCGCTCAGGATGACATTGGGGACGATGACCCGTCTCTTCCGATTTGACTTGTCACACGTCACTCGTCACACGTCACTTTCCTCCATGCTGGATCTCGCCACCGTTCATTGCGAACAGTTTGCCGCCTGTCTCGATCAGGACTTCGAGATCGCCTTTCCGGATGGTACGCTCGCCCTCAAACTTTCCGAGGCGCGACCGCTCGGGTCGCGACCCGAATCCATACGCGAGCCGTTTGCGCTGACGTTTCTCGGCCCGGCCAAATTGCGATTGCCGCAACAGATTTACAAAATGCGTAACGCCACCCTCGGCGAGATGGAAATTTTCCTGGTTCCAATCGGGGCCGATCAAACCAGCAGCGCGTTCGAGGCGGTGTTTAATTAGGGCAGATCACAGAAGGTAGCGAAGGAAACAAGGGTTTTTGGTAGGGACGGCGCGCTGCGCCGTCCGCACGCCTTTGGCAGATCAGAATGCGGAATCCGCGGACGCCGCAGCGCGGCGTCCCTACCAGGGCTTATCCTTCGCTTCCTTCGTTACCTTTTGTTTGTGTTCTTCATCCCCAACGCAGCAGGAGATACACGCCCTTGTCCTCGATTTGCTTGAACCCGAGCCGCTCGTAAAGCCGCAGCGCGGGATTGAAGCGCTCGACGTGGATCGTCAGAGATTTTCCGGCGGCTCGCGCTTCGTCCTGTAAATCATGCAGCAGTCTTGTGCCTATGCCGGCACCGCGGAATTCCGGCAGCAGCGCGATGTCGACGATCCGGATTTCCTTCTCCCAGCGCGCCACATAGAGCCGCCCGATCGGCCGGCCATCACCCTCGATCACCTGAAAGGAGGCGCCGAGATAATGCTCTCGATAGTGCGCTGACTGCGCATCGAACTGCCTGCGACAGAAAACCGCTTTCTCTTCATCGCTCCAGCCGGTAACCGCTAGCTCTTCCGCCCGCGTGCTCGCGTAAACCGCCGCCAGAAATGAATCGTCCTCCGGCGTGATCGGGCGAAGAGAGGTCATGGTGCGAAGAGATTAGCCACCGCGGATTACGCGGATAGCACGGATGGGGGATGGGAAGCGAGGATGGAAGAAGAGAAAACGGGAGTAAGCGCGGATTGATTCCTGTCGCGGCGGTCTATGACCGCCGAAGCGTGTTCAAAAGACGGTGGTCATAGACCGCCACTACAGATTTCCATCCGTATCGTCCGCGTAATCCGCGGTTCAAAAACGCTACGTCCTCGGCGGATAGACGCCCTGTAACGCGATGCAGAAATTCAGCGTCAGGTACGGCATCATGTTGTTATGCGGCTGGTCGCCACCCGCGGGCGCTATCATACTGCCTGACATAGCTCCCACTGCATTATCGGGTGGAAGGTACGCGTTTCCGCCGCTGGAACGGGCTAACCCGTCGGCTGAGGTCGCCGACTTGAGGTTAGCCGGTGTGGCTTCGGCCATAAAAGCGTGCGGGTGGGACGGCATCTCCGACTGCAGCAGCGTTACGGTCTCCGATCCTCCAGTCTCGCCTAGATCATGAAGGGATAGACCCGGTCCTTGTCCCGGATGCATAGGGGCATTGCCCTGCATATTCGGCAGCGCGAAATTGGACTTGCCATCACCTCCGTAGGTTGTGCCGAGCAAAGAAAAAAGCGCAGTATTCTGCGAAAGGGGCAGAATCTGCCCGTCGCAAAAAGCCCAGCCGGTGGGTGCAAAATTGAACCCAAAGATTCTGATTTCAGCTACGAATGGATCGGCCATAATTTTACTCCTTAGGTCGGTGACGGGTAAATCCCGAAGAGCGAAATGATGAAATCAACGCACAGGTACGGCTGAAAATTATTGTGCGGCTGACTGCCGCCCGTGGCCAATATCGCCACGGGGGCTAGCGCGCTGTTCGGCACTCCCACGCGATAGAGCGAGATCGTCGTCCCCGCGCCCGCCACGTTGCCGACGGGATTGTTACCTGGGGCGGAGTCGCCTGACACAAGTGCGGGATGGCTGTGCACCGGGATCTGATTGGTCGTCAGCGTCACCGTCTCCACTCCGCCGTTCTCGGCCAGAGTGAAGCCGTTGCCCTGATGGATTGGAAACCGCCCGCGCAAATCTGGCAACGCGAAGGTCGATTGGCCGTCGCCGCCGTAGGTCGTGCCGATCAAGTTAAACAGCGTGTCATACTCTGAAATGGGAAGGAGTTGCCCCTCACAAAACATCCAGCCCGCGGGTGCGAAGTTGCCCGCGAAGATTCGAATTTCTCCGACGTAAGGTTGGGCCATCGGTTCTTCTCCTTAATTCTGCGACGGGAAGATTCCCTGGAGCGCGATACTGAAGTTCAGCGTCAGGAACGGCTGCATATTCGCGTGAGCCTGGCTGCCGCCCGCGTTGGCCACAGTGCCTGGTACCAAGCTGGTTAAGTTGGTGGCTGCGCCGTAAAGATTGTTCGCCCCCGCCAACACATTACCCGCGGGTGCGGCAACCGTATTGGTACTGGTTGAGGTCCCTTGCGCAGTGTGAACATGCGTCGGCAACTCCGAAATGGAAAGCGTGTGCGCCTGCTCACCGCCCTTTTCGCCAAGTGTGTGTCCATTACCCATGTGAATCGGCACATTCCCCTGGAGATTCGGCAACCCGAAATTCACGCGTCCATCGCCGCCGTAGGTGGTGCCGAGGAGGGAGAAGAGCGCCTGGTTCTGGTTGATCGGGAGCAGCTGCCCGTCGCAAGTCGCCCAGCCTTTCGGCGCGAAGTTGAAACTCATAATTCTTATTTCAGCGAGGAATGGTTCAGCCATGGTGTGTCAGGTGGTCCGGGGCCATTGCGTGCTTCGGAGCGATTTCAGGTTACTCACCTTCGCCCTCTCAGGTCAAGCGTTGATCGAGGAATCTGACCCCACGCCGCAACGGACACAACGAAACGCCGGAATTTCAACCGCGGATCACCCGCCTCCGCCCAAGGACGGGCTCCGCCGTGGCGAGCGCGGATGGCACGGATGGGGAAGGATATTTCTGATACCGGAAAGGAAGACTCTTGAACCGCCGATTACGCGGATATCGCGGATCAGGAAAACAAAAACAGAATCGACTTCCCATCCGAGTCATCCGTATAATCCGCGGTTAGAATTCTCTTCACTTCTGCGAAAAATTGGCATCGCCAGCGGACGGCAAATCCTTATCCTCGCGCTCGCATGAACTGGAGCGAACTGAAGAAAAAACTGACGCGAAAACATAACGTTGCGCCGCGGCCGGTCCATCATCTCGCCCGGCTCACTTTCATTGCATTTCTTCTCACCTTCGTGATCTCGCGTGTCTGCGTGATCCTGATCATGACGCGCCGGATGCCGAACCTGTTTTTCCACGCGGGCGGCACGCACGTTCATCATCTCAATTACGGGATTTTTCTTCTTTCATTCACGGCAGCCGTTCTTCTTTTCGCGGCGTTCCCGCGCGAGAAACGCGGGCTCTGGGCGTTGCTCTATGGTCTCGCCATGGGACTTACTTTCGACGAATTCGGGATGTGGCTGAACCTCGGCGGCAGCTACTGGCAGCGCGCCAGTTTCGACGGCGTCATCGTCGTGCTGTCCGCTTTCGGCCTGATCGCGTTCGCGCCGCGCTGGGAACGAGTGCGCTCGCACCACTTCATCACCGGCGGCGTGCTCCTGGTGATCGTAGCGTCATTCTATTTCATTCTTTTCAGATCGCTCCGCCACGCCGATGAGATGCTGATGCCGAAGCTGATCGAGATCGAGCAGTCAGGACCGCGCTGAGCAGGGAAAATTGAACCGCGGATGACACGGATGACGCGGATGAAGAAAAAGATTGGAGAGTCAAATCTACAGACTGTCCCCTAACAATCTCTGATCAGTGCAATCCGCGTAATCCGCGGTCAAGCTTTTCGGATGGGAACGGGCGGAAGATTGAACCGCGGATTACACGGATGACGCGGATGGGAAGAAGATTGGAGAGTCGAATCGGGGGACTTTCCCCTTACAATCTCTTATCCGTGCAATCCGCGCTCGCCACGGCGGAGCCCGTCCTTGGGCGGAGGCGGGTAATCCGCGGTTAGAATCTAGTTCTCCCCATGGGCAAGATACTTCACGAGGAGTTGAGCGGGGCCATTATCGGCGTCGCGATGGAAGTTCTGAACGAGCTGAAGCCGGGCTTGGACGAGGTCCTCTACGAACGCGCGATGGTGATTGAGTTGCGACGGCTAGGCCACCTCGTGGAGGCGCAACGTTCCTTCCCTGTGCTTTATCGCGGCGAACTGATCGGGACGCTGATCCCCGATATGATCGTCGATAGCTCCATTGTCGTTGATCCAAAGGTCGTAACGGCATTTACCGAAACTCACGTCGCGCAAATGCTTGGATACTTGAACATCACTGGGCTGGAACTAGCCCTCCTGCTTAGCTTCAAGAACGCTCGCCTGGATTGGAAGCGCGTAGTGCGACAACAACCGATCGCCAACGATGATGCGCCCGATCTGCAGGGAGTCCAACCGCGGATGACTCCGATGGGGAAGAGAAGCAGAATGAATCCTCTCCTATCCGTGCCATCCGCGCTCGCCACGGCGGAGCCCGTCCTTGGGCGGAGGCGGGTAATCCGCGGTTAAGAATCCGTCCTTCGCTTATATTTGGCGCCAGCCCTAGATTTTCTTGATGCTGTTCAGGATTTCGCCGAGCTCCTTGGCGAACTTCGTCGTTCCTTCGGGTGATGCCCAGTAGGTAATGATTAGAGCTTTGGTGTCGGACACGGCGAGAATGGTGAGGCTGACGATGGCGTTGCCTTCCTTGTCTTTCCCGTTCCAGGTGATGTCCCAGCCCTTCATTCCGTTGATCGTGCCTTCGCTCTGCTTCATCGTGCTCGAGTCGACCGTCACCCCCTGGCCCTTCAAAAATTCCACCGCTTCCGCGACGGTTTTCTCAAGCTCCTTGGCGTCGGTGGCCTCGACCGCGAAATAAACTTCGCTGTCGGCCGATTGCGACTCGATCCCCTTGTCGATTTCCTTCGACTTCCACGAATCCGGCACCGTGATCGAAGCCACGGGGGATTCATCAGGAACCTTGAAGGTTTTACCGAAAGCGGGTGCGACAAGCGCTGCGATTAATGCGAGGGCGAGAGGAAGTCGTGTTTTCATGCCGCCTTTTTACAAGCAGTGAAAATGTTTGTCACGCTTCATTGGAGCGACGATGGAGGATCGACCCAACATCCTTTCTGCCCGCGGACGCCGCAGCGCGGCGTCCCTACCATTGGGCCGCTCCACGGATCTCCCGCGTTTTTACCCGTTGTGTTCCGTTGTGACCGTTATGTGAGGTTCTTCCTCTGCCGGCGGCACGGGATCGGGTGTTCCGAACGGCACCCAGGGCATGCAGCGGAAAAGGCGCGAGGTCGTTAACCAGACGCCTTTGGGGAAGCCGTGAGCCAGCATCGCCTGTTCGGAATAAACCGAGCAGGTGGGATTGAAACGGCACCGCACGATGTAGCGGCCCCAGGGTTGAAGGAGCAGACGATAACCTTTGATCACGATCGTGTTGTATAGAACGACCGAGACCTGCTGGCGGGGCGGGCGCGTCCAATCACAAAGCGCGGCGATTGCAAGAACCGCCCACGCGATGAGAACGATCCGGCGTCGCCGTTTTACGGCTGGCCGCAATGCGGACACACCGCGCTGCCTTCCAGGCGTTTCTTCTGGCAGTGCGGACATGGCACGAGATTACCTTTCGGGCGCGTGACGAGATGGACAATCAAACCGATGACCCACGTAGCAGGGATCCACCCGAGGATCGTGACCAGCTGCGCGTTCTCCGAGTTACGCGCCTTCGCGTCTTTCATAATGTAGATGGCGGAGAAAATCCACGCTCCGATCGACACCGCGATCACGAGGAAATAGACAAAGCAACAGGCAATTCCCATCCCCGCCATGCCGGTCGCGGCTGCGGCCGCCGCCGCCGCATCTTCCGCGCTGGGCGAATTGCTTACCGTCGGCGTGGTGCGTTGCGCGAGGGCGTTCGCCGTGACCAGGACAAAAGGGAGCGCGGAAATCAATCGCTTCATGATGGAGATGCTCAGGATGCGAGGCGATCCTGTCAACCGCAATTAGCAGAGCTGTCGCCCTAAATCGACCGTCGCGTACGCGAGATCGCCGCGGCTGTTTCGCGACAGCCGCGGCGATGAAAACTTCGTCGCTGCGATCCCTAAGCCGCCGGACCGCCCGGATAGGTCTTCGGACGCGTCACCAAATGCACGATCAGACCGACGGGCCAAACGAGCCAGCCCAGCACGGTCACGAGCGTCTTGTTAGGTGAATTGCGTTTTTTCGCATCGCGCATGATCCAGATGGCCACGAAGAGCCAGATCGCGATCATGATGAGCTGAAAGATGCAGATGCCGCCAAAGACTCCGGCAGCAGCCGCGCCACTCAGCTCGGTTGGCGTCGGGCTGTCGGTCTGAGCCAGCATCGCCGACGCGGTAAGGAAGGTTAAGGATGAACCAAATAAGAGTCGCTTCATGGGGCGTTGATTACCGGTTTTTGCCAAAGCATGTCAACGGAATTCCCCAAGTTTTTTATGGCCGCGCCGCCCTGCGAGAAATCGAGGACCCGCGCCAGCTTCGGAGCTTAGTGTTTTGTCATGCTCTCGCTGATTCCCTGCAGCACCGCGAGACCGCCGAAAAACAGGGTCCAGATCAACCAACCCCCGATCGCGGCATAGCCCAGAATCACGCCGGTAAGCGCAAGACCGTGCCCTTCCAGCTCCGAATTAGCCTTAATCCGCGAAAGCGCGACATGACCGCAAACGACTCCAGCGATTCCAGCCATAAGAAAAAAGCCGCAACAAAATCCGAAGAGACCAAGCAGGCTGAAAATGAGTGACAAGACAGCGAGCTGTTCGGTTTTCCTTTGCGGAACCAAAGGCGCCGGGACGGTCGTGACGGCCGCGGGCGAAATTGGCGGCACGCCGCCCGGCGCCGTCGCGGTTACGCCCGGCACAGTGGAGAGTGGCGCCCAGCCGGCGGCTCCTTCATACCAGGCGTTGTCGGTGAGACTGAGAGTGCCGGCCGCGAGCTGCCGGTTAATTTCTTCCAGTGAAAAAGGCCCGAGCTGTTTTCCATCGCGCGCGATATGAACTTGCATGGGGCGAGTCTGTTGAGTCCGCGCAAAAAGCGTCAAGTCGAAACATGGTAGGGACGGCGCGCTGCGCCGTCCGCGCCTGCCAGCCCAGCGTCAGACCTTTCGGCGGACGCCGCAGCTCGCCACGGCGAGTTCGTCCAGCGGCGAACGCGGCGTCCCTACCAACTGCACGTCAAAAACGCTTGTCAGATTTGGCGCTGCTCGCCAGCATCCGATTCGCCATGGAAGAACCCACCAAATCTAAAAAGCCATTACTCGTCGGCCTTGTCCTGCTGCTCATTTTTGCGGGCGCTTACATTTTTGTCCTCAACGCTTACAAGAGCGAAGGGGCCAACCGCGCCGCCGAGCTCGCGCCCGACACCCAAAAGGCAGGAGAGAATCGCATCGATGTGACCGGTCGGATCGTCACCGCCGACGTCATGAAGGGCGACGTCACGGTGCGACTCGAATTCACGCCCCACGGGTCGTTCCTTTCGAGCGACGGGACGACCCTCGCGCGCGATCTCGAACTCTACGTCGCCAGCGCGACCGGCAAGAACGTCCACGAATTCAAGAAGGGAAAACGGATGAATCCGGTCGAAGCCGTCGTCGAAATTTACGAAGGCGAGCCGATGGATTATCCGTTCGATGCCCACAGCGCCGAGCTGACTTTTTTCTTTGAAACGCCGGCCGCGAAAACAGGCGAGGGGGGCGGCGGCGAATCGATTCCGATGGCGGTGGAACTGCGCGGCTCCGTCGCCGGCCTGCGGATCGACGCCGATTACGCGAAAGAAAACGCCCCGGACCACGCTGTGATCGACATCAATATTTCGCGGGCGATGACCGCGATTTTCTTTTCCACCTTCATCATGACCGCGATGTGGCTGCTGGTCATCGCAGTGCTCTTCCTGGTGTTTCGCGTCTTTGCCGGCCACCGCAAGATCGAGATCTCGATGTTCTCGTTCCTCGGCGCATTGCTCTTTGCGTTTCCTGCGCTGCGCAACAGTCAGCCCGGCACGCCGCCCATCGGCACGCTGAGCGATTTCCTCGCATTCTTCTGGGCGGAAGTAATCATTGCGCTTTGCTTGCTCTCCGTTGTCCTGCGCTGGCTGACCAGAGGACCAGGAGGCGACGCAAAGTAGAAATAGAGGTGCCTATTTCAGGCTGCGTAGATTCGTTAGGCCGGGCCTCAACAAAGGCGGCGCTTGCGGTGGAACGTCCAACGTCCAACGTCCAACGTCCAACGTCGAATGCCGGACGATCCCGATGAAACTCCTCGCCGCATTATTCCAGCGCTATCGAACTCTCGAGGCCTGCGAGAAGGAACTGAGGGCGGCATTTGATCTATTGGGAGCGGCCTTCAAGAACGGGAACAAGCTGCTCGTGTGCGGAAATGGGGGGAGCGCAGCGGACAGCGAACACATCGTCGGCGAACTGATGAAAGGGTTCCTTAAACGCAGGCCGATTTCCGCAGAACACGCGGCGAAGCTGGAAGCGGCGGGCGGCACCGCCGGAAAGGAAATTGCCAGCCGGCTCCAGGGAACACTCGCCGCCATTTCGCTGCCGTCCCAGATGTCACTCCTCACGGCAACCGCGAACGATGGCGATTATGATCTGACTTTCGCGCAGCAGGTCTACGGACTGGGCCAATCCGGTGATGTTTTGCTGGCGATCAGCACATCGGGCAGGTCGAAGAACGTTTGCAACGCGGTCATCGTCGCAAAAGCATTCGGCCTCAAATCAATCGCACTGACCGGACATTCGGGCGGTGATCTCGCGCTCCTTGCGGACGTGGCCATTAAAGTGCCATCGGACAACGTCGCTGAAATCCAGGAACTGCATCTCCCAGTTTATCATTGGCTCTCGACGGAGTTGGAAGCGGCGTTTTTCACAGAATAGTGTAGTGCGCACCATCACCCCGGCCTGAGGGCAGGCCGGCTCCAAATGTGAGAGCGGCCTTAGCGCCGCGACTGTCGGGACGCAAAGGTCCCTCCCACATTGGCCCTAGATCACGCGCTCGTTCCCTCCGTCGATTGGAATCTGCGCGCCGGTCGTTTTCGCAAAGACTGGTCCGCACAATTCAGCCGCCAGCTCACCCACGTCACTGCTTCGAACCTCCGTTTTAAGAACGTTATTCCGTTTATATTCTTCGACAGACATTCCGTAACTGGCGGCGCGCGTTTTCAAGACGTCATCGGTCCAGATCCCGGTGTCGAAAACCGCGTTCGGATGAAGCGTGTTTACGCGAATGCTGACGGCACCCCATTCCAAGGCCGCCACCCGCGCGAGCTGGGTGAGCGCCGCCTTCGAGGCCGAATACGCGGCCGCGCCAGGCCCCGGAGCAGCCACGTTTTTTGAACCGATCACAACGACGCGGCCCCCGCGCGGAGCCAGCTTCAAAAGCGGATAGCATTCGCGCATCAACGTCAGGTTCGCGTCGAGATTCACCGCGAAAACGCGCCGCCATTCCGAGTCGTCCAGCGACTCTATCGGAGCGCCGGCTGGAAAAATGCCGGCGTTCAAGATCAGCATGTCGAGGCCGCCGAATGTTCTAACCGCGTGTTCCAAGGCAGCCCCGACCGCTTCCCCGGAGGTCACGTCGCATTCCACGCCCAGATAGTCTGGGCGTTGTCCGGCGCCGGTTGTCACCAGCGGATCGACATCGAGACCGGCCACGGCCGCGCCGCGTTTCAGCAATGCTTCCACGCACGCCTTGCCGATTCCCGAGGCGGCGCCAGTCACGCACGCTATTTCGCCGGCAAACGTCGGCGGTTTGCCGGCGCGCCGTAGTTTCGCCTGCTCCAAATCCCAGTATTCGAACTCGAACAGTTCTTCTTCCGAAAGTGCGCGGTAACCGCCGAGCGCTTCCGCCCGCGTGATCACATCCATCGTGTGCGAGTAGAGATCGCGCGCAATCGCGGCTTCCCGGGCGGACCGCCCGATGGTGCCCAGACCAAACTCCGGATCGAGAATCACCCGCGGGGCGGGGTCGAGCATCGTCTTCGTTTCTTTCGCTCGCGGGACGTTCCGCGAGAAGTATTCACGATAGGCAGTGGCGTATCCGTTCACGTCATGACCGAGCATCGGCAGGCGTTTGGTGCGCAGGATGTGGTCGGGAGTCGCCGGCCCGCGTTGGGAAATCTCGCGGACGTTGCCGGCGCGGGCGAACGCGAGCGATTTCGGGTTTGAGTCCGTGGAGACGATCACTGGGAAGGCCGCGGTCTCGGCGATATCGCGTCGCAACGCCGCCAGTTGCACCCGCATGGGACCAATAGGACCCATAGGACCTATCGGCGGCAATTCCCACGCGCCACGTTGCTTCAGATAATTCTCCGCGCGCTCGACCAGCGAAATCATCCGCCCGTATGATTCCTCCGCGGTCGCGCCGAAAGAAAACATCCCGTGCTTCAATAGAACCATCCCGATCGTCGTCGGCTTCAACTCCGCCTGAATCTTTTTTGCACAGGCGCGGGCCAGTTCGAATCCCGGCATGACATACGGGACGGTGATGACGTCGTCGTAGTAGATCTCACGGATGCGCGTTTCGCCATCGTCTGTGTTTGTGATCGCAAGCAATGCATCGGCGTGGGTGTGATCGACGAATCTGTGGGGGATCACCGCGTGCAAAATCGTTTCGACGGAGGGAGCCGGTGCGCCCGCGCGGATCACGTTGACTGCCAGCTCATTCACCATCTGGGGATCCGACAACGTCTCAAGCTGCGCGAGCTTCAACAGGTGCGCCATCCGAACCGGCGCGAACCCATGCGCCTCAATCGTTTCCAAATCCCAACCGCTCCCTTTGACGTAAAGAATTTCCTCTTCTTCGCCGACAACGTTTCGCTCGCGCACTTTCACGGAAGTATTCCCACCGCCGTGCAGCACGAGGGTGTCGTCGCGGCCGAGCAGGCGGGAGCTGTAAACGCGCAGGTCCAGATCGGATTTGCATTTCGCTGCTTCTGCCGAATCCCAAAGGTTCTTCATGACGCTCCGTGCATTGAACAGAGGCCCGGCGAATTGCCAACCGCAAAACGCTTTCGATCTTGCCCGGGGTTATGAATTGACAGCGTGTCGTGCGCGACCGGATACATCTCCGTGACCGGGAAACGGGAATGATTCTTCAGAACGATTTCAAAAGGCAGTGGGAGGACGTGGAAGAGCGGGTCCTGGACGCGGTTCGCCGCGTGGGAGCGAGCGGCTGGTTCATTCTCGGCCGGGAAGTCGAAGCGTTTGAGACGGCACTGGCGAGATTCTGGGGCGTGTCCCATGCGGTAGGAATTGGCAATGGCCTCGACGCGCTGGAGATCGGCCTGCGCTGCCTTGGACTCCAACCAGGCGACAAGGTTCTGACAACTCCTCTGTCCGCCTTCGCCACGACTCTTGCCATCGTCCGCGCCGGAGGGCTCCCGCTCTTCGTCGACGTCGACGACCTGGGCGGCATCAATCTTCAGCAATGCCGTGAGGCGTTGGAAAAGGACCGCTCCATTCGCTTTCTGCTGCCGGTCCACCTTTATGGTTTCGCGCTTCCGATGCGGGAGCTGGCTCGCCTCAAAGCCGATTTTGGATTAAGTGTAATTGAAGATTGCGCGCAAAGTATCGGCGCTTCCTCCGCTGGGATCATGACCGGAACTGTAGGCCAGGCCGCCGCGACGAGCTTTTATCCCACCAAGAACCTCGGTGCAATGGGCGACGGGGGGGCTCTCTTGACCAACGATCCAACTGTAGCGAAAACCGCGAGGGCTCTCCGGAACTACGGCCAGATGGATCACTACGTTCATGCCGCGCTCGGTTTGAACAGTCGCCTGGACGAACTTCAGGCCGCCATTATGCGGGATGCGTTTCTTCCCAATCTCGCGAACTGGACAGAAGCGAGACGCCGGACGGCCGGCAAATACCTGGCTCAAATCCGAAACCCGGCGATCCAAGTCCTTGCTCCTCTTGCGGCCATGAACCCGGCCTGGCATTTGTTTCCGGTCATGGCCCGGGAGAATTCGCGCGAACATCTCCGGCGTCACCTGGAGGCTCACGGGATCATGACCGCCGTTCATTACCCACGGCTCGTCTGCGATCAAACGGCGCTGGAGAGCACGTCCTGGGTAACCCTGCGGGAACCAGTCAATGCCCGCAAGTTTGCCAGCAGCGAACTCTCATTACCTGTTCATCCTTTTCTCACGGACGATGAGGTGGACAGCGTCATTGAAGCCTGCAACGCCTGGAATCCTTAAGAGCAATGATGAATAACTTCGACGGCGCACAAGTGCTCATCACGGGTGGCCTGGGCTTTATCGGGTCCAATCTCGCCCGTCGCCTGGATGGCCTCGGCGCAGCCATCACCATCGTCGATAGTCTTATTCCGGATTACGGCGGCAACCTTTATAACATCGAAGGGATTCGAGAGCGCCTTCAGGTGAATGTCTCGGACGTCCGCGATACCCATAGCTTGCGTCACCTTGTTCAAGGAAAGGACTTTCTCTTTAACCTGGCCGGGCAAACCAGCCATCTCGATTCGATGCGCAATCCAATGCCTGACCTGGAGATCAATTGTCAGGCACAACTTTCCATCCTCGAGACTTGTCGCGCCTATAACCCGAAAATCAAAATCGTGTTTGCGAGCACGCGACAGATCTACGGACGGCCGCATCATCTTCCCGTCGCGGAAACTCACCCTCTTAATCCAGTTGACATCAACGGCATCAACAAGATGGCCGGGGAGCAGTATCACCTTCTTTACAACGACGTTTACGGCATTCCGGCTACCGTCCTCCGTCTGACAAACACGATCGGTCCGCGGATGCGGATAAAGGATGCGCGCCAAACCTTTGTGGGTCTCTGGGTGCGACAGTTACTCGAGAATAAGCCGATCTCGGTGTGGGGAGGAACTCAGCGGCGCGATTTCACCGACGTCGAGGACGCCGTTGATGCATTTCTTCTCGCCGCTGGCAATGCCTCCACCAACGGCCAGGTCTATAACCTGGGCGGAAGCGAGGTAGTCGATTTGATCAGGGTCGCGAAGCTGATGGTGGAAGTGCATGGCTCCGGCGCATATGAAATCCGAGACTTCCCCGCCGATCGGCGCGCCATCGATATCGGGGATTACTACGCCGACTTTTCCAAGATCCGGGCTGAACTGGGTTGGACGCCGCTCCGGACACTTCGCGAGACGATCGGAGCTACTCTGGATTACTTCAGGAAAGTCATGCCTCACTATGTGTAGGTTAACGTGACTGATCCGTTCTTCGGCGTTTGGTAGGGCGAGACTCTGTCGAGCCGCATCTTCTCTTCTGTAGCCGCCGCCCTGTGGGCGGTGCGGCCCTGCAACGACGCAATCTCTTCGGCGCTTCGCGCAGCCGTTCGAACACCCCGTTAGCTCGCCGCCATCTCCTCGGTAAAATTTAGCGCCAAAGGCGCGGCATTAATAATCAGCCTGTGGCGCGTAACAACAAAGAGTGACAACATGCATCTTGCTTAGGCTTGAACGTGGCTGATCCATTCTTCCGCGTTTAGTAGGGCGAGACTCTGTCGAGCCGCATCTTCTCTTCTGTAGCCGCCCCCGCCCTACAACGACGCAATCTCTTCGGCGCTTCGCCCAGCGAAGCGGCTCCAGGTTATGAAGCCGCGCGCTAGGATATGGGTCTAAAGCTTAAATCCCGCAGTCACGGCGTCCTTGTGAAACATCTTCACGGTATCGAGCGACAACTCGGCCAGATCCATTCCGCCGAGTTTGGCGACCTTGTCGAGAATGTCGTGAGGCACGGTGACGATGTCACAGCCGCACTCTGCCGCCTGAAAGATGTTCAATACTTCACGTACACTCGCCCAGAGCAGCTCTGCCTCCGGCAAATTGCGCAGCATTGCCAGCGAATCCTTCATTAATGGCATGGGGTCTACGCCCGTATCCGCAACCCGGCCGGCGAAAACGGAGACAACACACGGCACATCACGTTTCACCGCTTTGGCAACGCCCTCAACCTGCTCGCGCGTGAGGATCGCGGTCAGGTTCAGCCTTACTCCTTCTTCACTCAGCTCCTTGATAAGGGGCAAGGCGGAATCGCCGCGGGTGTTCGTGATCGGAATCTTGACGTAAACGTTCTCCTGCCATTTCCCGATCTGCAAGGCCTGGCGCCGCATCTCGGGAAATTCATCGGAGAAGACCTCGAACGAGATCGGCTTCTCTTTCACGACCTCCAGAACCTCGCGCGCGAACTTCTCGTAATCGGCGATTCCGACCTTGCGCATGAGCGTCGGATTCGTCGTCAAACCCTTGATGTAAGGCTTGGCATAAAGCGCCGCGATTCCCTGGGGATCCGCGCCGTCTGCAAAAATTTTTATCGGCAAATCGACCAGGAGCTGTGAACTCATTCGGCTCGACGCTAGTGCCGATCGGGTGAGTCGGACAAGTGGTTTTGCCCAATTGCTTCCAGGATCGCGTTCACGGCTTCGTGAAATGTGGCAACAACATAGTCCGGCTTTTCGCGCAATGCCTCTCGGTAACCATGATCGATGAAAACAGCACGGCAGCCGGCGGCATGCGCGCAATCGACATCGCGCCAGCGATCGCCGATTAAAAAACTCCTGTCCAAATCGATGTTAAGCCTGGCAGCCGCGCGTAACACCATTCCGGGTTTTGGTTTTCGGCAATCGCAAGATTCGCCACAGCGATCGCCACCGTGAAAACAAACTTCGATCCCATCGAGAACGGGCAACGCCTCCTGCAACGCCGCATTTACGGCATCGACTGCTTCGCGGGTCTGCGTTCCACGGCCAACGTCCGGCTGATTTGTAACCACAACCAGAATAAACCCGGCTTCCCTTAGTCGCGCGCATCCTTCGACCACATCCGGATACAGGACAAACTCGTCGGCGTTTGCCGGAGGAAAGGGGAGCCCGTCCCGGATCACAGGCCGATTGAGGACGCCGTCGCGATCGAGAAAGACGGCGGCCTTAACTACTTTGTGCTCTCCCATTTCGTCTGCGCCGTTTTCAGCGCGGGATGAGAGACCAGCAAATGCCAAACCACCGCCTGAAACGCTTCCGCGTGCGGCGTTGTATTCATCGGGTTCACCGTGGGAATGATGATGCAAACGTCGGCCACTTGCGCGGTGTAACCGCCATCGCGCCCAACGATGCCGAGAATGGTGCTCCCACGTTCCTTTGCCAGCTGCAAGGCCGTAACCAAGTTCGGGCTGACATTCTTTTCCGCATTCCCGCCACCCACCGAGAAAACAAGAAGGGCATCCTTCGCATTCAACCGGCTTCCCTTCAGCCACTCGACGAAAACGGTCGTCCATCCTTCGTCGTTCGTCCGCGCGGTGAGCTCGGAGACGTTGTCGGTCGGCGCATAGCATTCCATCCCCGCGATCTTGCGGAAATCGTTCACGGCATGGGAAGCGTTCGCGGCGCTGCCCCCGACGCCGAGAATGAAAAGCCGGCCGCCGCGCGATCGCACCTCCGCGAGAAGCGCCACGGCTTTTTCGCAGAGGCCTGGGTCGAGTTTAGTGACAACGTCCGCGGTCTCGCGGAGATGTTGTTCTGAATAGGTCATGTTGTTGGGGAGAGTTGCCGCTTGCGAAGCAGCGCGTCAAGCTCGGCCAATCCTTCGGGCGAACCGATTTCGTAGAAACGTTCCCGCACCTCGTATCCGGCCAACGCCTGTCGACCGATCAAGTCCTGATAAACGTCGGCCAGATCGAAAGCCTGGCCTGCCGGCCATCGCGATAACGCACTGGCCGCGAGCACGCCCAGTCCGTAATCGATGTAGTGCATGTCCGGGGTCTGTTCTTTCTTGCTGTAGGCCTTGATGGCGCCATCCTCGAACGACACGTTACTTCTGTCCCAGCGACCTTCATTTCTAAATACTGTCATCAGTCCGGGCTTCCCACTGGCAACGAAAAATCGCGCCGGAGCGGCATAGTCGATCGGAAGATAGGAGTCGCCGTATAGGACTAGAAAACGTTCGCCCAGTAACGGGAGCGCCTTTCTGAGAGAACCTCCTGTTCCCAATAACTCCGCACCATCAAAGGAGTAAGTCAGTTCCATGCCGCAGCTGCTTCCATCGCCCAATTCACTTTCGATCATTTCGCCGCGATAACCGACGCATAACACCGCCTTGCGCAGGCCGGCGCTTTTCAAGAGCCGTAACTGGTGGGCGAGAAAGGGCTCGTCCGCGATCTTGATAAGGGCTTTGGGAATTTTCTCGGTGACAGGCAGGAGGCGCGTCGCGAGGCCACCGGCGAGGATCGCCACGGGCCACTCATCAATTCGGAAACCTTCCTGGCTCATTGATTGAGCACTCTGGTTCCTTCGAAATCGAAACGGAACCGGACTTCCGTGAGTTTTTTCTCGCGCATCGCATGGCGGAGCTTCACCTTGTCGCCGGCGTAAAACATCAGGAACCCGCCACCGCCGGCGCCGATGACTTTGCCGCCCAGCGCGCCGTTGGCCATCGCGCAATCGTACCAGGCGTTAATGTCGTTGTTGCTCATCCCGGTGGAGCGCTCCTTCTTCCGCTGCCAGTGCACATCCATGAGCCGGGCGAATTCCTCCAAGTTACCGAGCTCGAGCGCCTTCTGGCTCTGTTTGCCGAGGTCCTTGATGAGATGAAGGTTCTCCATCATCGCGATGTCTGCCTGTTTGCTCCTGTCGTCCTGTTCCTTGAGAATCGCGGAGGCGTTGCGCGCGTAGCCGGTAAAGAAGAGCAGCAGGTTGTCCTCCAGGTTAAACAACGTTTCCTCGGAGATTTTTAGAGGCGCTGCTTCCACCCGACCGTCCGGCATAAAACGAAAAGCGGTAATGCCGCCGTAGGCCGAGATATACTGGTCCTGTTTCCCTATAGGCTCGCCCAGCTTCTCCAACTCGATACAACACGCCTGCTCTGCCAGTTCGGCGGGATGAACCAGGTTCTTCTTCAAGGCATGAAAAGCCTTCAGCAGCGCCGTGGTAAAACTACCGGAAGATCCGAGCCCCGTGCCCGCCGGAATATCGGCCATGCTCGTGATCTCCAGGTTTCGTTCCTGGATGTCGACGAGCTTGAGCGCTTCGCGGATGATTGGATGTTTGATGTCGTCGATCGTGGCCGCTTCTTCGAGGCTCGAATACTTGAGAAGAAAACCGTCTACGAATCGCCGGTGGACATTAATATAGACATATTTGTCGATCGCCGCGGCGATGAGAAAACCGGAGTGTTCCCGGTAGTAGGAGGGCAGGTCGGTGCCTCCGCCTCCCAAAGAAATGCGAAGTGGCGATCGGGTGATAATCATGCCGGATTCTTGCGAGCCGTAGCTACTACCTGCCAACCGAAAGGAGAATCGAGAAGATTAGCATGAAAAAGAACCCGGAACACTTTCATAACGAAGTCGGCCAGGCCGGCTGACGTTCCCGCGGATTTCGTCTCCACGTCGCAGGCCAAACGCTTCCCCCGGGCGATGACAAGCAATCGGTACAAATTAAAAAATGGAAACCCGATGAGATAGGTTCGTTCGACCGAGTAGCCGGCCTGCTCGAGCATCGTCCAAATTTTACGGCGATCGAAATGTTGCCGGTGTCCAATGTGGCGATCAAAAGCCGACATCGGTCCGCCGGGAACGGTCACGATCAAACGCGCTCCGGGTGCCAGGTACCTGCCGGCATGCCGCAGGAAAGAAACCGGATCGTCCACGTGCTCCAACACTTCGGAGCAGACCGCCTGAGTCGCCCAGCCGGTAAAGTCGTTCAGGGCCGCCGGTGGTTGAAAAATGTCGGCCACCAGAAATTTCGCGCCCGGAACTTTCCGCTGCGAGATGGCCACGCCGCTTTCGCTGAGCTCGGCGCCAACGAAGCGCGCGTCAGGCAGCAAGGGCGCCAGTTTTAGAACGAGATCGCCCTGGCCGCTCCCGAGATCGAAAATATGCATTGCTCCTTTTCCCGCATCTTCGCAAAGCAGCCGCGCGATGAGATCGTGGCGCATCCGTTGGGCGGGATTCTGCGAGGCTGACCCGGCGTAATGGTCCCAGTGCGCGTCCCAGTCGTCCTGCGAACCACGAGTGTGATTAGACATTCTCGCGCCGGGCCACCGCGAAAAGGTTAAGGCCGAACTTGTGGTAGCGCAGCTTGATCAGGCTCGGCTTGAAACCGGCCCGCAGCAAAAGCGGCCACAGATCCCGCTTGTCGTAATACATTTTGTGATCGTCGATTTCGACCTTCGGACTTAGACCAAGGCGAAACGCGGAAAACTCCAGGAAACTTTTCCCAAGCCAGGTCGGAACATTGATGAGTAGGGCGCCCGAAGGCTTGAGCAGCGCGCGAACGCTCTTAATAACGAGAAGCGGATCGTGCAGATGCTCCAGAACCGAAATCAATAAGACAGCGTCGAAGCTCTGCGACGTCAGTTTCGGAAGAGTTTCTTCGATCGCTCCTTCGTAAAAGCTGCATTTGTCCAGCGTCGCCAAATCCGGCGCAAGCTGGAAATCGACGCCGACCCCTCGTCTCAGCCGCGGAGCTAACGCCAGTAACTGAGCGGCGCGAAAACCACAGCCCAGTTCCAGCACTTCCAGATCGGATCGGTTCGGGAGGTGACGTTTAATGGCACGCTGCGACAGCCAGACTCCGAGGCGATCGACGAAGGTCAGCTTCTTCTGGCCGTAGGACTCGTGGGTCCGGTTACTCAAAGTCTGTGCTCCGGCGCGACCCGCTGGGCCATTTCCAGTAAAAGGGTAAAGCAGAAGGTCTGGAACCCTACGATGATAAGCAAGAGACCGAAGATGGCTGGGTGCGAAATCTCAAATAGTCGGAACTCCGAGTTGAGGTAATGATAAACCAGCGTGCTGAGAAGGACGATGCCAACAAGCACACAACTCGCGGATAAGAACATTCCGCGATCATAGCTCAAGACCTGTCGAAGCCGCCTCAATGATTGCGGGCGCAACCCGTGCATGACCCGCGCGAGTACACCAATCTGAATCGAACTGTAACCGAGAGTTACGCACGTTACCCCAAAGAGCAGCCAGTAAAGGCTGAAGCCGACACCGCCAATCGTGACAGGCCCCTTCGCCAAAGCGCATGCGATCAGGACTCCGACCGCTGTGAGTAAGATCCCCGGTTTCAGCAGAAAGGAGTCCGGCGTATAGACCAGCATTACCTTCAGGTTGAGCCATCCCGCAATCCACGGCGAAAGCCATCCCATGCGGCGATGGTGACTGAAGCGGCCTTGCCGATCCTTGTAGAATTTTACCGGCACTTCGGCGGTGACCAGCCTCAAGCGGGCGGCCTTCAGCACCATCTCACTGGCGTATTCCCACGACTGCGACTTTAGATCGATTCGTTCCAGTGCGGAACGAGTCAGGCCCCGCATCCCGCAATGGATATCGGAGTAATGGCTTCCGTAGATCCGATTCAAAATCCAGGTGGTCAGCGGCGTCCCGAAATAGCGGTGTAATCCGGGCATGGCGCCTTTCTCGATGCTGCCCCGGAACCTGCTCCCCATGACGAAGTCGGCGCCGTTCCGAAAGGCTTCCACAAACGGCTTTAGCTCGCGAAAATCATAAGTCAGATCCGCATCGCCCATGATGATCCATTGGCCCCGAATGAAAGCCGCCGCATCGATATAAGCGCGGCCAAGGCCGCGTTTCGGTGTGCGCAGGACCTCGCCGCCGTGGGCAAGCACGATCTCGGGAGTCTTGTCGCTCGAGCTATCAACGATCAGGATTTGGCCGCGCACCCCGGCACGTTCCAGTCCCTCCGTGCACCAATCGACAAACTCGCCGACTGTAATCTCCTCATTCAAAGCCGGAACCACGATGCTTACGTCCACTGTCCCGGGCTGGCTGCCGGGCGGCATCAGATGTTCAATCGAGTCATTCCCTTCCGGCATTATCTATTTCCTCGATCATTGCCTTCATCGCATCGGTGACGGCTTCGGCTGACGACCGTTTTGCTTTCCACCCCAGGGCCCTGATCTTCGAGCAATCGAAGCGAACCACCGGAACGTCACCCTTCCAGCCGCGGTCGCCGCCGGTGAATTCGTATTTGGTTTCACTGGGAGTTAGGCCGCTGACCTTCACGGCGAGGTCGGCAATCTCGGCTACGGTAATGTAATCGTCGGTCGCCACGTTAAACATGGCATAGTTGCCGTTCGCACGTTCGGCGGCCAGGTCGATCGCCGCCAGGACATCTTCGACGTGGATGTAGCTCTTCTTTTGAGTGCCGTCGCCCAGGATCCTTAAACGCGTCGGGTCGGCCTTCAACCGGCGAACAAAATCGTAACCAACCCCGTGGGTTTGCCGGGGCCCCACCACATTCGCGAAACGAAAGGCGCGTCCGACCAGTTCGAACATATGACAGTAGGCCGCGATAAGGCCTTCACAGGCCAGTTTGCTCGCCCCATAGGTGGAGATGGGAATGCAGGGACCGTAATCCTCGGCAAAAGCGACGCTGGGATTCTCGCCATACACCCCGCTTCCGGAAGTATAAAAAATCCTGGGCACGCTGTTGACGCGCATCGCTTCGAGGACGTTTTGGGTGAGATAAGTTCCTTCCCAAAAATCGATGTCCGGCTGGGTGACAGCTTTCGCTATGTCGGGATTCGCCGCGAGATGAAAGACCGTGTCGCAACCAGCCATGGCGGAGGTAACGGCACTGAGTTCCTTCAGGTCCGCCTTTACGACTTCAACGCGCGGGTCGCCGGCGCTTTCCTTGAGATACGATAATTGGCCGGAGCTAAAATTGTCGAAGATAACGACGCGCTCGACTCCGCTGGTTTTTAACAAGGAGGCGAGAAGGTGGCTGCCGATAAAGCCGGCGCCGCCGGAAACAAACACTTGTTTCCGTTCCTGAGAAAACTTGGGCGGCACGAGCGACAATGCTGGCACTGTGGGCAGTGTCAACTTCAGGCGGGCAGCTCGTTTACAGGGAGATTTGCCAGGGCGCGCGGCCCCGAAACGCGGATATCAACCAGACTGCCAGAGCCATGTTCCGGCATCGAAAAAGTCTAGGCCGCCATGATTTCCTGCAATCGGGCCCGCATGCGTTTGCCGGCTGCTTCGAGGGAAAGCAAGCGTTGAATCTCAGGTTGGGCGCGGCGGGCGCGTGCGCGCGCCTCGTCCGGACGCTCGTAAACGTCGCGCATGTACGCAGCCGCGTGCTCGATCGAAGGCTCGGCCCAAAGGTTTCCGCGCGTGTAGATCGGACGATCTTCCTCTATCGCGACCATTTCATAATCGACCAGGAGACTGTTCTCTCGATTCATGAAGTCGAGATTTCCGGAATAACCGGTCGCGATCACCGGCTTGCCCAAAAGCATCGCTTCGGCCAAACCCAGGCCGAATCCTTCCGAGCGATGGAGCGAGACAAAGCAATCCGACATCGCGATCAAACCGTAGGCTCGCTCGCGGGTCATTAGTTCGTCGAGCAGGAGCACGTTGTTGCCGCGAATTATCTCGCGGAGCAACGCAAGATCGGTCGAATGGATGTCGCCGCCGCTGGTCTTGATGAGGAGGGTAGCGCGATCGTCGCCCCGAAAGGCATCGCGAAAGGCACGGAACACTGCGATCGGATTTTTGCGGTGAATCTGGCTATGCAAATCGAACATGAAGAGGAACACCAAATGGTTCTCCGGAATGTTAAGCGACGCCCGCGGGACCGTTTCGATCGGTCCGACTTCCACCCCCGGCAGCATGTGATAAACCGGCCGCGGCATCCGTGAACGCATGGCTTGCGCAACGAACTTTGTGGGCGACCAGATCTCGTCCACGAGTTCCGCGGCCTCGACCCATTCATCCGGAACCGCCTCGAGTTCCCAGTTCCAATAGGCGATGCGATAAATATTTTCTTTCGGCAACAGACCGCTTCGCTGGTATCCCGATTCGAAATACGGCGTAGCAGCGTGGTTTAGGATTGTCACTGGGAAAATCTCAAGTCCGAGCCATTTCTCGCGATCGTTCGGAAGAGCGCGGCGCGGAACCGGGACGTCGCGGCAGGACGTGCGCAAGCCTGCCCTTTCGAGGGCTGTTTTGGCCCAGAACGCCGCCTGCTGGATGCCGGAAGGATTACAAAAATGGCTTAACATGTTAACGCCATCCGCCGTTGAATTGCCGATGGACCTTTTCTGTCCGGGGCGCTCAAGCGAGGACTGATCGCATGTCGAAAGAAATGGCGGAAGGCGGTGCGGTAACGGCTCTTGTAGGAATCTTCCGTAGGTGGAATCAATCCATTGTCGAAATTCCCCCCAACCGTGTGGCGTCAGGGCAGTTGGAAAATATTCCTGCCAGCTTGGCTGGAGCAGATAGGTGAGGCCCAACCCGCTCAATTCATTTTCAGCGGATTCGCAGAGGAATGAAAGAATCTCCTCGTCCGTCAATTGCTGGTCCTTTCGACCATGGGTAGTCAGCCAACCCAGGAAGTGCCTTTGGCCAAAGGGTACCAGGCCCAAAGGATAGATTTGTTGCAGTGCGGGATCGTTGAGATAGACGTCGCGGACTCGTTGCCCGGGACGATCCGACCCGCCATCGATTTCGATCCGGTCGACACGTCTTTGTGGGTCCTTAAGAACAGGAAGCCGGAGTTCTAGCTGGTTCGCGGCGGCGACAGCGGCAAACGAGGCGTCGTAAACATTCAGGGGGGCCGCCTCGAAAATCGGTGGGGCAGGCGCACGCTCGTCGCGCGATCGAAAGGGCCGCATACTCGTCACGCTACTCGGCGCCACATCGGGCGACAAGCGCCCGGAGCATCGTCTAAAAGGCGTTTCGGTCGCCTCTGGTCGCCTTCCCTATTGAAGGACTTGGGATGCCCGAGCAGTGCCCGCGCTTCGGCCACTGCCGTTGCAAGATCTATCCTCTTGTCAATTCAAGACTGCGCACGCAGATTCCTAAGATACGAGTGTCTGCACTCATTCCGAGCGCCTTGGGTGACGTGGCCTTCGGCGTTCTGAACTCAAGCGTCAGTGACCCGCCAGTCTTTAATACTCCACCCGGAATTGGCGCGCTGAATTCCGATACGCTTCCCACCTGCCATTCCGCAATTTTCTTGCCGTTCGCATACACCTCGACCAGTTGAAAGGGCAGATCAGGCGGTCGGATCAACCCCGATACCAACACTTTTATTGTCCAAGGGCCCGCGTCTGACGCGATCGGCAGATCGAGTTTTGCGGTCGTGCCTTCCGTCCATGTGAAGTCAGTTTCCGTTTGGCTCCAGCCGGAAATCCGGTAACGTTCCGAGTTCCCGCCCTGATTGAACTGGATCTTCTGTCCGACGGATTCGCTGTTCGTCGAATTGTTCGCGTTAACAGTAGGTTCCGGGGCCTTATTGCAGGCGCACAGCAGCATCGCAAGGCCAACGATAGATACCACCGCAGGATGACCCGGAAAGACCCACCGTGATATTGTTTCTCTCTTCATCGCACTGACGTGACATCGATTAGAAAAAGCTGTCAACCTTCAACTTTGCCGTGGCGAAATCATCCAAACACGCGATAATGGCAATCCCAAAGCGTCAGGATCCCGAGGGCGACCAGATGATCGAGACTAAAATTCCGGAAATCAACGTTTCCGACCTGATGGAGCAGGTGCGCGCGAAGGCTCAGGAAATGCGTCGCGGGCAGGCGCGGCCGCAACTGCCAGCCCTCGGCACGGTGCCAGAGCTTGCGACCGCCATACTACCCAACCCGGTTACGCCCAAGACCGGCGCAATCACACAGGCTACAAATGCCGCGCGCGCCGCGACGATGGTGAGCCGCTGGATTCCGAAGCCCCTGCGCGGTTTATTCCGGCGGCAGAACCGCTTTAACCTCGAGATTTTGCGCACAATAGAATCTCTCGCGCAGACCAATGCCCAACTTGCCGATCGACTCCGCCATCTGAGTGCCTGCGTCAAAGTGCAGGATCACTCCATTCATCAGCTGGCGCAGTTGCGACGTACTGATGGCGATTGGCTGCAGGATCTGGCCGTAGCCATGGTTAGAACTACTGATAGTTTCATCGATACTCGCTCCGAGATTCGGACAGAAATCGATGTCAGGACACAGCAGCAGAACAACGCTCTTGCAACCGCGCTTCGTCGGCTAAGCGGGATCGAAGCCGAACTTCGCGACAATGGCCGGGGCAGATTGGCCGAGCGGTTCCAGGTCGTGGAGGAACAGAGCTCTGAGATGGCCGCTTCCAGTGCTGCGTTGAGGGCGGACCTGAAACGCGCCGAAGATCATGCCAACCATGAGCTCTCAACAATCAGAGAGCTTTCTGTCAGCCAGCGTACGGATCTCGCGCACATAAGCGAACATCTCAGGAACCTACAGGTGCAAGCGGATGCGACGGCTGCGGTCACGGAAGCCTGTCGCAGCGACATAGAGCGTGCCGGGGAACATCTGACGAATCTGCAGAATGAAAGAAACGCCTTGCGCGAGACATACGTAGTTGCCCGTGTCCAACTGGATGAAGTGCTCGCTGAGGCCAGGGAACTCCGGAGCATCTTTGAGCGCGCGGGCGAACACCTGCGCAACCTGCAGAGCCAAGTCGATCGCCTCGATGCCAAAACAGTCCCGCTGCAGGCGCAGAGCGGCTTGCGAGAAGCCGTGGCGCGGTTGGAACAACGTTTGACGGACGACGGCACTTATCTTAAGGGCGAACTTTCGAACCACCGGCTGCTTCTTACCCAATTTATGACCACAAGCGCGCCAAAATCAGGGCGCCCTCGTACCACGCAGCCGCGGCCAGCGGCAGCCGGAATTCTCGACTCCTTTTACGTCAGTCTTGAAGATCGATTTCGCGGATCCCGGGCTGAGATCAAGCGGCGGCTCGAAGCGTATCTCCCTTCGATTAAGAACAGTCGTGCCGGATCTACCAAGCGCCCCGTGCTCGACCTTGGTTGCGGGCGAGGCGAGTGGCTCGAATTGCTCAAGGAACACACCCTTCTTTGCCGGGGCGTGGACGCAAATGCAGTTATGCGCGCGCAATGCGTGGAACGTGGCTTGGAGGTCGTTCAGGCCGACGTGCTGGACTACCTGCGCGATTTGCCAGACGCCAGTTTCGGCGCCGTCACAGGATTTCACCTTATCGAACATTTACCCCTCGATTCCCTGCTTGAGTTGGTTAGCCAAACTCGTCGCGTGCTAACACCTGCTGGCGTAGCGATCTTTGAGTCGCCCAATTGCAAGAACCTGGTCGTGGGAGCTTGCAGTTTTTATATCGATCCCACCCATCGAAATCCCGTCTTTCCCGAAACAGCCGAACTGATGCTGGCCTTACAAGGGTTCGAGAAAATCCGGATTGAATACCTTTCGCCAGTCCCCAACGTTGCCTTTGACGCCGCAACTCCCGAACTCGCCAAGATCAGGGATCTTCTCTACGGGCCCCAGGACTTCGGAATTATCGCTTACAAGCCGAAGGTGAGATGAAGCTGGGGATTGTAATCCCCTGGTTTGGGCGCGACCTAAAAGGGGGAGCCGAACAACACGCGTGGCAAATCGCTTCACGGCTGGCCGCGCGCCGACATGTCGTTGAAGTTCTCACTACCTGTTGTCGCGCGCATCAGGATGATTGGTCCACTAACCACCTACCGGAGGGCCCAACAAAAGAACCGGAAGGTTTCACCGTCCGTCGCTTCCCAGTCGATAAACGGGAGCGCGACCGCTTTAATCAAGTTTGTGGCCGACTACTGGCTTTCCCTCACGAATCACTCATTCCTGGGATATCGCCCGTCAGCGATGAGGATGCGCAAGTCTTTGTCGACGAGCTCATCCGGTCCAAGGCGCTTACGCGCTTTCTCGAACATCATAGGACCGACTTCGAGGCGTTTATTCTTCTGCCTTATCTTTACGGTCCGGTAATTCACGGACTCGCAGTCGTGGCTGATCGGGCGTGTTTACAGCCCTGCCTTCACGACGAATCTTATGCTTATCTCCCACAGGTTGCGGATGCGTTCTTCAATGCCCGGAAGTTGCTTTTCATCAGCGAAGGCGAAGCCGAACTGGCGGCTCGCTTGTACGGTCCTGCCGTCGCTGCGAAATCGGTGATCGTTGGCGCGGGGGTTGAAGTGCCGGCCCGGGCCCATGCCCCGACGGTCGGCGGCGGTTCGTATGGCGGGCGGTTTATCCTCTACCTGGGACGTAAGGAACCGGGTAAGAATACAGACATGCTGGTACGCGCATTTGCGCGATTTCGACGCGTTAGGCCGAACTCGCAATTGCGATTGGTCTTCGCTGGCTACGGCAATGTAGAACTCGATGGAGCTGCCGAATGGGTTAGTGATCGCGGCCTCGTGTCAGATGCCGAGAAAGCACGGCTTCTTCGGGACTGCCTGGCACTCGCGCAACCGAGCAAGAATGAGAGCTTCTCTCGGACGATAATGGAAGCATGGCGGTATGGAAAACCGGTTGCCGCAAACCGCGCGTGCCTGGCAACTGCCCTCGAAGTGACGCGATGCGCTGGTGGGTGGTTGGCCTCCTCCGAAGATGAATGGGCCGCGTGGTTCGTGGAGGTGGATCGAGCACGACCGGAGGACCTTGACCTACTGGGTAAGAACGGCCGACGGCATGCTGACGTCCGCAGCGATTGGGACGCGGTGATCGATCGCTACGAAGGCGCCCTCCAGCAAATGATCCGACAGCCCCCGGCGTTTACGTTCTCCGGCGAGATTCATCGTGCATGCATTAACCAATTCCTCCCAAACCTTTCTCCAGGCGATGCAATATCTAACGAAGCAATCTTCATTCGGGACCAGCTGCGCGAAGCTGGATTCAAATCGGAGATTTACGTGCGTTCGATTCATCCGCGCCTGCCACCCGATGAATGCTACGAATTTTCACCTGCAGCCCTGCAAACGTCGGATGCAATTATTTACCACCATAGCATCGGCTCTGAAATCACGCCGCACGTCGCCAAGTGCCCAAGGCCAAAATGCCTTATTTATCACAATATTACGCCTGCCGAGTTCGTGGAACCATATCGCCCAAAGTTTGCTGAGCTTCTACGAGGAGGTCGTCGCGACCTTCCTGATCTGGCCGCTGCCTTCAGGTTTTCCTACGGTGACTCGGCGTACAATGCCAAAGAGTTAGCTGCCTGCGGTTTTACCGCTCCTGGAGTCCTGCCGATCTGCGTCAACCCTCAAAAGTGGTCGTTTCGGCCCGACCCAGAGGTGATGCGCTCCTTATCCGACGGCAGGACTAATATTCTTTTTGTTGGCCGGATCGCCCCAAATAAGAAGCAGGAAGAGCTCGTCCAAATATTTGCTCGTTACCGCACCTTGGACCCGAGTGCTCGTCTCTCGCTCGTGGGCGCGGTAGAACATCACGATCCGTACGCGGACCACTTGTTCCACGAGATAAAAAGGCTTGGCTTAGAGAGCTCTGTTCACGTGGCCGACAGCATTTCAGATGCGCAACTCGCAGCCTACTACCGCACCGCTCATTTGTTCTGGTCGATGTCTGAACACGAAGGTTTCCTTGTGCCAGTTATTGAAGCCATGTGGTTTGACATTCCGGTGCTCGCATACCATAGCACGGCAGTCCCCGACACGCTGGGCGCGGCTGCGCTCACATTCAATGACAAATCTGATCCAGATGCGCTGGCCGCGGCTGGACACCTCCTGGTGACGAACCCAACCCTGCGTGAGCAATTAATCACTGCCCAACGTCGCCAACGCAATTGCTATTTGCCCAACCGCATAACTCCGCTGTTGATGCGTCTTGTTGAGCGTTTGCTGAACAGCGAAAGTCCTTCGGGCCACGGGCAACCCGTGCAAGCAGTCGCGCCGTCCGGGAACGTGGCTGATTCCCGTTTCATCGGCCCTGTTGAACCGCGCGAAGCGCCTCGCGGTACCGCGTCAGGACGACGCTCCAATCACCGCGTTCCGTGACATATGCTCTGCCATTCTCGCCAAGCGCACGTCGCAGGCCGAACTGGCCGGGATCAGTGAGTAAGGTAACCGCTTCGCGGAATTCCTCGGCATCGCCATACCACAAACCGCCGTTCGCGCGGCGCACCTGCTGCATTAGCACTTCGCACTGGCCATTGACAAGGACCGGGACTCCGAGCGCCCAGGCTTCGAGAAGCACGAGGGACAGACTTTCGAAAGGGGAGGGAGCTACTACCAGTGTTGCCCCAGCCAGGGCGCTTTGCTTTTCTGCGTCGCTCACGAAACCAACGTGACGAATGTAACGCGAGGCCGGGATCTTCATCGCGGCCTTTCCCACCAATACAAGCGGGCAACGTTCACGCAGGACCGACGGAAGCGCCAAATAGTATTCGAACAGCGCATTTGAACCCTTCTCCTTCTGGATACGACCTACACAAAGAATGTAATTGCGGCCAATATTATATCGGACCCGAAAAAGTTCGGTATCGACTATCGTCATGGGTGGGTCGACTCCAACTCCTGCTACCACGGAAGCCGAGATCGCCCCCGCGCTCCGTCGTAGTAAAAACGATTCCTCCTCGGGCGTGTTACACAATAGCGCCCGTGGCAGCTCGAAGAATGTGTCGAACGGCCGTGCATAAATAGGTGGTTCGTCATGCGCCTCGGGGACAAGAAGCGCTTTGTGCCGAACAAGCGGAAGCGCTTGCGTGGTAGTGGCATACAGATAGGTAAAAAAAACGACCAGATCCAAGTCTGCTCGGAGAAGATATTCATACAATCCGTTGCAATCCGGCCCTATTTCCAGCAACCATTGCTTCTCTTCGTCTCTGCTGGAGGCTCGCTCCAAAACCTTTCGATTCAATGCGCGAAAGGTAAAGTCATCACTCCGCAAGCGGTCAATGTTAAAGCGACGAACAGCAATGCCGTTCACTTGTGCACATCCTTCGGGATACTGGTTCTCGAACCGCGAAATGTAATCGCACGCTCGGCTCGTCAGAACCTCGATGTCCCAATCAGCCGACATGCGCTCCGCCACAACACGGCATTGCGTTTCGGCGCCTCCATTTACCTCTTCGCCGTAACGCTGTACGACAAACGCAACCCGCGGCCGGCCGTGGCCTGAGTTCCTTGTCACGGCGCTGCTCGAGTCGGCCGCAATAGCGTATTCGTTAGACATACTTTTGTCCAGAAGACTGTACTCCTGAAGAAAATATCGTAGCAGAACATCTTCCCTTCCGCCACAAACCGTCCTAAATTACCGCTTTCGTCGCATGGTCACTAACAAATTCAAAGGTTGCGAATTGTGTCGACTCGTCGGCTAAAAGTCGCCTTCGTTGTGCAGCGTTGCGGACGCGAGGTGAGTGGCGGAGCCGAACTGCTCTGCCTTCAGGTGGCCCAGCGCATGAACAAATACTGGGATACTGAAGTCTTGACGACTTGCGCCCGTGACTACATGGAATGGGCAAACTTCTATCCGGAGGGGAAAGAACAAGTCGGCGCTACTATTGTTCGGCGTTTTCTCGTGGACCAACTGCGGGATGTCGACGCGTTCAATCGTCTCTCGGCCGACCTGCATTCAAGGCAAAACGACACCGGCCTTGCCGAGCAGGAAGCGTGGATGCGCGCGCAAGGGCCACTGTCGACCGGCTTACTCGAGCACCTTCGAACGGCTGGCAAGACTTATGATGCTGTCATTTTCTTTGGTTATTTATATGCCACGACCTACTTCGGCCTCCCACTGGTCCGCGACAAAGCATGGCTCGCCCCGCTGGCCCATGATGAATGGACCATCTACTTTAGTATGTGGGACACCTTTTTCCGACTGCCGGTTGGCTTGTTCTTCGAGACCGAGACCGAGAAGGATTTTTTAGAGCGGCGGTTCCGAGACAACCTTCCGCCCGGGCGTCTGACTGGGGCAGGAGTCGATGGTGTTTCCGACGGCGCAGCGAAGCCCCTGCAAACAACCTACAACCTCACCCGCCCATTCCTCCTGTATGTAGGACGAATCGACGAGTCCAAGGGCTGCGCGATTATGTTAGATAATTTCAGAAGGTGGAAAGAAGAGTCGCGCGCTCCGCATAAACTGGTTCTGATCGGACAGGAGGTAATGTCTCTGCCTTTCTTTGATGACATCATTTACCTCGGAGTGGTTAGTGAGGCTGACAAATGTTCGGCGATGGAGAGCTGCGACTGGCTTATTATGCCTTCGTTACACGAGAGCCTCTCGCTCGTCCTGCTGGAAACTTGGCTGGTGGGTCGGCCGACATTGGTTAATGGGAAATGTGACGTGCTCGTACGCCATTGTCGGCAGTCTAACGGAGGGCTCTGGTACCAGGATTTCGACGAGTGGTGCACTATCCTTTCTACCACAAGCGAAACGGAGAAGAATATTCTGGGGCAACAGGGAAAACGCTACGTAGCGGCCAATTATTCATGGGCAGATGCCGAGGCTCGTTATCTGGCTGCGCTAAACGGTTAGTTCAGACGATCGCGCGAAGAGACCTAAAGCTGTCGCTGCTGTTAAAGCTCAGATGTGATCGCAAGACCCAAGGCCGCTCCGGTCGAGAAGTGAAGGGCGGAGCTGAGTTTCATCGCCTCCAAAGCGATCAGCGAATGGCCAAGTATTGGAAGACCGAGGTTCTTACCACGTGCGCCTTGGATTACATGAGTTGGGATAACTTTTACCAGGCAGGCCCTGAGGAAATTGTGGCACCTACCATCCGCCAACGTCGATCCCGTTTCATGATGACATCATTCACCTCGGCTTCGTCAGCGAAAGAGAAAAATTTGAAGCGCTGGGTATTTGTGGTTGGCTTGTGATCCCCCTGAATACGAGAGTCTTTCCATGGTCTCGCTGGAGCTTGCAGCTTCTCACGCCCCGCCATTGTCAGCGGTCGTTGCGACGTCCTGAAAGCTCATTGCCAGGAAGCAGATGGGGGTATCTGGTACGACAACTTCGCAGAATGGTCTGCGGCCCTTGAAATGATTGATGAAAGCACAAAGGCGATTTTAGGACGACAAGGAAAAAAACTACGTGCGAAAACGTTATTCTTGGGGTCGAGTCGAACGAAAGTATCTCGACGTACTGGCCTAGTTCGGTGCCTTTTTTTCCCTGACAGCTGCATCGCTTCGCGATCTAAACAGAATTTATGCGTCCGTTCACCGGACAGGGGCGTCTAAACGACATCGCGGTCATTGCACTAATTATTCTGTTTGAATGTCAAATCCCCTTGCGGGACTGAGCAATCCGTTTTACCATCTCGACTCGTACCACTTTCAAAAATAGAGTTGGCTCTGTCGATGCAACGGACGCACAAGCTTCATATCTCACCGGAGAATCCAGATCCGCTCTCGTCGAGCGCCGCCGCATCGATTGAGTCGCGCAGGGTGCATGGCTCACCACAAGAGCCCATTCTATTGAGGCGCTATCTGAAGATTGCAGTTGTTACGGCGCTCTCCCTTCTGGCCCTCATCGCTTTGTTTCCGTATCTACAGATTGGGTTTACGACGAAAGACGATACCGAGATCGCACTCATGGCAGGGCAGCGCGGTGGCCTGTTACACCAAGCTCTGAATTTCGCGGCCGCCCAAGGTCGCTTTTACTCGGTACTCACGATGATGGGTTTGTTCTTGCCACACTATTTTCGGCACCCAGCCTGGTACTATACGTTTCAACTAGGTTCGATCCTATTGAACGTTGCGCTGTTCTACCTCTTGCTTAGGAAGATGTTTTGTTCGTCGGCTTTTGCTCTTCTTGCTGCCGCTCTGGGCCTCACATTCCTTGAGAATAACTGGTACCATAGCTTTTTGACCTCTTACCCCTTTGTCCCTCATTTTGGGCTGAGCAGCTTGTTTTGTAGTTTCCTGTTTTTTATCGACTGGCAGCGGCGAGAGGAACTTAGCTTTGCTGTTCTTAGCGGAATTGCCTATTTTGTCTCTTTGTTAGTCTACGAAAGTTTCGCGCCATATTGCTTGGTGTTTTTTGGTTTCTGCATTTACAAGGGGTTGTCAAATCGAAAGATGATTCTGAAAGATAGAATTGCCGGTGTAACGAAGGCTTTTTCCCCTATTCTCTTGGCCTTGATTTTTTACTTCGGCACGTATTGCATCTTCCGCGTTTACCATCCTTCACACTACGAAGGAAATCAGATTGCCCCATTCAATGCTGGGCGCATTGGGGCGGTTGTATGGCAATACGCCACATCAACACTTCCTGGCTATTTTTACCTGCGCGATCCCGGGGCGGTCCAGGCTACGTTCGACGGTTTCGGATACCACGCGATAGGTTTCACTGAGCTAGTCGACCGATGTCGGATTGAATGGGTCGTCAAAGCGCTAATTGTATCAATTTTATGCGCGAGCATTCTTCTAGGGCGGCCCAGGATCTTTACGGCCAAATCATTTTCGTTGGCTGTGATAGCTGGTGTCGCATGCATCGCCGCGCCGGTGTTGCCTCTCGGATTCACTACCAAGTATCAGAGTTGGGTGCTGGAATCGCATAGCTTGGCGCATTCTCCTAGTTACTACTCGTACTTTGCTATGGTGTTTCTGTTAACGTCGATCTTGATTTTTCTAAATCAGAAGATCGGGCGATCGCGGATCTTATTATTATCTTACGTTGTGTTTGCTTCCAGTGTCGTTGCAGCTGGGTCCTTTGCTACTGATTTCTATAACTACTACATCACCAATGATCAACGTCTCGCGTATCTAAAGTGGACCGTCTTGGACCACTTTATTCAAACCGAGGATTTCAAGGCGTTACCTGCGAACGCCGTCATTTACGCGCCATCCCTTTGGCGGACTCGGGGGATTCTGGCCCACGACCCTGGTTATTGGACCGCCTATTTCACGCAGAAATCCGGGAAAGTAGTACAGGTAGTCCGGGAGCCGCGCGAAATCAGCCAGCTCGTCCGTAAAACTTTCGGCAGTCAACTTTACTTTTTGGACTACAAACAAGAATCGAAAGAACCAGACCAGTACATTGTATTCGCTAAATTGGAGGGCGTATCACCAGTCGCGCGTTTCCTCTATGCCACCGATTTCGCGCTATTCACTTATAGTAAGAACAAGAAATTTACGCTAATCGGTCAATGCTCTCCTGGCGAAACTCCAACAAAAATTGTGGTAAACAATCAGCTCGTGGGAGAAAACCAAGACCGCCTGTTCGCGTGCCCGATTGATCGGAGTGGGGTCCTCGATGATTTTCCGAAAACGACCGTCCGGTCAACAAGTCCCATCGATCTCTCCAGCTTGGTCGTGTCCTATTTTGACATGGAGCCAAGTGAGAAAGGCGTACAAGTTAGATATGAAAAAGGGTTCCAAGGGCTAGAGGAAGACGGAGCCAGTGGGTCGACGTGGGATTGGTCTCTTGGCGACTCGGAAGTATCTTTTTTCAGCTACTTCGATTCCCCAGTGACACGAGAGATTCGATTCGGTGTCTCAACGTTCACGCCGCGCACGGTCTTTGTCCAAATTGGAGAAACTGAACGAACGATCCGCTTCGACCACCCCAGCACCGAATCCGTACAACTATCTAAAGTTACCTTACTGCCGGGTCCAAACAAACTGCGCTTTACAACCGATCAGCCCCCCAGCCCTCCAGGAAACGGGGATCCGAGGCTCATTGCTTTCGGCATACATAATCTCGTAGTTCTGGACGCGGAAAATAAGTAATCACTGTCACACTTGAATCCATTTTGGGGCCGATGCGGCGAGCCTTCGGCAACAGAGACGATAGGGAGATCGCTTGCGTTTAGGCATGGAATTTCACCTTGCTCCGATGACCTTCGAGGGCGTTCGGGAACTATCCAAAAGCAACGTCCGGGAGAACTCTTCGAAGCGAGCCTCCGATCCAAATAAAATTTTGTTAACAATACGAAACCGCCAGCCGTTCTTCCACCGATTTTGCGATCGCCTCCAATTGTTCCTTGGAATTAGCAACCAAGAGCATGTAGCCGGGCCTACTTCGACCGTCTTTCACCTCCGCGATTATGTCCCCGGCTTCCCGTTCAATTTTCAAGTCAAGAACCCCCTTGGTTTTCCAGGCCGCGGCGACACCTGTGATCGCTTTTATCTTACCCGGTTTCAGCATTATAAACCGTAACAGGCCTGGCCTATCTTCGGTAAAGGTGATGTCTTTCCTCATTCCAAATGCTCGGAGGAACAGATACTCCATCACATCAAACCCCGTCATTGCAGGGATGAGGTGAGTAATAACGTTGCTTCCGCAGCCTCTGACCGCAAGTTCAATTAAACGCACAGAGTTGGCCGTGATCATGATTTCCACGTGAATGATCCCGTTTTTGATTTCAAACCCGTCCACCAATCTTTGGGCAAACTCGTTGATCGCCACGAATTGCTGATTAGAATAACTGCCCGGATAATTGAGTTGCAGGTCGTAACGGTAAGGCAGGGGTGACTTCTGCTTGTCGCAGACACCAAGCAGTACGGCTTTGCCGTCTTCTACCAAGGCTTCAATCGATCCTTCCGTTCCCTGCATGAGCTCTTCGATAATAATCTCACCGCTAAAAGACGCCCGTTCGCATTCCCGATAATAATTCTTCAGATGCCGTGCATCCTCGACTACGGAGACACCGCGGCTGGAGCAGTTGTCCACGGGCTTCATGATTAATGGGAACCCAATTTCCCGAGATCCCGCCAGCGCGTCTGCGAGACTGCGGCAAGGGAAG
This sequence comes from Spartobacteria bacterium, assembly GCA_003134765.1. Lineage (GTDB taxonomy): Bacteria > Verrucomicrobiota > Verrucomicrobiia > Chthoniobacterales > UBA10450 > AV80. The sequence goes on along the minus strand of PLCM01000026.1, from coordinate 72,237 downwards.
TATCGCGGGCCGCTAAGCCCGGATGCCTTGGCCTTATCTCGCATTACCCGCTTGTTCGTGGCGGCCAGAGCTACTTCCTGACTATGGTAGCGGAGCCCCAACTTGCCCGCTACAAATGCGGCCGTAGGAACCCCGATGTCGGCCGAGGTAAATATCGCTTCCACTCGGCTTTCCGACGCAAAGGCGAGGGATCGTTCTTTGTCTCGAAGATCAATCCTTCTGAAGACATCTGCTACAGGCGCGCCCGGGGCGCTATCCTCCCAGTCCGTGGCGAAGACTCTTAACCCGAGCTTTTTTGCTTTCTGAATATAAGGGGCCTGCCAGGCGCCGGCCCCCAGAATTAATATTCTTTTCCCGCTGAGCTCACGAGTCATTAGGCGGCTTTGGGGCCCTTTTCCAAGTCAACAGCATCTCGAATCGCAGAATTATCAGAGAGTTTATTGGTTGCGAAAAGAAGCATCCATCTCCCTTTAAACGAAAGCCAGTCGACCGCTGAACGAGGATCTATCTTTTCTACGCCATGGGGGATGATCGCGTTAAAATATACGACGTCCCCTGGTTCTGAGACGTCATCCAAATAGATTTTCTCTCCATTTGCGCTTTCCGCGTAGGCCCCGCCCTCGTTGAAATCAGTCCCTTTCTTCGACATCGTTAGTGTCGGCACCGATAACTGGTGATGATCCACCGGGTCGCTGTGCTTGTTTAGTCCTCCCGTGCCCTTCGGGTAAAACTGAAAGGCGAGACGCGAAGTGCACCCGTCTTCCGGCTCCATTCCCAGAAACTTGTCCTTTGGATTTCCGCTCAAAAGGTTCTTCATGTAATAAACCGACCGGGTGACCTCGAACAGGTTGAAGACGTCCTGATTCCACGGGAAAAAAACAAACTGATGAAAACAGCCCTGCACAAAGGCTCGAGGGTCCCAGAGATTCATGCGATGAAAATTCGGGCAACCTTTTTCAATCTTTTTGTAGTTCGGCAACGATCCCCAGCCCACTCTCGTCAGATATTCCAGCATCCTTTGGATCAGGTCTTTCTCGAAAACGTTCTTCGCGATATAAACATCCCCCTGCTGGATATTCTTCCTCATCTCCTCAATCTGACCTGGCTCGTCGATTGCGCGTGAATGGTTGTCCAAATAGATTACGTTTCGTGCAAACATGTGTGTATTCTCTCGTGGTTACCACCGGCCTGCCTCCAGAACCGGCGATTCAACGCCTCAGTGTGTTCGCTTACTGAAGGCTGGAATCCCCCACTAATGACCCCAAAATTCTGGGGCGTCAGCCCGTGATTGTTGGCCGCAGTATATGGGCAAGTTTAAGGTTGCTCAAAAGCTTTTTTGCCGCAGATTTTTCGTGTCAAGTGCAATTCGGCCCAGTGAGGGCAGACACCGTTATCCCGGGGACCCCGGGCCGTGCGGGATAGAATCTCGACGAATCTGCGAAATGCTGGTAGCATTTTCAGAATGAGCGCTGGTCCCCACGCGGTCGAGATTCTCGATTGTACGATACGCGACGGAAGCTACGTCATCGATGGTGCCTGGACACAGGACGACGTTAAAAACATTGTCCGCGAGCTATCCATCGCTGGGTTCCGCTATATCGAAGTCGGAAACGGAATTGGGCTTGGCGCGCACCGAAAAAAAGTTTCCTCGATATGCACCGACGCGGAATATGTTTCGGCGGCCGTTGCCAATAAGGGCAAGGCCAAGATCGGGGTATTTTTCATCCCCGGCACGGGCAATCTACAGGATATTGAGACCTTTCGCGCGAATGGCGGCGACTTTATTCGCGTCGGAACCAACGTTTCCGACAGCGACGACGCGGAAGAGTATATTCAATTTGCCAAGGGGCTGGGACTGGAAGTGGGATACAACTTCATGAAATCTTATACCGTCTCGCCTTACGAGCTGTGTCTGAGGGCCACTCGCGTTGAACGGTTTGGTGCGGACTGTATATCCCTAGTCGATAGCGCCGGGGGAATGGTCCCAAGAGAGGTTGCCCAATATATCGCCAGAATGAAGGAGTGCCTCGCGACCAAAGTAGGTTTCCATGGTCACAATAATTTACTCATGGCAAACGCGAATAGTCTGGCGGCAGTGGAGAATGGAGCCGACGTAGTGGACACTACTCTTATGGGAATGGGCCGAGGAGCCGGAAACGCTCAGAGCGAAACGATGCTCGTCATTTTGAGGAAGGCCGGTTTTCCAATCGAGATCGACGCCCTAAGGGTCTCAAAGATAAGTGAGAAGTATATCCTACCAAAGACAGGCAAACTGAAAGGCTCCGATGGTCTCGAGCTGGTGCTTGGTTATGCTCTCTTCCACGATTCGTATCTAAAGCTCGTCGACACGTATGCTGAGAAGCACAAGGTCGATTACCAGGAATTAATCGTTGAGGTTAGCAAGATTAATAAGGAAAACCCATCTGAGAATTTGATTGTCACCGTGGCTCAACAGCTCGCCAAGAGGCAAAAAGTAAGAATCTTTTTTCCGAAGTTCTACCATAAGGACATTCGCTAAATGGACTTTGCTGCCTTTCAATCCACCTTTCTTCAGAGAATAGCGGCCGCACAGTTCCTGGTTGAACAGACAAACAAAAGTTCGATCCTGGTGATTCAACAATTTCCTACCGCCGAAGACACGGAGATTTTGCTCCCTGCCGTGCGAGAAAGCATTTCAAACATCATCGCATTCGTTGAGCTGGGCGACCTTGAGACCCTCAAGTATGTGTTCGCGCACGCGGACGGAACTTTCGACGCGATCGCCATGGACTCGGATGCGAAACACGAACGGTCGCGTGCCTTGATTGATTATGTAAGGGGCGTCGTTACGAAAGCGAAAGTCTTTTATTATAGCGACACCAACGTGTGGGCTGAGTCAGCCCTGACCTTTATTCAGCACGTCGAGAAGGGACTAAATGGTAAGAATATCCTCATCGCCGGCACCGGCATTCTCGTGACGAAGCTGCTGAATAACCTGTCGGATTACGGCACGAATCTATTTTACCTGCCTGGCCAGAGTTCATCCCAGCACCAGCAGTTGCGAGGCGCGTCCCCTACCGGTTTCGAGAAAATTGCCGGCACGATCGACGACTCCTGCGACCTCAGCGGGATAGATCTGTTGATCGGCGCCTCAATCAAGCAGGTCAGCGTGGACGATCGCATCGCACAACGATTACCCCGCGGCATTAATATTTATGACATGGGCATTGGTAATTTCTCGGCGGATTTCATTGTCACCGCACGAGACCGCGAAGATCAGGTTTACCGTCTCGATAACCGGGCGGGTATCTCTAGCATGGTCTTGTCGCTTTTCGAGACTGATTATCTGATCACAAAAATGATGGGCACCGTGTGTATCAAGGACGTGGAATTAGTCTCGGGTGGTATCCTCGGTTGCAAGGGGGCTGTAATCGTGGATAACGTCTACAAGCCCACCTACGTTATTGGGATCGCTGACGGAAAGGGTCGAGTAAACTTTACTCCCGAGACGGCCAAGGAAAGCGAGGATCTGCTATTCGTTAAGCGACTTATTGCTGCCATTTAAAAGCGGCGAGGTGCCTGTCGGGCATGAAACTTCCACGGAAAGTCACTGACACAACGCGAAATAACCGAGTGGGGCAAATGAAGCCGACTGAAAATCAAATCGTCATCGATCGATACAATAGACGCCTGGCTGAATTCGGCCGCGATCCGCGGACACTTGGATGGACGAAAGGCAAGCAGAAGCTGCGCTTCCACATCCTCTTGTCGCATTGGAGCTTGCAGGATGCGACCATTCTGGATTTTGGCTGTGGCTTTGGGGACATGTACGACCACTGCAAAGAACTTGATCCCACCGTTCGCTATGTCGGTGTCGACATAAATCCACAATTAATCGCGGAAGGTCGGAGGCACTTTCCAGAAGCCGAGCTCTTTTCAGCCGACGTCTTTGAAGATGGGCTGCCGCGTCAATACGACTACATTTTTTCCTCGGGCGTCCACAACTTTAAAATCGAAGACAACTGGCAATTCATCACTGACACCTTCGACCTGTTCGATAAGTATGCGACTAGAGGCTTTGCCGTGAATTTTCTCTCGAATAGAGTGGAATTTGAGCTGGCGGACACTTATCATGCTGATCCGGTCAGCATCCTCGAGTTAGCTTACCGGTATTCCAACCGGGTCACATTGAGGAATGACTACATGCCTTTCGAATTCACGGTATTTATTGATAAACGGGAGACGTTCGACAAGAATTACACCGTTTACCCTGATTTCATGACTTTTGTTACACGCTAAAACGGTTATCAAAATCTTCGACTGCCACGCCCATATTGAAAATGGCCTGACAGGCTACGATCTCGCCATTTCAAAAAGGAATATCATTTTCAATGATATCGATTCCTTTGAACAGCGCAGTGTCGATGTTCCGCGGGGCGATGCCATCAGTCTAATTCTGGATCTCGAACGTTTTGACGTTGCGGCCGAACTAATCCGCTTAAAGAGAATCCAAGCTCTTAAGATTCATAGCCGGGTGCAAAAGATTAGACGAAAGGATTATCAACTTTTCCATAACAAGCTCAGGCTCGTTCCGCCGGGCTTTCCGGTGATTATTGACTCCTTTTATTATGGCTCGGAGATGGATTACCAGCCGAACCTCGATAAAACTGCAGAGGTGATTAGAACTTTTCCGGATCTGAAATTCGTTATCGCCCACGCTGGCGGTTACGAGTTACTGAGATATTTTTTCCACCTAAGGGAGCTGAAAAATGTATGGTACGATCTCTCTTTCAGTCTCCAGTACCTGCACGATTCGTCCGCATTCTTGGACATGCGAAAGCTCATCCGTTTTACGGACGATTCCCGGGTAATGTTCGGTAGCGATTACCCATATGGGTCTCCTCAGCTTCAATGTGCGATATTGATGAATTTATTGAATGAACTTGAGTTCACCCAAGATCAGGCTCAAAGAATATTCTTTGATAACGCCGAGCTCTTATTCTTTGGAGAGAATGCGCGGGCCGGAGAATGTCTGGAATGACCCTTTCCATTGTCACTACGCTTTATCGATCTGCTCCTTATTTGCAGGAGTTTTATGCTCGGACGTGTGCCATCGCGGAGCGGTTAACGCATAACTTTGAAATTATCTTCGTTAATGACGGGTCGCCCGATGACTCCCTCGCGGTCGCGCTTGACATATACCGGAGGGACCAAAGGGTCCGGGTCGTTGACCTTTCGAGAAATTTTGGACACCACAAGGCGATGATGTGCGGCCTGCGCCAGGCAGGAGGCGATCTCGTATTCCTGGTCGACAGCGATCTCGAGGAGGAGCCGGAACTCCTCGGTCCGTTTTATGAAGAGTTAACGGCGAAGCGTGCCGACGTTGTCTACGGTGTGCAGCAAAGGCGGAAGGGCCATCTTTTCGAGCGGCTCAGCGGAGCGTTGTTTTTCAAGGTATTCAATCTGTTATCCACCCATCAAATTCCCGCCAACCACCTGACTGCTCGGTTAATGACTCGCCGATATGTTGTTTCGCTTTGCCAGCATGAAGAGAGGGAATTCGTGATCTCCGGCTTATGGGCTTTGACTGGATATACCCAGATTCCGATGACCGTTACCAAACACCACAAGCGTGCCAGCGCTTACGGCCTGCGGCGGAAGATTGCTCTGCTAGTAGATGCCGTCACCTCCTTTAGTGCCAAGCCTCTCGTTCTTATTTTCTATACCGGCTGTATCCTTGTTACAGTCTCGGGACTCGCTGCTCTTGATTTGATTATCCGGCGGCTGTTTTTCGGCGTCTTGCTGGAGGGGTGGGCATCGCTAATCGTTTCCATCTGGCTTTTGGGTGGAATCACGATCTTTTGGCTGGGCGTTATTGGAATTTATCTTTCGAAGATTTTTGCCGAGGTAAAGCAGAGGCCCTACGCAATTATCAAGGCGATCCATGGACCTGATCGGTCTTCGGCGTCCAGTAGCGCCGCCGGCCCCGGTTCTGGCGCATATGCCGCTAGCGAAATTTAAGTGTAGATGCGCCGCAATTCCACCGATTACCTTGCTCCCGCCCCGGGGAGATGGTAAATGGTGCGGGCATTGCGAATATTCCATGGACAAAAAGCGCGATAGCAATCGGTCCGGCTTCCCTCGGCACAGGGCCGAGGCAATTCTGTCGACCGACCCTGCGTCATTCGGCCAAGGTCGACAAGCGTCGCTCTCGGGTCGGCAAAAAGTGGCCGTGTTCAACGAATGAGCAGTCTAAGTGGATCTTGGCAGAACAGTGCGACCGGGTTCGCTTTTGTCTTCGGGAGCATTTTCTTCACGGTTTATGGACAACTCGTAGTGAAATGGCAGGTCGGTAAGGCTGGTGCTTTGCCCGCCTTTCTCTCGGACAAGGTGTATTTTTTGATAGCCTTGGTCTTGAACCCGTGGGTCATAAGCGCGATGGCAGCCGGCTTCGCGGCGCTCATCTGTTGGTTGGCGGCCATGACTAAGTTCGAGTTGTCTTATGCCTATCCTTTTATGAGTTTAGCTTTTATCTTCGTCCTGATACTTAGCGCCGTGTTTTTTCATGAAGCGATCACGACGTCGAAGATCCTTGGCGTTTTGCTAGTAGTGGCGGGCATCGTAGTGGCGAGCCGCGGATAGAGTGTTCGTCGGTCCCTGAAAGGTCCACCTTGAGAATTCCGTTTAATCGTCCCTTTTTCTCAGGAAGAGAGTTTGAATTTATCCAACAGGCTATCGCAAACTGGCAGCTGTCCGGTGACGGCACATTTACCAAGAAATGCCATGCGCTTCTCGAAAATGAGCTGGGCGTTTCAAAGGCGCTCCTGACTACATCGTGTACCCACGCGCTCGAAATGGCCGCGCTGCTTCTGAACATTCGACCTGGGGATGAGGTAATCATTCCCTCGTTCACTTTTGTTTCTTCGGCTAACGCTTTTGTCCTGCGGGGCGCGGTTCCGGTTTTTATGGATATCCGAGCCGACACACTGAATCTTGATGAATCGCAACTCGAAGCGCTCATTACACCGCGCACCAAAGCGATTGTCGTAGTCCATTACGCCGGAGTCGCGTGCGAAATGGATACTATCATGGACATCGCCGGCCGACATCAAATCCCCATAGTTGAGGACAACGCCCACGGTTTATTTGGGAGGTATAAAGGCAAAAATCTTGGAACTTTCGGTTGCATGGCGACGCAGAGCTTTCATGAAACCAAGAACTTTACCTGCGGCGAGGGCGGGGCGCTGTTGATTAACGATCCGCAATACATTGAGCGCGCGGAGATTATCCGCGAGAAAGGCACGAACCGCAGCCGTTTCTTCCGCGGCCAGGTCGATAAGTATACCTGGGTGGATGTCGGTTCCAGTTATCTACCTTCTGATGTCCTCGCGGCCTTCCTCTACGCTCAACTTGAAGCGCGAGAAACGATTCAATTGAAGCGGAAGCGAATTTGGGAATACTACCATGGGCATCTAAGAGGCTGGGCCGAGGAGCGTGGAGTGCAGCTTCCAATGGTGCCGCCGGATTGCGAGCAGCCCTATCATATGTTTTACTTGCTTTTGAGTTCATTGGAAGAGCGGCAGCGCTTGATTAAGGAGCTGAAGGCCCGCGACATTAATAGTGTATTTCATTATCAACCGCTTCATCTTTCGACCATGGGCCGCCGTCTCCAAGGCGATAAGGTGTCAGCGTGCCCGGTTACCGAAAATATAAGCGATCGGCTCCTCCGCCTGCCGTTTTATAATGATCTGACCGAGGAAGATCAGGCGCGGGTGGTAACAGCGATCACCGATTTCGCGTTCGCCACGTAACCGCCGGACGTTGCGGCACAACCGAACCCGGTTGAGGTTACAAAAGCGTTTTCAAAGGACTTTCCTTTAGACTAGTAGATATCATGAAATGGCGGAAGCTCGGGAAGATAATTGAACCACATCCGGAGATACCGTGGATGAGCGCTTGCGCCGGGCCCACGTTTGTGCGGCTGGAAGGCAACGCGATGAGGGTTTATATGTCCGGGCGCGACGAACAGAACATCTCGCGGATCGGATCGGTAGATCTGGATCTGCGGGATATGAAAACGATCCTTCACGTCTCTGAAAAGCCCGTCTTCGACGTCGGAGAGCCAGGATGTTTCGACGAACGGGGAGTTTCCTATCCGTGGCTCGTAGATGACGGGCCGCGAACTATGCTTTACTACGTGGGCTGGATCGCGGGCGGACTGGCTGGGTTCATCAACACCACTGGAATTGCCGAGGCACCAAAAGGCGGCGAATTTAGGCGCATCACCCGCGCTCCTTTGTTGGAAAGGACGGCGACGGAGCCGATCGGGACAGGTTCGGTGTGCGTGTTGCGGGAGGTCGACGGCTGGAAAATGTGGTACACATCGTTCGACCGATGGGAGCGTGTCGGCACCGCGTGGCGACATTTTTACTGTATTAAGTTTGCTACATCGACGGATGGCCTCCACTGGGATCGGTCCGGTGTTCGATGCATTACGTATCGCGATGAAACGGAACATGCGATCGGCAAACCCTGCGTGGTCAAACGAAACGGGTTGTATGAGATGTGGTACTCCCACCGCGGGCTGTCTTATCGAATCGGATTTGCAACTTCCGAAGATGGAGTCAACTGGACACGAAGGGACGAGGCCAGTGGTATTACGGTGTCAGAATCCGGTTGGGATAGTGAAATGGTGGAGTATGCGCATGTCTTCGAGGTCCACGGCAGACAGTTCATGACTTACAACGGTAATCAATTCGGGCGAACTGGGGTCGGTTTGGCTGTTCTAGAATGATGTGGTTGTTATGCGACGCACTTGACGATTATGATCCCGTGAAGGTGACGATGTCCGACGCGCGAGCTAGTCGGATGGAGTTAAAAAGGTCTCGCCGGACAATATGTCGTTGTAGCTAGGCAAGCGTCACTTGGTCCAACACGAATTTCAACAATGCTAGTTTGCATGAAGTGCAACGGACGTTTTGAGCGTTTTGGGTACGAATGCCCATTTTGCCACTATGAACCGGAAATACTGGAGGGCCATTTTGCTTTCGCCCCAGAACTGGCGGAAGAGAGCGAAGGGTTTGAAGCCAGCTATTTCGACACTCTTTCCAAACTTGAAGTAGGCAATTTTTGGTTCACCTCACGAAATCGGCTGATTATTTGGGCCTTAAAACAATACTTCCCTCAAGCCGCTAATTTTCTGGAGATTGGATGCGGGACCGGCTTTGTATTATCAGGCATCAAAGACGCATTACCTGAGCTAACCTTGTCTGGCAGCGAGGTATTCACCGCGGGGCTGTCGATTGCCGCCCGGCGCCTCCCCGGAGTCGAGCTGTTCCAAATGGATGCGCGGCGCATTCCGTTTGCGGAGAATTTCGATGTCATTGGCGCCTTCGACGTCCTAGAGCACATCCGAGAGGACGAGCTGGTGCTTTCGCAGATGCATCAGGCTACGCGAAAAGGAGGCGGTATCATAATCACGGTTCCACAACATGCCTTTCTTTGGAGTCAGGCCGACGATTATGCCAGACACGTGCGTCGGTATAGCGCACATGAGTTGAGAAATAAGGTCGAGCGGAGCGGATTCGAGGTCGTAAGAGTGACGTCTTTTGTGTCGTTTCTCTTGCCACTCATGTTCGTTTCGCGCTTAACCGGCGCCTCTTCGAAACAACGATATGATCCTGCGGCTGAATTCAAGATCGGTGCGGCCACAAATTTTATCTTACGCCGTGTTATGGATGTCGAACGACTCTTCATCAAAATCGGCTCTTCCTTCCCAGCCGGGGGTTCACTCCTTCTCGTTGGCCGGCGAATCTAATACGAACAGCCTTCGAACACGAGGCCATTGGACTTGCTATGCCAGAGAGCTTTAGATGGTGAGCCGATAAACGGAATCTGCGCAGCCGCCCTTTCGAAGATTAATAATTTAATACACCCTTTTGTCAAAGTGACGCGTTTCTTGCCGCTTCCAGTTCTTTCACTCGATCTTCGAGGGATTACGCCGCCGTTCCGGCCGCTGGCATGCAGCCCATACGCAGCTTCTTTTTCTAACAAGGTCACGCGAGCGCCAGGAAAACGACGTTTCAGCTCCCGGGCTATGCTGAGCCCGATAATCCCGCCGCCGATGATCAAAAAATCAGTCGAGTTCAATCTCGGCGCGATGTTTCCAGGATAGAGTCTCCTAATGCCAATTCCATAAAAAGCTTTTCCTTACATCTCGTCGACTTGATCGGTGAAGAATCGCGGGCTATTCTGGATCGAGAGATTCGGGTATCAACCAGTTTGACAGAGATTTCGCATCGTGTCATCTGCTCCGTATGCCGATCAAGACGCTGTCAATTTACGCAGCATGCTAACCGCCAGTGAAACCTGCCGGCATTAATCCCATCGTTTTTGACCTGAAATTTCCCTACGGTTCTGGTGCGTCGGAAAGAATGATCGAAATTCCATGGGCCCTTTCTCGATACGCCGGTCAGCAGCGAGTTTTGGAGGTTGGGTGCTCATTCGCGACGGAGAATCCGCAATATATCGAAGGCTTGCGGGCGCTCGCCATTCCCGAGCTTCACGGAATTGACATATCCTCGGTCGAGGCTCCTTTTTTCATTAAGAGGACCGCTGACATACGTGAGAGCGGGTACGCCGCCAACTTCTTCGATATGATTCTGTGCGTTTCCACGATTGAACATGTCGGCAGAGACAATGCCAGACACTACAAACCAATTGCTGAACTCCCTTTGCGGGAAGGCGACGAGTCCCCTCCGGATGTCCTGGCGATGGAGGAAATGCTGCGAATACTTAAGCCGGGCGCCAATCTTATCCTGACAGTGCCCTATGGCCGGTTTGTAGACTACGGGTGGTTTATTAACTATGATTCGTCCGCGATAGAAAGATTGCTTTCTGTTCCCGGAATTTCGGTCGCTCAAGCCGATTACTTCCGCTACACTACCGCGGGCTGGGTGCCCTGCGCGGCCGACCAGCTTGCTAACACAGCCTATGGGGATCATGGGGCTCCTGCGGCCGCGGGGGTCGCATGCTTTGAAATAACCAACCGTAAGTGACAACTGAGAAGTGGACAGAGCCAAGCTTCCGGTATCTCTCCTCGCGCTGCTGATAACACAAATTCAACTCACGGGCTTCACGCGCACGGAAAATTCTTGCAGGATATCTGGATTGACGTCCTCGAACCAACGGACGCCGTCCTGGACTAAAGTCACCTGCAGAGCGTATCCACCCGGTTCGTTAGGAGCGATCACTGCCATCCTCCAAGGGGTAATGGAAGTGGCCGGCGCACAGGGAAATATCCCACTGCGTTCCCCTTCAAATACGACCATGAGGCGCGTAGCTTCATCAAGCCAATGGTACGTCAGGCGGACCGGAAATGGCGGACAGGAGTAAATTGGATCTCTCGTTGCATTGGTTAGCTCCACATCGAGCCAAAACATTTCGGAGACGGCTACGTCACTGGGTGCGCTTTTCACATTTATCGATATGTCCAGGATTTTCTCCCGTGGTAATGAGTCCATCCGGATCACCTCGCTCTCGCAGTCCGGGCTGGTTGGCCCCGGGAGCGGCGCTTCGGACGGGTGATATTTTTCATATGAATAATAATGGCCCCCGCCTTCACCAGGGCGCATTTCTTCGTAACGTCGCACTCGATCTTCGCGCTCGGCGCGCGAGCACAGCGCCAGGACGTGGTGATAGATCATCAGACTCCGAAAACTCGCGCCGGGTCCGGGCACGCGAATCCGCTCATGAAGCTTTGTTGGAAAGGTCGCCCCCTCCAGGTGATTTCGAAACAACCTAAGCTGGAAATCAGGCCACCAGGGAGGATCACAGATGTATCCGCCGCCAGGCACAGTCCATCGGCGCGCAATCCAAAAATGGGTGAACTCCGTTGTTTCCAAGAGCTGACGCCACCCGCCTTGTTGCCACTCCGGGCTAAGCTGTTCGTCGTATTCGATTTGGAATACCCACTCGCTGTCGCAGGCCCGCGCCTTTGCCTCCAAATCCCATTCATACCAGGTGTCTGCCTTATAGAGATGGACACGACTGCCCACTTCCTTTGCTCGGTCCACCGTGCCGGTTTTGACTCGGTTCTCATCAATAAATATGACCAGCTCGTCGAACACGCTTCGCGCTTCCGCCATCCAGGGCATCGACTCCTCTGGAAGATGGTGGGTCACGAGCATTGCCTTGATGCGCATAATCTTCTTTGCGTTTCGCTAATGGATTCAGGGAAAGGTATATTCGCCCCGGTAAAACAGTCGAAGGTTTTCGCGGAATCGGTCGGTACTGTACAGGTCGTTCAGCAAATCATAAGCTTCGCGCCAGCACCGATTGTAGGCGACGGGGTCGTCGAGGCGTTGAAGATCCGCAGGCATCCTACCCAGAAGAACCTCCCAAGTGGGGTAAACAGTCTCCAATGTAGCAAACGCCGGGGTGAAGTAGCGATCGTTAAATACCGCGAAAGCGACACCACCGCTCCAAACCTCCTCCGCAAAGTAGCCATCCAGTCCTTCGCCAAAAGTTAACGACCATTTCGCATGGCGAATCAGTTTCTTGTAGGCTTCGTAAGAGAGATTTTGAATCACTCGTAGCTCTAAGTGAGGACATCTTTCGGTGATCCGCCCGAGTACTTCGTCCCTCAACGGATGGGGGTCGTTAGACACAACTAAAAGAGGCTCCTTTTCCCAGTAGGTCGATCTAGAAAATAATTCTGGTCCAGTGCGAACCCCAAGCTTGTGCACTGAGACGCCCAACGCGTCCCGAGTTGCAGAGTTAGTGTATGCGTCGTGTGCCGTTGTGCAGGTCACTTTTCCGAAACGCTTCAGGTCCGAGACGTTCTGGCCTTGGAGACAATCGAGATTTTGCAGCAGGATGTTAAGGTGAACCTCCTTGACGTTTGAAAGAAGCGTCGCCGACGCTGAATTTAGCCACTCCAGTACCTGATTCACCGCGTATTCGGGGATGTGCAGTAGCAGAAAATCAAGGTGCGCGCAGTTCTTTAAGACGGAATTTAAGTCCAACAGGTAATTACGGTTTCTAAACCAGGTGTATTTGTAAAATAGCGGATCGTCACCCGGGACGCCGCACATCACTACCTTGGCTCGATGCAGGTGTCGCAGCGCCAGTGACTCCCGGTACGTGGCAGCAATCGAGAGCACGCCTCCCGTTCGGTGTTCGTAACCAGGTGTAAGAAAAACAATCAGGCGTTTGGTCCTGAAGGTCGCAACACGAGTCAAGAGGGCGCGCCTGAAGCGATCTGCGATCGGAGCCATCTTTATTGGGCGATTGGCACTATTCGGCATTCGCCGGTTCGCTTCTAAGAGTTTTCCGATAGCGGGAAGTGAGTCCGTCCAGGAAGCGGAGGGCTGCCCTTGTTTGGCAATCGCCAATTCTCATATCGTTCCACGTCCCGCGACAGCTAAAACTCAAAATCGGGATATCTTTGCCGATAAGCCTCTCGCTCGTTGTTGAACCAGGATAGTTCATCCTGCTCGCTCATCTTTCCAGCACTCTTACGGATAATTAGAACTGCTTCCAGTGGCGGAACATTGACAAAAGCCTCCAAATCGAAATCGAAGGCAAGCTCCTTCCGCAATCTGACGATCATCTCCAGCATCTCTGTTTGCGTCCATACGTGATAATGTGTATCGGCCATTCCCTCCATATGTCGCCTGATCTGCTTTTCATCCGTAACGCCCAATATCAGCCGGTGCGCCTCTTCATGGTGGAGAAACCGCGACCACTCACCGCCCTCCCGGTAGTCTTTTAAGAGGTGCTCAAACGTTGTCGGAGGACGACGGACATCAAACGTAAATCGTTTATCAGGAATTGTGAGGAACAGTATTCCTTTGGGCTTAAGCACCCTGAGAAAGTTCTCAATCGTGCCAATAGGGTCCTGGCAGTGTTCGATGAAGTGATTCGCGATAACGAAGTCCTGCGACTCATCGCCTACGCCCGCTAACGTCTCGCCATCCGTCAAAATATCGGGTGCCTTGATGTTCGTCACGCCGACGTAAAATTTTTGCAGTTCCTCGGGCTGCTTCAGGTCGACATACTGGACGTTAACGTAAGCAGGCACCCTGAGTGGATTATGAAGAGCGCCGACTTCTATGCCATTTCCGGTCAGATAGATGCTTGCCAATGCCTCTCGATCCAGAGCGGCTTTGTTTCTGTCTTCCCGCGCATCGTTAGTGTTGGAAGCGCTCTCAAAAATAAGTTTTTTGATTTTGAATTCTCCCGTCGCAGAAAAAGGATCCAATCTCAGGCTAACCACTGCTGAGCTTAGCGGGATATAACTAACTTGCTCTCGATTAACTGCACCCAAGTCGTAGCCCTCTTCCTCGCTGTAGCCCTTTCCGCTGTCGACGTACAGTTTTGAACTCCCTGCGATTCCCTCCTCCGTCTCAATCTCCAAGGATATTTTTGTGGGACATTGCGGCCATGGGCCGATGACATCGAACTGTGGATCTATGCCAGTAGATTGCCATTTGTTGCGGTCGTCGAGAAGACGTAGATCATGAAGCGGCAAGAGGGAGGGGGTGAAAAGTTGTCCCTGCGCACTAACTTTGGCCAAAGGCGTTTCCATAGTTCGGCAATGTCAAACATCAGTCGGTTGTGTTTCCAAGAGTTTGCGTATTTTGCTGGCGTTATCGAATGCGCAACGAATAAGGCTGCAGATGGTTCGGATGATTTTCGGAGTAACGGTTTGACCGGTCGGCAGTATCATAACCCGTGACGCCACCTGCTCCGTTTGAGATAAAGCGGCGGATGCGTTTGGATAGAGGGAATCATAAGGGGCCATGCGATGACAGCCTGGCCAGAAATATTTTCGCGCAAGCACGTTCTCCTTCTTCAGGACTGCCAATAATTGATCTCTGGTGAGCGGTGCTTTCTCCGAGTCGACCTCGGTCACAATATAATGGTAGTTATTACGTTCGTGCGAATCGTATTCAATAATTGAGACCCCTGGCAATCCTGTCAATTCGCCGTGATAGATTTCCCAATTGCGGCGGTTTATCGCCACGATTTCCGGCATTGCCTCAAGGGAGGTCAGGCCCATGGCCGCACAAACTTCGGTCATTTTCCCGTTGAGCCCTAATCGAGTGACGTGATCATAGCCCGCGAAACCAAAATTGCGCATCAAGCGGGTTTTATCCGCTAATACGTCATTGTTAGTCACTACAGCTCCGCCCTCAAAACTATTGAGGATTTTTGTCGCGTGAAAACTGAAAACCTCGGCGTCGCCAAACCCTCCTATCATTCTCCCCTTATGAGAGCAGCCAAAAGCGTGGGCGGCGTCGAATAGTAACCTCAGGCCGCGGCGCGAGGCGATTTCCTCCAGCGCTTCAACGTTACAGGCTCGCCCCCAGAGGTGGACGCCGATGATGGCGCTTGTTCGTGCCGTGATCATTTGTTCGACCCGCGTTGGATCAAGGTTATGAGAGGTTGGATCGATATCGGCGAACGCCGGCGTGATGCCCTGCCATTGCAGGGCGTGGGCTGTCGCAACGAAGGTGAAGGACGGGACAACTACTTCGCCGCTCAACTGGAGCGCGCTAATAGTCATTTCCAGCGCGGAAGTCGCGTTGCACATCGCAACGCAGTGTCTTACGCCAACAAGGTTAGCTATATGACGTTCAAACTCTTGAACGTATCGGCCGTTATTCGTTAGCCAGCGGTTGTCCAGGATTTCGTTCATGCGCTCCAAGAGCGTGGCCCGGTTCCCGATGTTGGGACGCCCTACATGAAGGTCCTCGTCAAAGGCCGGACGCGCTCCATAAATCGCAAGATCCTCGAGTCTTGTTTTCGGATCATATTTGTCTCCCATATCAGCCGTGCTTATTTCTGGTCGATCGAAACGTTAAATGAACGCGCTGGTGGGCCGCCGAACGAGCGGTACTCGCTCAACTCGATTGAAATGCAAGGCGATCGCGTCGCTGCGGTTTGAGCAGTTTTGATGCTGTCGCGTGCATCGCGCGCGCCATAGGGTATTCCAGCAAGTAATGTGCGGCGACCGAGAGCGCGATAGCGGCTGACAAAAATATCGAACTGGAAACGAAGCCAAAGAGCGCCTTTCCACTTACCAGGCGTGTTGTGAAACTGGCAATGTAATTGCCGAACAGCATGATAGTGAGAAGATGGACAAGGTAGAGCGGATAGGAAAGATCACCGATCCGGTTTAAGAACCGGCCGCTTTTCGTCGAGTTGAATAGTCCGGGCAAACCGGCGGAGAATAAAAGAATCGCAGCCCAAAACCAAACGCTGTCGAACCGACCGGTGTGGTTCAGCGTCATCCAGATGAGACTTAACCCCACGAGGGGCAGGCCGACGCGAGCCGTGCCTAAGGCCGGCCAGTGTTGGCCGCTTTTCATGGCAAAGTGTCCCAGGAGAAAGAAGACGAGCGTTGACGGAAAAAACGTGTATGTCCAGACATCGTGCTGTCCTCCCGGGAGCGTCGACACAAATGCCATCCTCACGGCAAGCGAACCCAGGAGCAATGTGGTCGCAATCTTCCAGCTTCGCATTAAGAGTGGAGCCATCAGGTAAAAGGTCAATTCTGCTCCGAGCGACCAGGCTTGTTGCAGCGAAGGTATGGTTGCAAGAAAATATTGACCGCCAGGCCGGCCGAAACTGACGCGCCAATCGATTCCGATGAGAAAAAGCGCGGTAAATTTGTCGAGCAAATTGACGCTGAAGAACTGATGTCGCGCCTCCGGCATGAGCAACAAAACTACAACGACTAATGGCCAATAGAGTGAAAATATGCGAACAGCGCGATTCGTATAAAAGTGGGCTACCCCCAGTTTGGATGGCTCGTAATTTCGCGACAAAGTATACGTGATCAAGTATCCGCTAATTAAATAGAAGAATAGGACTGCGTAGGCGGCGTTAAAACCAAACAAGGTCGAGCGCGAAATGGCAATACTTCTCGGTTTAAGGACCATTAGCTCCCAATGGCCTAGAGCGACGACCGCAGCGAGGAAAAGTCGAAAGGCACCCATTGTTTCAAGGATCTACTGGCTGCGCCGTGCGGCAAATTCCCGCTCTTAAGTTAACGCTTGTGCACATTTTGCGCGCGCAGTTCCGAGAGGTGCAATGGTTCGAACGCGGTCCGCCGTTAACCGCGAGACCTTTAAGTCTGTTCCTGCTCATATCGCCACTTGCGATTAATAGCCCCTTAATTCTCTCTTCTCAAAGGCTATCTCTCGGCGTTTGGAGTCTTCAGATTCAAAGTCCCGGCGCACATCGAAAGATGTCTCGATCATGTTTGTGGAACTCGCGGCGGACGAGGAATCATGGCTTTCAATTATTTCCGTTGCGGTCCCTCTTAACACAAGGCATTCTTTGATCTTCATGCGATCTCCACAGGAGGCGCATATAAGTGGTACGTTTGCGTGACCAACGCAAGAAGCTAGATGACCAACTACCGCGCCAATTATCTCACGCCTGACGCTGTGTCTGGAATGCCTTTCAAATCAGTCGGGCATGACGTGATGATCCATGAACGCGTGACGCTCGTGGGGATCGAAAACATCTCGATTGGTTCACATGCCCGAATTGATCCGGATGTCATCCTCCTTGCGACCGGCTTCTTAAGTATCGGATGTTACACCCATATTGCCGCCGGCGTCTTTATTGCAGCCAAGGCGGGTTTCGAAATGAAGAACTTTGCCAACATCGCGCACGGAGCGCGCATTTACACAATAAACGACGATTATTCCGGTGAGCACCTGATGGGCCCCACCATCCCAGCAGAGTTGCTTGGCCTCAATTCCGGGGCTGTCCTAATGGAAGAGCATGCAAACGTGGGTGCCGGGGCTATCGTCCTGCCTGGAGTGACGCTCGCTGAAGGATCAGTGCTGGGGGCGCTCAGTCTGCTTAGCACATCGACGGAACCATGGACGATTTACGGGGGCGTCCCGGCCAAGCCGATAAGAAAGCGGCGACGCGATGCTATCCGAAAAGGTGAGGAACTCTTGAAGTCGGACAAATTCGACCAGCAAACTACGCGCTGAGTCTCGCGGCCCAGCTTCTCGACCCAAGAACTCAGCCCGCTCCCGAGACAATTCGCTGGGAAGCAAAAACGCGGGCCGCTACTACACCCTCTCCCGAAAGGACGCGCTGGGTCGCGTCCTCCCGGACCGGATTGCGCGCACGCTCCTTTCAGGAACCTGCCCGCGCACGCGAGTTACTGGAAATTAATCGTCGAATCGAAGGTACCAGTGCCCGTTACGAGGTTGCTGGGGCCAACCGAGATAGCTTGCCCACCCGCCAACTTGCTGATCCCCGTCGGGCTGTTGTTGAGGACACTGGTCTGGACACCAACGATACAGCCTCCATTCGCCTGCACCGCAAAGCTTGTATTGGAAAGAATATTGGTGTTCGTGATCGAGGCGATATTGGCCGTTCCCGCCGCGTTCACACCTCCCGCATTAAACAGGATGAACGAGTCGTTGATAAAGGCGTGCCCACCGCTCGTGCTGCTCGCCATATTGACGCCGTTCCCTGTGAAATGCCGGATCTGGCAGCGGATGACATAGACCTCTTTGCCGGAGGTCACGCTCACGCCATTGATGCCGCTCCCGGAGCCTTCGAAGTCGAGGCCTTCCAGCACGACCCTGTCGGTCGTGTTACCGGCGACGACGATGCCGTTCGTTCCGGACACCAGCACACCGGCTTCGACGTGATCGGCGCGGATGGTAATCGACTTCGTGATGGTCACGGCGCCAAAGCCGCCGGGATCAAGCACGTTAATCTCGCCCGCTATCGCCGTTTTTGAGATCGCGCCCGCAAATGTTTTACAAGGCGCAGTCCGGCTGCACGGATTTGCGTCATCGCCGACGCCGGAAACCCAGGTTCGAGTCGCTTGCGCATGCAACGTGGCCGCACCGAGAACCAGAGAGGCGCAGATAATCGGGATCGTGAGATAGAGTCGAGTTTTCATATTTAGGTTACTGTTTAGTGAGGTTCAATATCAGGAGCCCCGGAAGGATTTCCTAACCAACATTGTGGGCGACCAGGCCACGCAGCGTCAATACAAAAAAAATTCCGCTGTTTGGCCCCCAGAGTTTCGTTTTTTTATGTTTCCGCCAGGGAGGGGCGCTGTTCGAGGACCTCAAAAGGGCCCGCCGGCCGAGATCGAGTCACCTCCTCCGGCGGCGGCGGATTTCCTCCAGCCGATCGCGGATGATGGGCCCGGCGACCGCAGGGGAATGGAGAGCGCGGATATCCTCCGCACCGCGTAAACCCCTTTTGGTTGCTTCCTCCTGATGCGTATAAACGTGCCGGAGCAGCTGTGCCGCCTGTTCGACGTCCGGCTCGGACCAGTGCGAGCTGGCCGGATACGGTTCTCTTCCCGATCCGACCTGCGCCCGTTGGCATGGGCAAAGGAAACTGTTTTCCTCTATCATAAATTCAAGATTGCCGGAATAGGCTGTGGCGATGGCCGGCTTACCTAGCGCCATTGCTTCCGCGATCGTTAGACCAAAGCCCTCCGAGCGATGAAGCGATACGTAGCAATCGATTAGCGTCGTGAGCGTGTCATTCTGGACCACCGAAAGATAACCATCCCTTAAAATGATATCGGGCCGGCCGCGGATCGCATATCTCAGTTTTTCCATTTCGAGAACGCGCTTGTCGCCATTGATGGTCTTGATCAATAATACCGGGTCCTCGTCCGGCTGGAATGCCCGCTTGAATGCCTCAATTAATCCGACCGGATTTTTCCTTTCCAGCACACTAAGAAAATCGAAGCTGAAGAGAAAAAGGAATCGATTCGGGAGATCGAAATCCGCCCGAGAAAGGGATGGATCGATTTCCGGTTGTAAGACCGGCAGTTTGAATTTGAAGACCGGCTTCGGCGATACTTTGAGAAAAGTTTCGCGCATGAACTCGCTCGCGACCCAGATTTCGTCCACATAGTTGAACGCGCCGTGAAACAACGGCGGGAAATCTTCCACTTCCCAGAACCAGACGCCGATCGTGTAGCGTCCATGCCGCAATTCCGGGCCAGTCTTTTCCGCGAAGGCCGCGATCTGATCGGCGTTCACGCATATGATGTTGATATCGGCTTGCCCGGCTTCTGACCGACGATCCCCAAAGGGATGGTTTTGGCGATTCGCCGTGTCTTCGAACGAAATCGTATTGAATGGAATTTCCGCGGCTGCCAAGGCAGCGACGAGCGATCGCGCCGCCGCGCCGATGCCCAGCTCCGCGCGAAAATAGCCGGCGATATTTATGGAAGGTCTCGCTAGAGCTAAAGCCGCGGCATCAATCGCGTTTTGGGCACGAGCATCATCCGGCAGCAAAGCCGGTGGCAGAGCTAGTTCTCTTTGTCCAAAGATGCGATACCAATCATGGAACCCGGCGGCATCAGTTCCCGTGGGATCGGGGAAGGCTTTCCTTAGATCTTCTCGCTCGTCCCGAACCGCGAGCATATAGCGAGTAACGATCTTCTCCGTCTGGCCGAGCGGTTCGTTAAGCCAATTCAAGAAGCCTTCCTCTCCGTGCGGGCCGAACGGGCTCGGCGGTTCCTTAGCCTCGCCCATTTTACATTTGCCGAGCGCTTCTCGATAAAGACCGAGCATGCGATGATCGAGACGCAGGCCGCTGGGAAGAATTCGAGGGCCGGGAGCTCGGGATTCCTGTGTGTCATAACCCGCTCGCAGCAATCGGTCGCGATATTCATCGCAGAGTTTGGCGATGGCGGGATACTCACTCAGAAGAATCCGCGGTTCGAAGCCTTGATACGTACTCAACAGATGAGGCTTGCCCGGATCGTAACCGCGGAAATCAAATGAAAGAAGTGGCCGGCCATCCACATCATAACCTTCCTCTCTCGCGGTGAACGTTTCCGGATCAAGATTCCAATAGCCAATGGCAAGGCCGGGGCTCCTTATGACCCTGTGAGGCACATCATCGAACATTTTCTCAAGCGCCTGCGATTGGTCGTCCATGGCAAGGTCGTCGCTGCGCTGATGATGTCGCAATTGATCATACCAGGAGCGCAAAGCTGGTTCCGCCCCTGAACCGACAGCAACAAAGCTTCTACCGAAATCGCCAAACTCATTCCGAATGGATTCGTTGGTGACGATGCCATTTCCGGCGGAAGCCACCGCGGTGACTTCAGACAATGGGAGAAAGATCTGGGTGGATGCCCCAAACCAGATAACTACGGTCTCACCCCTTCCAAGCAAAGCCTGAAGCAAGGCCGGCTTCAGGATGCAACTCAACTCCTGCTGCGTGTAGAGCATGGGTAATCGCCATTCTTCGCCCGCGTCCAAGCCGAGATCGCGGAGGCTGAACACCGTTGTATTCGGAACAGTTGCCGGGTCGGTACCTCCGCCGATCGCCAGGATGACGAATCTCGCTTCCGGATGAAACTCTAGAAACGAAGTTGCCAGGACGATAACCTGCGGCACTTCGGAAGCGGTCGCGATGGTACAACCAATCAGCGACTGTATATTTAATGAGCTAAGCGCCCAACGCTCGCTTTCCGTAAAACTTCGGAGCTGGTGGCTGAACCCGGGGGTTGCGAATCGAGGGGCGTCCATTCCCAGTAATGCTCCTTGACCGGTTTGCTTGTGTCGAATTCCTTTGAGTCCCAGGCCGACAGAGTCGCCATGCGATGGTCGTCTGGAAAGCGCAAATTCTGTTTCGTGGCTCGCAGCCTATCGAAATGCCAGCCACGCGCAACTTCTCCCTCCTCAAACTTTCGCGTCAAGTATTTGCTTTGGGCTTGCGCCTCACTCAGGAAAATGTAATGACGCAGCGGAAAGTCCTGCGGAAACCACCGAGCGCCGGGGCAGAGCAGATGCCCCGCTTTGTCGCGATTGTCCAAGCCAGCCTTGCGCTTCCAGGCGCGCAATAAGAACGGGTAGTGGGGCCGATAGAAGTAGTATCTCGTCAAGCGTCGTCGGTAATCCGTGCCGGTGAAATCTTCACCCGGCCGGGGCACGAAAACGAATTCATTGAAGTGAACGCAATTATATCCGGCGGCGTCTGCGGCCTCGAGACCGCCAAGTAGAGTCTGCCTCGCTTCCGGGGCGCTGAGCCATTCGTCTGCGTCAACATGCACGATCCAGTCATGGTCGAGTCGCTCGATAATCCGCCGTTTCGCCTCGAGCTGCTCAGTGAGCGAAAAGTACCCGGTCCACGGCAGGCGTTCGATCGCAAGCAGACCGTGACCGGTAAACTGGCGAGCGATCGGCACGGTGCGGTCGGTCGAATCGTGATCGATCAAAACAATGTCCAGACCTTCGCCGATCAGGTCCGCAAGTGCATATGGCATGTGGACCTCTTCATTTCGCGCGCACATGATGGCAACCGCTCGCATTCAGATACCTCAGCCGCTTCCGCTCAAATGTCGAGTAGCCCAACTTTCTCTATGAGCGCCGTGCGAAGCGCTGCGCGATCCGGCAGGGCGTCTGGGCGCCAGCATTTGTCCATCATCTGATCGATCGTGCCGTCTGCAGGCGAAAGCATTGGCACGTCGCGCGCCTTTACGCCGAGGGATGAGTAGTAGTCAAAAAACTTGAAACCATCGCCGTGCACGCGGTCTGAAATCACTACCCAAGCCGCCGCGATGGCGTAGGCATGCGCGAGAATGATGCCATGCAAAGACGACGAGATTATCCGATGGCAAGAAGTAAGTTGCTCGACGTACGTCTCGGGAGAGCCTTGCACGTCGATGATCGGAACTCCTTCTCGTCGGCAAACATCGACAAATGCGCTGTCCCGGTCGACGTAATGGGGCACCAGGCCAACCCGATGGAAAGGCTCTGCGGGAGCGATTAATTCAGGCAACAAGAGACCTGCATCACCGAGCAGGTCGCCGCAGTTGATTCCTTGGGCGACAAAGTGGTCACGGGTGAGATTCCCGCGCAGGGCGAGGACCATTGCCGGCGGACAGAAGCTGACCCCCCTGCCGATGAGCCCGCAGCCCCAAAGCACTGAATGTTCGTCCGACCAATGCGCGATCGAGCCGATTGCGATCAGGTTCGGTACCAATAAAGGCCCTTCGCCCACCACTCGAACGGCTCGCCCTGTAATTGCCTCTACGAGCCGTGCCCCGATTGCATCGCCGACGTTCGGAACTTCGGAGAACTGTTTCAGGTAAACGCTCATGGGTTTCGCGCCGCGGCGACCATGATGTCGATTGCGCTGTGGTGTGGCCAAAGCATAAGGCCACGCTGATAAGCAAGCCAGTGCTTGGTTAGGTTCAAATCGCCCCCCAGCTGAGGAGGAGAGGGGCTGGGACATTGCCCGGCAGGTAGGAGCTTGAAATTCGTGAGACCCGCCAAGTCGAGCACCTTTTCCAAGCTATCAGGCGAGAAATAGTACTGATGATCGAAAAGGTAGAGCGCCCATGCGTCGGCGGCTGCGAGACGATTCCACGACTCCCAATTTCCCGTTTCAAAGATCATCCACCCGCCCGGCCGAAGGTGCGCACGAAGCGACTCGACCACGCGAATGGGATCGCGGAGATGTTCGATCACATCCCACAACGTAATGACGTCCAACGTGGCCTCAGACGTTGGCAGCTCCGAGTGCAGCTCGACGCCGTTCTCTTGCCGGGCGCGCTCCACGGCCACCTGGCTTCTCTCCACTCCCACGGTCTCCCAGCCGCTCTCGCACGCCACCCTCACGAATGCCCCAGTGCCCGCCCCAAAGTCGAGAAGGCGAGAACCTCGAGCGACAATTCCATTGACCAGCGCAAGCTGCTTCTGCGCGCGAGCGCGTTGCTGCGAGCTATTGGCGACGTAGTCATCGTGCGAGCGCCAGCGCATTTCCATATATGCTAACGAAGCCTCCAAAGCCGGTCGTGGTGTCTGGTAGGCGATCCGGCATTCCGGGCATTCAGCAATCATTGCCGTCATCCCGAACTTGACTGGAATCGTCCGTGACGGGTGGATCTTTCCGCACAGTAAACATCCTGATAACTCGGTGCGTTCGTATGACACCCCTCCGATCACATCAATGCTCATGCGGTGCAAAATCTCCGTGCGGCTCTGGCCTATCGGCGTTCTTTTATTTCCTCGTTTCGGTGAAAGCCTTTTCAGGCCATTAGAGTCACTATATCAGGCGGTCAAGAAACTATACGAAGCGGACTCTCCTCTCCGGCCCGACTTGGGGCGATAGCACGCCTCCATATTGTCGAAGCACATGATCGGGCCCTAGTCCATGTTGCTCGGAAAGGACTTGCAACTCTTGATAGGGATCAACCCCGAGCGAGCGAAGATATTGGTAGAACCGGCCATTCTGCGGATCGATGGGTTTGGTGTGCGTGACGACGACCTCGTCAATGATCGCTATCCGATCTTGAGGATGCCCCAAAAGTGCCGGCCAGGTCAAATCAAGGCCCCAGCCGCTCGCAGATCGGTTAAACGTGTCCAGACATCGCGCGAGCGCGAATGCTGAAAAGAGCGGCGTCATGATTTCGACGAAATTGGTGAAGCGCAGTCGAAAGGAGGGGCAGCACAACGTGATGGGCCACGAGCAATAGGATTGGTGCGATAACGATGGCTGCGCGAGGGCCAGATCAAAATGGCAAAAAACCTCAAATAATCGATCCACATCTTCAAACCGGATTTCGATATCATCATCCAAGAATAGTATGGCCCGGTAGTGTAATAGAAAGTCCTCGTGCGCTTGATTTGTTTCCCACAGCGAAGGAAACTTTGCGACGCCGCCTAAGGTCACAATTTCAGCGCCCTGGTCGAGTTGCGCGGGAGACTCGTAGTAACCCACCAATAAATCCCAGCTCCTTTGTTTCGCGTAGTCAATCCAAGTAAGGGTGGCGGGTGGTCCGCCGGCTCGCACGCATACGAGAAACTCACGCTGCCGACGCGACCAACGAAGCGTTTCCAAAGGTAGTGCTATTGCTGCTGCCAATACAACCCCCAGTCACCGACTTCGATGACCTCCTCGCAGACCGCCGACCGTTCGTGGAAATCCTGTATCGCCGCCTGACATCCTCGAACGTTCCTATCGTCCACGAGACAAAATCCTCTCCGGCAGAGTTTGGGATATGAGCAGGTGTGTGCGTGGCCGGTCGATTCGGACACATCGCGGTCCAAGTGAAGGGTCGCCAATTGTTCTACCGACGCGAACAATGCATCTTGAATCATTCTTTCAAAGACCGATTGTTTGTTAAGCAACTCGTACTTCCGCAAGTTGTTCTGGACTTCGTCCAATGAGACCGCCAGCTCGGGACAGGTATAATGAACGTCACTCGCATCCATAGGAAACGGTCCGGATTCCGGTTTGAATCGTGTTGGAAAATCTTGTGGCCATCATAGTGATCGCACTCTGGCATGAAGGCGGTGCGGTGGGTCAAATGCGACACAAAGGTCTTCGAACCTACGGCTGATCTTGAGGAACGCCTTGGCGAATTCCGGAAACGGGAACTCTGAGAAGTTTGCCCGCGACAAGGGATGCTCTTCGTAGAGATAAAAGGCACGCCATTTGGTTCCTTCGTTCGGAGTGTGGGCATCATAGCGTTCGATTTTCTTCCGACGCTCATCGTAGGTATGAACGGCCCAATCGAGATGGATCAGGCTAGCTTCGGTAGGAGCGGCTACGGCCTTCTCGTCCTCCCAGACAAAGCCAGGTGTATGCAGCCCATGAATAAATCGGACCTTTGCTGGCTGATAAAGACGCCATTGACGGTGAACCGAAGGCGAAACGTCACGATGGACCAATCCTTCTCCATTCCGCGACACCGCACATTGGTATCGTGAGAAACCATAGACATCTATTTCCTCGTTAGTGATTGCCTCCTGCACGAATTTCAGCATGGCCAGGGATGGCAGCTCGTCATCATCAATTCGAAGCACCCATTTTGTACGACAGACTTGCGACATATGCTCAATAAGACCTTCAACGACGAAAGTCC
The DNA here is from genome assembly GCA_003134765.1 of Spartobacteria bacterium. Classification (GTDB taxonomy): domain Bacteria; phylum Verrucomicrobiota; class Verrucomicrobiia; order Chthoniobacterales; family UBA10450; genus AV80. Next base: position 46,358 of record PLCM01000026.1, on the reverse strand, counting down.
CGCGATTTGACAGCGAGGTGGTGCCCGTAGCGAGCTTTTGCGCGGTTGCAAATGTGTCATCATCCGATCGATCATCGACAAAGACCGTCACCGGAATACCGTGATCGCGGTAGAATTCGAGGATGATGTCGATGTACCGATTGGAATTGATTGTGGGGATAGCGATAGTTAGACCGGGAGCTAACGCAGAAATCCCAGTTCGTCCCGCTTGCACGGAATCTTCCTAGCGTGGAATCGTTCGCTATTCAACCAAACAAAGTGTTCGTTCGCGAAATGGAACCGCCTTCCGCCCGGCCCGATCGAACTGAGTTCGCCGAAAATTTGCTCCGGCTTCATCCTCTATTTCTGGTATTCCCGATATTCCGTGGCTAATAAGCTGATCTATGATGTCGGAATGAACAACGGCGATGACGCCGCCTACTATCTCCATCGCGGCTATCGGGTGATCGCTGTCGAGGCCAATCCGAAATTGGTCGAGGTCGCAAAGGAGCGTTTTCGATCAGAGATCGCCGCTGGCCGCTTGATCATCAAGAATGTTGGCATTGCAGAAACAGAGGGTGATCTGCCTTTCTGGGTTTGTGAGACTCATTCCGAATGGTCTTCCTTTCACCGACGCATTGCTTCGCGGGATGAGAGTCCTCACTACCAGATTACGGTGCCGTGTATCCGCTTTCGCTCAGTCCTTCAGGAACATGGCGCCCCTCATTATCTGAAGATTGACATCGAAGGACACGATATTCTTTGCCTCAAGGACTTAACAGCTGAAACCGCTCCAGAATACATTTCCGTAGAAGCAAGTCAGATCGAACTCTTGGATCTCCTCTATGGCTTGGGTTATGACCACTTCAAATGTATTAGCCAGTTTCATTTCCTCCCGTTGGAGGTGCCTCCCTCATCCGCGCAGATAAGATACGAACAATACGTGCGAGAGAATAAGTCTTTGAACGAGTTTCGGGCCTGGAACGGCTGGGAATTTTCTTGGGGTAGCTCTGGCCCATTCGGCGAGGATCTCCCTGGAAAGTGGCTGACCTTCGACGAAATGAAACAGACATATGCCCATTTTCAGATGCTACAGCGGAACGACGAAGTAACACCTTTCTGGAATGAGAAAGGGTATTCTTTCTGGTCCGATTTTCATGCAATGAACAATAGAAAGCACAATTCATAGGATCTACGTAACCTTTAATTCGCTCCCTTGCTCTTTGCCTTCCGCAGGCGTTACCGCAATGCGCGCTCTTTTAGAGGCGCCCTGGTATCCAGTTGGATCGAGGGATGACGTTGAAGCTTCGACTCAACTCTGATGAACCGCGCATCACGCGCTTGTTTCTGATAGTAAAGCCGAAAACAATTCCGACAATAACTACATGCGCGAGCGGACATCGATCGAGAGCGGTTCGCGAGCATCCAGATTCCAATAACTGACGGCAAAACCGGGCTGCTTAACTACTCGGTGCGTGATGGAATCGAATATACATTCCAGAGAAGGGGCTGGTTCGCGTAGCAACTCTGCAAGAATCTGGTCCACGGATTCCGCCGCGGTCTTTTCATGGGTGCGCACGACAATTTCAGGATCTTCAGGCGGCTCGTAAGGCGCGTCGATGCCGGTGAAGCCTTTAGTTTTCCGCCGCGGGCTTTCTGGTAGATGCCTTGGGGTCGCGTGTTGCTCGCAAACGGCTAGCGGGGTATCGACGGAGTCTCCAAAAGACGCCGGCTGAATGGCTACGGTTCCGGTCCGATAACGGCGAGATAATTACGGGCGAGCTGATCGCCCGAATCGGTATTTGAAGAGGTTCGATGTGAACTCGATGATAGACGCCGGCCGGACAAAGGAGGCGCGTGTGTCGTTCGACACAAAATGGACCGGCACCTCCCCTATGGTCAGTCCGTTCTGCTGAGCCCGAATCATGATCTCGGCGTCCGCGAACCAATCGTTTGATTCGAGTTTGAGTAGCTCGTATTTCGAGCGGCGAATGATCTTCGGTTTCGAATTTACGTCGTGAATGCGAAGTCCGAAAAGGAGGCGAAAGAGGAGATTGTAGCCGATCGAGACGATCCGACGATAAATGCCGTCATCGCGGCGAACTCGATAGGTCTTGACCAGGTCAAGGTTCTGCAGCTTCGCCTTCAGCAGACAGGCAATGACGGACTCGGGAGGGAATTGCCCGTCCCCATCAATCACGCCAATATGTTCGCCTCGCGCCGCATCGAGCCCCATCCGCATATCCCAACCCATCATTCCAACCTTCGGACGCACAACGGTCCGAATATTCGGCCGGGATCGCGCCAGCTCATTGACCACTTCCGGGGTTTCATCGTCGGTTCCCTCAACATAATTGCCGACGAGCACCAGTTCCCAGGTCAGGTTGCAAAAAGAGAGTGCCTGACACAATCTTTCCACGAAAGGGATGATCGATTTGCCGCTCCGGTAACAGAGGACGACCAGGGAGAAATCGGGATCTGCCACGCCGGTCAGTGTAGTTATGAGCTTTTATCTTAGCAACGCTCCGATGATGGTCTTTCCCGAGCCATGACATTGCTTTTCACGGGAGCCTCCTCTCCCCTGGGAGAACGGGTTTTGCGGGCCTTGTTGCCAAAGACAGAATACACCCAGATTTGGTCTGGAATCCATCACCGCGTCCCAACGGTCGCAAATCCGAAACTCAGATCGATTCAAGTACGGCTCGAAGACGAAAAGCTTGATCTGAAGGAAATAACTCCACCGCTTGACCTTGTGATCCACTTTGCCGGAGTCACTCATACTGCGGATCCGGAGACATATTGGAATGTAAACTTCCGCGGAACGATGCGCCTCGCGGACGCTGCGCGAGCCCTGGGGTGCCGGCGATTTGTTTATGTGAGCACGCGGTGTGCAACAGAAGGAAGCGGCTCCTATGGAGAATCAAAGCTTGCGGCGGAACGAGGATTGCGAGCCATGGAATGGGATCGCCTCCTGATCCTACGGCCAGCAGAAATCTATGGAGCCGGAGGGAAAGAAGGGGTGGACAAGTTTCTCTCACTTGCTGAGAGGTTTCGCTTCGTTCCATTGCTGTGGGGGCATAAAGAATTGCGCTTTGCCCCCCTGGCAGCGAATGACTTTGTCACCGCGGCCACGGCGTTGATTCAGATGAACCAAAATGGCACGGAGGTTCTGGACATGTGCGGTCCGGAGGAACTCAAAGCGAGTTCCCTCGCAATGCGCATAGCCAAAAAATACCGGGCGTTGCCGGTTCCAATTTGGTGGCCTTGCCTGCGAGTTCTTCTTTGCCTTGGGTCGCGCATCATTGTCCCCGACCAGCTCACACGTCTGATCGGACGAAAGACGGCGCGCCATTCGACGCCGAATGTGATTCTGAACCGGATGACATCGCGATTTCTACGAAGCTGAGTCCATCTCATCGTCCATGGAACAGGGATTCGCACAACGCTACGGGGATTTCGAGCAGTGGCATTGGTGGTTCCGAGGTCGGACAAAGATCGTTGAGTCTGTCTTGCGACGTCGGCTCAAGCCGTTGTCTTCGAGGGATATTCTCTCCGTCGGCTGCGGCCCGGCGAAGGGCCTGACCTGGTTGTTGCCCTTTGCGGGGACTCAAGGAAGTGTGACCGGCCTCGATGTCGAGCCAGGGCATGCGATCCCGTGCCCGGAAGAAATCCGCTTTATCGTGGGGCGAATGGAAGACCCGCCGCTGGAGAATCGCCGGTTTGACGTGGTCCTGGCTTTGGATGTCCTCGAACACCTGGACGATGATATCTCGGGATTACAGCAGGCTGTGGGGCTACTCAAGCCCGGCGGGTTCCTCATGATCACCGTGCCGGCTTTCCCTCTCCTGTGGGGTGGCCAGGATGTGGTGAGCCAGCATCGCCGACGTTACACGAAACAAACCTTCATCGGCCTTTTAGAGCGCGGCGGACTCCAGAGCTTTGAAGTGACCTACTTTAACACGCTACTCTTCCCGGTCGCGGCCGTTATTCGAACGGCCCGCCGACTAAGTGGGCATGCAAACCGCTCGAAAAGTGATTTCGAGGGAAGTCATCCGGGAGTATTGAATAGCACGTTGTCCCGCATCTTTGGCTTCGAACGACACCTTATCGGCCGGGTTCCGATGCCGGCAGGCGTTAGTTTGATGGCGATACACCAGGCGGAGAGATTCGCTACCGCGCATTGCCCTTAGTGTTTTCACAGGAGCCGAAACGAACGCGTCTGAAACCACCCGGCTCGACAGAGTCTCGCCCTACCAAAATCCTCTTCAAACGTGGCAGATTCAGCATGGTAGACGTCGGAGAACAGGAACTAACTCAACCGTTACCCAAACGCAGCCGGGGAAGCAGCTCAGTGAGAATTTGATCAACCGATTCCGCGGATGTTTGTTCGTCCGTGCATACCACTATTTCGGGATCTTCGGGTGACTCGTAAGGGGCATCGATTCCGGTGAATCCTTTGAGCTTTCCCGAACGCGCTTTTTGATACAAGCCTTTCGGGTCACGTTGCTCGCAGATCGCCAGGGGGGCATCGACAAAGATCTCGACAAACTCTGCGCCGGCTTGCAGGGCAATGGCGCGGGCCCGGGCCCGGTCGGCGCGATAAGGCGAGATGAACGACGTGATCACCACCGTGCCCGCATCGGCCATCAGTTTCGCCACTTCGCTGACCCGGCGAATGTTTTCAGCGCGATCTTCCGGGGCAAAGCCAAGATTCGCATTCAATCCATGCCGCAGGTTATCGCCGTCGAGGACGTAGGTGTGCATCGAGAGCCGGAATAGCTCCTTCTCGAGAGCCCGGGCGATGGTGGATTTCCCTGCCCCCGAAAGGCCGGTTAGCCACACGACGGCGCCGCGATGCTGGTTGCGAAGGGCACGACGCTCCGCCGTGATCTCGCTTTCACTCCAAAAGATGTTTTCGCTCTTGACCGCTTTCGGGCTGGTATAGAGGGCGCCGGAAATAATGCCCCCTCCGAGAAGGGCGTTCTCATCCGCAAGAATAAATCGGCCCATGGTCGGAACTCTCTCGTGATTATCCAGGACCAGAGGAGCACGAGTCTGGAGAGTTACTTCGCCAACTTCATTCATTCGAAGTTCGGTGCGATCAGCAGCCGCGGCACCGAGTGTTGCCGCATCGATCACATTCCCAAGGGACACGACCTGGCACTCAACGTTCTGGGTGACGAGCTTCAAGCGATAACGCGCGCCAACTCGCAACGGTTCCGCTCCAATCCAGAATACCCTGGCGTAGACGCGATTCGACTCGATGGGCGCGTCCACTTCATGCGAAGCGATGTGGCCGCGTTCGACAAAGATGTGATCGCGCAAAGTGATGCCGACAGACTCTCCGGCGGAAGCGAAATCCGCGGACGAAGAGGGCCACCGTTCGATCGTCGCGACGCGCGCCGTCTTGTGGTGAGGCGAAAAAAGAAGTTGATCACCCACCCGCAGGGTCCCGGATTCGATGCGACCCACCAGAGTGCGTCGATTCTCCATTCGGTAAATATCCTGAACCGGAAAACGCAACGGTTGTTGGGCAGCGGACTCAGCTGCTTCCAGCTTGTCGATCGCCTGAAGCAGGCTCGGCCCCTTGAACCAGGCAAGGGCGGGATCGCCATTGCTGACAACATTCGTCCCGGTGCTGGCAGAGATCGGCACGAACGCGGCCGCTTTCAAACCGCGCGTTTGCAGGAACTCCCCATACGTTTGCTCGATTTCCCGAAAGGCGGATTCCGAATAGTTCGCGAGATCCATCTTGTTCACGGCCACAACTATTTGACGGATCCCAAGCAAACTGAGCAACTGTCCATGGCGGCGGCTTTGCTCACGGGCGCCCTCATCCGCGGCGATCACAACGACAGCGGCTTCCGCGCTGGCGGCGCCCGTGATCATGTTCTTCAGGAATTCTTCATGCCCCGGCGCATCGACGATAACGTAGCTGCGGCGTGCGCTCCGAAACTGAATCTGCGTTGTATCAATGGTGACGTTCTGCTGCTGTTCCTCTGCGAGGGCATCGAGCAAAAAGGCGTACTCGAAGCGCCGTCCCTCCGCCTTACAGGTGGCGCGCAGGGCGTCGATCTTCCCCTCGGGCAGCGAACCGGTCTCCTCCAGAATCCGGCCGATCAAGGTCGATTTCCCATGGTCGACGTGACCGACGAAAACGACCCTGAGCGAGACCGGATAGCGGAGACCGGAAACCGGAAAGGAAGCGCTCGAGACCGGAGAGCGGAGACCGGAAACCGGAAAGGAAGAGGCGGGATCCGTGGCCATAGATTACTTTTGGGAGTTTCGGCGCGCAGTCTTAATCGAAGAAACGGTAATCGCGATGATTTCGTTGGCTTCAATGCGCAATGGCTCGACGCGTTTTTCCGGAACGAGACCCAGCTCAACGAGAACGTCGATCCAATAGAGGGCTTCATCACATTCTTCTTCGACAATCCCCATTCGGGAAAGGAAGTCGGCTCTAGATCGGCCGCGGATGGCCGCGCGATAATTCGCACCGACACTGGTGGCCGCGCGTACCAACTGCTTTCCTATTGTCTGCGCCGGCATCGACCTCGGAAGTATTCCAACGAGTCGGACGCATCGGATTCCGAAGTCAAATGTGCGCTTTCGAAATTCACTATCGCTCACTGATGTCTATCCTCTGCTTTCTTCGCTCTCCGGTTTCCGGTTTCCGCTTTCCGGTTTCCCCTTTTCGCTCTCCGGTTTCCCCTTTTCGCTCTCCGGTTTCCCCTTTCCGCTTTCACATGAACCCTCGAGCACGGAGTTTCTGCATCGCGTGCGGCTCGTAGTGGTCCTGGGCGCGGCCGGCCCGTTCGCTCGAACGCGTCTTTTCGAGCTCGGCAATAATTTCCTCGATCGTCGCCGCACTACTGTCGATCGGATGGGTGATGGGCCGGCAACCTAACGAGCGGTAGCGTCTGCCATTGCGTGCAAAGTACAGGGACGGAATGGGAATTTGTTCGCGCTGGATATAGCGCCAGATATCGATCTCGGTCCAATCGAGCAACGGTTGGACCCGCACATGTTCCCCCGGCGCATTTTTTATGGCGAACTGTCCCCAGAATTGCGGCGGCTGTTGCTTGTAATGCCATTCGGAATCGGCGTCGCGCGGAGAAAAGTAACGTTCCTTCGCCCGGGTCGAATCTTCATCGCGACGAATCCCGGTAATGAGCGCGTCCCACTGGTGCTCCGCGATCGCCTGCTTCAAGGCGACCGTTTTCAATTCATGAGTCACCGTGACGGGGTCGTGCGTCTCATAGCCAATCCCGCGGGCGCGCGCCTCGGTGTTGACCTTCACGATAACCGTGATGCCGTAACGCTTCGTGGCCCACTCGCGGAACTCGAGCATCTCAGGAAACTCGTAAGTTGTATCGATATGCAAGAACGGGAACGGGATCCTGCCGAGGAATGCCTTCAACGCCAACCAAAGCAGGACGTTGGAATCTTTGCCCATCGACCACGGCATGGCCAGGTTGCGGAAGGCATGTTTCGCCTCGCGCAAAATGAAGGTGCTGTGGTTTTCGAGCGCATCGAGACGCGATTCGTCGGCGTTCATTAGAAAGAGACGCGCGGCCAGACTGCTCCTCGACACGATTCAGCATGTCGTGAATCGATTACGGTGCGGGGTATCAGATATTTTTCAGGATTAATCTTGCGAGACTATTTCTGGGCTTACGCTGGATCGGTCGCTGTCGCCAGCACGCGGGGCGCGTGCGCTCCCCAGAACTTTCCCACGCCGGAAAGTTATTTGCTGTCGTCGAATGATCGAATCGTTGGTCATCGAGCTAGCTCGGGATGATTTTTCTTTAACCACGCGAGCACATCTGTTCGCAAACTCTTCGTGAATTCTATTAGCTCTTTTGCTTCAGCCTCGGTAACGACGCCGGCCGATTCATACTCAACTGTATTGCGGGTTTTGCGGCACCTATCGAGATATCCGGCGTCACGCGTACGTTCGGCACCGAGGATAAGTGGAAGCGATTGCAGGGTGCGAAAGTGAGCCTGAAGTCGGTCAGGTCGATAACCCGAAGCATTCAGCAAGATGGTGCAGAGCTTCAAGGCAGCGTTGTAGGCAATGCCAAATTTCCAATCATCCGAGGTTGCGCGCTCCGCTTCTTTGACATCGCGATCGACGATGCCAAGCAGATCGGCGATCTCGCGTTGTGTCGCCTTATGCGGACGCAGCCAGCCGTTCTTAGCCCAATCCTCCAAGCTCATGCTCGTCTCCTGTGATAAAAAGGCGCGGCTCTGCTAACACGCGGCTCAAAAATGGGTCTTCCGTTCGCTTACGTCGCCGGAATTCTGATGGGGTCAAAACTTTCGGGTTGATTTCGCGGCCCACCTTCTCGGCTGCGTCACCAAGAAGCCCGACAACGTCCCGCAATCCAATCTCTCCGATCACGAGAAGGTCGACATCGCTGTGCGCTCGTTCGCGCGCCTGGGCGACTGAACCAAAAACAAAGGCAATAGTGATTCGTGGTTCCTTTTCGAGCGCACTGCGCAAAACTTCGGCTAAACCGGTTGTTTTCAAGACCAAGCCCCGAATCTCGGCATAGAGCGGATGATCCTCTCGGGCCGCATAATAAGTGCGATTGCCATCTGGCCGCGCCTCGACCAGGCCAATCCTGGTCAAGCGCCCAAGCTCTTGCTGAACAGTAGCCACTGCGAGTCCCGAACGGCGCTCCATCTCTCGCAGGTGAAGAGGTTCGCCGTGCAAACCAAAGAGAAGGCGGAAAACCTCAGCTTTAACATTTGATGAGAGCAGATCTGCCAAGATATTCATTGTTCGGTATTACCAGACGATTGTTCGGTTTTACCGAACATGCAAATTTCGCTTTACCTCCGGCGCTTTGGCCCACTCGAAGGCGGCTCATAAGTTGGCGCGCGTCCGATTCGGTCAGCGTCCGTCTGAACACTAACTTCGGCTCAGTTGGAGTCTTGTTCTTCGCTCGGCGACATACAGTTAATTCTTTTTGGGTCCGGAAAAACTGGAATAGGTCTCTCGGAACACAAAAGAGTCCGAAAAGTGTCCAAGCAGATTTTACGAGAAGCTTCCCGGTCAAGTTTTACGAGGGAGCCGGCAGACGGATTCGAANNACCTGCTGATTACAAATCAGCTGCTCTACCAACTGAGCTATGCCGGCATTTACGAGGGAAAAGCGCATTCATTAACGCCCTTCTCTCGGGCCATTGTACCCCCGATTTGTACCCCTTAGCAAAACCTCAGTAAAAAAGCGGACCGATCGGGATTCCACGGCGGGATCACTCTCCACTCTTCCGATACACAGGCAAGTCGCTTTGCGCGCTCGAGCCTGCAGCGCCGACCGCTGTTCGCTCCCCCGACAGAGCAACGTGTCTCACGGCCCCTGCGACTATTGCTGGGCGCCATGTCGACAACGGAAGAACCGCTTTGGGAAAGCACGAGCGTCCAAAACCTCTTTCGCTACCGGCCATCCGGCACTTATTTCGCGCGGTTCAAAGTCGGCGGTAAACCGATTCGTCAGAGCCTCGATACGGCGGTCTTCTCGGTAGCAAAACAGCGGCTGCCGGAAAAGATGCGTGAGTATCGTTCGCGTCACGAATCGGTCAAAGCGTTCGCGCATGGCAAGATGACCGTGGGCGATGCGACGGAAGTTTATCTTCGGAAGGTTCGCGCAAGCGTGTCACTCAAGCCGCGGTCCAAGGATTATCGGGAGATGATGATCGACTTCATCAAGCGTTCTTGGCCGGCGTTGATGGAGACGGACGTGCGCAAAATAACCGATCGAGATTGCGAGAATTGGCTCACCAAGTATCAGCAACAATACGCGCCCACCGTCGTAAATAACAGCATCGGAACATTACGTGCCGTGTTCGACGAAGCCATCAGCACCGGGGCGCGATTCAATAATCCAGCTGCTGGGCTCTCGCGGGTCAAGGTGCGACAGAAGCGCCTTGCGCTGCCGTCACGGGAAGAATTCCTGCGGTTCGTCGAGGAGATTCGCGGAGCTGGTGCCCGCCAGTCGAAGGATTGCGCGAACCTTGTTCGCTTTCTCGCTTACAGCGGGGTGCGGATCGGCGAGGCGAAATACGTCACGTGGGCCGATGCAAACTTTGGTCGCCGAGAGCTTCACGTCCGCGGCGACCCTGAAACTGCCACGAAGAATGGAGAAACGCGCTACGTGCCGATGATTCCAGAACTTGAACAGATGCTTACGGAACTCCGATCCGCGCGCGCGGATGAATCGACGACCGCGACTGTGATGCGAGTATTCGAGTGCCAGAATAGCATGACCAACGCTGCGGCGAAGATCGGAATGAAGCGCATAACGCACCACGACCTTCGGCATCTCTTTGCGACCATCTGTATTGAAAGCGGAGTGGACATTCCGACTGTGTCGCGATGGCTTGGACACAAAGACGGCGGTGCGCTGTGCATGAAAACGTATGGCCACTTGCGGCAAGACCATAGCTTCTCTCAGGCGAAACGAGTGAGCTTCGGCATTGCCGCCTGAAAAAACGAGCCGGCCGTCCGACTCAACACTTCAGCAGCCGCAGCAATTCTGAGCGCGGCACGAGCAGCTTCCCCCGAAGTGCACGACACGCGCGCAGTTTGCCGCGTTGAATGAGGCGATAGACGCTGAAGTAATCGACGCCGAGCAAATCGGCCGATTCCTGCACGGAGTACGCCAGGCGTTCTGTCTCGGCTGCGAGCGATATTGACTGCGGCGAAGGCGCGACCGTTTCCATAAGCAGGACAACGGTAGCCTTGGAGCAGATTGGCGCCGCTCCCACGACGGAGCGATTCTACTGATGCTGATACGAGCGAAAAAAACGAAGCTGAGAGCGTCGCCGCAGTCCCGCGATTCCTTTGCCGAGAAAATAACCGACAACCGGAAACGCGCAGAGACCCAGCACGACAAAGAGCGCTTCATTAGAGTTCGTTTTCGGCAAACGGGAAGCGCCCATTGCAATCAGACCAATGAGCAGAGCGGCCAGCGCAAACATTGCGCCGATCCTCGAACGCTCTTTGCGCGTTGCTCCGCGCACAATTTCCGCCCCGCAACCCGCGCAGACCGAGGCGCGATCGGAAACCTGCGTTTGGCAATGCGGACACACCAAAGTCTTCACGTCAGCAGAATAACAGCAGGCGCGAAGCAGGGGCAAATTTCTTCCGACTATTTCGCTTCCTCGATCCGAATGCTGGTGATTACCCCGTTCTCGTCAGTCTCCAACCGTGCGTAACGTTCGGGTATTGGGCGCAGCCATTTCACAGCGAAATCCTGAAGTGCCAACAATAGCGCCCGCAGGTTCCGGCCAGCGATTTCCACGTCGTGAGACGAGAAGGTGAGGCGCAGGATCTCAGAACTTTCAACGTGGCTAAGCGAGGCGGTGACCAGATGCTGATAAGGAAAGAGCTGCGCTTCGCTTCCAGAAATCTCGATGCGCAGGCAAGCGCACGGAGCCTCACGCTGCCAGCACGTTGGGGCGGACGGGACGGATGGTCTGTTGGTTTCGCGTTTCATGAAGGTGCTTCTCGGATTTGATGAAAGCTGCGGTCCAGGAGCGCATAGCCATCCGGCAGACGCGCTTTGCGAATTCGCGTCCTCGCCGAACGGAGCGAAGAATTTGTTGGTGCACGCCATAGCGTCTGGCGCGATTGCTTATGAGATCGAGGGCGAGCTCGCGCTCGCCACTCCGCATAATCGCACTGTGTAGGTCTAGTTTATCCGGGGTGAAAATCTGGACGCTTTTCCGGCCCCGCGAGATCGTGACATACCATTGCTGCGCGTTGGATGCGGCGCGCACCGCGGAGTCGGAGAACAGAACGTGATCGACTGTTTTGCCTTGCGAACCATATGAGGTGACGGCGTAGCCGCGGAGGAATTGCCGATAATGTGGCGGCAGGACTCGGCCGTCCCGCAGACGAATCGCGCCACTCGCCTTGATCGCCGCAACCGTAACGATTTCGCCGTTCGCCAGCTTGCGACCGTTCCCCGCCGTGGCGTTCGCCTTTAACTGAAGTTTGTCGCCCTGAGAAAGCGTGATATCGCGGGACAAACACACGTTGATATGGTCCAGATCTTTCAGCGGAACATGCCGGACTCTCCCGGCCACTTCCAAAGCAAGACGACTTGCGGTGATTCCGATTAGCTTTCCTTGCTCGCCACGAGCGCAACCGCCGAAATCGCGGTTGAACACTAGAACGCAGTCGGGCGGGTAGTGTCTTGCGTCGCGCTTCTGCGCAGCAGTGAGATCGACTTGTTCCAGCGCCATTACCTGAGACTCTGCGGCGCCGAGCAAGCCCCGCTGCCGAAGCCGACTGCGAATCGCGTTATTGATCTCCCGTACCTCGGCGCGTGTCTGCGAGACGACAATGGCCGACTCTTCGCGCTCGGCGATTTCCAGATACGCGCTGCATAACTGCTCGCTCTGGTCGCCAGTGCTGCATTCGACGATCGCTCCCAGATCATTGAGTTTCGCAAAGGATTGCGGCAGATCGCCAGCGGCTGCCGCTTCTACAGCTTCTCGATAGCGACGGATACGTTTACGTTCGTCGGCTGTTCGACCACGCTTCGGTTCCTGACGGCGGATTTCGTCCAACTCCGCGGCGCGCAATCCCGAATAGCGTTCGATTGCGCGTAGAGCATCGGATGCTTCCACCGGTCCGTGCTGTCGTGTGTCGCCCGAGAGGATCAGGCGACCACGCCGCTCGTGAACGAGCCGCAGAAGATCGCGCAATTGTCTACCCGCGATCTGACCTGCTTCATCGACAATCACAACAGCGCCCTCCGGGATCGTGCCGCGCTGAAGGCACTCGCTGACGGTTTGCGTCTGCGCGAGACCATCGCGGCTCAGGTCGATCACCTGCTGCCGCTGCGGCGCGAGAACGATCGATGGCCGGTGCGTTTGGTCGATCGCGCGCTGCACCCGCTGCAGCACGAAGCTTTTTCCCGTGCCGGCACCGCCCCTAAACAACGTGATGAAGTTTGTCGACGCCAGGATGAACTTGAGCGCGCGATCTTGATCTGGGGCGAGTTGCTCCTCTGCCTTCCCACCGCTGATCGCGATTGGCGCGTAGCGACCAATCCCATCCCGCGCGGCCTGCACAATCTCCCACTCACGCGCGAGCACATCGCGATGTGCGACTTTGTCGTCGGCGCGCAGATAAGCACGCGAAGCGGTCTCTTTTTTAATGTCAGCGACTGAGATTGAACCGCCGCGCGCAGCCTCGAGCGCGCAACGCCAAAGTTCATGCTCACGGACTACGGAGCGGCGCTCGAACAAATGTTCCTCCGCCCACGACACTACTTCTGTAGGCGATAGATCCCGGTCCAGTCCAGGCTTTGCGCCTCGCAGCTGCCGTAATGATGCTAGGTCTTCGATGCTCAGCTGCTCAGCCCATAGTTGGCGTAATCTTGCCGAACCAACATCTTCAGTCTTACGCGCCCGCTCTTTGTGCGCGATGTGTTCGCGAATCGCATCTTCGTTGCCACCACGCTTCTCTGGATGTGCCGCCAGAAGCGACCGCGTTTTCTCATCGATCTCACGATGACGTTTGGAAAAACGATCGCGAAGTTCCGGCGCGATTCCGGTCAATTCGAAATCACCACGGGCGGAATTGGCCAGGCCATAACCAAATCCGAGTAAAGCTCGCGCCAACTCATGATAGTAAACGTTCTCCGCGTACTTCTGTGCGCCAAGCATTTCGTAATTCTGCAACGCCTTCCAGCGGTTCTCATCGCAATCATGCGTCGCGTTGAAGATAATGCAGTGCGTGTGCAGGTGCGGATCGAGCGCCCGCGAAGTTTCATGTTCGAATAGTGCTGCAATGATGTTGCCTGTCCGTCGATCCGCGTTGTTACCGCCACCACGGACGCGAGCGGAGGCAAAGCGTTCGAGTTCCGTTAACGCGACCTTCACGGCATCGGCATGCGCGGCGATGATGCGCTGATCGTCCCCCACAAGCGCAGCAATCGACACCGACTTTGGCGGCGAGAAAGTAAAGTCGTAAAACACGCGGCGATTTGCAACTTCGTCAGCACCGTCGCGTCGAACCGTGTTCCGTCTTTGGGTGAGCTGCTCCCCTGATTTCGGATGCTGATTCTCACAGAGCGCGAGGAATTCATCGCGCGACACCTTTCCAGATAGACCGAGCAATGCCGCGCCTTCCCCGATCCACTCCCCCTGCACCCGGTCGTTCTCGGCGTAGTAATCACCAACGCTTAAGTGTTCCTCGAAGTAGCCCTTCGCGTTCTTGAGATTGGTCTGTGTCTTCGGCGAAAGCACACCATCGAATAACACGTGACCAGCCGAGTCTTGCTCCAACCAGGGAGCCGAGATCCGTCGCCGTTCTGAGAGAACACTGCTTCTATGAACCGCAGATTTTTAAGGAGGGACGCCCTACCCCTTAGCACAGCTAAGGAATTTTCGGCTCGTCGCTAACCCGCTCCCGCAATCATGAGCGAAGCCGCAGACATCGCAGCGCGCACGCAACGCTTCAACGACGCCGCGCGCACATTCACGCCGCCGTCACCGAGCCGTCACGCAAAGTTGATGCCACTCAAGGACGGCATTGTCGAGTTGCGGCAAAAGGGCGCGTCGCTCCGGCTCATCCGCGAATTGCTCGCCACTGTGGACGTGTCGGTCGGAACCGACACGATCGCGCGATTCCTGGCCGAAGTGAATGGCGACGGCACGACGCCGCGACCCCCGCGACGATCCGGTCGTCGGCGCGCGGCCCTCCCGGTAGTGATGAACCCGTCACCGCCCGCACAAACGATCGCTCCGCCATCGCGCACTGAACTGCCGACGGAGCGTCCGCGCACACGCGGACCGCGCGTCGCCGATCCTCGCAACCTCTGAACCAACGCACTTCACATGAACAAACAAATCAACCTCGTCATCAACGGCAAAGGCGGAGTCGGAAAGAGCTTCTTCGCCACGAACTTCGTGCAGTATCTGAAAGATTGCGGGATCGCTCATTGCGCGATCGACAGCGACCACGAGAACTCGACGCTGAAGCGCTTCCACCCGGAGGCGGAATTCATAAATCTCGAACACCGACGCGAAATTGATCGCGTGTTCACGACTGCGGAAACTTCTGATCTTCTCGTGATCGACTGCCGTGCGGCTTCCACCGACCTGTTCATCGACTTCTTCGACGAGGTTCGCCTGGCCGAAGTACTGCGTTCGCTCGACGCGCGGCTCACCGTCATTTGTCCGGTCAACCACGAGGCCGATAGCGTTGAGCAACTGCGAACATTGTCGGATGCGCTACGTGACGGTTGCAGCTGGGTCGTGGTGAAAAACGAAGCGCACAGCGACGTGTTCAAGATATACGACGGCAGCAAAACGCGCCGGCACGTTGTCGACGCATTGCACGCGCGCGAAATCTCGATGCCGCGCATGTACGATTGGCTCGTCACCGCTCTGAACGAGTACAACACTCCAGTCACTCCGGCACTGTCGCACCCCGCGTTCAACCTACTCGACCGGCAGCGGCTGAAGACATGGCAAACGCATTTCCACCGGCAACTGTATCGTGCCGCTGATCTGCTTCTGACTGATCCGCAGGCGGCTGAGAAATTCGCCGCGTGAATGCAGATGATCCACTAGAGCGAGCCATCGCCGAGTGGCAGCGCAAGCATCACATCGCCGATGGCGATCCGATGATTGCCGCGCTGGAGCTGGTCCGCATTTATCTCCAACACACGCGTCATACCGACGACAACCAGGACACCGCCATCCCGAGCTTCGAAGATTTTCGTGGCACGATCGAACTGCTCGACCGACGATCAAAATCGTTCATCAACCAAGCATCCGATCTCGTGGCCGAACTGCGCCGCTTCGGGCAAAACGTCGAACGCCTGAATCGTGTCCGCTTCGTAACGCTTCTATTAATGATCGCATTGGCGGCAATTGCGGGCGTGCTCATTGGCCGTTCCATATGAATGGAACTCTCGGATTCGCCGCGGTGGGCGTTTTTTGGCTGACGGCGATCATCATTCTGATCTCGCATCTCTGTCGAGGGTGCCAGCATCGAACAGTTGTCCGGCTCGCTGGCTTCAAGTGGACGCGCGCAGACTTTTGCCGCGGCTGGCTCATCACGGGCGATACAGGTTCAGGCAAAACACGATCAGGTATCACGCCTCTCCTGTTCCAAGTCTTCCGCAACGAGCCGACATGGGGCGGGCTCTGCATTGACGACAAAGGCATATATTGGGAAACGCTTTCGGAGATGGCGCGGCACTTCGGCCGCGAAGACGATCTCATCCTTCTGCAAGTCAGACCTGAAGACGCTGGTCTTCATTGGCAACCGAAGCACACATATAATCTCACGTCCGACCGCAGCATTCCGTACAACACTTTCGCTAAAGCTGTTGTGGACACCGCGGGGTCACTCGGGCAGGCGGGCGACAAGGGTTTCTTTAAGAGCCAGGCGCAGATTCACATCGCCGCTGCATTAGAAACGCTCCGTGAGATCGGGGCCGATGTGACGTTAGAAAACGCTTATCACCTGCTGCTCGATCAAGGCGACCTCGACGAAGCCATGACCGACCTCGCATCGAGTCAGCAAACACCCCGTCGCCGCGAACTCTCCGAACATTTCGCCAATCGTTTCCTCTCTCAGCCTCCAGAGCAAATCGGCGGCGTGAAAGAAACGATTGCGAATTATTTGCAGGCTTTTATGACACCGGACATTGCGGAGGTCTTCTGCCCTGCCGGCAACACGTTTGATTTTGCCGACATCGATCGCGGCAAGATCATCTGCGTGGCGATGCCGCAGAAGTTTCAGTTGGAACGGCGCTACGTGAACACATTCCTCAAGATGCTTTTCTACACACATGCGCTTCGCCGCTTCGACAAACCAGCTGAGGATCGCCGCCACGACAATCTGCTCATTCTGTGGGCGGATGAAGCGCAGCGCTTTGTCTCGGCAAGCGAAGACGGAATGAGCGATTACAACTGCATCGACGTGATCCGCGAAGCGCAAGCGACCGTTGTCGCAGCCGCGCAATCATCAACCTCGTTCGTCCCGCCGCTCGGACGGGAAAAAGCTCGCGTTTTCACTCTCAATCTCCGCAACCGTCTCATTTTCAAAGCTGCCGATGAAGAAGGGGCCGTCGAGAGCGCCGATTTCCTCGGCAAGAAGCGCGTAATCAAAAAGTCGTGGGGCTACACAGGCGGCAGTACGTCGCGTAATTATTCCGAACAAGAGGAACACAAGATAAAGCCGCACCTCTTGCGCAATCTGGCGAAACACACTGCTGTGGTCGTCCACTGCGAAAGAGGACATCGCAGGAAGTTATTGCCGCCAGTGGAGCCGAACGGGAAGATATCAAGCTGGTTCCGCTGAAGCTGGCTGGCAGATCCCATCGCGAACTGGGACCGCTGGCAAATAGCGACCAGCTCAGTCTTGATACTCGAAAATTTAACAAAAAGGTTTCCGTCAATCGAGGAAAGGCACATTTCTGCGCTTGCTGAAACTTGGTCTATCGAACGTGATCAAATTATCAGGCGGATGATCGAGATGTGCCGCGATGAAATCGGACCAGTAATGGCAAGTGATGCGAGGCCGGAGGCCATCTTCGAACTCGCAAACCTGATCCTTTGGCTAGAAGACCGGATTATCGACAAGAAGATAGAGTGTACCCCCATCGAGCGTATAGATTCCGATCAAGAGCGAGCGGCACTTGCGACCTCCTGGAATCGGAAGCGAATCGAAAATACCGCAAGACTATGTGCTGATAAAATTTGGAAGCCTTTTCTCGATAGATGGCATCGTCGCTTTCCTCTCATTCGCGAGAGTCCAGGACAAAGCAGCAGTCTGCTCCGTCCAAGAGAAGCACCGGGGGTCAAAAGTCAGCACTACAGTCCGAGTTTTAGTAATGAATTTTGGGCTGTTGGGCCGCAAAAGCTCATCAGAATATACTCCCGCACAGTCGGGGAAGACATCATATCGCGTGACCGAGGGTATACGACATGGGGACGGGAAGCCTTTCTTTATTCTCAAGGGTTGGAACGAATCTTCCAGCTCATCGAGACCGACGCAAAAACCCCGTACACCAAACTCCTCGATATCATTCCAATGAACGAGAAAGAGCGCCGATTTTGGATTGCTTTCCTTATCGCGCAGATGCTTCGCACCCCGACGTTCATGCTTCGGATTCTCCCATCCTTGAAAAAGCTCATTGAGGAAAGCGCGATCGTGTTCCCTGTGGATACAGGCAGTCTTAGAAAGGCTTACGAGACACTGTTCTCCAACAACGACATATACGCCGAATTCTTCCGGCTGATTACCGCGCGGACGTGGGAGCTTTGGAGCGCTCCGCAACGGGCTCTGTTCATCCGCGGCGATGATCCCGTGTTCGTAGGCGGCTCCGTCGAGCATAGAACGTGGCATCTGATTTATCCGATGACGCCCGATAAGTGTTTTGTCGTAGGCCCTGAACTGGTGGCCGATGCAACAGCAGTTATTCCCAACACCCGTCACGTTGACGAATCTCAGGTTCAGATGGTGAACGAACGTGTTGCCAAGGCGGCAAGGAAGAGCGTGATCTCTCGGCCTGTCCAGGACGATTCGACCCTAAGAATTCTTCTTCGGGATTCGTTGGCACATCCACGTGCCACCCCGGACTGGCGCGCACAATTGTTTCCTGAATTCTGGGGGCCTATCAAGTAATCCAAAGGGCTCGCATCGCGAATGTGCCTACAACCTCCGTCAAAATCCTATGGCGATGCTCCGTGCGATCTGGCAACTGATGGGAGCGTATTACCAGCAAAGCTGGATATGTGTTTCCCTCGTCCTGCGCAACCGCGGAAGAGTAACGTTTCAGTGTAATCGGGATGCCGGGTGCGGTTTCATGGAGCCGCTCCTTTGGAAATGTAGCCGGTCAGGAAAGTGGCCAAGGTGGCGATGGACTCTTCGTTGTGATCGTAGCGAAGGGGTTGCTGATAAAAGCGTGCCCGTCGCCCACACATATTCAGAATCTCGGCAACCTCTTCAAAGTAGTGACGGATCTCCTTTGGTTCAGGTCTGACTGTGGTCAGCGGGCTGCGCTTCTCCACGGTCGCGTTGTAATGTCCAACGGATGAGTTGCGCAACGTGCGGATGTTCAGCTTTGCGGCCATTGCCTTCACCTCGACGATCCGGTTCGCAAGAATTCTCTCCAGCTCAGGTTCGATTTTCCCGGCTCTGATTCCCACGTCGAGAAGCGTCTCCAACGAGTTTGAGCGACGATCGTGGAACTTGTACAAATTGACCACAAACGAATCGAAAGCCGAGGCCACGAACGCGAACGTGATGGGCTGAAAGAAATGAACGCGGGGATAATCTGAGTTCCCAACTCTGGTCTCTCGAATGAGATCACCGAAGCGTTCCCAAACCAAGAAGCTTTCGAAAGCGTGCCGCAGTAGATCGCACTGATCTTCGACTAATCGCTGATAGTACGATGGATGGAGTTTTGCGTTCTTCATTAGAAGAACCCGGTCCATGAGCTAATCGGCACAGTCAAGCCGCCTAATTGCGAACGCGTTGCGTTTGCCGACAGTGAGGCTGCAATCCTGGCGAACTGCAATCCTGGCGAACCGCGTCTATGCTGCGAATCTGAGCACTCCGGCTACTTCCTCGCAAATCTTCGGTCGAAACGAGTCCGAATCGTTATTGGCAGCTCTGTTTCTCGATCGCTTTCGGAGTGATGCCTGGCAAAGGCTCGACCCTTTTCTCGTTCGTGTTGGTCGAACACAGATGCCGTTTGATTTGCTCGCACAGACTCGGAAGCACGAGTATCCCGGCTATCACGGATACGAGCAGGGACTTCCAACGTTATATTACTACTTCGTTCCCGAGTCCGGCTGGGGCAGTGAATCCGCTCCGCCCTCCGATCCTCTCGATCCAGCGTTCGTTCGCTCGATGGATGGATTCGGGCTGAATTTCGGTTGCCCTCTGCGACTAGCCCGCGCACTGGAACTTCTGGAGCAATTGCCGCCCGAGCAGCAGACGGATTGCCGCCGAGGACTTGCTTCGAGCACCCAACATCTCGCGACCGTAGAGGAACTCATTTGGCTCGATACATGGAGAGAACCGTCAACGACGGAACGAATACTTGAAACGACGCGCAAAACGTATGATTGGGCGATCGGCTTCGACGACGTCACACTTCGATTGGAGTGCAAATTCCGTCCGAGCGATTGGCCGCGGCTGATTGATGGATCTGCGCATCTACCAATGGTCGGAGCTTTAACTGGCAAAGCACGCGAGCAACTAGGCGCAGCTGGAGCAGGTGAACTCAACGTCCTCGCAGTCACGGCGGTCGCACCAGTAAGTGATGCATTCCGAGATTTCTGCCGAGACGAACTGGAACGCGCCCGCAACATCGACGCGCTCGTCTACCGGCGCTTCGTCGGAGAAACCGCGGTGTTCGCGCTTGATGCGCAAGTCTCTTCGACCATTGCCCAAAGAATTCCGCCCCAACCAGCCCAGCCCTTTCAGCCTTTTTACTTCATGTTCACAAATCGAGCCGAGGCCGCTCGGCGCCAGAGCCAGCGACAATCCGAGAGTCACACAGTGTCTGCGGTCTCTGAGGTGAAACTGCACGAAATCGAGATACCGTCGCTCCCACCTCGCCAGGTATTTCAGGAACCTCCGCTGCCGTACCGCTGCGAGTTAAGGCAGCGGCTCCCAAGCGGAGAGCCAATGTTCGCGCACGTCCCACCTTACCTGCCGCCAACCGAGCCTTCCGATCCATGAATGACGGGCCGCTCGATTTTGGCAGCGGGTTCTGGCGGGAACAGCGCATGGTCAGCGGCAAGCGAATCGATGTGCTCCGCGGCCAGAATATCCCGCATAACTCGCGCTCGATCGACCGCACTCTCGTGCCGAACGGCGTCGTCAGTCATAAATCAACGGATCTTCGTCTAAAATCATATCGTTCACCACGGACCGTGTATCGGCTTGGGACGCGCTTTGTTCGAGAAGTGCAGGAGTATTCGGGCGAGATCCGATGCGATCACAAAAAGAAGGCGACATACCACCTACATTGGGCAGTCGAGGCGCCCGGCGCGGCGAGAATACTCGAATGGTTTATCCCAGCGTGCGGCATTTCGAACGAACAGGAGTGCAGTCTAAAACAGGTGATCGATGAAGCGAAAACCGCCGGGGTCCTCGTGAAGTTATTTCGCGTTCGCGACTAGGCTACCCCTAAGAAAGCGCCCTCATTCGGGAGCACTCTTGCTCGCGTGCTAGTCGAAAGCTTGGGCTCGTCGTGTATGCTAAGGGCAATGGAGAGGTCGCCGTTCGCGGCGATCAACGCAGACACGTTCTTCACCATGCTTTCGAAACTAGAAGTCTCCAGTGTTGCGCTGGCAAAGATTAACGAAACGAACCTACCAGAAGGTTTCGCTTCCGGATGTCTGATGGATTACCACGGGCATCGCCTACTGCTGACGGTCGCGCACGCAGCTCACGAAGGGCCGCCGTTAGCTCTCGCCTTAGGGTGGGACCCCGCGCTGCGTCGGGTGAAGCTGTGGAGATTCGGGGGTCTTAATTTTCTCGCCCGCGCACAACTCAGTACCGGGATGAAGCTCGAAGAGATGAAACTTAATGAGGTGGATTTTGCTTACGTGGATGTGCCTTTCGAACACGAGCCTCGGTTGGAGAAGATCGACGCTCAGACCGGAAATATCGTCGAATCTCGCGCCTGCACTATTTGGCCGGCGAGTGCGATCGCGGAACCACAAGCGGGCGCTCGCTATGGCTTCGCTGGGCACACGAAGCCGAGCTTGGAAGATCACACGCTGATTGCGGCGGACGTGAAGTTCTGCTTCACCGAGCTTCGGGTTTGTTTCCCGCTGTCATTCGTCGAGCAGCGCGAGGATCTGTTCGCGTTCCGACTGCCGGTCGAGCATCCGGGTCACGAATACTTCCGGGGTTGCAGTGGCGCGCCAATCGTTGATGAAGAAGGTCGAGTGGTCGCTCTCGTCTGTGAAGGGAGCCTAGAGGACTCGATCATCTATGGCATATCGCTGCGTCGATACCAAGTTGCGCTCGATGTTCACACCGGGCGTTTTGGTTGAGCAACGCACAACCATGTCGATGAGAATCCGCTCCCACTGGGGAGCATCAATTTCCGTCAGTTGGTCGAAGCTTGGGCTCATCGTGTATGCTCAAGCGCAATGGGAAAGTCGCGAACGGCGACCACCAACTCAATCTTTTTGATTTCGACCGATCTCGTGAGCCAGCCGATTTACCTGACGCAATACGGACTAATGGCCGAGCGCCATTGGCGGGAGTTCCGCCCGAAGATGGTGCGCGAGTTGGAGGCGAAAGGAATCTTAATGGAAGCTCTCTCCGAAGCGCAGGAGACGACGATCAACGAAATGGAAGCTCTCACCCGGCAGCTCGAAATGGAACAGAAGCTGACGCCGCAGCAGGCGCACGACCAGGCTTGGGAGATGATTCGCGAGAAATACATTCTTCTCCCGCCGGAAGAGAATCTGAACTAAACGCGCGGAATTATCGCATTCGCGCCGAGGACCACCTCGGCGACGGATCATTGAAGCAGAAGTGTCGCGACAACTTCGCCGCGATCGAGCTTGTTCGACTACTCGAATCCCAGAGCCGCGCAGCGAGCGACGAAGAGAAGCGAATCCTGGTAAAATATGTCGGCTGGGGCGGCATTCCGCAGGTCTTTGCCTCGCCGCTCTCGACTGAATGGAAGACTGAAGGCGAACGCCTCAAGCTGCTGCTTACCAGTGAGGAATACGAGGCCGCGCGGGCTTCGACGCTCAACGCGCACTACACCTCTCCCACCGTCATCTCCGCAATCTACGATGCCGTGCAGCAGATCGGCTTTACATCTGGGCGAGTTCTAGAACCAGCTCTTGGCGTCGGAAATTTCTTCGGCTTGATGCCAGCCGAAATGAGCGCCCGCTCGCGACTGACCGGCGTTGAGATCGATCCGTTAACCGCCAGGATCGCGCGTCACCTCTATCCTGACGCAGACATCCGTGCTCAAGGTTTCGAGACCGCCGCTCTCGGCGATGGCTCGTTCGATCTCGCGATCTCCAACGTGCCCTTCGGCGATTACAAACTGCACGACCCGTCGTTCAACGAGCACAATTTTCTCGTTCACGATTACTTCTTCGCGAAAGCGGTCGAAAATATCCGGCCCGGCGGATTGCTGGCTTTCGTCACTTCCAAGGGGACTCTGGATAAGGTCAATTCGAGCTTGCGCGGTTATCTCGCCGACAAAGTCGATTTCGTCGGCGCGATCCGTTTGCCAAACACAGCGTTCAAAAGAAACGCGAACACCGAAGTCACGACCGACATTGTGTTCCTGCGCAAATTGGTTGCCGGTGAAAGACCGAGCGGCCCGGCCTGGCTAAATCTTGCTGAGCACGCAAATCGCGACGGCATGCTCTTTCAGATCAACGAATACTTCGTTGCGAATCCGCACATGATGCTCGGCCACATGGCAAACGCCGGCACGATGTATCGCAACAATGAGCCCGCGCTTGTTGCCGATGATCGCGATCTCTCGGCCGCGCTCGCTGAGGCTGTGGCCGCGTTACCGCGAGGAATCTACCGCAGCGCGGAGCGAAGCACCTCAGAGCTGGCAGATCGCGAGACGATCATCGCGCCGGATGACGTGAAGGAAAACGCCTTCACGTTGCACGATGGCGTCATCGCAATCCGCACGGGTTCGACTCTCAAGCCGATTGCGAACTTGCCTGATGAGACGGTGCGCAGAATCCGCGGCTTAATTAGAGTGCGTGGCGCGGTACGCGAGGTCCTGCGTACGCAGCTCACCGATTCTACGGAAGACGAAATTGTCGAAGCACGGCGCCAACTTAATTCCTTCTACGATCATTTCGTCTCCCGGTTCGGTGCGATCAACGACAGCCCCAACCGCCGCGCCTTCCGCGGCGATCCGGACCTGCCGCTTTTGTGTTCTCTCGAGGATTACGACAACGACACGAAACGCGCGACGAAGGCCTCAATCTTTCGAGAACGTACCATTCAACGATCGCAGCCACGGCAGGTTGCAGAATCGGCATACGATGCGCTCGTTCTTTCGTTAAACGAAATCGGACGCGTCGATCTCGCGCGCATGGGGGCGCTTCTATCGCGGACGCCTGACGAGTTTCTCCCGGAATTGAAGGGTTTGATCTACCGCAATCCAGAAACCCAACACTGGGAAACTGAGGATCAATATCTCTCCGGTAATGTTCGCCTGAAATTACAGACTGCACGCGCCGCGGCTGCGACGGACCCGACTTACGAAGGGAACGTCACCGCGCTGGAAGCCGTCCAGCCGGAAGACCTTACCGCTTCAGAAATCGACGCGCGACTTGGCGCGGTGTGGATTCCCGCCGCGGACGTGGAGGCGTTCGCCAAATCGTTGCTCGGCGCCGATGGCATTACCGTTTCGCACGCATCTGCGCTCGGCACCTGGTTTGTCCGCGGTGATTTCAATGCGCGCGGCACTGTCGCGAACACGGCCGAGTGGGGAACGATGCGCTACTCGGCGCTCGATCTGATTCAGGACGCACTGAATCTCAAAACACCGACTGTTTACGATCGCGATCGCAAGAACGACACGGTCGTGATCAACGCGCAGGAAACCGAAGCCGCGCGTGACAGGCTGGAGAAGATCAAGGAGCGATTCAAAACGTGGATCTGGGGGGATGATGAGCGCGGCGAACGTCTCTGCCGCAAATACAATGACGAGTTCAATTCAGTGCGGCTCCGGGTTTTCAACGGCAGCCATCTGACGCTGCCTTCGAGCAGCCAGCAAATCACGCTGCACGCACATCAGAAGAATGCGGTTTGGCGCATTGTGCAGAGCGACAACACGCTGCTCGCACACGTCGTCGGTGCCGGAAAGACCTACACGATGGTCGCGGCCGGCACCGAACTGAAACGACTCGGGCTCGCGACGAAGCCAATGTTCGTCGTGCCGAATCACATGCTCGCGCAGTTCTCGTCCGAGCTGCTCACGCTTTATCCGACTGCGAACATTCTTGTCGCGGGGAAAGATGATTTCGAAGCGTCACGGCGCGCTCGGTTGTTCAGTCGAATCGCCACCGGAAACTGGGACGCAGTGATCGTTACTCACGCGAGCTTTGAGAAAATTCCCGTCTCGCTGAGGACGCGCCGCGACTTCATTGGGCGCCAGATCGACGAGATTGAAGCCGCAATCCGCGAAGAGCGCGCCGACCGCGGGACACGGCTAGTCAAAGAGTTGGAGCGCGTGAAGAAGCGCCTCACCGCGAAACTCGAAGCGCTTTCCGCCGAGCAGAAAAAGGACAATACGCTCACGTTCGAAGAACTTGGAATCGATCGACTCTTCATNNTGCCGCAGACTGCATCGGAACGCGCGTTCGATCTCTTCCTGAAGGTCCAGCACATCCAGGAGAAGAACAACGGCGCCGGCGTCGTGTTCGCGACCGGCACACCCATCTCGAACACGATGGCCGAGATGTTCACCATGCAGCGTTACCTTCAAATGGACACTCTGCGGCGTAATTCGCTTCAGCATTTCGATTCATGGGCGGGAACTTTCGGCGAGGCAGTTACGTCCATGGAACTGAGCCCGGACGGGAGCGGCTATCGGCTGCAAAGCAGGTTCGCGCGCTTTGTGAACGTTCCCGAACTGATGCAGCAGTTTCGCCAAGTCGCCGATGTGCAAACCGCGGAGATGCTTAAACTGCCGGTGCCGAAGCTCGATCAGGGACGGCCAATCACGGTCAGCGCGCCGACCAGTCCAGAGCTGAAACGCTTTGTCGATCAACTCGTAAAACGCACAGAAAAGATCAAGAGCGGGCGAGTTGATCCGCGTGACGACAACATGCTGAAGATCACGACCGAAGGGCGCAAAGCCGCGCTTGATATGCGGCTCGTGGTCCCGCGCGTCCGGGATAATCCCGATTCGAAAACGAACTATGCCGTCGAGAAAATCCACCAGGTCTGGCTCGACTCCGCTCCAACCAAAGGAGCCCAACTTGTCTTTTGCGACCTCTCGACTCCGCAGCCGGGTACTCGATGGTTTTCGGTATATGACGATGTTCGCGCGAAGTTGATCGACCGCGGTGTTCCCGCGACCGAGATCGCATTCATGCAAGATGCGAATGACGACGCCTCGAAGGCGACGCTCTTCAGATCAGTGCGCGAAGGCAAGATTCGCGTGCTCCTCGGCAGTACGCTGAAGATGGGCGAAGGCACAAATGTCCAGACACGGCTCGTCGCACTGCATCATCTTGATGCGCCGTGGCGACCTGCCGACATCGAACAGCGCGAAGGCCGAATCATTCGCCAGGGAAACCAAAACGAATACGTGAAGATTTTCCGCTACGTCACCGAAAGCAGCTTCGACGCCTATATGTGGCAAACACTCGAAACGAAGTGCCGCTTCATTGCCCAAGTAATGACCGGTGACGCAACCGTGCGCCGCGCGGAAGACGTGGACTCCGCCGCACTCACCTACGCCGAAGTGAAAGCGATCGCGTCAGGCAACCCGCTCGTGATCGAAAAAGCCGCGATCGATGCCGAAGTCATGCGCCTGACGAGACTCAAGAAGCAGCACGCCGAAAGCCTTTATCAAATGCGCTATCGCATCAAACGATTGGGCGACAGCGCCCAAGTCTTAGAGCGCGAGATTGCAAACATCCGCGAGGACGTGCGCACGCGGACGAGTACTCGCGGTGACAATTTTTCCATGACGGTGAAGAATGAGACCTTCAACGATCGCGTGAAAGCGGGACGCGCGCTCGTCTTCACCGCCGCCGTAGTGAAACCATTCGAATCTACAAAACCGATCGGAAAGATCGGTGGATTTCCAATTTCCGTGGAACGATTCGACGAACGAGCAACGCTTCTGATCCAAGGCAAACATGCGTATCGAGCGAACGTCAGTGACAGCGCGACGGGTACAATCGCGTCACTCGAACACGCGCTGGAAAGCATGGAAGATCGCCTGGGCGAACGCCAAACTGAACTCGCGCAGTCCCGCCGCCAATCCGCGGATCTAGCCAGGCAGCTCGATCAACCCTTTGAGCACGAAGAGAAACTCGCGACTGCAACAAAGCGCCAGCAGGAGATCATAACCGCGCTCGACATCACAAAGAACCAAGCGTCTCCAAACATCGACGAATCGATTTCGGAAGTTTCGGCCGAGTCCCGCGCGGAAGCCGTTACTGCTGGCTCGACTCACATTTCGATCCATGCGCGACAGGCGCCGATCGTCGCAAAATTGACGTGAACGACAACACCGACCTAGTTTTGAAGGAGCGGCCTCAATTACGAATGAGCGGAGTCACTTCCAGTGTTGAACTGATCAAGCTGACCTTGTGCGGCCCGACCGACGTTGCCAAAGAAATGGCGCTGGCAGCGGAGGCGATCAATGACTGGAACTGTCAACACGGCGAGCAGCACGGGTTTTGGGTAAAACACCAGCACTGGTCGACCGACAGCTACCCGGACGCGCAGAAAACTGGCCAGGGTGCGATCAACAAGCAGTTGATCGATTCGACGGACATTCTCGTTGCGATATTTTGGTCCCGGATCGGCACCCCGACGGCAACCGCAGAATCAGGCACCGTCGAAGAGATCCAACGCGCTATCGCCGGCGGGAAGAAGGTGATGGTTTACTTCTCTGATCTTGAGCCGCTGCCTGCGGGCGCGTCGATCGAACAAGTAAAGCGATTGTCTGCATTCCGCGAGCAACTCAGAACCCATCGGTCGTGCTGGACATTTCAATCACGCAGCCGCTTCCGCGATGACTTTGCCAATCACCTCGCGCTCGTTCTGAATGACTTTCCGCCCGGACGAAAAGGCCGTGCGCGTCGCAAACCAACCGAGACCGCAGTTCGTCAAAGCGCCCGCGGGCCTGGAAACATTCAGATCGCTGGTGATGGGAACGAAATTCATCAATACCAGCGTCCGCCAGTCATCAAAACAGTCTTGGAACGACGACCAGGCAGCATCACCACTGCTGAAGAGCATCAGATCGCGGAATGGATCAAAGAGCTTGCCGAAGGCACAATGGGCAAGTCTCGGAATGAAGCTTTTGGCGAATGGGGTGCCCGGCTCTTGAGACGCTTCAAGATTCCAAAACGCGAGGCACTGCTTTCCGCCAATATGCCGGCAGTCGAAGCATGGTATCGGCAGCAGAAAGCAATTCAGACTACCGGGTACAAAACCAAAGCTCCCGATCAATGGAAGGCATCGCGGATTAAAGCGATCAAAGCGGCGATGAACAGCATGCGAAAAACTAACGAAGCCTATTATCCGGAGCTTTCCGATCGATTGAACATGAAAAAGCCGTTTACCTCACTAACGCGGCTGACGAAAACAGATCTTGATCGCGTATACCAAATGGTGCTGCGCGATTCCCGCCGCTAAACCGCAGCGACAGCGCGGCCGGCGCGATTGCCTCCCTCGAACACCCGCTCGGCCGTCTCGAAGATCGGCTACGCGAACGCGAAAACTGATTCGCGCATTTCCGCCGCCAATCCGCCGATCTAGCGAAGCAGCTCGATCAACGTTTTGTGACGGCACAGAGATCGCATTTAGCGTGGTACATAGCCGACCGTTAGGCTTGCCGCTCTCTCGTTTTCCTGCTATCAGTTTTGATGCATGCGCGACGGACTGACCCGTCGCAGCAAACAGTTGGTATCATATATGGCATCTAACAAGAAAACTTCGCAAAAGGCAGCAAAGGCCTCTTCAAAAGTGCTACGTGATGGGCGACAGGATAAACCATCGAAGACAGCGGCTGGCTCTGCCCTTTCGCAAACACCGGCAAAAAAGGGAAAGCGCTAAGAGCGGCGCCGCGATTTGCGGGCGGACATTGCATTGCGTTTGAAAGACGACCCCCGAAGGCGTGCCCAATCGTCTGGGTAACATTCGGAAAGCGCGACTCGAAGTCGCGAACTTCGAGAATTTTCTCCATCTGGGCAGTATCACGTTCGATAGATATCAATCCCAAGAACCTCCGGAACCGGACATAATTGCCTGGCGAGATGGCGCCGCATTTGGGATTGAGCTCACCAACTTTCACCGGCAGCGCGAAAAGCAAATTGAGAGTGAAGAGGATCGAGTTCTTGAGCGAGCACTCGCCATTTATAATTCCCGTCGGGGCGCTAGGCTGCTGCTAAGTCTAATGTGGGCTCCTCACTTCAAGGTGTGCCAGACGGTTCGCGAAGAGATCGCTGAAAAGATTGCGACGCTCGCCTTAAACAATACCCCACCGCCAAATCAGTGGATAATCCTCGATTGGAATCAGTTTGATCGACAGCTGATGTGTGCGGTTGATCATATCGCGTTGTACGCGTCGCCGGACGGAGTGCCGGCGCACTGGGACACGGGTAGAGGGGCGGTTGTTCAAAGTTGGGATTTTCGCTCACTGCAACAGGAACTCGATCGCAAAAAGGAGAAGCCGAAGAAATACCGTCGTCAATATCACGAGACGTGGCTGTTGATCGTATCAGAGTTTGGAACACCATCGTCTTGGATGGAGATGGGTGATCCTACCAAGAATTCCACTTTTATATCTACTTTCGACAAGGTGTACCTCTTGTCTTCATTTCCCCTCGGGGTCGTTGAGCTGCAGTTGGCGGATAAGCTCGTTTCAAACGAATAACAATGATGCGCCTGCAGCCCCTTCACTTTACTCGCGGAATTTCACCGCCTGGCAGCTCCGCCAGCAGCTCGGCGACCGGTTTTAATTTCACTCCGCGCACCTCGCCGTGGAACTAATCGCAAAGGATGCTGATGTGCGGTCGCTTCACATCCGCCACGCGGAAAACGGCCGAGATTTCGCCTTAGGAACGACCGTTCCCTTAGGTTCCCTCGGCAGCGATGTAGCTTAGCTCTTTTTCAATCTGGTTTGGGTCTTTCGCCGCATGGAAACTCCATCGTCCCATGCGACCCCAATTGTTCACTGCGGAAACCCAACGCTTGGCGGCCTGGAATTTTGACGTGTCCTGTTCAGAAACGAAGCCTTTCACCTCTAGAATTAGGGTCACGCCCGAACGTAGTCGCACAAGGAAATCGGGGAGGAATAAATGAGCAACGCCGTAAAACTCGTACGGGATTGCAAAATCAAGGTGGTCGTTGCGTGCATAAAATTGCACCTCGTCCGCGGCTTCGAGACTGAATGCAACTGAGCGTTCCCACGTATCTGTATCGAGCACGACGTGATCAATATGGCTCTTGCTCGTTGGGTAGCATGGTCGCGTTGTATTGAATGCAACGTCTGCCGAGCTTCCATGGGGGCGAAAGCGATTGATTACCGGAAGCAGCGGAGGTTCACCTGACGAGCCATCCGGTTCGATGGCGCCGCAGAGCCTCTCGACGGCTTGTTCAGCGTACACCTGCAATCCTAATTCCCGTCGGTCTACGCCGTTCCATCTCACCTTTTGATCCGCAAACTCTTGAACGATATTCAAGACCTGGGGGAAGAGTTGATGACGGGCTTGCTGGGTGAATTTCACGGATTCACCTCGCTGCGACGTTGTCAGGCGATGGACGATCTGGCGCGCAATCTCGAACAGCACCGTCTGCACGTGCGTTTGTTCGTAGTATTCGTCCCGATCGTGTTGCACCAATTCGAATCCTTGGGTGCCTGGCGCTCCTTCTCTGATTCCAACCTGCGGCTGGACAAAAACCTGATTAGGATTTCGCATCACCTGAATCGACAGTGGCTCGACATGCGCCAGATCGCAGCGAATGATGTTTTTCCGAAGCTCCATCACATAGCCGTCCACGTTCGGAAATTGGATCTCCATCGCCTCTCGATTGGGTAGAGCGCGAACGTGTGTAATCGGCTTGTCGTCTGGTTCAGGGTCGGTTCCCTTACGTCCACGAAATGGAATGACGGAGAATGGAATTCCGTAAACATCGACATACTCGGGTCGCAGCATCTCGGTTATCGGATCAACGTCGTAACTTATTCGGCGTAGCCCGCGACCGACTACTTGCTCGCAGAGCAATTGACTGCCGAAGGCACGAAGCCCAAGAATTTGCGTCACGTTGCTCGCATCCCAGCCCTCCGTAAGCATCTGAACCGAGACGACACAGCGGATATTCTCTCCCGCAGTTCCCTTTTGACCGACGGTCGCGATCACCTGTCGGAGGCGTTCCCCCTCTTTGACCTTGCTACCGCTTTCCCCGGCTTCGGCTTCGGCGAGAAGTTTTGAATCTATCCGCTCGGTCACACGTCGGTTTGCCGTATTCGCCAAATCTGGGAAACCGACTGACGCTGGATTGAAGACGCGCTGACTTGCTCGCTTCTTTGAGTTCCCTTCTGTCTCCTCGCTCTCGCTGGCGTCGCCTGCGATTTCTTCCGTTGTTTCTCCGGACACTTGTTCAAAAAATACCTGAGCGATTTCAACGTTGTCGGATACGACGATGATCACTGGCGGGACAAAGCTCTGACCATTCTTGCGATCGCGGGCGTAGGCGAACCGCTCCTGCCACTGCGAGGCGAGCACGGTCCAGGCGCCTTGGGCCTCTCGCCAAACCGCTTCCGGCTTAGGCTTGCCGCGTACGATTTCGGCCGGATCAAGACGACGCTTAATCTCTTCCCACAGACGAAAAAATTGCGGATCAGGTCTGCCGGTCTGATCCGAAACGGGAATGCGAGGAATCTTCGTGATCCCCGACTCGATAGCATCGACCAAGCCAAAGTCGCTCACGAGCCAGGGGAAAGGAGAGCCGGGGATGTAACCACTTCCCATTAGATAAAACGGAGTTGCTGAAAGATCGACACAGCACCGAATCCCGACCGCTGCGTTGATCTTGTCTAAACCTTCAATCCAGACTGTCGCTTCCTTGCGATCATCGTCGCTTTCGTCGTCGGTCAGTCCTGCCTCTCCCCTTTTTCGCTTTATCTTTATCGCCTTTTCTGGCGGTGCCGGCCGATAGGCGTGATGCGCCTCATCGTTAAGCACGAGCAATTCTCCGCGCCCGTAAAGATCGCGCAGAACACGGCGCGCAAATGCGTCCGGTCCTTCCTCACCCTTATTGACGACAGCGAAATTTGCACCCGCCTCAGCATGGGGCGATTCAGGAGCGAACGCATGCCAGTTCGTGACTAAGACTCGCCCTTGATTGAGCAACGGGCGAAGCTGCGAAGGAATCAGATCGAACTGGTCGAAGTAATTTCCCGCCGGGTTGTCCGGTCGTAGAATCTGTAGACGATCGCGAACTGTTAAATTGGGACAGGCAATCAGGATTGCGTGTGGGAATCGGGTGTCGCCCGGCACGACACCGCGATTGCAAAACGTCCATGCGATCAGCATTCCCATGACAACTGTCTTGCCAGAGCCAGTTGCCATTTTGGTTCCGTAACGAATTAGAGGTTTGCTCGCCGCATCCCACGGTTGATCGCAAAGGCGCGGGAAGAACTCGTCTCCCATCTCAGAAGCGAGATCGGGCTTTTTGCCCCCGATCATCGCAGCGTAATCATCCGGAGAAACCGCGGCCGCTCCCCGTCTCGCACGACCTGCCGCGAGAATCTCATTCAGATAGATGATTGTTTCCGCTGCTTCGATTTGGCAAAAGAAGATTCGCCGCGTCCGATCCTTCCGCTGCCAATGCTGGAGAAGCTTTCTCGTTGTTTGAGTGGCGCCCTCATAATTCGAGTTGCGCCACTTCCGCACATCGTCGCGGAGCGCGTTGACGAGCGGCAAAGGTTCGCTCCCATAGCTCGAACCAATACCTTCCAAGTCGAGTTGCCCCGTCATCACACGGGCTGTGGTCCAAAAATACTCCGCCCTACGTCTGCCCTCTGCCTTCGTCGGGGCCCCGTCCTTGGGATAAACCCAATGTAGCTTCGGTTCGTAGAACGGACTGTTCAGAATCGGTTCGTCGATAGCCGGCGTGATCGGAAGGTCGGGCTCGTTTGCC
This sequence comes from Spartobacteria bacterium, assembly GCA_003134765.1. Taxonomy (GTDB): domain Bacteria; phylum Verrucomicrobiota; class Verrucomicrobiia; order Chthoniobacterales; family UBA10450; genus AV80. The sequence goes on along the minus strand of PLCM01000026.1, from coordinate 13,483 downwards.
GGAGGCGGCTTCGGAACTTTTGGTTTCACCTTTGGCATCGAGGTCAGTGCTGGCTGCGGCTCTCGCCGCCATTCGGTTCCTGTCGGAATGCCGCCTTTATCCCAAACTCCTCGCACACTTCGACCACAATGTGCTGGGCAAGGTGGGTATCGGGCCTAGTGAAGACCCCTGCGCGTTGGAGACGAATTGCGACTTCAACCGGCTTTCTGCCAAGCGCTGCGGCGAGACGACGCTCTGTGATCCCGCTTGGCAGATTTGCAACCGCGAAGCCGTTGATGAACTCCACAAGCACGCGCTCGTCGGCAGGCTCCGCTGTCTCTGGCATCGTTGGCAGGACGGCGATGTCACTGGTCGGCGAAGGCGGCTCGACCGCGATCGGACGATCTTCCGCGTCTTTGCGCCACGACAGTGCGTCTCCCATCGCTTCGAGAAACACCGAGGGCTGCCCGGAATAAATGAACCGCACCTCGTCGCGCCCCCGTGTGATCGCGACGTAAAGCCGCAGCGCATCCCGCCAGCGCTCATCGGACGGCCTCCCAGCCATCGGAAACGAACCGTCCTCAAGGCCGAGCAGGATGATGAGGCTGAATTCGAATCCCTTGATCGTTGCGATATCGGACACGACGACCGTCGCGGGATCAAGAAAGTAGTCGCCCGTGAGGTCACCGACCGGAACGTGTCTTGGACAAGCAGCGCGAATATCGTCGAGCGTGACGCGCTGCGAATTCGCAGTCGCAATGCAAACGGAAAAGGCAATGTGTCCGGCCTGCAACCATTCGTCGACGAGCTCCCACGCGTAGGCGATGGCATTGGTCGACTGAACCGCTATCGGTTGAGCCGAGTCCCGTTCTGCCAGCTCCGGATCGAGTACTTTGAGTTCGGAATCGCCGGCTTGTTCAGGTGGTGGAAAAGCCTTCAGTAGCCGATCAGCCGCGAACAGAATTTGGCGTGAGTTTCGGTAGTTCTTGCGGATGGAGCGAAGCGTTCGCTCCTGTCGACCCAATCCCGCTTTCGCCAAATCGAGTTCCTTAGCATAAAGCTTCTGCGCAAAATCGCCGGTAAGAAACAGACCGTTTTTTTTGTTGGTTGGAATGCGCTTGAGGAGCTTCAGGTCAGTCGTGGAAAAGTCCTGAAATTCGTCCACTAGCACGGACCGATATCGAAAGAGCAATGGAATGTTGTCGGTCTCGTCGACCGCCAGCATGGCGGCTTGGGTCAGTCCCATGTGGTCGAAGAAGCGGCGGCGAATCTGAAACCCTTCCCAGGCATGCAGCAGATCGAGAACCTGTTGCCGTCGCTCGGTCTGGAACTGAATCGACCGACCCACTCGTTCATACCCGTCGCGATATTCGCTGTAGTCACCGTAACATGGGAACGCGCTGCGGATCAGTTCAAGCTCCTCGTAAACATAATCCGACAGGTCAACAGATTGGTCCTGCGAGTAAAGATAGACTTCAAGATTGTCGTAGTTGTCGCGCTCTTTTCCGTTCAAAGCTGCCGTGAATTCACGAAACATTCGTTTCAACACCCGTTCATCGAGCGACTTGAATAAGTCATCGAGCCGATCCGGAGCGGTTATTGCTAAAAGCTCCTTTATCTCGTCGATGTGATTGGTGTAGTTACCGAGTAGATCAAGAAATCTGGCCAGATCGACTGATGCTAGGACCGCGGCCAGATAGTCGTGAAACGACCGCACGTCGATTCGTTCATGCTCACCGTCGACACAAAGTGTCTTTATAAGGTTCTCGAGGAGCCGTGCCAGACTGCGGTTTAGCGTCAGAACCAGCATTCGATCGTTCGGATACAGGCGCGCTAGGCGGCGCGCCCGATGCACGAGAACACCTGTTTTTCCCGAGCCTGAAACGCCCGTGAGGAGAGCAGGGAAATCAAAATCTTCTTCGACAACGCGCTTCTGTCCGGGATGGAGGAACACCATCCATTCCTGAAACCGCGTGGGATCGTCGATTAGCTTCCGCTCTTCTTCGCTCAGAGGGTTCAAATGGATGAACCGCTCTGCGTTTATTGGATTCGATAGAGCTTCATCCGTCACTACCACATCCAATGGTTCCGCAGCGGAAACGACGACTCGATGGCCCTGGTGTGCCTCGATTACCGCGCGCGCCTCATCGGACTGCCCGTGCTTTATGTGATTCAGTGCGGCGATTAGAACGGCGGCCAACTCACTATCTTTTTCCTGTAATGCCGCGAGCACCGCCCACTGCTCTTCATCTGACTGGTTCTCATTGATTGAATGCAGCGCAAACCGAACGAATGGATCTTGAATAAGCTCGTCCCAATCGACTCCATCGAGGCGCTGAAAAAAAGGACGCTCATCCAAGGACGCATCTCCCGTCCGAAAGTCTATTCGCTGGGGCTGGGCCGGCAGATTGACGAAAAGCAGTTCCTGCGTCGTCGGGTCGACTGTTAATTGCAACCCGCGGTTTAGCTGAAGCCAAGAATCACAGGAGTGGTGGCTGCCGAGGAACAGAGCAATACAAGTTGAACCTTCCTGCAGGCTAATGAGGCGGAAACCAGTACCGAGGGCATACTTCACGCAATTTCTGATTCGGGTCTCGCCGTGATTCGTAGTCGGAGCGCCAGCGGGCAAATCGAGTTCCAAGTTCGCCAAAACCGACGAAGCATGACGTGCACGTTGCCCCGACTGGCCACCGACGCGAATGAGATTCCGGTAGGCGTCCTGGTAGTCCCGGGTCTTTACGACGCGCATCAGTTACTCCGAATACGCTTCGCGTGCGATGCGATGAACCTTCATCACTTCGTTACCGCGCGGGTCGATGACTTTTACGGCGACGGTTTTCCGCTCACCCACCTTGAAAGAAATGCTAGTGGTGCCGGAGAGCGCTTCGAATGCGCCTTCTTCAATGCTCCCCTTCAAGGCGCGATTCAGTTTTTCCCAGGCGCTCTTGTCCGGAAAGAAGGCCTGGCAGATGCAGAAGACCTTTCCGTCGTAATCGGTGTCGAGAAACCATGCTGCCACCTTCGACGCGTTCGTCGCTTCGATGCTGTTTTTCACCGGGTCGTAGATATCGACGCCTTCAACGGTAACGGTGCACGTGCCGTCCTTCGCCTCGGTCAACGTCGAGCGCGGTTGACCGAAGACGGTGAAAATTTGCGCTGTTACCTGGGTCTTCTTGAGCAGATCGCCCATCGTTACGTCGGGCCGAATTTGCGCCATTTCGATACGGAGCTTCGAGTCTGGATCGTCGTTGTTTGACTGGATCGCCTCCTGCGCCGCAGCGTCGAAGCTGAACGCCGCGATCACGAGGAGATCATAACCTTTGCGATACGCGAGCCGCATTGTCTCCTCGACTTGAAACACCGGTACGCTTCCGATCTCCGGCCCGATGGCGATAGCCACGGTAACTTTCTTGGCGCTCTCATCAATGTATTCACCCGCGGCGTGGAGGAAGCTGCTCTCGATCCGTTCTATGGGATCAAGCTTTACATGCCGATTTCCCAGGAAGGTGATGCCGTCCTGCCGCAAGAGCGAAAGCATGCGGTCGATGTGATTCGCCGCATTGGTTGCGGCCATTTCATTACCTTCGAATGTTGGCAGTTCGTCCGGGGCGCCAGCGATTGGCGAATTACGGGCAGTGTCGGGGTCGGGCGAATTCTCGGGCGGTCGAATACTTTCGACCGTGAATGGACCGCTTACGCGTACGATGCCACGAAGCTCCTCGGGCTTGTCCACCAATTCTTCCTGATCCGCATTCTTGGCGATGGCATCGTTCACTTCGTCCATCTTGTCGCGCCAGGCGGTGCGGTAGGCGGTCAAGGCATCCTGCAATGGTTTTGGCCAATCCGGATCGCTGTCGAAGGGCACTTCCCATTCGCGCCAGGTGCTTTCGGATGGAATAGCCTCGCGAAGATCGCGGACTTGCGTCGCGCTAGGGCCGCCTTTCTTCTGTTGCTGGATAAGCTGTGGGTCAGTGCTAGGAAGGAGCCAGCGTCTCTGATCGGCGTCGCTCACGCTGCGGACGCCTTCCTTACGGAGTTTCGTGACGAGTTTTCCGACGAGTTGCTGGCGGAGCGCGTCCGTCACGCTAGCGAGCGTCGCATTCAACGCGACGAGCCGCTCGGTGAGGATGGGCTGGTGCCGGGAAAAAATAGGATCTAGTCCTTTATTCTGCGCTATAGATTTGAGACTGATGTGCGGAACTGTGTTGTAGATAAACCCGTGCCGTGGGTTCAGCGGCTGGTTGGGATCGACACCGGCATTAGGATCGCGGGTCTTGTACGTTTCGAAACTGGCGGTGAGCAGCCGCTGACGAGCGATCGCAGCAGCCACGCGCGAACTATCGATCGTGATCCATCGACGCCCCCATTGCTCGGCGACAAACGCAGTAGTTCCACTTCCGCAGGTTGGGTCCAAGACGAGATCACCGGGTTTGGTCGTCATCAGGATGCAGCGCTGAATTACTTTGGGGACGGTCTGAACTACATACTGCTTTGCGAACCTGTCCTGAGTGTCTCGCCAAAGTGTGTTCATCGCGTAGGCCGGAAAATCATCAAGATAACGATTGTAATAGACCATCTTTTCGGTCCCGCTTAGTCGCTCTGCCCGCGCGAGGCGTCCCAATCCCTCAAGAGAGGTTTTCCAGTTGCGCTGCTTACCAATGTCGCAAGTAAAACCGTCCATCGAGAACGGCACCGAAGTTGTGGCGCGATAACCCTGTGAAACAGCCGGTTGAAGGGTGAACAGCCTGGACCCATTAGGAAGGCTCTCCGGATCTTTTTGCTCGGTTTCACGAAGGCGACGACGCGCGCCATTTCGTTCCCTCACGTCCTCATACCTTTCTGCAAACTCTGAACCTGCAGATTTATCGTGGAAGAGCTGCGTATACTGCACTACCGCGCGATTCTTGGCATACCAAACCAAGTAGTCCGACGGTGACGCCATGAGCGCGTCGGTAGCACCGCTGTTCTTCACAAAAGTGATGACGCCACAAAAATTCTCTGCCCCAAACACCTCGTCCATGAGTGCGCGAACCCGGTGCAAATTCTCATCCGAAATCTGAACGAAGATGGAACCAGAATCGGTTAGGAGGTCGCGCGCCAAAAGCAGGCGCTGTTTTAGGTAGGTCAGATACGAGTGAACGCCGAGGGTCCAAGTGTCGCGGTAAGCACGGATCATCTCGGGCTCACGACTAATGTCGTCCTCCTTGTCACCGACTTCACGCTTGCCAACTTCGTTTTGCCAATTCGACTTGAAGCTGATGCCGTAGGGGGGGTCGAGATAGATCATTTGCACCTGCCCGGCAAGGCCCTCGCGCCGGGTGAGGGAGGTCATAATCTGGAGGCTGTCGCCGAGGATGAGCCGGTTAGCCCAGTCGACATCATACTGGTAGTAGGCGCGCGCTTCGCGGGCGGGCAGTTGCGGTTCGGCAAAGAAATCGCGCTGTATGTCTTCGCGCCGTACCGTGTTCAAAATGGCCTGTGCAGAAACTCGCTCGTGGATGTGCAACGCCACGGGATCGACTTCGAAGTGGGGCTGCTCGCGCTTGCCTGCCCATTCCAGCCACGGCTGCTCGGATTCCAGTATCCGCGCCAGCTCCGCGGCTTCCTCGCTCTGCAAGACGGTGCGGGTGGATTTCTCCAGCAGCTCACGGCAGCGCGCAATCTGCTCGTTGAATCGAAGAGTCGGCGTGCGATGCGGATCGTAAGCGAACTTCACCTTAGCCTCTTCTCGCACTTTGTTCGTCGCCATCTCGCCCGAAGGCGGAATGTGCTTCCGCTTCGCATCGGGATATTTGAACTGTGTGACGGGAACGGAATCGGGCATGCTCAGGTGGCGTTCACGTCAATTCTGAACGGTCGAATAACGACTGCAAGCTTGGTACGCGAACGAGGTTGACATCTTCTGCCCAAAATTGAGCGAAACGTCGGTGCGGTGGCCGGCTCATAATTCCACGTCCGTTAGGCGAACTGTTCCGTTGCCAGCGCGCGAGTGGGACCGGTAGAAGTCGCCGCAGTTGGCGCCACCGCTTCATCTGTAGCGAAGATCGAAGTTACCGCCGATCTCGGCGTGACGATGACCGGCCACCAGAAAGGCAGATCACGCCAGCCTTTAGCTTCACTGCCATTTTGACGCAGCAGTTCTAAGACAGGGATATCATCGGCTTTAGCGCGCGCCAGATCCTTTTGCTGCTTGGTGTCGGGAGCATTTGAGAACCGACCTTCCTCGCGGTAGCGAGCTACATCACGATCGCGGGCGACCACCAGCCATACCTTGCCGTTCAGTTTCTCGTTCTTGCAGGTCCGCGACAGGTGCTCAAGCGCCGCGATGTGCGCTTCACGATCATCATCGCTTGCGTCGTCAAACTCAAAATTCGCATAGGCGAGTTTCAGCAACTCCACTGCTTTCGATACGCTAATCAGCACCGGCTCCTGCTTCTTTCCGATGATCTTCTCGATCGCGTTGTCGAGCTCTTCCAAGTTTTGTCGGCCGTACGATTTGTACACGGTTTGGAAGCCGGATAGCACAAGCCGACGTCCTGGTCGGATGCTTACCACATCCGAAAACAACAACTTGTTTGGGGAGCACGCGATCAAACGATTCGAGGGGTCTTTCTGAATGAAATAGACGCCCTGATCGTGAGCACGAGATTCAAACGCCTCCCGCAATGCGCCGTCATACTCGTGAATCCTTTTCATAATTTGATACACGTGCTGTGGCGCGTAGAAGCGCGTTACTGCAAGGTCCGCCGTCGGACGTGCACCGTACATTCGCGAGTGCTGCAACACAGTGTCTTGCTGAAAGCGGTTTGGATTTCTTCCGTAATAAAACCCGATCAGATTGGCGATCGTTATCCCACGGTCAAGAATTTGTCCGCCGATGAACATATTAAAAGGCGTCCGCAACTTAAGCTGTCCATTATCGGCCAATAATTTCTTAACGTCGGTATCCGAATTAACCCTCGTAATCATTAACTGCTCTGTCTCCAGAGCCTCAACCACCGCTTTTGTTACGTCTTCCAGTGTCGGAAGAGCGATACCCTCGAGCTCGATTGAACGCCGAAGGTCCATGTAAGCGGCGCGAACCAATTCATTGAAAAGCGGGCTATCCTCCCGTGCTTGGTCAACGAGCGCGTCCTTGATGGCGCCAGCGACCTTTTCCTGCCATTCATGCGAGCTACGCGACTGTTCGGTGTGAAAAAGGAAGCTGTATTTTTGCGGGCGTTGACCGACGGCTCGTTGCTGTAGCCGGCGAATCGCACCGCCGACAAGGAAATTCACAATCGCAGTCCTTAAGACGGTTGCGTTCTTTTCGGTCAGAACCTTATCGATTTGGAGCCGGCGACGATCCTCTTTTTTCAAAGCATCGCGCTCGGGGAGCGGAACCTCTTGGTAAAAATAAAATGCCGATGACTCCGGCTCGGTACTTTTCTCGAAGTACTCATCGCCCCCGGCGTATTTGCTGTGCGTCGGGAGGATTACCGTGAACGCCGGCCGCTTCGGTTTGAAAAGCGAGTTACCATTCAACACGGTTTCATTTTCCGGCTGTAGATATAGCGCGTAAGGCGTCGCTGTGACCTGGAGAAATGCTGAATTCGTCACCGAATCCCGCAACTGGTCGATCTGTTGCGATATTACCCCGGCTGAATTAACGCCCGCGGTCCTGCGGAAGCTCACGGACGCAAGGTCCGCCTCATCATCGATCAGGAGCACTGATTTCTTCCGCAAGTCGGGATATTGCTCGCGAAAGAGTTTCAGCAATCGCCGCAAATTGTCGTCCTCTTTCTTCACGACGAAGATCAGTTTTCGACTCCGCTCGTGACGCGTTAAGTCCGGGACTGCCAAAATGTCGAACACATCAACTTGGTCCGCGGCGATGAAATCGCGGAAATCCTCCTTTACGCGGCTAAGCGTTTGCTCGGCCAGTGACTTGGTCCCCTTTGTCAGGATAACAGCTACGTCGAACCCCTTATCAAAGGCGCGCGCGATTACCCCCAAGAATGCTCGTGTTTTTCCGCTCTGGACGCGGCCGAGTAAGATCCCCGGCCGGTTGGTCGATGTCGCCTGCTTTTCGAGGTGATCGACGACCTCCTCGATTTTCTCGCGCAACTCGGGCGGATCGCTGCGCTTCGCCGCCAGCTCATCGTAAAACAATTCTACGTCTTCCACATCACTGCCTTGACGACGCGCGAGCCATAGCTTGACTTGGTTCTCGGAGAAAACCGGGCCGGATTTGAGTTCGGCCAACGCCGCTGGGAAATCGCTGAAGCGTTTCCGCCAATTTGCTACCGCTGACGGGCTGACATTCGCCAACTCCGCTATTTCGTATAGACCGATTAGTGTTTCTGCCATAATTGCTCCTGTGTGAATTCCGCTTTCGTCGGTATGTTAAGACTATTCACAGACCCGTGTCAACAGCCTTTTCACTCCACGCAGGTGCTGCCGCCGAGAGACAAGACGTTTGATGCGGCTGCGCCGCGGCGAGACTGTGTCCCGCCCTATCTCCCCACAGACTCGCGAGTTTGCCTGCCCGTTGTTTTAGCGGGTGATCATCTGCGCCGTCCTCGCAAAGCTCTCCGGCTGTTCCGCCCCTTCCTCCCCCCGCGGAATACAGCCGAAGCCGCTTCACTGCGGGTGCGCAGATCATCACGGGGAAAGCTTATCGCGAAGGGCGAACTGCCTGAATCACCCCCGACGAATTCCCCTCAACACACGAATCCGTCAGCGCTGTTCCAGTTATCTCCATAATTCCGAACGCCTAAATTCTCGGGCAAAACTAGGCGCGGCGTTGGTTTGCCGTAGATTGGGCGGTGCAGAACGCAGCTGTCCGCTACTCTCGTGCCGGCGATGTCTTTCATTATCGCTGGGCGGCACGCCGTTGCCTGCGGCTCCTGGACTTCAATTCGCAGCTCGAATGCGTCGTAATCGAGGGCTCGCGTGATAATCACCAAGCTGGTGAGTATGTGATTGATGTTGCTGAATACTCTCAAGCCAACGGGCAGCCGTCCTCGGTTGATTACTTTCAGCTGAAACACTCGACGGTTCAGACGCACGTCAAACTCAGTCTGAATGACCTGAAGGATACCCTGAGCGGTTTTGCGAAACGATACAAAGACGCGTTGCAAAACCTTTCCAGCCCAAACGCTGCGCCCCAAATCACGTTCGCTGTAGTTTCCAATCGACGTGTTTCTCAAACCCTTACCACCACAGTGGGGAAAATCACTCGCGGGGAAAGCCTGCCGAAGAAGGTGGAGAGTCAATGGCACACAATTACAGACTTAAACAGTGATCAATTGCGGCAATTCTGCAGCATCTTGCGCTTTATCGACGGCGAAGGCGACTACGTAGTTCAAAAGGAGAAGCTCCAAGCCGAAGTCACCGAATATATAGCTGGCTTTGTTCACACCGACGAAGTCGAAAAGCTTATTACGCTCGTTCAACAACGCGTCCTACCTGACTCTCCAAATGGTCAAATCTATCGGGAAGATGTTCTCAGCCGTTTAGGAGTTTCATCTGAACGGGATCTTTTTCCTACACCGCCGAAATTCGAGGCGCTCGGCCAGCCTATTATCCGCGAACAGTACGATGAAATTCTTCGGTTAGTAGTTGCGGCTGAAAAGCCGTTAATCATTCACGCGGCTGGAGGCGTTGGTAAGACTGTGATCGCTCGCCAACTTGTCGGTTCACTACCAAAAGGCTCTCTCGGCATCGTATATGATTGTTTCGGAGGAGGCACTTATCGCAACGTAAGTCAGCCGCGGCATCGCGCCTCCGACGGTTTGATTCAAATCGCCAACGAATTGGCGACACATGGTCTTTGCCGAACATTGATTGGGCCAAACCAGACGGCGGACGCTCTGTTTCGTGCATTCTTGAATCGTATCGAACAAGCGGTGCATTCTTTACGCGAGGTAACACCCGCCGCTTTGTTGGTGATCTGTGTCGATGCGGCAGATAACGCGGAGATGGCGGCGCAAGATGTCGACGAAACTTCGTTCATACGTTCCCTAATCCGCGAGCGTCTGCCTATAGGATGCCAGTTGGTAACGCTTTGCAGGACGGAACGGGTGGCGCTGCTTGATCCACCAACGACCGTGACGAGTTATGCATTGAACCCCTTCAGTGACTCCGAGACGATGACGCATCTTCGACGCTTCTGGCCGGACGCAACGGCGCGCGACGGAGTCGAATTGCACAGACTCACGGCCGGCAATCCTCGCGTTCAGGCGACTGCGCTCGCAATGAAGAATCAAAGCCTCGAGCGAGTGTTGGAGAGCTTGGGTCCGTTAGGCACGACTGTGGATGAGCAGATCAATCTTCAGCTAGCCGCCGCGATTACTCAAATGAAGGATCGTAGTCCTACTATCGCGCGGGCTCAAATTGACGCCATTTGCGGCGGGCTCGCGAATCTCCCTCCCTTTGTTCCACTTGAAGTCCTGGCTCAGGCAGCACGTGTCGACACGTCCGCAGTGCAAAGCTTTGTGAGCGACTTGGGAAGACCGCTATGGCTAACGGACGATTCGGTACAGTTTCGCGACGAACCAACTGAAACATGGTTTAGGAATAATTTCAGCGCCACGCCTTCGCAGATCGGCGCATACCTAGAAGCGATCAGTCCCCTCGCGAAAACACATTCCTACGTCGCCAGATCGTTGCCACAACTCTTGTTGCGAGCCGGTCGGCATCAGCAATTGATCGAGCTGGCGCTTTCTGACGACCTTCTTCCGGAGAACAGCCCCATCGACGCGAGGAATATTCGCGTTTATCGCCTGCAATTCGCTTTCCGGTCGGCGCTGAAACTCAAGCGTTTCGCCGATGCTGCACGATTAGCGTTGCGTGCGGGCGAAGAAATCGCGGGCGATGGCCGTCAGACAGCCTTGCTACAAGATAATGTCGATCTAATAGCGCCGCTCCAAGATGCGCAGCGTGTGCAAGAGCTTGCCTACCGACAATCACTACATGTCTCATGGGATGGTTCCGGTAACGTCTACTCTGCCTCTCTCTTGTCCTCGGTCGCAGAATTAAAGGGAGACGCGCGTGCTTATCTGCGAGCCGCCCACCATTGGCTTCGAATCTACTTTGAGCAACGCGAGAAGAACAAAGACAAAGACCACTTCGGACGAGATGCTCTTTCGGATGATGACCTAGCGGAATTCGCCTGGGCGACCTTGAACTTATCCGGCCCGGCAGATTGCGTTGATTTCGTTGTTGGCTGGCGCCCCGCGGAGGTTGCATTTCGGATAACTCGATTATTGGTTAAGCGACTGGTAGATGCCGAACGCTACGAGGAGATCGAGCAAATTGCCTCCCACGGTTCAAAGAATCTTTACCTCGTCCTTGCAGTAACGGACGAGCTCGGAGAGGTCGCGCTTTATCCTAGTAAGCGCGTGCTTTCTCGCTCACTGTCGATCTTGGCTGACGAGAAAAAGAGAATCAAAACCAGCCAAGATACCCTCGATCGTCCGCCACTTGTCCCGGCAATCGTGTCGTTTGCCGAGGCTTGTGCACATCAAGGGCTAGCTACCGAGAAAATTCGCGCTGTTTTGGATAACTATGTAGCCGAACGTGCGCATCCCTCTTTAGCTCGCGATCATTATCAGGAAACACCGAATGTGTTCCTGCGCGGCGCGGCGTTACGGCGGGTGCTTAAGGACGACTTCTCCGTTGAAGTTCCCGATCTTCTTCCGCAGAGAGCATCCGATGGGAATCCCTCTCATGCGGGTAATGTTGGAGAGGACGCAAGCTTGCGACAAGTTCTCGAAGGATTGTTCCCTTGGTATATGTTTCGCGCGCGCCTATTGCGCGACGCCGCTACGCCGGTCGACTATACTCAACTTATCGAGGTATCGCGGCGCGCCTGTTCTGGCCGATACCAAAGATTCGACCGATTACCCCAAGACGTTGCGCGCGCGCATTTTGAACTACTGGCCGTCCACCGCGCAGCGAGCCAAAGAGATCTCGACGCGTTCGCAACCGACATCATCGGACGGTCCAACGATGTCTTTCATCTCGGACAACGCCTCTCGGCTTTGCGATCCGCAGCGCGGCAGCAACATCTCACTTGTTTTCGGCTTCCTTTAGAGATTTCTGCAAGGCGGTCAATCGAGTCAGACGGGCAAGAGGGTCCTGAGCAGCGTGCGCGATGGTGGGTGCAGCTAGCCCGCGCTGTCCTCCCGCTTAACAAAGCGGAATCAGCTGCTTACTTCGATCTTGCCATTGAAGCAGTCTCTAAATTCGGGGATGAAATCGTCGAACGCTGGCAGGCCGTAATTTCATTAGCCAACCGAGTCGCCGGAGTGAAAGACTTGCGACCAGATCTATCTTACCGATTTTTCAAAGTAGCCGAGGTCATAGGCGATAACGTCGCGCGCGAGAAATATTGGGATCGAGATGAGGTTTTTAGTGTCGGGTCTCGTCTTGCTCCTAGTGCGGCACTCGCTGCAATTAGCCGCTGGCGGGACCGGCATGTCGGCTTTCTTCCACGACAACTGCCAAGCCTCCTTTCTTCGGCAGTAACCGGCAAGGTAATTCCTCCCAATGTAGCCTGGTCCTTCACTGGCTTTTTCGGTTGTTACGGCTCTCCTGAGTTCACCGTTACTTGCATCTCCCACTCTCACTCGAAGCTGCTGAAACAAACTATTTTCGATGCCGCAGTACGGGATTATCAGTTAGTCGGTCCGCAGTATTACGAGCTAGCCGGTCACAAATTGAAGGGTGCAACAACCCTTCAGGACTGTGCTACCGAACATGGTCTCAACGCGGGTGCGCTTGATCTGTTTTTGCTGGAACTCAAGAAGGCGACTGTCGCTCCAGCCCCACATGTAAGTGTGACACGAGAAGCCGAGCCTGCGGAGGCTATCTCCGACACCACGGTTTCGCTATTGGAGAATTTGGTTCTCACCACAGCTGAGGGTATAACCGAAGCGATCCGACGTTTCGACGAGCTTAATGTGCGAATCGAATTTTCCGCCTTTTGGCTCGAAATCGTTCGACGCGTTTCCCCTGGCGATGAGATAAAGTTTCTGAATGCCTTACTAGCAGCCGAGACCGCTGACGCGTTCGATGTCATCTTCTGTCTCGAAGCCGTTTTTAGACTTTGGCCGAATAAAATGGCAGTAAAACGTAATTGGCCCTTCTTCACGAAGAAACTTGGCAAACGTTTTCCACTTCGATTCTCCAATGTCGAAAGCTTACATCATTGGTTTCCTGCTCGCGCATTCGACGAGCAATCCCTTATTGCGCTGCGAGAAGGTGCGATCGAAGGACTGGCAGAATCGCTGGAACTGCTTCCCGCAAGTGCCCTTTTCGGGTTCGTCACCTCAATCGCTCATTCATTAACGGCGGCCGAAGCCAGCGAGGTCCTCGAATTCGGTATCTCACGATTCGAATTGCATATCGCGCCCGACTACGCCGATGGCTCTTGGTCAGATTGGCTTCGTCCGCCAGAAAGCATTTCCGACGCAGTGACTGGATTTCTCTGGTCCGCACTCGCCTCGCCGGATTCAGC
>PLCM01000031.1 GCA_003134765.1 Spartobacteria bacterium | reverse complement strand
GGGCAAAAGCAGCCGCCGATGCACAACCAAGCCCTTGAGCCGCACTTGGCCTGACATTGATCTGCTCCTCACCATGACCGTCCATCCCGGATTCGGCGTCGCCCAGGGTAGCCCGCCTCGGCCAACGCCATAGGGCATGTCACATATGACAGCAGAATTACTGTTATTCGTTTCATAACCAAAACCTTCCGTGAACACAGCAAAAGCACTTTTGCTGACTGACATGACATGGGTAACCCCTTAGCGCCCGCCATACCTTACGCGCAATTTGCGGATGCTGGAGTGCTTCCACATTTTGCGATTTTCGGTTCATTTGGATGAGAAGGAGCGCGATGAGCTGACAAGATGAGGCAGGAATCTCTTCAAGCGATGGCCACGAAGCAGCGAATAGCTGAGATGTCTCCAGTGGAGACACCGGGACCGAGCTGATGACGTTGTCCCACTTGAGCTGGGAGGGCCAGCCGAGGAGGGTCGGGTTAAGCCAATAGCGTCGCAAGCCCCGGATCCGCAAGCCGGCGCGCGGCCGGAGTTTATTTTGACTCATCCGCGCTCAATAGAATCCAACCTAATTGGAGTTCGCGGCGGAAATCGGTGTGATGGAGTTCAGGATCTCGCCCATCACTTTGTTGTGCGCCTTGTCCACCTCCGCCGTGTCCGAGCTCCGGATGCCGAAATAGGTGCTTTCCTTCGGGGCAAATTCGGTGACAGTGTTTCAAAGGCGTCCCTCACGCGATCTAGCCCGCGTTACCCTGTTGCGTCGATTGGTCTGACCTGATCCAGCTTCCAAGTGCCTTGTTCTCGCACGAGGGAGACAGTCAACTTGCGGCTCAGATCCTTTCCCTTGAGTTCAACTCCCGCCGTCGCGTGCGAGCCGGTCGTTTTCAGATTGCTCACGGCAATGTTCGATTTCCAAGCGTTATCGAAATCCTGTGCCTGAATGAATGGGTCGGCGCCTAGCCCATCCACCTCCTTGGCCGTTCGCTCGATCTCGCTCAAAAAGCGTTCGGTTACGAACTGCTTCATCTCGCTGCGTTTCGTCTGCATCGGTGACCCGCCATCGATGAGGCTGCCTATGTACCAATGATAGAAACTGCGAATGGTTTCCTCGGGTGTCTTGGCAGCATTATTTCCCGGTGCCTGTGAGATGAAGGTCGCGAACGATATGGCCAGCATGAGTCGCAAGAATAAGGATGTCATTTGATGTTATCTTACTCGTGAAAACGTAACGGGGAATTGTTTCTTGTCCGGGTAAACGTTGTACATGGTTCCTTTCCAACTGTCTTCTCCAGCGTCGGGATCCAACTTGATGTGGGCTGTCAATCGCTCTCCCGTGTATTCATCTAATAACAGTCGCCCCTTTTTCAACTTCCCCTGAATTCTGTAGGTGTTGTTTCCCTGAGAATAGGTGCCGGTAACTTCCGCACCTTCAATCTTCAAGCGGAAGACCGCTTGTGTGCCTCCAATTTGACCGTCATATTCTGCTTCAGACGAGCGATTTAACCGTCGAGTTTCCGTCAATCGGCTATCGGTGTTACCGGAGAAATTGTCGTCCGCTTTGTCGGGCAGTTTCTTGACTCGCATTTGTTGATTGAGCCTGAGGACGTGGCCAGTCTCATACTCATGGCCTTCGCGATCACCCCGGCTGAAGACGACAAAGACGAGCGGTTTTACCGGGACACGGAGGCACATCCGACGGTGACCCAGCGGCTCCAGCAGCGCGAGTTGCCAATCGTCCAATTTCGGAGCCTCAGTCAGGCGGCTGCATGTGAGTTCGTTAGCAAGGGCGATGCCGCTGTCTCAGACGCGAGCGCGGTTCGGACCAGAGGAGCAACGCGCGTCCCAAGCAGCTCGATCGCTTGCATCAGTTTCGCGTGCGGCAGGTCCGCCACGCTCATCTGAAACGTGAGACGGGAAATTCCGCCTAACGAATCGTTTATGTGCAGGATTTTTTCCACGACGGTCTCCGGGTCGCCGACAATGAGCGCTCCGGTCGGTCCGAGCAGCGCGTCGAACTGTGCGCGAGTGACTGGCGGCCAGCCGCGTTCCTTCCCGATCTCAGAGAAACTTCGTGCATAACCGGGAAAGAAATCGTTTGCTGCCTTCGATGCACTGTCGGCGACATACCCTAACGAATGGATGCCCACCTTGAGCTGATCGGGAGAGTGTCCAGCGCGCAACCCCGCCTCGCGGTAGCGGTCGATCAATGGTCGAAAACGGTGCGGTTCGCCGCCAATGATCGCGACCATCAGTGGGAGCCCGAGCACGCCAGCGCGAACGAACGAGCCCGGTGTGCCTCCGACACCGAGCCAGACCGGGAGCGGATTTTGGAGTGGGCGCGGGTAAACTCCCTGCCCGGTAAGTGCCGCGCGGTGTTTGCCCGACCAGTGAACATGCGTGTTCTCGCGGATGTTCAGAAGCAGATCGAGCTTCTCGGCAAAGAGCGAATCGTAGTCCTCGAGCTCCAAGCCGAAGAGCGGGAATGCTTCGATGAATGAGCCGCGCCCGGCGACGATCTCCGCCCTTCCGTTCGAAAGTAGGTCAAGCGTCGCGAACTCCTGGAACACGCGCACCGGGTCGGCTGCGCTCAGTACCGTGACGGCGCTCGTTAGGCGGATACGACGGGTTCGGGCGGCGGCGGCGGCGAGAATCATCGTTGGCGCGGAATCGAGGAACTCGCGCCGGTGATGTTCGCCGATGCCAAACACATCGAGGCCTACATCGTCAGCGAGCGTGATTGCTTCGAGTAACTCGCTGAGATGTCGTGCCGGATCGACAGCCCGACCCGCCGCGTCAACGGTTGCCGCTACGAAACTGTCTACGCCGATCTCCATGGGCTGGTGATTCTTGTTCAAGCTGCAATGCGCTGTTGGAAAAGACCGGCGAACGCGGAGCGGACGCTCAGAAACACCACAATCCACAGCACGGTCACGACGAGGGCCAGAGCCAGACCGTTCAGAGCCATCAATACGTGAAAGAGCAGAATATTGACGATGATCGGAGCGAGCAGAGTGAGCGCGAGCGGGACGTAGCGATTGGTCAGGAGCAGGATAGCGCCGACGAGTTGAAGGAGAAATACCACGACCAGATAGTTTGAAACAAAGAGCGCCCCCACAAACTGACCGGCAGTTCCGGAAGGAAGAGTTGCGGGAATGAAGTGGAGGAAGCCGTTCAGTCCAAACGTGAGAAAGACCAGGCCGAGAAGGAAACGGGCGATGACAATAGTGATTTTCATGTTAAGATTGGTTTACTTGAGTTAAAGTATATTGACATCAATATAATTATCGTCAAGTCGTAATCTCGATGAAACGGAAACGCCCCACCAAAAGACAAGACTCTGCCGGCGTGCATGTCTGGCTCATTTTTATGAAAGCCTTTCAAGCGCTGATCCCCCACGCGGCAGGGAGCATCAAGCGGACAGAACTGGGCGACTCCGATTTCCGCGTCCTGGAAGTTCTCCTGCATAAGGGCCCGCTCCCGGTGAATACCATCGGCCCGAAAGTTTGGCTCACTCCCGGATCGATCAGCGTGGCTGTCGATCGGCTCGTTAAAAAAGGACTCGTTTCGCGCAAGGATCACCCGGACGACCGCCGCGTGCGCCGGGTTGAACTGACACCCAAAGGACGGGCGCTGATCACCCGGGGGTTTGGCGAGCACGCAGCCGCAATGGAAGATGTGGCCGACGTCCTTTCAAAAAACGACCGGCTGATATTGCTGCGGCTTTTGAAAAAATTGGGCAAACACGCGGCCGAAACTGGGAAGAAAAACGCGAATGGCCAGAAGAAATGAGGCGTACGACGAGTAACCAAACGAATCGACTTATGAACAAGCACGCAATCACCGCCCAGCCTATCTCGCCAATTCCGCCCGATAGCCTTAAGCGCAGCCTCAAGGTTGCGCGCCCCGACACCGACCAGAGCCTGCCCCACATCGGACTCGTGGGAGATACCTATACCATCCTGCTCTCGGGCGACGATACCAATGGCCGCTATTGCTTAATCGATATGCACATCCCTCCCGGCGGTGGCCCGCCTCCCCATCGGCACGACTTTGAGGAGTCCTTCACCCTGCTCGAAGGTGAGATTGAAGCCACCTTTCGCGGCGAAAAGTCGGTCGTCCGAGCCGGTGAAACCCTCAGCATCCCGGCCAACGCCCCGCACTCCTTCACCAACGCTTCCAAACAGACCGTGCGGCTGCTCTGCATCTGCGCGCCAGCCGGGCAGGAGGAGTTCTTCGCGCAGGTCGGAGTGTCCGTGGCGACTCGAACAACGCCGCCCCCCAAGCTCGGCAAGGAAAAGCAGGCGGAGATGATGAAGAAAGCCCAAATGCTAGCCGCTAAATATCGGTCGGAGCTTTTGAAGCCATAATTGTAACCCCCGATTGAAACTCAACCGCGTTCTTCTCTGCCTCGGATTGGCCGTGGGAAGCCTTAGTATGTGGGATACCCTCGCCCACTCCTGGGATCCGGCTTTTCAGGCTCCGGTGTTGCCCCAGGGGCCGAGGCACACGAACTACCACGCTTTCCGGGAGTTTACACTTAACGTAGGTGCGGCGGCGGTTCTGCTCTATGTGATGTTCCGGCCTTCAGCGCAGCGCATGCGGCCCCTGTGGATCGTGATGTGCGTGACGGCGGTGTGTTACTACGGCGGATGGTGGCTACCTTGGCCGTTGCTCGGATTGCACGCTCCAAACCCTGCGGCAACTTCCATTCATTTGGCCGCAACGATCCTTTGCCTAACGAGCGTTGGTTTGGCCCGGAGGTTCTTTCCCATTGCGAACGTCAACCCAAGGAAATGGGACTAGAATCTAAGCTACGTCATCGCACGAACCATTTCCTAACATGAAACTACTCGTTATCGGTGCAACCGGCGCGACAGGCAAAAAAATTGTCAACCAGGCTTTGTCACAGGGACATCAAGTCACCGCCTTGGTGCGCACCGCCGCCAAAGTGACATTCGCCCCGTCCGTCGGGAAGGCGGTTGGCGACGTGCTTGATCGCGAAGGTCGAGCAGTGGCTACGCGAGATAATGCAACCGCGATATGCTTGATCAGGCGACGACGCTGCGCGTTGGCCACTCTGACGGATCTCCTGCTCGGGAGAATGGGTCGCACACCGCGCTGATGGCAAGACGGCCGGCCTTTCGGGGCGCCGGAATCACGCGACGCTATCAGTCATGGTCACTGTCTCCCGCTCGAAGATGGGGCGCAGCCAGTGGAAGAGTGGCACCCGCGCGTAGGTGTAATGTCCGCCGACGCAGAACCCGCAAATGTGCAACACGATAAGGGTATAGCACAGAGTGGAGAAGCGGAACCGTCGATAGGTCGCGAGAAGGAGGGCGATTCCGACCAGGCCGGGTGTGACTTCGAGCCACCAGGTAAAACGATCGTATGGGTGCCACCCCGACCAGAGAACGACAGCACCGACGGTTGCCAGAAGGGCGAGGTGCAGCCGTGAGACGTTCTTCATGTTGTCAGGCTCCCGGTTTTCGTGCGAGTTCCACGGCGAGATTGATCGCGGCGATCATGCTGTCGGGCCGGGCGATACCTTTTCCAGCGATATCGAAAGCCGTGCCATGGTCCGGACTCGTACGGGGGAAGGGCAGACCGAGCGTGACATTTACCCCTTCGTGAAAGGCATGAAGTTTCAGCGGGATCAGGCCCTGGTCGTGATACATGCAAAGGACGCCATCCCAGTCGCCATTTGCAGCATGATAAAAAATGGTATCCGGCGAAAATGGGCCGCGAAAAATTGCGGGCTTCGACAGGCGGACAACGGATTGCAATTTCCGCACGGCCGGCACGATTTGCTCGGCTTCCTCGCGGCCAAGCGCGCCGGATTCGCCCGCGTGCGGATTCAAACCGGCGACGGCAATCCGTGGTTCGTTGATTCCACGGCGGTGAAGAAAATCTTCCAGGAGCAGGCCGACGCGAACGATTTCCGCGGATCGGAGCGCACCGGAAACATCACTCAGTGGCAGGTGAACGGTGACGAGCGCCACGGTCAGTTTTCCGCCGGTTAAAAGCATCGCGAAGTCTTTAATGCCGCAGCGTTCGGCGAAGAATTCTGTCTGGCCCGGGAAGTTGAAGCCGATCTCATACATGCGGGCTTTGTGGATCGGCGCGGTCACGACCGCGTCAATTTCACCGCGCAACGCGAGTTGGGCCGCCTGCTCGAGAGCATCCCAGGCGGCGCGGGCGGTTTCCTTGTTCGGTTCGCCTAACGAGCAGTCGATTGTCGGGCCAACTATGGAATATTGGGCGTCAGCCGGCAGGCGGCCGGAGGAGAGAGCCGCGCGAACAATCTCAGGCCCGATGCCGGCCTGGTCGCCAAGAGTGATGCCGACGCGACAACTCATCGCGCATTCTCACAAACGGCGCTGGGGGCCGCAAGGTGGATTGCGGCGATCACCTCACTCCAGCCCCCTCTCTCAGGAGATGCAGGTCTTTGGTAGGGCGAGACTCCGTCGAGCCGCGGGTGTTGTGAGAACGTTCGTTTCGGCTCGACAGCGTCTCGCCCTCCAGGTGAGAGTCAGAAAAGCGGAAGAACTAAAACTTCTGGATGAAGGCTTTTTGCCGGAGACCGGCGAGCCACATCTCCTGTTGCCGCTGCGTTTCTTCCTGCATTAGTTTCTTCTCGATCTCCGGCCGCAGCTTGGCAAACGAAGGGGTATCGCCTCCGCGTTTTTCTTCCACCTTCAAAATATAGAAATTGGTTCCCAGCTCGATGACGTGGCTCACGCGGCCGGGCGGCAGATTGAAAGCGACTTTCTCCAGCGGCGGTGCCAGCGTTTTGCGCTCGACCCAACCCCAGTCGCCCCCGGCATCGCGCGTCGCATCCTCCGAATACATCTGGGCCATGCGATCGAATGGCGCGCCATCGGCGAGCTTCCCAAGAATTTCCTCGGCGATCGCCTTTTGCGCGGCTTGGTTCCCTTCCGCGGCGCGGGTCGGAATCATGATGAGCCGCAGTTTGACCTCCTCTTTCGCGGTGAATTCCGCCCTGTGCTTCTGGTAATATTCCGTCACCTTCGTCGGCGAAATCATCGTGACTGGTTTCACATTCTTGCTGCGCATGGCCGAGACGATGATCTTCTCCAGCTCCAGTTTTTTGAATTCGGTCAGCGAATAATTCTGGGCCTGCAACGTCTTGATGAAGGTATTGCGATCGCCGCCGAAATCCTCGCGAATGATGTCGTTGACCCGCTCATCGACGAAATGCTCGGGGAGTTCGTATTTTTCCTTGTGGAAGGATTGGACGATGAGTTGTCGATCGATCAGGTCCTGGAGGGCGGCACTGCGGGCCACCTGGATCTGTTTGTCCAGTTCTTCGCCGTGATACTGCGTCCGGAGCAACCGTTCGCGAGGTCCTGAAAGCCCCCGAACCTGAGAGTAGGTAATGATGTCGCCATTCACGATGGCGGCGATGCCATCGATAATCCGCGGTTCCTCCGCGAGCGCACCGTGACAAAGCGGCGAAACCACGAGGATCGCCCCAGCCAAAACTGCCGCAAATAAAGGTCGAATCATGCGATCTAAAGCTTCCTGATTAATTCCAAAACCTCCGCGAGTTGACGCTCGATTCTATCTGTACTTATGCGAGGGAATTTGCCTCCCACAAGTATAAAATCCCCGCGCCGGGTGAGCATTAATTTCGCTTCCCGGACCTCGACCCGGCTGAGGCCGGCCCGGGCCGCGGAGAGCTTGATTTCGGTGAGAAGCAGCAGGTTGTCAACCGCGACCGGAAACTTCCCGAAGCGATCGCGCCAGTCCTTGCGGAGACGATCCAGCTGTTCGCGCGTGTTCACTTCGGCCAGGTGGCGGTAGGCCTGGATGCGCAACGTCGGGTCCGTGACATAGCTCGTGGGAATGAAAGCCGGCACTCTCGTTTCCGGGCCGGCTTTGACGAACTCGGCCTCATTCGTCGCGACAAAATCGAACCGGACCTCCACCTCGAGCCGCATCCGGGCCTTTTCGCCCTTCAACTGCGCGACCGCCTGTTTCAGGAGCTGACAATAGAGATCGAACCCCACCGCGATGATATGCCCGCTTTGCGCGGTGCCGAGGATGCTGCCCGCCCCGCGAATCTCGAGATCGCGCATGGCGATACGAAACCCGGCGCCGAGCGAGCTGTATTGTTTGATGG
The DNA here is from genome assembly GCA_003134765.1 of Spartobacteria bacterium. Taxonomy (GTDB): domain Bacteria; phylum Verrucomicrobiota; class Verrucomicrobiia; order Chthoniobacterales; family UBA10450; genus AV80. The sequence goes on along the minus strand of PLCM01000031.1, from coordinate 307,463 downwards.
CGTTGATCCGTTTGCGGGCTGCGCCCACCGTCATCATCTCCCGCGGGAGCATGAGATACGCGTAGGCCTTGTGCTCGGCCCGGCCGACGCGCCCGCGCAGCTGGTAAAGATCGGCCAGGCCAAACCGGTCGGCGCGGTCGATTACGATCGTGTTCGCGTTCGGAATATCGAGGCCGCTTTCGATGATCGTGGTGCAAACCAGCACGTCGATTTTTCCCGCGACGAAACACGACATGACGGATTCGAGTTCGTCGGCATCCATTTGGCCGTGGCCGAATTCGACCCGCGCCCGCGGACAAAGATCGGCGATCTTTTCGCGCATTTTTTCGATCGATTGGACGCGATTATGCAGGAAATAAACCTGGCCCTGCCGGTCGAGCTCGCGATTGATCGCATCGCGGATAATGCGCTCGTCGTAACCGCAAACGACGGTTTCGACGGGCAGCCGGTTGAGTGGGGGCGTCTCAATGGTGGACATGTCTTTGACGCCGACGAGGGAAAGGTAAAGCGTGCGCGGGATCGGCGTCGCCGAAAGAGTGAGAACGTCCACGAGCTTGAAAAGCTCCTTGAACTTCTCCTTGTGGAGCACGCCGAAGCGCTGCTCTTCGTCGATGACCACGAGCCCGAGGTCTTTGAAGACGACATCGCCCGAGATGAGGCGATGGGTGCCGATGACAATGTCGACTCCGCCTTCGCGAAGAAGTTGAAGCACTTTGCGTTGCTCGCCCTGCGAGCGGAATCGGCTGAGCATCTCGACGCGCACGGGATAATCGAGCATTCGCTGCCGGAAGGTTTCAAAATGTTGCTGGGCCAGGACGGTCGTCGGCGCGAGGACCGCGACCTGTTTGCCTTCCATCACCGCCTTGAACGCGGCGCGGATGGCGACTTCGGTTTTGCCAAAGCCGACATCCCCGCAGATCAGGCGATCCATCGACCGCGCCCGTTCCATATCGTTTTTCGTGGCCGCGATCGCGGTGAGCTGGTCCGGCGTTTCGCGAAAGGGAAATGAGTGCTCGAATTCTCGTTGCCATTTTGTATCCGGGCCAAAGGCGTGGCCGAGTTGGGTCTCGCGCTCGGCCTGGACGGCAAGCATTTTGCCGGCGTAATCGAAGATGGAAGCCGCCGCGTTCTTTTTCGCGCGCGCCCATTTCACGTCCGCCAGCGAACTGAGGGCCGGCGATTTTTTCCCGACGCCGATGTAGCGCGAAACGAGCCAGGCCTGCTCGAGCGGGACATAAAGGCGGGCGTCGTTCGCGAACTCCAGCGCGAGCGCCTCCTGCATCTCGCCGGCAGGCGAGGGGACGCGAGTCAATTGGAGGAAACGGCCCACGCCGTGTTCGAGATGGACCACGAAGTCCCCCTCGTTCAGTTCGCTGAAGTCGATCTGGACGCGGTTGCGGCCCAGTCGTTCGGCCCGTTGCAGGCGGCGGCGCCCGTGCGTGGTGTAGCGACCGAACAGTTCCGCTCCGGAAAGAACGACGAGTTGACCATCGGGAAAAACGAAACCACGAGGAAGTGTCCCCTCGAGCAGGTCGATGCCTGAGATCGCGTCGCCCATGATCTCGCGGAACCGCTCGATTTCGCCTTCGGTCTGGAAATAGATCACGATCCGGAACCCGGCGGCGCGCCAATCTCGGAGACGCGCGGTAAACTGGGAGCGCTTCGCCTCGACCAGCATGAAATCGCCTACCGCGAAGTCTCCAATGTCGCATTCATCAAATGCGCCCCGAAAATCCTCCGGCTCATTCCCGCCCAGCCAGCCTTCGCCGATCAGGATCCGCCCGTCGCGGTTTTCATCCTCCGGTTCGATCTCGATCCGGAGATGATTGGGGGCGACGTAATCGCGGACCGAGGCAGCCTGAGTTTCCGCGGCCTCGAGCAGGATCTCGACGTTTTGCAGGTTGCGCACGGAGGTCTGGGTGTCGACGTCGAATTCGCGGAGCGATTCGATGTCGTCGCCGAAGTATTCGATTCGAACTGGCCGCGGCGCCTGCCAGGAAAACAGGTCAAGAATGCCGCCGCGGACCGCAAACTGTCCGCGGGTGGTGACCTGGGCAGTGCGTTCATAGCCGGTCGTGACCAGCACTTCCATCGTGCGTTCGAGCGGCTGCGTCTTACCGCGGCGCAACACCAGCAGGGCAGCTTTGAGCGCCGCGGGATCAGGCGCGGGTTGATTCAGTGCCGCCCGGGTGGCGACAATCACGTGGGGGCCTTTCTCGCGCTGGACGCGATTGAGCAGAGCGAGCCGTTCCGCAGCGATTTCCGGATCGGGTAGAATATTTTCGACCGCCGCGAATTCCGCTTCGGGAAGAAAGAGCGCGGCCGGCTCCCAGTTCAGCAAGCTTTCGTAAAGCATTTCCTGGGAGCGAACATTTGGGCACAACACCCAGATCGATTTCGGGATCTTCCGGGCGAGCGCGGCGACAAGGAAGGCGTGTGCTGATTCGGCGACGTGGGAAAAGGCGACCGGGCGCACCTCTTCCGTGATCTCGCGTAATTTCTGCGAGATCGGTTCTGCGCGGGCAGCGATGGAGGGAAGGTGATCGGCCGACGATTCTTCCACCTTCAATGTTTCGCCGGATCGGGGCGAACTTCAAACGACACCGAGTAATTCTGCGGCAAGAGGGCATGTCATCCCGAGCCGCGCAGACGGCGAGGGACCTCACAGGCGGTCAAGCGCTGTCGCGACACAACTGGCGGACTCCGTCGGCGCACGCCTGATGTTTCGCGGTAGCGAGGGTTGCAGGTGCGAGGTCCTTCGCCGTCTGACGCGGCTCGGGATGACAGTTACATCCGACGCCCGACGGCTTCCGCGACCGCGCGCAGACGTGGAACCAGATCCGCGAAGACCTCTGGGAGGATGGCCTGTTCGCCGTCGCTTTTGGCGAATTGTGGAGAATCGTGGACTTCGATCATCACCGCGTCGGCCCCGGCCGCGACGGCGGCGAGCGCCATTTGGGGAACGTAGTCGCGCAAGCCGATGCCGTGAGTGGGATCGACCACAACCGGCAAATGCGTTTTCGATTTCAATAACGGAACGGCGTTCAGGTCCAGCGTGTAACGCGTTGCATTTTCGAAAGTGCGAATACCGCGTTCGCAGAGGAGCACGTTCATGTTGCCCTCGCTCAAGATGTATTCCGCGCTCATGATTAGATCGCTGATCCGGGCGCTGTAGCCGCGTTTGAGCAAAACCGGAAGATGGCTGCGGCCGACTTCCTTCAGCAATGAAAAATTCTGCATGTTGCGCGTGCCGATCTGCAGGCAATCGGCGTACTTCTCGACCATGGCGAGGTCGCGAGCGTCCATGATTTCGGTGATGACGGGCAAACCGGTTTCCCGGCGTGCTTCGGCCAGGAAACGCAGTCCATCTTCCCGCAAACCCTGGAAGCTGTAAGGAGAAGTGCGCGGTTTGAAAGCGCCACCGCGAAGAATATCGGCACCCGAATCCTGGACGATCCGCGCGATGGAGGAAATCTGTTCCTGGCTTTCGACCGAACACGGCCCGCAAATCAACGCGACTTTTTCATCGCCGCCGATTTTTACTCCGCCGATCGCCACGGGCGAAGCCGCGCCCCGAAATTCATACGAGGCCAGCTTGTACGGCTTCTCGACCGGCACGATAGCTTCCACTCCTGGCATGGCAGCCAGTGGCTTTTCGCGAATGCGATCCTCCGCGCCGATCACGCCGATAATGACGCGCGATGCGCCGCGGCTGATTTGCGCGTCGAGGCCAAACTCCCGGACCCGCGCCACCACGCGTTCAATCTGGTCTTCGGTCGCATTAGGTTGAGTAATAATGATCATGGCGTGCTCGGCCGGAATCCGATGATGTCGCCGGGAACCGCGAAGTGCAAGCCGGGAGGAGCGACCGCGGGGCCGCGGACGCCATCAATGGCTAATGCTGACAGGGGTGCCAACGGAAACTGATCGGAAGAAGTTCTCCGCCATGAACTCGGGCATCCGGATGCAACCGTGCGAAGCGGGATACCCCGGGAGGTAGCCGGCGTGCATTCCAACTCCGCCCACGATCCGCATGAAGTAGGGCATGGGCGCGCCTTTAAAGTGCGTGCCGGGGGGCTTCGGATCCTTGCCCACGTCGACGTTTGCGGCCACGACGTTATCCGCTGAGTCCACGTAATCGCCGTATTGGGTGGAGACATGGGCCTGGTCCTTCTGGATAATGGAGAACGATCCAGTTGGGGTGACCAGTCCTTCCCGACCGGTGGAAAGCTGCGAGATTCCGACTAGCTGCCCGCCCTTGTAAAAATAAGCCTTCTGCTCGGCGAGCTTGATCTTGACTGAAGGCTTGCCCGAGACGCCATCGCCATCCCAGTAGGAAACGCTGTCCTGCGGCGCGGCACTGGAGACCGGCTGGTTCCCGTAGACCCCGCCGAGATATTGCGACTGCGCGAGACGCGGATCATCTCCGTCGCAACCGATGAGAAAAAGGGCCAGAGAGGCGGTCAGGACGAGCGGCGAGCGGCGGAAAAGCAAATGCGACATAAACGAAATTAGAACGAGGCCTGTACGGCGCGCAAAGTTTAATGTCAAGATGACCGCCCGCAATGCGCGCCTCGAACCTTGACGGACTCCCCTGGCTTGTATTCTGCTTTTTCTGGGAGAGAATTGCGACCGTTCGCCGCCTGCAACTCCGCCATGCCGACCTATGACTATTCATGCGAGAAGTGCAACGGCACCTTCGAGATCGTGCAATCGATGCGCGACGCGCCCCTGAAGGAATGTCCCAAGGATCTGTGCCGGCAGAAAAAATGGGGACACGGAAAAGTAAAACGGCACATCGGCACCGGTGCGGGACTGATCTTCAAGGGCTCCGGATTCTACATCACGGATTATCGCAGCGATTCCTATCGCGAAGCGGCGAAAAAAGATCTTCCGGCCGTCCCCGCGACGGCCGATAAGACCGCGCCCGCCAAGGAAGGTAAAGCCCCAGCCGCATCGGCGACGCCGGCCAAGGCTGAACCGAAGCCGAAGAAACAGGCCGCGGAATGATCAAACTTATTTGTCCGGAGTGCCGGCGCGAGAACGAGCCCGAGCGGATCTATTGTCACGATTGCGGGGCGCGGCTTGATCGGACGGCGCTGGCGAAGAATGCGCCGAAGGGCGAAGACGTGAAGGAAACGCAACGACGATTGCGGACAATGCTCGATCCGCAGCGCGCGAAGATGCGGCTTCTGTTTTTCAAGGTGAGCAAGTTGATTCTGGGAGCCTTCGCCACGGCGGCGGTTGTGCAAATGCTCCTCCCCCCGGATCTTCCACCCCGGGCGAAGACCGGGGAATTTCCGCCGCAGATTAATCTCGATCTCGAGAACGCGGCCATGAACCACGGCGCGGCGCCATTGCAGTACACGGAGGCGCAGGTAAACGCCTATCTTGGCAGCGCGCTCAAGAGCAAGCAGGCCGCGCTCAGCAAACTGCTCCAGTTCGAGCGCGCGATCGTTAGCTTTGACGAAAACGTCTGCCGCATCACGGCCGAGAGGTCGCTGTTCGGTTTTTCGATTTTCACGATGACATCGTCGAAGGTGACTGTGCAAAACGGAACGCTCAGCGCTTCAAATAATGGCGGTAGCATCGGGCGCCTCCCGATTCATCCGCTCCTGATGAAATATGCCGATCCACTTTTCGGCGATCTTTGGACGGCGCTGGATCGGGAAAGAAAATCGGTCGCTAAGATGAGCGCGATCGAATTTCGTCCCCAGGCGGTGGTGCTGACCCCGAAGCCCTAAAAGAACGCTGGCCGAGCCGCCTTTTCGCGACTCGGCCAAACGCCAACCCAACAAGTGTTGTCGCCTTAGAGGCCCATTGTGCGGAGCAACTGCCGATCGATTACGCCATCGACCGATAATCCGTTATTGCTCTCGAAGGCTCGGATTGCGGTCCGGGTTCCGGGCCCCATCACGCCATCAATCGAGCCGTGATAATAACCAGCGCGGGCGAGTCGGCGTTGCACCGCCGCCACCGTTGCGTCGTCCGTTATGCCACGTTCCGCATAATAGGTAGCATCTGGTGTATAATATCCATAATCGTAGGGATACGGGCCGTAGTAGGGATACCCATAACCGTAATCGTAATATGGATAACCCAGGCCGAAGCCGAAGAAGACGTTCGACCGCGACCGGAAATGCCTGTGATTACTCCAACTATTGCTGAACGTTCGCGGGCTGCTGATTGTCCGCGCGCTGCTGATTGTCCGCGCCCTGCTGATCGAGGTGCGGGCATGTGTTCTCGTAACAGGTTGGGCGATCGCGGACGAAGCGGCCATCGCGCCTAACACGAGAGCGGTAATAAGAAGTTTGGTTGTTTTCATTTCATTCCCTCCTCTTAATTAGACGCTGCCAGGCGCGAAAAGTTGCAATCTAATTACGCCAAAACAGAAAAATTGCGGCCGCTTTCGTCTCGCTTTGCCGGCCGTGATTTGAAAGGGTCGACCGCATGGGTCGTGTCGTTGTTTTGGGGTTCCTCGCGGTTGTTTTCTCGCTGAAGCCGGCCTCGGCTGCGGCCGTCGAGCGAAGCATCAGTACGTCGCGCCAGTTCATTGTTTACGGGACAAACGTCACGGTGCGCGGGGCGATTTGCGACTTTGGTGAGCGCACGAAACGGGAATTGCTCACCCTGCTGGGACAGCGGGACGGATGGACCACCCCCATCGTCGTCAATGCGCAATTTGCGCAGGCGAATCTTCCGGAACTCCCCCGACTCAGCGTCGCCCTGGGCCAGACTGGTTTTGGGCTAAAGCTTCAGCTCGATCTCGTGATCGATTCCGAGGTGAGCCGGCCGGAAATACGGCATGAGCTTCTCCGTGCTCTGGTCCTCGAAATGATGTACCGGGGCCATCCAACCATTCCGGCAGGCACTGCCTACACCTCGCCACCCGACTGGCTGCTGGACGGAGTGCCCGCGGAACATTCGGACCTGTCGCGCGACCGGGTGACGACAATCCTGGCATTGCCGGTTGCTGCGAGAAATGTCTTACCGCTGGAGAAATTCCTGGCGCAACGACCGCAACTGCTCGAAGGGCCGGGCCAGGTTCTTTATCGCGCGTATTCGTTCGCCCTGGTCGATTTGCTGAGCCACGAGGCGGACGGGCCGGGGCGCCTGGCCCGATTCGTTGCGGATCTGCCCGCTTCGTCAAATGATCCCCTGGCGGATTTGCGCCTGCATTTCCCGGGCTTGTTTGATTTGGAGCGCGCAGAAGAAACCTGGCAAAAGCAGGTCGCGCGTCTGGCAACCGATCAGCCCTATCAATTGATGAGCAGTGCGGAGACGGAACGGGTTCTGCGGGAAAAATTGCGATTCAAAATTTCCGAGCGCTGTGTCGAAAAAAGTTTCGAACTGACCGAGTTCCCTGTTTTTCTGAAGTTCAAATCAACCACGAAGGTGTTGCGGTCGCTCGTGCATGATCTGACTGCGCTGTCGATTCGGGCCAACCCGATTTACGCGCCGACCATTGCGGAATACGCCGAGGTCACAGCCCTCCTGCTGCGGGGGAAAACCAGCAGAGTCGCACGGCGACTCGAGCGGCTGGAAACTTCACGCCAGGCGGTCGGGGCGCAAATGCAAGAGATCGATGATTACCTGAACTGGTTCGAGGCGACCAGTCTCGCGCGACCCAGCGGAAAATTCGCCGATTATATGAAGGCGGCCGAGCGAGAGGCCCGGTCGGAACAATCGAGACGCGATCCAATTTCGGTTTATCTCGATGTGCTCGAGACACAATTCGATCACTAGCGGCGCGTCGTTCCTCCTCCGATTCGTTAGGTTAACTGCGCCAGCAAAAAAAATTCCGCAGGCAGACACCCAGTCGAGGCGCGGGTTACGAAATTATCACCACAAGGAAAGGATAATAAGGGTATGAAAATAAGAGAGAAAATCGAGCAACTGGGAGCGACGGGTTACATTTTGCTTTGGCTTCTCGGGGTGCCTATTCCGGTCTTGCTGTTGTTTTTTCTGCTCCGCGGTTGCACCTAAAGTCCGTGGAACGCGCCCGGCGAAGTTTTCGCCCGGTCCAGGCGTCGTCGTTTATTGCTCCGTGACCTGAACTCGGTTAGGGAGAAGCCCGATGGCTTCACCGGAAGAGCGTTTCGATTTCGCCAGCGATAACACGGCGGCGATTTGTCCTCCGGCCTGGGCGGCCCTCGCGGAGGCAAATGCAGAGAGGGCGGTTTCCTACGGGGACGATAAGTGGAGCCGACGCGCGATCGAACGGGTCCGCGAGATTTTTGAGATCGATTGCGCGGTCTTTCTGATTTTCAACGGGACCGCCGCGAACGCGCTCGCGCTGGCCCACCTCTGCCGCTCGTACCATGGCGTAATTTGCCACGAAAACGCGCACAGCCAGACGGACGAGTGCGGCGCGCCGGAATTTTTTTCCGGCGGTGCGAAGCTTGTTCCGACGCGGGGTGCAAATGGGAAGCTGGATCTGGACAACATCGGAGCAGCCCTGTCTCGCTACCAGGATGTGCATTCGCCAAAGCCGCGGGTCGTCAGCATCACCCAGGCGACCGAATTGGGAACCGTCTATCAGCCGAAAGAAATCGAAAGGATTTGCGAGTTTGCGCGCGAGCACTCGCTTTTCGTGCACATGGACGGGGCCCGGTTTGCCAATGCGGTGGCGGCCCTCGACTGCGTACCGAAATCGATCACCTGGCAGGCCGGGGTCGATGTTCTCTGCTTTGGAGGAACGAAAAATGGAACCGCGGCCGGCGAGCTCGTGGTTTTTTTCAAGAAAGAGCTCGCGCGGGAATTTGATTACCGCGCGAAGCAAGGGGGGCAGCTTGCGTCAAAGATGCGATTCCTGGCGGCGCCCTGGGTCGGCTTGCTGCACGGCGAAGCGTGGGTTGAGAACGCCCGGCACTCGAACAAATGTGCGCGGTTGCTCGCGGAAAAATTGACCGCCGTGCTGGGAACCGGGCCTCTCTTCCCTTGCGAGGCCAGCGCCCTCTTCGTGCGGATGGCGGATGAACTTGTCGCGCAACTGCACGATCGCGGGTGGCGCTTTTACAAGTTCATCGAGCCGGACGTGTACCGGTTGATGTGCGCCTGGTCCACGACGGAAAAGCAGATCGATGACTTCGTCGCCGACGTGACGAAATCTCTGGCGGCGAAAAGAATGGCGGCTAAGTATACGGCGTGAAACCGGCTGGATTTCTCCTTCTCGGACTTTTTGTGCTGAGCGGTTGTCGAACCGCGCACGATGTTGCCGTGACCTCGTTCCACGTCCTGGATACGCCAGCCAATTATGTTCGCCGCCATATTGATGGAGAGACCCAGACCACCACGACGACAACGACCGTCGCCTCCGATTCGGTGACGTCGCCGGGCCGGACAGTAACCCCCGCCAAAACCGAGACCCAGCGTCGCACGACAGCCACACAAGATCAGCCGCGCTCGAACGCAAAGCCCAGCCCAAGCCCGAAATCTTCGCCGGCCACGGTCACTGAAAAAACAAAACCTCCCCCTGGTCCTTCGCGAAACACCTCCACGCAGACCCAATTGCCGACCGCCAAGCCGGTCCCCGGCAAGCCCGGCTACGTTTTCAGTCCCTTCGACCCGAGCGGCGGCTATGTGGACGTCACCGGCTATGCGTCCGGTCAGAAAGTGAAGGACCCTTATTCGGGAAAAATCTTTCTTGTCCCCTGATTTGGTCTCCCTGTGCCGACAGTATTATCCGGTGAAGGACGCGGTGTTTTTACGGATCAGTCCGAAAATAATCCGCAACCTGGCACTACGCGTACGGTACCTGCTTCCTAGGAAGCATGAGCCGATTTGGCCCTTTCCAGAGTCCTTTCTCCCGCACCATGTTTTCTCTCAGTGAGTCACGTCCCTTTTCGTGGGTTTTCATCCGCCTGGCGTTTGTTGTCTCGGGGCTCGTTTGTGGTATTTCCGCCACGGCGGACGCCTACGTTCTCGAGGGCAAAAGCTGGCCCTCAGGCACGGTGGTCGTGATGCAGCTCGGACTGGGCAGCGCCGGCCGGACACTCCAGGACGGCAACACTTCGTGGGACGCCGCCGTTCTCCCGGTAGCCGACATGTGGAACCAGACAATTCAGCGGGTGCGCATCAGCAACGTGGTCTCGCCGCTCGGCACCGGCGTGTCAGGCGACCACATCAATTCAGTTTTTTTCGCGAACTCAATTTTCGGACAGTCCTTTGGCTCGAGCACGCTGGCGGTGACGTATTACACCAGCTCCGGCGGGTCGATGGTTGAATCTGATACGCTGTTTAACCGTGCCATCACCTTCGACTCTTATCGCGGCCCGCTCCAGTTTGTTCCGCACGGTCCTGCCATCCCGGATATTCGCCGCGTTTTTCTTCATGAGACGGGTCACACCCTTGGTCTCGGGCATCCGGACACTGGCGGACAGAGCGTCACCGCCGTGATGAATTCAATTGTGAGCAACCAGGAAGTTCTCTCTCCCGATGATATTGCCGGTGGCCAATATCTCTATGGCGCCCCGGTGGCTCCGACTCCGACAGCGACCCCGACTCCGACGGCAACTGCAACCCCAACGGCGACACCGACAGCTTCACCGAGCTCAACACCCGGAACAGGCGCGAGTCACCTCGTCAATATTTCTACGCGCATGAACGTCGGGACCGGCCAGAACGTGCTCATCGGCGGATTCATCATCCAGGGCTCACAGTCCAAGACGCTCGTTCTGCGCGCGATCGGGCCATCACTTACGGCCAGTGGCGTTACAAACGTCCTCGCCGATCCGGTCCTCGAAGTTCATGACTCTACGGGCGCCGTCATCGCTTCCAACGATGACTGGCGCGATGGCGCGCAGGCGTCGCAGATTCAGCAAAGCGGCCTCGCGCCGACGGATTCGCTCGAATCCGCGATCCTGGTCACGCTTGCTCCGGGCAATTACACGGCGGTTGTGAGTGGATATGGCGACTCTGCTGGCAACGGGCTGGTGGAAGCGTACGAAATGGATTCCACCACCAGTCGCCTGGTCAACATCTCGACGCGAGGCCGAATCGGCACAGCCGATGAGCCGATGATCGGCGGGTTGATTGCGCAAGGAGGAGCGAAGAAAGTCATCATCCGCGCTCTCGGCCCTTCGCTTGGGACAGGGGTTAATGCGATCACAGGCGCTCTCTCAGACCCGATTTTGGAACTGCGCGATGCCTCTGGCAACTTGCTCGCCGTGAACGACGACTGGGGCCTCAGCTCGCAGGTATCCGAAATTCTCGCCAGCACCATCCCGCCGGTGAACCCGAAGGAGTCTGCGATCGTTGCGACTCTCGGCGCCGGAAATTACACCGCGATTGTCCGGAGCGTGGACGGGACACCGGGTGTAGCCCTTGTGGAAGTGTTCGATCTCGACCCGTAATATTTATGCGCGAACGAGTAGAGCTTCCGGGAAAATCATGCGAGTTTATCGGGGCGTCAGCAGCCACTCGGCGCCCCCTAATCGATATTTAAATATCCCCTTTATGAAACTGCTTCGCGTTCTTCTTATCCTGTCCTGCCTCGCGCTCGCACTCCCCGCGGCGCGCGCGACGACTGTCATTCCGCCCACTTTTGACCAGCTCGTCACCAATGCTGAGATGATTTTCGAGGGCACAGTGACCACGATGCGATCGGAATGGACCGGCCAGGGATCGGAGCGGCACATCGTGACTTATGTAACTTTCAAGATCGAGGACGCCATCAAAGGCGCACTCGGCGCCGAGTACACCATTCGGATGTTCGGTGGTACCGTCGATGGCCAGACAATGGAAGTGACGGACGCCCCCCGGTTCAAGGCGGGCGATCGCGATATCCTTTTCGTCGAACACAACGGAACGCAGTTCATCCCCCTGGTCGGGATCATGCACGGGCGTTTCCATGTTCAGTCCGATGCGACCGGCGCGAACGAAAAGATCGCCAAGGATAATGGTGCGCCCGTGGCCAACGTGTCGAAGCTGGGTCAGGACGAGAACGCCGCCGTTTCCGGCACGGCGCTTTCGAAAGCGGAATTTAAGGCCGCGATCCGCCAGAAAATGGCGGAGAAGGCAACAAAGTAGCGACCCTACCGGGTTCCGTCTTCCTTGCGCTGTTGCGCCACTTGGCGCTTCACCTCATTGGTTCGGTCGAGCGAGCGCTTCATCCAATCGTGTTCACTCACGGGACGCGGTGACACCGCCGCCGTCTTAGCCTGCGCGAGAGTCTTTTCCGGCGCGGTTTTCTGAGGTTCGCTTCGCTTCTGCACGACGAACAGCCAGGCAAGCCCGGCCAGGATGGCAATCACGAGGAACTTTCGCATGGTGGAGACATGAGCAGGGTGCGAGCCATGGGAGAGGCTGCGTTGCTGCGCTCCCATCGCAATGGTAAATAGGGCCATGACCGTGCGCGCCAATGTGGGAGGGACCTTTGCGTCCCGACTCTTCCTGGTGGCTGCGCTGCTTGTCACGATGCTCTGCCCCGCGCGAGGGCAGAAATACGAAGGCCGCGAGCTTGTCCAGGCAAAGCTCCTCGCTGACGTCACCGCCGTCGTCCCGGGAAAGCCGTTCACGGTCGGTTTGCTCCTGCACATGGTCCCGAACTGGCACACCTATTGGAAGTTTCCGGGCGATGCCGGCATCCCTACCGAGATCAAATGGAAGCTGCCGGACGGTTGGAAAGTTGGCGAAATCCAATGGCCCATTCCGCTCAAGCTCGACGAGCCGGGCGATATCCAAATCTACGGGTATCACGACGAAGTCCTGCTCCTCCAGGAAATGACGCCGCCGGCATCCCTGAAGGATTCTACCGTGCAACTGGCCGCTGAAGCGTCCTGGCTGGTCTGCGAAAAGATCTGCATCCCCGGAAACGCGAACTTGAAATTGGATTTGCCGGTGGCGGCGCAAAGCACGGCTTCGAATGAAGAAATCTTTTCACGCTATCGCCGGTCGCTTCCGCAAGACTGGCCGGCTGCGGGAATTGCCCGGGCGACTTGGCAACGACAAGCCACCGAGCTTCGTCTCACCGTTGAAAGTGCGGCGCTGGCGAATTATCCCGCCGCCGATTTCTTCCCCGTGCCGGAGGCCAATGTCGTCGTTGGCCATCCGAAAGTTGAGCGTGGCGCCGGGGGACAAACCATTTTTCAGGTCCCAATAGAAACCGCGGACAAAAATCTGGCGGCACTAAACGGAATTGTCGTTTTCGGCCAAAACGCAAACGGTCCGGGCCGGAACGCCTGGGCGCTCGAATCGACGCCGGTGATTGCGTCGACGGCAGTCTTGCCCGGCAATCTTGCCAGGTTCCTGCTCTTCGGTTTCATCGGCGGTTTCATCCTTAACCTGATGCCGTGCGTCCTGCCGGTGATCTCGCTCAAGATTTTCGGGTTCATCCAGCACGCCGGCCAGGATCGCCGGCGGATTTTGCGGAGCGGCCTGGCCTTCGTCGCCGGCATCTTCGCGTGGTTCATTGGTCTCGCGCTCCTTCTCATCGCGCTAAAATCAGCCGGCCGCGAGATCACCTGGGCGTTTCAATTCACCAATCCTTACTTCGTGGTTCTGATGAGCGCCGTCGTCCTTGTTTTCGCGCTCAACCTCTTTGGTGTCTTCGAAATTTCGCTGCCGCAATTTGCCAATCGCGGCGTGCTCGGCTGGACCGCGCAGGAAGGCGACGCCGGCTCTTTCTTCCAGGGCGTTTTCGCGACCGTCCTCGCCACGCCCTGCACCGCCCCGTTTCTCGGCACCGCGCTTGGGTTCGCCTTCACCCAATCGGGCTGGACGATCCTCCTCATGTTTCTCGCCATCGCGGCCGGAATGGCGTCGCCCTATTTGTTGCTTTCCGCGCAACCGGCCTGGTTGCGACTCGTGCCCAAACCAGGCCCCTGGATGCTGCGAGTGAAACAGTTGATGGGCTTTCTCCTCTTGGCGACATTGCTTTTTCTCCTGGCGGTCCTCGGCGCCGAACGCGGCGTCGAAGCGATTGTCTGGACCTCGTGCTTCCTCCTCGCGCTCAGTGTCGCCTGCTGGATGAAGGGGGCCTTCATCGTCCCAACCGCATCGTCAGGTTCCCGCTTTGTTTCGATTGGGCTCATGCTCCTCCTCGTGCTCGGCAGCGCCTGGTATTTTATCGGCGGAAAATTTGCCGCGGCCAAGACCGTTTCGGCCGAAACGCAAACGCAAGGCGGCTGGCAACCGTTCACGCCGCAGCTTCTCGAAAACGAACTCAAACAAGGCCACGCCGTTTTTGTGGATTTCACCGCGGCCTGGTGTCTCACCTGCAAATTCAACGAGGCCAATGTCCTCGAGGCGGGCGCCGTCCGCGAAGCCTTCGAGCGCCACGGCATCACCAAGATCAAGGCCGATTGGACCAATGCCGATCCCGCGATCACGAAAATTTTGAAACAATTTGGCCGGCCCGGTGTCCCAATGTATGTGCTTTACCCGGGCAACCACGCGGAACCGATTTTGTTCCCCGAATTGCTCACCCAAAATCTGATTCTGGAGAAACTCGAAACCGTTTCGCCAAACGTTGCTGTTAAATAAAATATGAAAACAAAACTGTTCGCCACGCTTCTCACCATCGCCGCTTCCACCGCGCTCATCGCTGCCGATTCCCCGGCCGTCGGCACCACCGCGCCCGATTTTTCGCTGACCGATTCGAAGGGCAAGACCCAGACCGTTTCGCAATACAAAGGCAAGTACGTCGTGCTCGAATGGTTCAATCCGGAATGCCCGTTCGTGAAGAAGCACTACGGCAGCGGCAACATGCAGAAGCTGCAGGAGGAATTTACCGCCAAGGGCGTCGTGTGGCTCAGCATCGATTCTTCCGCGCCCGGACTTGAGGGCAATCTCACCGCGGAACAAGCCAACGCGAAGATGACGGAGTGGAAAACGAAGCAAACCGCGTTCGTGCTCGATCCGGATGGAAAAGCCGGGCGCAGTTATGGCGCGAAAAACACGCCCCACATGTTTGTCATCAATCCCGAAGGCAAGATCGTTTACGAAGGCGCAATCGACAGCAAGGCGACGCCGAACCCGTCCGATATCGCCAACTCCACCAACTACGTGAAGGTAGCGCTCGAGGAATCGCTCGCCGGCAAAACGGTCTCGAACGCCAACACGAAGCCTTACGGTTGCTCGGTGAAGTATAAATAAGCGGCGCCTCGCGCTCCGCCTCTTCTGTAGCCGCTTCGCTGTGCGAAGCGCTGTTGGAGACGGCCTGCCCTCAGGCCGTTAGGGAATGGCAATGTCGCTCTCACCGGCACGAGGGCGTGCCGGCTCCATCACCAACGTCGCCCACCGGTCTCCTCGCGGCCCCGGCGTGGCAGCCAGGGCGGCGGCTCCAGGCTAAGACACGCGCCGCAAGATCGACATCGGCGTCAGCCTGACGAGCAGCATCGCGATCTTCATCACCAGACCGGGAATCACGAGCGGCTGGTTGCGTGCAATCGCCTCAAGTCCGGCGCGGGCGACACGCTCGACTGAAACGTGCATAAATCCTGGGCTTGGGCTGGGTCGTTTACCAGGCTTGCGCTCGGCAACCTCACTGAATTCCGTTGCGACCGGACCAGGACAAAGTGCGGTCACCGTAATTCCGCTCCGCCGGACTTCCGCGCGGATTCCTTCGGAAAAACTGGTCACGTAAGCCTTGCTCGCCGCGTAAGCCGCCATTTTTTTTATCGGCAAAAATCCGGCGGACGAACTGACGTTGAGGATGGCGCCTCGCTTTTTCTGAAGCATGGCCGGGAGCAGCGCTCGCGTGAGGAGCGTTAACGCAACGATGTTCACCGCCATCATCTCATTCACACGTAGCGGCTCAGCAGTGGCGAACGAGCCGTGATCACCAAGTCCCGCATTGTTGATCAGGAAATCGATAGAGATTTTTTCGCGTTCCAGCCACGCGCACAATTCCTCGACTTCAGTGGCCTGGGAAAGATCAACGGCGCGGCAATAAACCTGCAGGGTCGGATTTTTCTTCGTCAGTTCGTCGCGCAGTTCTTCGAGTCGATCGCCGCGGCGCGCGACCAGGATGAGCGACCCCGCGCGACCGGCGAGTTGCCGCGCAAATTCGCGGCCAATTCCGGCGGACGCACCGGTGATCAACGCGCAACAACCTGCCACATTGAATCCGCTCATGCCTGGCGCAGGATAGGTTCGAGCGTGCGCCAGACCAGCTCCGCGATGACCCGGTGTCCTGCGGGGGTTGGGTGAATCAAGTCCTGCTGGTTCAATTCCCGATGACCACCCACGCCTTCAAGGAGGAACGGAATCAGCGTCGCTTTGTTTTCGCGGGCCAGTTCGTTGAATACCCGCTCGAAGCCGGTGGCGTATTCCACGCCAAGATTTGGCGGCACCTGCATTCCGGCGAGCACGATTTTCACCTGCGGGTTCCTGGCCCTCGTCTTGTCGATGATCGCTTGCAGGTTTTCCTTCATCGATTTCAAATCCAGGCCGCGCAATCCGTCATTGGCGCCGAGCTCGATTACGAGCAGGTCGATCGGACGCTGTAACAACCAGTCGATCCGGCGCAAACCGCCTGCGCTCGTATCGCCGCTCAGGCCGGCGTTCTCAACCGCGAAGGGCAATCCAGCCGCGCGAATTTTCTCTGCGACCAGGGCGGGAAAGGCTTCCGTGGGTTGCACGCCAAGGCCAGCCGTGAGGCTGTCGCCGAGAAAGACAACGGTCCGGGTGGAAGGCGTTGGTGCCGGCGTCTGGGCGAAAATCGCCGGCAAAAAAACGTAAACGCCGAGAGCAATTGCGTAAATTGCTGGCATTATCCTTCCGCTCTTCATGTTTCCGTAAGCAAAAGCTGATTTCATCGTTAATGAGCACCCTATCGATCCTCGACGTCCAGCATCTCACGAAAACGTACGACACGGGCGCCGGCAAGTTGACCGTCCTCAAGGACATTTCGTTCACTCTTCCCGCCGGCAGCACCTGCTCGATCCTCGGTCCATCTGGCAGCGGCAAAACGACGTTACTCGGCCTCTGTGCTGGCCTCGACCGGCCGACGTCCGGCTCGGTTTTGTTGAATGGCATCACGCTCGGTGAAGAGGGCGAAGACGAGCGGGCGCGCATCCGCAACGAGCATGTCGGTTTTGTTTTTCAAAACTTTCAGCTGATCCCGACCCTGACGGCCCTCGAAAATGTCACGGTGCCGATGGAACTGCGAGGCGATCGCGGCGCGCGGCAGCTCGGGTTGGATTTGTTGCGTCGCGTGGGCCTTGCCGAGCGCGTGGACCATTATCCCGCGCAGCTCTCAGGCGGCGAACAACAGCGAGTTGCGCTCGCTCGCGCTTTTATTAATCGCCCCAAAGTCCTCTTCGCCGACGAGCCGACCGGAAATCTCGACGCGGAGACGAGCAGCTCCGTTATTGAGATCATGCTCGAACTGAATCGCAGCGCTGGAACTGCGCTCGTCCTCGTCACCCACGATTCGGACGTGGCGAACCTCACGGAACGGACGGTCCGGCTCCGAAACGGAGAGATGGTTTAGCGCGCGCGTGAAGCAATCGGCCGTCCCATGGTGACCCTCATCGTAACCTTCTCCCTCATGGAGAAGGAACTTGCTGCCGATGGACTTCTGGTAGGGCGAGACGCTGTCGAGCCGAAGGCGCCATGATACAGATCGACGGAATCTCATTCTTCCAGGCGGCTCGCGACAGAGAATTCCCTCGCCCTGAGGGAGAGGGCTGGGGTGAGGGTCACCAGTGGCGATGATTTGGTTACAAGCATGAGCTCTTCCTTCATCTGGAAAATGGCTTGGCGCGATAGCCGGTCGAGCCGGCGGCGTTTACTCCTCTTCTCGATCTCGATCACGCTCGGCATTGCGGCCCTCGTCAGCATTAGCTCGTTTCGTCACAGTCTTTCCCGGGCGATTGACGATCAGGCCCGCGGTTTGATTGGCGCCGATCTGGTGATCGAATCGACCCGCCCATTTCGCCCGGAAGATGAAGAACTGCTGCACTCGTTAGGCGAACCACAGGCGCGAGAGATCCGGTTTGCGACGATGGCCTCCTTTCCGAAAAGTAACGGGACCCGGCTCACTTCCGTCCGCGCGCTCGGTGGCGGATTCCCTTTTTACGGCCCGATGGAAACAGTTCCGGCAGCGGCCGCGCGGGAATTCCGTCAAGGCGCCCAGGCCATCGTCGAGGAAAGTCTGTTGTTGCAGTTCCACGCCGAGGTCGGCGATCCGATCAAGATCGGCGAGTCTCAGTTCACGATTGCGGGCGCTCTCAAAAAAATGCCAGGCGAAGCGTCCGCGGCCGGCTCGTTCGCGCCGCGCGTTTACATTCCGCTCCAGGACCTGGCGGCCACCAATTTGCTCAAGATCGGGAGCATCGCGCGTTACCGCGCCTATGTGAAATTCCCAGAGAACACTGACGTGGAATCGCGGATCGAGATGCTCGGACCGCAAATCAAACGACTGGGCCTGGAATTCGATACCGTCGCCAAACGAAAGCGCGACCTCGGCACGTCGTTGGAGAATCTCTATCGGTTTCTGAACCTGATTGGCTTCATCTCGCTGCTGCTCGGCGCAGTCGGCGTGGCCAGCGCGATCCAGGCGCACCTGCAACAGAAGACCCGCACCGGCGCGATCCTCCGCTGCCTGGGAATGTCGGCTGCCGGCACGGTCCTCGTCTATCTCGTGCAAACGGCGGCCATGGGGCTTTTCGGGGCCGGCTTCGGTGCCGTGCTCGGAGTGGCGATGCAGCGAGTCTTTCCACGCATCCTGATGTCCTTCCTGCCGCTGGCGATCTCCACCTCGATCGCCTGGCGGCCGATCGTTGCCGGCATTTTCACGGGCTTCTCCATCTGCATTCTGTTTGCCCTGCCGCCGCTCCTGCGCTTCCGACGGCTCTCACCGCTGCGAGTTTTTCGCGCAGCCATGGAAGTCGAGTCGGCCCCGCGCGGGCGCGACCCAGTTCTTTGGGCCGTCTATGCCTTGATCGTTGCCGGTATCACCGGCTTTTCGATTTCACAGACCGACACGCTGAAGCACGGTTTGGCGTTTGCTGCAGCCCTCTTTCTAGCCGTCGGGATTTTTGCCGGGGTGGCCAAGCTCCTGATCATCGGCATCCGGAAATTTTTCCCGCATGGCCGGAGCTTTGTTTTGCGGCAGGGCCTGGCGAATCTCTACCGCCCGAATAACCGCACTTTGTTGCTTACGCTTTCGCTGGGTCTCGGAACCTTCCTCCTCCTGAATCTTTATCTCACCCGCGAGGTGTTGCTCGCACAGTTCAGTTCAGTCGGCACAAAAAATCAGCCGAACATTTTCTTCTTCGACATCCAGCCGGACCAGAAAGCGGGCGTCGCTGAACTGGTTCGGGCCTCAGGGATGCCGGTGATCCAGGAAGCACCCATCGTGACCATGCGGCTGGCGGAGGTGAAGGGCCGGCGAACGACGGAGATTCTCCTGGATTCGCAGCGAAAAACCCCGGAATGGGAACTTGAACGCGAATATCGAACGACTTATCGAGAGCAACTCACCGACACCGAGAAAATCAGTGCGGGCCACTGGATCGGCCGGGTCGATTATCATCCCGACGACAAGGTGCCAATTTCCCTGGATGCCGACATTGCCAAGGATCTGGGCACGAAAATCGGCGACGAACTGATCTTTGACGTCCAGGGGGTTCCCATCAAAACGACGGTGGCCAGCACGCGGACCGTCGATTGGAAACGTTTCCAGACGAACTTCTTCGTCCTCTTTCCCGCGGGAGTTTTAGAGAACGCCCCGACTTTTCATGTCCTGGTGAGCCGGGTCGAGACGCCGGCCGACTCGGCGAAACTGCAAAACGCGATCGTTGCCCGGTTTCCGAATGTTTCGGCGATCGATCTCACTTCCGTCATCCAGACCGTCGATTCGATCCTGGGCAAGGTGGCCCTGGTGATCCGAGTGATGTCGCTCTTCACTGTGGGCGCCGGCCTGATTGTGCTCGCGAGCACGATATGGAGCGGGCGGTATCAGCGTCTCCAGGAAAGCATTTTGCTCCGGACGCTGGGCGCGTCGCGGTTGCAAATCTGGAAGATTCTCTGTGCGGAATATTTCCTTCTCGGACTGTTTGCCAGTCTGACAGGAATTGTTCTGGCGGTTGGAGCGAGCTGGGGCCTGGCGAAGTTTGTTTTCAAACTCGGTTACGCGCCATCATTGTGGCCACTTTTCGTGGCGGCCGGCGCCGTTTCGTTGTTGACCGTTGCCGTGGGGTTAATCGCGAGTCGAGGCGTCGGCAGCGCGCCCCCGCTGGAAATTCTCCGCGCGGAAGCGGAGTAGGACTCGTGTCATGCCGAGCCGCGCAGACGCCGAGGGACCCCGCACCAGATGACGAATTCCGAATTCCGAATGTCGAAAGAATGACAAAACACGAATGCGGAAAGCAAAGCGCCAAGCGTCGCTGTCCGATCTTCGGCATTCGTCATTCGATCTTCGTCATTCATCGCGAGGTCCCTCGGCGCGCTTTCGCCAGCCTCGGGATGACAGGCCGCGCGCTACTCGGATCTACGCGGCTTGAGCGACTTCAGTTCGGCCTTGCTCAGCGGTCGCCAGTGGGCGCGTGGGAGATCGCCGAGACGCAGCCCGCCAATGCGAGTGCGGACGAGTTTTTTGACTTCGTAGCCGACTGCAAAAAACATCCGGCGAATCTGGCGGTTGATGCCCTGCCGCAGGACAACACGCAGACGCGTCGGTTTGACGGAATGGACCAGATCGATTCGGGCGCGCTGGCCGTCGAGCATTAAGCCCTTCTGTAATTTCAGTGCGAGCGCTGGATCCCACGGATGATCGAGGGTGATTTCGTATTCCTTTTCGATCTTGTAACGAGGGTGAGTGAGTCGCTGGGCGAGGTCGCCGTCGTTGGTGAGCAAGAGGAGACCTTCCGTCTGGGCGTCGAGTCGTCCGATATTGAACAGGCGCGGCAAATGGGGCGGCAGAAGATCGAAGATGGTGTCGCGAGCATTCGGGTCGCTCCGGGTCGAAACGAAACCGGCCGGCTTATGCAGCATGATGTCGAGCCGGCGCTCACCATGGATGAGTTTGCCATTCACCTTGACGTGATCGCGTTCCGCCGGCTGCGTGCTGAAATCGGTGCAAACGCGGCCGTTGATCGTCACTCGGCCGGTGGCAATCAATTCATCGCAATGGCGCCGCGACCCGAGCCCGGCGGCGGCGAGAAAACGGTTCAGGCGCATGGTCGAATTGTAGCCGGGATCGTTGATCCCGGCGAGAAGCAGGGGGGCCGCGCCACCAGGCCGGGATCAGCGATCCCGGCTACAGGCTAAACGTCCGGCTTCGTCTTCGGAAGGCCGATGACTTTCGTGCCTTCCTTAAACTGGCCACGCTTTTTCAAAAGCTCGACGCGCTCGAAACGTTTCAAAACGTTCCGCTTCGCGGTGATGGTGCTGGCTCCTTTGAGACTGCGATGTTGCGACATAAATGCTCCTGTTCCTCCGGGAAATTGAGAGCGGGCACGTTACAACGGTCGGTTGAATTTTCAACCGTTCTTCTGCAGCCGTTTCGCTGTGCCAAGTGCGGACCGCGCGTGCCGCTCCCGCGCCTCCCACCCGCCTTCTCGGGGCTTCGGCGTGGCAGGCAGGGCGGCGGCTACAGAAGAATTATCTACCCCGGCGCTCGGGAAACAATCGGAGAATGCTCTCCTCGTTGGCTTCGCATATTCCCCGCTCGGTAATAAGGCCGGTCACCAGCTGCCGCGGCGTCACATCGAATCCAAAATTTGCCGCGGGACTGCTCGCCGGAGTGACGCGCACTTCGATCTGCTCGCCCTCGTGCCAGCCATCCGCGTAGTTTACCTCCTCGGAGCCGCGCTCCTCAATCGGGATTTCTTTCACGCCGTCGCAGATGTTCCAATCGAAGGAGGACGACGGCAGCGCGACGTAAAAAGGGACGGCGTTGTCCTTCGCGGCGAGCGCCTTGAGGTAGGTGCCGATCTTGTTCGCAACGTCGCCGGTGTAGGTGGTGCGATCGGTGCCGACCATCACCGCATCTACTTTTCCCCGCTGCATTAAATGGCCGCCGGCGTTGTCGGCGATGACAGTGTGGGGCACGCCGTGCTGGCCGAGCTCCCAGGCCGTGAGCTTTGACCCCTGGCTGCGCGGCCGGGTTTCGTCCACCCAGACGTGCACCGGAATTCCGGCGTCGTGCGCCGCGTAGATCGGCGACGTCGCCGATCCGTAGTCGACAAAGGCAAGCCAGCCGGCGTTGCAGTGCGTGAGAATGTTGACTGGCGCGCCTGCTTTTTTCTCGCTCAAGCTTCGGATCAATTCGACGCCATGCTCGCCGATGCGCCGGCAGTATTCCGCATCTTCGTCCGCAATTTCGCCCGCCGTTTGAAAGGCGACGCGTTGTCGTTCCTCCGCTGATTTGGCCGCACTGTTATTTCTCAATTGCCTTTCGATCGCCCAGGAAAGGTTCACCGCGGTCGGCCGCGTCGCCTTCAATTGCTCCGCCGCGGCCCTGAGATCGTCCGACTCGAAGGTCGCCAGATACATTCCGTATCCCGCCGCGGCTCCGATCAATCCCGCGCCGCGGACGTGCATCTCGCGAATCGCCGCGGCCATCTCCGCGACCGTCCTTGCTTCTTCGATCACGAACTGATGCGGCAGGAACCGTTGATCGATCAGTTGGATGACTCTTTCGTCTCCCGGCTTGGGCCAGATCGTCCGATAATGTTGTCCCCGCACGTTCATGAGCCGTTAGGATGCGATCAAGATTCGTGTAAAGCTAGATCGGAAATCCGACGCTGTTTACCGATGGAAATTGTCAATCCAACTCGAAAATCGCGGTTTCCGAATGTCCGGCTCGGCCTGGTGATCACCGGCTTCATCATCGCCGCCGTGGCCTTGCTCGGAATGAGAAGCGTCGATTGGTTTTTGCTCAAGAAATCGCTTCGGCACAAGTTCACGAAAATCGAATGGATTTCCACGAACGAACTCGCGGACTGGCTCGCGAATAAGCGCCGACCCACGCCCGTGCTTCTCGACGTGAGAACGCCGGATGAATGGAATGTCAGCCACCTGCCCGGGGCGCGTCGGGTCGATCCGAACGCCGCGGCCGAAAATGTCGCGGCCGGCCTGTCGAAAGAGACTCCGATCGTGACGTACTGCGCGGTTGGCTATCGGTCCGGCGAGCTGGCGGAGCGGCTGCGCGCTGCCGGGTTCACCAATGTTCGCAATCTGGAGGGCTCGATTTTTCAGTGGGCTAATGAACATCGTCCGCTGGTGCGCGAGGACGAGCGAGTCGGCACCGTTCATCCTTACAATCCCTTTTGGGGCCGGTTGCTGAACGATGACGTGCGGGCGGCGGTGAAATGATCGGAGGGACGCGCTTCCGTACGTCCGATTTCCGCTTTCGGAAAACGCGATGGGAAAGAGTGGGACATGCAAAAGCATATCCCTCCGATTTACAATTGATTGCTCAGAACAACGCGCGAGCGGTGGTGAAATGATCGGAGGGACGTGCTTCCGCACGTCCGACTTCGAATCCCGGAAACGCGATGGGAAAAAATGGGACATGCAGAAGCATATCCCCTCCGATTTACAATTGATTGCTCAGAACGACGCGCGAGCCACAGGTGGTCACCTGGTGGTAAATGTGGACGCGGTTGGTGATCAATTGCTGCCAATGCGAAACGCGACTCTCGTCGACGATGAGATAGATGGGATCCGATCGGTCCCACGCTTCAAGGACGAAATTCTCGTCGAGATATTTGTTCCGAGCGGCGATGTCCTGTTCGAAAAAATCTGGCGACTGATTCACGAGGAAAAATTTCTTCTCGAGATAGAAACTCAGACTGTTACCGCTCCACAACGATCCTTCATAGAGGACCTGGCCGTTTCCGCCGAGGCGCTGGTTTAGGTATTGGGCGGCCTCGGCCAGGGAAAAGAACGGGGCCGCGAGCGAGCGGCCTTCGACCAGGCAAAAGCCGATCGGCACCATTGCCGCGAGAGCGAGGACGAGGGTAGTTTCTGCGCGCTGTTTCAGGAAGAAGATCGCTCCGAGACCGAACAGGAATAACGAGCCCATCGAGATTTGCGCGAGAAGACGCAGGGAAGACCAGGTGCTGTCGGTAAGGGGGTGATCGAGAAAGGTGGCGACAATTGCCGGCCGGAAACAGACGAACCCGGCGCCACTGAATCCAATCACCAGCATCAGTAATATCCCGGCGCGGCGAAGTGGTCGAACGATCCGTTTCCAGGCGCCGGCAGCGAAGAGTGCGAAGGCGGGCGCCGCGGCCATCGAAGAAAAGGCATGCGGTTCCCCGATGAGCAAGGCCGCGATCAGGCCGCTCGCGATCCAACCCAGCGGGAGGGCATCACCAAACGAGAATTCGTCGGGCCGCAGGATTTTTCGCGGCGCGAAGATCAGGCCGGGCAGGACAAGCAGAAACGCGGGAAATCCCCAGGCGAGATGAAAAAGCAAATCCGAGAGACGTGGCAAACCGACGATGCCTTTGATCCAAAATCTCGAAAATAACGCTGGAAAGTGAAGGTGAGCCCAGACAAACCAGGGCGCCACGACAAGGAGGAAAAGCACGAGATTCGTCCAGTGAAGCAAGGGTCGGAAACGGATCCGGGCTTCCCGAAACAGAAGTGCCGCAACGGCCAGGATTCCAGCAAGCAGAAGAATGGCGCCGGGTCCGTTTGTGAGAGTGGCGAGGCTGGCGCAACCCCAAAAGCCTGCGAACCACGCCTTGCGGAATCTCCGATTCTGATAACCGCGGACCGCGCAGTACATCGCGCCGGTAACAAATAGCGCGAAGATGGGCTCCGGCGCGACCAGTCTCCCCGACAAAAACGCGCCCGCGGAACATAGGTGAATGAGCCCGGCTGCGAACCCGCGCCAGTAGTCGGTCAGCCGTTCGCCGATGAGAAAGATGAGCGCGACCGACCCGATCATCGCGAGTCCGATCGGCAGGCGGGCGGCCGTCGGACTCCGTCCGAAAACTTTGTTGGATAGCGCGACCGCCCAATAAGCCAGCGGAGGCGTTTGCAAAAGCGGGACGCCGTTGTTGGTCGGGACGAGGAACTGGCCGGATTCCAGCATTTCTTTCGCGCCACCTGCGAGCTGGCTTTCCGGGCCGTCGTAAAGGTCGCCCCAGCTAGCGGTGCCGATGTGGAGCACGGCCGCGAGCGCCAGGAGAAAGGCAAGAAGCGCGTGCCGGGTGGGCGGCGGGTGGAGAACTTGTGGGGAGAGAAAAGTATCGTCGAGCGCAAACGTGCGAGTGACGGCAACCATGTTCGTCAGGCCGGGCCGATACGATATCGGTCCCAATCATCCGGCACCCGCAGCAATTTCGCTTCCGGCATTTGAATGATCGCGAGCATCTGGCGACACTCGGCGATGAGGGTCTCGTCCGCGGGGCGAATTACCTTGAAGGCGCACCAGAATCGCACGCGTTCGAGACGGTCGAGCCAGCCTTCGACCACGAGTTTGTCGCCCAACTTTGCCGCGCGCCGGTAATCGATCTCAGTCCGCACGACGACGGGATATTTTTGCGTTTCCGCCATGGCGGCGAGGCCAAGGCCGAGCTTTTCCGCGAGCTGGGTGCGCGCGATCTCGATGAAGCGCAGGTAAGCGATATTATGGACGACGGCGGCGCAGTCCGTATCGAAGAACATGACCTGCACTTCCGTGCGAATGCGGGGCGCGTCCTCGTTGAGCATCGGAAGGAGCATTTCCGAATGGCCCGCTAACGCAACGGAATTGTGGTAGGGACGCCGCGCTGGCGTTCGGGAACCCCATGGCATCGTGCCGCTGGGCGGACGCCGCAGCGCGGCGTTCCTCCCTCATCAGTTTCAAGGTGTCCCGGGATGTTCGCGGGCGAGGGGGCCGCTATTGATCGAGCTGCGCCGAAATCGCCGCGACGACTTCGTCGACGGTGACGGCATTCATACACCGGAAATCGATCGGGCATTCCCTCAGGAAACAGGGGCTGCATTCGACCTGGTGGCGAATGATTTTGTGGCCGGCGCCGAGCGGGCCGGTGAGACGCGGCTCCGTCGATCCGAAAACGGCAACGACCGGAACCCCGACGAGCGTGGCGAGATGCATTGTGCCGGTGTCGTTCGTCAGCAAGAGCGCGCATTCGCCCAGTTCAGCGACGAGTTGTTCGAGGGTGGTTTGGCCGATGCGATTCAAACAATGTGCGCCCAGGGCCGCTTCGATCGTTGCTCCTCTTTCGTGGTCTGCCGGGGTGCCGAAGAGAACCCATTGGACGGAGCGCTGCTCCGCGATAGTGAAAGCAACTTCCGCGAAGCGCTCGAGGAGCCACCGTTTCGCGGGCCCGTATTCCGCCCCGGGGCAAAGGCCCAGCTTCACCGGTGCGCCTTTTGATTTGATCCGATGCCCGAGCTTCCTGAGTTCGGGCGCGGCCCTCGGTCCACCCAACTCGTGGGCCATTCGCAGATACCGGTGAACCTGATGCTGGATCGGGCCGGGCATTTTCTCGGCGACGACCTGGTTTAGGAGCCAGCGACGGTGATGCCCCGGAAAACCGACACGGCGTGGAATGCCCGCGAACCAAACCTCGAGCGCCGAGCGCAGCGAATTTGGAAAAAGAATTGCAACGTCGAAAAAAGCCTGGCGCCGAATCGCCCGCACGGCCGAAAATAATGAATGCGTTGTCAGCGGCAGGACTTCGTCGACCTCGGGGACAAGATTCCAGACGGAGGCGATCTTTTCCGGAGCCGCGACGGTGATGTGAGCATCGGGTCGACCCGCTTTGATCGCGCGCACGGCGGGCATGCTGATGACGCTATCGCCGAGCCAATTCGAAGCGCGGATCAAAACTCGGAACGGCTTCAAGTTCTCCACGGACATTTCCGGCGGCAGGTAAACGCCGCGCTTATAATGGGTGAGGAGAAAATTCGGCTTCGGCGTTTTCCAGCGATTGTGGACCCAAAGCCAATCCTCGGGCGCCTTGCGAATCTGCTGCTCGATCGTCGCGTTCGCTTTCCAGGTAATGGAGTTCACGGAATCGCCCGCGGAATCAAGGCGCGGTGTGAAGATCATCCGCCAGCGTGCCGGTCCCTCGGTGTGGACCGCCGCGGCCATAACCGTGGCGCCGGTTCGTTTCGCGAGCAGTCCGGGGAGCGCCGAGGTCGACGCCAGCCGGCCGAATAAGGGTGTCCATACTCCATGATCTCCTGCGTGTTGGTCCGCTAAAATCCCCAGGAGCCCGCCGGAACGAAGCAACTCAATTGGCTTCTGAAATCCTTCGCTTCGATCGAACAGCTCCGCGCCGGTGCGAGCCCGTCTCCGGCTGACATCGCGGTCGATATAACGGTTTCTCAGGCTTTGGTAGGGCGATCCAATCCGTCGGTAAGGCGCGTAATGCGGCACAAGCTGGGCCGCCAATTCCCAGCTCCCAATGTGGCTCAGAACGAGAACCACGGGCCGCCCGGCACGCAGTTCCTGATGCACGGCGTCGAGGTTTTCTGATTCGACATACCGCGTCAGTTTCTCCGCCGGCATAGAAATCATCTTCAGGTTGCACAACATATTGGCGCTGAGGCATTGGAAATTCCGGCGGGCGATGATGCGCAATTCCCGGGAAGATTTTTCGCTGGCAAAGGCAATCTCGAGATTGCGTTGCGCAAGGCGGCGGTATTGCGGTAAGAGCAGCCAGGCACCGAGGCCGAAAAAGTTTCCCAGTGCGAACAAGACCCGCACCGGCAGAACGCTCGCGATGGCCGTGCCCGCGCGATACAAAAGATAAATGCAGAAATCGAACATGCGGGAGCAGCGATCCGGGTTCGGCCGATTCGCGCCGAAGGGTAAATTTGCCTGCGCGACGCTTCAATCAATATAATGTCGTCTGTGCTGCGGCCGCGTTCTCATTCCCTTCCACCCGGTTTTGCGCAATGGGTTGCGCAAAAATTCGGGCGCGGTCCATTTCTGATTGTCGCCTCGCAGAGGGAAGAATTGGAACCACAGTTTGAAGCGGCCGGAATCCGCGCCACCCTAGCCGCTTCGATCACCGAACTGGAGCCCACCCTTTTGCAAAATGGCTCGGGCTCGCGCGCCGGTCTCGCAATTTGGTTTTATCCGCGCGACAACGCGGGCGATGAACGCGCTGTCCGGGCGCTCACGGCGGCGGCGGAAAGCATTCTGCTCGTTCCCGAGCCTGGGGTCGATGCCGCGGTCCGCCGTTCGGAACTGGTGGATCGTTTTGGCGAAGCGGGCCTGCTCCCTGATTACGGCTGCGACCTCGGCGCTCTCGAGCCGGGGGCGCTTCACCTCGTCCGCACGATCCCGGAGTCGATCCAGGCGCTCGTGCCGACGGTGGAAGCCGCCGTGGCCCGGCTCCAGCGACAGGTGCGCGGATTGGAGCGAAGCTTGCGGACGCGGATGTCGGAACTGGAGGCGGCCGACCTCCATATTTCGAAGCTGGAGGAGAAGCTCCTCAAATTGAAGGAAGCCCGGCAGCAGCTCAAGCTGTTGAAGGCCGAGAAACAGGCACTCCGCAAATCGCCCGAACGCAAAGTCGGGCAGGTTATTCTCGCGCCGTATTTGTTGCCCAAAAAATTGGTGCGTGGGATTCGAAAACGATTTCCAAAAGGGGCCAGGTCTTCCCGCAGCTCGAAAACGCCCAGCGAATATGAAACCTGGTTCGACGCGCACCGGGTGAAAGCCTCGGACCAGGCACGCCTGCGGGCCGAGGGACGCGCCCTCAATTACCAGCCGTGTGTCAGCATCATTACGCCGGTTTTCAACACGCCGTTGCCGTGGCTGGAAGAGTGCGTGCAGTCTGTCCTTAACCAAGTTTACGAAAAATGGGAACTGCTCCTGATTGACGACAAGTCCGACGATCCCGAATTATTGAAATTCCTGCCGGAGCTGGCAGCCCGTGATCCGAGAATTATCCTGGCGAAGAACGAGAAGAGGGGAGGTATTTCCGCCGCGTCAAACCGGGGCCTGGAATTGGCGCAAGGCGAATGGATTGGCTTTCTCGATCACGACGACCTGCT
This sequence comes from Spartobacteria bacterium, assembly GCA_003134765.1. Lineage (GTDB taxonomy): Bacteria > Verrucomicrobiota > Verrucomicrobiia > Chthoniobacterales > UBA10450 > AV80. Next base: position 278,537 of record PLCM01000031.1, on the reverse strand, counting down.
CGAACCGGACGCCTTGTTTCAATACGTTAAGTGGCTCCAGGACCATCGCGACGCCGACTTGATTTATTCCGACGAAGACAAGCTTACCGAGGAGGGGCTTGACGCGCCGATTTTCAAACCCGATTGGTCGCCCGATTATTTTCTCTCCTGCAACTATATTTGCCACTTCACCCTGATCCGGGCCGAGGTAGTGGGACGAGTCGGAGGCTTTCGGTCGGAATTCGATGGCGCCCAGGATTACGATCTCTTTCTGCGAGTGACCGAGCGAACCACGCGGATCGATCACATTCCGCGCATCCTTTATCACTGGCGCCGAAGCCGGGCTTCAACGGCCGATAACATCCGGCGCAAGCCCGGTTCGCTCGAAACCGGACGGCTCGCGCTCGAGGCGCATCTTGAGCGGCAGGGCGCGAACGGACATGTGACGGTGGACTGGCGGACGCACGCCTACTGGATCAAGCGGGACCTGGCGGAAGCGAGGCCGATCTCAATCATCATTCCGGTGCGCGACCGGATCGAACTCCTGGCGCGCTGCCTGGAGAGCATCACGCGCGAAACGATCTACAGCCCTTATGAGATCGTCATCGTCGATAATGACAGTCAGACCGATGAGGCGCGCAGCTTTTTGTCGGGACTAAGACATCGCGTCCTCAGCTACAGCGGCCCTTTCAATTTTTCGGCAATCAACAATTTTGCGGTCGAGCAAACCGACAGCCCGTGGCTCCTCTTTTTGAATAATGACACGGAAGTGATCGACGGGAACTGGCTCACGATCATGGCTGAACATATTCAGCGGCCGGAAGTGGGCGCAGTCGGGCCGCGGCTGCTTTTCCCCGACGACACCGTGCAACATGGCGGCATTGTTGTCGGCGTGGGCGGGATCGCGGAACACGCCTTTCGCGGTTTTCCTGCCGAAGCGCCGGGCGTTTGCCGGCAGCTTCAAGTGACGCGCAATTACAGCGCCGTCACGGGCGCGTGCCTCCTGACGCGACGCGACGTTTTCAACAAGGTGCACGGCTTCGACGAGGAACGGTTACCGGTGACCTTTAGCGACGTCGATCTTTGCCTGAAAATCCGGCGGGCTGGTTATCTAGTTGTTTACACTCCGTTCGCCCGGCTTTATCACCACGAATCGGGCACCCGCCGGCGCACCGTTGAACCGATGGAGACTGGAGTGATGCGCGAACGCTGGCCCGCGGTGCTCGACTGCGATCCGTATTACAACCCAAATCTTTCTCGCGAGCGGGCCGATTTCTCGTTAGGCAAATAACGGGGTAGGATTTTTTTATTATGGCGACGCCCGACGAACAACTTTGGCAGGGACTCACAGCGGAGGCGCAAAAGGCGCTGGTCATGCGCGATTACACGCCACAATCTTTCGCCGACCGCTTGGCCGCTACCGGAGTTGAAGCCGGCACGCTCGCGTCCGCCGATCGTGCGGCCCAAGAGACTCGCGCGATATGGATTCCCGGTGTCGAGGTTTTCCCAAGAAAAATCCATCACCAGCGGTATCGCGGCGTCTTTGGCGAGTTCGTTCGCTGCGATGAAGGCGTGCTGCAACGAATCGGGTTTTGGCCGGGCCAATGGGCGAACGCCCGAATGTTCGCGCAGACCGCGAAAGGCTTTCACGTTCATCCGCCAAGCATCCCGGAAGGGACCAGGCCGGAAGAGTGGATCCGCCGCTTGTTTGTTGAGGAGGCCGATCATTACGGATTGCGCCGTTATGCCGAGGAGCAATGGGACGTGATGTTTTTCGTTCAGGGCGTTGCCGAAATGATCCTGTGCGATGTGCGGGCTGGATTACCGAGACGGACCATGCGCTTTTTCGTGGATGGCGATAACCATCCCGGCGCGAATAATGTTGGAATTGTGGTGCCGCCGGGCGTCGCCCACGCCATTCGTGTCGAAGGTTCCGAAGACGTCATCATGGTTTACGGTACGAGCACGTCGTTTCACCCCGAGTTTGAAGGCCGGATCGCCAGTGAAGTGGAGACGGCTGCGCTGCCGGAATCGTGGGCGCACTTTCTGGCGAAATAAATGTGGAAGGGGCCTTTGCGCCCCGACCGGAACGACAGGATGCATAAAGTCGCGGCACCCGTAACGCAGCCGACAGAGTCGGCGAGGCCGGGCTTTCCAAGGCCCCTCCCACCTTGAAGAGAAACTTTGATCCGGCGGAACCGGAATTGATGGATCGGCCGCAGCCGGTCACGGCGGAGTTAGCAAGCGATCTCCGGAATCTACGCCAACTCAATCGCCATTTCGGCAGTTACCGGCTGATCGACCATTTCCTGCGACGCTGGCTCCGGCCGCGGAGCCGGCTGCGGATCCTCGATCTGGCGACGGGGTCCGGCGATATTCCGCGGCTGGTCGTTGATTATGCTCGAAGCGTCGGCGCGGGGGTTGCCGTGGATGCCGTCGATCAACAGCCCTCCACTCTGGAAATCGCGCGAAGTTTGAGTGAGAATTATCCGGAGATCGATTTTCTCGAAGGCGATGTCCTCTCCTTCGGCGAGGAGCCCTATGACCTCGTGCTCTGTTCGCTCGCTCTCCATCATTTTCAGGAAGAAGGGGCGGTCACACTTCTGAAGCGCTGCCGTCAGCTTTCGAACAAATATGTTCTCGTCTCCGACCTTCGGCGCGGCCTTCTCGCCACGGTGGGCGTTTATTTGCTGACAACTTTCGTGTTCCGCGAACCCATGACCCGCGTCGATGCACGGCTTTCGGCGGAACGCGCTTTTTCCTTCCGCGAATTCAGTTCGCTCGCGGAGCGCGCCGGCTGGAAAAATTTCGGCCACGCCAGGTTCGCCTTCGCCCGCCAGGCGCTCTGGCTGGAGCCCGCAGTTAACGACTTATGAAAATCCTGAGGAGCGCGACCAGCGCGACGGCGATTCGACCGAGGAGCGGACGGCGGGTGCTTGTTCCGACCATGGGCGCGTTGCATCGGGGCCATGGCGACTTGATCCGGATCGCGCGCGAAGCGGCCGGACCGGATGGCGAAGTCGTAGTCAGTATTTTTGTGAATCCGCTCCAGTTCGCGCCGGGCGCCGACTATGAGAAGTATCCGCGCCCGGAGCAGGCCGACGATGAGTTTTGCGGGAACGCCGGCGTGGACATCTTATTTCGGCCGTCGGTAGAGGAAATGTACCGTTCCGACTTTTCCGTTTCGGTGGAGGAAGACTCGCTCGCGAACACACTGGAAGGCAAGTCCCGGCCCGGACATTTTCGCGGGGTCTGCACGGTCGTGGCGAAGCTCTTTAATATTCTCGCGCCTGATGCGGCTGTCTTCGGCGAGAAGGATTTCCAACAGCTCGCCATCATTCGCCGAATGGTGCGCGACCTCAATTTTCCGATCGAGATCATCGGCGCGCCGACGGTCCGGGAGGCGGATGGACTCGCGTGTAGTTCGCGCAATCAATATTTGAGCCCCATGGAACGGCAGCAGGCGCCGGTGTTGCAGCGTGCTCTGCAGGAGGCGCAGCGCCTGGCCATGGAGGGCAATCGGTCGACAGCGGCCATCCTCAACGCGGCGCGCAGGATGATCGAGGCGGCGCCCCTGGCCCGGATCGATTACCTCGAAATCGTCAATTCCGAAACCCTCCATCCGGTTGCAGAAGCGAGCCCGGATTCGCTCATCGCCGTGGCGGCATTTTTCGGGCAAACTCGGCTGATCGATAACCTCAGGCTCTCTTGAAACAATCCGATTTCGTCGCTGTAGCCGCCCCGCTCCGTCTTGGCGTCGGAGTCGGACCGGACGCGGTGGCAGAGCGCCGCGGCTACAGGAAATGAAGCCATACGATTTCGTCGTCATCGGTAGCGGCATCGCCGGGCTCACGTTTGCCTTAAAGGCGGCGAAGCACGGTTCTGTCGCCGTGATTACGAAACGGAAGGGGGCCGATTCGAACACAGCTTGGGCGCAGGGTGGCATTGCGTGCGTGACGAGCGACGAAGATTCCTTTGAGCTTCATGTCGCCGACACCTTGGAAGCGGGCGCCGGCCTTTGCGACGAAGCGGCCGTGCGCACGATCGTAATGGAAGGGCCCACGCGGGTGAGCGAATTGGTCGAGATCGGTTTGCATTTCGACGACCGCGAGATCGGGGGCCATCGCGAGCCCGACTTGGGCCGCGAGGGTGGGCACTCGAAGCGGCGCGTTTTGCATGTGCAGGACGTGACGGGTCTGGAGATCGAAAAGACACTGCTCCGGGAACTGGAACGCGCTCGGCAAGTCGAGCTGCTGGAGCACCATATGGCCGTCGATCTGATCACGGCGGGCAAACTCGGCTTCGCCACGGAAGATCGCTGTCTTGGTGTTTACATCCTGAACGAACGCACCGGCGAAGTGGAAACAATCCGGACCGATCGGCTCGTCCTCGCGACGGGCGGCTGCGGCAAGGTTTATCTTTACACGACGAATCCCGACATCGCGACAGGCGACGGCGTGGCGATGGCCTGGCGGGCCGGCGCCGTTATCGCGAACATGGAATTCATCCAGTTTCACCCCACCTGTCTTTTCCATCCGCTCGCAAAATCATTCCTGATTTCGGAGGCGATCCGCGGCGAGGGCGGGATTTTGCGGAACGATCGCGGCGAAGATTTCATGGAGCAATATCATCCGCAGCGTTCCCTCGCGCCCCGCGATATCGTCGCGCGCGCGATCGATGCCGAGATGAAACGCTCCGGGTCGAAATGCGTTTTTCTCGATATCACCCACCGTTCGCCGGAATTTCTGAAGGAGCGCTTCCCCCACATTTACGAGACCTGCCTGCGGTTTGGCGTCGACATGGCGAAGCAACCGATCCCGGTGGTGCCGGCGGCCCACTATCAATGCGGTGGAGTCAAAACCGACGTGAATGGCGCGACGTCGTTGCCAGGGCTGTATGCCATCGGCGAAGTCGCCTCGACCGGATTGCATGGCGCGAACAGGCTCGCAAGCAATTCGCTCCTCGAAGGTTTGGTCATGGCGCACCGGGCCTGCGACGCTTCGTTGCGCGAGCAGCCCACATCCCACGCGGCGCGTGCAATCGCGCTGCCCGAATGGGAATCGGGCGACGTCCAGATCGTCGACGAGTTGGTGGTGATTTATCACAATTGGGACGAAATCCGCCGCCTGATGTGGGATTACGTGGGCATCGTCCGGACGGAGAAACGCCTCCAGCGGGCCAGCGCCCGGCTCCGGAATCTCCAGCGCGAGATCCGGGAATTTTATTGGAATTTCAAAGTCTCGGTCGACCTCCTGGAACTGCGCAATCTCGCGACGGTCGCGGCGCTGATTGTCGATTCGGCTCTCAGCCGGAAGGAAAGCCGCGGCCTGCATTTTACCCTGGATTATCCGGCGCTTTCCGACGAGCGATTCAGGCGCGATACCCTGATTAGCCGCACTTGATGCCGGCCTGCCAAGCGGCAGTCCTGGCGAGGCGCTAAAGCGGCTCGACCCGAGCGAAGGCTGGAATGGTTAGTGCTAAAAGAACAGGTGCCGGAAAGAGCCGGTTGGCCCGCGCGGGGGAAAGGGCTTGCCGAACAGCGACTTTTCGCATAAAACTCCTGCGCCAATTGTCTCAATGAGAAGGTTTTTCGCTCTCCTGCCCCTGGTCGTGCTGACCGCGTGGCCGGTTTGCGCCCAGTCGCCTTACGAAAGCAGCGCGGACTTTGCGAAATACGCGATGAGGCTGAGGGAGCAGGCGCTCTTGAAAGTGGAGCCTCAGGTTTTCGTCCCCACGACGTCGCGGGCGAGCATGACTCGGTTCCCGTGGAAGACCAGCATCGTGACCACCGTTTTCTGGATCGGCGAAGCCGCCGGCGGGAACAATCCGGTGCCGAATGTGAAGAGCTCCTGGGACGCGAACTGGACCTCGAACTACGGCGGCTTTGATACGCCGGACGCAGGGTCGCGGAAAAACTACATCCCAGTCTCGTTTGTGCCGCGGCAGAATCCATTTTACTGCGCACTTCCCTATAACGACGTGACCCATGGCCAATTCAAGCCGGAAGCCGCCCTCGTGATTCCGTGGTTCAAGCAGGCCTACAGCGAACCGGGCCGTTCCGTTTGCAAGGACCGCTGGCTCGCCATTCGCAAGGGCAACCGGACGTGCTACGCGCAATGGGAGGATTGCGGCCCGTTTCGGACCGATCATTTCCAATATGTTTTCCAGAACGAACGGCCCAAGCCGAACCTGAACCGCGGCGCCGGCCTCGATGTTTCTCCGGCGGTGCGTGATTATCTCGGGCTGTCGCCCACGGATGTGACGGACTGGCAGTTCGTCGAGGTGCGCGATGTGCCACCGGGACCGTGGCGGAATTTTGGCGACAACAATCATTTCGTCATCGCCAAGCGCCAGGCCGAGCAACGCCTCGTCCAGGAAGCGACGGACAAGAAGAAGAAAGAGTAATCTTGGGGCGTATCGCCTCTTCCGTCATCCTGAGCGGAGCGCAGCGCAGTCGAAGGATCCCGGGTTGCTACCTTTCAGCGTTGCCCGCAGAAGCCCCGGGATCCTTGGACTCCTTTGTCGCTCCACTCAGGATGACAACCGGCTAGGGACGGCGCGCTGCGCCGTCCGCTGTTGTGCGCTCTATGCCGCTACGCCAAGCCGTCGACTAATTCCGCCGAGTAATTCCCTCAGCGCATCCGCCTGCTCCACGAGCGGCTCATAGCGTTTCCGTTCTGCGATACAAAACGCTGCCAGCGGCTCGAATGCGATCGCGATCTCTTTGTAGAACACGTCAATCGCGTGCCTCATTTGTTGTTCGATCGCGTTGACCAGCTCGTCGCGTTTCTTTTCCATCTCCCTTTCGTAGGCCGCGAGAATTTTCCGTCGCTGAGTGAAGGCCACGATCGTCCCGATCACAGCCGCGGAGATCGCCAGGGTGCCAGTCACATCGGCCACCGAGGCGCTGCTCATGGCCACAATCACCGTGATGAGTCCTCCCGCTGCCGCGATGCCCGCGGGGAGGCGCAGCCAGGCCGCCGTTTCCCGGAACATCCGCGCCAGCTGTTCTTCGACCGCCTTTCCCGCCACCCGCTCAACCAATGTTAGCTCGATCAATTGCAAAAGATCTCGCCGCTGACGCGCGAAGTCCGGGATCGTTTTGCGCATTTGGGTTTTGCCTTCCGATGCAAACTGGGCCTCGATGGCATCCTGGAGCTGCGGCCAGAGGCCGCGCAGGTCCGTCTCGAGCAACTGCACCGCGTTCTCCACCTGCGGCTCGACCGTCTGCCGGAGCTTCGCTTCCACCTCCGTTTGGAAGTCGTGTTGCCATTGCTCGCGGCTCCAAACCAGGCGCCACGTTTTCCAGAAGCTAAGCTTCTCTTCGAGGAGGCGGGTCCCCTGCCGCGCGCATTCACGGCAGGCCTGCTCCACCCCACGCAAAAATCCGGCCACCTGCCGCAGGGTCTGGTCTTTTCGGACCTGCAAAAACTCGTTCACCCGGCCGAGATGCTTTTCGTCGCGCGCGATTGTTTCCGTCGAGCCGTGAATTTCATCGGCCACCTCGTTCAGGATCACGCCCGCGGTGCTGGCGGTCGATTGCAGCTTTACGAAACGCACGCCCGACTCGGTCACCATCCGATTGATCTGTTCTTCGAGCGGTCCGAACCCGCTTTCGCGCCAGAGCTCTTCCTTGTCGACGCCCGTCGTTCGCGCCCGCAGGGCCTTGCGCGCCGACACCGAAAAGACCGGCGGAGCGAAGCCGAGCTTTCGCATCGCTGTGTCTTGAAGATGGCGGTGGATCACTTCGATCTCGGAGCAGTCCCGAAGATCGGCCTGTTGCAGCACGAACACGATGTTCTTGAGCCATTTTTTCTGCACGAGATCGAGCAACTGCCAGCCCGATTGCGACCATGGATTTGTGACGGAAAAAACAAAAAGAACGACGTCCGCGCGCGGGATGAAGCTTTCGGCGATGGTTTGATGCTCCGGCACCATCGTGTTGGTTCCCGGCGTGTCGACGACGTTGAAGTCCTGCAAGAACGGAATCGGGAGGTAGCGTTCCGTGAGCTGCGCTGAAACCTCGACGGACTTTTCCGCCGCCCCGTGGCGGAAAATGTAGACGCGGTCGGTCGCCGGGAGGACGTCTACCTTCGCGAATTCCTGGCCGAAAAGCGCGTTTAAGAGCGACGATTTTCCCGCCTTCACCTCGCCGACGACGACAAACAGCAACGGCTCGCGAATATCCCTCAACAAGCCATGCAGTGTGTCCAGCGTCGCCAGATCGCGCCTCATCTCAGAACTCAGGCGGAGCAGCTTGCCGAGCGCAGTCTCGAGTTCGGTTCGGAGCTGCAAGTAATTATCGGCGATCATGCCGGTCGCCAGACTTCAGGGCGTAGGCGCAGGGATGGGCGGAGAGGTGCTCGGCGTTGGGCTGGCGACGGGCAGCGCCCGCGGCGCCGAAGGTGAGGGCGTCGGTCTGGGCGGGACCGGCGTCGCCATCGCGAGCAATTCTGTGACTGTGACCGACTTGAATCCTTTCTTCATCAGTTGATCGAAGGTCGCCGGCATCGCCTCGATCGTTGGCGGATGAATGTCGTGAGACAGAACGATCGAGCCCGCCTTCGTTTCTTTCAAAATTCGAGCGGTTACCACACTCGGTCCGGGCCGCTTCCAATCGAGCGGATCGACGTCCCAAATGATAATGCGATACCCGAATTCGTCGTGGATCCACTTTTTTTGGCGCGCCGTGATCGATCCGTACGGCGGCCGCAATAACGTCGGGCGTTTGCCAATCGCCGCCGTAATCGCGTCGTCCGTTTTTTGAAGCTCCCGCCGCACCGCTTCATCCGACATCTTGGCCAGGTTCGGGTGCGACCACGAATGGTTCGCGATCTCGTGGCCTTCGCGGACCGCGCGCTTCAGAATCTCGGGATGGTCCGCGGCATTTTGTCCAACCACGAAAAACGTGGCCTTGAGATGCCGCGCCGCCAGGAGATCGAGCAGTTTCGGCGTCAGGGTGGCATTCGGCCCGTCATCGAAAGTCAGAGCGATGAAGGGCCCGTCGACGTGAACGGAATTGAAGGTGATGGGAGGTTCCGCGGGGGTCGGTGATGCCTTTGGTTTGACCGGAGCCAGGCTCGGCTTCTCTGCTGGGACTGCAGGTTTTGGATCCTGAGCATATGCCGCCTGCCCGACCAAAAAGCCTGCGGCGCAGAAAACGATGAACCTTGGAAAAAGCATGGTGTGAAACGCGACTGCGGAAACTGCGTCTATCTAGCAGACCGGACCTGCAACGCAAGCCAGCCCTGCCGATCCCGTCCGGGGGGCCGAAAGCCGCCGCCCAAACGAATAGTAACCAAGGCACATTTCCCGACATAATCCGCAGTTTTGGCAGTTATCTTGCTCAAACTAGGTGCATGACTCACTCCGCCTGAGCGAAGTGGCGCCCGGGTGCGTGGTGAGGCCCGGCAACCACGTTGGTCTGGCTTCTCCTGAATGAAAATTTTGCTCGTCGAAGATCATCCCGGCAGTCGCCGCAATTTGCAGCGGCTTATTGCCAAGCGCGGGCACGAGGTCACCGCTGTCGGCAGCGCCGAAGAAGCCGAAGCCGCGCTGGCTGGCGATAATTTCTCGTTCCTTATCCTGGATTGGATGTTGCCCGGGAAAAGTGGCGTCGACCTTTGCCGCGAACTGCGCGCCCGGCCGAATGGCGACGAAATGTTTATTTTGCTGGTGACGGCCAAGGCGGACACAGAGGACCTCGAGCAGGCGCTCGAAGCAGGCGCAAACGATTACCTGACCAAGCCCCTCGATGTTGGTTTGCTGAATGTTCGGATCTCGGTCGCCGAACGCCAGATCCGCGAGCTGATGGAGCGCAACCAGGCGCGAACAGCCTTGCAGGAATCCGCGCGGACGATGACCAACATCCTGGAGAAAACCACCGACGGATTCTTCGCGGTCGATGCCGAATGGAAACTGACCTACATCAACGCCGAAGCCGAGGTGATGTTCGGGCGGGAGCGGGACGAATTGCTGGGTGGTTTGCTGTGGGAAAGATTTCCGGCTCTGGTCGGGTCCGTGTTTCAGGCCAACTATGAACGAGTCATGGCCGAACAGATCGCCCTGGAATTCGAGGCGATCGATTCTACCGGCAAGATTTGGTACGACGTGCACGCCTATCCGAGCAACGGCGGCGTCTCGGTTTTCTTTCGTGACATCAGCGAGCGGAAGAAATCCGAAACGGAGCGGCTCACGACGAGCAAGCTCGAATCGCTCGGCACCCTGGCCGGGGGGATTGCGCATGATTTGAACAACATTCTGACGGTCATTTCCGGCAACATCGGGCTTGCCCAAATCGAGGCGCCGGCCGACTCAGGCAGCCTGCTCGGCTTCCTCTCCAAGGCGGGCCAGGCGGCGCAACACGCCGCGCATCTTTCCAGTCAACTGCTCACCTTTTCCAAAGGTGGCGCGCCCTTGAAGAAGATCGTGTCGATGGGTGAACTCATCGAGCATTCCGCCGAGTTCTCGCTTTACGGATCTAACTTGCGCGCAGACTTCGACATCGCAGTTGACCTGTGGAAAGCGGAAGTCGACGCGGGGCAGATCGAGCAGGTGGTCAATGCCTTGATGCTCAACGCGCGGGAAGCCATGCCGCAGGGCGGCACCGTTCGCGTTCGCGCGCGCAACGTCGTCTTCGAGGAAAACATGACTGCGCCGTTGCCCTCCGGTCGTTACCTCAAGATTGCGATTTCCGACGGCGGCCCGGGCATCCCGGATGAGCTGCGCGCAAAGATTTTCGATCCGTATTTCACCACCAAACCGACGGGGACCGGCCTCGGTCTCGCCATCAGCTATTCCGTTGTCAAAAAGCACGGCGGATTGCTTCTCCTCGAAAGTTCATCCGCGGAAGGTTCCGTCTTTGCGTTTTATCTGCGCGCGAGCGAAAAAGCGGGGAATGGCGGTTCTGAAACGCGCGGCTCCGGCCGTCCCTTTCATTACAATCACCAACGGATTCTCGTCATGGACGATGAAGAAGCGATCCGCGAGCTCACCTCGCAACTTCTCGGGACTCTGGGTTACGAAGTCACGGCGGTGCCAGACGGGCTCGAAGCTGTTCGTCTTTACGAGCGCGCCCTGCGCCGCGGCGAACATTTCCAGGCGGTCATTCTCGACGCCACCGTCCGCGGGGGAATGGGCGGGGTGGCCACCATCGAGCGTCTTCGCTCGATGGACCCGAAAGTGAACGCGATCATTTGCAGCGGTTATTCCGACGAAGCCGCGCTCTCGGAGTTTCTCGCCTTCGGGTTTCGCGGCGCGCTGCCCAAGCCTTTTACGCGCTCGGAACTCGCGGATGCGCTCCAGCGCACTTTCGAAACCACGAACGCGAACTGACCGGAACCCGGCGCGTCCCCCGCAGCACCCTCACCCCATCCCTCTCCGACGGGGAGAGGGAGGTCTCTTGGTAGGGCGAGACTCTGTCGAGCCGGGCGGTTCTAGACGAGTTCGTTTCGAATCGACAGAGTCTCGCCCTCCCAAAGTTCACCCTATCGTTGGAGCGAGTTCCTTCTCCCCGAGGGAGCTTAGGATGAGGGAAAGTGGATTAACCTGATTTCGCGGTCGCGCGTGGATGTCCGCGGCGCGCCTCGAAACCACTAACCTTTGGGCAGGCGCTCCAACTGCGCGATGAAAGCCTGCGGCCCACCCGGGGTATAGCCGAGCGCGCCGACCGGTTTGCCGGCGCTGTCGAAAACCAGCACGGTTGGGAATCCGGAAATCTGGTAACGGACCGCGAGCCGTTCATTTTGCGCCGCGGTTTCCGGCGGCATCTTTTTCATGCGCGGGAAATCGAGCTCGAGCAGAACGAGATTTTTGTCCGCGTAATCCCTGAACTCGGGTTTCGAAAAAACCTCCTTATCGAGCATGATGCACCAGCCGCACCAATCCGAGCCGGTGAAATCCATCAGAAGCAATTTGTGCTTCGCTTGCGCTTCCTTCTGCGCCTCCTCATAACTGGTCAGCCAGCCCGGCTTCGCTGACAGCGATTGGGTTTGGGTCTGCGTCGTGGTAACGGCGCTCTCTTTTTTTGAGCACGAAACCGCCAGGAGCGCGATCGCCAGGAGGAAGAGTCCCCAATTTTTCACGCGCCTAGCTTCCGGCAGCTTGGGTTTTTCCGCAAGCCGTCGTGGTTCCAGTACAAAGCTAGCCCGGCGCATTCACGCCGGGCTAAAAAACTTAACCGAAAGATTTATTTAAGATGTCCGGAGACGAGTTTGGTCATCTCGAACATGCTGACCTGGCTCTTCCCGTTGAAGACGGGCTTGAGCGAATCGTCCGCATTGATCATGGTCCGCTTTTTCTTATCCTGGCATCCGTTCTTCTTGATGTAGTCCCAGAGTTTCTTGGTGAGCTCGGAACGTGGAAGCGGTTTCGAACCGACGATTGCGGAGAGTTTTTCGTCGGGCTGCACCGGTCTCATGAAGGCGGCGTTCGGTTTACGTTTTGAAGGAGTCTTCTTGGCTTTGGTTTTCGGCATAGAGGCTGATTAATCCTTCACTCGTGAGAGGGCAATAATAAATTTAGCGATTCGAAAAGATTCTCCGCCTCACTCTGAACGCCGGACGGCGATTGCCGCCACGTCGTCGGGCGGCATTTTGCCCGGATCGTTCAGCCCCGCCTGGTCTACCACTCGGTCCAGCAAAGTCTGCGCATTCTCCGCGAGAGGTTGCAGCATTTCCGCCAGCCGCGTCGAGGAGACCCGCGGGTTTTCCTCATGGTCCGGCCCGTAAATGCCATCGGTGTAGAGAAAAAATGCATCGCCCGGTTCGAGCTCGACGCTTGTCTCGATAAATTCGGAGCGCTCCAGCAATCCGAGCGGCGGAGCCGAGGAACGGATTGATTCGGTTCGGCCACCGGTGCGGGCCACGAGCAAGGGTGGATGACCGGCACCGACCACGGTCGCCCGGCCCGTTGTGGGATCGAGTGCCACGCACATCGCGGTCATGAACGAGCGCGCGCCGAAGATGCTGCGGAAATCGTTGTTCACCGCTTCCATGATTTCCGCCGGCTGATTGTTCTCGGTGGTTCCGTGGTGAAACAGGAGTTTCGCCAGGGTCGTCAGCAACGCCGCCGATGCTCCGTGGCCGGTTGCGTCCGCGATCCAGAAGAGAGTGCGGCCATCCAGCATGCGCAGCCAGCCGTAGATATCGCCTCCCACCTGAATGACGGGCCGATAACAGGCCGCAATGTCCCATCCCGGCAGGACAGGCGGTTTTTGCGGAATGAGCGACTGTTGGGTGAGGCGCGCTGCTTCCAGGTCGCGTTCCAGATTGTGCCGCCACGCCTCGAGTTCATCGTTCTGTTTCTGCAACTGACTCCGCATCGAGCGCAGGCGCAATTGCGTATCGATCCGCGCCCGGAGCACCGCGTCGTTGATCGGTTTCGTCACGAAATCGTCCGCGCCCGCTTCGAGGCACAAGACTTCGCTTTCCTCCCCCCCGTGACCCGTCAGCATGATGGCCGGGATTTGAGCGATCATCGCGTTGCTATCCTGCCGCAATTGCTTGAGCACTTCCGCGCCGTCCATTCCCGGCATGTCGAAGTCCAAAAGAAGCAACGAGGGCGGATTGACGCGGAGCAGTTTGAGGGCTTCGATCCCGTCCCGCGCCTCGGTGCAGGCGAAACCCGCGCGGGTGAGGATGCGGATGAGCAACTTGCGGCTCGTCGCGTCATCATCCGCTACCAGGATTCGCTCACCGGAATTTTTCGCCATGGTTTTTACTTTGATTCGAAATGAACCGGCGGCGGAACTGTATTTTTCTCCAGAGGTTTGTTCCAAGTTTGCTGCCTCTTTCCGTATTTAGCGATTGTCAGCGGCCCGACAATGAATTACAACGCATACAATGTCGTCGAAACCACTTATGAAACTTTCGCTCTCGCTCCTCGTGTTCGGTGCTTTTGGATTGTTTACCGCCTGCGAGGACGAACCGCCCGTGCGCCCGACACGGCATCCCTCGAGATATCCATCGGCGACCCCGTCACCCTATCCGCCTCCGCAGCAGCCCTATGACACGAATGCCGGCCCGCCACCTCCGGTGAACAATACGCCCGAGCCGGCGCCGCAGCCGACAGCCGCTACCGTGAACAAGCCAACCAAAGGCGATCTTCCATACGGAATTCCCGTTCCGAACAAGCCCGGTTTTGTCACGAGCCCGTACGCGCCGAATTCCGGTTACGTGGATGTGCGCGGTTTCCCACCGGGAACCGAGGTCAAGGACCCGTACACGCAAAAGATATTCCTCGTTCCCTGATTAATCTTCCTCTGCTTTCCCTCTGTTGGCGAGGCTAAGGGAGAAGAAGGAGAGGAAGCGGAAGAGGAAGAGCGCCACGCTGGACAAGCCTCCGAATTGTCTCGATGCTGAGCGTCGCCCGTCGCCCCTTTAACGCGAGCGCGAAGGTTGGGCGCGAATCGAATAATTAGAGTCACATGGAATTCCGCATAAAACGTGCCCCCCGCATCGAGGCTGAAATCACGGTGCCCGGCGACAAGAGCATCTCCCATCGGGCGGTGATTCTTGGGGCCTTGACCAATGGCGTTTGCGTGTTGCGCGGTTTCCTGCCGAGCGACGATTGTTTGCGCACCGTCCAGGCGCTGCGCGCGCTTGGGATCAAGATCGAGCATCCCGAGCCCGATATGCTCATCGTGCACGGGAAGAAACGGCTGCTCACGGCGCCGGCCGGAGAAATCGATTGCGGAAATTCCGCTACCACGATGCGGTTGCTCGCCGGGCTCCTCGCCGGGCAAAGCTTTGATAGCGTGCTGGTGGGCGGCGCCACCCTGTCCGCGCGTCCGATGGATCGCGTGATCCTTCCGCTCCGCAAGATGGGGGCGAACATTGTCGCCCAAGGGCCGAACGAAACCGCCCCCGTCAAGATTCACGGCGTGAAGCTGCGCGCGGCGCGGCATGATCTTCCGATTGCGAGCGCGCAAGTGAAGAGCGCTCTGCTCCTGGCCGGGCTTTTCGCAAAAGGCAAGACGACGGTGCGCGAACCCTCCATCAGCCGGAATCACACGGAATTAATGTTGAATTACTTTCTCGTCCGGACCGTCCGTGACGAAGACGGCGCCATCAATATTTTTGGCGATCAGGTTCCCGAATCCCGCGACTTTAGGATTCCGGGCGATATTTCTTCCGCCGCTTTTTGGCTGGTGGCCGCGGCGGCACAGCCCGGCGGTCATCTTCTGGTGCGTGATGTGGGGTTGAACGATACGCGCACCGCCGTTCTGGGTGTGCTCGTTCGAATGGGGGCGCAGGTCCGTGAAGCTGTCGATGATGTCGACCAGATGGAGCCCAGCGGAACCGTTGAGGTGACGGGGGCGCCGCTGAAGGGCACGGTGATTCAAGGGAAGGAAATCCCGCAGCTGATCGATGAGCTGCCCATCCTCGCGGTGGCCGGTGCGCTGGCCAGCGGGACAACGATTATTCGCCAGGCCCAGGAGCTGCGGGTTAAGGAAACTGACCGGATCGCCGCGATCGCGCACAATTTGCGGGCCATGGGAGTGGAAGTCATCGAACAGCAGGACGGCCTCGAAATTCACGGCCGCGGGGAGTTGCGCGGGGCTCGGGTCGCCAGCTTTGGCGATCATCGCATCGCGATGGCATTTGCGATCGCCGGCATGTTCGCGGACGGCGAGACAGTCGTGCAGGACGTCGAGTGCGTCCGCGAATCCTATCCCGGTTTCGAAAAGACGCTGGATGAATTCGTAAGTTCGAAGCGGGTCCGCGTTACCACTCCGGTCATCAGTTCGCTGACGCCGGCCAAAGTCGAAGAAGAATGAGCGTGCGCGAAAGCGCTCATCGGGTTGTCGCCATCGACGGGCCAGCCGCATCCGGAAAAAGCAGCGTGGCCCGCGCCCTCGCGCGGCAGATCGGTTTCGAGTACGTCAATTCCGGCGCGATGTACCGCGCGGTAACCTGGCACGTCCTTGAAAAAAAAGTGCCTCCTGGGGACGGCGTCGCGATTGCGCAATTGCTGGATGCCGCCCGGATCGACTGTACTCTCGATGGCGATGGCTCCCGGATCCTCATCGATGGCGTCGACCCGACCTTGCATCTCCGCGACGACCGGGTGAACGAAGAAGTCTCGCTCGTTAGCAGCGTGCCGCGGGTTCGCGAGATCCTTGTCGAAAAAATGCGTGGCTTTGCGCGCGCTCACGACATCGTCATGGAAGGACGCGATATCGGCTCGGTCGTTTTCCCCGAAACCCCCTACAAATTCTACATCGATGCGTCGCCGGAAGTGCGCCTGCGGCGCCGGCAGGCCCAGGGCCAGCGCGATCAGATCGCCGCCCGCGACCGCGCCGATTCCTCGCGGCGTGCTTCGCCGCTCATCATCGCTGAAGACGCGCACGTCATCGACAGCTCGAACCTGACGATTGAAGGCGTGGTGGGTGAAATCGTGGGCCGATTGAAAATGAAAGGGATGGAAATCCGCTAGGGCTTTGAATCCGTACTACTGGATTTGCTATCATATCATCAAGTTGCTTGGCCGGATTCTTTTCCGGCTGAGGGTCGTGCATCGCGAGCGCATGATAAATCACGGGCCAGTGATTCTCGCGGCGAATCATCAAAGCTATCTCGATCCGCCTCTGGCGGGGAGCGTGTCTGATCGCGCCATTTATTTTCTCGCTCGCAGGACTCTTCTGGACGGGCTCTTCTTTGGCTGGCTCCTGCCGAAATTGAATGTGGTGCCGGTCGATTCCGAGGGCGGAAAAGATCGCACGGCGCTCAAGGCATTGATTCGGATCCTGAGATCGGGCGAGGGGACGCTGGTGTTTCCGGAAGGCCAGCGAACGCCCGACGGCAAGCTGCAGCCCGCTTTGCCGGGAGTGGGTCTGGTTATCGCGAAGACACTGGCGCCGGTGGTGCCGATGCGAATTTTCGGAGCCTTCAATGCGTGGCCGGTGCACGAAAAATGGCCGCGTCTTGGCCAGGTCACAATCGTCGTGGGCGAGCCGATTTATTTCACGGAGGAGGATCTGGAGCCGTCGGGGAAGGATCTTTATTTGCGATTGAGTCAGCGCGTCATGGATGCGATTGCCGCCCTCTCGATCGATTGACCAGCTTGCGCACTTCTCGCGCGCGGGGGACGGTGCGCCGTGCCACCGGGCAGCGACCAACCGCAGACCGCCAAGTCATCCCGTGCGCCGCGCGCCGGCCTCAAGCTCATGATCATTATCGTTGTCGCGCTGGCGCTGCTCGCGGTCTATGCGAATGTGCAGAGAACACGGCGCGATAAGATCGAGAAAATCACGATCATTCCCGTTTCGTCGGCGCCGTCTGCATCGCCCTCCCCGAGAGACTGATTCACCGGTGCCGTCATTTCCGTTCGCGAGCAGTTTCATTCGAATAAGCAAACCGTCCGCCTGTCTAACTACACCATGAAGAAGTTCTCCGTTTTCCCATTGATCGCAGCCCTGGCTTTTTTTGTTTCCTGCCAGAAACAGCAGACCGAAGAAGAACGAAAGGCCGAGGTGGAGCGCCAGGTCCAGGACCGTCTCGCCGCCGAACGAGTAGATGCGGAAAAACAGCGTCTCGCGCAGGAGCAGGCCAATCTCGAGGCACGTGAAAAAGCGCTCGCGGACCGGGAGGCGGCGGCGGCAGCAACAACGGCCACCCCGGCCGAAGAGCCGGCGGTCGCGCCGACTACGCCCGTGATCAGCGAGCGAGCCGAAACGCCCACGGAAAAACGCTCCACGGCCGCTTACGGAATGTTTTATGAAAAGCTCGATCCCTACGGCGAGTGGCGCGAAACGGGCGATTACGGCTACGTCTGGCAACCACGCGAGGCGGAACAATCGCGCGATTGGCGGCCGTACACCGAGGGGCGCTGGGTTTACAGCGACGCGGGCTGGACCTGGGTTTCCGAGGAGCCGTTCGGTTGGGCGACCTACCATTACGGCAGGTGGCTGCGTCTGCGCCGCGTTGGCTGGGTTTGGGTGCCGGGCGACGAATGGGCGCCGGCCTGGGTGTCGTGGCGGACGAGCAAGGATTATGTCGGCTGGGCGCCATTGCCGCCGGAAGCGCGCTTCGATCATCGAAGCGGCATTCAGAACTGGGCCGACAGCTATTACGATATCGGCCCCGACCAGTATTCGTTCGTTCCGAGCAACGAATTTGGCGCCCAAAAGATTCGGCGAGCGGTGGTCCCGGCGGAGCGGAACACGACCATTGTCATCGAGACGACCAACGTGACGAACATCACCTTTGCGAATACGACGATCAGAAATGAAGGACCGAACTACGACGAATTGCGGTCGCGCGGCCCGCGGCCGATCGAGCGCTATCGGTTGCGCCGACAGAACACCGAGACTGCCGCCACCGTGCGCGGCGACGAGCTGGAGATTTCCGCCCCCGTGATCACGGAGGTCCGTGATATGCCGCGTCCTCGCCGGGTAAAGGAGCGTGTCATTGAACTGAGCATCGATAATGGCTGGACGATCGCGGACCGTTCCGCGGCTGAACGCGCGCGGACGAGAATCAGAACGGAGGCGACGCCTCCACCCAATGCGCCTTCGAAGAAATTCGTAAAGCCGGACGACACTTCGGCAACTTCACCAACACCGGCGGCCACCGCGGCAACTTCGCCCGCTCCGTCAGCCACGGCCGTCGCGAGCGTTACGCCAGCGGCTACGCCCAGGAAGAATCCGAGTCCTTCACCGACGCCGGCGACCAGTGCGACGCCTGCCAGGAGTGCGACGACTCCGACCCCGGCCGCACCGGCAGCGACTCCGAGTGCGACGCCCGCCGCCACGCCGCGAACACGTCCAAGACCTACGCCGAGCGCGACACCGGCCGCCAGCGTGGCAATTCCAACTCCCGCAGCCACCGCAATAACAGCTGCGACACCTACACCAGCCGCATCCGCTTCGGTTAGAATGCGTCCGTCACCCACTCCCAGGCCGATACCGAGTCCGTCCATAGCTGCCTCCGTTGCTCCAGCAGCAACTGCAACCCCGGCCGTCTCGGCAAGCGCGCCCGCGGCGACGGCAACGCCCGCTGTGGCGGTTTCACCTGTAATTCGAACCCGTCCTTCGCCCGCGATTCCGCCGCGCGCCAGTCCCACGCCGGTCGAAAAGCCATCACCGGCGCCGACTACTCCCCAGGTTCAGCGAAGAATTACGCCGCCCGTGATCAACACGCCCGCGCCAACGGCTCCCTCAGCCGCTACGGAACCGGCTTCGAAACCATCACCAACGCTTCCTCCGGTGAGGCGCCCGACCGCGCCACCACGTGCAGTTTTGCCCACACCATCCGAAAGCACCCCGGCCACGCCAACACCGCCGCCGAATGTTCCCCGGCGCTTGGTGCCGCGGCCGGCGCCCGTTCTTACTCCAACCCCGTCCTCAGAAGTGAATCCGAGCGCGGCGCCCGGTTCATCACCCAACGCGAATGCCGACAAGGCGAAAAATCTCAGATCGAAACGTCCTGTCCCTGGCCAAACTGAAACGGGAACGCCGACGCCAGCTCCCTCGACTCCGCCAAATTAGTTATTTGGCCGCGCGCTCGTTCATAAGCGAGCACGCGTAGGCGAGGGTGTCGATGGCATCGACGGTTTTGTCGCGCCGAATGGCCTTGATGCGCGGAAAGCGTAGCGCCAGACCGCTCTCGTGCCGGTTGCTCGGCTGGATGGAGTCGAAGGCGATCTCGAGAACCGTGTCCGGTTTCACTTCGCGGTAGCGTCCGCGGTTAGAGATCGTCTGCTTCTTGAAATGCTCGGTCAGTTCTGCGATCTCGACGTCGGTTAGTCCGCTATACGCTTTACCGATCGTGAGCAGCTGGCCGCTAATTTCATCGCGCACGGCAAACGTGTAATCGCTCAAGACGTGATTGCGTTTTCCGTGCCCCAGCTCCGCCGCCACTACGACCACGTCCAGGGTGGCGAGTTCCTTCTTTAGCTTGAACCAGAACAGTCCGCGCCGGCCGGGCGAATACAGACTCTCGGGGTCTTTCACCATCAGGCCTTCGTTGAAGCGGCGTCGCGCCTGTTGGAACGCGGTCTCGATCTCCTCTGCCGAGTGAGCGGGATAAACTTCCGCGATCTGAAAACCGGCTGGCAGTCTTAGAGTTCGCAATGCCTCCCGTCGTTCGCGCAAAGGACGCCGCAGGAACGGTTCGCCGTTCCTCCAGAGCAGGTCGAACCCGACGAACACGACCGGGACGTCCGCCGAGGCGGTTGCAAATAAGTCGGCTCCGTCATTCTTTCGGCCGAGCCGCTTTTGCAGGTCGAAAAAGGTCAGCTTCTTCCCGTGCTCGAACGCCATGATCTCACCGTCGAGAATGACCTCGTCCCTGAACTGGCCCGCCTGATCTCGAAGCTCGGGAAACTGGTCCGTCATGCGGCGCAGATCGCGCGAAAAGATTTCCACGCGGCCAGCTCCGCGATGAATCTGCGCACGGATTCCGTCGAACTTGTCCTCGACGTAAACCGCTTTGCTTTCTTCTGGAGCCGCGAACCGGGCCCAAATTGCCTCCGCCGTCGGCTCGGGACTGGCCAGCATGCATTTGATCGGGCGAAACAACGACAGCTCCGCGCTTTGCAGTTCACCTTTGGAGGCGAGGAGGGCGGCGTTGCCGATATCGCCCAGAAGCATGTTTGCTTCTTTGACTTCATCGAGCGGGGTGGAAAAGGCGGCGGCAATCGCTTCTTCCACCAGCCCCTCGCGCAAACCAATCCGCAGGTCGCCCGTCAGGATCTTGACCAGGTACTGGCCCTCACGTGCCGACAATCTCGCGAGACGCTTTTGCAGAAGCTCCGTCTTGGCCAGCGGTCCCCGGGTCTTGTGCAACGCATCGAAAAGCTGGCGCGATTCGGCGAGTGCGAATGGTTCGGGAATCGTCCGTGCCTCCAATGCTTCGAGCGCCGTCTTGCCAGCATCTCCGTGCGAACTCGCGATCCGGCGGAATTCCGGTTCCGTCAGTTTCGCCGCGCTTATCAGGGCGCGATGAATGACAGCCCATCCCGCCTGGACCGTGCGCAGGTCGTTTTGTGGAAACGGCTTGCCGGTAAAATAAATGGTAGCGATCGCGAGCTGCGCCGGATTCAGTGTTCGAAAGTATTCCGCGAGCAAACGGACCTTCTCCAGCTTCGCGGGAGTTGCCGCGATCGTTTCCCCGACTGCGGCGAATGCGGCAAATTCTGATTGGGGAGCGCACGTTTCTCGCGTGCTGGCGATGGCGTCCTCGCCATCGCGAACTTTCCCATCAGCGGTCGCTGCCGGAAAAGCCTGTTGCGGCGAGACGTCGCAACCAACACGCGAGACGCGCGCGCTCCCCAGGCGGTCGAGCTTCAGCTCCATCTGGTTTTCCTCGCTCAGCGCCCACGCTTCGATTCCTCGTTCGCGCAGATCGCGCGCGAACTCCGCCGCGAAGCCATGCAGGGTTAACACTCGCTCTGGCTTTACCAGGTCCACATAACGAATGAGATCGGTGTAATCAGCGTGGTCCGAGAGCGGGAACGCGGCATCCACCTGGTAGCGATAGACCGCGCTCGGGTCGACCGCCCATCCGCTGATCATGGCCACCCGTTTTTCGCGAATCTTTTCCAGCATGCGCGAGCGGTTTACACTCGGCGGACAGATCAGGACTTTGCCCGCGACCTCGTTCGCATTGTAGCGCTCATAATCGCAAAATGACTGGCCGAACTGTTCGTAAATCCTCGTCATCCGATGGACCGTGCCGTGCAACATGGGCTTGAGCCCCGCGCCTGCGAGCGCGCAAAGAATTTCCTGCGCCTTGCCTAACGAGTAGCCGAGCAGGACCGGCACCGCGCCCATCTCCAGGGCGTCGCGGCAGAACGCCACGATCTGGCCGACCACTTCCTCGGTGGGAGGAAAACGGTAGCGCGGCATGCCGAAGGTGGTTTCCATGATGAGCGTTTCGGCCTGTCGCCATTCAGCCGGCTCCGCCGAGCGGCCCGGCCGCAATTTGAAATCGCCCGTGTAAAGCAGCGAACCGCTCTCCGTTTCCAGGAAAAACTGGGCCGAGCCAAAAATGTGGCCAGCGGGAATCAGGGTGACATCAAGCCCGCGGATCGCGGTCTTTTCGCCGAAGTTCAGGACATGCTCGTTCCGTTCGCCCGGCAATCGCGCCTGCATCAACCGCGCTGTCCGTTCCGAAACGATGATCTCGTCGTGCGGCGCGATGTGGTCGCTGTGCGCGTGCGAAACAAAGGCGAACGGTTTTGCCTCGGACGGATCGAGCCAGATATCTTCGTTGGGCAGATAAACGCCGCGTTCGTATCGCACTTCAATCACGCAAAATTTTACCCGGGAACTGCGGCCTGCGAAACCAGGATTCGATCTGGATATCGCGGCGCCTCGCAGCATCTGTCATCCCGAGCGCAGTCGAGGGATCCCGGGTTGCAAGCTTTAAGGCAACTCCGCTGGATCCCTCGACTGCGCTCGGGATGACGAGGCATGCCGTTGACACGCTCCCCTGATTCCCTTTTCATAACGCCGATGAGGTTAGCGGTAATGTTTCTTCTGGCGTCGATGTCGCTCGGTAATAGCTGGGCCGCGGACCAGGTGAAAATTCTGTCGAAGGTCGAGCCGCTCCCGGTTGCCCTGAGCAACGATTTTCAGTTCCGTAAGACCAAGCTTTTCTACCTGAACGAAAACCCACCCAAATCGAAGAAATCCCTTTCCTCCTCGCTCTCGAACAATCCGAACAGTCCAACGGCAGGAATCGCGGAAGCATCGCTTGGATTCGAGCGCACCTATCGAATGTACGGAGCGATTTCAAATACCGACCGGGTTCAGCGCTACGGCAATTATATGGATTTCTTCTGGCGCGTGAAACGTCCGGCGAACGTGACCATCCGCCTCGAGTACCGGCAGGAGAAGCTCCGTGCTTTCGTGCAGGCGCGCGAAATTTCCTACGCGAACGCGAAGGGGAATTACAAATCGGAGTTCAACATTATCGGCGACGATTACTTCCAGGATGGCCGGGTCATCGCCTGGCGTTGTTTATTGATCGAGAACGGGCACATCGTGGCCGAAAACCGCTCCTACCTGTGGGAGTAAGGCGGTCATCCCGAGCCCGAAGACGGCGAGGGACACCACGAGCGGTCGAACCGCTTCCGCGCACCACCGCGTCGATTCCGTCAGCGAAGGCGTGATGTTTGGCGCCAGCTTGGTTTGCAGTCGCGAGGTCCCTCGGCGCGCTGCGCCAGCCTCGGGATGACACCCTTATTAAAGCGCAGGTGCCCCTTAGGTTGACAGTCCCCCCTGCGAGCCTGTATTTTTCATTAGCAGTGCAGTCGTCAATTCAAGTCGGGGTAAACGGCGATGCCGTTTGGGTGAAAGTCGAGGGCAAAGGAAACTTCCTTAACAGCGGCAACCTGAAGGAATTTACCCGGGAGATGGTCAACCGTGGCTACCGCGAGTTCGTGGTGGACTTGGAGAATTGCGCCATGATGGATTCCACCTTCATGGGAACGATGGCGGGCGTGGCCTTGCGCTTGAAGGAACTCGGGCACGGACATCTGCATGTGGTCCATTGCGGCGAACGCAGTCGCAATCTGCTCATGGGGCTGGGCCTCGATCAGATTTTCGACATTCATTCGAACGGCGCCGCCGCGCCGCAATGCGAACTGCTCCAGGGCGAAAAAACTAACGGCTTCGCGACGGAGCAAAAAAAGCAGGTTAACGCCGACATGCTCGATGCCCACGAGGCGCTTTGTCAGGCCGTGCCGCAAAACTTTTCGCGATTCAAGGACGTCCTCGATTATCTAAAACAAGATCTCCACCACGAGACGCCGTCGAACTGATTTAGCACGCGGCGCATGTGGCCAATCGTTTTTTTCGGCCTGTTCATCGCGTCGCTCGCAGGCTGGCTCTTCACCTGGTGGCGGCAGCGGATTCGCATCCGCCAGCTCGAACGCTCGAAGGAGGAAATCCAGATCGAAGAAACGCTGGTCTTCGATTTTCTTCATGGCCTGGGTGAAGCGTTTACCGAAACGATCCGCGCCGCCGATTTGCATCGGCTCATCGTCGAAGGCGCGTCGCGGGTGCTCGATGCGCAGGGCGGCGCCCTTTACATGATGGAACGAGCGGGGGGCAAACTTGCGCCCTCCTTCATCTCGAAAGGTTGTCCGCCGTTCATCGACGTGCCGACCCACATCCTGCAGCAGGCGGCCTCCAATTCCGCCGCCCTCGAAAGCTATCTGCGCTTGCACGCCATTCCGCCAGGGGAAGGAATCATCGGACGGGTCTGGCAAACGCGCGAACCGGTCCTGCTCACGGACCTGGCGAATGCGCCGGAGCTGGCGGGCCTGCGCGGCACTTCGCTGGGGGCGGCCTCGGTCATGGTGACGCCGCTGCTTTACGGCAAACAAAACATGGGCGTGCTGGCCCTCGGGAACGGTCCCTCCAGCCCGTCGTTTACACCGAGCGATTTCGTCGTTTTCAAGTCGATCGCAGAGCAGTCGGCCTTCGCGCTTTACAACGCGATCATTTATTCGGAAGCGAATGAGAAGAAACGTCTCGACCACGATCTCGAAATCGCGCGCGACATCCAGCGCATCCTCTTGCCGAGCGAGGCGCCCGTCATCCCGGGATTTGAGATCAGCGGCATCAACATTCCCGCGCGCCACGTCAGCGGCGATTATTTCGACTACCTCACAGTCGATAACGACAAACTCGGCGTCGCCATCGCCGATGTTTCCGGCAAGGGCGTGCCCGCGTCAATCATCATGGCGATCTGCCGAAGTGTTTTGCGCAGCCAGGCGGCGGGAAATCCTTCCCCGGCGGATGTATTGCAAAAGGTGAACCGCCAGCTTTATCCCGATATCAAAGAGGACATGTTTATTAGCATGGCCTACGTGATTCTCGATCACGTCCACGGCGCCGTGACACTCTCGCGCGCGGGTCACGACGCCCCGATTCTTTTCGATCACATCGCCGGCACGGCGGTGCCGGTGAAGCCGCCGGGCATGGTCCTCGGAATTGACAGTGGAAGCGTGTTCGATAGGATTACGGGCGACTTCTCCCTTTCGCTCAAACCGAACGATTGCCTGCTCCTCTACACGGACGGCGTCACCGAAGCGCTCGACGGGAATGGAGACGAATTTGGGCCCGAGCGGATGATTGAATGCGTTCGCGCCAGCGCGCCCGAGGGAGCGCCGGCTATCATCACGGGACTGATCGACGAGCTGCGAAGTTTCGTCGGAGCGCAGCCGCAAAACGACGACATAACTTTAATTGCCATTCGCAAGACATGAAAAAAATCCCGGTAACTGAACCAGACGAGGAAAAAAGAGACTCCGCGCCCAAGGCGGCGAACGATGCGTCCGTGCCCTCCACGGGGGTGGCGCCGACCGAGGACGATTGCGAGGGTTTGCAGGCGGATCTGGATCGGTTCCGTGATCTCGCCTTACGGAGCCAGGCCGATTTCGAGAATTACAAAAAGCGTTCGGCGCGCGAGAAAGAGGAAGCGATCAAGTACGCCAACAGTTCGCTCCTCGAGAAGCTCATCGCCATTGTCGACAACTTCGAGCTTGGCTTGGGCGCCGCCCGCGCCGAGGGCGAGAAGTCGCCGGTTTTTTCCGGCATGAGCATGGTCTTGAAGCAGTTGATGGATTTCCTGGCCGACAGCGGGCTTCAGCCAATCGATGCGACCGGCCAGAAATTCGATCCGAATCTGCATGAAGCGATCGCCCGCGAACCGAGCGAAAAACTCCCCGAGGGGATCGTGATTCGGCAAACCCGCCGCGGTTATCGAATGAGGGATCGTTTGCTCCGGCCTTCGAGCGTGGTGGTCTCGAGTGGCCCCGTTTAAAGTCATTCCGAGTCCCGCGACTGCGAGAAGGAATCTCTAAATTTTTATGCCAGAGAAGCGCGATTATTATGAAATCCTCTCCGTCTCCCGCACGGCGACCGAAGAGGAAGTGAAACGCTCCTATCGCAAGCTCGCGGTCAAATATCACCCGGACAAAAATCCCGACGACCCGCACGCTGAAGAAAAATTCAAGGAACTCGGCGAAGCCTATGACGTCCTGATGGATGTCGATAAACGTTCGGCCTACGATCGCTTCGGCCACGCCGCCTTCTCGCAAGGTATGCCTGGCCGCGGCGGAGGGTTCCACGACCCGTTCGATATTTTCCGGGAAGTTTTTGGTGGGGGCGGGGGTGGCGGAATTTTCGAAACCTTTTTTGGTGGGGGCGCCACGACCGATCGCGAAGGGCGGCAGCGCGGATCCGATCTGCGTTACGACATGCAAATCACGCTCGAAGAAGCGGCCTTCGGTGTCGACAAGGAGATCGAAGTCCGAAAGCTCGATACCTGCGCGACGTGCAGCGGTAAAGGAGCCGAGCCAGGCTCGCGGACGATCAACTGCCCGAGCTGCGGCGGCCGCGGCCAGGTCATCAGTTCTCGCGGATTCTTTCAGGTTTCGCAGACCTGTCCTCGTTGTCGCGGCGTCGGCCAGATCATTGAAAAGCCGTGCCGCGCGTGTGCCGGAGAGGGCCGCGCGGAAAACACGAGCCGGATCAAGTTGAAGATCCCCGCTGGAATTGCCGACGGATCTCGCCTCCGTTCGTCAGGCAATGGCGAGGCCGGGATTCGCGGAGGTGCGGCGGGTGACCTTTATGTCGTCATCCACATCAAAGAGCATCCGATCTTCCAGCGCGAGGAGGACAATCTTTACTGCGAGGTGCCGATCTCGTTCACGCTCGCCGCTCTCGGCGGTGAAATCGCCGTCCCCACTTTGGAAGGCAAAGCCAATCTAAAGGTCCCCGCGGGGACGCAGAGCGGACAAGTCTTCAAGCTTCGAGGCAAGGGTGTCGTGAACGTGAATGCGCGCGACCGCGGCGATCTTCTCGCGCGACTCCTTGTGGAAGTGCCGACTCGTCTCAACGGCGAGCAACGCCAGAAACTCGAGGAGTTTGCCGCTCTCTGCGGAGAGGAGAATACGCCGCTCCATAAAAGCTTCTTCGACCGCGCCAAGGAGTTTTTCCGGTAAATCGAGCCGCGGATGACGCGGATAACACGGATGGGAGGAAGCGATAGATTCTTCAACCGTTTAAATCCGCGTCATCCGCGGTTAATCTTCCCCGATGCACCGCTTCTATATCTCACCCGAACATTGGCAGGCAGACTCGCCCCTCCTGGCCGGTTCCGAAGCCCACCACTGCCGCAACGTCCTGCGCCTCGAGCCCGGCGATAAGGTTGTTCTCTTCGACGGCGGCGGCCGGGAGCTTACGGCGGAAATCACTGCGACAGACGCCGCGCAAATCCAGCTCCGTAAACTTCACGAAGCGCACACTCCCCCATTGCGCTGTCGGATTACGCTCGGTCAGGCGATTCCAAAGGGAAAGAACATGGACCTCATCGTGCAAAAAGCGGTTGAGATCGGCGCGGCCGAAATCGCACCGATCATTTCTGATCGCACCGTCGTCCGCCTCGATGAAGAGAACGCTGTTGCCAAACTATCGAAATGGCAAACCGCGGCGATCGAAGCGGCCAAGCAATGCGGCCAGAACTGGCTGCCGCAGGTCCAGGCACCGCAATCTCTGGCCCAATTCTTCCTGCAACCTCGACGCTTCGATCTTCAGCTGATCGGGTCACTGCAGTCCGACGCCGTTCATCTCAAAAAAATTCTGGCGGAGTATTGTGCGGAGCACGGCGACCGTCCGGCGAGCGTCCTCATGCTGGTGGGGCCGGAAGGCGATTTCACTCCGGCCGAGCTTTCCCTCGCGCGGAGCCACGGTTGCCGGCCGATCACCCTGGGCCCGATCGTCCTGCGGGTGGAAACCGCGTCGATCTATTGCCTGAGCGTTCTCTCCTACGAGTTGCTGGTCTGAAAAAAGCGTTGTCATCCCGAGGCTGGCGGAGCGCGCCGAGGGACCTCTCAAGCGCTCAATCGCTTGCGCATGACAACGGGCCTGTTCCGTCAGCGGGCGCGTGGTCCTTCGCGTTAGCGCAAATTGTAACCGGGAGGTCCCTCACCGTCTGCGCGGNNAAGCGCAAAGGCATTGCGCAGCAGTTCCAGTCGCGGCTCAGCTCCCTCCGCGATGATCACTTCGACCACGTCGAAACGAAACAGAATGTCGGGGTTATCCAGGAGCCGGAGCCAGGCGAGGCCGCCCCGGGAAATTCGTTTGCGCTTGTCGCGATCGACGGCATCGAGCGGCCGGCCGAAATCTTCCCTCGTGCGGGTTTTTACTTCGACGAAAACGAGCGTGTCTCGATCGCGGCAGACGACATCGATTTCGCCGCCGGTGCGCCCGCGAAAATTACGATACAGGATCTTGTAACCCTGCCTCCGCAGGAACCGACACGCCAGATTCTCCCCGCGCGTGCCAAGCCGAAGATGCCGGGGAGGCGAACTCGAAGACCGGCTGCGCCACCGGTTCGAANNCGATGAATCGGACAAGGCCCGTGTTCATGCAGTTTTATCAGGTGCAACTCTGTGCCGTAGCCTTTGTGCTGGCTGAAACAATATTCCGGGAAACGCGCGCAGAAGTCGCGCATAATCGCATCGCGCGTGACTTTCGCGATGACGCTCGCAGCCGCGATGGTGAGGCTGAAGCAATCGCCGTCGATGATGGCGGTCTGGGGCAGGGGAAAAGGAAACACTGGCAGGCCGTCGATGAGAACGTGCTCTGGTTGAATGGCGAGACCGGCGATGGCAGCTCTCATCGCCTTGTGGGTCGCGCGCAAAATATTAATCGTGTCGATCTCGACCGAGTCGACGATTCCGACGGCCCACCCAATGGCGTTGTTCGCGACGAGATCGCTGAAAATTTCTTCGCGTTTTTCCGGGAGCAGTTGTTTGGAATCGTTCAGCTTCCGGTGCCGAAATTTCTCCGGAAGAATGACGGCGGCGGCTACGACTGGGCCCGCCAGGGCGCCACGTCCCGCTTCGTCAATCCCGGCAATGGTGGAGATTCCAAGGGCGCGGAGTTTGCGCTCATGCCGGAACCCACAGCGACGGTACACAGGGCCAAAATACTGAAACGCGGAAAAACTAAAACGCTGAAATTATTTCAGCTTTTCTGCGTTTCAGCTTTTATTCCCTAACCGCGGTCGCTTCCTTGCCTTTGCGGGTGCGGAGGTAATTCAGCTTGGCGCGGCGGGCCCGGCCTTCCTTTTCCACTTCCACCTTCGCGATGCGGGGTGAATGCAGCGGAAATACCCGCTCGACTCCTTCGCCATAGGAAATCCGGCGGACGGTAAAGGTTTCGTTCAGTCCTCGTCCTTTGCGGCCGATCACGATCCCCGCGAAAATTTGAATCCGCTCCTTGTCGCCCTCGACCACGCGGGTGTGGACGCGAACGCCATCACCAATCTTAAATTTGGTGACATCGGTCTTAAGCTGTTCCTTCTCGATAGCGTCGATAATCCTGTTCATAATGGTCCTCCCGGCGCTGTAGCCGCCTCGCTCTGTCGAGGCGCAAGCCGGCTTCAATCAAGTGGAGAACGGCGACAGAGCGCCGTTGCTACAGCGGCCGAACATTTTCAATCGGCTAGGGAAGAAATGCAAATAACATTCCTTTCCTGCTCTTGATCATGATCCTGCTCCTGATTTTTCCCCAGGGAAGAGGATCATGAGTATGATCATGATCACGAGCCGGAGGTGGCAGCCGTCCGGTTGTGCTTTAACGGTCGCCCGCTATAATCGCCACCACACAGCGCCCGTAGCTCAACTGGATAGAGTGACAGCCTCCGAAGCTGTAGGTTGCGCGTTCGAGCCGCGCCGGGCGCACCATCGCGCAGCACGATGCGGATTACGGGATGCGAGATGAGGTTATCTCACAGCTCCTTCGGGCGCCCATCGCTAATCCCGCATCTCGGATCTCGTCACGCCAGCGCCTCAAGGCGGCCGAGCAGATCTTTCTTGCTCGTCATCCCGATGACCTGGTCGCGCAACTGGCCGTTCTTGAAAAAGAGGAGCGCGGGGATGGCCCGGACGTTGTATTTCATCGAGAGACTCTGGTTCTCGTCGACGTTGACTTTCGCCACTTTGACCGAGCCTGCCTTTTCCTTCGCGATCTCGTCGATGAGCGGCGCGATCATTTTGCAGGGCCCGCACCATTCGGCCCAGAAATCGACTAAAACGGGCTGCGCGCTTTGCGTTACTTCCTTGTCAAAATTTGAATCGTTCAGCGTGACTGCGACGGAATTTTCCATCCCTTACGATACGACGTAATTCCAAATTTGAATCAGAAAAATCACGGCGGAAACGGCGAACAGCGCCCAGCCGAGCGAGCGGGGAATGGCATCAACCGGGGCAACTGGTTTCGAGGTGATCACGACCGGGGCCGCCGGAATGGCGCCTGCCGGATGGATCAACAGCGGTTGCGTCTTGGTCATGTTTATCGTCGGCGCGGCGGCAGGAGCAGGCCGCGGCAAGATGCTGATCCGCGCGGTTTCCTTTTTCGGGCCGCGGTTCACTGACGATGAAGCGCTCTCATCGCGCACAGGGGGGACCGCCCGGACTCCGCCCGGGTCCTCGCTCTCGGCCAGGCCGGGTGGCTTCGGTAATGGTTGCAAAAGCGGGGACGAGTCCGAAGCCGGCCGTGTTATCGGCGGCCGACGGGGTAAAATGTCCGGGGCTTCGGTCGTCGATCCCGAAGAGGGCAGGGGCGTGATTTTCGGCGGCAACCGCCGGATTGGGGTGACAGGGGTGCGCGAGGGAAGAACGATTCGCGCCGTATCGCGTTTTGCGATGCTCGGGGCAGAAGCTGCCTGCTCAGGCCCTGGGGGCAGCGCGATGCGAACGGTTTCCTTTTTCGGTTCAGCCATGATCGATCTGCGTGCGTCAATAAAATCGCACAAACTGGTTGTGGCTGTCACTTGCTAATTTGAGTGTGGCGGGAGCGCGCCGCAAAAATGGTAGGGGACGGCGCGCTGCGCCGTCCGGAATGCGCTGCGACCTGTCGCGGACGCCGCAGCGCGGCGTCCCTACCTCAAGCCAGCAGATCGTAGCCGCGGCTGCCGGTGATGCGCCGGGTCGTGAATTCGCCCACGGTCGCTGGCTCCGAAAGAATCACCCGCGCGTCCACCTCTGGCGCGTCGGCTTCGGTGCGGGCGATGAGCGGTTGGTCGACGAGCAAACGCAATTCATGGCCAACCTTTTCCGTTGCGATTTCGCGGGCGATCCGCTGTTGCACAGTCATGGCGCGGCGGTAGCGCTCGTTCTTGATTCGCACCGGAATTTGGCCCGGCATCCTGGCGGCGCGCGATCCTTCCTCCTGCGAGTATTTGAAAACACCAAGTCGCTCGAACCTGGTCTGTTCAATAAATTCGAGAAGCGACGCGAAGGCTTCGTCGGTCTCGCCGGGAAATCCAACAATGAAAGTCGTCCGGAGCGCCACGCCTGGAATTCCTGCCCGCAACGCACCGATCAAGTCCTCGATGTGGGCACGGCTCGTCTCGCGCCGCATCCGCCCGAGCATTCCTTCCTCGATATGCTGGAGCGGCATGTCGATATAGCATGCGACCTTATCGCATTCGGCAATTGTTTCGATGAGCTCGCTGCTCCAGTGCGCCGGATGCGTGTAGAGCAGGCGCACCCAGAAATCGCCTTCGATCTTTTCGATCTCGCGGAGCAGCGCCGAGAGGGTGGGTCCGCGCGACGAATCGACCGGCTGCCGCGGTCCGGCCTTCTCCGCCCACAAATCCATTCCGTAGTAGGTCGTGTCCTGGCTGATGAGATTGATCTCCTTCACCCCTTCCGCCACGAGCGCCCGAATCTCCGCAAGCACCGATTCCGGCCGGCGGCTGCGGTGGCGTCCCCGCATCTGCGGAATCACGCAAAAACTGCACGGGTGATTGCACCCTTCCGCGATTTTCAGATACGCGCTGTGGGATGGCGTCAGGCGGAACCGCGGCGTGTCGTAATTCGGAATGTAGGTTGGCCGCTCAGTGACGAAGCTGAAACCGCGATCGCTCTCCGTGCTCAAAACTCGCTGCACGATCGAGCCCAATTCCCTGACTTGATCGAGGCCGATAAATGCATCCACTTCCGGCAACGATTCGCGGAGCTCGCGCGAGAAACGCTGCGACATGCAGCCGCTGACGATCAATTTTTGTCCCGGCTTTTTTCCGAGACCGCGCTGCTGATGGGCATCGAGGATTGCTTCAATCGACTCTTCCTTTGCCGAATCGATGAACGCGCAGGTGTTCACGACGAGCACGTCGGCCTCGCCGGCATCGGCCGTGATTTCCATCCCTCTCTCCAAAACGCTCCCGAGCATGATCTCGGCGTCGACCAGGTTCTTGGCGCAGCCCAGACTGATCATGCCGATTTTTGGGGGCGACGTGGGTTCGCTGGTCATTTCAATAGGAGCAACCGGCAAGCTTAACGCGGCCGGGCACTGGCGCTCGCGCTTGGCCGTGGAGACGGCGTGGGACTCGTCTTGCGCGGAGATTTTTTCGGCGAAGGCGTGGGCGTCGGGATTTTCGCTGAGTCCTCCGGATGGACCGGCTCAGCTCGGCGCACTTCCGGTTCCGCCCCTGACGGGGTGGGGAGCAATGGCGCAACGGTTGGGGCCACGGCGGCGGTCGGAGTCGGCACATCGGGCGTGGCGACGGTCGGCGGTGGCGTCGTTGTGTCCGCGGGCTGCGCATGCGGCGCGACGACCTTGTCGGAAATGGTGGCGGTCGCGACCGGTGAGCTCCCGGGAGCCGGCGTTGGCCTCGGCTTGAGCCGCTGCATCTGGAGAAACCATTTCATGACGGTGAATCCGATCACCAGGACGAGGATTCCAATGATAAGGGGCACGAGCGATCCGCGACTCCCGCTTCCGGGGCTGCTGCTCCGCCTTCGCACCTTTACCGACCGGACCGGCTCGGGTCCGGGTGCGTCCTGCAGGTAAGCGTAACCGTCGACGGTCACGCTCTGCGAGGTTTCGAATGCCTCCAGATAAGGGGACACGTCGACGTCGAGAAACTTGCCATAGATGAGCAAGAATCCCTTCGCGTAGGCCAGGCTGGCGAACTGCGAAAAATCCTCGTTCTCGATTTCTTCCAGCCGCCCGGGCCTGATTTTCGTCAGGCGGCCGGCTTCATCGAGCGTGAGATCTCGCGCAAGGCGAGCTTCCTTTAATTTCTTACCAAGACCTTCCATGCAATTGAGTGGGTGCGCCGGCTAGACCGCGGCGTCGAGGTCGACGAGAATCTCGCGCGGCTTCGCGCCCTCGCCAGGGCCCAATATGCCGCGCTGTTCCAGAATATCAACGATTCGCGCAGCCCGTGTGTAACCGAGGCGGAGCCGCCGTTGGAGGAGCGAAGTCGAGGCGCGTTTTTCCTGCCGGATAATTTCGAGGCACTTCTCGACCAGTTCCTCGTCTTCGTCGGTCACGTCTTCCTCCGTGCTGGTGCTCGCCAATTGCAGTTTGTCCTGCATTGCCACATCGAAGGTCGGCGGGCTCTGCGCTGAAACGAATTCGACCAAACGATGAATTTCTTCGTCGGTCACGAGCACGCCCTGGGCGCGGATGAGTCGCGACGTGCTCGGCGGCAGATAGAGCATGTCACCCTGGCCTAACAAGCGGTCGGCGCCGTTCTCGTCGAGAATCACGCGGCTGTCGATCTTCGACGCGACCTGGAACGCAATCCGGCTCGGGATGTTTGCCTTGATCACGCCCGTGATGACATCCGCGCGCGGCGTCTGGGTCGCAACGATCAAATGAATGCCGGCCGCCCGCGCCATTTGCGTGATGCGGGCGATCGCGCTCTCGACATCGGCCGGGGCGGTCTGCATCAGGTCCGCCAGCTCATCGATGATGATCACGATGTATGGCATCCGGTCCGGGATAATGGGTTCGTCGTAGCGCGGCACCTTGATTTCTGCTTCTGTTGCGGCAGCCGTGTCGGCTGCTCTTCCTCTTGCAGCAGGCGACACGCCTGCCTCTACAGCTCCAGCATCCAGCTCCTTCTGCGTTTTCTTCGCCGGCCGGCCATTGAAACTGGTGATATTTCGCACGCCGGCGTGCGCGAAAATCTTGTAGCGCTTTTCCATTTCATCAATGACCCAGCGCAGGGCGAGCAGCACCTTCTTCGGGTCGGTCACCACGGGAAAAGCCAGGTGCGGCAGGGCGTTATACATCTGCATCTCGACCACCTTGGGATCGATCATGATGAAGCGGAGCTCTTCTGGCGTGAACCGGAAAATCATGCTGGCGACGAGTGCATTGATGCAAACACTCTTTCCGCTGCCAGTCGTCCCGGCGACGAGCAGGTGCGGCATCTGCGCGAGATCGGCGATGATCGTCTTGCCGTAAACGTCCTTGCCAAGCGCGAGTGGTAATTTTGATTTCGCGCGAGCCTCCTCCCAATCCTGCGATTGGAGCAGCTCGCGCAACGTCACTTTCACCTTGCGCGTGTTCGCCAGCTCGATGCCCACCGTGTCCTTGCCGGGAATTGGGGCGAGGATGTTAATCCGTTCCGCCCGGGTCGCGCGGGCGAGATCCCGCTCGAGCGCGACGATCTTATCCACCCGCACGCCTTTGGCTGGATAAACTTCGTAACGAGTAATCGTCGGACCTTTCGTGATGTCCCCCGCCGCGACCGCGATGCCGAACTGGCCCAGCGTTTCGATGAGCACCTGCTGGATCTGCTCCAGCTCCGCGGGATCGACGGCGGTTCGCCCTTCGGTGTCGTGTTCATCCAGCAAATCGATTCCTGGAAGCCTGTAATTCTCCGCGTCCCAGGTTTTGCTCGTTAGGCCAGCGAGCGCTTTCGGTTTTGTTTCGCCTCCCCGCAACTCAGCCAGCGAAGGTTTTTTCTTCGCCGGTTCTTCCGGCAACGCGGTGGTATCGACCACTTTTGGCTTGGGGCGGTTCGCCAGTTCTTCCGGCGGAATGACTGCCGCCGCCGGCTCCGAAACCGGAGCGCCCCTTTTCTTGAGCTGCTTTTCGATGACCCGTTGCTGTTTCGCCAGTTCCTGCTGGCTGATTTCGAGGCGCCCTTTCAGGTCGGAGTTCCGCAGGCGGCGCCTCAATTGCCATTCCCGCAGCGCCACCATTCCCTGGCGAACGCCGGCGACTGTTTGCCGGACGAGGTGGATCGGGCGCAGTCCCGTCATCAGAATGAGGCTGCTGACGTAAAGACCCGTCAGGAGAATGATCGAGCCCACGTTGCCCATCCAGGTGAGCAAAAGTTTTTTCCCGATGACATAGCCGAGCCATCCGCCCGGGCCCGGGATGTTGAACAGAGTTCGCCAGCCCTGGAGGTGCTGGGTTTGCAATTGCAGGAGGCACGCCCCGGAAACGATGAAGAGAACCATCCAGCCGATCCGCGGAATTACCCGCAATTTTGCATGAAATAATTTTGCGCCGCCGAATCCGAGCAGAACGACGGCGAGCAAATACGAAGCCGCGCCCAGCATCATGTAGGAGAAGCCGGCAATGATCGCGCCGAAGGGCCCGATGAAATTCTGGGCCGGCCGGTTCGGCGATGAAACCTGGCTGAACCAGATCCACGAGGGAACGTCCCTGGGCGTGTAGGAAATGAGCGCGAGGAAAAGCAGGGTGCCGACGCCGAGGAGAATCAGAGCGAAGACTTCATTCCAGGCATTGCTTTTTACCGTTCGGGCCACTGCCGCTCATAGTAATCCGGCGAAGGGGGCTTTCAATATGCGTTTCGGAGGGACGTGCTTCTGCACGTCCCAAATATCCTGTCGTGCGCGTTCGAAATAATGGGACGTGCGGAAGCACGTCCCTCCGAGAGTTCCTCCTTGCGCCGCGCAACGCCCGGCGCTTATGTGCCAGACCTTATGCGATTATTTCTTCGCAGAGCCGGACTTGTTCTCGCTACCGGCTCGTTAGTCTTCTTCCTGTCCTGCGAGCGTCATCATGTCGGTGAGCTGCCGGGCGAACACGAAACCAAAGCTCCCGCGGAAGAGCACGCCTCGACCGCGCCGGAGCCGCACGCTTCTCCTTCGCCCGCCGCCCGGAACACTCCGGCGACCTTCTTCCCCGACAAATCGAAGCCGTAATCGGACAGGAACGACGCATGGCCAGGTACCAATACGCGACGTCGCCGCCTAACCTCAGCGGGATGCCGCCGGGCGTCCCGTACATCATCGGCAACGAAGGGGCGGAGCGTTTCAGCTTCTATGGGATGCGGACGATCCTCATCGGGTTCATGACGCAATTTCTCGTGAACAAATCCGGCGTGCTCCAAGGCATGCCGGAAAACGAGGCGCAGGGTTGGTTCCACCAGTTCGTCTCCTCGGTTTACTGGATGCCGTTCTTCGGCGCGATCCTCTCGGACGGCTGGTTGGGAAAATATCGGACGATCTTTTATCTCTCCATCGTCTACTGCCTCGGCCATTTCACCCTGGCGTTCATGGACACCTCGTTCGCTATCGGTTTCGGCCAGAAGTGGGTGCTGGCGATCGGATTAATTTTGATCGCGATCGGCGCCGGCGGCATCAAACCGTGCGTCTCGGCCAACGTTGGCGAT
The DNA here is from genome assembly GCA_003134765.1 of Spartobacteria bacterium. GTDB lineage: Bacteria > Verrucomicrobiota > Verrucomicrobiia > Chthoniobacterales > UBA10450 > AV80. The sequence continues at coordinate 242,145 of PLCM01000031.1, read as the reverse complement.
CAATTCGGCGAATCGAACAAGCACCTGCTCTCGCGGGTGTTTGGCTGGTTCTATTTCTCCATCAATCTCGGCTCGTCGTTCTCAATCTGGCTCTGCCCGGTTCTGCTCCACAGTCCGAACTGGGGACCGAAATACGCCTTCGGATTGCCTGGCGTCCTGATGTTCTTTGCGACGGTGGTCTTCTGGCTTGGCCGCAAAAAGATGGTCCACGTTCCGCCGGGCGGCCTCGGATTTTTGCGTGATCTGACGAGCAAGGAAGGGCTCAGCATTCTGGGGCGCGTTTGGATGATTTTCATTTTCACCATGATCTTCTGGGCGCTGTGGGACCAGAGCAGCGGAGGGGAATGGACGATCCAATGCCAGAAGATGGATCTTTATTGTGGCTGGATCCCTTGGGCTTCAGTGCATTTCTCACCTTTTAGTGCCAGCGCCGGATTCGGGCTCACCTTCCTGCCGGAGCAGGTGAATGTGGTAAACGGGATCTTCATTCTTGGCATGATCCCGCTCTTTAACTACTGGCTCTACCCGGCGATCAGCCGAGTCTTCCCGCTTACGCCGCTGCGGAAGATCGGAATCGGCCTTTTTCTTACGGCGCTCTCTTTCGTCATGATCTGGTGGATTCAACTCCAGATTGATCATGGCGGGCGTCCAAACGTGAACTGGCAATTGATTGCTTACGTCATCTTGTCGGCGGGCGAAGTGATGGTCTCCATTACGGGCCTTGAGTTTTCCTACACCCAGGCCCCGAATCGCATGAAGAGTTTGCTCATGGCGATGTGGCTTCTCTCCATCGCACTCGGAAACCAGATCCCGTCGATTCTGAGTTTCCTCATCCCCAAACTCAAATCGATGGGAATGAACCTTGAGGGTGCGAATTATTTCCGGTTCTTCACGCTCCTCATGCTCGTCACGTCGGTAATCTACATCTTTGTCTCGCGCCATTACCGGGAGAGGACCTATCTGCAATCCCAGGTGCCCGAGGACGAGCGCGTCACCGAACCTCTGCTGGCCGGGGGAACGCCGACGTGATTATTTCCGGGGAGCGCACGCGCCCTCGCGTGCTGGCGAAGGCGCCTCGCCTTCGCGAACTTCCGGAAATTGTTTCGGCGTGGGCGCCGAAACCTGCCCGCGAGGGCGCGTGCGCTCCCCGGATTCTGACGCCACCTCACATATGAAAACGACCTTTGTACTTCTATTGGCCTACGCCTGCCTGCCGCTAACGATGTTCGCAACTCCGGAGGACGATCGCTTCCAGAAACTGGCGAAGGATTACATCGAAGGAATGCTCCAATCGAATCCGGAATATGCCACCGAGCTCGGCGACCACCGCTTCGATGACAAACTGACCGATTATTCCGACGCGGCGGTCGCGAAAGAACTGGCCCGCGCCAAAGACGCCCGGCAGCAGCTCGAGCAATTCAACGATCTCACGAAACTGACCGGCCCGAACCGGGTGGATGTCCGCCTCCTCAAGGACAACATCGACAATGAAATCTTCGAGATCGAGGAGTTGAAGGAGCGTGAGTGGAATCCGCTTTCCTATAATCAAAGCCTCGCCAATAGCCTCTATCTCCTGGTCGCGCGCGATTTTGCGCCGGCCGAGCAGCGCGCGGCAAATGTTCGAGCGCGCATGGAAAAGATCCCCGCCGTGATCGCGCAGGCGAAAGCAAACCTGAAAAATCCGCCGCGCGTTTACACCGAGACGGCCATCGAGCAGACCCAGGGCGCGATTTCGTTGATCAAGGAAGGGCTCAACGAGACCCTGGATAAGGCGCCGAAAGCAAAGGCGGATCTCGCCCCCGTCCAGGAGAAGGCGATGGCAGCCTTGAACGAATACAAAACCTGGCTGCAAAACGATCTCCTCCCGCGCTCGACCGGTGATTTCCGCATCGGCGCCGACAAGTTCCGGAAGAAGCTTCGCTTCGCGCTCGCCTCCGACATGTCGATGGAAGACCTGATGAAAGCCGCCCGGGCGGACCTCGAGCAGACGCAAAAAGCCATCTACGAGACGGCCCTGCCGCTTTACAAGAAACAATTCCCGAACGCGGACGCGGCGACCCTGAGCGATCGCAAGAAAATCACGTCCGCCGTGCTCGATAAACTGGCGGAGCAACGCCCGACTGATGCCACCATTGTCGCTTACTCGAAGACTGTCCTGAAAGAAGCGACCGACTTCGTGAAATCGAAAAACCTGGTAAGGGTTCCGACGACTCCCGTCGACATCATCGTCATGCCTGAATTCAAGCGCGGGCAGGCGATCGCCTATTGCGATTCACCCGGGCCGCTGGAGAAAAACGGCAAGACTTTCTTCGCGGTCGCGCCCACGCCTGACGACTGGAACCAGCAGCGAAAAGATTCGTTCTTTCGCGAGTACAACAATTACATGGTGCGCGACCTGACCGTGCACGAGGCGATGCCGGGCCATTATCTGCAACTGGCGCATTCGAATGAATTCAAGGCGCCGACCCTTGTTCGCGCGATTTTCCAAAGCGGGACCTTTGTCGAAGGCTGGGCGGTTTACACGGAGCAGGTCATGGCCGAAGCCGGTTACGGCGGTCCGGAGGTAAAAATGCAGCAACTCAAAATGCGGCTGCGCGTGATCTGCAACGCGATCATCGATCAATCGATCCACGCCGGGAACATGAGCGAACAGGAAGCGCTTGATGTGATGATGAAGGAAGGTTTCCAGCAGGAAGGCGAAGCCGTCGCGAAATGGAAACGCGCCCGTCTCAGCTCGTCGCAACTTTCGACTTATTTCGTAGGCGTGACCGAGCACCTCGCGCTGCGCGAACAGGCGAAAGCCCGCGATGGCGCGAAGTTCGATCTCAGGAAGTACAACGACACGGTGATTTCCTTCGGCAGCCCGCCGGTGAAATACGTCCGCGAACTGATGGGACTGTAATGCCGCCCGTCATCCCGAGCGAAGTCGAGGGATCCCGTGGCACGTCGATCGTCGCATCGCGGGGTTCTTCGACTTCGCTTCGCTGCGCTCAGGATGACTGTCGAGCCGAAGCATTTCGACGGCTCCGGGCCGGCTCGACGGAGTCTCGCCCTACCAAAAAAGTCGCGGCACAAAGGCCGCTCCCACATTTGAAGAAGCGCGCGAGCTGAGCGGACTCCAAGCTACAGCGTCTTCGCCATCAATTTCGCCAGGTGATCGAAGTGGAAGATCGCGCGCTCGCCGGTTTTCGACTCGCAAACATCGCCTTCAGACCAACCTTGGCGGGGTTTCGGTTCGGTCTTCCAGGATTGGCCGGGCTGCTATTTACAACGGAGATGAAGGGTCGCAAAGTCGGGCCATGCCGCACGTCGCCACCTGGATTCGACCGAAGGATGAGAAATGGTTTCGTCGCGCTTTTGCAAAGCACCCGAACGTGCGGCTTTGGAATGCCCGCAGCCAGAAGGTGCCGCTGGAGAAAATGCAGGGCCTCCTCCTGAGCGGCGGCCCTGATGTCGCCGAGGAATTTCTCCACCAGCCGGTCCCGGATCCCTCGATCCTCGACAAGGATGTCGAGCCGGAACGCGACCGCTGGGAATTTGAGGCGACGAAAGATGCGCTGGATCGGCGTCTGCCGATCTTCGCGATCTGCAAGGGGATGCAGTTATTCAACGTGGCCTTGGGCGGAACGCTGCGACTCGATATTCCCGGCCATAACGCCCCGGAAATGAAGGAACATAACATTCAACCGTTGCGCACGGATCGTTCCGCCACCCACCGGCTCGAAAAGGTCAACAGTTCGCATCACCAGGCAGTCGATCGACCGGGCGAGGGGCTGGAGGTCGAAGCGTGGTGCAAGACCGACGAGGTCATCGAGCAGATGAGGCTGCGCGATTACCCTTTCGCCCTGGCCGTCCAGTACCACCCTGAGCGTGGCGAGGGTTATCAAGCGCTCTTTGCCGATTTTGTGTCCCACTTGGGATCATCGTTGAAGAGTTGAAGCGATGCAGCGGCCCGAGATTTTCGATTCGACGTTTTCGCTTTAACTCTTTAACGCTTCAACGTTTCCCAATGTCCACGCCGCAAAATATCATCGCGATCGTTTACGATTACGACCAGACGCTCAGCCCCAGCTACATGCAGGACGAGACGGTCTTCCCTGCCTTCGGGATCAACGCGGAGAGTTTCTGGCGGCGTTGCTCCGAGCTGGTGCGGGACAACGGTTACGACAACGAGCTGGCGTATATGAAGGTGTTGCTCGACACCCTCGGCATGGATCGGCCGACCAACGAGGAGTTGAAGTCGTTGGGCACAAAAACTGAACTTCTACAAAGGCATCCCCGAGATGTTCGAGGAGTTCCAAAACGGTCTGCTCACCGAGGAACAACTCTCGTACGGAATTTCTGTCGAGCACTACATCATTTCTTCAGGTCTCAAGGTATTGATCGATGGAAGCCGGCTCCAGCCGTTCGTGCGGGCGATCTTTGGGTGCGAGTTCGACGAGGACGAGCAGGGTCGGATCACCTTTCCCAAGCACGTTATCAGTCATACCCAGAAGACGCAGTATCTTTTTCGCATCAACAAGGGGTTGCTCGATATGTCGCAGGACGTGAACGATCACATGGACGCCGAGATTCGCCCGATCCCATTCCCGAACATGATTTACGTCGGCGACGGACCAACGGATGTGCCGTGTTTCACCGTCATGCGCAAGAACGGCGGGCAGGCGATCGCGGTTTACAATCCCGATGATCCGGCGCGCGCCGGTTTTCGGAAATGCTATCAACTTTCGACACATGCCGATCGGGTGAAGCACATTGCGCCGTCCGATTTCCGGCCGAACACGCACCTGCGGATGCTGCTCGAACAGATGGTCGAGGAGATTGCCAATCAGATCGTGGCGCAGCGGAAGTCAGCCGTAGAGACCGGGACCGTCCGAGCACCGAAACATTAAGCGCCGATTTCGGCTCGACGGAGTCTCGCCCTACCAGAGAGCACTCCGCCTTTCCTGGTAGGGCGAGACTCCGTCGAGCCGGGCGCCGAAACACTGCCCTGTAGCAGCCGCCCTGCCGCGCCGAAGTACGCGGAGGCGGGTGGGCGGCTTCATCACTGCCTTAACCTATCCCGGCGCTTCGCACAGCGAAGCGGCTACAGAAGAAAAACCGTCCTACTCTCCGCGATAAACGCAGCGGGCTGTCGGGGTCTCATGGACCACGATCTCGCAAAGGCCCGGACAGAGCGGGTCGAGTTTTTCCCACAACCACCTGGCCATGTTCTCGATCGTCGGGTTCTCGAGTCCCGCGATTTCGTTGAGATAAGAATGATCGAGTTGTTGAATTAGGGGCTTCATCGCCGCGCCAATTTCGGCGTGATCGTAAACCCACCCGGTCATGGGGTCGACTTTACCTTCCACGGAAACTTCGACCTTGAAGCTATGCCCGTGCATCCGGCGGCATTTGTGACCCTCGGGGGCTTTAGGCAGTGTTTGCGCCGCCTCGAACTGGAAATCCTTTGTCAGCCGAACCCGCATCGCCAGCCAAGGTGGCATTTTTCTCCGCGTTGTCATCCCGAGCCGCGCAGACGGCGAGGGACCTCTAGGCGGTCATCCGCTTTCGCGAAACGGGCCGGCGTTCGCCGTCATCGGGCGCGTGATTCTTCGCGGTAGCGCAGCTTGCAACTGCGAGGTCCCTCGGCGCGCATCGCCAGCCAAGGTGGCATTTTTCTCCGCGTTGTCATCCCGAGCCGCGCAGACGGCGAGGGACCTCTCAGGCGGTCATCCGCTTTCGCGAAACGGGCCGGCGTTCGCCGTCATCGGGCGCGTGATTCTTCGCGGTAGCGCAGCTTGCAACTGCGAGGTCCCTCGGCGCGCTTCGCCAGCCTCGGGATGACATGCGTTTTGCAAGCGCTCAAACCCCGCGCTGCGTCGGCGTCCAGATGAACTTATGCATCTGCAACTGGAAACGAACCGGCAATCGATCCGCCAGGATCCAATCCACGATTTCGCGCGGATCGATCCGCCCGAAGATTGGGGAAAACAAAACGGCGCGACAGCGATTTGCCAGATTCCAGCGCGCCACCTGTTCGCGCGACCATTCGTAATCTTCGCGCGAGCCGATCACGAACTTCACCTCATCGCGTCCGGTGAGATGTTCGATGTTCGAGAACAAATTCCGCTCGCACTCACCGCTTCCCGGCGTCTTCAGGTCCATGATCCGGTGCACTCGTCGATCGATCGTGGAGATATCGTGCGCGCCGCTGGTCTCGAGCAATACCGTATGCCCCGCATCCGCCAGCATCGCCATCAACGGGAGAACATTCTTCTGGAGGAGCGGTTCGCCTCCGGTGATTTCGGTCAGCGGGCACCGGAACGCTGCCACCGCCGCCACGATTTCATCGAGCGTCTGTTTTTTCCCTTCGTAAAACGCATATTCCGTGTCGCAATAGCTGCAACGCAGGTCGCAGAAGGTCAGCCGGACAAAGACGCACGGTTCGCCCGCCCAGGTGCTCTCTCCCTGGATGGAATGATAAATTTCATTAATTGTGAGCGCTTTTTCTCCAGGCTCTTTCATTGAACGTTGGACGTTGAACGTTGGACGTTGGACGTTTCCCTCCGGCTTCCGGTTCGACAACCTAAGCCACCCGAATGGAAAATCGAATCGACCGCTCCTTCGAAGCGCTGCGTGCCCGCGACGAAAAGGCCTTCATCGCCTACATCTGCGCCGGCGATCCCACTCTCGCGAAAACAGTCGACCTCGCTCTCGCGCTCGAAAAAGCCGGCACCGACATTCTCGAGCTCGGCGTTCCCTTCTCCGACCCACTCGCCGATGGGTTGGTCAACCAGCTCGCAGCCCAACGGGCCTTGGAAGCGGGCGCCACGGTTCCCGGCGTCCTCGATTGCGTCCGCCAAATTCGCCGTCAGTCCCAGATGCCGATCGTTCTTTACACTTACATGAACCCGATCTTTCAATTCGGGTTCGATCGTTTCCATCGCGCGGCGAGTGAGGTGGGCGTCGATGGCCTCTTGATTCTCGACCTTCCGCCGGAGGAAGATCTTCCCATGGCCGAGGACGGCCCGTTCCACATTCGCCTGGTTGCACCAACCACGCCTCCGGAGCGCGTTCAGCGAATTTGCTCTCGTGCCGCCGGCTTCATCTACTACGTTTCGCGGGAAGGAGTCACCGGCGTTCAGACCAGGGTTGCGTCGTCCCTCGCAGCACGGGTCGCGGAAATCCGCAACTGGACACGGTTGCCCATTGCCGTGGGTTTCGGCATCTCGACTGCGGAGCAGGCACGCGAAGTCGCACAGGTAGCCGACGCGATCGTAGTCGGCAGCGCGATTGTTCAAAAAATAAGCGAGAACGCATCCAATCCGGATATGCCGGCGCGAATCGGAGAGTTTGTCGCGTCCCTTGTTGCCGGCGCGATAGGGCGGTGACTCTTATCCTCTTTGGTAGGGCGAGACTCTGTCGAGCCGAACAAATAACGCTAAGCCCGGCGGCTCGACAGAGTCTCGCCCTACCAAGGAGGATCTGTTTGCAGGGTTATGTGCGACGGCTTCGCTCGCAGCCTACATCCCGCACTTTTCCTTCGCTTCCTCGTAGCTCGAGCGCGAATTCAGCAGGCCTGCCAAATATTTGTCCACGAGAGGTGCGCTCTGGGCGTGGGTTAAATTCCCCGGCGCATCGAGCCGGGAGAAGATCGCGTGCACGATCTTGGTCCTCGGGACGCTCTTCTCCCCGTAGCCACCGGGAATGTTGCTCGACCAAAACCGGACGTAATCGAGCCCGGCTCTTTTTTCCATACCGAGAAAAATGACGGAATGGCCGTGTTCGGACCGGCCGACTTCCGGCGACCAGAAAATCTTCATGAAATCGCCCGGCTGCGCCTGGACGAAATCATCGAAATTTTCTCCCAAATCCATTTCGTGAAAGAGCCGCGCCGTCCCGGGGCCGTTGGCGTTCCATCGTCCCCAGATGCCTTCCCCATCGCGCTGGTTCCGAATGAGAAGACTGTCGAGGGTCGCGTAGTCCAGACTTAAGGCGCCGCGGGCGCGCAAAGCTTCGATCGTTTTTATGAAAACCAGATAGGTGGCGCCGGAGCAGTAACTGGGAGAGGCCGCGTCCGGCACCACGGAAAAAATGCCCGATTCAAAGTGGGCGGCGGATTGCAGCCGGATGGTCGCGGTCCGGGAAGCGGAATACCGTCCACCCGTTGGCATCCCGCGGATCTGGTCGAGGATGAGGGTGTTGTATTTGCCCGGAGCGATCTGGGCAAAAACCGGACTACAAACGCCGAAGAGAAGCGCTCCGGCGGCGACGATTGCAAGACGCTTTTTCAAAACAACTGGAGACAAATAGAACTCGAAGCCTTTCCAGGCAACCAAGGAGCGGCGATTTCCAATCCGATCACCTTTGGTAGGGCGAGACTCTGTCGAGCCGCGGATGTCGCGTATGATGCCACGCACGGCTCGACAGAGTCTCGCCCTACCAAGAGTGTTTACCCGAATGGACCGCCGCTCCTTGGCTTTGCCGGGAGATTGTGGTAACCAACTGCCCATGCTGCGTTTCATTAAAATGAACGGCGCCGGGAACGATTTCGTCATGATCGATAATCGGGTCGGCGACTTGCAGCTGGCTTCGGATCAAATTGTAAAAATCTGCGATCGCCATCGGGGGGTGGGGGCGGATGGGGTGCTGGTGCTGGAACGAGCTGCGAACGGGGCCGATTTTCGAATGCGCTACTACAACGCCGATGGCGGCGAAGCGGAGATGTGCGGCAATGGCGCCCGCTGTTTCGCGCGTTATGCCGACCGCGTTGCCGGCCCGAAAGAAAAGCTCTCGTTCGAAACCCCGGCGGGCGTGATCGGTGCGGCGCTCCAGGGCGAGCTGGTGCGACTCGAGATGAGTGAGCCGAAGGATTTGCGGCTCGGGATTACAGTCGCGTTGCCGGATCGCGAGGTCGCGGCGCATTTTGTGAACAGCGGCGTCCCGCACGTGGTCGTGCCGGTGGACGATCTCGAAAAGGTGGACGTGCGCGGACTTGGCTCCGCCATTCGCCGCCATGATCTTTTTGCGCCGAAGGGCGCGAATGTAAATTTCCTGGAGGAACGCGGCCCGCGGCAGATCGCGATCCGGACCTACGAGCGCGGCGTGGAAGATGAGACCCTGGCCTGTGGCACCGGAGTCGTGGCGAGCGCGCTCATTTTTGCCGCGGTGAGGGGGACCGACGGACCGATCGGTGTCCTGGTGCGCGGCGGGAACGAGCTGCAAGTTGGCTTCAATAAGGAGGGCGATCAATTTCGGGATGTCACTTTGACCGGACCGGCGGATTTCGTGTTCGAAGGGACGATCGAAGTTTGAAGACTCTTCAACTGTAGCGGCGGTCTATGACCGTCGCCCGAAATCGTAACAAGGAAAATACTCGGCGGTCATAGACCGCCGCTACAGAAAATGTTTCGAGGAACTTATACCGCTCTTGTTACCCCATTGCGCGACGGAGAAATCGACGTCCCAGCGCTGGAAGCATTGATCGAGGGACAAATCGCCGATGCGGTGAGTGGCGTGATCGCCGTCGGCACGACCGGAGAATCGCCGACGCTTTCTGCAGCCGAACGCGAACAGGTCATCCGCATTGCCGTCGAGATCGGGAAGGGCCGCTGCCAGGTGCTGGCGGGGACGGGATCAAACTCCACGGCCGCCACGATCGCGGCGACGCGCGCGGCGGAAAAGATGGGCGTCGATGGGATGTTGGTCGTCGCGCCTTACTACAACAAGCCGAGCCAGGAAGGATTGTTTCGGCATTTCCAAGCGATCGCCCAGGCGACCGCCGCGCCAATCATGCTTTATAATATTCCGGGGCGCTGCGCCGTGGACATCGGCCCTGAAACCGTCGAACGGCTCGCGATGGATTGCGCAAACATCGTTTCGATCAAGGAAGCCGGCGGCAGCGTCGACCGCGTCAGCGAGTTGCGCGCGCGGTTGCCGGAAGCGTTCACCATTCTCAGTGGCGACGATTCGCTCACGCTGCCGTTTCTCTCGGTCGGCGCGGTCGGCGTGGTCAGCGTCGCTTCGAACTTGTTCCCGGCGGAAGTTGTCGCGCTCGTCCAGTCGTTTCGGGCCGGAGACACAAAAAGTGCGCGCGACCTGCACTTGAGAATGTTGCCGGTCTTCAAAGACCTGTTCATCGAACCGAACCCGGTGCCGGTGAAGACGGCGCTCTCCTGGCGCGGGGCGATGTCGGCCGAATGCCGGTTGCCGTTATGCGAAATGACAGCGGCGAGCCAGGCGCGCTTGCGCAAGACCCTCGAGGCGTTCGCCGGAAGCGAGTGAAAAAGATGGTGCGCGTTCTGTTGCTGGGCGCGAAAGGCCGGATGGGCCAGGCGATCGCGGCCGCCGCGCAAAAATCGGACGTCGAGATAACCGCCGGCCTCGATCTTGGCGATGACCTGACGAAACACATCGACACGTGCGATGTCGTGATCGATTTCAGCAATCCCAGCGCTACCGACACGCTTTCCCGCGCCTTCCGGAAGGCGCCCAAGCCGGCGGTGATCGGAACGACTGGTCATTCTCAAAAAGAACGCGATCTGATCGATGAAATGGCGACCTCGGTCCCTGTCGTCTTTTCGCCGAACTTCAGTGTGGGCGTGAACGCACTTTTTTGGCTGACGCGAAAAGCGGCGCAAATGCTGGGCGCCGATTTCGATCTCGAAATCATCGAGATGCATCATCGCCTTAAGAGGGATGCGCCGAGCGGCACAGCGAAAAAGCTGGCGGAGATCCTGGGTGAAGCGCGGCAGCTCGATTATGCGAAGGATGTTAGGCACGGTCGGGAGGGTTTGCCCGGAGAGCGGCCACGGAATGAGATCGGTCTCCACTCGATCCGCGGCGGCGATGTCGTGGGCGATCATACCGTGATTTTCGCCGGGGCCGGGGAGCGGCTGGAGCTCACGCACAGGGCATCGAGTCGGGAAACTTTTGCTCTCGGCGCCTTGCGCGCCGCGCGTTGGATTGTCGGCAAAACTCCCGGTCTTTACAGCATGGAAGATGTCCTGGGCCTGTAGCTGTAGCCGGGATCGTCGATCCCGGCCGCTTAACCCCCTGGGGAACGATCAGCGATCGCGGTTACAACCATGAGAGCTGGCGTCGCGCTCGGTTCCAATCTCGGCGAACGACTTGCGAACCTCCGCAACGCGCGGACGGAAATTACCGCGCTCCGTGGCGTCCTGCCTCCCCTGCGCTCATCCGCTCTCTACGAGACGGAGCCGGTCGGATGCGAAAAAGGGGCGGCGAAATTCCTCAATGCCGCAATCGAATTCGGATATTCCGGCGAGCCCGGGGAATTATTGCGTGAGCTGGCCGCGATCGAAAAAATGCTCGGCCGTCCCGCGGCGCATGCGCGAAATGTTTCCCGCCCAATTGATCTCGACCTCCTCTATTTCGGTGAGCTCGTTGTCGAGACCAGCGAGTTGCAACTGCCTCATCCCCGCATCATCGAGCGCGAGTTCGTCCTCCGGCCGCTCGCCGATATCCGGCCGGATCTCATCCTTCCGGACCAGAACCAACCCGTCAGCTCGTTGCTCCTCCGTCTGGGCCCCACCGCCGGAGTGGTGCGCTTCGATTTGGAGTGGTAGGGTCCAATCCCATGCAGGATTTTCGGGAGAAAAAGCGGCGCGGGGAACGAATCACGGCCCTGACGGCCTACGATTACCCGACCGCGCGTCTGCTCGATGAAAGCGGCATCGACCTCATTCTGGTGGGCGATTCTTTAGGCATGGTCGTCCTTGGTTATGAGGACACGACCCAGGTCACGCTGCCGGAAATGGTTCATCATACCCGCGCGGTCGCGCGTGGAGTGAAGCGTGCGCTGTTGGTCGGCGACCTGCCGATCCATACCTATAATGATCCGGCGCAGGCTGTTTCCTCGGCGCGCGCTTTGGTCGAGGCCGGAGCGCATGCCGTGAAACTGGAGGGCGGTGCGAGCCACGTCGCGCAAATCGAGGCGATCATTTCCGCGGGTATTCCAGTGATGGGGCACATCGGCATGCTCCCCCAAAGTGTGCGCGAGGAAGGCGGCTACAAAGTGAAAGGTCGCACCCAGGCCGAAGCCGAGGCGCTTTTGCGCGACGCACGGGCGATTGAGAAAGCCGGGGTTTTCGCGGTGGTGCTCGAGATCGTCAGCCCGGAGGCGGCGCGCGAAATCACGGGCGCGCTCGAAATTCCGACGATCGGCATTGGCTCGGGCTCCCATTGCGACGGCCAGATTCTCGTTACGCACGATTTGATCGGATTATTTCCCTGGTTCACGCCGAAGTTCGTCTCGCCCGAAGCGCGCGTGGCGGACGAGATTCGAAAAGCCGTGCAGGTTTTCATCGGCCGGACGAAATCCGGCGGCGCGTGACCCTGTGGCGCTGCCTCACGGCACGGGGGCGTGCCGTCTCCATTTCCCTTTGGAGCCCTTACGGCACGGGGGCGTGGCGTCTCCATTTCCCTTTGGAGCCGGCCTGCCCTCAGGCCGGTGGCGTTTGACATTGAACGGCCGGTGTCGGTTGGTTTCTAACAGTTGAAATGAGGACCTCCGAATTCACGGACTTCGACGTGGCGTTGCTTCAAGGGAATAAGCAACGGAACTGGCTTTTTGTCGGACTCCTGGTTTCGCTCGCGCTTCACGGGGCGCTCTGCGGTTATTTTTACCGAACCAGAATTCTGTCGACGGACGCGATCGTGGAAAACCGCGTCCAGGTTCCGACCTTCAAGGTCAAGAATGTCGAGATGCAGCCGCTCGAAAAGCCGGCAATCGATCAATCGAATGCCGCGGCGAAACCGGACCCTGACAAGACGGACGTCCAGCTCCCCGACGAGAAGAAGTCGTTCGACCAGCTTTTGGATGATGTCCACGCGAGCACGGCGTTGCCGGACGATACGCGTGATGTTCTGCCCGAGACGCCGAAGGTGGAACAAAATCCTGATTCCGTCATGACGGAGATCGAGCAAAGCAGCTCACAATCCCTTTCCCAGAGTCCGAACGCGACCCGCGAACAGAACCTGCTGAACGACTCCGCGACTTCGGGCCGGCCGCAACCGGCTTTGACCGGGACCGAGCTGGCGACCAGCACCACCATCAAACGCCCGAATACTTTCACGAAACTGCCGGGCGACAGCGCCGGCCCCACGCGGAACAAGACGCCCGGCTTCAGCGATCTGGATTCCTTGCTTTCGCAAAAAGGGCCGCTCGGGTCCGGAACGAAATTGCGGATGCCGGACGATCAGCTTTTCAATTACGACAGCGCCGATTTGCAGCCGAGTTCGATCAGCCAGTTGCAAAAGTTGGGGACCCTGATCAAACGCAACCCGAGGGCGACGTTTACGGTCGAGGGCTATACCGATTCGCTCGGATCGCCTGATTACAACCTGGAGTTGAGCCAGCGCCGCGCCGACAGCGTGAAGCAATATCTCGTGGATGTGATGGGGATTAATCCCGCGCAGGTTGAAACGAAGGGCTATGGAGCCAGCAAATTCCTCGTCGCGCCGCGTTCGGTTCTGGTAAATTCACCCGAAGAACAGCTCGAGATCGAGCGTCAGCGCCCAAACCGCCGCGTCGTCATCGTCGTCCACACCGACGCGCGATAATTCGACGCAGCAGGCCGTCAGCCCGAGCGGAGCGCAGCGAAGTCGAGGGACCCGGTGCACCTCGGGATCTGACTCTTTTCGACGGACGGCTCGGAGCGCCAGCCCTACCAGTTCCGAGCGCCGCGCCCCCACTCTGTCATCCCGAGCGTAGTCGAGGGATCTCTTACTTTGCCTTGCTGCCAAGGCGCCGAATAGTGAGAGATGTCTCGACTTCGCTCGACATGACAAAGAGGCCGAGGCCGACGTGAGTCACCAGTTCTTGATCCATTTCGTTTGATCCGTTCCAGCGGAGCCATCCGCAATGCTCCAAAGATCAAACGTCGGATTAAAACCAATTGTCCCGCTTGGAGCGGCTGCCTTTGCTGTTGAGTATCCATAAGCATTTCCAAATGGATCGCGGAGAGCAATTACCGTCGCGGTCGAAGGTGGAGCAGGAAGGAGCATGTTGCTTTTGAAGGCCAGATAAGTTTTCGGTAACGCAGTCAACGGCGGTGATATGACATTGTTATTCGAATCTATCGCTTCGTCGTTATTGTCGACGATTCGGTCGGCATTGTGATCTCCGGAAAGTTCTTTGTACAAGTAGAGACTGGCGTTTGCGTCGATCGTACTAGCGGAAGGATCGAGTGCATTGGTGGCAGGATTGCTCGGATACACCCCTTTATCCGCCTTGTAATTCTCCAGCGCCGCCGAGATCGCCGCGATCTCAGCCTCGGCCCGCGAACGGTAACCTTTCTCCTGCACATAATTCGAGGTCGCGAGAATCAGACCTGCGAATACGAGAATAATCGCCATCACGATCAGCAACTCCACTACGGTGAACGCGTGATGGGTCCTTCGGGCCTGTAGCAGCGGCCGTGTGGGCCGCTCCGGCATAAGTGCAGCCGGCACGGCTGCCACTACAGAAGAGATCCGCGTCTCCATCCTAACTCAGCTCTGCTGTTGCAACCCGCTGATGATGCTGATCAGCGGCATGAACAACGCGATCACGATCGTCCCCACGACCAACGCCAGGAACACGATCATGATCGGCTCCAGCATCGAGGTGAGCGCCGCCACCGAATTGTCCACTTCGTCGTCGTAGACTTCGGCAATCTTCAACAACATTTCCGGCAACTGGCCAGTCTCTTCGCCGACGTCGATCATGCTGACGACCATCGGCGGAAACACGCCGCTCGCTTCGAGCGGCTGCACAATGGATTCCCCCTCCTTCACGCTGTCATGCACCTTCGAGATGGCCCGCGCGATCACGCTGTTGCCGGCGGTCTCGCGCGTGATCGTCAGCGCCTGCAAAATCGGCACACCGCTGGTAACCAGCGTGCCAAGGGTGCGGGAAAAACGCGAGATCGAGGTCTTGCGGATCAAATCGCCAAAAAGCGGCGCCCGCAGCTTGACCCGGTCGAGGGTCCTGCGGCCCGGCTGGGTGCGCGCGGCCAGCTTGTAGCCGACGATCACGGCAAACAAGCCACCGAGCAGAAATTCCCAATACGTCTGCACAAAGCCACTGATGCCGATCACAAAAAGCGTGATCGTGGGGAGCGGTTTGTCCCCGAGCATGTCGTGAAAGATGGCTTCGAACTTCGGCACGATGAACACGAGCAGGAAGGTCATGATGCCCATGGCGAGCACGAGCACGATGATCGGATAGACCATCGCAGCGACCACCTTGTTCTTGATTTTCTGCGCCTTCTCCTGGAATTCGGCGAGACGCGTCAGGACCACTTCAAGGACACCACCCAGCTCCCCCGCCTTCACCATGTTGACGTAGAGATCGTTGAAGATGCGCGGATGCTGCGCGAGCCCTTCGGAAAACGTGCTGCCGCCTTGGACCGAATCCGCGAGTTTGTCGATCGTGCTTTTCAGGACGGAATCCCGTTCCTGTTTCGCGAGCACGTTTAATCCACGGAGGAGGGGGAGGCCCGCATCAATCAGGGTGGAAAGCTGTCGGGTAAAAATCATCAGCACCTTCGGCTTCACCGTCTTCTTCTGGAAAAGAACGATATTTTTCCGGCCCGCCTTGCGCTCCGCGGGTGGCGCCTTGGTTTTTTTGGGCCGCGCCGTTTTTGTCGCTACCGTGGCCGCTGCCGCCTCTTCATAGACGTGGGTGGGGAAATAACCGGCCCGGCGCAGTTTCCCAATGGCTTCATTGGTGGAACCCGCGCCGACCAGCCCGGTCGATTCCTGCCCGCGCGAATCAAGAGCAACGTAGGTGTAGCGCGGCATTGGGTGAAATGACTAATGACGAATGACGAATGACGAATCAATGGCCAAATTACGTTCGTCATTCGCCATTAGGTAATTCGTCATTTTTCTCACGTGTATTTCAGCACTTCCTCGATGGTCGTGTCGCCGGCGAAAATACTGCGGACTCCATCCTGCCGCAGCGTCACCATGCCCAGCTCGACCGCTTTTGCCTTCAACGTCACCGCCGGCGCGCGTTCGTTGATCAGTTCGCGCAGCGGATCAGTGATCTTGAGCAATTCGTAGATGCCCTTGCGGCCTTTGTAACCCGTCTGGTTGCACGCGTCGCAGCCTTTGCCGTAGAAAAAATTCTTCACTCCAATGTCGCGGCGCGCGAGACCAAGTTGCGCGAGGAGCGCCTCGCTCGGCTGATAGGTGGTGCGGCATTGCGGGCAAATGCTGCGGAGCAAACGCTGGCCGAGCACCGCCTCCAGGGTGGACGAGATGAGAAATGGCTCCACTCCCATGTCGATCAGGCGGGTGATCGCGCCGGGCGCGTCGTTCGTGTGGAGGGTCGTAAAAACCAAATGTCCGGTGAGCGAGGCCTGGATGGAGATCTGCGCCGTCTCGAGGTCACGCGTTTCACCCACCATGATGCGATCCGGGTCCTGACGCAGAAATGCCCGGAGCGTCCGCGCAAAAGTGAGGCCGATCGCCTCGTTCACCGGCACCTGCACAATGCCCTCGAGATCGTACTCGACTGGTTCCTCGGCGGTCAGCAGCTTCGAATCGATCGTGTTTATTTTGCGCAGGCAGGAATAAAGCGTTGTTGTTTTTCCCGAACCGGTCGGCCCTGTCACGATGAAGATGCCGTTCGGTCGATTGATGACTTCGAGAATGTATTCGTAGATGTAGTCGGGAAGGCCGAGCGCCTCGAGATCGAGATTGACCGTCGAGCGATCGAGCACGCGCAGGACAACGCTCTCCCCAAATTGCGTCGGCAAGGTCGAGACGCGGAGATCGACGTTCCGTCCGGCGACGTTCTTTTGGATGCGTCCATCCTGCGGCAACCGGCGCTCTGCGATATTCATGTTCGCCATTACTTTCACCCGGGAGATGACCGGGAGCGCAAGATGCCGCGGCGGCGGCGCCATCTCGTAAAGGGCGCCGTCCACGCGGTAGCGAATTTTGAATTCGTTCTCGAACGGCTCGAAGTGAATGTCGCTGGCCCGGTCCTGGATCGCCTGGAACAGGATCAGATCGACGAACCGGATGATCGGCGTCGCGTTTGCTTCGGCTTCGACGGCGGACGCGCTTTCGTCGGTGCCGCACAACGCCAGGAGTTCGCCGGCTTCGCCGAGCTGCTTGAGAATGTCCTCCATGCTCGAGCTGTCGGTGCCGTAGTAACGCTTGATCCGCTCCTCGACTTCTTCCGCCGGCGCCACGACGACGTGCACGTCCTTGCCGAGCGCAAAGTGCAAATCCTCCGCGGCGCGCAAATCCAGTGGATCAACCAGCGCCACGGTTAGGGTGTGATCGTTGACGGCGACCGGTAGAGCGCGATGCAACCGTGCCAACCCCCCCGGGATTAGTCGCAGAATTTCCGGCGCGATCTCATTCCCGGCCAGCTCGACGAAATCGGTGCCGAGCGCATCCGCAATGACCTGGTAAAAGCCATGGCGATCCACGAACCCGCCATCGATCAGCGCTTGTTCGATGTCTTTGCCGTTGAGCTGCGCTTCCTGAAACACGTCTTCAGCCTGCGAAGGCTGAAGCACCCGCTGCTCGACGAAAAGATCCGCCACCTGTTGCGCGTTCATGGTAGAAAAGCGTCGCTAATGACTCCGGGGGAGCGCACGCGCCTCGCGTGCTGGTTTTGGCGCCCTCGCCAAAACAATCCTCGGAAAAGTTCGCGATCGCGAGGGCGCGCTCGCCAGCACGCGAAGCGCGTGCGCTCCCCAGAATTGAATTTCCACTCTCATCTTCAATTCGCATCCCCCAGCGTGATTGAAATCACTTCCTCCGCCGCCGTCACACCGGCGAGAACTTTGCGCACCCCATCTTCGCGCAGCGTCCGCATTCCCAGTTCTCGTGCGCGCTGGCGCAGCATGAGGGTCGAGCGCCGGTTGTTGATCATGTGCCGGACGTTGTCGTCGATGACGAAAATCTCGAAGATGCCCATTCGCCCCCTGTAACCCGTATCGCGGCACTCCTCGCAGCCGACGGGTTTCATCACCTGCGCTTCGGCCAACTGGCCGGGCTCCAGATTCAGCGCGCGCAATTCCGTTTCGCTCAATTCACCCGGCTGCTTGCAGTTCCCGCAGAGCCGCCGGACGAGTCGTTGCGCCATGATCGCGCGCACTGAAGACGCGACCAGGAACGGTTGCACGCCGATGTCGACCAGCCGGGCCACGGCCGAGGGCGCGTCGTTCGTGTGGAGCGTGCTGAAAACAAGATGGCCCGTGAGGCTCGCGTTCGTCGCGATGGTCGCCGTCTCCATATCGCGGATCTCGCCGATCATAATGACGTTCGGCGCCTGGCGCAAAATCGAGCGGAGCGCCACCGGGAACGTCATGCCGACATCGGCATTCACCTGCACCTGATTGATGCCATTCATCTGGTATTCGATCGGCTCCTCGACCGTGATGATCTTGCGGTCCGGCTTGTTGATGTAGTTGAGGCACGAATAGAGCGTGCTCGTTTTCCCGGATCCGGTCGGGCCGGTCACGAGCAGGATGCCGTCCGGCAGACGCAATAACCGTTCGAATGTTTCCTGGTCGTCGCTAAAAAATCCCAGCTCCGGCAGGCCAAGCATGAGACTCGACTTGTCGAGGACGCGCATGACGACGCTCTCGCCGTGGTTCGTCGGAATTGTGGAAACGCGGAGATCGATCGGTTTCCGCGCGATTTTCACCTGAATGCGTCCGTCCTGCGGCAATCGCTTTTCCGCGATGCTCATCGAACCGGTCATGATTTTCAGCCGGCTGACGATGGCGGATTGCAAGCGCTTCGGCGGAGCCTGCATTTCCTGGAGCACGCCGTCGATCCGGAAACGGACCCGGAATTTTTTGTCGAGCGGTTCGAGGTGGACGTCGCTTGCTCCGAGCCGATGCGCTTCGACCAGAAGCATTGAGACCATCCGAATGATTGGCGCGTCCGCTTCATCCGCGCCGCTGATATCGCCGCCTTCGATTATCTCGACACCTAAATCGACGTCGTGCCCGATTTGTTGCGCGAGAATATCGGACGCTTCATCCGCGGTGCCGTAATATTTGATGAGCGCCTGCCGGATCTTGTCGGGACTCGCGCAGACCAGCTCGATCTCGCGTTGCAACAGGAAGCTGAGGCTATCGATCGTGTCGATGTCGAGCGGATCGCTCACGGCCACGATCAATCCGCTTTCGCCGTAGCCGACGGGAATCACCTTGAACCGGCGCGCATCCTCCGCGCGAATCTGTTTGATCACGTCTGGTGGGATGACTTTCGCAGAGAGATCGACCCAATCCATGTGCGCCTGCGCCGCGAGACTGCGCGAAACATCGGTCTCGGAAACGGTGCCCTCCTTGGTCAACAGGTCGAGCGCGTTGCCGCTGCCGTTTAGGCGCGCCTTGGCATTTTCGATCTGGGACCGCGCGACCAGCCCCGCGTCCTCGAGAAGTTTCAGAACGTAATCTTCTTTCGCTTGCACGAACTTTCGAAGCTTAAGGAAGCGTTTCAGAATATCCAAGCGCCTTAACTCGGAGGGACGTGCTTCCGCACGTCCCACTTTCGCGTGGCTCTGAATTGTAGGGCGTTTCTGCGAAACGCCGGATTGGCTCGGAGGGACGCGCTTCTGCACGTCCCACATTGGCTCTCCGAATTCACGCAACTGTCACTTCCGCGCCATCTATCCGTAACAATCGTTCTCCACTTTTGGCGCGTGCAGAAAAAAAGCCGGTGTCGGCCCAGTGCTCTCCGGCCTTAACCCAACCGCAGAAATAAGGAGAAAAAATGTTACGGAATTACTTCGCGTCAGAAATCGTCGCAAGCTCACATGGCCCTCACCCCAGCCCCCTCCCGACGGGGAGAGGGAGTTCCATCGCTGCGCGTCACGATGGCTGTGATGCGCAACTGCAGCGCAGCCCGCTTACGAGCCGGGAAAGTTCCTTCTCCCTGAGGGAGAAGGTTAGGATGAGGGTCCTGCTGGATGCGATTTGTCGCTCGCGGATAGCGTTAAAACTCGTATCTGTGGCGCTGCTCGCTGGTTTCGTTTTTACAACAGACCTCCGCGCCCAGGATGCCGGGGCGCTGCTTGACCTGCTCGTCAAGAAACGCCTCATCACGGACCAGGAAGCCGAGGAAGTGCGCGGAGAACTGACGCGCGATGCCGCCGCAACGTCCGCCGGCAAGTTGAAGCTTTCGTCGCCGATTACCGAGATCGAGCTCTACGGCGACATGCGTCTCCGCTACCAGTATAACGGAGGCCGGACTGCCGGAGACACTCCCACGGCTGCCGCCGGCTCAGGCGTGGCGGGATTGCGCGACTGGCAGGAGCGCGACCGCGAACGTTACCGTCTTCGTCTCGGACTGCGCGGCACTCTGGCGGACGATTGGTTCTTCGGTTTACGTTTGGAAACCAACGCCAGTTCGCGATCGACCAACGTGACTTTCGGTGATGACTCGGGTGGCGCCAACGCCGTGTTTGCGAAGAACAGCGACGGTATCTTTGTTGGCCAGGCCTACTTTGGTTACAAAGGCTTCAAGGATGTAACCCTGACCGGAGGCCGGATGCCGAATCCTCTCGTCAACACCCTGATGGTTTGGGACCCGGACATCAACCCGGAAGGTCTCGCCGAACAATGGAAACACACCTATAATCTTACGTTCGGTGGCAGTGCGCCCGCCGTAGAGTCGTACAGTAAAGACGGAAAAGCGGTCGCGGCTGTGGAGGCGGAGCCGTTCAAGGTGAGGCTCGACCTCTTCGTGAACCTTGCCCAGTTCGTTTATGCCGATTCGAATCCGGAAAATGTGCTTGGTTCCAGGGCGACTACCACCGGCAATGGTAGGAGTCAGCTGGTCCCGAACACGGACGCGTTTCTGCTCGCATGGCAGGTTGGAGCGCGATTAAACTTTCCGAAGAACGTCTTCTTTCAGATCGCCCCGACGCTCTACAATTACACCGGGAACAGCGACAAATTCAACATCCACTACCAGGGTGGCAGCCCCACTCTGACGAATGCGGCGTCGCTGGCCCAGAACCAGACCGGTATCAACAGCCTCCTCGTCTTCGACCTGCCATGGGAAGTGGGTTGGAAGGTCGGCGAATTGCCCATGCATTTCTTCGGAGATTTCGCGGTCAATCTCGAGGCCGACGCTCGCGCGGCTGCCGCCGGCAATCCTGGCCGAGGCGACCAGCGGTATGCTTATCAGGTCGGCGCCGGCATCGGCCAACTAAAGGCGAAACATGACTGGCAGATCGACGTTTGGTATCAACACGCCGAGCAGTATTCGCTCGATCCAAATATGATTGATGATGACATTTTTGATGGTCGCCTGAACATGCAAGGCATAGGTGTCAAAGCGGGATACGCGCTAAGTGACGCCGTTATCTTCAGCATTACCTACGCTTATGGTCAGCGTTATGATAACGCTCTAGGGACCGGCGGCACGCCTATCGCCATTGGCATCAATCCGCTCGATCGGTACCAATTCTTCGTGGCCGATCTGAACGTGAAGTTCTAACCAATTCCCTAAAAAATAATGGGACGGGACAGAGCCCGTCCCTCCAACCAAAACAATATATGAAACTCACTCACCTCCTCACCGCGCTCTCGCTTGCCTTGGTCGTCACCGAAGCGCGCGCCGAGAAGCTCGTTATTAAAGGCTCCGATACACTAGGCGCGAAACTCGTGCCGCAGCTCGCGGAGCAATTCAAAGCGCAGCATCCCGGAACCACCTTCGACATTGCGGCCGAGGGCTCCACCACCGGCATTGCTGCCATCATCGACGGGACCGCCCAGATCGGGATGTCGAGCCGGCGCGCCAAACCGGCGGAAGTCGGCGCCGCCTCGGCCAAGGGGGTGCGCATGAAGCCGACCATCGTCGCCTACGACGGTATCGCCGTGATCGTGAACTCCGCGAACTCGATCAAGAGTCTGACGAAAAAGCAGGTCGAACAAATCTTCACCGGCGAAGTCACCGATTGGAGCGCCGTCGGCGGCTCGGGGGGCAAGATCTCGATCTACACCCGCAACACTTCCTCGGGCACCTACTCCGATTTCAAGGAGCTGGCGATGAAGAAGCGCGATTACGCGGGCGGCTCCCAGAAGATGGCGGGCAACGAGCAGATCGCCGCTGAAGTCGGCAAGAACCCGAATGGCGTTGGCTACGTCGGCCTCGCTTATACGAAAGCCGGCGGGATCAAAGTCATGCCGATCGACGGTGTGCTGCCATCCGTTCAGAGCGTGCACGCGAAGACCTACCCTTATGCACGCCCCACCTTCTACTACACCAACGGCGAGCCCAGCGGCCTCGCGAAACAGTTCCTCGATTTTACGATTAGCGCCGCCGGCCAGAAGATCGCCGCCCAGGTCGGTTTCGTTCCAATTCCGTAAGACAAAACAACGCGGTTAGGTTAGCGCGAAAGCCCGCCGGCTTCTCCCCGGCGGGCTTTTTCCTCAATGTGGGAGGGGCCTTTGTGCCGCGACTTCTTCGGCGTTTGACTATATTCCTAATGACGTATATAGATGGGCGGTGAAACTCTCTGATCTTCGTTCCGTTCTGGAAAGGCACCCGGACTCTTTTTCCCGTTTTGTTTTGCCTAATGGCGACTACATCCCACCACACGCGCACGTGACCGAGGTCGGCCACGTCGTGAAAAACTTTATTGATTGTGGTGGCGTCACTGGAAAGAGCGAAAGAGTTCTGCTCCAGACCCACGTCGGACAGGACACCGATCACCGCCTGAAATCGCATCGCTTCGCCAAAATCCTGCAGCTCGGCAGGCGAGTGTTGCCGCATGAGGGGCTCGAGGTCGAAGTTGAATACGATTGCTGCGTCGTCGCGCAGTATCCGGTTTCGAACGCGAAGTTGTCAGGAGGCCATCTCGACGTGATTCTCGGCAAAAAGCGTACGCAATGTCTCGCGCAGGAACGGCAGAAAGCGGCCACAGCGGGTTCGTGCTGCGCCCGCGCCGCCTCAGCCTGCTGCTAAAGCCGGATGGACCTGGTCCAAATTTATCAATGCTTTTGCGATCGGACGCGGCTGCGCATCCTGCATCTGCTCATCCAGTCGCCGCTCTGCGTTTGTCATCTCCAAACCATTCTAGGCGAGCCGCAGGTCAAGATCTCCAAGCACCTCGCCTATCTTCGCGCCAGGGGGATGGTGGAGGCAGAACGTGACCGAAATTGGATGATCTACTCCCTGCCGAGAAAGCGAGCGCCCGAGTTCGAAGCCAGCGTGAGATGTCTTCAGGATTGCGTTCGATCCGATCGAACGTTCGCTCGCGATCTCAAAAAACTAGCGGTCATCCAAAGAGATTGCTGCGAACCCGCGACAATTTTTCACAAATCCAGGCGCGATCGCAGACGCTACGGCAAAGCCGAGCGCCCAGTGGCGAAAGGTCAGAACCGAATCGCGAAGCTGGCGCGCAAACGATAATCGGGGACAACTTGGAGCGCAGTATTGTCGATCGAGACTGGCAATTCGGCCGCGAGTTCGGCGCTGATTTTACCGGATGAAACGATGAGGCGCGGACCGAGAAAGACGGAAGTGATACCGGTATCTTCCGCCGCCTGGCCGCGAAAACGGTCGACATCCTTGTGCTCGCCGGAGCAGGCGAATTGGAGGCCGACAATCGTTTGGTGATTGCGGACGAAATAGTAACCGGGACCGCCGCTCCAGGAGAGATCGTTCGCGAAATGATATTGGTGCGCGCCATCACCTCGCAGCGTGAATTGGCCGTCGGCCTGGAAGAAGAACGACTTGTAGCGGAGAGAAGTTTGACCGCCAATGATCCCGTCGTAGGAGCCGGTGCCGAGGGTGAGATCGTGACCGTGGATACCGCTGACAGGCGCGCCCGGCACCTCCATTTCATTGAACTCCTCTTTGATCCGGCTCGCCCCACCGGTCGGGAATTTCACCCCGCCGATCAGAAGAGCTGAGGCACTGAAATCGGGATCATGCGTTTCAAAATGCGGATTCTTCGGATCGTCGACCTTCAGCGAAGCACTGCCGCCGGTTTCTTGATGAAACAAGACGAATTTGCCGAGCAGCGAGATGTCGCCCACGCCGGACTCTGTCCCACGATCGATCGCGAAACCTTCGGGCCGCTCGAACGAGCGATAGATGAAAGGAAGATTGATCTGCAAGGAGAACCGGGAATTGAAGCTGTAGCCAGCCACGAATTGGGTGATCGAGCTGTCTTCGTACTGCCCCGTCGGATTTGGAACTTCACGGCCGTCGACCTGGACGGTGCCGAAGTGGGTGAATTGCTCGGCGATCGCCACGTAGACGCGGTCTAGCCAGGGGCCACGCTCAGCAGCGATCGGTGCGGTTTGTCCAAATGCCGATAGCTCCGATTGCGGCATCGACTCCATCTGCGGCGTGAAACAGCCGCAAAGGTCGCAGGCATGCGCCCTGTCGGCGGAAGACGCCACCGCGACCAGCAACAAGAGATAACGAAAAGATTTTTGCATGGGACTTCTCCGGAAAGGGAATGGCAGCCATCAACGGCGGGCCAGACCCGGTGGAATGCGGGGAGGCGGCGGATCGTGCATACGCACGGCGCGACCTCTTTTTCGCCTGGGCTAGACAGGCTCGGAACGCGGCGGAGGAGTGGGCGGAGAATGGGCCAAGAGTGAGGCGTTCACTTTCAGCCCGGGAAAAAGGAAATCAGCGGAGCGTGGCAGGAGGATAATGCGGCGCGTTGCGCAGATCAGATCGGGCTTGAGCGTCACAGATTGCGCGTCGCGTTTCTTCTCAGAATGCTGCGCCGCGGAGATGCGTTTGCAGAGGCTGCACGGATGGTCGCCATCGAAAGTGTGGGCGACAGCTTGGGTGAGGGAAACCTGCTGTGAATATCGCACAACCATCGTCCCCCACGCGACGGATTGGAGGACGACCCAATGCGCGCCGATCGACAGGCACAATGCCAGGACCACAACTGCATGCCCGATGCGCGCCGTCACGCTCGAAGCTTGCTGACCGGCTTGAGTGGCGTCAACAACGTTCGCGAGCCGAATTAAGGTAGGGACGCCGCGCTGCGGCGTCCGCGGACAGCGCAGCGCGCCGTCCCTACCAAAGCGCGCGGCTCAATCTTCGGTGATGATGCCGAAAAGTCCGTGCGCTCCGATCCGTTCTGCCGGGCCTATGTGTTAAACGCGCCGCGGCCACTGATATGAAATTCTGGAATTTGGCGCTAATCTTCAGGGGAATGCATCAAACCGACCACGGACGCTTTCGACATTCGCACGATTTCGCCCACGACTTCTCTCGCGCGGAGAAGCGCACGCGGGCGGTGATCGCGATCACGATCGCGATGATGCTGCTGGAGATAACGGCCGGGGTGATGTCGCACTCGATGGCCTTGCTGGCCGACGGCTGGCATATGAGCACGCACGCGATCGCGTTTGTGATGGCGGCGCTGGCTTATCATTTTACGCGCCGGCACGCGAGCGACGCGCGTTTCAGCTTTGGGACCGGAAAGATCGGGGTGCTGGGAGGGTTCTCGAGCGCCATTGTCCTGGCAATGATCGCGGTCGCGATGGCGGGCGAATCGGTCCATCGGCTTTTTTCTCCGCTCACGATTCATTTCAACGAAGCGATTGGAATCGCGGCGTTAGGACTTTGCGTAAACCTGGTCTGCGCTTTCCTCCTGAAAGATGATCCGCATCACCATCATTCGCATGGCGGCGACACCGAAACGGGCCACGTTCATCACCACGATCTCAATTTGCGAGCGGCCTACATTCATGTTCTGGCGGACGCCTTTACGAGTGTGCTGGCGATCAGCGCACTGACCTCGGGCAAGTTTTTCGGCTGGGCGTGGCTGGATCCCGTCGTGGGCATCGTCGGGAGTGGCGTCGTCTTCTCCTGGGCTTTCACGCTTTTGCGCGATTCTGGAGCGGTCTTGCTCGACGTGACGCCCGCCAGTTCCGATTTACCGGACGAAATCCATCGCGCGATCGAAAGCGATGGGGATTCGATCGTGACCGATCTGCACGTCTGGCAGGTAGGCAGCGGCAAATTCGCCGCGATCGTTTCCATCGTGGCTCATGACCCGAAGTCCTGTGAGACCTATCGCGCCCTCTTGCGCGAGCATGAGGAGCTGGTCCACGTCACGATCGAGACTCAGCGGTGTCATGACCACGAGCCGGCTCCCGCGATCGGCTAGTTGGTCTTGAGAACGGTTGCGTGCTGGATGATCTTCAGTCCTTTGGCGCCGATTTTGTAATGTCCCGCTCCTTCTGGACCCATTTTACGACGGACGGAATTCCAGAACCTAGGAAGCGTTCTTTGCTGGTCTGAATGCCAGACAGTCGTAAAGAACGCGGTCTGGCTGAAAATTGGAAGAAGATCGAAGCAAGATCTGGATTCCTTGGTGCTCCGTGCGACCATTTTGAACGAGGTGGGAAGCTAGCTCATCCTGTGACTCCAGTGCATGCACCATTTCCCGATCCTGACACAGGATAACTGGCTTGGCGCCAGGAATTGCCAGAATAGAGAGTGGAATGATGAAGCGAGCGAGTTCAAGGGGCAAGCCAAGTTCGTGAGCAGCGGCATGCCTAACTTCAAGCTGGATCATCCGTGCTCTTGCGTCGGGCGTTGTCGATTCCAAGGCGACATGGATCGCGTCGAGCAGGCGGTCGCGGACTTCTCCGAGATCTGTCAATGATTTGAGATCCTGTAGCGCGACCTGCGTTTTGATCGCTTTGGCGAGCGAGGAAATCTCTTTGAGATAGGCATGTTTCTGCCCTTCCGGCACAAAATACATGACTAGGAGATGCACCGGTGCGTTGTCAGGCGCACCGTAGTCGATGCCAGTGGGACTCCAGCCCACGGCGCAAACCAGTTCGCCATCTTGCGGAGCGCGCGCGTGCGGACAAGCCCAACCTTTGCCTATGCCTGTATTGTGCACGTGTTCGCGCGCCAGCACGTTTTCCGTGATACCTCCTTCGACTCCAATGTCTGGAATAGCCTCAATTAGCGCAGCTAGATATTCCAGCGCCTTGATCTTGTGGTTGTCCGCTAATTCAATCAAGCGGCCAGCCTGTAGGGCATCGAGAAGGCTTCTCATGTTAATCTATTCCGTATTTTCGGTGGAACCAGACTTTAACCGAATGGGTTAGCACCGAATAGCAAAGAAGGAATCCAGCGATCCATATCCAGAAACTGGCCGGCAGCGGAACGAAGCCGAAATAAGTCCCGATCGGCAGATACGGAAGAACGGCGCCCGCGATCATAACAATGATTGTTGTCAGGAGCAGGAGTGGGCTGGCGATGCTTTGAAGAAAGGGGATCCGATTGGTTCTGATAATGTGAACGATGAGCGTTTGTGTCAAAATCGACTCTACAAACCAGCCAGTGTGAAACAGGCTTTCATAATACGTTTTCATTTCCGGAGTAGTCGCATCATGGGAGTAGAGTTTGCAGTTAAAAAAGTAGAGCATGAGAAAGAACGTCGCGTAGTCGAAGATCGAACTCATCGGCCCGATGAAAACCATAAAGCGACGGATATTAGCAATGTTCCACCTGCGAGGGGTCTTGAGGTATTCTTCATCGACATGGTCTGCTGGAATGCCGACTTGGGATGCATCGTAAAGCAGGTTGTTAAGCAAGATCTGAATCGGCGCCATCGGAAGGAAAGGGAGAAAATAGCTTCCGCCGACCACGCTGAACATGTTTCCAAAGTTCGAACTGGCGCCCATGCGGATATATTTGATGATGTTGCCGAACACCTTTCTGCCTTCAATGATACCGTCCTCAAGCACGAGGAGACTTTTTTCCAGAAGAATGATGTCGGCCGATTCCTTCGCGACATCGACCGCCGTATCGACAGAAATGCCAACGTCCGCCGCGCGCATCGAAAGAGCGTCGTTGATGCCGTCGCCCATATAGCCAACTACATGGCCGCGTTTTTGCAGGGCGGTAATAATGTTCTCCTTTTGCGACGGAGACAAACGGGCAAACACGTTGTTCTTTTCCGCCAACTCGCCCAGTTGCGTTTCATCCAGGCCGAGAAGCCTGTCGCCGGTGATGACCTCTTGTTCATCCAGTCCGACATCCTTGCAAATCTTCCGGGTCACCAGCGCGTTATCACCAGTTAGAATCTTCGTGACGACACCATACTGCTTGAGCGAGGCGATGGCCTTTGCGGCGGAGCCTTTGGGCGGATCGAGAAAAGCTATGTAGCCGAGCAAAATCAAATCGCTTTCGTCAGCAACTGAAAATACCTGCTTGCTTTGCGGAAATTCGCGGTAGGCGATTCCGAGCACGCGGTAACCGTCCCGACTCAATTCTTCATACTCTTCCAGGAGATCATCTTTGATGAGGTCAATCATTAGATGAATTTCCTCATCGATCTGGTAATGCGTGCAGGCCTTGTAAATGTCTTCCACCGCACCCTTGCAGATCAGCACGTGGTCGCCCTGGTAATCCACGGCGACCGACATGCGTTTGCGTTGAAAATCGAAAGGAATTTCATCCACTTTCTTGCAACCGCGCTCCACATCCAGATCGCTATGCGAAAGGACCGAACGGTCCAGGAGGTTACGCAACCCGGTTTGATAGTAACTGTTCATGTAGGCGTAGCGCAGGACGTCATCGCTATCACGGTTGGTGACATCCACAGCTTTTTCGAGAATCACGCGATCTTGCGTCAGGGTGCCCGTCTTGTCGGTGCAGAGAATATCGATGGCGCCGAAGTTCTGAATCGAGTTCAGTCGCTTCACGATGACCTTCTTCCTCGACATGGCCATGGCGCCTTTGGAAAGGTTCACCGTCACAATCATCGGAAGCATTTCCGGCGTCAGTCCCACAGCCACCGAGAGGGCGAAAAGGAGAGCTTCAGCCCAGTCGTGCTTGGTCACGCCGACGATCAAAAAGACGATCGCGACCATGACGACCATGAAGCGGATCATCAGCCATGTGAAACCGGCGATGCCTTTGTCAAAACTCGTCTGCGCCCGCTGTCCCGAAAGCTTTTCGGCTATCGAACCGAAGTGAGTCCTGCTCCCAGTGTTGACGACCAGCCCGCGAGCGGTACCGCTCACAACATTGCTCCCTTGGAAACATGCGTTTTGCAACTCGATAACGCCCCGGCCGGTTACATCCGCCGGCTCGGCATGTTTCTCCACCGGCATGGATTCGCCGGTTAGGGAGGACTGACTTACGAAAAAATCCTTGGCATTGATTAGGCGAAGATCTGCCGGGATAAGTGCGCCAGCTTGCAGGATGACGATCTCTCCCGGAACAATCGCGGCTATTGGGATGTCATATTCTTTTCCGCCGCGCATCACCAGAGAGTTGGTTTGCACCATGGCGTTGAGCTTTTCCACGGCCTTGCTGGAGCGATGCTCTTGCACGTATGCCAGCACAACGCTGAGCAAGACCATCGCTCCGACCACCGTCGCCGCGCGGACATCTCCCATTAACAGGGAAACGACACAGATCACGAGCAGCTGGATCACCAGAGGATTGCGGCAGCGCTGCAAGAGCTCCATCACGATGCCGGCCTCTTTTCTGTGACTGAGAATATTGCTGCCGTATTCTTCCCGAGCAGTTTCAACTTGCTCGTCGGAAAGGCCGTACTCTGTCACGCCAAGACGCTGCAGCGCTTCCTCGGCCGGCAGCGTGCAGAGCTCCATGAGTTTCTGCTCATGCTCTGAAATAGCAGCCGCAGCCGCTTTGACCGCCTTATGGAGGATGGCGGGATGGAGTTTGCCCGAAAAAATAAATCGGAACATGAAAGATGAAAGTTCTCTTTACTCTTTAGGTTACTTGCCGTGGCTGCAAGCGCTCGACTCTAGGGATCATCCCGGTGCCGGGATGAAAGTCGAGTCGAGAATTGATTGGGCTGCCTCCTGGCGGCGACAATCACACGACAGAGCCGGCTGAGTTGCGTCAAAGCTTCGAGCAACGCGCGTGAGTGCCGCGTTTCCATGCAATCGAGCCGTGCGAGGGTCCAGCTAATCCGCCAACGCAGGAGAAACCAGCGAATCAGGCGACGAGACCACGTTTCCGTGGGACGACGGTGTGCAATCCGAAACTTTCGCAGGGACACCTCTGCGCGTGCGAGATGCACGTCCGCTTCTTCCGCCAGACACAGTAGGATCAATTTGCGTTCCGATCCATTAGCCTCGCCATCCGCGAGAGCGTGATAAATCCGGGCATACTCGTGGAGGGCGTGGTAGCGCTGCGTTATCTTGAGCCGCACTTGTCGGATCTTCCGCCGAAGCTGGCGGTCTTTGGGGCCGCCCGGCGGCGCGACAGATTGCCGAAGCGCCCTCGTCCGTTTGGTGGCCATGGTGCTGAAAATACCCGGGCTCATTCAATAAAGGGCGTAGCCTTACACACCATCGTCGCCCACCCTTACGGCGGGGGCGTTCCGGATGTTGGGCTCGCTGTAACTGGCGGAGGCGGTGAACTCGCGGCCCGTGAAAGTAACTCGGAGACTGTGACAAATTTGAAGCCTTTCGCCAGCAGCGCATCGAAAACCTCAGGCATCGCGGCGATTGTCTGCGCGTGAATATCGTGGGAAAGCATGATCGATCCCGGCTTCGTGTCGTGGATGATCCGCTGCGCGACAATGGACGGGCCGGGTTCCTTCCAATCGAGCGGATCGACGTCCCATAGGATTATCTTGTAACCGAATTCACTATTTACCCATTGCCGTTGTTTCGGCGTCAGCTCCCCGTAAGGGGGACGCATGATCCGGGGATGCACACCGATCGCCTGGCTAATGACATCGTCCGTGCGCTGAAGCTCGCTGCGCACCGCTTCGTCGGAAAGCTTGGCGAGATGGGGATGCGACCAGGAATGGTTGCCGATCTCGTGTCCCTCAGCGACAGCGCGTTTTAGGATTTCGGGATGCCGCTGTGCGTTTTCGCCCAGCACGAAGAAGGTCGCTTTGATTTTTTTTTGCGCCAGCAGGTCCAGCAGTTTTGGGGTGAGCGTCTGATGCGGGCCATCATCGAATGTCATCGCGACGTAAGGCCCTTCAACGTGAACGGAACTGTAACTGACCCTGGGACTCGCCGGAGACGCCGATGGTTTGGCTGGCCCAGGCCGCTGCGAAGCATCCCGCGGCAATGTCGAATCCGCAGCTTGTCCGGCGACAACGTTCGCAAAAAAACAAAGAGACAATATCAGGCGCGAGATCATCAGGGTAACGCTCACAGGAATTGTTGAGCCAGACCTCACGCTGCAGTGACCGGGGAGCGGGCGCATCATCACACTTTCGGCGTGAACTGCGCGAGGTCGTAGATGCCCAGCCCTTTTTCGATCTGTGCCACTTTGTCGACCATCTTCCTAAACCCATCGTCGCCGAAAAGCTCGTCTTCCTTCTTTTCGAAATCTTCCCCTAACGCGTCGAACTCGTGGGCGCTGACGATGCCGCGAAAGGCTGGGAATAGCACCGTGTCCTCGCGCGCCTCGTGCGGATTGTACATGCGGATGAACTGGCGCATCGAGTCGGCAAGCTTGCGACGGTCATCCGGATTCTTCAGCGCCTGATTCGTGGCGAACTGCATCGTGATATCCGTGAGCCGGCGCCCGCCCTGATGCTGCTGCAGGAGCACATCGACGAGGTCGGTCAGTTTGTTAGCCTTCTTGAAGCGCGGGAAAAGAAAGTTTTCCTCCAGCTTCTCGTGATAATCCTCGACGAAGTCGCGGATGATCTTCGCCGATTGGGCAATCGGCTCGGGCGGCAAATCCTCGTTTACTTCCATCCGGCGGAGCGCCTCACCGTAGACGAGCAGAATCCGCTTCAGCACACCATGCTCGCGCATCAGGTCTTCAGGCGGCGAGACTTCGTTGTCCTTCTTTTCTTCCTCTTTCGCGAGCAAGCTGCCCGCGGTCGCCATCATGGACGATGCGATGACAATGCCGCCGGCTTTGATGAATTTTCTACGGCTGGAGCGCTCGATCGAGTTCATATTGGTTAGAGAAGGCGGAGTGATGATTCGCTCAATAATCGCATTCGCTGGGTATGGTGTGGGCTTGGGCGCAGCATCTTGTCATCCGGATGAGTGCAGCCGTGTGTCTTATGATTTTCAGCCCTTTGCCTCCTGTCTTGTAATGCCCGGCCGAGCCCTCGCGATGGAGGCGCGTCCTACAGGCGAGCTCATACATCCGGTTCAAATTGTTTCCTGCTTTGAGTGCAGCATCGACCTCCGCGGCGTTGAAATTCGGGAACGTGTCTTTTCCAATTAATTTAGAAGGGAACGGCTAATGGTCTGCATGCTCTTCCCAACGGGCGAGGGATTCCTCGTGAAGATGACGGCGGCGAAGAAATTTCGAGAGCACGCCGTATCTGGGGCTAAAAAGATAGGCTGCAAAAAAGATGCCGCCGAGCACGAGGACGATGCAGGCGCCGGACGGAAGATTGAGCCAGTAAGAAACGACCAACCCCGCGCACGATCCGAGCATCCCGAGAATGCCGCCGCCCCAAAACATGGCGGCAAACGAATCGGAGCAGAGGTAAATCGTAGCGGCGGGAGCGATCAGCATTCCGAGCGCGAGGACCACGCCGACAGCTTGCAGCGACGAAATCATGGAGAGCACGAGCAAGCCCATGAGCATGTAGGTGAGCGGCCTGACGAACACGCCCTGGCTCGCGGCGACGGAAGGCTCGAACATGAGCAGGAGCAGCGGTCGCTGAAACAAAACCAGGAGTGGAAGCACAATTAGGCTGATCGAATAGATGATCCAAAGATCGTCGTCCGAGAGACCCAGGATGTTTCCAAATAGATAGTGAGTCACGTTGACTTGCGAAGGCGAGAAGCTCAAGAGGACGAGGCCGAGCGAGAACGCGCAGGCAAAGAGCAAACCGAGCGAAGTGTCCTCTTTAATGCGCGAGCTGCCGGAAATGATTTGAACGCCGAGGCCGACGAGCAGCGCGGCGACGAGCGCGCCGAAAAACAAGTTGGCCGGCGCGAGACCAAATAGAATGATCGCGACCGCCACCCCGGGCAGAAGCGAGTGCGCCATCGCGTCGGCCATGAGCGCGAGCCGCCGCAGGACGATGAATCCGCTCAACGCGCCGTTGGTGAATCCAATCAGGGCGCAGCCGAAAAGCGCACGCAACATGAACTCATGGCGGAAAGGTTCGGTCAGCCAGTGCATATCAGTGGACGCCGGCGTTGCGATGCAGTTGCGCCTTCGAGAAGACCTGGGTGCGATACGCGTCCGCGATGTTTTCGTCGTTGAAAGTTTCGCCCGTATCGCCAAATGCGATCAACTCGCCGTTGAGGAAAATCACCTGATCGAAAAGTTCCGGCACCGATTTCAAATCGTGATGCGATGCGACGACGAGATTGCCGGCCGCGACAAGTTTGCGAATCGCCTGGGCAAGCAAATCCTGCGCGGTCTTGTCGAGACCGGTAAATGGTTCGTCGAGGAGAAAGACGTGGGCCTCTTGCGCGAGCGATCGCGCGAGAAAGGCGCGCTGTTGTTGTCCGCCGGAAAGAGCGCTGATTTGCCGCCTGGCCAGATCGGCCAGATCCATCGTGCGCAAGGCAACGTCGACCGCTTCGCTGTCCGCTTTGCCGAACCGGCCCCACTTGCCGATGCGCATGTAACGGCCCATCTCGACCATGCCGCGCACCGTGATCGGAAAATCCCAGTCGATCACGCTGCGCTGCGGCAAGTAGGCGATATCGGTATCCGCCCCCACTTTTCCGTGACCGCCGAAAACGACTTCGCCCGTTTCCTTTGGCACGAGGCCCACTAGCGCTTTGAAAAACGTCGTCTTACCCGCGCCGTTCGGTCCGAGAAGCGCGATGCAATGACCGCAACGCAAATTGAGAGTGACGTGATGCACCGCGGGCACGCGGCGATAAGCCACCGTCAGATTTTTTATTTCCAAATGATGAGCGGGCATCGTGTTGGCTTTCTACGGTTTGGCGAAGGTGAGCACGTCGCTGACTTCGGTCGTGCCCCAGAGCGTCTTGGTGATGGTATCTCCGCCGTCCGGTGTCACATCGATCTTAACTGCGGTTTGTTTGTTCTCCTGCCATTTGGCGTCGATCACGAGTTCGATGCCTTCGGGCGGGAAGATCAACTGCAGGTCGCGGGCGGCGTTGCTCTCGTTCGCTTCGCCTTTCCAAATCGTCTTGCCGAGGTGCGAAACTTCAAACGTGAACGGAAAGGTCGTCGAGGTCAGAACAAGGTGGACTTTCGATTCGGCTCCCGGGGTCCGCGGCGAGGTGGGCGGTTCCTTCGTGCGATGAGTCGTTAGGCTGCGCAACGGCCAAAGCAAAGCGAGCAGGACGATGACGACCAGCAATGCGCGCAGGAGTGGCGACCCTCTCATGCCCTACTTCAATGCGTCCACAATCGTCGAGACGTTGTGCTTCATCATTCCTGTGTAAGTGCTCGCCTCGCCGGTGCCGAGGCCGTCGGGATAAAGGGTACCGCCGATCTTCGCGCCGGTCTCGCGCGTTATCTCGGTGGTCACTTTAGGGTTGAGTGTGTTTTCGAGGAAGATTGCTTTCACGCCTTGCTTCTTGATGTCGTCGATCAAATCCGAGACATGCTTGTTCGAAGCTTCGGTCTCCGTGCTTATGCCTTCGATCGCCGCAATCGTGAAACCGTAATCGCGTGCAAAATACTGGAAGGCGTCGTGCGAGGTAACCAGTTTTCGCTTGTCGCGCGGCAGCTCGGCGACTTTGCGCTTCACCCAGTTCTCAAGCTCATCGAGTTTCGCCAGGTAGGTATTTGCGTTCTTCTCGAAGCCGGCCTTATCCGCGGGATCGAGTTTGATTAACTCATCGCGAACAATTTTCGTCGCTTGCTTGACGTTGCTTACGCTGTGCCACCAATGCGGATCTTCGCGCATCGCGCTCTTTTCGCCTTCGTCCGGTTTCATTTTGAGCGAGGAAAAATGATCGCCCACCTGGAGCATGTCCGCTTTCCCGCCGGTCGCTTCCTGAAGCTTGTTCAAATAATTTTCCATGTGCTTACCGGAGGTAAGGATCAGTTGTGCGTCATTCACCTTGCGTAGATCAGCCGGAGTCGGCTCGTACTCGTGTGGATCGACGCCCGGTTTAACGAGGCCAGCCACATCGACATGATCGCCGCCGATCTGCTGCACAATCTCTGTGTCGATAGTGGAAAAGGAGGCGACTTTAATCTTGTCTGCTGCGCGCGCGGTGAATACCGCCGCGGCGAGAAAGCAAGCTGTGAATGCGATCTTCTTCATGACGATCTAATTAGTGGGCACCTTGCAAAACCAGTTCGCTGATCGCGACCGCCGTCGATTTGTCACCCGGATAAAGTTCGAGAATTTCCAGCGTCAAGCTGTCGCCGGAATGCACCATGATGTCGTCGAAGTGCACACGCTGCCGGCGGCGCGTGTCGGCAAAGAGCACGTCGTAAAGCGGCTTATTATTGTAATACATCCGCGCTTTTTTTACGCGCGCGGACGTTTTCCATTTTGCATCAGTCGCCCAATCGCCATTGATGATGTCGAATCCGTAAAACGGAACATTGCCCTCCATCTCGGCCGGAATTTTTCTTGGAAAGCGAAACGTCAATTTCGTGTCGATGCTGGTGCGGCGTGGCATCCAGGCGGGCGCAGGCTTCTCGTCGTTCAAAATGACAACGCCGTACGGCCTGGCTTCGCTCGGCTCCGTGGCTTCGACCGTCCAGGGAAACGCGCATTTCATTGAGCAAGCGCCCATCAGTTCCGGAACAACGGGATGATCGGTAATCGCGGTCAGTATCGGCAGGGCCTTGGCCAACGCGGGCACGACTCCAAGGCAGACCGCCAGTAACAAAGGGCTGGAACGGTTCATGTAACTTTCCCCTCGAAGCGGAGCAAGCGTGCGCTATTGAAGATGACAAAAAACGCGCCGAATTCGTGGATGAAGGCGGCGGCGATAGGCGGGATGAGCCCGACGCCGGAGAGAACAATGGCGGCGGCGATGAAAACGAAACCGCACAACATGTTTTGATTGATGATCCGCAACGTTTTGTCGGAGAGCGCGAGAAAATGCGGGACGCGGCGAAGATCGCTCGCCATCAAAGCGATGTCGGCGGTTTGAATTGCCACGTCGCTGCCGAGCGCGCCCATCGCGACGCTTAAGTCGCCGGCCGCCAGCGCGGGCGCATCGTTCACGCCGTCGCCCACGACCATGACCTTCCGGCCGCTGCTCTTAAGTTTGAGCACGGCTTCCTGTTTTTGCTCGGGCAAGCAATCGGCCTCGAACTCCGTCATCCCGACATGCTCGGCGATCGACTCAGCAACGCTTCGGCGGTCGCCGGTCAGCATCATCAAATGATCGACGCCGCCTGCGCGCAGATCGGCGCTGACTCCTTTGGCTTCGACCCGAACGGTGTCGCTTAGATAAATAATACCGGCAAGTTTGCGGTTCACGCCGATGTGGAGAGCGCTTAGATCGTCGAAGTGTTTTTCTCTCTGAGGAATCTCGATCGCCTGTTCCGTGAGCCACGTGCCGCGACCGACCACGACATCGAGCTGGCCCACGCGCGCGAGCAAACCATGTCCGTGTTTTTCCTGAACGTCTTCCACGTCCGCGATTCGCAATTGCCGATCTTGGGCGGCCGTCACCACCGCGCGCGCGATCGGATGAGTCGAGTGCTGCTCAACGGCGGCGACGAGCGCGAGCAATTCGTTTTCCGCCATTCCATCGTGGGGCGCGATCGCTGCGACTCTGAGCTCGCCAGTCGTCAGCGTGCCGGTCTTGTCGAAGACGATGGTGTCGATATCGTTGGCGACCTCGAAAAAGCGCACACTCTTCACGAGAATTCCCATGCGCGAAGCGGCCGCCAGCGCCGCTACCATCGCGGATGGTCCGGCCAGCACGAACGTGCACGGAATGCTCACGACGATCACCGAAATGGCGCGCTGCACATCCTGAGTAAAGAACAGGACAAACCCCGCGATGAGCAGGATCAGCGGCATATAGTAGCGCGCGTATTCCTCGGTCAAGCGCACGATCGGCGCGCGAGTTTGCTGTGCTTCTTCGACAATCTCTTTCACGCGACCGAGCACAGTTTGCGTCCCGGTCTTGGTTACTTTGACTTCGATCGAGCCGGTGAGATTTGACGTGCCGGCGAAAACAGTGGCTCCGGCTTCCACTTCCACCGGCAGCGATTCGCCCGTGATCGTCGCCTGGTTCACCGACGAAAATCCGCTCAAGACCAGACCGTCCGCCGGCATGGTATCGCCCGGACGCACGCGCACGATTTCACCTTCGCCGAGGGATTCGGCGTCGACTTCTTCCTCGACTCCATCGCGCACCCGGCGCGCGCTGACTCGCGACAAATGCAGCAGGCTGTTAATCGCCTCGTTGGTTCCGAGCATGCTGCGGTCCTCGAGGATGTGACCGACCAGCAGGATGATCGCGACCACGCCGCCAACGACATATTGCTGAGTGACGAAGCAGGCGATCACCGCGAGGGTGATGAACTGGTTCATGTAAAACTCGGTGTTCGCAAAAGCCTTCGAACGAAAACCAAGGAGTGCGTCGCGGAAGATCGGGAGCGCGGTGACGATCGCGCCAAGCATCGACCAAGTGACCGCCAGATCGTCCTGGCCGGGACGGAGCCAGCGAAGAATGCCACTCAGAATCAGGCAGACTCCGCCGAGAAGAACCAGCGTGAGCCGCCACTTCATTCCGCTTTCGGAATGATCATGCCCGCATTTGCCGAGGCCGCTGCGGAGATGTTCGCCTTCGTGGTCGTGGTCATGATCATCGTGATGATGATGGTCATGATCGGAGTGATCGTGCGCATGAACAGGCGGATCTAGCAGCGGAACGCTTGTGGAATTCATAGTCTCGAATTGGTGTCCTCAGTCATGGTCCTCCATCGGCTGGATGTTCTGCGGAGATGGCGTGGACGTAGGGAGAAGCTGCTGCTGCGATTCGCTGGGCGAAGTTTCGATCGTGTCTGCCTTCTGCGGAGACACCAGGATGCGCACTTCGCCGCGGTCGGTCGGAAGCACGCTTGATACCCGCAGCTTGGGCAACACTTTTTCAATCATCTCGGCGTAAAGCCGGGTATGGACTGTTCCCGGATTCGCCCGGTATTCCTTGAGCAAAGCAAGAAACGCCGAGACTTCGCCTTGCGCCCTCGCGATCAATCCCTGCGCATACGATTGCGCTTCCTGCTCAATCCGGTAAGCCTCCGCGTTTGCTTCCGGAATGACGGAGGCATGCCGGCTGCGCGCCGGCTCCACCAGGGTCCTGGCTTCAACTTTGGCGCTGATTACACCCTGGAAGGCTTGCAACACCGCCGCGGGCGGATTGATCTCGCGCGTTTCAAACGCCAGGAGTTGGACGCCGAGCCCGAGTCGATCGAGTTCTTCCTGCGCCAATCGCATTGATTCCTGACCGATGAAATCACGGCGGGTCGTGAGCACATCATCCACGCTCATGCTCGCGAGAACGCGGCAGGCGCTTTGATAACAAATCGCATTGCGCAGGTTTTCCCGCTCGCTGGAGCCGAATTCATACGCGATTGGGTCCGCCACTTGAAAGCGCACAGAAAAGCGGGCGCGGATGATGTTCACATCGCCGGTGATGGTGTAAGGATCGCGCGCCGGGTGGAGCGAATCCCGCCACGAATCATTGTTCGGCGTCCAGGCGTCGAGCACGACTTCCTGCACGCTCTTGGCGGGAAGCATTACCACTTCATCAATCGGTGCTGGGAAGGCAAGGAGCAGACCGGGCGGCGCGCTTTTCGGCAAGGCGCGGCCAAAACGCAGCACCAATCCGCGTTGGTTGGGGCCGACGGTGGTGATGCCCGAACAAAGATAGATCAGCATCAAGACGAGCATCCCCCATCGCAAAATGCGGATGCTGGAGCGCAACGCCGCCAGAATCGCGTGCGCGGAAAAAAGGGCGTCTTCTCGTCGACGGCTCATGGTTTTGATGGAGGTGACGGAGCTGCTTTCAAAAGGTCGAAGGGCGGCGCGTTGGCATCGAGCACCAGCGTGGTGTTTTGATTGACTACCTTCTTCAGCGCCTCCAATTCGCGCAGAAAACGATAGAGATCAGGCTGCTCCTGATGCGCCGCGGAATAAATGCGCGCCACTTCTGCTTCCGCTTTGCCGCGCGTTTCCTCGGCCGATTTGCGTGCTTCAGCAAGAAGAACGGTTCGCTCCGCGTCCGTCCTGGCATTGATCGCGTCCGCTTCCTGTTTGCCTTCCGCGCGGTAGCGCTCGGCGAATTGCGCGCGTTCGGCCTCCATCCGCTCGAAAACAAAACGCGTGTTCACTTCCGGCAGGGTGACCCGCTCGATGCCGACTTGTTCAATCGCGATGCCGAAGGAATCTTTTGCCTGGCCAGAACTTAACCCTGTGATCTTTTGCTCGATCTCAGGCAATTTTACGTCTTCGGGTTTGACCGACACGAGCTGGCCGAAATCGTAACTGCCGAGCACAGTGTTTTTCGCGCTGCTAACGAGACTGTCGAGTTTCGCCCGCGCATTCTCCGTGCTTCCGATCGCTTCGAGAAATCGTTGCGGATTAACAATTCGCCAGGCAATAAAAACCGGGACAATGACGTTGCGCTTGTCTTTCGTCAGCGCTTCGGAAAGGCGGATTTCATGGAAGTTTAGGCGCGCATCGAAGCGATTCACTTTTTCGATGGGCCACGGCCATTTCAGGTAAAGTCCCGGTTTTTGAATGACGCGCGACGGACTTCCGAAACGAGTCAGCACGACCTGTTCGTTTTGGCGGACCTGAAAGCCAAGCATGAACGAGAACAGAACGAGAAGCACGAGCAGCGAAACGATGAAGCGGATGAGCATTTGCGGTTTCATAAAAAGGCGGCTTACGGCGGAGGCAGGTTGTTGGTGTCGCGCAAATCGAGGTAGAGCTCCTGTTTCGTCTGCGCGGGCACAGCCAGGATGGTCTTGTTGGCTTTGCCCAGGACTTGCTCGATCACGTCGAGCTTCAATCGGAAACGAAAGACCGCGCTGTTCTCGCGATCGGCCTCAACAATCGCGGAAAAGCGCGCGGCCTCACCTTGCGCAGCGGCAACGCGCTGCTTGTAGAGCGCGTCTTGCTCGATTCGGATGCGAGTCGCCTGGGCCTGGGCTTCGGGCAATACCTTAGCGCGCGAGGCGCGCGCGAGATCGATCGTTTTCTCTTTTTCTTCCTGGGCACTGACGACTGCCTGATAGGCCGGTGCGACACCGACCGGCGGATGGACGTCCTTCAGTCCGACGAACACGATCTGAAGACCGAGCCCGAGCTGATCGACTTCCTTTTGTAATGAATCTTGAAGCTGCCGCGCGATTTCGGCGCGCTGTTCGGTCATGATCTGGAAACTGTCGTGCGCAGCGGCCACTTGAATCAGTTTGCGCTCCGCCAGAGCGAGCAGGGCTTGTTCGGCGTCGGTGGTCGTTTCCAGATAACGCACCGGATCGGAGATGCGATAGAAGATCGGGACGTCGATGGTCAGAAGCGATTCGCCATCGCCGACCAGCAGATTTTTTTCGCCTTCAAAATGCGGCTCGTTCCAGAGCACCGGCCCCGACATATCCTTGTCGAAGCCAAGCGAAATTTGGCGAATGGTTTCCGTCTCGACGATTTCCAGTTGTTCGATCGGCCACGGCCACGTGACATGAAGGCCGGGTAAAAGCGGGACCGGTTGGTAACGCCCAAAGAACATCCGCACGGCGCGGCTCCCGGCTGGGACGGAGGTGAAACAGGTGGACAACCATCCCAGCACGATCGTTCCGATAAGGATCAGCTCGACGGTCTGACGCAGATAGCGAACGATCCAGACTTCACGCAGTTTCACGCCTAACAACTCTTCGAAACCTTTGACGGCGGAGCCGACGCCGTGGCCATGCCCGAAGATTGCGTCGAGTAACAAGCTGGTCCCGGCAGGACCCGGCGGTTTGCGGAGGCTCTTCGGCTGATAAAATCGCACGGCAAAACGAATGAGCGCTTCCGTGATCAAGAACGTCGTGAAGCCAATCAGGAACCAGCCGAGCCAAGCGCTGTAGTCTCGCGTCGTGGAGAGGAACAGGAAAATCAATCCCGCGGCGGCAAATGAAGCTAGCGACGCGATCCGTGCCAGCGTCAGGATCGGCGACAGCGCATCGCTTCCGATTCGAGTAGCGACGGCTTTCGCAAAATTTCCAAAGAAATAAAATGCACATGCGGCTGCGAGGAATACGACGGTTGCCACGCGCAGCGAAGTGGTCGCGTCTCCTGCCAGCCCGGCCGTGCCAAGAGTTTCGCGGAGACACAAGGCCATCCCGGTTACTCCGGCGAAGAAAATCACCCATTGCCAGATGGAGGCGAAATCCGAAAGGCTCGGGCCGGAAGCGATCGAGCGGTCCTTATGATCGGTGCCGTTCGGCTTATGTTGGCGGCGCGCGGTCAGGTTGCGATCGGGGTCGTCACCTCTCAAAGCCGATGCTTCGATGCGCAGGAAAAAGTATTGAATAAGCGCAGCAATCGCACACCAGGCCAGGTAACACTGCATGCCGGCAAAGAGCGGGGTCGGCAAATTGATTACCAGAGTCGCCGCGGCAGAGCCGGCAAACAGGCCTAGCAGCCACAACAACGCCCGGTGCAGGTGTGCAAAGTCAGATGCGCTTAGAGCGATCTCCTGATCGTCGACTTCTGCGGGTGCCTCTGGATTTGCAATGCGAACCATTGGTTAGCTCTCTTTAACGGTTGGGTAAGTCGGCGAAGGATCACCAAGCCTCGCCGAAATGGCGATTTTTCGGTGTTTCTTGTTTCTGTGCACCAAACGCCCGGGCCGATGAGTTCGAACGAGCGGAGGAAATGCAAATTGCCGTTGCTCAATGATACCTGCGGCGATCTGTTCTGCGACTTCCTCCCGATAGGCAGGTCTAAGCGCCAATTGAGCTTCGCCTGGATTGGTGAGAAAACCGCATTCGACGAGCACCGCGGGCAACCGGCAATTGCGCAGCACGTAATATTCGGCTGCGCGCACCCCACGGTTCTCCGTGCTGACGCGACTAATGATCTGCCGTTGAATGCGCGCCGCGAGGACAGCGCCGCGATTGTTTTCGGAATAGGTCTCAATACCGTGCGCGCTCCGGCGGGGCGAGGCATTGTAGTGGATGCTAACGAAAATCGCATCGCGCTGCGCATTTGCGATCGCGCTTCGGACAGACAGGGGAACAAAAATGTCTCTGGTGCGCGTCATCACGGTGCGCAATCCCGCGCGCAGCAAAATTTTTTCCAGACGCAAAGCCGTATCGAGCGCCACCATTTTTTCAGGCACCTGCTGGCCAGGAATCCCTCCTCGATCGAAGCCGCCGTGTCCCGGATCGATCACAACTGTTGAAAACGAATTTCCGGCCTCGGCCATTTCGGGTGGCGCAGCCAAAGCGATGGCTATCGCTATGACTAAAGTGGATCG
This sequence comes from Spartobacteria bacterium, assembly GCA_003134765.1. Classification (GTDB taxonomy): domain Bacteria; phylum Verrucomicrobiota; class Verrucomicrobiia; order Chthoniobacterales; family UBA10450; genus AV80. The sequence goes on along the minus strand of PLCM01000031.1, from coordinate 199,822 downwards.
AACAACGAAGAACATTTGAAGTGCTCTAGTAGAGATACTTTTCCGCGGGCGCGGCGACTTTCTTGATCGAATCAGCCACGATGACCGGCTCTGGTTGATCGCCGTAATCGGTCTCATCCGAATCCTCTTTCACGCGCGGCCGGTAGTGGACTCGTCCAGTCACTTTCAACCATTGCATGTCGCGGATTTCCATCGGTGGCAGTTTTGTTTCAATCTTCACCGCAATCGCCATCGCGTCGGCGGCGCAACAAACCATGACAAGGCGGAGGAGTTTGAATGAGCCGGCCGGCGCCGTCGATTTCGTCGCGCCCTTCGGCTTGGACGGAACCAGCTGCCCAACTAACTCGATCTCTTTCCCCTCGAAATCTTTGCGCGTGAACTCTTCCTGGGCCGCATAAAGAAGATCGACAATCTCGCATTTGATGCGACCGGCCTTGTCCGGCTTCAGGAATTCGTTGACGAACTCGTTAGGCGCAGAAGCATTGGGCGATGGCGGAGTCGCCTGCTCGGAGTCATTTGTTGGTAGTGCTGGCTCCGAATTGGGGTTCGGCTTCGAGCTTGGAGTTTCTTCTACGCCGATATATTTCGGCGGCGACGAGGGAGTGACGTTAGCCGCAATGGTCAGGGAAGGTTTTTGGTCAGACGTTGCCGGGGCGGCGGTTGATTCACTCGCCTTCGTCCGTTTCGCGAACGAGCTTGCCGCGCCTGGAATGCTGCGAATGTCTTCCACCAAACCGCGGTTCTTGATCAAATTCGCACCGTAACTGTCAGGCGAAATTTTCGCGGCCAATGCCAGCGGTAGAAGCAGGATGAGGAACGCGAGGAAACCGCCAAAGCTCAACCTGCCGTGAGAATGGCTGTGCTGATGTAAGCCTTCCTCATGCGCGTGCTCGTGGGCGCATTCTTCCTCGCGAAAAACCGCAACACATACCGCCGTAATCAGGAGAAGAATGCCGGTGACGAGCACGAGCGGCCGAAACATCGGATGCAAAAACGCAGCGATGCGGCCGCTGAAGTAGAAATAAGTCAAAATCCCTCCCCATTCGAGAAGAGTGAGCGGAGCGAGAATGCGGGCGAAAAGTTTCATGGCAGGAGAGGCGTGAGCGCCAGGCAGAGCAGCAAGACAAAGACAAACAAGCCGAGCGCGAAGATGAAGGTAAAGCGCTTCTTAAACACCAGCCCGTACATGAACAGCAGCTTCATATCCATCATCGGGCCGAAGACCATGAAGGCGAGTTTCGCGGTGACAGGAAAGGTCAGAAAATTCGCGGCGATGAAAGCGTCGGACGTGCTGCAAAGCGAAAGTAATCCGGCTAATACCATCATTCCGGTTGTGGCCAGGAGATGGTTGCTCGCAAACGGGAGCAGGACTTCTTTGTTAATCGCAGTGTTGAATACACTCGCGATGGCCGCGCCGATGATCAGGTAGAATCCTACGTCGAGAAAATCAAAGGCGGCACACCGGATCGCGCCGATAATTTTCTGCCCAAAGCGCTCTTCCGCGTGCGCTTCATCGCGCAGATGAACGATCTCCGCGGGGGGAAAAAACACCGGAAAAACGACGCTCCTTTCGCCTGAGAATGCGGCATAATCCAGCGCAAGAACCGCATGCTCAGCGCGCATACGAGAAGCGGTTGATCGCTTTCGCGGCGCGGCGAGCATTCGTCGGTTAAGCAACGCGCGCGACGGAATCCGTTGGACAATTATTCCGCAGACGCAGGCAACGCCAAATCCCATCAGTAGCCGCATCGAGGTTACCATCCCCGGATGTTGGCCGCGGAAGGCGGCAAAGGTGCTCAGAGCGACGATAGGATTAACGATGGGCGCCGCCAGCAGATACGTCAGCGCGCACGAGACCGGCAATCCCTTGCGAATTAGCCGCCGGATCACGGGCACGACGCCGCACTCGCACATCGGAAAAACCACGCCAAGGACTCCGCTCAGCGCGATCGCCGCGATTCGATTTCGCGGGAGAAGTTTCTCCATCGTCTCCGACGGAACGAAAGCATCGATGATCCCCGAAAGGAGCGTGCCGATGAACATGAAAGGCACTCCTTCGAAAAGGATGCTCAGAAACGAGATCGAGAAGTCTTGTAAATTAAATGTGAACCAACTCATAACCGGTCATGCTGAACTCAAGGAGCGGGAGCGGGCGCCAATCGAACGCTGCGACCGCAAACGAAACGGCGATGCTAGCTGCCCGCGACGCCTGCTAATCGCGCTCGGGCGTTATCGCCATCCAACCCTTTGTTAGCTGAGCGGAGGAGCGTGCTCGAAGACGTGAGCACTAAGAAAGAGAGGAGCTACATCCTGAGACGGCAGCTCCGGCGAGAAATTAAAAGGCGTGGGAAAAATCGCCCCGGCATCGAGAAGTTGCGGCACGGGCGAACCATCGCTCCCACCCGAAATCATCACCGTCACGGCGCACTCATGATCGCCGCGATCGGCATCATGATGGAACGTTTGATGAAGGTGCGGGGATCCGGCGAGCGCAGCTATAATCAGGAACTCACTGATGAGCAGGCAAGCGAGTGCCTTCCGCCAACGGGCGATGTCGCGAATTCGCGTCATTCGTCGTTGTATAATGCACTTCCGGGACCTTGGCAAAGAATGATTAGTAAACGAACGCCAGGACGGCTGATGTGAAATTGCAGTCACGATCGAAACTCAGCGGCGCCACGATCAGGAATCGTCTTCTGCGCTCGACTAGGTGCTCTTGGGGCGATGGAGTGTTGAATGATCTTGAACCCTTTGGCGCCGATTTTGTAGTGGCCGGCCGGATCCTTTGCGATGGAGGCGCGGCCAGAGGCGAGCTCATGCAGTTTGTGCAGGTTATTCCCGGCCTTGAGCGCGGCATCCACCTCCGCGGTGTTGAAATCCGGGAACGCGACTTTATTCAAAAGTGATTGCTTCTCAGGCGCGCTGAGTCCGTAGGTGACGATCCGCTTCCAAAGACGCGGATTGAGTTGAAAGCGAATCCAGCACTGCTCTGCTCCTTTTGCGCTGCCTGAAGCTCGAAGTCTCTCAACAAGCTCCCGATGCAGGCGCGCCTTGGGATGATTGGCGATTTCCGCTTCCGTTTTCATGGTGGCTCATCCGTCGGCGCCGAGGAAGAACCGGAGAAGGGGATCGGACCCTGACTCCAGCGGCTGACGAATAAAGGCCAAATGGAGTCTTAGAAGTCGAAGGCGACCGTGCCGTAGAATCCGCGCCGCTGGCCAAACTGAGGCGCATGGACACCGATGCCGCTGCCGTCACGCAGTTGGTAAATTTTATCCAACAAATTCACGGCATCGAACCGCACGACGACGGAAGTCTTTGCGCTGATCTTGAACCGGCGTTGCAGGCTGAGATTGAAAGTCTCGTAAGGAGGGTTCTTCATCGTGTTGGCAAATCCGCGGCGCAGGCCGTTTCCGTAAAGTCCATCAACCGCCGCTTTCCAATCATTCCAGGTGTAGGAAAGGCCGGCCGAGCCGGTGACACGCTGATCGTGGTCGAGGAAAACCCAGTGGTTGCTGGCGTAGGCGAACTGATCGGGAGCGAAGAGAAATTGGGCGGAGCTAAACTGTGTTCCACGGGCCCATTCGTAACCGGCATTCAAATAAGCCGAGAACGGACCGTGATCATAACTGGAAGTAATTTCGCCGCCGTATATTTCGCCGCGCTTGTAGTTGAAGGACGAGAGGATGAGCGCCTGGCCGAATTGGCCCTCGTCGAGGGTCGAATGCGAACTTTTATAGAACCCGTCGATTCCGACGTTGAATCCTTCCGCGACTTTCTGCGTTACGCCGACATCGAAGTAATGCGCCCGCTCGGAGGCAACAGGGGAATTGTCGGTGATAGCCGATTCATTCGTCGTCCCGGCGAACTTCGCGATCGTGCTTTGAGAGACATTCTCCAACGGCGGTGGCGTGAAGTAGCGCGCATAGCCGCCGTGAATAATCGTTCCTTTGACGGGTTCGTAGACAATGTTCAGTCGCGGACTGAGTTGATTTTCATTCGAGAACGCATTTACGAAGTCGAGCCGTCCGCCGAAATTAATCGTGAGTTGCTCGAACGGTTTCCATTCGTCCTGCAAATAGAAACCGTAAAAGTAGCCATATTTTTGACTGTTATCGACGATCCGTTCCGGCACATCGCTCGTCTGATTGCCGTTTGCGTCGACGGGAAACACGAGTGTGACTGTGCCGACGGTGGCGTGCTGCTCACTGAAAAGAAAACCGCCACGGACCGTGTGCTGGTCGTTAAGCTTGTAGCTCGAATCGAACTCAATCCCGTTCGAGACAATGTCGCGATCCACGCGCGAAGCGACACCGTTGAAAATCAAGTCGCCGACCTCATCCGGTCGAAACAAGACTGAACTGTAGCGCGTGAAGATGGACGCCTGCATGCTGAAATCGTCCACTTGTTTCTGGTAGGTTAGGATCAGGTAGGAGGATTGTTCGGTCTGGTTTTCATCGAGTTTCGACGAATCGAACGTGGATCTTCCCATGTCGGTGAATGCCTCCGTTTGCCCCGGATTATTAGGGATCTGGAAGTCGCTGTGATTGCCGCTGAGAAGCAGCGTCAGGCGGCTCGTTTCATCGAAGATGTAGGAGAAATAGCCGAACAATTTGGACTGATCGGTGTTGTCGTGGATTGGGTTGCTGCTGCCGGTCGGATTCTCAATCCCGATGCCGCTGTGTAAATAACTGGTCGAGACGTAGGAGCTGAGTTTCCCGGTCACGTTCCCGAACTCGAAGCTCGGCTTGATCGTGTCGAAACTTCCGACGTAAATGGACGCTTCGCTCGTTTGAAAAGCGGCTCCGCTTTTCGTGTGAATGTCGATTACGCCGGTATTGCGAAAACCGAACTGTGCCGGCAGCGCGCCGGTGATGAGAGAGATGTTGTCGGCGAAACGCGTCTCGAGTTCCTGACCGAAGCCCGGAATGCTTTCCGGCAAGAGAACGTCGTCGATCCGGTATTGCAGGTTCGCGTGCTCGCCGCGGACGTGCAGTTGTCCAAATGAATCCTGCGCCACGCCGGGGAAGCGCAGAATAGTTTGGTTGAAGGATGCATTTTCGCCCTGGGCCTGCGAATCCAGCCGGTCGGGTCCGACTGTGTAACGGGTGGCGCCGAGGCTCGGGACAATCTGCTCGCGCGAAATGTCCAACTCTTCGCTTTGGACGACGACGCGATCAGTCTCAGCCGTGGTGGCCGGGGTGGTTGAGGCCGTTGGTCGAACGGCATCCTGAGCAATCGCGACGCTCGCACCGGCGAACAGCGCTCCTGCTGTGATTAGAAATTTTTTCATGAATAAAGTTTTTAAGAATCATTTTGTGGATGTGGGTTGCTGCGGTGCTCGCGAGGCGAGGCCGCAATGGTTCGGTGGGCGGGCACGGAATCCGTGCCGCAAGACGCGCGCGATAAATCGAAACGCCGAAATCACCGCGCGAGAACGCGGCTGGAGACTGTGCTAGACGAGCGCGGGTGGCGCGTGCTCGAGAATGTGCGCGCCGATGAAGGGCGAAGCCACCCAGACGGGGTGCAGCGCCGGGACAAAACAGAATTGCAGGACCGGAACTGGAGCTGCGACCAGCGGCGCTGGCTGCTGATAGTTCCCAGAACTGGCGAGGGTCACGGCGCATTCGTGCCGCGGCGCCTTGGCATCAAGGTGGATCAGCTCGTGCCACTGCGGCACGGCGCTGATGGCGAGCGTCGCAAGAAGCGAAGCGCAGAGCCAGACGGCCAGCGTTCTGCGAATTAGCGCGGGCGTCGATTCCTGTCCCATCGATCTCAGAATCTTCCGAGGGGCTACCTCAATGCAAGAATTTTCGCCGGCATGGGGTAGCCGGCACGGTCCCTCACTGCCCGAGGAGGGCTGCAGCGCGGTCTTGTCTTTGGCACCCAAAGGGAGAAAAATTGATGCTGGCGGTGCGCGGTGTTCTATTTTGCGACCTCCGAAGCCATGTTCATCGCAAGGTTCGCCGTTTTCTGCCAGCTCCTGTTGCTCGGATATCATCAGGTCACGACCCTGTTTGATTTTTTTCCGTTTAACGGCGCCCGGCATCTGGACCGGCGGGAGCGATGCGCGGAGTGCAGCGTGAACGGTCTGCTCATGATTCTGCCTCCGATCGGTTTCGGTTTTCACGTTCGATGGCTCATGACTTTCGGTCTGATCTACTATTTTGTTTTGTTTGCCATCGAACTCGTCATCTGGTGGGTCCCCTATCTGACCACGCCTTCCGGGCGGTGGCGCTTGGTCTATAATCGATTGCTTTCCTGGGCGACCTCCAATTTTGAAAAAGGAGATACGCTCAATCGCTGGGAGGCGATTCACCGCAGGCTCTATCAGGGCACGATTAGCTTCCTCCCGGCACGGGCAGGAGGAATTGTCCCGAACCTCGAGCACGTCATTCTGCACGGGTGGACTCTCGTCACTGCCCTCATCACGGCGGTGGCGTGGTTTGCCACACAAACGTAACAAAACTCGCTTTGTCTCTGCCAGACCGCGCCTGCTATTTTGGGTTTGTAAATGGAGACGGTCGAATCACCACCTCGCTTTCGGAATCTTCGCATCGTCAAAACGCCCATTCCGCGGCGCCTGCGGACGGCGTGGATTTCCGACGTACATCTCGGGACGCGGAGCAGCAACGCCGGGGCGTTGCTCGATTTTCTCCGCGATTACGCAGTCGAGACGCTCTACATCGTCGGCGACCTCATTGATGTCTGGCAGATGCGGCGGGGGATTTACTGGCCGCAGCAGCATAACGACGTCATCCAGAAATTGCTGCGCAAAGCGCGCAAAGGAACGCGGATCGTTTACATCCCGGGGAACCACGATGAATTCGTCGGCGCCTTCTGTGGCTTCTACGGTCACATCGCCATTCAGAAAAGCGCGATCCACCTGACCGCCGATGGACGGCGTATTCTGGTCATTCACGGCCACGAGCTGGATACGGTCGTCCAAAACGCGCGCTGGCTCGCCTTCGCGGGCGACCTTGGTTACCAATCCTTGCTCGCGCTCAATCCGGTCATTAACTTTGTGCGGCGGCGGTTCGGCCTGGGCTACTGGTCGCTCAGCGCCTACGCCAAGAAACGGGTCAAGGACGCGGTTAATTTCATCGGAAAATTTGAGACGGCGATCGTTCGTTACGCCGAGCGCCACGCCGTTGAAGCGGTGCTCTGCGGGCACGTTCATAGCGCCGGGGTCCGGCAGATCGGCGCCATCACCTACTACAATTGCGGCGACTGGGTGGAGTCCTGCTCGGCGTTGGTGGAGAATTTCGATGGCGAAATTGAACTGGTTAATTTCGACCCACATCTGCCGGGAGCAACGCCGGCTAAAAAAACCGAACTCGCAGGAGCCTCAGTATGACCTCAATGAAGAACAAAAAAAATGCCCGTCCTCGCTCCGTCAGCACTTCGCCGGTGAAGGTGCTCGAAACTGAACTGGAAAAGCTTCGGCAGGATTTGCGCGCCACGGTCCGGGCTTACGCGGCCCGGCTCGAAATTAATCTGGCGGAAAGCCGGGCAGCCCTCGGGTCACTCAAGCCAGCCGAAGAATTATCGCGCGAACGGCTGAATGAACTGCGCGATCTGATGATCCATGTCCGAAAAAGGAAATTGAAGCCGGAAAAGGGCCGGCGAAAAGATCTGCGAAAAATCGATTCGCTGATCGAGGACCTGCAATTGCTGGTGCCGGACAAGGCCAAACGCTAATGGCGTGATTTCGAAGACCTTTCTCGTTTCCGCTCTAACATTCGCCCTTTTTTGGAGCGGAGCGGGATCGTCAAATTGCCGCGCCGACAAAGCGGTCGAGGGGATCGTCGTAAGCATCGCGGATCAGGAGATGGCCTTGATCGCGCATGGAAGAGTCTTGAGGAGGTTTCGCGTCTCGACCTCGAAATTCGGCAACGGTGACGCGGTCGGCAGTTATAGGACGCCGCTTGGCGAGACCTTCGTCAGCGCGAAGATTGGCGATGGCCTGCCGTCCGGCGCGGTGATCAGGAATCGAAATGCGACCGGCGAGATCGTGTCGGCGAATGCGCCGGGGCGCGATGCCATTGTCTCGCGCGTGATCTGGCTCCGAGGGATGGACGGTACGACGACGAATGCCCGCGATCGCTGTATCTACATTCATGGGACGGCCGAGGAGCGAAGCATCGGGCGGCGGGCCAGCTTTGGTTGCATTCGCATGCGCTCCAGGGATGTCATCGCCCTCTACAATCTCGTTCATATCGGGACGCACGTCCGAATTTCGGAAAAGCCGCTCGCGAGCTTCCTTCCGCCGGAAGAGCCAAGCCTTCTCGCGCGCGCGGAATAAGGCGGGGCGCCGTGCACACCTCTCTTAGCGCCAAAGTCGCGTAATCAGGATTAGCTCGCCGCGGCGAGTATTCGGGCAATGCCAAATGCCAGTCCCGCAGGCGCGGGACGATTCATTCCGAGATCAAGGTTCAGGCAAAGAACGCGTAGATTTCTTCCGTGCTGTAGCCGCCTCGTCCGCCGATGTTCGCCGTTGGACGAACTCACCGTGGCGAGGGCGGACTAGCCGTGGCGAGCTCTGTCGAGGCGTTGGGGGCGAACGGCGACAGAGCGCCGTTGCTACAGCACGATTGGTAGGGACGCCGCGCTGCGGCGTCCGGACGGCGCAGCGCGCCATCCCTACCATTAATTTAAGATCGGAGTGCGCCTTCAGCGCTTGATTACCCCTCCGACCGAAATCCCTGGGGCGATGCCCCAAGCTTGGACGATATCGCGCCTTTGGTGCTTAACAGAGGAAATTCAATCGCTGGCTCCCGTCAGAGGAAAAAGAAGCTAGACGAAGATGGCGGAGGATGCCGTTTGCGCCGCTGCCGCCGGAGACATCCGCCACCAGCATTTGCTCGCGGCGGATTAATCGATTTCCCTTTTTCTTCGGATTGCCGCAACGTGACAATGTGAAGGTGCTGTCTACCGCTGTGCTTTTCGCGCTGAGTCTTGTCGTGGCGCGCGCGCAGGAAGTGACGCTGCCACCGATCGTCGTGAGCGGAACGTTTGAGCTTCGTCAGCAGCCGTCGGTCGTGGATCTGTTCACGCTTCATTTGCAGAGACAGATTGAAGCAAAACGAGCGCTGGAAGAAGCGACGGCGCGTGCGCCCTTTTTCAATGCACGGTTCTGGAACTACATCCCGATGCGGCTTGAATCGTCCTCGAGCGATTCGTCACTTTTCTTCACGCCCAGTTATCTGACGCAGGATTATCGAAACGCGGAACGCGCGCTCCAGGAATCGCGCAAGCAATCGCTGTTCGACGGGCGGTAAAGCGCGCCCGTTGGCGATTCGCTACTTGCCCAGGTCGTAAACTTCCACGAGTCCGACACCGGTGCCGTTGCTGAAGTTGTTGATCGCGACTTGCACGCTGCCCTGCGCGCTGGAAATCAGTCCCAGTCCCGCCACTGTGAGGGTTGAGGGATACGGCGTAGCGTTTCCGCTCGCCGGGATGGCGATGCTATTGGTGTTCGAGAACGTATTGACGATGGTGCATTGGGCCTGACCGAGCTCCCAGCTCGCGAAAACGAAGACCGTCGCGATGGCTAAACATCGAAATGATCCAAGTGAAACACGCAATGCGGTGAAAAACTGTTCGGCATTCGTGCGCATAATTGATGTTGCCCCTGAGCTTCGGTTTCCTCGAGGCGGCCCTGGAAAAACGCCGAATGACGAGGCGGGCTTATCAAACCCATCAAAAGAGCCTCAAGACGAAATTACAGAATATCCGTGGCAACCCCGGTTCGTTCGCCTTTTCGACGGATGCTAACCTGCCGGGAGCAGCGACCCGGCTACAGGGAGCGGATTTCGGCGCACCACACTTCGATTTTTTCCCGGATTTCGTCCCGGATTTCTCGCACGCCGGCCATTTTTTCTTCATGCGTGCCAATCAGGGCGGAGGGATCGCGAAAACTCCAGTGAAGACGTTTGGTGACGCCGGGAAAGATCGGGCAACGCTCGGCGCTGGTTTCATCGCAAACGGTAATGACATGGCCGAAGAGTTTGCCCGATTTGAAGACGTCGAAGACCGCTCGCGTTTCTTTGTTCGAAATGTCGATGCCGACTTCCTGCATCGCCTCGACGACGAGCGGATTCAAAGTGCCGGGCTCCAATCCCGCGCTTTCGGCGGCGAATGAATCGCCGCAGATCTGATTCAGCCACGCCTCCGCCATCTGGCTGCGGGCGCTGTTATGGACGCAGATGAACAGGACGTTCGATTTCACGCCGGAAATATCGCCAGCCTACTTGATCGGCACAAATCCCACTTGCGCCACGATCTTCTGGCCCGCCGGGCTGAGCGTGAAGTCGACGAACTGCTTTACCAAACCGACCGGCTCGCCGTTCGTGTAGAAGAATGTCGGTCGGGAGTACGGATATTTTTTCTGCTGGACGCTGTCGTTCGACGGCGACTCGCCATCGATTGGCACTACTTTGATTCCCTGCGCCTTGGTGTAGGCGAGCCCGACATAGCCGACACCATTCGGGTTCTTGCCGACCTCGGCGGCGATCTGTTCGTTGCCGGCCATTTTTTGTGCGCTCGGTGCGTAATCGCGCTTCTTCATCGCGAGTTCCTTGAATTCAGAATAAGTCCCGGAGGAAGTGTTGCGCGTATAAATGGAAATGGCGCCGCCGGAACCGCCGGCCGCGCTCCAATCACTCACTTCGCCGGTGAAAATTTGTTCGACCTGCTTTTTGGTCAGGTTCTTGATCGGGTTGGCTGCGTTGACGATCACGGCGATGCCGTCATACGCGACCGTGGTCTCTTTCAACGTCACACCTTTCGCCTTGGCGGCCGCGATCTCTTCAGTCTTCGCCGGCCGGCTGGCCATGCCGATCGGGGCGGTGCCGTCAATGAGCGCCGCGAACCCGGTGGTGGATCCTTCCGCGGCGATATCGAAAGTGGCATCGGGATGATCCGATTTGAATTGCTCCGCCAGTTGCGGCACGAGCTTCGCGCCGAGCGTGTCCGATCCTTTGATGACGAGGCGCTCCGCATGCGCTGAAGTGGAGGCGAAGAGGCCGGCAAACAGGAGAATGATGAAGGTTGTTTTCATGTGGTTACTCATATTCGATCCCACATTGGACAGAGGCCAAGTTACAATCAGGTGACGAACGCCGGATAGCGGCGTTTTCTAGTTCAGTTTGTAGGCTTCGACGAGACCAATGCCGGTGGTGTCATTTTTGCCGCGCAAAATCACCGTGTAATTTCCCGGCGGATAACTGCCGATGATCGCGGCTTCGCTGTCGTTGGCCGGCGCGAGGCCACTCTGCTGGATCTCGGCCTGCTGCGAATCTTTCCAGTTGTCGTTGAAGGCGAGCGGAGCGCCGTTGCCATCGCGCAGGTCCAGTGTCGGGTCAGCCAGCCGATTGGGAACAGGAACTCCATTCACGTTCAGCGATGGTCCGAGGCCGCGGAAAATCACGCGCCCATAATCTGAGCCGCCAATGATGAGACCGCCGATCATCACATTGTCGCCCGTCTGGACATTGCCCCGGGTCGAGATGTTCAACAGTTTCGACGCCGCGGGTTGGTCGACATCGTAGGCTTCCACCAGCGCGATGCCGCTTGTCTGTCCCTTGCCTGAAACTACGACGGTGTAATTTCCGGGGTCGAGCGAGATCGAGATCGCCGATTCCCGATCGTCTTTTGGCGCAAGCCCACTTTGCTCGATCTCGGCCTGCTGCGTTTGTTTCCAATCGTCGTTCGCGGCCAACACGCTGCCGTCACCTTTGTGCAACTCGAGCACGGGATCCTGCACCGTGCCGGCAACTGGTTTGCCACCGACGCTGATCGACGGCCCAAGACCGCGCACGACGACTTTCTTCTTCGCGGATCCTCCGATAATCAAGCCGCCGATCATCACATTATCGCCGACGCCTGTGACCATCCGGGTAGAGATGTTCGCGAGAACCACGTTCGGAACCGGCGTAGGGCTGGGCGAAGGCGCTGGCACTGCGGTCGTGCCGAACTGCGTCACCAAACCCACCGTATCTTTTTCCGGTGTGCTCCCGGTCTGGCCGGCCGCGGTTGCGTTCGCGTCGCCGTAATTATAGACACGCGAAACCGAATCACCGAGAGCGTTCGTTGCATCGATTTCCTGATCGAGCGGCGGGACCTCAGTGCCGCCCTGAAGATTACGGATGTCTACAAGGAGATTGCCTCGAGACGGATCGTAGAGGAACGGTGTGGTGAAAGTGATGACGATGTCGAAGCTGTTCACCGCGCCGGGCGTGCTCGAATTATTCACCGCGACCGTCAGCGGACCACTAAAGACCTGCGTGTTATCAGCGCCTGCGTTATCCGCGAAGATCGAGCTGAGCCCGTCCGGCGCCTTCGCCGTGGTTGATAAACTAACCTGCAATTGCGGAATCGTGCCGCTGAACGCAATGCCGGGTGAATGCGCGCGAAACGCGATCGAATTGATCGTTTGCCGCGTCCCGCCGAACTGCGATTTATCGTAAACCTGCTGATAGCGGATGGGCTGTTGCGAAAAGAGCGGGAACAAATTGCCCGTGTCGCCCTGGACACTCGTTAGGCCAGTTGGCACGACCAGGGGACCGGCGGAGACAGTTTGAAAGATGTCCGTGATGGCCGGCCGGCCGGCGGCGCCGCCGATGTGGGTCAAACCAAAGAAGTCCTCGATCGTGGCGAGAATGTTGTAATGATTCATCGCGGTGCCGGTCGGCGTGATCAGCCCGTCGGGCGGCCGCACGTCCGGCATCCCTGCGTTCAGATCCAGCTCGGTATATTTTCCCGGCTTGATCATTGGCCCGGCGAAGATTGTCGTGATCAGGTTCGAAGGCGTGTCGTCGCCATCTTCGTCGAACGTGACAATGAGCAGGCTGTTGTGCGTCTGCGCCCACGCCAGATAAGGGTCGATGATATTTTTCTTCAGCCACGCGTCACCCTGCTGGATCGTACCGTCGTGCATGTCGTTCTGTTGATTCGGCACCACGATTGAGACCGTCGGCAGCGCTGAGAAATCCGCGGGAAATCCTGTGCCCGGCTGGCCCGCCAGCGGGAAGAACGGCTGATTGAGAACTGGCGCGAGATGATTATTCGCAGGCGCGTCGCTGGCCTGCCAATTGACCGCCGGGTTATGCTTTCGCTGGTATTGGGTTTGCGTGGGATCGGTCGTGAATGCTTCCAGATTTGAGCCGACCGCTGGCAGACTTTCCGAGTAAGTGGCGAAGCGGAATCCTTTCGCGAGCAACTGCGCGCCGAGGTTCGCCGGGTTGAATGGCGGGGTCGGCGCGAGCGGTTCGGACGACGATCCGGGATAACCATCCTGAAGAGTGCCCTGGTTGTTTCCGGAATAGAACTCGAGGTAATTCGGCTGGCTTGGATGCCGCAGGGCATGCGAGCCGCTACGCGCTGCGGTCGGATCGGTCGAAGCGGGAACGAAAAGAGCGCCGGCGTTAGCGAGCGCGTTGATGTTCGGCGCGGCGGCACTGCCGATGATCTGATTAAACGAATGATTTTCCATGATCACGATGACGACATGATCGGGACGCGGGAGCGCCATGGCGTTTTCCAGCCCCGCGAATGAGGAAACGACGGTGAGAAGAAGAACTAATCCGCGTTTCATCATTTCACTCCTTTGAAGCCGGATTGAAGAGCGAGGGAGCGAAGCGCGGCGAGATCATCCTTCCATTCAGCGGCCTCAGGGTCGTTCGCCGCGACGCCCGCTGGAGGACAGGCCGGATTAAACGGGCCAGTCGGCACGGTAAAGGCGGGAGCGTTAGAATCGGGCGCGGACAAAGTCAGCACTTCTGCCAGATTGTTCGCGCTCGAGTCGCGGTTCGACAGCGCGGGTAATCCGAACCGCCACTCGATCATCTTCAGGATCGAGGTGTGATCGTATTGTCCGTGCGGGATGGCGCCACGCCGCGCGTACGGCGAAATAATAACGCACGGAACGCGAAAGCCGAGCCGTCCATCCGCGTCGCCGGCCGTTGCGGTAGCTGTCGGGATCGGCGCGAGCGGCGGGGGCACGTGATCGAAAAATCCGCCCCATTCATCGTAAGTGATAATGAGAACGGTCTTCGACCAGTCCGGGCTGCCGCGCAGAGCATCGTAAATCTGGTTCAGGAATGCCTCGCCCGTGCGAATGTCGGCATGGGGATGATCGTCGCCCGAAGTGCCGCTGCCCTCGTCTTCAAAACGGGGATCGATAAAAGCCACGTTCGGCAAAGTTCCGGCCATGGCATCGGCGAGAAATTGTGAGAACGGCTTGCTGATGTTCGCGTAGCGCGTCCCCCATAACGCGAGGAAGGGCAGATCGCTGAAATAGTATCGGCCCGACAATCCCTTTTCCTCGAGCCGACTCCAAATCGTGGGTAACGTCGATGTGGTGCTCGTATTCGAAAGCCGGTCGGTCTGCGCGGCGTGCATGTAAAACCGGTTCGGATAAGTCGCGGAGAGGATGGCCGAAAAATAATTGTCGCAAACGGTGAAGGCCGGACCGGCCTGGCCGAGAAAAGCGAGATCGTCCTTTCCGTAATACCCGATCGCGTAAATATCATTGGCCTGCTTCGGGTTGTTGGTTAGGTCTTCGTCCGAGCCATCGAGCAGCCAGCCATCGGCCCCGCCATTGTCATACTGCACCCGGCCGTCGTTGTAGGAATGTCCCGGATCGAGAAACCCGCAGCCCTGATAGTCCGGAGCGAGTGGGTGCGTGAGATGCGCGGCGCCTTTGCTGTCCAGATAAGTGAGGCCGATCTGTTTGCCATTCGCACCGGGCATCCAACCGAGAAAATGATCGAACGAGCGGTTCTCCATCATCACGACAATGACATGCTCGAACCCGGCGGTTTCCGGCGGCGGCAGCGGCGTTTGCGCGCGCGTCTGTTCGACCGACGCCGCGAAGGAAGCCAGCAGGGAGGCGTAAATAGCGAAGCGATAGAGTAAGCGCATAGGTGAGCCAAACCTCGCAACGGATCGCGTCCACCTGCTGGATGCCCGTGTTACAAGAACGTTACCTGATTGCCATCTGTGCGTTACAAACCGGTCGCCACGGAAATGTCACAGGAAAGATTTTGACGATCTTCCGCCGCGAGCCGAAACAGAAGCAAGTTCCGGTAATGTTTTTCTCGTTCACTAAAGTACGATCGACGAATCGAGGTGCGTCGAAGAAAGTTTCTCTGCGGGAAATCGAAAGGAAATTTCTTTTGAAGCGGTTTCCGCCCAACTTGAAAAAGTTTCCGCACGACCTCATCGAGCAGGGATATCTCGCGGTCGGACGGGGCGGCCTGCAGGTTCGGTTGCGCAAGAAGGGCTCGGTTCGATCACTCACCTACAAGGAGGGAACGAAAGGCGAGCGCGAGGAGCGCGAGATTCGTCTGAGCGTGGAGCAGTTCAATGCCCTCTGGCCCGCGACGGCCGGCCGGAGATTGAGCAAAGTCCGGTACGACGTGCCCTGGAAAACGCACACGATCGAGATCGATGTTTATCGGGGCCGGCACGACGGGCTCGTCGTCGCGGAAGTGGAGTTCGATAATCTGAGAAGCTGCGCTGCTTTCGAGCCGCCCGATTGGATCGGCCGGGATGTCACCAGCAAACCGAAGTATAGCAACGTTGCTCTGGCGCACGATTGACCGGAGAACTCATGAGCAACGAACTACGAGCTGATGAAACCCTGGGCGATGGCATTCGCCGAATCGTCTGTCACCAAATCGACGCGGCGATCGGAGCGAGCAGGGCGAAGCAGAACGGCAGGGGGTCACCCGTGCATGAAACCCGGAAACATTTGAAGAAGGCGCGGGCGGCACTTCGTCTCGTTCGTGGTGAAAGAGACCGGCATGACTGGAAACGAGAAGACCGATGCCTGGCCAAAGTCGCCCGGCTGATTTCGGAAGTCCGAGATGCGGAAGTGCGTTTGCAAACGGTCCGGCAGCTCCGTGAATTCGCCCGTGGAAAAAAACGGAGCTTCGAGGAAACGGAGGAGCTTCTCGCCTTTGAGCTCGACAGCTTTCTGGCGGCGTTTTCCGAATGGCCCCAGGAGGCGGAAGAGCGATTGGGCGAGACGCTCGAGCACATCCGGGAGTGGCCGTTGGAGGACCTGGGCGGCAAACGCTTGCGGGAAAACGTGCAGAAGACCTACAAGCGCGGGCGCCGGGTTCTGGAAAGGGCGATCAAAAAGACGAGCACGAAGAACCTGCATTCGTTCCGGAAGCGGGTGAAGGAGCTTTGGCATCAGCTTCGGCTGTTGCGTCCGCTCGCCCCCGCCGTTTTCACGGAGTTGAACGACGAGTTAAGGACGATTGGCGATTATCTTGGGCAGGTTCACGATCTGGCGTTTGTGGCGCAGCGCCTCTCCTCGATCGGGCCGGCGAGCCAACAAGGTCACGGGATTCTCAACGCGATCATAGCGTCCAGAAAGGACGAGTTGGAATACACGGCGATGGCATTGGGTGAACGGTTTTATGCCGAGCGGCCCCGCCAATTCGCGCGACGAATCTCCGAATATTTTTCCGAATGGGAAACGGCGAAAGCGCGCTGTGGCCCAACGAGCGGAAAGAGAGCTCCGGTTTTGAATTAATGGTAGGAATGGCGCGCTGCGCCGTCCGGACGCCGCAGCGCGGCGTCCCTACCAATTATTCTGCCGGGACCAAATGCTGGTGGCGGATGTCTTCGGCGGCGGCGGCGTAAACGGCGTCCTCCGCCATGTTCGTGGCGTGATCGCCGACGCGTTCGAGACAGCGGGAGATAAAAATGAGATTCAGATACCCACGAAGCTGGGCCGGATCTTCGGCCATTCGTTCGATGAGACGGCGGCTGGCCGAGCTGTTCATGTCGTCAAGGCCGTGGTCTCGCGGGACCACCGATCGCGCCAGCTGCACGTCTTCGCGGACGAAGGCGTCGATGGAGTCCTTGAACATGGCCATGGCGTGGACATACATCGGCCGGATCAATTCTGTCTCCGGCAGGACGGGATGCTGGTTCAACTTGCGTGCGCGCCGGGCGATGTTGGTGCCCTGGTCGGCCATCCGCTCGAGATTCGAGGAGAGTTTCATCGCGGAAACCACGCGGCGCAGATCGGACGCGACCGGCTGGAAACGCAGGAGCAGATCGATCCCGTCCTTATCCACCTGCTTTTCGAGCTGGTCGATCTCCTCGTCGTCGGCAATCGCGATGGCACAAAGCTCGTCATCGCGCTGGAGAAGGCCAGTGATGGCGCGCTCGAGGCTGCGCTCCGTGAGGCTCGACATCATGAGGACGTTGTCGCGCAAGGTGGCGAGCGCTTCGTCGAAGGTTCCCAGGATATGTTTGGGTGCGATCATTGCGGACGTAAATTGTTGAAGCGTTGAGCGTTGAATCGTTACAATGGTATCAACCGAAGCGGCCGGTGATGTATTCCTCCGTCTGACGCTGGGCTGGATTTGAAAAGATTTTGGTGGTGCGATCGAACTCGATCAGGCGGCCAAGATAGAAGAAAGCGGTGACATCGGAGCAGCGGCCGGCCTGTTGCATGTTGTGAGTGACTATGACGATGGTGTATTGCTCTTTCAATTGCCGGATGAGCTCTTCCACTTTCGCGGTTGCGATCGGGTCGAGCGCGGAGCAGGGCTCATCCATGAGAACGATCTCCGGCTCGACGGCGAGGGCGCGCGCGATGCAGAGGCGTTGCTGCTGGCCGCCGGAAAGCCCGTAGCCGCTGACGTGGAGCCGGTCTTTCACTTCATCCCAGAGCGCGGCGGAACGCAGACTCTTCTCGACGGCTTCGTCGATCAAGGTCCGCTTCGTGATGCCTGCGATCCGCAAACCGTAGGCGACGTTGTCGTAAATTGATTTCGGAAACGGGTTCGATTTTTGGAAGACCATGCCAACGCGCCGCCGGAGGTCGACGACGTCGAGGTGGGGAGCGTTGATGTCGAGGCCCTCGATTTTGATGGAACCTCGCGTGATCCCCGCGCCATCAATAAGGTCGTTCATGCGATTCAGGCAGCGGAGCAAGGTGGTCTTGCCGCAACCGGATGGTCCGATGAAGGCGGTGACCGACCGCGGGGGAATGTTCAGGCTGATATCGTGCAGGACCTTGTTGGTTCCGTATGCGAAATCGACGCTCTCGATTTCGATGATACCGCGCTCGACTTCCGGGATCGGGGCCGTCGCTGGCTGGTTGACGGTGATCGGTGAAGTTATTTCCGGCATTTCGAGGACGGTTACCATGATAAACGACTCCTGCTTCGTTCTCGCAGCACGATCGAGGTTAACGCGATGAGCATCACGAGGAAAAGAAATACGAAGGCGCCGCCGTACTGGACCCGCTCCGTGTATTCGTTTTGCGGGATCTTCGAGCTGACGACGTAAATGTGATAGGGCAGCGCCATTACGCCCTGGAAAAAGAAATCCGTAAACTTCGCCACCTGCCAGGGCATTTCGTCTTTCATCGCGTAGGCCGCGGTGAACATGATCGGCGCCGTTTCGCCCGCGACGCGGGCGATCCCGAGGATGGATGACGTCAGGATTCCCGGCAGCGCATAGGGCAGGACGTTTTTGCGGATCGTCTGCCATTTGCTGGCGCCCAGCGCGAGCGAACCCTCGCGCAAACCTTGCGGCACGGCGCGAAGCGATTCCTCGCTCGCGGTGATGATGGCCGGGAGGACCATGAGTCCGAGCGTGAACCACCCGGCGATGAGCGAGACATTCCAGCCGAAGAAAATGACGAACAGGCCAAAGCCGAAAAGCCCGAAGACGATTGAGGGCACACCGGCCAGATTGAGGATCGCGATGCGAACCAGCCGGATGAGGGGACCGTTCCGGCTGTATTCACTCAGATAAATCGCGCTGCTGATTCCGATCCCCAGCGCGAGCACCATCGAACCGATCACGAGCAGGGCGGTGCCGACGATGCAGGGCCAGATGCCACCCGCGGAGTAGGCGATACTGGTCGCTTCCACTTCAACTCCGGGATGCGCGGTCTTCCACTGGCGGAATTCACGGTCGCCCAGCGTCATCTTTTTCCCCTCGAAATCAAAGACGTAGAGTGTCTGGGGCGGCTCGGTCAGAAACGGGACGTTGATGAACGGCGGCGTGCTGGTGAAAACGGTGCGTCCCCCTTTGATTCCGATATCGAGAAAAATATAAGTCGCGGCCGCTAGGACGAGGTAAGTCGCCAGGCGGAAGAGCCAGAATACGAGGCGTTCAACGCTTCGCTGATAGGTCCTATGTGTCGGATGGGTCATATAGGTCCTATCCAATGCTCATGCGGAACCGCGCGACGAACTTCTGCGCGAGATAATTAATTCCCAGCGTGATCGTGAAAAGCACCAGGCCCACCATGAAGAGCGCGCGATAATGGGTGCTGCCCCGCACCACTTCGCCCATCTCCTGCGCGATGATCCCGGTCATGGTGTGCACCGGCTGGAAGATGGTGCCGAGACCCTGGGTGAAATCCGGGATGGCGATGCGGTTCCCCGCGCAGAGCAGGACCACCATCGTTTCGCCGATGACGCGGCCAAGTCCCAGGAGAATCGCGGACACAATGCCGGAGAGCGAGGCCGGCACGATGACGCGCGCGATGGTCTGAAGGCGGTTCGCTCCCATGGCGTAGGAGGCTTCCTTGAATCCCCGCGGGACGTTGCGCAAAGCGTCTTCCGCGAGCGTGAAAATCGTCGGCACCGCCATGAGCGCCAGGAGACATCCGGCCGTGAAAATATTCAGGCGTTCGCTGATCGGAAAAAACGAGACCCACTTGAAGAACGAGGATTGCGACGCGGCCCGAACGGCCTGGCCAACCACGGCAATTCCGAAAAATCCGAGGACGACCGACGGGATCGCGGAGATGAATTCGATGTAGGGTTTGATCAGGCGTTTTTCATGACGCGAAGCGACCTCGCTCACGTAAATAGCGGAAGCGACGCCGAGCGGGACCGCAATCAAAAGCGCCACGAGCGATACCATCACCGAGCCGACCAGCAACGGCACGATCCCGTACCAATCCTGCCAGAAACTCGCCGTTACCCATTCGCGCCCGAAGAGAAAGGAGCTGATCGATCGATACCAGGGGATGGCCGTATCCGGTGACCAGCTTCGCAGTTTCTCAGAAGCGGCCGGCAAACCGGCGAGATACTCCCGCGTCTGCGTTTTCCATTGTTCGAAAGCTTTTTGCCCGCCCGGGTCCGGCAGCGGTGGCGCCGTTGCGAGAAGATTGTAAAGCTTCGCTGTCATCTCGGCGCTGACCGATTCGAAGGTGGCGGCTCCCTGATGCAAAGAGTCGAACGCGCTCTTCCTGTCGATCTCGGGCAGGACGATCTTCGCCGCGGCATCGTGTTCACCGTTTTGTTCCAACTGCGAGCGCTGCGCTAACAGTTCCGCACGCGCAAAAAGCCGTTCCTTCAAGCCGCTCGCCTGCTCCGTCAGATCGGAAACCAAGCCGTGCAAATTCTCCGCGGTATCGCTGAAAGCGGAAGCGAATTGATCGAAGGAAGCGAGAGCGGCGTTGATTTCGTCGAGCGGCGCGTTTCGCTTTTCCATGACCCGCACCTGCCGCAAACGGATTTCGCTCAATTTTCGGGAGAGCGCTTCGTGCTGCGCCGCCGTTGCGCGAATAATATCGACGTATTCCAGGCCGGCCTGCCGATAAAGGCGAAGGTTTGCCAGGTTTTGCCCGAAGAAACCGAAGCCTTCGCGGAAAAGAAAAATCGTGATCAACGCCAGGACGATGACGGCGACCAGGGCGTTGCCACCGAAGAATGCCTTGATGCCTTGTTCGATCGCAGCCTGCGTGCGGCGCGATTTTGTTCGGGCGGGAATGAGAATGCGGGAGTCGGCGAGACCTTCCATGCGGAACCAAGTTTCGTGGAACCGCGCGGGGTCCGGCAACGGGTTTAGTGTAACGTTTGTGTGACGCGGATTCCGTTTCTGGGGATCGCAGGCTGCCAGCCTGCTCGTCTCGGCAGCTTGCCGAGACGTATCGCGCGATAATGGGAATCGGCTTCGCCGAAAGTGCAGCCGGCAAGCTGCCGGCTGCGGCAGGCTGGCGGCCTGCGCTCCCCAGAGCGGATTCACGCTCTGCGCGTGATTGGCACCAGCACGCTGATCGTCGTTCCCTTATCGAGTTCGCTCCTCGCCTCCACGGCGCCGCCATGGAGTTGGATGATGTGCTTGACGATCGACAGGCCCAGGCCCGTCCCGCCGAGTTCGCGACTGCGCGCCTTATCGGCGCGATAGAAGCGCTCGAAGATACGGGGCAGATCGGACTCGGGAATCCCGACGCCCTGATCGGTCACGCTAATACGAACGCGCTCGCCCTCGATTTCAGCACGAAGAGAGACGGTCCCGCCGGGTTTGGAATATTTCACGGCATTATCGAGAAGGTTGTAAATGACTTCTTGAAGACGGCTCTCGTCCGCCTCGAGGAGCGGAAGATTTCCCGGGAAATTGAGATGCGATTTGAGCTGCTTGGTGGCAAAGCGTTTCTCCCAATCTCGCATGATCGAGTGGAGCAGCTCGGGAAGATCGACCTCCGCCAGATTAAGTTCCATCCCCGGCGACTCGAGCCGGGCCAGGCTGAGCACATCTTCGACCAGCGCATTCAACCGATCGGAATGGCGCTCCATAATTTCAAGGATGCGCAGCAGTTCGCCCGGCGGCTGGTGTGGGTCGTCGAGCAACGTCTCGAGATATCCGCGGAAGATCGAGAGCGGCGTTCGCAGCTCATGCGAAACGTTGGCGACAAATTCCCGGCGCATTTCCTCCACCTGCCGCAGTTGCGTAACGTCGCGAAACAACACGACGGCGCCTTCCATTTGGGCGGAATTCTCTCCCAAAGGGACGGCGCTTACTTCCATTTCCCGGCCGTCGCTGGTGCCGCGGGAAAGTTGAATCGATTCCCGCTTTGGTTGCCTGCTGCGGATCGCTTCCATGACCAGGCGATCGACCGAAGCGTGCCGAATCAGCTCCAGGAGGGTTCCGCCGGAGATACTTTGTTCGATACCGAAAACGGTCCGGAATTCGCGATTCATGAGACGGACGCGGCGGAGATCGTCCACCACCACCAGTCCATCGAGCATCGCGCCGAAGACAGCCTGGACGCTGAGCTCCCCCTCGCGCACCCGTTGCTCGAGCTCGCGCCGGCGATCGGTCAGGCTTTCGAGCGCCAGTCCGATCCGGCGCGCATGCAGGTTGCCGCTGATGAGAAATTTCCGCGGAGGACGACTTCCTACGATGTCGTCAGCCAATTGCTCCACATCTTTCCACGGCGCGATCCATTTGTGCCACACCGCGAAACCGATCGCGAGCAGGAGCCCCAGCAACAGGGAAAAGGCGAGCCAACCCATCCGGCTTAGCTTTCCCGAATGCGGTACCCGAAGCCGCGGACTGTTTCGATGGCGGAGGATGCCTTGCCCAATTTCTTGCGGAGCCGTCGGATGTGAGTATCGACGGTGCGCGTGTCGATGACGCTTTCGTATCCCCAGACTTCGTTCAGCAAACGGTCGCGCTCCTGCACCCGTCCCTGGCGCCGCATGAGCATGCTGAGCAATTTGAATTCTACGCTGGTCAATCGCACCGATTTGTCCCCCACGGTCACATGATGGCGGGAGGGATCGAGGGTGATCTGTCCAATTGACAATTTTTTCTCATCGCCCGCTTCGCCTTTTCCCCGCCGGAGAATGGCGTTCACGCGGAGAACCAGTTCGCGAGGGCTGAATGGCTTCGTGACGTAATCGTCGGCGCCGAATTCCAACCCGATAATGCGGTCGATTTCCTCCGCCTTCGCGGTCAACATGAGAATGGGAATCTGCCGGGTGGCGATGTCGGTCTTGAGCACCTTGCAGATCTCTAGCCCGGGCATTTTCGGCAGGAGCAGATCGAGAATGATCAACGCCGGCGATTCTTCCCTCGCCTTGCGGAGTCCCACGGCTCCATCCGTCGCGGTGCTCAAGGCGAAGCCGGCTTTGCGCAGATGAAGCGTAAGCAGATCGATCACGTCCTGTTCGTCCTCGATGATTAGAATTCGCGGGCTCGACATGTCGACAAGTTCGGGAGAGCGAGCTTTGCAGACCAACCGCCCGCTTGTCAAAGAACGTCGCGATATTGGAACGGAAACTTGCTCGATCGGGCTGATTCCGGGAAGCGCAACCGGCCGAACGACGGCCGTGCAATGAAAGCAAGGCCCGAATAGGATGTCAGGCGTATGCTGTCTCGTCTTTCTTTCTGTGCCCTGCTATTGAGCCTTCTCCGCTTTGTCGCGTCGGCAGAAACACCGCCCCCATCCACGAGCGGAATCGAGGGTGTCATTTCGATCTCGCCAAGTCATGGTGGTCCGGCGAGAGAAGACATTCCCAATACGGCCCCGGCTGGGAACATTGAATTCGGGGTGAAGAAGGAAGAAGAAAAGGTGGCGTCCTTCACCACGGATGCGGGGGGCGGGTTTCGAATTTTATTGCCGCCGGGCCATTACGTCGTCTTCAGGCCGGACGCTGGTCGGATAGGCCGTTGGTATTTCGAAACCGACGTGGTGGCGGGGAAAATAACGAAGGTGCAGTGGACGGGTGACAGCGGCCTGCGCTGACCTGCACGCTACTCAACGGTCACGCTCTTCGCGAGATTGCGCGGCTTGTCGACGTCGCGGCCAAGCTCGACGGCGAGGTGGTAGGCAAGCAGTTGAAGCGGAATGACGGTCAGAATCGGGCTGACGTAATCAGGCACCGCCGGGATCGTAACGATGTCGTCGGCGATTTTGGCCAGACGATCGGCGCCGGTTCCAGAGGTAATGGCGATGACCGGGCCCTTCCGCGCCCGGACCTGCTCGATGTTGTTCAGGTTTTTCGAAAAGACGGCGTCGTCCGGGGTGATAAAGACCGAGGGCAGATCCGGACGGACGAGGGCAATGATGCCGTGCTTTAGCTCGGCGCTGGGATGGCCTTCGGCGAAAAGATAGGTGATCTCTTTCATCTTCAGCGCCGCCTCGAGTGCGATGGGGAAATTGAACTGGCGGCCGAAAAAGAGCATGCCGTTCACGGAAGCGTATTTCCGGGCGATCGCTTTCATCTGATCGCTCAGTTTCAAAACCTGCTCGATCTGATCCGGGAGTGCTTCGAGCGCATCGATGATCCGCGTTCCCTCGGAAGTGGAGAGATGCCGCATCCGGCCGAGAAGGAGACCGATCGCAGTCAGGATTGCGACCTGCGAAGTGAAGGATTTCGTGGCCGCGACGCCGATCTCGGGGCCGGCATGCATGTAAACGCCGCCGTCGCTTTCCCGCGCGATGGTGCTGGCGACATTGTTGCAAATGCCGAGGGTGCGATAGCCCTTGCGCCGGCTCTCGCGGAGCGCGCCGAGCGTGTCGGCGGTTTCGCCGCTCTGGCTGATGGCTAAGACAAGGGTGTCGCGCGTCATCGGCGTATTGCGATGGCGGAATTCGCTCGCGTATTCCACCTCGGTCGGGATCTGCGCGAGCTGTTCGATCAGATATTCGCCGATCATCGCGGCATGGAGCGCCGTCCCGCACCCGGTCAAGACGACACGGCCGACATCGCGCAACTGCGCCGGCGACATATTGAGGCCGCCGAGCTTCGCGGTGCATTCCTCGTGGCTGAGCCGGCCGCGCATGGCGTCGCGGACCGACCCGGGCTGCTCAAAGATCTCCTTGAGCATGTAATAGGGGTAATCGCCCTTCTTGATGTCGGCGTCGGTGAACTCGACTTTGCTCAATTGATAATTGCCTGCTTCGCCGGCGACCGAGCTGATCTCGAATTTGTCGCGCTCGACGGCGACGACGTCGAAGTCGTTCAGGTAAACGGCGTCGCGGGTGTAGGCGACGATCGCGCTCACGTCGCTCGCGAGAAAATTCTCATCCTTGCCCACGCCGAGAACGAGCGGGCTGCCCCGTCGCGCTCCGACGATGAAATCAGGAATATCCTGATGGACGAGCGCAATGCCATAAGTGCCGATCACCTGGCGCAAGGCCGTGCGGACCGCTTCCACCAGTCGCCCCTTTTTGTTAGGCAACGACGCCTTGGTTTTCCCGTTCGAACCGGGATCCACGGCCATCGATGCGTCGTACAGCTTCCCAATCAGGTGGGCGAGAACTTCGGTGTCCGTGTCGGAAGAAAAGTTGCGATCGCCGTCGCGAATGAGTTGATCCTTGAGCGCCTGATAATTTTCAATGACGCCGTTATGGACGAGGGCGAGACGGCCCGTTGCGTCGAAGTGAGGATGAGCGTTCTGGTCCGTCGGTTTGCCGTGCGTGGCCCATCGGGTGTGACTAATCCCAAACGTCCCGGTTGGCGGGCGCTCGGCCATCAACTTTCCGAGCTCGGCGATCCGCCCCGCGCATTTACGGGTTTCGACCTTATCACCATCGACGATCGCGACTCCGGCGGAATCGTAGCCGCGATATTCCAGCCGGCGCAGACCATCCAGGAGGATGGGCGCCGCTTCGGATCGCCCGACATAGCCAACAATGCCGCACATGACAGGGGATCGTGGCATTAAGGGGCGGGGGGCGCAACCGGGCGAGGCGTTCGGTGCCGTCATCCTGAGCGAAGTCGAAGGATCCCGTGGCATGTCGACCGATGCTCCACGGGGTCCCTCGATCCCGCGGCCGCGGTACTCGGGATGACATCTTACTTATGCGAGGCTCCGCGCAAAAAGGTTGATGGTCGCAGGGGCATTCTGCGTTAATTGAGTTATCGAAATGAAAAGCCGGGAATCATTGGCAGCGGTGGCTCCCACTCCGGCGCTTCCACCTGGGACAACGGAGCGGACGCTCGCGGTCATCATGGGAGGCGGGGCCGGCACCCGTTTGTTCCCGCTGACAAAGGACCGCGCGAAGCCGGCGGTTCCGCTGGGCGGAAAATATCGCCTGGTCGATATTCCGATTAGCAATTGCCTCAACTCCGGGCTGCGCTCGATTTATGTCCTGACGCAATTCAACAGCATGTCGCTCCATCGCCACATCCAGGCGAGCTACAAGTTCGACAATTTCTCGCGCAGCTTCGTGGACATTCTCGCGGCGCAGCAAACTCCGGAGGGATCGCAATGGTACCAGGGCACGGCCGACGCCGTCCGGCAAAACATGCGCTACTTCCTCGAACGGCCGTTCGATTATTACATAATCCTCAGCGGCGATCAGCTTTACCGGATGGATTTTCGGGCGCTGCTGCACCAGCACATTCGCTCCGGCGCCGATATCACTCTTGCGATCAAGCCCGTCGAGCGGGGACTGGTCGCGGACTTCGGGATCATGCAGAGCGATGCGAACCGCCGGGTGACGAAGTTCGTCGAGAAACCGAAGGACCCAGCCGTTTTGAGTGAATTCCGAATGGGCCCGGAACTCCTGGCCTCAGTCGGTTCGGGTCCCGAGGAGGAATTGTATCAGGCCTCGATGGGCATTTACGTTTTCAATCGCGACGTGCTCGTGGAATGCCTGGACAACGACCTGGTGGATTTTGGCAAACACATCATCCCGCAATCGATCGAGCAACGGCTGGTGAGCGGTTATATTTTCAACGGGTATTGGGAAGACATCGGAACGATCCGCGCCTTTTACGAGGCAAACCTCGACCTGACCGACCTGTTGCCGCAGTATAGTTTCTTCGAAGCCGCCGCGCCCATCTACACGCATCCGCGTTTCCTGCCCGGCAGCAAAATCAACGGCGCAACGTTGCGCCAGGCGATCATCGCGGACGGCTGCATTATTTCGGACGCCCACATCGAGCGCTCGGTGATCGGCGTCCGCAGCACGATCGAAAGCGGCGCGACGATCCGCAACAGCATCGTGATGGGAGCCGATTACTATGAAACCGATCCGCCGAGCGAACGGGATCGGATCCCGCCAATCGGGATCGGGCGCAATTGCGTGATCGACCGGGCAATCATCGACAAAAACGCGCGGATCGCCGATGGGGTCGTGATCACCCCGGAAGGAAAACCGGCGGACCTCGACGCGGGAAATTATTTTATCCGCGACGGAATCGTGGTCGTGCCGAAAAACGCCGTAATCCCGGCCGGGTTTTGGATCTAGGTGAGCGGCGCACTACCGGTGCTGCTGATTGAGGGCAGCTCCTTCGCCTTCGCGCTCCCAATCCGTTTGTTCGTTCCAGGGGAGGGCAGTCTCGCGTTTGGCGGTGGGATCGTTAATGAGCACTCCGGAATCTTTGGTCGCGCATGAAACCAGGGCGGCGGCGGAGCAGAGAAGCAGCGCCAGGGCAAGGCTCCTGAACTGAATCGGCTTACGAATTGTTACCAGCATAAACGACGGTGTCTCCAGGTTGCACCTGGACCCCTCGGGCCAGAGTGCTCGTAATGATATCGCCGATGGCGGTGGCCGGTTCAACCGACGAAATGCGGATCTTTCCGATGAACGAACCGCCCCGCAGAACCAGCATCTCGCTGTTGGACTCGACCCCGTGGCGGGCGCCAAGACTGAGGACGACAAAATTGTAGGCCGGGTTCACGGCGAGGACCGTGCCGCGGATGCCGGGGTTGTTTCCGCCGGCCGCGGGCCGGTGTTTTTTCTCCGTTTCGAGCTGGGTGGTTTTCTCCTGCGTGCCTTTCATTTTGTCCGAAAGAAGGATTTTTTCGCGCTCGGCGGCGTCGAGCTGCTTCTTGGCATCTTCCAGCTGGGCCTGCAGATCGGTGGTTGAGGCCGAAGGAGAAGCGCCTGTCGCCGGCTTCGTGACCGCGGTGTCGATCCGTTTGCGCAACTCGGCAATCTCCGTCTCGTTCGCGTGCAGCTTCGCCTGCAGGTCATTTTTTTCTGCCTGCACTTTGACCAGCTCGGCTTCGGCGCTCGCGACTTTGTTTTGGGTGTCGCCGAATTTTGCATTCGCGGCCGCCACCGCCGCTTCCCGGTCCTTAAGTTGTTTCTCGCGTGAGATTCGCTGCTGGTCCGCCGATTGCCGGGCGGTTTCACTTTGCACCACCTCCGTGCGCAAGCCGCGGGTCTTTTGCAGATTAAGGACGGCGAAGATCGCGGACAGGGTAAGCAATGCCACCGAAATGAGAATGAGTTGACGGGACGTGATCACGAAACGTGGAAGAGAAAACGCGCTGATGAATCGGATCCTATAAAATCCGGCGGGTCCATGGCAACCCTCATTCAGGATTTCGCGTTGCGCCCTCCGTACTTCCGCCCTATAGAACGCGAATATGGGCCAGCAACATCGGGTGAGAGTGAAGCGGCGTCGGCGCGCGGCTTATTTGGATCGAAAGAAAGTGGCGGCGAAAACTGCACCGGTCCGGCGGGAAGCGCCGAAGCCGTCCAAGGCGAAAGCAAAGAAACCGGCGGCGGCTCCGAGCGAAGCATAGCGCTTTGCGGACGCCCTTCGGTCTGGCAAGCCGGCCCTTCTCCAGGTAGTGCGCGCGGAGTACCTTATTGTTGACGGACACAGCGTCATCTTCGCCTGGCCGGAATTGCGCAAGCTCCATGCCCGTCGGACCTCGCTCGCGCGGGAGGCCCTGGCCAAAAAGCTTCGGGATTACCAGGATTGGACCGGAACGCGCGTCGCGGTAGTTTTCGACGGAAAGGGACAGTCGGTTAGCGTCAGTTCCGATCCCGGAGAAATCCAGGTTTTTTATTCGCGCGCCGGACAAACGGCCGATTCAATCATCGAACGCCTCGCGAGCAAGTATGGAGGCCGATTCAAGCTGCTCGTTGCGACGAGCGATGTTCTGGAACAGGAAACCGCGAGCGCGTGTGGCGCGGAATGTATTTCGGCGGAAGCGTTGCGCTGGCTTCTCGAGGAAGCATCCCCGAAATAATTCCCGATCGGCGGACTCTTAGGCGGCGCCGGCCAACACCTGTTGGGGGCGGGCCAGAGACTCGCGCCTGGCCCGCTGCTGGCAAGTCGCCAGGACGCGTGACAGGACGCAGTAAAGCTGTTCGATCGGAAGATTTTTGCTGACGTAACCGTTGGCTCCGGCGCGGAGGGCGGCGTGCATTCGGTCTTCGTCGTAACCGACGCCGGTGAAGACGATAATCGGGAGGGTCTGGCTCATCTCGCGGATGAACGAAATAAGGGAAATGCCATCTACTTTGGGCATGTTGAGATCGACCACCGCCACGTCGCAGCGGTGATACTCGAGCCAGGCCGCGGTCTTGAAACCCTCGGTGAGGTATTCGCAGGTGTGCCCTTTTTGTTTGAGGTAGGTGACGAGGAATTTGGTAATGGCTGGGTCGTCATCGATAAGGAGGAACTCGACGGTATCGCGGGCAAGGATTTTCATAGTGCTCTGTTATAATTACTATAATAACTATAAGCACTAAGCTTGCCAACGCCGAAATGGGGCTGAAATTCTCCGCCCGCCGTGACCCGATCAGGGCACCTGGGGTGATTGCCGCGTCTCTTCTGTAGCAGTCGCCCAGCCTCCCGCGCCGAAGCTTCGCGAAGGGAGCAGGCGGCGCATCGGTGAGCAATCTGGGCGGATCCGGCACTTCGCACAGCGAAGCGGCTACAGGTCGGAGTCCAAGATAAGCTGAAAGCTCGCTATCCCTTCAGACTCTCCCGAACGCCGTCGAGCTGGCCAGCCGAGCCAAGCTTGCCATTCTTGTGGGCGATAAATTTGGCGTATTCCTC
The DNA here is from genome assembly GCA_003134765.1 of Spartobacteria bacterium. Lineage (GTDB taxonomy): Bacteria > Verrucomicrobiota > Verrucomicrobiia > Chthoniobacterales > UBA10450 > AV80. The sequence goes on along the minus strand of PLCM01000031.1, from coordinate 170,285 downwards.
GACGAAGATTTTTCCCGGCGGGCGGAAATCGAATTCGGCGGGGTGGTCCCGGAAGTATTCGCGATGGACCCTCGTCCAGACCAGGCGCCCATCAGTATCGATGTTTACCTTGGTGACGCCCAGTTTGGCCGCAGGCAAATATTCTTCTTCGTTCACGCCCCGCGCTGAAGGATCGAGCTTTCCGCCGGCCGCATTGATCCGCTGCACTTCTTCGATCGGGACGCTCGAGCTGCCGTGCATCACGATCGGCATGCCGGGGATCAATTTCTGGATGTCCTCGATCACGTCGAAATGAAGGCTTTGCTGGCCCTTGAACTTGTAGGCGCCATGGCTGGTGCCGATCGCGGCCGCCAGTGAATCGCACCCGGTCTGCTTCACGAATTCCACGGCCTCGAGCGGATTCGTGAGCGAAGCATGTCCTTCATCGACCTTGATGTCCTCCTCCACGCCTCCCAGTTGACCCAGCTCCGCTTCGACGCTGATGCCTTTGGGATGCGCCTTTTCCACCACGCGCTTCGTGATGGCAACGTTCTCGTCGAACGCCTCGTGGCTCGCATCGATCATCACCGAGCTGTAGAACCCCGAGGCAATGCAATCATAGCAGGTCTCCTCGTCGCCATGGTCGAGGTGGACCGCGAATACGGCCTCGGGAAACATCTCTTCGGCGGTACGGATCATGGCTTCGAGCATCCGCTTGTCGGCATATTTCCGGGCGCCCTTGGAAAGCTGGATAATGAACGGCGCTTTGCTCCGGACGTTGCCGCTGAAGAGCCCGAGGAGCTGCTCCATGTTATTAATGTTGTAGGCCCCGACGGCGTATTTGCCGTAGGCGTGTTTATAAAGTTGAGCAGTGGTGACGATCATTCGATTTTGGAGATTGATGGTTGAATTGCGCCCGACGGGGGACGCAACCATAAATCCAAAATCGGAAATCGAAAATGCCTATTTCGCGATCGTGGTCGCCGGGAGCATAATGCTCACAGAGGTCCCGTGGGGATTCGAGTCGATGTCGACGCGCCCGTTATGGTCGAACACGGTGCGTTTCACGATTGGCAACCCGAGGCCCATTCCGCGCGCTTTCGTGGTGCAAAACGGCGAGAAGATTTTCTCGCGGAGGTCCGCGGAAATCCCGCGGCCGTTGTCCTGAACGGTGATCACCACTCCGCTGGTTCGGCCCCCTTCGTGGATTGATTTGGCAGCCAGGGTGATGCGCGGTTTGGATTGGCCCGAGGTCGCTTCGGCAGCATTGGCCACAATATGGGCGAACGCTTCGGTGAGGGCATCTTCGTCGCCGAGGACGCGCGGCAGGTCGTTGGGCAAAGTCGTGTCGATGGCGACGCCGTTCTTTGTCACGCGTCCTTTGGCCAACTCGATCGCTTTCTTGAGGGGGCCTCGAAGGTCGACCGGCTTCATCACCAGCTCGGAGGGATGCGCGAAGTTGTTGATTTGAGTGATGATCTTGTCGAGTCGGTCGATTTCCTGGACGACGATCTCGTTGAAATCCTTGCGAAAATCCGGGTCTTCGAATCGCTCCGGGAGAAGCTGGGCGAATGTTTTGATCGCCACGAGTGGGTTGCGGATTTCGTGTGACATGCTGGCGGCGAGATCCGTCCAGAAGGCAGCACGATCCACCAGGTCCTGCTTCTGCCGGAGGTTGTCCTCCGTCGTCAGATCGTGGACGACGGCCACGGCCCCGAGCGGAGTTTTCTCGTCGACCAAACGCCGCGTTTCCACCGAAAGCGATCGCCGGGTGTTGGGATCGATCCATTGGCGGGCCGGCAGATTTTCGTGCGCATCCAGGGTTTCGCGCAAAAAAGCCGCGAGCCGGCCGCCGACCGCCTCGATGGGGTGATTGAGGGCATCCTGGGCGTCAACGCCGAGAATTTGTTCGGCCGTCGGATTGAACCAGCGGATGTTCGCCTCTTGGTCGGTCGCGACGATCCCCGGCGGAATAGATTTGAGCAACGTCTCCGCGAGTGTTTTTTGCACTCTCACTTCTTCATTGAGCAACGCATTCTCCAGGACCGTTGAAACGTGTTCCGCGAGAACCATCAGCGCTTCGAGATCGGACGACTCGAAGCGTTGACCGGTCACTCGATGGCCAAAAAAGACCCATCCGATAATTCGGCCGGCGGCGTGGAGGGGGACGATTACTTCAGCCGCAAAGGTATCGAGCGCGCGCCGCATGATCGCGCGCTGTGCCGGATCGACCTGCGGAAGATTTGCCCGGCAAATCAGGTGCGCATGCAGCTCAAACCAGCGCACGAGGGCATCGCGCTCGCCATATTCAATGTCATAGGTCTCGGGCAGACAACGCAGGCCGGCGCGCAAACGGTAGCGATCGCTCTGCCTGATTTTGGAAAAGATTCCCACCCGGCCCACACCGGTCGCGTCAGCTACATTTTCCACGACGCTGGCGAGGAGTGCCTCGACGTTATCGAACCGACGGAACACGCGTGGGAAACGCAGAAGCGGCATCGACGCCTCGCGTCGTTCGGGCGGCGCCTCGACGCGCCGCAGCGGCTCAGCGGCGAACGGCACCAACGCATGATCGCGTAAATCGCGATTTTCCTGCAGGACGCGCAAATGATCGAACCCGCGCGAGACCAGCCCCTGCAAACGACGTCGATCGATCTGCAAATCTTCCGCAGCGTAAATGCCAGAATGCTCGACTTCGCGCAACGGCTCCGAGCGCAACGTCCCCAGCGCAATGACGAGGATCTCAGGCAGCGCGGTCTGGATTTGTTCGAGAAGATCGCGTGCTTCCTTGGCCCGTAAATCCAGGACGAGAATGGCGGGACTATTCTGTTGCAGCACGGCGTCGAGACGGTCCGGCGAGCTGACATGGCGCACTTGCGCGAGCGCGCTCAGGAATGCCTTCACGCGGCGGACGAGATCGGCATCCTGCGAGTAGAGGATGCAAATGGGGGGCGATGGAATCATGCCGCGACAACCCCCTCCGCGAAACGAACCAGCGGCAGAAGAATGTGAAATGATGTTCCTTTCCTGATCTCGCTTTCCACTTCGATCTGTCCGCCATGTTCCTGGATGATGCCGTGCACAACCGAAAGCCCGAGTCCCGTGCCGTAGTCTTTCGTGGTAAAGAACGGATCGAAGACGTGGGGGATATCTTCCTTGCGAATGCCTTCGCCGTCGTCGCGAATCGTCACCCGCAGGACTTCGTGAGAATCGCCATTGGTCCCAGAGATGGCCGCCACCCATTCCGTTCCCGCGTGGATCTCCGTCGCCACGCTCAGTTCTCCGCCGTGCTTCATGGCGTCCATGGCGTTGAGGAAGAAGTTGAGGAAAACCTGTTCGAGCTGGTCGGCATCGGCGCGGATAGTATCCACATCGGCCTGCCAGGAACGAGCTAATTTGATTTCCTTCTGGTAGAGGCGGTGGCCCACGAGCTGGAGCGATTTTTCCAGGACTTCGTGCACGTGCATTGGCCTCAGAACTGGCTTGGCCGGCCGCGCAAAACGGAGGAGCTGGTTCACCAGCGAATCGATCCGATCGATCTCGTGCCCGATCAGGTTCGAAAAGGTTTCGCGGAAATCGGAGTCCTGATAACGCTCGGGCAACAGCTGCGCAAAAGTCTTGATCGAGACCAGCGGATTTTTAATCTCGTGCGCCATGCCGGCGGAGAGTGTGCCGAGGCTGGCGAGCCGGTCGCTCCGGCGGATCTGTAATTCGAGGCGTTTGAGCGCGGTGATGTCAGTCAGCACGACGAGCGCGCCGAGCATCTCGCCTTGTTGGCCGTGAAAGATCGAGCTGCTGGCGCGAACGACCGCGTTATGATCGCCGAGCGATAGAACCAATTCGCTGTTTTCCTGCCGGCTGCCGGTGCGCAGCGTCTCGCACAGGATTGCGCGCAGCCCGGCGGGCAGGCGATCCAGCGAATGCTCGATGATTTCACGCGGATTGAGCCCCGTAATTTGCCCGGCCTCACTATTAAATACCGTGACCCGCTCGTCGGCCCCGGCTGCGATCACGCCGGTCGTCAGATTTTCCAGCAGGGTTTCGTTGTAGATTCTCGCGTTCTCGACCTCGGTGAAGAGTTGGGCGTTGTCGATCGCCACCGCCAACTGGCCGCAGAGGACCTGGAGGGCGTTCTGTTCGACCGCGCCATAGATGCGGCCCGAGAGCCGCGGGCCCAGGAACATGACGCCCGCCAGATGTTGCCGCGAGAAAAAGCCGAGAGCGACGGCAGTTTTCAGACGCTCCATCTCTTTCGCGGCCCGCTCCATCTCCGGCGTTTTGCGAATACGATGGAGCTCATCCAGGACGAGCACTTCCTGATGGGTCTGGAGGTAGGAAATTGTGGGATCGCTCCGGTTCAACCGCAGGGCAGGCGTGTCGGAATCCGGATGGACCGCGGGGTAATGCTGCACGTAGGCGTCCTTCTCGGGCAGCAGGATGAAAACGCGATCCGTCCCGACTGCTTCCCCGATCGTTTTCGCGAAGCGATCGAGCAAGTCCTGCAGGGTGGCGACCGATTTCAGGATGCTGGCCGCCTGGTTCATCGTCGATTGGAAATCAATCCCGCGCGAGCCGATGAAAAGGCGGTTGGCGAAGCGCTGAGAAATTCCACGGGCCGGCGCCATCGCGAAGGCGACGACGAGGGCCGCCGCCACGTGCCCGAAAGTGCGGCTTTCGGTTGCAAAAAGCGGTCTGGACGCCGTCGAAACCAGCCACCAAACCAGAGCGTAAAGCACCAGCAAGTAGGCCGCGAGGACGGCGTAGGATGTGATGCGCCGGAAGAAAAATCCGACATCCATGATCTTCCGGGTTGAGATGCCGTAGGCAATGATCAGGCTGAAGACAACGATCCGGAACGGCGCGAACTGCATCGCGATCGCGCGATCCACAAATTGGGTGGGCGCGACCAGAATGGCGAGTGCGACTCCGCCCGCGACGATGAACTGGAGTTCGACCTTCTGCACTCCGGCGGTGCGCCGGAGGTCCCGCACATAGAAGATGATCAGGATGACGACCGAACTCGCGAGCAGGGCCCCGAAAACGGGAAAGAGTGGACCGTAAACCGGCAGCGGAATTAGTTCATGACCGCTCGCCCGGCGGATCTCGGCCGATCGCAGGAAGAAAGGCGTGTAGCAGCCCGCGATGGCGACCAGGCTCGGAATCGCGAGGCCGGCGCACCTGCGCCCGATTTCCTTCCACCCGCCGTCCCGGCAGAGAATGCCGAGCCGGAGCAGGTTGAATCCATTCACCATCAGGACCCCGCTGGCCCAAGCACTGCGAATCCAGAGCGCGGCCTTTACGGGATCCGTGGCGTCGAATGCGAATTGCAGGAAGAGGAGCCATGCCGAGATAAAAAAAGAGACAATGAGAAAACTTTGATTTGCGTGGTTGCGCGAATTGGCGCGGTAGACGGCCAGTCCAAGCCCAAACTGAATGAGCAGGGCCAGCCAGAGGGAAATATTGGCGGCGTTCATTCGCGAACGCGTTCCACCACCAGGCTGCTGTTGCCTCCGCCCAGGCCGCGCACATTGATCAGCGCGGTGTTGATCCGTCGATTCCGAAAACGGCCTGGTACGTAGTCGAGGTCGCAACGCGGATCGGGCACTTCGTAGTTGGCGGTAGGCGGGATGATCCCATGCTTAAAGCATAAACCGCACGTGATCACCTGGTGCGGACCCGCCGCGGAGAGGGCGTTGCCGGTCACGCCCTTGATTGAGCTCATCGGAATGCTGTAGGCGCGCCGCCCAAAAACGCGCTTCACCATATCCGTCTCGACAATGTCGAGCGCGGGATGGCCCGGGCCGTAGGCGCAAATGTAATCGACATCCTCGGGCGATTTGCCCGCGCTGTTCAACGCTGCCCGCATGGTTTGCCCCAATCCGAACAGCTCACCGCTGGCGTAATCATCCCCCTGCGTGCCGTAGCCCGTGATTTCGAGGTAAGGCGAAACGCCCCGGGCGATAGCGCTCTCATAATTCTCCAGGATTACGATGCCCGCGCCCTCCGAAATGACGCCGGAATCCCGCTGGAGGTCGAATGGCCGGCTCGCCCTTTCCGGGTCTGAATTCCGCGTCGAACTCAATCCCGCCGTGGCGAAGCTCGCCATCGACAAAGGCGTGATCGTCGCGTCCGTCCCGCCCGCCACCGCGATATCCGCTTCTCCATGGCGGATCATGGTGGCCGCCGCCGCGATCGCATCCAGACCCGATGGACAGGCTGAAGAAATTGTGGTGGCCCGGGCCGAGATTCCCAACGCCATCGTTAACACCTGCGTGGCCGCCTGCGGCTGACAATCGACGACTCCAGCACTCACGCCGCGGGGGCCGCGCCGCGAAAGATCCTCCCAGCCGCTTTCAAGAATTTCCATCGCGGTGGTGCTCACGCCCAGCATGACAGGAATTGGATGATCGACCGAATGTTTGGACGGGTCGAAATCCGCATCCGCCAGCGCCATTTTCATGGCCGCGAAAGCGAACTGCGTGTGTCGCGCCATCCGTTTCGGCTTGAACTTTGGATCGATGTAATCCAGTGGTTCAAATCCGTTCACTTCACCGGCGATCCGGCTTTTGAAGGCGCTCGCGTCGAAGTGGGTAATCGGACCCACGCCGCTCCGTCCGGACACGATCGAATCCCAAAAGGCTTCTAGTCCGATTCCATTCGGCGCGATGACGCCCATGCCGGTAACAACGACGCGATTCCGCTTTAACATGGCTCCATTTGTGATTCGGATTTGGAGGAAGAGGCGGACATTCTAGTGATTACGCTAAATCCAGTCATTATGTTTTTGTGGCTCTCTGTCTCCACCTTATTCACCAAATTTCCGACTTATTCACAAGTTGCTTCTTGTGCCATCAAAAAAAAGTTTCACACTTCACAGACACGCCATTTGAGGCGAGGGGCAGCTCACTATACGTTCGTTACGCGGTACAGCCTTAGCTTTCTCTTACGCGCCATGACAGCTGCCTCCGACCTTCCCCAAGTCCTCGTGATCGATGACGAGATGGGGCCTCGCGAAAGTTTGCGCATGCTGTTGAAGCCGAATTATCAGGTCTACACGGCCGATTGCGTCGAGGCCGGGATCAAGCTCTTGAAGGAAAAACATCCCGACGCCGTGATTACCGACATTCGCATGCCCGGCGCCAGCGGCATCGATGGTTTGCGGCGCATCCGGGAAATCGATCCGCACGTGGCGGTCATCATGCTGACCGGGTTCGGCGCGCTCGAGACTGCGCAGGAAGCGCTCCGGCTCGGCGCCAACGATTACATCAACAAGCCTTTTGACGCGCGAGAAATGCGGGAGGTGATCGGCCGCAATGTGGAACGGACCCGTCTTCACCGCACCGGCGTGAATGCGGCGGAGGAAATCAAGGAACTCAACAATCGGCTCCTGAAAGAGCTGGCGCAAAAGGAGCGGCTGGCCTCGTTAGGCCAGGCCTCGGCGGAGTTTGTGCACGACCTCGGCAATCCCCTCACGATTGTTTGGGGGTACGTTCAACTCCTTGCCAAGAAGCTCGAGGAGTCGGAAAAAGATAATGGAGCGAAGAGCCAGAACGCAAAGGAACTCCAGATCATCGAGCAGAATGTCCGGCTCTGTCGCGAGCTCCTGACAATGTGGCAGAGCTATGGCAGCGTCGAAGCCACGCCGCACAAGCCGATCTCCGTTTCCGCCCTCGTCCGCGAGGTTGTGAAAGGCGTGACCGCGATGGCCGCCCAAAATGGCGTCGAGCTGAAATCCAATCTATGCGATGACGCCTGCACTCTTCTCGGCGATTCCACGCAGATGACGCGTGCCATCCAGAACGTAATCATCAACGCGGTCCAGGCGGTCAGCGAAAAAAAGGGGACGGTGACAGTGAGCTGCGTGCGCAAGGATTTCTACGTCGACGTGCGCGTCGAAGATACCGGATACGGGATTGCGCCCGCGCAGATGGCGAAAATTTTCGATCCCTATTTCACGACGAAGCAAGGCAAAAGCGGCACCGGTCTCGGTCTCTACATCACCAAAAAGGTGGTGGAAGACCACAACGGCTCGATCAAGGTCGACAGCACTCCCCAGGTCGGGACTACCTTCACGATCCGCCTGCCGCTGCTCAACAACTAGGCGGCGTTTTTCCTTCGGAGGGACGTGCTTCCGCACGTCCGATTTTTTTGGCTCTCCTCAAGCGCCGCGAATAACGGCACGTGCGGAAGCACGTCCCTTCGGAGCGTAGACTTTCACTTGTCACTGCCTACGGCTTCCGTTCTGTTGGACAAGTGTCTGACTCGTCGTACCGCGTTGCCCCCATATTTTTGCTCCGAATGGCCGGCGTGCCCTTCGATGCCGTCGAAAAACTTGTCACGATCGAAACGGCGGCACTGGCCCGCGAATTGGTGGTCAGGCAGGATGAGTTCGCGCAAGCCAGGGTGGAAGTGGAAGAACTTCTTCGTCACCGCGGCCACGGGCTCTCCGAGGATTTATTTCGCGCCTGGCGGAAGGCGATTCGCTCCGGGGCGGTGCCGCCGGCAGGCGACGCTCCTTCGCGCGCTTTCGCCCATTGCTGGGAATGCGCGTCGCAGCTGGCCGCGGCTGAAACGCGCTTGGAGGAATCGTTGCAGCGCGAACTGGCGGCCGCGCGGAGCAATCTGCTCGAAGCGGCGCGGACAGTTTTGCCGCCCTATCTGGTCTTCACGTCCGAAGGATTGCGCGAACGCCTCGCGAAACAATCCGCGGCCACCGGTGCCCTGCCGCCGCGCAACAAATCGTCGCGCGCTCATGAGCGGCATCTGCTTCTTTATTTGCAACGCATCGCGGCGAAGAACGATTCGCTGAGCGCGTTTGGCCCGGAAGGGTGGGGGACAATTGGAGGAGCGCCGGCAAGTTTGACGCTCTCGCCGCGGCCCGGCATCGCGGCCCGCGAAACTTTTCTCGAGCGTTGGACCGCGCACGGCCTGGCCGCCGCGTTGAATGGCGATCCGGAGGTTCGCGCGGAACTGGCGCCGCGCTTGAATCCAAATGGCCGGATCGAAGGAAACCGTTTCGTCTTTGCCGACACTGGTGAAACGGTCGCGCTTGACGACGCGACCCGGGACCTTCTTCGCCAGATTGATTCGAAAACACCCGCATACTCGTTAGGCGTCGAAATGACTCCTCTCGAGCAACTGGCCCGGCAAAAGATCATCCGCTGGGAAGTCGAGGTTCCCGCGCTCGAGCCCCACGCCTTCGATGTCCTGGTCGCCGATGTCGCGGCGTGGCGCGATAACGCGGTCCGCGCACGGTGGCTCGAGCGGCTTCAGCCCCTCGCGCAATTACCGCGAAAGTTTGCCGAGACTGACGAAACGGCGGCGCGGACCCGGATCATCGATGAGGCGGACGACCGTTTGCAACGGCTCGGCGCGTTGCCGAAAACCGGGACACGTTTTTTGTATTCCGCCGCCAATCCGATCGGTGAAGAATGTTTCCGCGAATGCGGTTTCACCATCGGTGAAGATCTCGTCGGAGAAGTCGTGCGCGATGCCGCCCCGTGGATCGATCTGTGGCGCGATTGCTACGCCTTCGTGGCGAGCCGCGTCTCCGCCGGTTTGCGCGGACTTCTCGAAAAGGCGCCGACCCGAAATGGCGCTCTGCCCCTTCCCGCATTTCTGCACGTTTGTGAGCAATTGCGAATGCCGCTTACGGGACCGGCAATGGTCGGGCTGGCGCACATGGCCTTCCAGGAGGTAAAAGCCGCCTTTCGCCAACAGGTCGCGCATCGGCCGGATGCCGACGAATGGCAGCTCACCGCCGATGATTGCCACTTCGTTCGCAAAAATCTCCAGTATCCGAAGTTCGACGAATACACTTATCCCTCGGCCGACATGCAGATTTCTGCGAAGTCCGTGGACGCCGTCGGCCGGGGTGAGTACGACTGGGTCCTGGCCGAACTCCATCCGCCGGTCGCGTTGTTGCATCACGGCTTTTACTGGGCGTGTCCCGACAAGGAGGGACTGGGCCGGGCGCTCGCGAGCACGACAAAAGGCCGGCCGACTTTTCACTTCGGCTTTTTCGCGATCGATTTCACCGCGACGACGGCCGTGAGAGTGCTCGATGCCATGCCCGGCCTGACGAGTTTCGTCGCGCCGCAACGGGGCGATCCGCGCTGGCGGCTCATCCCGCCGGCCGAGATCGAGGTGTTTGCGGATGAGGCCAGCGGCGACGTCGGCTTGCGCACGCGCGAGTCGCACGAATACCTTGGCTCCTTCGCCCGCGCCTGGGTGATTCCGCTTGGGTTCCATCCGTTTCTATTTGGGCGGACGCCGCACATGCCGCGGTTACGTTGCGGCAAAGTGATTGTGCAACGCCGTTCGTGGACCGTGACACTGGAGGAATTGCCGGCGGGAAATTACACCGGCGTTGCCCGGAACCTCGTCGCGGCGATCGAACGCCTGCGCGCGGCAAAGGGCTGGCCGCGCCACGTCTACATTCGGCCCAGTGAACAGGCGCTTCGCCGCAGCGGCGCCGAAGGCCGCGACAAGGATACCAAACCGGTCTTCATCGACCTCGAGAGTTATTTGTTCCTCGAAGTCTTTCATGGCTGGCTGACGAAAGCCGGTGAGCTCGAGGTCACCGAGATGCTTCCGAATCCGGATCATTTGCTTTGGCAGGAGGCGGACGGGCGCAGGACTTTCGAACTTCGCACCCAGATTGTTCCTGGATAATTTCGAAATCCGAAGCACGAGACTCGAAACAATGACCGAGGAAAAATTCCGAAATGCAGACACTGCGTTTTCCCCCATTCGTAATTCGGATTTGTTTCGAGTTTCGCGCTTCGGATTTCGAATTTTCTTCCCATGAGGATTATCGCCATCGCGAACCAGAAAGGCGGCGTGGGGAAAACGACCACCGCGGTCAATCTCGGCTGCGCGTTGGCCGAGGAAGGCTTGCGCATCCTGATCATCGATCTCGATCCGCAGGGGAACGCGACCAGCTCGTTCGGCTTGCAGGAACTGGAGGGCGAGAGCTTGTACGATCCTCTCCTCGGCTCCGCTGCGATCGTCGACAAAATTCTGCCCACCCGCGTCGAGCGCGTTTTCCTCGTGCCCGCCGACCTCGATCTCGCCGGGGCCGAAGTGGAAATCGCGCGGCTCGACAATCACCTCACCCGCCTGGCCGAAACCCTCGTTCCGCTCCGTTCCGACAACACCTTCGATTTTGTCCTGCTGGATTGCCCGCCCTCGCTCGGCATTCTCATGACGAATGCGCTCGCCGCCGCTGACGAACTCCTCACGCCGATTCAATGCGAATATTTCGCGCTCGAAGGCCTGGTGAAAATCGTCCGCATCATCGAGCAGGTCCGCGAGTCCGGCGCGAACGACCGGCTTGAGATTGGCGGCATCGTCATGACGATGTTCGACAGCCGGACCAACCTCAGCGCGCAGGTGGTCGCTGATGTCCGCGCCCATTTCGGCGAGCGCGTTTACGAAACCGTCATTCCGCGGACCGTCCGCCTGAGCGAAGCGCCCAGTTTCGGCAAATCGATCCTCGAACACGATCCGAACGGAACCGGCGCGCGCGCCTATCGCGCTCTCGCGAAAGAATTCATGGAACGCCACCGCTGATCGCGCCGCGATAGTGCAGGGCGCGGATTTTTTCCATCGTCACCAACCCGCCGGTGATCATGCCGTCGAGGACGGGGAGGAAGCCCTGGATCTTCTCCTCGCTGTCCACGATCTCGATGATCATCGGCAGGTCCATCGAGAGCCGGAGAATTTTCGACGTGTGCATCCGGCTCGATTTGCCGAAACCGATCGGGCCCCGCAAGGCGGTGGCGCCGGCGAGGTGCATTTCGCGCGCTTTTAATATGATCGCTTCGTAAAGCGGGCGGTGCTCGTAGCGGTCGCTCTCTCCGATGAAGATCCGCAGCAGGGTGGCTTCGTGAGGAATTTCCATTAGCGGCCGTTTCGTTCCGCGGGGTGCGCGCCAAACACGATCGTGGGAAAGCCGCGAAAGACTGTTTCCTTCTCCGGCGTCATTCCATTTTTCTCGGCGACGCGGCGCGAGGCGAGATTCTCGAGGTGGATGAGCGAAATGAGGCGCGATAGTTGGAGTTCGTGGAAGCCGTGATCGCGAACCGCGCGCGCGGCCTCCGTGGCGAGGCCCCGGCCCCAATAGGCGGGATCGATCCGGTAACCGATCTCCAGCTCTTCGATGTCGTCCACGGTCTGGGAGAAGAATCCGCAGTAGCCGATGAGGCGATTATCTTCACGAGAGATCACGCCGAATTGTGACGGGAGGTTCGCCCGATCGCGAGCGCGCATTTTTTCGAGAAATTCTGCGGTGCGCTCACGAGAAAAAACTCCAAAGGAAAAACGCATAAAATCCTTGTCCGCCATCAGCTCTGCCATTTGCTCAAGGTCTTCCGTGGCAAAGGAGCGCAGGAGCAGACGCGGCGTATGCAGAGTGGGCATGTGCTTCTCACCGGCTGATGGCGGCTGCGCAAAGATGGCCAATCCAGACAGCACCAAGGCAAAGGAGCACAGAGAGGATTACGTTCGCGGCCGCGCGCAACCAATCGCCTTCCATCGTCAGGTTCAAGGTTTGGAGGCTGAAGGAAGAAAACGTCGTGTACCCGCCGCACACGCCCGCCATGAACGCGAGCCGCCACTCCGGCCGGATGAGCAAACGCCCTTCGGGTCCAGTATACGCGGCGAAAAATCCGATCACGAGACAGCCACTGACATTCACAAGCAGGGTTCCGTAGGGAAAAGTCTCGCCGAAACGTCGGCCGATCACGCCGGAGAGCCAGTAACGCGCGACGCTCCCCAACGCGCCGCCGCCGGCCACGAGCCAATAATCGAGGCGATGCATCGGTGTTTTTATAACAAGAAATCGTCAGACAGCCCAGCAAACTTCACAGGCAGGGACGCTTTTCCGACGCGTCCGACTAATTCTGTGGAGGGAACCGAAGCGCTAATAAAGTCGGACGCCTCGGAAAGGCGTCCCTGCCTTGGAAAAATTACGCGCGCGAGAAGTGGAAGGGGCGAACAATTGTTGTGGGATCGAAAATTATTGAACGCGACTGGCAGCCCGCGCCGGCACCGGAGACGTCGAGTCTGGCGACCCTGAAGAAAGCGGCGAAGGCCTGCACCGCCTGCCATCTTTTCCGCCACGCCACTCAAACCGTCTTCGGCGGAGGACCGGAAGGCGCGACGCTCATGCTGCTGGGCGAACAGCCGGGCGACCAGGAAGATCTCACGGGGAAACCCTTCGTCGGCCCCGCTGGCAAGATCCTCGACCGCGCTCTCGAAGACGCGGGAATCGATCGCCGCAAAGTCTATGTGACGAATACCGTGAAGCACTTCAAATGGGAGCCGCGTGGCAAACGCCGAATTCATAAAAAGCCGAACTCGCGCGAGATCGCGGCCTGTCGCCCGTGGCTTGAGGCGGAGCTGCGAGTCGTCAGGCCGGGGCTCCTCGTCTGCCTTGGCGCGACCGCGGCCCAGGCCGTCTTCGGCCCGGCGTTTCGGGTGACGCGTGATCGAGGAAGAGTCCTTGAAGCGGAACTCGCGCCGAAAGTGATGGCGACCGTTCATCCTTCTTCACTTCTCCGTCAACCCGACGAAGAAGCGCGCGAGCGCGAATACAAACTTTTCGTCGCCGACCTGCGCGTGGCCTTGAAAGCCCTGTAGCCGTCGCCCTGCCTGCCACGCCGAAGCTACGCGAAGGCGGGTGGGCGACGGCCGGATAATCACGCCCTGTTTTCGCTGCGCACAGCGAAGCGGCTACAGGTCGTTCGTTTGAATGGCGCAGTCACTACGGGGTGGATCGGGCGCTCCGCGCGCGATGCCAAAATAGTCGCGGCTCCGCTGCGCAAAAAAGCATCGAGCGACGGAGCGGCTCGATCCACCTCGAAGACCAACTTTCGCTCGTCCTACTTCTCTACGGCTTCGGTGATGCCGAAGGCGAAGCGCTGGGTGCCGATGAAGGCTCGGTCTTGGCCGCCTTCTTCATCTTGCGCTTCTCGTCGGCTGCCTTTTCGGCATCCGTTTTCGGTCCGAGCTTCACGCTCTTTGCTTCCAATGTTCCGTCCGTCACCTTCCAGTAAGATCCTCGAACTTCCTCGTTCACCACCGCATCTTTCATCGTCGCGGCGGCGCCGGCTTTGGTGATCACACTCTTGTCCGTGATCTTGAACACGCGCGATTTCTCTTTCCCCGCGATGGTGAAAGTCTTCGCCTTCTGGTCGACCGCGGAAATCATTCCGTGGAAGGGAATGGCGCGGGCCTTCGTGACGTCCGTCGTGCTGTTGGCCGCCGGCGAGCTCGTTGGTTTGGCTTTTGGAGTGGCCGTGGTCTTGGGCGTCGCCGATGCGGTCGGGCTGGGTGAAGGCGATGGAGCTTTTTTCGCGGCACTTGCTGCCAAAGGCGCACAGCAGGCGAGGGCCGCGATGCAGGCCGTGAGGAGGTGGGATTTGTTTTTCATACGTAGGGTTGTTGTGGGAAATGGTTCTATCTGGCCCAGGGACTGAGAGCAATGTTGATGAACGGAGCCGGCTGCAAGCGGGTGAATCCGCCGTAGTCACGGCGCTCCGTCGCCGTGCCATTCGACTCCCGCCACGCCCCGACAGAGCTCGCCACGGCCAGTCCGTCCATCGGCGGACGGGGCGGCTCCAGCGCTATTCGTCTGCCTTACCCTCAAGCAACGGCTCGCACGGCAAAGTCTCCGGCCCTTTCTCCGTGCAGACGGCGTAACTCGCGCCGGGATACATCGACACTCCCGCGTATTCGCCCTTCGCGTTCAATGCGTAGAAATTGATTCCGAAATTCGGTTTGCCTTTGCTGTTGAGCAGCCGCTTCTCGACGGTGTTTGCCTTGATTCGCTTGCACGCATCGAGCCCCGCGTCCTTCGGGTGCATTCCACGTCGCATGTTCTCCACGATCAGGAACGAACAAAGGTTGTAGAGATTCGCCTCACCCCGTCCCGTGGAACCGGCCGCGCCAATTTCCCCATCCACATAGAGTCCCGCGCCGAGGATTGGTGAATCACCGACCCGTCCCGGAATCTTCCACGCCAGCCCGCTGGTCGTGGTCACGCCGCAGATCTCGCCCTTCGCATTGATCCCATCGCAATTGATCGTCCCGTAGATGTGCCGCGGATCGAGCATCCCTTCCGCGACCATCTCGCGCATCACTTTCCGGCGGGCTTCGGCGCGCTTCTCGGGATCGAGGTAATGGGATGGATCCATCCGCCGTTTCCATTCGAGCCAGACCTTCCGTGAGTGCTCCGTATTCAGATCGTCCTCGATCTTGAAACCAAGCCCGCGCGCAAATTCCTGCGCGCCTTTGCCGACGATCAAATGATGGTCCGTCTGTTCCATCACAGCCTTCGCCACGAGCGACGGCGTCCGCACCCCCTCGATACACGCCACCCCGCCTGCCCGTCGTTTCGGGCCGTGCATGCAACAGGAATCGAGTTGGACCACACCGTCCGCGTTCGGCAATCCGCCGTAGCCGACGCTGTCGTCGAGCGGATCCAGCTCGACGATGTTGACGCCCGCAATCAACGCGTCGAGCACGTCCGCGCCGCCCTGGGTCATCATCGTGAACGCCTTCTGAACGCAGGTCATCTCCCCGCCATTTTTGAATTTGTTCCCGTTCGCCGAAGCGATCACGGCCGGCTTGACTGATTTCGAATTCATAACGGTAGGAGCCTGTCCCAAAAGCGCGCGAGGCGCGACGGCGAGGGTTAATCCACCCGCCACAGTCGACTGCACAAAACGGCGTCTATTCATGCTGTATCCAATCACGTGGCGCGGTCGTATAGCAATCCACAGTTTGCCTTGCGAGCTTTGGAGACGGCTTGCCCCCGAGCCGTTTACGAGCGTCGATCAACCGGCGCGAGGGCGCGCCGGCTCCATCACTGAAGGAGATTATAGACTTCGACGAGAGCGACCCCGGCACCGTCATTTTTTCCCCGAACAATGGCGGTGTAGTTGCCCTTGCGTTCCATTTGCCACAAAAAATTTTCCGAGACTGCGGACGCCATTGAAATATTCAATGCTCGTCATGTTGGCCAGCCGGACGTTGCGAAAGATCGCACCGAATCCCCGCGTCGCCGCGGGCGCCGGCGTGGTGGTGTGCGCGGCCGCGAGCACGAAGCTAAGTCCAATGGTGTTATCGTTGAACATCGCGAAAGTCTCGACCGGGCTGAAGGCCGGAAACAGGTTCGCGACATTGGGATTAACCGTCGAGAAGGTGGATTGGTCGGTCGGGCTTGCGGCGCCGCTGACGGCATAGATCTCTTCGAAAAACACGCCGCGTTCCTGGAAGCGATTGAGTGAAATTCCCACCACCTTGCCGTTGTTGATCACGGTCGCGACTCCGCCGAAATCAGTCCCATCGAGGGCGACGCCATCCCAGTTGATCACACGGAACCCGTTTGTCTTTGGCGGCGGATTCGCTCCGTTATTGGCGCCGACGATGGCAGCCTCGAATGCAGTCAAAGCGAAATTGGCTGTGCCGGATGTCACGCTGGTATTCGTTCCGCCCGTGCCGCCGAATAGCGTCGGCGTTCCGATGCTTACCGGGTTGCCGGCCGTCAGCGCCGGCTCGGCCGCATCGATGGCGCTCTTACTTCATGCCCACAGTACCGCGCCGAGAAGACCGCGCACCGCACGAATGTTTCGGTTTCTCATTTGTCCTTTTCTTCATGTCCCTCGCCACCACGCTGCGATTCCGCAGGCGAGGATCGATGTCGTCAACGAATCCACCACCTGTCCCATCACCACCCATGGATTCAGGTTGATAAAAACGGCCGCATCAATCAGGACCGGCGCCGCGAGTGCCATCCAGGCTACGGCGGCGAATCGCAACGCCCCCGGTAGCCCGCCGGCAAACACGCCGCCCATGCGCGCAACGAGGAGGAACACCGTCGCGATCCCAATGCAGGTCAGAAAATGGATCGCCGACGACAGCGCATAGCTGCGGTTATTTTCCGGCCTCCAGGTATTCGGCGTTCGCATTTGAAAGCGATGAAACACCACGCCCATCCAAAGCCAGCTGGTGAAGATCGAAATGATCCCCGCAACAGCGCCAGGCGCCAGAGCCAGTTGCAACGTTTTCATGGCGTTGAGCCGCGATTCTAGCGGCCGGGGCCCGCCTTTGTCACGCCCGGAGAAGGAATTTCAGCAAGGAATGCCAAATAATTTCCACGCAAGGAGCGTGTGAGCTTCGAATCAACGGCGCCCCTATCGATTCAAATGAAGGAAAATGATTACAACACGCCGCCTTGCCAATTTGCTTTTGTCGTTCATCTGCGTCTCGTTCGCCAGCGCCTCCGCCTGCGCCCAAATTGCGCCAGCCTTTAGCCAAATCGTCGTCTTCGGCGATAGCCTCTCCGATACCGGTAACGTTCGGGACCGGACTCATTCCAAGAGCGGAGGAACCGTCGATTACCCGAGCCGCACTTTTAACTACAGCAATGGCCGCTGGACCAATAGCAACGTCACCGATCCGGCGTCGAGCACGTATGTGGGGGTCTGGCATGAACAGCTGGCCAACCTGTTTTTGAAAATTCCACCAGCAACTTACAGCCTTGGGGGCGGGATGGATTACGCCTTTGGTGGTGCGACGACAAACAACGGGACCCACGATGAGACCGTCGTCTCAACTCCCTTCGGCGACGTCACTGTTACCATCGACGACATGGGCAAGCAGATGGACGATTACCTCGCTTCCCACCTGGTTGACCCTAACGCGCTCTATATAGTGTGGGGCGGTGGCAACGATCTTTTCAATGACGACAGCTCGGCGAACGTTACCGCGACCGCCAAACGCGCGACGGCGTTGATGAGCCGGCTCGCCGAGATCGGCGCGAAATACATCATGGTGCCGAACGTCCCGCCGCTTGGCCTCATTCCGGAATACGCGGGCGATTCGGCGAAACAGAAATCGCTCAGCGCCGCCGCCGCGCAATATCGCGACGAGCTGAGCGCCGACCTCACGGCGAGCCTGAGCGACCTCGCCTCGCAGGGGATTACTCCGACGCTGTACCCCGTGGATGTCTGGACGAACACAATTCGCGTCATGACGTATCCCTCTAAGTATGGCTTCGTTGATATCAGTCGCTCATCCCAGGGCAATTCGAGCGTGAATCCAGACCAGTATCTGTTCTGGGACAATAAACATCCGACCACCGCGGGACATTACCAGACAGCCAAGGGTGCCAATAATGCGGTGACGCTGCCTTTCACTCCGCCTGGCAAAGCGGTCAATCTCGCCACCCGCGTCTTTGTTGATACCGGTGAGCGCGTCGCTATCGCGGGCTTCATCGTTACTGGCACTGTCTCGAAGAAGGTCCTGATTCGTGGCATCGGACCATCGCTTGCCGCAAACGGCGTCCCGACCCCACTCGCCAACCCCACGCTGACGTTGTTCGACGGCGCCGGGAACGTCGTGATGACAAACGACGATTGGAAAAATTCCCCCGATGCCGCTGAAATCATGAGCACGGGCATCGCGCCGAAGAACGACTTTGAATCGGCGATCATCGCCAGCCTTGCGCCGGGAAATTATTCCGCTTCGCTCGCTGGGAAGAATGCGGGCATTGGCAACGGGCTCGTTGAAGTTTACGATCTCGCGTCGGGCAGCAGTTCCACGCTGGGGAACGTCAGCACACGCGGCTTCGTCGGCGCCGGCGACAACGCCATGATCGGCGGCTTTATCATTGGCAGCGGAGATAACCCCATCGTCGTCCTGCGGGCGCTGGGGCCTACTCTTAGCGCCGCCGGCGTTGCCAATCCGCTGCTCGATCCCACCATCGAGCTGCACGACCAAAATGGCGCCGTCATAGCCTTTAACGACAACTGGAAAGACGGCCAGTCGCAATCAGTCATCGCCACGCAGCTCGCGCCCGGGGACGACCGGGAAGCGGTCATCGTCGCCTTTACTCCGCCCGGGAATTATACCGCCGTTGTCCGCGGCAAGGCCGACACTACCGGCGTCGCCCTCGTCGAAGCCTACCGGCTCCCGTAGAAATTTACGGTCTTTCTTCGGTTTTCGAGATCCGGCACTCGGTCTCTAATTTTTCCTTCGACCCGACTTTTTACCTTCCGCATCCGAATCAGAAGAAATGAGTATAACAAGAACAATGCTGTTCGCAGCGATTGCCGCTGCGAGCCTTACTTTAGGGACCGCCGTTCAGGCGGAGGAACTCCGTATCGAAATCGGCGACCGGCCATTCTACAACCATGGCCCTCGCTATTGGGAAGGCGATTACGAGATGATTTGGGTGCCCGGCCATTGGTCGGAACACGGTCATCATTGGATCCATGGCCATTATCGCAAGGGCGAGCATCGCCGGCACGTGGATGTTCGGTCTGACGATCGTCATTAATTAACGACAACGAGAAACTGATTCGGGCCCAGCCGCGTTACGCGCTGCTGGGCCCGATTTTTTTGGAGCCAGGAAGGACGTGAAGAGTGTCAGGTAATCCTTTTACCATTGATCGTTCGCAGCGTTCCGCTGGGCGCCTGCCCTGCGCGGTGCGCGGCGTGAACGACGGCACAAGGGCCGGCCGTGGTGGAAGAGTATGATTTGGAGTGGTTGCTTTATGTGTTTTGGCCTTTGAGGATGAGATAAGAAAAAGCGTTGTCATCCCGAGGCTGGCGAAGCACGCCGAGGGACCTCCCAGTCGCAGTGAAAACGTTCTACGTCTACATGGTCTCCAACCGCAGTCGAACCGTTTTGTATACCGGAGTCACGAAAAGCATTGAACGTCGCCTCTGGTTTCACGCGAACGCAAAGCCCGGGAGCTTCGTCAAACGATATCGTTGTGACCGGCTTGTTTACTACGAGTGCTTCAACACCGCCCGCGACGCAATTTCACGCGAGAAGGAAATCAAAGGTTGGCGCCGGGAAAAAAGAACGATTTGGTTCGGACGAAGAATCCATTGTGGAAGGATTTAGGACAAGAGCTCTTCGATCGCGGCGTCTGAATTTCTGACGCATGTCATCCCGAGGCTGGCGCAGCGCGCCGAGGGACCTCACAAGCGGTCAATCGCTTTCGCGTGACAAAAGGCCCTCACGTCAGATAACGCGTCGTGTCTCGCGACCGCGCAATTTCCAACTGTGAGGTCCCTCGGCGCGCTGCGCCAGCCTCGGGATGACATGCAATTTTCGTGGCGAGATAACTATTCCCCGCGCAGTTCACGGATCGCCGCGGCGTAATCTGGCGCGCGGAAGATCGAGGTGCCGGCGACGAGAATGTTCGCGCCGTTCTCGATCGAGGTGCCCGCGGTCTCGGGTTTGATGCCGCCGTCGACTTCGATATGCAGTTTGCCGCCGTTCGCCTCGCGCCATTGCCTGGCGCGCCGAACCTTGTCCATCATCTCGGGCCGGAAAACCTGGCCGCCGAAACCCGGATGCACCGTCATGATGAGGAGCAGATCGATCGTGCCGAGATAGGGTGCCACGGCTTCGAACGGCGTCGCGGGATTCAGGGTTAATCCGACACCGCAACCCGCGGCGCGAATTGCCGCGAGCGTTTGCGCCACGTCGTGTTTCGCTTCCGCTTCGACATGGACGGTGATTGAATTCGCGCCGGCCTCGAGAAAACGCGGCAGATAATGATCCGGGTGCTCGATCATGAGATGAACGTCGAGCAGCAGCCGCGTGTGTTTGCGCACCGTGGCGACGACCGCGGGCCCGAACGAAATGTTATCGACGAAATGCCCATCCATAATATCGAGGTGGAGCCAGTCCGCTCCGGCTTCTTCCGCACGATGGATTTCGGTTTCGAGATGGGAGAAATCAGCCGCGAGAATGGATGGAGCGACGAGGACTGCCGGCATGAATTAATGGATTAGTGGAGTAATGGGGGAATGTCGAATCGCCGTTTTTCCATTACTCCAGGACTCAATTACTCCATCTCGCCCTGTGATTCTCCCTTGACGATATGGGGCCGCGTTTCATGTTACGGCGTTTCAGCCGGCCGTTATCGCGCTCGCAGGCCAGCACGCTCGACTGGAACGTGGTTGAACGACTAATCTAAAATTTCATGTTTAATGGACTCTTCGGCTGGTTATCCAGCGACATCGGCATCGATCTCGGGACGGCCAACACGCTCGTCTATGTAAAAGACCAGGGCATCGTCCTGCGTGAACCATCGGTGGTCGCGGTCCAGGCCGGCACGAACAAGGTGCTCGCGGTGGGCGATGAGGCGAAGCGCATGCTCGGCCGCACCCCGTCGAATATTGTCGCGGTCCGCCCGTTGAAAGACGGCGTCATCGCAGACTTCGAAGTAACGGAAGCGATGCTCCGGCATTTCATCACGAAAGTGCATGGACGCCGCGTCCGCGCCAAACCCCGGGTAGTGATCGCGGTCCCATCCGGCATCACGGAAGTCGAGAAGCGCGCCGTCCGCGAATCCGCCACCCACGCCGGGGCGCGAGAAGTTTATTTGATCGAAGAACCGATGGCGGCCGCGATCGGAGTGGGTCTGCCGGTCCAGGATCCGGCGGGCAACATGATCATCGATATCGGCGGCGGCACGACCGAAGTCGCATTGATTTCGCTTTCCGGGATCGTCTTCAGCCGCAGCGTCCGGGTCGCGGGCGACGAGCTCGACGAAGCGATCGTGCAATACATGAAGCGGGCCTACAACCTGATGATCGGCGAGCGCACCGCGGAAGAAATCAAAATCAAAATCGGTTCCGCTTATCCGAGCGAAAAGGAAACGAGCGTGGAAGTGAAGGGTCGCGATCTCGTGGCCGGGTTGCCGAAGACGTTAATGATCACGTCGCAGGAAGTGCGGGAGGCATTGCTCGAACCGATCTCAACGATCGTCGATTCGGTTCGGATTACACTCGAACGCTGTCCGCCCGAGTTGTCTGCCGACCTGGTCGACCGCGGGCTCGTTCTGGCCGGTGGCGGCGCCCTTCTCCGCGGCTTCGACAAACTTTTGAGCGAAGAAACCGGTTTGCCTGTCCATGTTGCCGAAGATCCACTGAGCGCCGTCGCGGAAGGAACCGGCAAATGCCTCAATGAACTTAAATTTTTGCGTCAGGTGGCCTCGAGCGATCGAAACTGGCGGTAGGAACAAATTCGAAATCGGGAATGCGGAATGCGGAATGCATTCCGATCGCGCAGCTTTTCTTTCCATTCCGCATTCCCCATTCCCCATTTCGCAGTCGTCATGAACCGTTCGAGTATCATTGCGCTCGCGGTTCTCGGTGCGGTCCTGGCCTATTTTCTGACTCTCGGCGCGGAGGGGACGCGCACGCTCCAGGCTGGCTTTTACAAGGTGATTTCCCCCTTTCTTTCGAGCGGGTCCGGGTTGAAAAAGCAGTTCACGTCGGTCAGCAGCGGGTTGCAAACCCTGGAGGAACTGGAGCGGGACAATGCCTCGTTGAAAGTCGAGAACCGCTCGCTCAAGGCGACGAACCAGGCGTTGCGCGATGTCGAGCATGAAGTCAATCGGCTGCGGCAGGCGCTGGCCTACCGGGAGCGGGCGCTCTTCCGGCTGGTGCCGGCGGAAATTCTCGCGCGCGATTCCTCGACCTGGTGGCGCACGATCACAATCAATCGCGGGAAAAACGATCACATCGAACCCGACCAGCCGGTGGTGACCGACGAAGGCCTCGTGGGCAAGACCGCCACCGTGGGCGATAACATCACCGTGGTCCTTTTGATTTCGGACGAGAACTGCAAGGTCGCGTGCTCCGTGGAAGGAACGCGGGAGCAGGGGATCGTTTCGGGCGAGCGCGTGACCGGCTCCGTTACGCCGATGCTCGACCTGAATTTTCTCTCGAAACAGGCGAACCTGAATCCGGGCGCGAAGGTTTATACCTCAGGAGTGGGCGGAGTTTTTCCCTCCGGATTGCTCGTCGGCACGATCCAGAGTTTCCGCGTGCGGGAGCTGGATGGCCAGGCGCGGGTGACGCCGGCCGTCGACTTGTCGCATCTCGAGGACGTGTTCGTGGTGACGGGAAGAAAATGACGAAATCCGAATGACGAATGTCGCAAGAATGACAAAGCTCGAAATTCGAATGAAACCGTATCGATTGGCCTTTGGTCATTCGTCATTGGGGCTTGTTTCGACATTCGACATTCGACCTTCGTCATTTCGGCCGCGCCAATGATCTTCTTTGCCATCCTGCTTGTCCTGACCTTCCTCGCGCAGATCGTGGAATTTTTTATTCCGCCGCTCGATTGGATGTACAACGCGCGCATTTACATCGTGCCGATCATTGTTTTTTACGGCGCGATGGCGCTGCCGTTTCCGGCGGTCATGGCCCTCGCGTTTTTCGCGGGGTTCATGCTCGATGCGGTCACCGCCCAGGTTCTCGGGGGCCGGGTTGAAATTTCAGTCGGATGGTCAATACTCCTCTACGCCGTGCTGGCGGCGATTATGCATGGGCTGAGGCCTTTGTTTATCCGGGGACGCTGGGAAGTGCATTGCATAATGAGCGGTGTTTGCACCTCCGCGATCCTGCTTTCCCAATACCTCATGATCTCGTTTCGGCGCGGCTCGCTTTTCTTCACCCGGGAAGCATGGTGGCAAATCGCGGGTCCCGGCGTGATCGCGATGATCATGGCACCTCTCGCCTTCTTGATCCTGCATTGGCTCGCCGGCCTAACGAGAAATCCCTATCGTCCGGACGCGGATGCTTACCAGGCCTACGAATGAACCAAAGACGTTTTAACGCCCGCTGGCGGTTGCAATTTCTCGCACTCCTCTTCCTGCTCGGACTCGGCGCGCTTCTCGGGAGGCTTTGGTTTGTTCAGGTCGCGCATGGCCGCGAATGGACCGAAAAAATTCGCGGAAGCTCGGAAGCGACGGTGCGTATCCCCTCGGTCCGCGGCGAAATCAGGGATCGAAACGGAACCACCCTGGTGCAAAACCGCGCCAGCTACGAAGTCGATTTTTATCTGCCGGAAATGGTGAAGGGCTATCGCGAACGCGTCGGGCCGCCGCCGTTGACGGAATATCGCAGCACGATCAACGGGATGCCGAAAGACCTGAAGGAGCCCGACATCGTCAAAATCGTAAACACCGGCATTGTGCCGCGACTCGACGATCTCGACCTGGCGCGCGACTACAATTCGGTCCAGCTCCAGCGCCATTTCCGCACGAACACCGAGGTCCCGTATTCCTACCTCAAGGACATCGATTTCGAAACGATGGCGAAATTCTCCGAACATGATGTCGGTTTGCCCGGCGTCGATATCACCATCAAGCCGGTGCGTTCTTATGTGTATGGCGCGCTCGCCTCGCATTTGCTCGGCTACGTCGGCCCGCCCGACGATACGAACAAGGAGGAGGCGAAGAAGTTCACGTTTTACCAGTCGGACGTGGAAGGAAAATCCAACGTCGAGAAGGCGATGGATGAATATTTAAAGGGGAAACCCGGCGTCCGTTACATGCGGCGAAACGCGAAAGGCCAGATCGACGGGGTCCTGCGGGAAGTGCCGCCCACCGCCGGCGCGAACGTCAATCTCACGATCGATGCGCGCATTCAGATGATCGCGGAAGAGGCGTTGCGCGCGGTCGGGCGCGGGGCCGCGGTGGTGATCGATCCGAACAACGGAAATATTCTGGCGATGGCGTCGGTGCCGTCGTTCGATCCGAATGCGTTTATCCCGAGCATCAAGGCGAAGGATTGGGAAGCGCTGCGAAAGGATGAGGCGAACCCGATGGTGAATCGCGCCGTAAGCGGGTTCCCGCCCGGCTCGACGTTCAAGCTGGTCACGTCGCTGGCCGGGCTCCGAAAAGGTCTGGCGAACAAAACCTTTAACTGCGGCGGTGGCGTTAGCTACGGAGACCATTTTTTCCATTGTTGGATCGGTGAAAAAGGCGGGAGCCACGGAATTATCGGCATCTCGGACGCGATCAAAGTTTCGTGCAATTCATTCTTTTACCAATTCGGGAACGCGGCCGGGATCGATGCGATTGATGAAACCGGCGACTCGTTAGGCCTGGGGAAAACCTCCGGAATCGAGATCACGAGCGAGTCGCCTGGCATCCTGCCGGGACCGGAGTGGATGCGGATTCATTATCCGCGCGAACGCTGGTCGCAGGCCTACACCGCGAACGTCTCGATCGGCCAGGGCTACGACCTCGTTACGCCTCTCCAGCTCGCGATGGTGTATTCGACCGTCGCGAATGGCGGCGTCTCCTATTATCCCAAGCTCGTCCAAAGCGTCACGAGCATGATCGATGGCAAACCGATCCTGAACGAAAAAGGGGAACCGGTGGTTTCCCCCCAGCCGAAAGTGCGTCACGATCTGCGGTTCGATTTCCCGCCGCAACAAATCGAATTAGTGCGCCGCGGTCTCTGGAAAGTTGTGAACGAAGATGGCGGCACCGGAGGCAAGGCGCGCTTGCCAGGCGTGCAGGTCGCCGGCAAAACTGGCACCGCCCAGGCGATGACTGACGGAAAGAATGATACGACTGCGTGGTTCGTCTGCTTCGCGCCGTATAATAATCCGAAATACACGATCGCCGTCATGGTGCAAGGCGGCGAGCACGGCGGGCACGGCGGCCCGGTCGCCGCGCCGATCGCGACCCGCATTCTCGAGCGCGCCATGGCCATGGAGCAGGGGACATTCGATCCGAAACTGGCCTGGCTTGCGCCGGCGCATAAATCGAATCCGTTCCAGTCGATTCCCGCCGTCGACTTCAAGGATTCCAGTCCGAAGCTCGCGGCCAGCGATGAAGAAAATCTCGATGGAACGACCAACACAGAAATGGCAAACACTACCGCCGATCCCGACGTGGAACCAGATCCCGACGCCGCCGGCAAGGTCCAGAAAAAGGTCATGCGTCCCGTGGTTGTGGCCACGCCGCCACCTCGCAAGCTCAGCTTTTTTGAAAGACTTTTTGGCGCCCGCCCGAAGCCGACGCCAGCCCCCACGCCACCGCCAAAACGGCCGGTGCGCAGATGACAAAAACTCTTGATCGAAATCTAGCGTCAAGCCAAATACGCCACGCTTCGCTCATGATCACACCCACTCTCCCCACTTATGATAGACAAGGTAAAACGCATTTTAGGTCTCGGTTCGCCCAAGACCGGCAACAAACTGGTAATCAGCGTCGAGAAACTCGAGCGCCGCGTGGCGTTGCTCGAGAACGGACGGCTGGAAGAATATAACGTCGAACGGAACACCTCCCGGAACATCGTCGGCAGCGTCTACAAGGGAAAAGTTAAGAACATAGAGATGGGGCTGAAGGCGATGTTCGTGGACATCGGCTTCGAGAAAAACGCCTTCCTTCATTTCTGGGACGCCATTCCCGCCGCTCTCGATAGCGGAATTGAGGAAATCGATCGGCCCAAGGATCGGCGGCCAAAAAAGCGGATCACGGCCAAGGACATTCCCAGCATTTACCCGGTGGGCTCGGATGTGATTGTGCAGGTCACCAAGGGGCCCATCGGCACGAAAGGCCCCCGGGTGACGACGAACCTGAGCTTCGCCGGGCGCTACCTGGTGTTCATGCCCTACAGCGATCGCAGCGGCATCTCGCGCAAGATCGAGGATCCCAAGGAGAGGGACCGTCTTCGCAAGATCCTGCGCGGTCTCGAAATTCCCGAGGGCGTAGGCGTGATCATTCGGACGGTCGGGGAGGGACAGCGCGCCCGTTATTTCGTGCGCGACCTGAGCGTTCTCGTCGAGCAATGGGCGCGCGTTGAGCAATTGATCCGGGACGAGCCGGCCCCCTGCCGAGTTTTTGAAGAGCCGGACCTCGTCGAGCGAACGGTGCGCGATTTCCTGACGGACGAGATCGACGAAGTCGTCTGCGACGACCGGGCCGCGATCGACCGGATGAACGCGATGGTCGGACAGATCTCACGGCGAGCGCGAAACCGCATCCGGTTTTATGATGGCGCGACGCCGATCTTCGAGACGTTTGGGGTCCAGAAGCAGATCGATGACGCCTTCCATCGCCAGGTTTGGCTGAAGTGCGGCGGTTACATCGTAATCGACGAAACGGAGGCGCTGGTGGCGATCGACGTCAATACCGGCCGAAACAAGGGCGGGCGCGATGTGGAAAAGACAATTCTGCAAACGAACCTGGAAGCGGCGGACGAAATCGCGCGGCAATTGCGCCTGCGAAATATCGGAGGACTGATCATCGGCGATTTCATCGATATGAAAAGCCGCCGGGACCAGCAGGCCGTGTACAGCCTGATGAAAGAGCGTTTGAAGCGGGACAAGGCCAAGACCCATGTCCTTCCCCTGTCCGCCCTCGGCCTGCTGGAAATGACCCGCCAGCGCGCGCAGGAAAGCCTGAGCGATTCGATTTATGAAAATTGCCCGTACTGCCAGGGGCGCGGGGTGGTGAAGACCTCGATGACAACCAGCGTGGAGCTGCACCGCACGCTCAACACCGTCATGCGAAAATATCAGGAAACCGTGCACGAACTGCGCATCATTTTGAATCCTGACGTGTTAAAGAGGCTAAAGGAGGAGGATGAAGAGTTTTTGATCGAGCTCGAGCGACGGTATGGGGGGCGCCTTTTGTTCCGGGGCGACCCGAGTTATCACCACGAAAAATTCGTGGTTACCGATGCCAGTACCGGGGCCGAACTAAAACCTTGACAGGCGGGAAAAAATCACGATTGAGCCCTTGCAAAATAGTTTGCCTGTGGCAAGATCGCGGACATCCAAAAGCACCGCCGAATGCGTTCTTTGACGATGCGTGTTAACTGCACGGGAAGTATGCACGGAAGCACTTAACCAAAACAGGAGAAAACGAATGAAAAAACTAACATTTAGCTTATGCGCGGCAGTCGCGCTGGCCTCGGCCGCTGTTGCTGGGACGGAGACCTATTCGAAGGAATCGAAGAGCGTCACCCCGCCTCCCTGCCCGCAATGGTATGCGGACAACGAATTTAACCTCACCCTGAGCGGCACCTACGTCGCTACCGGCAACGACTGGCGCAATGATCGCTACTTCGGAGTCGATCATGCCTGGGGGGGTGCGCTCGACGCCAAATACTTTGTGCACCGTTACTTCGGTTTCGGTGTCCAGGGCTGGGCCGCTCGCGCGGATTCGCATGAAATTCTCGACAACGGCTTCACCCGGGTCTGGGGCGGCGAAGAGGCGCACGCCATTGGCGGCGTCCTCGGCACGTTCACGCTGCGCTTCCCGATTAGCTGCTCGCGCTTCGCCCCCTATGTGTGGCTCGGCGGCGGTGGCGTCTTCGGTGGCGGCCGCAGTCACGACTTCGTCCTCGATCCCACCCAACCGCTGGGGATCGTTCGGAGAGAGTTTGATGACAGCCGCACCCGTGCGGTCGGCCAGGTAGGCGGTGGGTTTGAAGTTCGCTTCACCCCGCACGTCGGCTGGACCAACGACATCAGCTGGAACGTTGTCTCGGGCTCCGATAACAATTTCGGAATGGCCCGCTCCGGTATCAACTTCGCGTTCTAAACAACGCCGTATAATCTTAAACGCCGGGAACACTACATGTGTTCCCGGCGTTTTTTTTGTACTCTTCGCCCGCTCTTCTGTAGCCGCTTCGCTGCGCGAAGCGTGGGCCTCCGTGCGCCGCCTCTCTCACGTCGCCCACCCGCCTTCTCGCGGCTCCGGCGTGGCAGGCAGGGCGCCGGCTACAGGAGGAATGAGACTGATTAGTTCTTCCGCTCAACTAGTGTCTGGCCGGCACGCCCGGCAGAAAATAACCGTTAATATTTCGGCTCGCTCGGGCGTTAGACTCCTTGAAAGGAACATGCAAAGCGTTGAAGCCGAGGCGGGAAAAATGAATGGCCAGCAGATGGACGCACTCCTGCAACGATTTGAACGGCCGCTTTTGCAATACGCGACCCGGATTTTGGGCGACCCCGACCGGGCGCGCGACGTGGTCCAGGAAACATTTGTGAAACTGCAAAAGGAAAAGCGACAGCAATTCGACGACGCGCCGGCGAAATGGCTCTTCACGGTTTGCCGCAACGGCGCGCTCAATATTTGCCGGAAAGAAAAACGGATGACGTATCTCGACCAGGAACTCCTCGAGGCGCGCGAGAGCGAGCAACCGGCCCCGTCGGAAAGACTCGAAGCGAAGGAAGCAAGCGGGTTTCTCCTGAAAATTCTCGGGACTCTTCCGCCGCGGCAACAGGAAGTGCTGCAATTGAAATTTCAAAACGACCTGAGCTACCAGGAGATCAGCGAGATCACCCAGCTCTCGGTCAGCAACGTGGGGGTGATGATCCACAACGCCCTCAAAACCCTGCGGCAGCGTTACGGGCAGACATCCCGGGATTTTCTGCCGTTCACACCTCGAATTGTCTCATGAAAGTAAACCTCGATGATCCAAACCTGACGGCGTTCGCGCTTGGCGAGCTCTCCGCCGACGAGCACGCGAAGATGGCGGAAGCGGTGGCGGCGTCACCCGACGCGCAAACCTTCGTTGCCGAAACCCAGCAATTCGCGCGGCTTCTGCGGGCGGAATATGAAGCGGACCGGCAACTGCCGAAGTCGGACGTCTCGGAGAAACGTCCCTACCTGATGAGGATGGAAGAGGAGCGCCGCGAGTCTTCCAGATTTCAATGGGGATCGCTCGCGGCGGCGCTAGCGATTTTTGCGGTGCTGGGAGCGTTGGTGATTTCAACCATTCAGCGGGAAACCGGACGACTCGAGAAACGGATCGCGGATAACCCGAAGCCGTCGAAAGCAGTGAACCTGCCGCCTCGGTCGAAGGAGCCGGAAACGACCGTCGAAGCGGAGCCGGGACCGAGCGTGGAGATGGAGGTCGCGCAACAACCGGTTGAACCGCAGGCGACCCCAGCACCCAGCGCGCCGACTGAATTGCGCGAACAAAAACAAAGTGCGTCTCGTGACGTGGCGGCCGCCGGGAAAACCCGCGGTCTCGCTTTGAATCCTTCGGCGCCGCCGCCTCCAATGCCGATGAAGCGGGCCTATAATTACGTGGCCGGTGGCGGCGAAACGACTGAGGCCGAAGCGCCTTCGCGCTACCGGCAGGATTTCAACACGGCCACCTACGATCGGGTCGAGGAAAATCCGTTTCTGCCGGCGGCGAACAACCCGCTCTCGACGTTCTCAATCGATGTGGACACGGCCTCCTATTCGAACGCTCGCCGGTTCATCAATTCCGGATCGCTGCCGCCGAAGGATGCGGTGCGGGTCGAGGAGATGATCAACTACTTCAGCTACGATTATCGAGAGCCCGAGGGCGACAAACCGTTCTCGATCGACCTGGATTCGACCGCCTGTCCGTGGGACCCGAGTCATCGGCTCCTGCGCATCGGTTTGAAAGGGCGGGAAGTGGCGAACGAAAATCGCCCGGCCAGCAACCTCGTGTTCCTGCTCGATGTTTCCGGTTCGATGATGCCCGCGGAGCGGCTGCCGCTGGTGAAACAGGCGATGCGATTGCTCGTCGATAAACTCACGGAGAAGGATCGCGTGGCGATCGTGATCTACGCCGGCGGGTCGGGACTGGCCCTCAACTCCACGAGCGGAAACGAGAAGGAAAAGATTCTGCGGGCGCTGGAAGAATTGCAGGCGGGCGGATCGACCAATGGAGCGGAAGGGATCGAGCTGGCCTATAAGGTAGCGGCGGACAATTTCATCAGGGGCGGGGTGAACCGCGTGATCCTGGCGACGGACGGCGATTTCAACATCGGCGTGACCAACCAGGGCGACCTGATCCGGTTGATCGAGGCGAAGGCAAAATCCGGCGTGTTCCTGAGCGTGCTCGGCGTGGGCACGGACAACCTGAAGGATTCGACGATGCAGAAGCTCGCCGACAAGGGGAACGGCAACTACGCGTATCTCGATTCAATCGACGAAGCGCGCAAGGTCCTGGTGCAGCAGATCAACGGGACCCTGATGACGATCGCGAAGGACGTGAAGATCCAGGTGGAGTTCAATCCGGCGCGGGTGGCGTCGTATCGTTTGATCGGATACGAGAAGCGAATGTTGCGAAAGGAAGATTTTAACAACGACAAGATTGATGCCGGTGAGATCGGCGCCGGGCATACCGTGACCGCGCTGTATGAAGTGGTGCCGGCGGGCACGGGCGCGACCGATCCGGCGACGAGCGCGCCGCCGGTTGATCCGCTGAAATATCAATCGCCGAGTTCTTCGGCGGCGGCCAAAAACGATTCCAATGCTTCGCCGGAAATGGTGACGGTGAAATTGCGCCACAAAAAGCCGGATGGCGAGACGAGCGAACTGACCGAGCGGTCGTTCACCGATAACGGCTCGAAGTTCGAGAATGCCGCGCCGGATCTGAAGTTCGCGGCCGCGGTGGCGGAGTTCGGGATGCTGCTGCGCGACTCGCAGTACAAAGGGAAGGGGAGTTTCGGCGCGGTGATCGAGTGGGCGCAGGAGGGCAGGGGCCGGGACACGGCGGGATACCGGGCGGGGTTTATCGAGCTGGCTCGCAAGGCGCAGTCGCTCAAGCCGCGGAATCCGCTCGGGTAGGGACGCCGCGCTGCGGCGTCCGCTCGGTTGAGGATCCACGGCGGACGGCGCACCGCGCCGTCCCTACCAAAAGAAAAGAAAGATTTGCGTTCTTTTGCTACCTTGGTAACATGGTAACACGATGAAGAGCAAGACCCATTCACCGAAGCGAGTCGAACGAGTCCAGGTCGGGGCGCGCATGGAAAAAAGCCTGGTCAAAGTCCTGCGCGGGCTGGCCGACTATCTCGATCTTTCGCTCGGCGATCTCCTGGAGGGAATCACCCTGCACGCCCTGGAAGGCAAAGCCCCTTTTTCGGCCGAGACGCTCGGGCACATCAAACGTTTCAAGACCGTTCACGGACTGACTTTGACGGCGAGGGACAGCCACCAACTTGTCGAGGAGCGCGATGCCCGGAGTTGAGTTTCAAACAGCCGGCGCGTTGCGCCGCAAAGCGGCTACAGAAGAGTTGGACGCACTCGAAACAGGCGCGCTCGACCCTGCCAGGTTTCCGCACTCAGAGCACGTCCGCCTCGGCTACGAAATGCTGGGTCACCATTCCTTCGGCGTCGCCGTGGATCGATTTTCGCGAGGCCTGAGATTGCTGGCGGCGAAGGCGGGCCGGCCGCAGGTTTATCATGAGACGATCACGGTCGCGTCCCTCGCTTTGATCAACGAACGCCGCGCGCGCGGCGATGCGCAAGATTGGCCGGCGTTCAAGAGGACTAATGCCGATCTCTTCGACAAGCGCTGTCTGGAGAAATGGTATGGCGCGGAACAGCTTGGTTCCGACTTGGCGCGGCGGACGTTTTGCTTGCCTCAAGGAGCGGCGATTTCAAAATCGCCGTCCTAAACAAACGGCGGTTTCAAACCGCCGCTCCTTGAACGGCATCGACGGAAAGTCAAACTTCCTCCAGCGCCGCCGGGTCTGCGGGCGGTTTCACTCGCATGGCAAGATACGCTCCGAAAAGCAGCAATCCCGCGCTGCAGAGCTGCCCCTGGGTGAGGCGTTCGCCAAAAAAGAGAGCGGAAAGTCCGAGCGCTCCGGCAGGGCAGATCAGCTGGAGGGTCTGGGACAGGGCGACGCCGACCTTGCGAATTGCCACGTAATACAAGACGTGGGCCAGACTGATACACGTCACGGCGGAAACGATCAGGATGATGTTTACGCCGGCGTCCACCCGCAAGGGAGTCTCGATCCGGCCGAACGCAAGGGTGAGCGGCAACAACAGCATTGAGGTGATGAAACTGATGACGCCGAAACTGCGGATCGGGCCGAGCCGCGCGGAGGGCCGCTTCACCAGGACGCTGTAAAGCGCCCAGCAAAAACTGGCGGTGAAGGCGATAGCGAAGCCACGCAACGGGACTGAGCCCGCCTGCCAGCCTTTTTGAAAGCAAACCACGCCGACTGCCCCGATGAGCCCCAGGCCCGTTCCCAGTTGAAATTGCCATTGCCGAATGATTCCTCGTTCCTCCGGGAAAAAAACGAGGGCGAGGAGGGCGGTGAAGATAACGGAGGAGCGTCCGAAGATCGCGTAGACGCCGGGCCCCATGTGGTAGAGCGCGACGGTTTGGCTGATTTGATGGACAACGTTGGGCAGCGAAGGAATAAGGCACGCCAGAAAAACCTGCGCGTTCAACCGCGGGCCGCCCTGGCGAAATCGCAGCAGCACGAAAGGCAGGACCGCCAGAAACCCAACCAGGTAACGGTAAAAGTTTTGCGACCAGGGTTCATAATAACGAATGAGATAGAACTGAAAGAGCGAGGGGGTCGACCAGATGACGACCGTTGCGAAAACGGCGAAATAGCCACCCGAGAATGTCTCTCTGTCCTGTTTCATCATTTGCGGCCCCTTTCGGCCAAGGGGACCCATTCGAAACAGAGTAGCGCCGGCTTGCAATCGTTTTGCGTCTCCCTCTAATAGGTGAGACACACATGAATACTTACAGATTCGGGACCGTGGTCGGCCTTGCGATCGCCCTCATCGCGTATCCGGGAGAAAATTTGCAGGCCGCCAAAAAGCGTGCGCCGGCGCCGCAGGCGCAGGGAAACACGCCGGCGAATCCGAAAGATCCAGGCGGCCATTCGGCGCTTGGGGTGGAGTTTGCCAAGAAAAAAGAATACGACAAAGCCGTCGAAGAATTCACCAAGGCGATCGAAGCGGCGCCGCAGGAATCGAAGAACTATTTCAATCGCGCTACGGCCTATCGCGGCCTCAATAAATTCAGCGAGGCTTTTACCGATTACTCGAAGTCGATCGAGCTGGCCCCGCAAAGCGTCGCCGGGTACATCGGCCGGGGCGAAGTGCTGCTTCAGCAAAAGCAGCAGGACAACGCCCTGGCGGATTTTGATAAGGCCCTTCAAATCAACCCGAACGATCCGAATGCCCGGCGTTTCCGTGGGTTCGTCTATATTTCGAAAAGCGAATGGCAAAAGGCCATCGATGATTACAGCGTGGTCGTCCAAAAGGTCCCAACCGACGGGGATGCCTGGGAACGACGCGCCTTTGCCAATCGGAATCTGAAAAAATTTAAGGAAGCAATCGCCGATTACACGAAAGCGATCGCGATCGACCCGAAGGATGCGGATGGATATAGGCGCCGGGCCCAGGCTTACATCATGGCGGGCGACAGTGTGAAGGCAGGCGAGGATTTCAGGGCGATCCTGAAAATCAAGCCGGATGACGTCGATGCTCAAAGCCGGCTGAAGGCGCTTGAAACGCGCGCGAACGCGTCCCCGTCTCCTGCGGCACCGCCTGCGCCGACGACGGCTCCGGCCACGTCCTCCGCGAAGGCGCCTTCCCTGGCGCCGCCGGCGGCTTCGCCTCATTAGCGGAGAACACGCGCTATAGCCGCGGCGCTCTGTCGCCGCGTAACCCGACGCCCCGACAAAGCGGGCGACTACAGCGCGAGATGACGGCAAGCGATTAAGCTTCCTGTGGCGCAGATCGTTGACTAAAAAGGCGACCCCTCACCTCACCGTATCCGAAGGAGCAATATGAATATCCCGAAGAACCCAATTGCGTTGCTGGCCGCCGGCCTGCTGATTTTTGCAACGACGAATCGCACGTATGGCGCCGACCCGGCCGCGGCCGCGGCGCACGGCAATAAAGGAAACGAGCTGGCGCAAGCCGCGAAATATGACGAGGCGATCGTCGAATTTAACAAGGCGATCGAGCTCAGCTCGAGCGATCCGCGCCTCTACAATGACCGGGGTCGGGTTTACCGCGCGATGAGCAAATTCGTGGAAGCGATCGCCGATTTCGACAAGGCGATCACGCTCGCGCCGAAGAGCGAAACCGGCTACATCGAGCGCGGCCAGACCCAGATGTCCCAGAATAAGTTCGATGAAGCGCTGGTGGACTACAACAAGGCCGTCGAGCTGAATCCCGCCAATCCCATCTGTTACGATCGTCGCGGTTTCGCTTACTACAATTTGAGGAAGTACGACGAGGCGATCAAAGATTACACCGCCAGCATCGAAAAAGTTCAGACCAACCCGCTGACTTTTAATCGACGGGCCGACGCCTACGTAGCGAAGAACGATTTTGCCAGCGCCCTGCCAGATCTCGAAGCGGCGCTAAAACTGAAACCGGACGATTTCGACACGACGCAGCGGCTTCAGTTCGTGCGGGCCAAGATGGCCGCCTCGAAGCCGGTCGCTCAGGCGCCGGCGCCAGCGCCTTCGCCGACCGTGGCCCCCGCACCCGAGCCGATGGACATGCGGATGAAGATCGGGATCGGCGTGGCCGCTTTGGTCGTGCTTATCCTGATCATTGTGATCATCTCGCGCCGGAAAAACCGCGGGTATTAAGGCGAATGGAGACGGCCTGGCCTCAGGCCGTTTGGCTTCGAGACTTTGCAAACCCAAAGCGCGCCGGTTCCAATAATTTCTTTGACACCCCCGAGCCCGCTGCTAGCTTGCCGACGCTTTTTCGGAGAACGAAACGAGGTCCCATGGTCGTTCAGAACGGAAGTTTGACGACTCTGGGACTTTTACTTCTTACCGCAGGAGCGACCGGTTCGTTCCGCTTCGGCGGGGCGAGCGAGCAATGAGAAGGAGCGGCCCATGTAGCTCAGTTGGTAGAGCACGTCCTTGGTAAGGACGAGGTCATCGGTTCAATCCCGATCATGGGCTCCAGCAGTGGGGCTCGCGGCCGGCCAGGAAACCCAAAAAGACGCAGTTAGTTTTAAAAAAGAGGAACACCAGATGGCTAAGGAAGCATTTAAACGCGACAAGCCGCACATCAATGTCGGCACAATCGGACACGTCGACCACGGCAAGACCACCCTGACCGCCGCGATCACTACCGTGCTGTCAAAAAAGGGACAGGCTGAGGCCCGCGCCTACGATTCGATCGACAACGCGCCCGAGGAAAAAGAGCGCGGGATTACGATCAACACCGCGCACGTGGAGTACCAGAGCGACAAGCGCCACTACGCCCACGTCGATTGCCCCGGCCACGCTGACTATGTCAAAAACATGATCACCGGAGCCGCCCAGATGGACGGTGCGATCCTCGTGGTCTCGGCGGCCGACGGGCCGATGCCGCAGACCCGCGAACACATCCTGCTTGCCCGCCAGGTCGGCGTGCCAGCCATCGTTGTGTTCCTGAACAAGACCGACATGGTGGACGATCCCGAGCTTCTCGATCTCGTCGAGATGGAAGTGCGCGATCTGCTCACCCAATATGAATTTCCAGGCGACAAGATCCCGATCGTCAAGGGCAGTGCGACCAAGGCGCTGGCCGCCGGCGACCCTGCGGCGCCGGACGCCAAGTGCATCCTCGATCTGATCGCCGCGGTGGACGATTACATCCCCGTTCCGGAGCGCCCGATCGACCTGCCGTTCCTGATGCCGGTCGAAGACGTGTTCAACATTGAAGGCCGCGGCACCGTCGCGACTGGTCGTGTCGAGCGCGGCATTCTCAAGAAGATGGAGGAAGTCGAGATCGTCGGCCTCAAGGACACGATGAAGACGACCGCGACCGACATCGAAATGTTCCGGAAGCTGCTCGACGAAGCGCGCGCGGGCGACAACGTCGGTGTGCTCCTCCGCGGCGTGAAGAAGGAAGACGTCATGCGCGGGCAGGTCATCGCCAAGCCCGGCAGCATTACGCCGCACAAGAAATTCAAGGCGGAAGTTTACGTGCTGAGCAAGGAGGAAGGCGGCCGTCACACGCCGTTCTTCACCAATTACCGGCCGCAATTTTATTTCCGCACGACCGACGTGACCGGGACCGTGAAACTCGCCGAAGGCGTGGAAATGGTCATGCCCGGCGACAACGTTTCGGTCGAGGTGGAATTGATCACACCGATCGCGATGGAGAAAACCATCCGGTTCGCGATTCGCGAAGGCGGCAAGACCGTCGGCGCCGGTCGGGTTGCGGAGATTCTGGACTAATGTCATGTCGAGCGAAGTCGAGACATCCCGTGGAAACACTGGGCGCCCTCGGGATTCTTCGACTACGCTACGCTTCGCTCAGAATGACAAAACGAATTAGGTCAGTAGCTCAATTGGTAGAGTAGCGGTCTCCAAAACCGTCGGTTGGGGGTTCGAGTCCCTCCTGACCTGGTTTTTGAAATGTTCCCATGATCACGAAAACGAAAAATTTCTTCGGCGAAGTCCGCACCGAGCTGCAGAAGGCGTCGTGGCCGTGGGAATCCAAGGACAAGGGAATTCGCCGCTTCAAGGAGCTCACGGATTCCACTCTCGTCGTCATCATCGCGATGTTGCTCCTCGGCGGTTACGTCGCTCTTTTTGATTTCGTTCTGATCAATTTCATCCACTTCTTCACCCGGATTCACTGACATGGGTTCTACGCTCACCACCAAAATGGTAGGGACGCCGCGCTGCGGCGTCCGCGGTGGCGCACGCAGCGGTCGCGCCCTACCACTTCACTGACATGGCCTCCGTTCTCGCTCCCAAAGATCAGTGGTTCGTCGTCCATGTCCTTTCCGGCCAGGAAAACAAGGTGCGCGACAACATCGAGAAGCGCGTCAAGACCGAGGAAATGAGCGACGTGATTTTCAAAGTCCTCGTCCCGACGGAGCGCGTTTCGGAAATCAAGCGCGGCAAGAAAAGCGAGACGACCCGGAAATTTTTTCCCGGCTATTTGATCGTGAACATGCACCTGCTCGATGAGAATAATCAGCTCGTCGGCCGGACCTGGTATTTCATTCGCGAAACCACCGGCGTCATCGGCTTTGCCGGCACAAAAGACAAACCGATCCCGATGCGGAAGACCGAAGTCGACAACATGCTCGCCCAGATGCAGGAGCGCGAAGAGAAGGTGAAACCGAAAGTCAGCTTCGAAGTCGGCGAGACCGTGAAAGTGGCCGACGGACCTTTCCAAAACCAGAACGGCATCGTCGAAGAGATCGACCCGGATCGCGGCAAGCTCCGCGTCTCCGTCACCATCTTTGGCCGCGCCACTCCGGTGGAACTCGAATATTGGCAGGTGGAACGGGGCTAAAACAACCAGTCATGTCGAGCGAAGTCGAGACATCCCGTAGAGGAACGAGCGACGGGATTCCTCGACTGCGCTCGGAATGACAAAATAATTTATGGCGAAGGAAATCGTAGCTCACATCAAACTGCAGATCCCGGCCGGCCAGGCGAACCCGGCCCCTCCCGTCGGCACCGCGCTCGGAC
The DNA here is from genome assembly GCA_003134765.1 of Spartobacteria bacterium. Lineage (GTDB taxonomy): Bacteria > Verrucomicrobiota > Verrucomicrobiia > Chthoniobacterales > UBA10450 > AV80. The sequence continues at coordinate 132,274 of PLCM01000031.1, read as the reverse complement.
CGCGCGGCGTCAACATCATGGCGTTCTGCAAGGAATTTAACGCCGCCACCCAGAAACAGGCCGGCGACATTCTGCCCGTCGTTATCACTGTTTTTAAGGACAAGTCTTTCACCTTCATCACCAAGAGTCCGCCCGCCGCGATCCTGTTAAAGAAAGCCGCGAACATCGCCGCCGGTTCGAAAGAGCCGAACAAGACGAAAGTCGGCAAAGTGACCCGCAAGCAGGTGATGGACATTGTGAAGTTGAAGGCCAAAGATCTGAATTCGCGGAGCGACGAAGCCGGCTTCCGCGTCATCGCCGGCACCGCCCGCCAGATGGGCCTCGAAATCGTCGATTAGTTGGATCGTGCGCTTCGTCGCACGATGCTAATCCACCGATTATTCGGGAGCGCCCAGATATTCCCAGCGTTGCAACGCGATCGGGACGTTGCCGTTTTTCCAGAGGAAATCGTGGAAGGCGCGGAGATTGAATTTCTCGCGCTGCTGCATCCGTGCTTCGGCGAGGAATTTCATGATCTGAAGTTTGCCGATCTGATAGGTGATCGCCTGGCCGGGGCCGGTGGAGAAGGAGATCGCTTCCTGGCGCGCGGTTTTGGGATCCATCGGCACTTTTTCTTCGAGATATTTCGCAGCTTGCTCGAGGGTGAACTCGCCGAGCGCGAGGCGCACGTCCACTTCCACCCGGAGGGCGCGCAAGCGCATGAAGTTGTAGATGATCTCGCGAGAGTGCGGGCTGTCGTCGAACAAACCGGCCTGTAACATCATTTCCTCGGCGTAAAAGCCTATGCCTTCGTTCGCGCCCGAGTCGTAGTAGTGACGGCGGATCGGGTCCTCGTGTTTCCAGGAAAGACAAAGCTGAAAATAATGGCCCGGAATTCCTTCGTGAACAATGATCGGCCGCGGATCCTGTGCGGTCGCACGCCAGAAATAGCCAAGGTTCGGTGACGGCGGATCGGTGTAGCGAATGCAGTTTTCTTTCAGTCGCGATGCTGAGGTGAAGTCGTCGGTCTCGCTGAAGCCTTCGAGCGCGTGCAAATACTCCGGCATCGCGCGCAGCGTGTAATGCTGCACCCAATCCGGAACGGTCAGGATGCCGCGCTTGTCCAGAAATTGGCGAATCGAGGATTCTTTCGCAGCCGCGTCCTTTATCCAGCTCTCCGTGTTCTCGGCCAATTTGAGTGGCGGGACATCACGATTGCGTTCCTTCTCGTAGGTTTCAAACGCGACCGCGCGGTTCCATTCCTGTCGCCCCATCGCGAGAAGTTCCTCCGGTGAGTAGGGAAGCAGGGCCACGTTCTTTAGAAAAAAGACGTAGGCCTCGCGACCCGGCGCCGTTTCGTTCGGGAGCGATGGCAATTTCTCCTGAAGCACTGCTCGAAAGTGATCGAACGCATCCGCTGCGCGATCGCCCGCGCCGCTTAACTCCTGTTCCTTGAGCGTGGTTGAGCTCCGCAACGCCGCCGCCATTTTGTGCAAGCGATCGCGCACGCCGTCGAGTGTCTGAATCGCGACACTCGCAAATGGCGCGGGCGGCTTTTCGAGATTCGCTTCGCTCTGCTGCAAAATTACGGGGATGTTTTCGAGGCGCGTGAGAATTTCACGACTGCGGGGCTCATCGTAGGGAGCGGGCACGGTCAGCGCTTCGACCAGTGGCGTCAGCGTCTGCTCGATGTAGAAGGTCGGGTCGCGTTGCCAGCGCGGATTGATCTCCAGCTCCCACCGCACCCGGGCCAGGGCCGAACCAATCAAGCGATAATCAACCTGCTGCGGAATAGGCCATCCGCTCGCGTCGATTTTTTTCCAGCGCGCTTCGAACTCCGCCAGCTCTCTCCGGCGATTGTCGACTGCAGCCCGCGACCAATCGCGCCTTCCACCCGGCCGCTCGATCCGATTTACATCGTCCCCTGTAAATGGTGCGTATTTTGCCCGCCAACCCCAGAAATCTCCCGCTAGCTTATCGAGTGACTCCGTCGGGGCATTCTGCGGCTTGTTCTGGGCGAAGGTGAAGCCGGGGGATGCGAGCAAGAAGGAAAACAGCGCAATCGTTCGGATCTTCATTTTTGAAGTGTTGCGAAAAAGAGAGAAGCCCGCGAAGTAAAATCAAGGCGTGGTGCTCAATCCACCGAAACTTCCCGCGCGTCACGCGGGTAAAACCTTGACTTTGGCGGAGGCAGTCCTGCTACTGATCTGATGCGGCAGGACCTGAGCGAAGGCGCAGGCGCAAGCGAGTATCCGCCGATGGTTTTGCTTCACGGCATCTTCGGGAAGCCGGCCGATTGGGATGAATGCTAGCGTTATTTCGGCGGCTCCTGCGAGGTGTTCGCGCCGAGATTGCCGCTGGAGGAAACCAGCCGCGCCCAACGCAATCTCGATCATGTGGTCAGCCATGTGACCGATTTTCTCGATCGCCATGGGATGGACCGGGTGATTTTAGGCGGGAACTCGTTCGGCGGCCACGTGGCCTTGCATGTGGCCTTGCGTTCCCGGTTGCGGGTGGCAGGGCTCATTCTGACCGGGAGCTCGGGTCTTTTCGAGCGCGGTTACGAACGGCACGTGCCGCATCGGCCCGATCGCGCCTGGCTCAGAGCGAAAATGCGGGAGGTGTTTTTCAACGAGGCCCTCGTGACCGAAACGTTCGTTGAGGAAATCCGCGAGCTCCTCTCGGATCGGCGACGGATCGCGGCCCTGGTGCGGATGGCGGCTTCGGCGAAACGCGACAACCTGCGCGAGCTGCTCCACGAGATCCGGATGCCGGTACTGCTGGTTTGGGGAACGAACGACAACATCACGCCGCCGAGCGTGGCTCATGAATTCAAGGAGCGTCTCCCGTTAGCGGAACTGGAGTTCATCGATGAATGCGGACACGCAGCGGCGTTGGAAAAGCCGCACGAGTTCAATCGGATCGTGGAACGTTTCCTCCAGCGGCATTTCGTTCCGCTCCATGCCGGATAGCTCTCGAGCAATCTTGATTGAAACGCGCGATTTGCGCCGCTCCTTCGATGGAGGCCGGGTCGAGGCGTTGCGCGGAGTCAACCTGACGATCTTTGAAGGAGAGGCGATCGCCGTGGCGGGACCGAGCGGGTGTGGGAAGTCAACATTTTTGCAAATGCTCGGCGCTCTCGACGAGCCGACCCAGGGTCATGTCTTCTTCCGGGGGCAATCACTTGGCGCGATTCGCGATCATTCCTTGTTTCGCGCCCGGACGATCGGTTTCATTTTCCAGTCGTTCCACTTGCTGCCGACGCTTTCCGCCCTCGAGAACGTCCAAATGCCGATGGTGGAGATGGCCTGGACGCCGAAGAAGCGGCGGGCGCGGGCGGTCGAGCTCTTGAATGCGGTGGGTTTGGGCGAGCGCGTCTCGCATCGGCCGAGAGAATTGTCGGGCGGTGAGCGCCAGCGCGTGGCGATTGCGCGCAGTCTCGCGAATGGACCAAAGCTGCTTCTGGCTGACGAACCGACCGGAAATCTCGACAGCTTCAATGCCGCGCAGATCATCGACCTGCTTTTGCAAATTCATCGCGAACAAAGCATGACCATGGTCATCGTCACCCACGATCTGGCCCTCGCCGGCCGGACCAATCGCATCGTGCGCATGCTGGACGGGCAGATCGTCACCGACCCTTCCGTTGTAGCCGGGATCGGTGATCCCGGTTTGCGGACACGTGAGATCTGATGAAATTCTTCCTGACAATCGTTGCCAAGAACCTGCTGCGGCGGTCCGTGCGGAGTCTGTTGACCGTGGTCGGCATTGCCATCGGCGTGGCCGCGATCGTGGCGCTGGCCAGCATCGCATGGGGTTTCCAAAAAAGTTGGGAGCAAGCCTACGCGTCGCGCGGGACCGATCTCATTATCGCCAAGGCCACGAGCCGGAGCCCGCTGCCGGAACCGTTCGGCGAGCAGATTCGGACGGAAATTCTAAGCCTGCCGCATGTGCAGGAAGCGACCGGTCTGCTCACGGATATGATGAGCATCGAGGACTCTCCCACGGTCATGATTTTCGGCTGGCAGACGAAGAGTTTCATCTGGGAGCATCTCAAGCTGGTGGAGGGGCGCTGGCCGGCCGGGGATGACGATAAGGCGGTGGTTTGGGACGGTCGCGGCCGACGTTCTGAAGAAGGCAGTCGGTTCGAAAGTGCAAATCGAGACCACCGAATTCACGGTGTGCGGAATATTCGAGAGCTCGGCGCTGGTGGAAAATGGCTCCCTCATTTTGCCGTTGCGCCAGCTTCAGGAAGCGACCGAGAGGCAGGGGCGAGTCAATTTTCTCAACCTGAAATTGAAGCCCGGCACGACGCCGGCGGAAGTCGATCGCCTGCGCGCGACGATCAAGGAACGCTATCCTTCCTTCAAGGCTTTCGCTGCGGGAGAAGTGGCGCAGAACAACTCCGCCATTCAGATAGCCAAGGCGATGAGCTGGGCGACTTCGATCATCGCGCTGGTGGTGGGCGCGGTGGGCGTGACGAACACGGTCTTGATGAGTGTGTTCGAACGCACCCACGAGATCGGCATTCTCCTGGCCATCGGCTGGCGGCGGGTTCGGATTCTGCGCATGATCCTTTTGGAATCGATGTTACTGAGTCTGGTAGGCGGATTCGTGGGAATCGGGTTCGGTTTTGTGACGGTAAGAATTCTGCAAAACACTCCACTCATGCGAGGGAAAATTGAAGGCTACATCAGCACAGGTCTTCTGGGCGGGGCCCTTCTCATTGCCCTTGCCCTCGGAATCCTGGGCGGTCTCTACCCCGCCTGCCGCGGTTCGCGCCTGCACCCGAGGGCAGCGTTGAATTACGAATGAAGACGCGAGCGATCCTGATCTGTCTCGCGTTTGTGGGTGCGTTCGCCCTCGATCCGACCGCGTTTTTCGCAGCGCCGGCGGATACCTCCGCTGCGCGGGAGCTGGTGGCGAAAGTGGTCGAGGCAAATCAGACCACCGGATTTCGAGCCCGGGCAAAGCTGGTCGTGACCACGGCCAATCCCGAGCATCGAGACGTAAAGCAATTGCTCATCAAGAGCCGGACCGAGGGCAAAACCACAACTACGCTTTATCAAATTCTCTGGCCCGCCGAGTCGAAGGGGCAAGCGCTTCTCATTGAGAAGAAAGGGGATTCTGTCAGCGGGTTTTTGTTCGAACCCCCGGGGATGGTAAAAAAACTTTCGCCCGCGTTGCTGGCTCTGCCGTTTTTTGGCTCCGACCTCGCGATCGAAGATCTGGCGGAAGACTTCTGGGATTGGCCATCACAAAAAATCGTCGGCGAGGAAACGATCGAGAAGAGACCTTGCACGATCGTTGAATCACGGCCGCCCACGGATGCGGCCAGCAGTTATCTGGTGGTTAAAACCTGGATAGCTCGGGAGCTGGCTTTGCCGCTGCGCGTTGAGAAATACGGGAAGAATCGGCGGCTGGTCAGGCGCATTACGGCGGATCGGATCATTAAGATCAACGAGGGCTGGAGGGCGGCGAATATCATCATCGATCCGGAGGGAGGGAATAGTCGGACTGTTCTCGAAGGCTCAAAGTCCGAGCGCGATTTGGATTTGCCCGCAGAGGAATTCACCCTCGAAGCGATCAAGCGCTAACTGGTTGTAGTAGAGGCATCTTGCCTGTGCTCCCTTCATCTGCATTGCTTTCGCGCCGGGAATTTCATATTCGCAGGCATGAAGCATCCTCGTCTTTTCCTTTTCCGCTTCCTCTGGCTGGCCACGATCTCCACCGTCCTCCTTTCCGCAGGAACCGCGGGCCGCGCCGCGGACTCAGCAGGTGGCGTTATTGCCCTCAAGGCTACCCGTCTCTTCGATGGGAAGGCGAAGACGCTTCTCACCAACGGCGTCGTGATCGTGCAAGGCGACAAAATTGTGGACGCGGGCAGCAACCTGCCGATTCCGCAGGGCGCGCAGGTAATCGATCTCGGCGATGCGACGCTGTCGCCCGGTTTCATGGATGCACACACCCACCTGACGGCGGATTTCGCCGGCAATTACAACGACCGGCGGTTGAAAGAATTGGACCTGAATGTTTCCGAGCAGGCGATCACAGCGACGACCTTCGCACGCGTGACGCTCGAGGCGGGGTTCACAACTGTGCGTGACCTCGGCAGCCGATTCGTGGGCAGCAAGGAATTCGTCGATGTGGCGCTGCGCAACTCCATCAATCACGGCGTTGTCCCTGGCCCGCGCATGCTGGTCGCCACCTACGGGATTGGCGCGACGGGCGGACATTTCGATAGCACGGCAGGATTTCGCGACATGCTTTTCGGCCGCGAACCCGATTACAGCGATGGAATAGCGGACGGGCCCGATGCGATCCGGAAAGCGGTGCGGTTCGAGGTGAAGAACGGCGCGGATGTAATCAAGGCGGCCGTGTCGGGCGGCGTTCTTTCGCTGACCGATGAGGTCGACACACCGCAGTTCACGCCTGCAGAAATAGCGGCGTTGGTCGACGAAACGCATCGGCTGCGCAAGAAAATCGCGGTCCATTGCCATGGCGACCAGGCGGCGAAGGACGCGATCGAGGCCGGTGTGGACTCGATCGAGCATGGTTCATTTCTGAAACCGGAAACGTTGCAGTTGATGAAAACAAAAGGCACCTATCTCGTGCCGACACTGATGGCGACCGAGTGGATTCTGGGCAAGCTCGACGCCTACCCGGCCGCGCTGCAGGCCAAGGCAAAAGCTGCCGGCGCCGCGCGGTCCGAGATGTTTCGCAACGCGATCAAGATCGGCGTCAAGATCGCCCTCGGGACGGATGCTGCCGTCTACCCGCACGGGCAGAATGCCAAGGAATTCAAATTGATGGTGGATCTCGGCATGCCGCCGATCGATGCCCTGCGCGCCGGCACTTCGGTCGACGCGGACCTCCTCGGCATCTCCGCCAAGGTCGGCACCCTGGAGAAAGGCAAACTCGCCGACATCGTTGCCATTCCCGGCGACCCCACCACCGACATCACTGGCACCGAACGCGTCTCCTTCGTGATGAAGGAGGGGAAAATCGTGAAGAACGGGGCGAAACCGTAGGGGAATCTCCACCAGGCGCCTTGAACCTCACCAAGGATGTTCTTAGAAGCTGCTATTCGCCCGCGGCGCGCGGCCTTCGTCCACATCGTGAAAGTCGACCCAGGTCTGCACATCTGCCCGATCGGCCAAACCATTCGCTCGCTTGACGTCTTCCAATTCCTTCGCGCTTTCATCGCGCCAGCCGTGTTTGATAACGAAGGAATTCCAGAACTGAATTTTTTCCTGGTCGGGCCGACCGAACCTCTCGAAACACCATTCGAGAATTTCCTCATCCGATCCGCCGCCCCGCGCGCGGTCGACTAACTGCGGAGCGTCCAGATTGAAGAGGCGACAGAAGCGCGCATCGAAACAATCCTGGTTTGCGCAACCGGCAACATTGTAATCGGCTGGGAGCAACCCCTGATCTTTGAGCCGGATTTTATCGAGCAGGCGCGCGAAAAAGATCACTCCATTTGTCGAAACGTAATCGCTGCAGGGCGTTTTCATGGCGCCACTTCGAATACCTCCTCCGGCGCTATTCCTACAAGCTGTAAACCTCGCCCCGCCCGATCCCCACGCCCCCCCGTTCGGCGGCAACGTGGTGCTCGGACTCCCGCTCAGCGTCTCGAGGTGGAAACGGCGAGTTTCACGGAGTCGGCAGAATGGCCGATATAATAAAGCGACGCGCCGCGAGCCCCATAGATAGGATAGAGCGTGTAGGGGACCCCGTTGATAACGACGGGATGTTTCCGGTCGATCGACATTCCCCGTGAGGTGGAGTGGGACGCGACCGAAATGTAATCGCCGATCATGTAGGTGTCGTCTTTCAAGTCGCCACCGAGATAGGGGGTCAACCGTCCGCTGCCCCGGAAGTAAGGTGTCGCGGTGCGCGGACCGGTGCCGAGAACGCCGACGTAGTGGGCGACATCGGTATAGGTGCGCACGGTGTCCACCATGACGGGCTCGATGACGTTTTCGCCGGCGTACCGGTAGATGTTGAAAGCGAATTCGTAATCAGGGCCGCCCCATTGACTCAGGTTCACGGGATGCCCCGCCGCGACTTCGAAGACCTGAAGATTATCACCGGCGGAATCGCGATCGGGCTCCGGGGCGGGCGCGGGTTTGGGTGCGGACGTTTTGGGTTCAGTCGCGGCAACCTCGGCGGACGATGCGACGAGCTCGGAGCTGCGGAGGGATTGGACCAGGGAATCGCTGGCGCCCTGCGATTTCAAAGTGGTTTCCTGCTGCGGAGTCAGCGCCCTGGCGAGTTTGCGCTGGCTGACTTCAGTCAGGATGGATTTATCGGTCTCGCGGGCGCGGACCCAAAGGGACACCTCGTTAAAATTAATCGGAGCGGCTGTAAGGCCAATGGCTCCGGCTAAAACAGTGATAGCCGTAATGAGTATAATTTTTGTGGAGTGCATGCCGCTGGTTTAGCAGGTCGGTTTTAACGTTGGCAACAGGCAAATTGGAGAAAATGAGGCTTCGCAGAAGGATAAGGGCGCAAGAGCCGGCATCTTGGCCGGCCTGACGTTTCCTCACAATATTTCAGTCCTCTCAGGAGCCATCCATGAATCACGTATCGTCCCGGTGTCGGCCAGGCTTGTCAGGCGCCAGTTTACGGGGAGCGACGCGCCAACGACGTGAAATCCAAAGTGCTTCGTTTAAAGTTTCGCTTTGACACGAGACGAAGGGGCGCTAATTTCCACGTCCCTTCGAGGTTCCCAGATACCTCCGAGGTCAAAGACCCAAAAGCAGGAGGTCGCCGCGGCGACCGCTGGCACTGCCCAAAATCATGCAACAAAATCGCAGCAAACGGTATCGCGCGGCCGCCGAGCAGGTGGATCGCACCAAGGCCTACAATCTCCCTGAGGCCGTCTCGACCCTGAAGAAATTTCCGCCCACGAAATTCGATCAGACGGTGACGGTTTCGTTCCGGCTCGGGGTCGATCCGAAACAATCGGATCAAATGGTCCGCGGCACCTGCCCATTGCCACACGGGAGTGGGAAACTGGTGCGCGTTCTGGTTTTCGCGGAAGGCCAGGCGGCGAAAGCGGCCAAGGACGCGGGCGCGGAGTATGTCGGGTTTAAGGACATGATCCAAAAATGCCAGGAAGGCTTTCAGGATTTTGACGTCGCGATCGCGACACCGGGCGCGATGGCGGAAGTGCGGAAACTCGGCAAGGTGCTTGGCCCGCGCGGACTGATGCCGAATCCGAAAACCGGCACGGTGACCGAAGACACGGCGAAAGCGGTGGGCGAAGTGAAGGCCGGACGCGTCGAGTTCAAGCTGGATAAGAACGGCAACGTGGCGGTGCCGGTCGGAAAATTTTCATTTGCGGAAAACCAACTGGTCGAGAACGGGACGGCAGTAATCGAGGCGGTCGTGCGGGCGCGGCCAGCCACGGCAAAAGGCCGCTTCGTGGAAGGAATGACGCTGAGCGCGACGATGTCGCCCGGATTGCACGTCGATCCGTCGCCTTACTTGAGCATTTAACGGGAGCTAATCGCCATGAGACCAGAAAAAGCGTCAATCGTTTCGGATCTGTCGGAGAAGCTCAACCGCTCGCCCTTCCTGCTGGTGACCGATTACCAGCGGATGAAAGTGGATCAGTTTGGCGAGCTGCGGAACCGGCTCGCTCCCGCCGGCGCGGAAGTCCGCGTCGTGAAGAACAGTTTTCTCAAGCGTGCCATGGCCGATTCCGGAATGCCGGATGTAGGCGACAAGTTGACCGGGCAAACAGCGATCGTGATGGGCGAGAACGACGTCGCACCGGTCGCAAAGATCCTGAAATTGTTCGCGGCGGAATTCAAAATCGCAACGCTGAAGATCGGCGTGGTCGACAAGGCCGTTTTGTCCACCTCGGATGTCGAGGCGCTGGCCGAATTGCCCGCCCGCGAGATTTTGCTGGCGCAGCTGCTTGGATTGCTCCTGGCACCCGCGACTCGATTGGTTCGGGTTTTGAACGAGCCTGCATCGGCGTTTGCCCGGCTCCTGGCGGCAAGGGGCGATTCAATGCCGGCGGTGGTGGCGGCGGCGCCCGCGGCCGTGGCAGAGAAAGAAGAAACGCCTGCGCCAGAGGCGAAAAAGGAAGAAGCGCCAGCGGCTGCGACCGAAGCAGCGGAAGCCCCCGTAGCGGAGGCTACGCCCGCCGCGGAACCAACCACAGGAGAAGCAAAGACAGACGCTGCTTCGTTAACCCAAAATTAATGACCCAGACGCGGCCCACAGGGCCGCGGCTACAGAAAACAAAGACAATTTCGCGACGCCGCGGATGGCAGAGCGAGCAACAAAAAAACACAACGTCCGGTCCCGCGGCTGCGGGGCATAATTCTTCGGAAGCTTCCGAAGGCGGCGCATGAGAGGAAAATAATATGGCGGATACAAACACAATCGTGGAGCAACTCAGCGGCCTGACCGTTCTCGAGATTGCTGGTCTGGTGAAGCAGCTCGAAGAAAAATGGGGTGTGAGCGCGGCGGCGCCGGTGGCGGCGGCGGCAGCTCCTTCAGCTGGCGCTGGTGGCGGGGCTGCAGCCCCGGCGGAAGAAAAGACCGCTTTCGAAGTGATCTTGAAAGAGATGGGCTCGAACAAGATCGGCGTGATCAAGGAAGTGCGCAGCGCCGTGCCCGGGCTCGGCCTGGCCGAAGCCAAGGCGCTCGTCGAAGGCGCTCCCAAGACGATCAAGGAAGGCGTGACCAAGGCGGAAGCCGAAGAGATCAAGAAGAAGATCGAAGCGGCAGGCGCCAAGGTCGAGATCAAGTAACGCCCAACCAACCCGCATTAATCTGCTCGGAAATTAATGGGACGTGCGGAAGCACGTCCCTCCGAGTGGGAGCGGAAAAAGCTTGCGTGCCGGTGGCCGCTGTGTCAGAACTCTTTCGTTAGAGCAGTCGGAATATTTTCAACCTCGCAACTGACGGAAAAAATTTAATAAGGCAACAAAACAGTGGCACGGAATTTGACGGCTGCTGTTTTGCTGCTATTTTTGCGCTCCTTGCTCGCGGCTTGAGAGCGTGAGCCATCATTCGCTATCCCGGTGCCGTGGCCGGGGTGTCGTTAACAACCTCGGAGATTGGCCTAGTAATTATGTCGGAACGTATCTACTTCGGAACCATCAAGGAAGGCATCGAGCCTCCAAACCTCATCGAGGTTCAACTCAACTCCTACGTCGATTTCCTTCAGAAGGACGTCCCGTACTCGAAACGGAAGAATTCCGGTCTCCAGGCCGTCTTCAAGGAAGTATTTCCCATCGAGAGCTACGATGAAAAGGCGACCCTCGATTTCAGCCATTACGAGATCGGCGAACCGAAGCTGACCGCCCTCGAAGCGCAGCGCGAAAGCCAGACCTTCAGCGCGCCGCTTCACGTCACTTTCCAGCTTCGCGAAGAAAAGGGGACGAAAGAGGAGAAAGTTTACATGGGCGAAATCCCGCTCATGACGCCGCAGGGAACGTTCGTGATCAACGGGGCGGAGCGTGTGGTGGTCAGCCAGCTCCATCGTTCCCCGGGCATTGCCTTCGAATCGAGCATCCATCTCAACGGCAAGGTGCTCTACAGTTTCCGGATCATTCCGGACCGCGGTTCCTGGATCGAAGTGCAATTCGATACCAGCGACCTGCTTTACATTTACTTGGATCGCCGGAAACGCCGGCGGAAATTTCTCGCCACCACTTTCCTCCGGGCCCTGGGTTATGGCTCCGACGAGGAAGTCATCAAGCTTTTCTACAGCATCGAGACGCTCAAATTGAGCGAAAAACTTGGCGAGGAAGAACTCGCGACCAAGGTGCTCATCGCGGACGTGCTCGACGGCGAAGCGACCGTCGCACGCGCCTTTGAGCCGCTGACCGCGGCGACCGTGCGCCAGATCATGGGGCTCGGACACAAGGACGTGAAGGTGATCGATATTTCGAATGACGACACCGTCGTGAAGGCCTTGAAAAAAGATCCGGCCCACGACCAGGAAGAGGCGCTCAAGGATATTTATCGCAAGCTGCGCCCTGGCGATCCGCCAACGGTCGCGAACGCCAAGGCGCTCCTGAAGCGGCTCTTTTTTGATCCGAAAAAATACGACCTCGGCCGCGTCGGCCGTTACAAAATCAACCAGAAGCTCGGGATCGATGTCGATCTCGGCGAGCGGATCGTGACGGATAAGGATTTCATCGGCGCGATCAAGTATCTGATCAGTTTGCGCCGCGGTGAAGGCACCCTGGACGATATCGATCACCTCGGCAGCCGCCGGGTGCGGACCGTGGGCGAATTGCTGGCGAACCAGTGCCGCGTCGGTCTCGCGCGGACGGAACGCCTGGTGAAGGAGCGCATGACACTGTTCGACATCAACATCGATGGCATGACGCCGCAGAAGTTGATCAACCCGAAAGCGCTCAGTGCCGTCATCCGCGATTTCTTCGGCCGCTCGCAGCTCTCGCAGTTCATGGATCAAACGAATCCGCTGGCGGAATTGACCCATAAGCGCCGCCTCTCGGCTCTCGGGCCAGGCGGACTGAGCCGCGATCGCGCCGGGTTCGAAGTGCGCGACGTCCATCCGTCCCACTACGGCCGGATTTGCCCAATCGAGACGCCGGAAGGTCCGAACATCGGTCTCATCAGCTCGATGAGCACCTTCGCGCGGATCAATGAATTCGGTTTTATCGAAACGCCTTATCGCAAAGTCGAGAAGGGCCGGGTGACGGATCAGGTGGATTATCTGACCGGCGATCGCGAGGAGAATTTCCTCGTGGCGCAGGCGAACGCGACCATGGACGCGAAGGGCCATCTCACCCAGGAGAAGGTTTCCGTCCGTTATCGCGGCGACTTTTTGGAAGTCGAGCCGTCGAAAGTCCATTACATGGATGTCTCACCGAAACAGCTCGTTTCGGTCGCAGCCGGTCTGATTCCGTTCCTGGAACATGACGACGCGAACCGTGCGCTGATGGGTTCGAACATGCAACGCCAGGGCGTGCCGCTGATCGTTTCGGAATCGCCGCTGGTGGGGACTGGCCTCGAAGGCAAGGTTGCCCGCGATTCGCACGCGGTTTTGATTTCCACTGAAGCCGGCCGGGTTGCTTCGGTCACGGCCGACCAAATCGTCGTGACCAAAGACGGGCACATGCCCGAGGGTCGCAAAAAGTTGAAAACCGATTTCGAAGCCGGGATCCACGTTTACGAATTGCGAAAGTTCATGCGCTCGAATGCGGGCACCTGTGTGAACCAGAAGCCAATCGTGAAGAAAGGGCAGCACGTGAAGCGTGGCCAGGTCATCGCGGACGGACCGAACACCGACCAGGGCGAGCTCGCTCTCGGACGTAACGTCCTCGTCGCGTTCATGCCGTGGAACGGCTACAACTTCGAAGACGCCATCATGATCTCGGAGAAGGTGGTGAAGGAAGACATTTACACCTCGATTCACATCGATGAGTTCGAGATCGGGGCGCGCGACACCAAGCTCGGCCCGGAAGAAATCACGCGCGACATTCCGAACGTCAGCGAGGAAGCCTTGCGCAACCTGGGCCCGGACGGCGTGGTCCGCGTCGGGGCCGAGGTGAAGCCGGGCGATATTCTCGTCGGCAAGATCACGCCGAAGAGCGAGACCGAGCTGGCGCCGGAAGAGCGTCTGCTCCGGGCCATCTTCGGGGAGAAGGCAGCGGACGTGAAGGACACTTCGCTGACCGTGCCATCGGGCACTTACGGCATCGTGATGGATGTGAAGGTTTCATCGCGCCACGAAGTTTCGCGCGAGAAGCTGACGCCTTCGGAAACGAAGCGGCAGCTCAAGACGATCACGGAGGACAATCGCAAAAAGAAGGAAGAGCTGACCGAGCAACTCACGGATTCGCTCTCGAACATTCTGTTGGGCGAAAAGATTCCGCTCGATGTGGTGAACGCCGAAACCGGCGAGATCATCATCCCGGCAAATCGTAAGATCACGAAGACGCTCCTCCGCAAGCTCGCGACCGTTTACGATCACATCGAGATCGATCCAAGCCCGATCCGGAACAAGATCCGGGAGATCATTGCTTCCTACGAACACAAGTTCGCCGAACTCGAGCTCGAGCGGGAACGCTCGATGGACCGCGTCGAAAGCGGCGATGACATCGATCCCGGCATCATCAAGCAGGTGAAGGTTTTCATCGCCAGCAAACGCAAACTGAGTGTGGGCGACAAAATGGCAGGACGCCACGGTAACAAGGGCGTGGTCGCCCGGATCGTGCCGGAAGAAGACATGCCGTTCCTCGCGGACGGAACTCCGGTCGAGATCGTGCTGAATCCGCTCGGCGTGCCGAGCCGTATGAACGTCGGCCAGGTTCTCGAAACTCACCTCGGGGTGGCCGCGAAAGCGCTCGGCTTCAAAGTCGCGACGCCGGTGTTCGACGGAATTTCGGAAGCGAAAATTCGCGAGTACCTCAACGAGGCGAAGAAGAAAGACGGGTTTACCTGGGTCCAGGAAACCGGCAAGGCGCGGCTTTATGACGGCCGCACCGGCGACACCTTCGATCAGGAAGTCGTGGTCGGTTACATCTACATGATGAAGCTGGGCCACCTGGTCGCGGACAAGATTCACGCGCGTGCGGTTGGACCGTATTCGCTCGTGACGCAGCAGCCTTTGGGCGGCAAAGCCCAATATGGGGGCCAGCGTTTCGGCGAGATGGAGGTCTGGGCTCTCGAAGCCTACGGTGCCGCCTATACCCTGCAGGAATTGCTCACGGTGAAGTCGGACGATGTGCAGGGACGCACGCGCATCTACGAATCGATCGTGAAGGGCGATAACTCGCTCGAGGCCGGCACACCGGAATCCTTCAACGTGTTAATCAAGGAAATGCAGTCGTTAGGCCTCGACGTCAAAGTCGGCGGCCAGGCGCCCACCAATTTCCTGGAAAACGTGGCGTAATTTTTTTCAAAACAAGAATCTCTTAAATTAAATGAACGAACATTCCTGGCGGGAACTGGTCGGTGAAGAACGCACCGTTGGCTTCGATCAGGTGGCGATTGGCGTCGCCTCCTCGGACACGATGCGGTCTTGGAGCAAGGGCGAAGTCAAGAATCCGGAGACCATCAACTACCGGACCTTCAAGCCCGAAAAGGGCGGTCTGTTTTGCGAGCGTATTTTCGGACCAACCCGGGATTGGGAATGCTCGTGCGGAAAATACAAGCGGATCAAGCACAAGGGCGTGATCTGCGACCGCTGCGGCGTGGAAGTCACGCTGGCGCGGGTTCGTCGTGAGCGAATGGGCCACATCGAGCTGGCGGTGCCGGTCTCCCACATCTGGTTCTACAAATGCATGCCGTCGCGCCTCGGGCTGATGCTCGACATGAGCGCGCGGCAGCTCGAGCGCGTGATCTATTACGAGGACTACATCGTCATCGATCCGGGCAAGACGCCGCTGACCAAGACCCAGCTCCTGAACGAAGTCGAGTATCGCGAAGCGCAGGAACAATACGGCGAAGATTTCGTCGCCGGGATGGGCGCGGAAGCGGTCAAGAAGCTTCTCTCCGAGATCAACCTCAACAAGCTCAACAAAGAGCTGGAAGAGGCGATGGGGAACACGAAGAGCAAACAGATTCGCAAGAAACTGGCGAAGCGTTTGAAGCTCGTCCAGGGCTTTGCTTCCTCGCATGCGCGCCCCGATTGGATGGTGCTCGATGTTCTGCCGGTGATCCCGCCGGATTTGCGTCCGCTCGTTCCGCTCGAAGGCGGACGGTTCGCGACTTCCGATCTGAACGATTTGTATCGCCGGGTCATCAACCGGAACAACCGGTTGAAGAACCTGCTCCAGCTCAAGACGCCGGACGTCATTATTCGGAATGAAAAGCGCATGCTGCAGGAAGCGGTCGACGCCCTCTTTGACAACGGTCGCCACGGCCGCGCGGTCACGGGCGCCGGCAATCGCCCGCTGAAATCGCTCAGCGACATGCTCAAGGGCAAGGGTGGACGGTTCCGCCAGAACCTGCTCGGCAAGCGCGTCGATTATTCAGGCCGTTCCGTCATCGTGATCGGGCCGGAGCTGAAACTGAATCAGTGCGGTTTACCAAAGAAGATGGCGCTCGTTTTATTCGAGCCGTTCATCATTCGCCGGCTGAAGGATCTTGGCTACGTCCACACGGTGCGCAGCGCCAAAAAAATGATCGAGCGCCAGACGCCTGAGGTCTGGGACATTCTCGAAGAGGTGACGAAAGGCCATCCGGTGCTGCTGAACCGCGCGCCGACTCTGCATCGTCTTTCCATCCAGGCTTTCGAGCCGCAGCTGATTGAAGGCGAAGCGATCCGGATTCATCCGCTCGTTTGCACCGCTTACAACGCGGACTTCGACGGCGACCAGATGGCGGTGCACGTGCCGCTTTCCGTCGAGGCGCAGATGGAAGCGCGCATGCTGATGCTCGCGCCGAACAATATCTTTTCGCCCTCGAGCGGAAAGCCGATCACGACCCCGTCCCAGGACATCACGCTCGGCTGTTATTATCTCACGCAGAATCCGCGGCGCGCTACGGGCACCGCGGTGGAAACGCGGCTGCCGCTTTTCGCGAACGCGACCGAAGTCGAATTCGCGATGGCCGATGGCAAGGTCAAGACGCACGACCGAATTCGATTCAAAAATCCGGATGTCGGCCTGCAGACGATCTATGGCAACCCGACGGACCGGATTATCGAAACAACCGCTGGCCGCGTCATCTTCAACGCCATCTGGCCGGTCAAGATTGGGTTCTTCAACAAGGCCGCGGGCAAGAAGCAATTGAGCGACATCATCTGGCGCTGTTATCAGGTTGCCGGCCAGAGCGGCACGGTCGAGACGCTCGACCGCCTGAAGGAACTCGGTTTCGCGGAAGCGACCAAGGCGGGAATTTCCATTGGAATTTCCGACATGATCATTCCGAAGGAAAAAGAGACCGAGTTGCAAAACGCCTACAAATCGATCAAGACCGTCGAGCAGCAGTATCGCAAAGGCATCATCACGGATGGCGAGCGCTACAACAAGATCATCGACATCTGGACCCACGCTGGCGACGAGATCTCGAACGTCCTGTTCCGCACCCTCGAGCACAACGAGGGGCGCAAGGAATTGAACCCGGTGTTTTTGATGGTGGATTCCGGGGCGCGCGGCAATCGCCAGCAGGTGAAACAGCTCGCCGGCATGCGCGGATTGATGGCGAAGCCGTCGGGCGAAATCATCGAGCGGCCGATCACGTCGAACTTCCGTGAAGGGCTGAGCGTGCTCGAATACTTCATCTCGACGCACGGCGCCCGGAAGGGTCTGGCCGATACCGCGTTGAAGACGGCGGATTCCGGTTACCTCACCCGCAAGCTCGTGGACGCGTCGCAGGACGTGATCATCAACGAGATGGATTGCGGCACGGTGAACGGCATCACGGTCAAATCCATTTATGAAGGCGACGAAGAAGTCGTCGATCTTTCGACTCGAATCGTGGGTCGCGTGAGTTGCGAAACGGTCGCGGATCCGGTTACGAAGAAGAAGATCATCAAGGCGAACCAGCTTATCGATGAGCCAACCGCCGCTGCCATCGAGAAGATCGGCGTCGAGAGCCTCAAGATTCGCTCGGTTCTCACCTGCGAAACCGGCCGGGGCGTTTGTGCGCAGTGCTACGGGCGCAATTTGGCGACCGGACAATTCGTGAAACTCGGCGAAGCAGTCGGCATCATCGCCGCCCAATCAATCGGCGAGCCCGGCACGCAGCTGACGATGCGGACGTTCCACATTGGTGGCACGGCGAGCCAGACCTTTAAGCAGCCAATCATCAAGGCGAAGAATGACGGAACTTTGCAGTACAATGACCTTCGCACGGTGCAAGCGCTCGATGGAAGTTGGATCGTGCTGAACAAAAACGGCTCGATCAGCGTGCACAACTCGGAAGGCCGCGAGCTCGATCGCCACAACGTTGTCATCGGGTCCGTGATTTCCAAGGCCGACGGAGAAAAGGTCAAGGGTCCGCAAAAGGATCCGAAGACGGGCAAGCTTCTTGACGGCGAAACCTTTGTGCAATGGGATCCGTATAACGTTCCGATTTTGACCGACAAGAGCGGCAAGATCGAATTTCGCGACATGATCGCAGGCGTCACGATCAAGCGCGACGTCGATGAAGCGACCGGCCTTATGGGCACGGTCATCATCGAGCACAAGGAGGATTTGCATCCGCAGATCGTCGTGATCGGCGACAAAAAGGAAGTGCTGGCGAGCTATTCGATTCCGGCGGGCGCGCACGTCGTCGTGGAAGAGGGCGACAAAATCCGCGCCGGCGCGTTGCTGGCAAAGACACCGCGAAAGATTGCCAAGACCAAGGACATCACGGGCGGTCTCCCGCGCGTGGCTGAATTGTTCGAAGCGCGCCGTCCGAAAGACGCGGCCGAGATCGCCAAGATCGACGGCATTGTCGAAATGGGCGGGACGGTTCGCGGTAAGCGGAAGCTGATCCTGAAAGATCCGGAAACCGGCTCCGAAGAGGAACATCTGATTTCGCTGACGAAACACATCATCGTCTTCAAGGGCGATTTTGTGAAGAAAGGGCAGCAGCTCACCGAAGGTCCGGTGGTGCCGCACGAAATCCTCGAGGTTTGCGGGCCGCAGGATTTACAGGAACACCTGGTGAACGAAGTGCAGGAAGTTTATCGTCTCCAGGGCGTGGAGATTAACGACAAGCACATCGAGATCATTGTTCGCCAGATGTTGCGCAAGGTGAAGATCACCGATCCGGGCGACACCTCGCTCCTCTGGGGCGACCAGGTGGACCGGCTCGATTTCGAGGCGGAGAACACCAAGGTCGTGGAGCAGGGCGGCAAGCCCGCGGAAGCGACCCCGGTTCTGCTCGGCATCACCAAGGCTTCGCTCGAAACCGACAGCTTCATTTCGGCGGCGTCCTTCCAGGATACGACGCGTGTGCTTACCGAAGCGGCGACGCTCGGGAAGGTCGATCGCCTGCGCGGCTTCAAGGAAAACGTCATCATGGGCCACCTCATTCCGGCGGGAACAGGATTCCCGGCGGTGCGCGAGATCAGACTCGTGGAGAAGGGCGAGCCGATCGGCGAGTCGCTGGTCGAGGACACGGAACCGCAGCCGGCGCTGGGATAGGGCGAATTCCAAAGTGCGAATGTCGAATGACGAATTGGCGCAAGCTGATTCGTCATTCGCGTTTTAAGGAACGTTCCTCATGTCGATCGCAACCAAAACCGGCGACGAAGGCGAAACCTCGCTCATGTATGGGCGCCGGGTGGCGAAGACGGATGCGCGCGTGGACGCCTATGGTTGTGTCGATGAATTGAACGCCGCGCTCGGATTGGGACAGGCTTCGACGGCCAATCCATTTCTCAGTGAGCAAATCCTCGCCGTCCAGAAAGAGCTGGTGGTCGTGATGGGGGAATTAGCGACCGCCGCGGACGATCTTGATCGGTACTCGAAGGATGGGTTCCAGCTCACCACTCCTGCGATGACCGATCGGCTCACGGCCGTGGTCGACGACCTGGAGAAAAACAAGCTCGGGAAATTCAAGGATTGGTCGATCCCTGGAAAAACGATGGATTCAGCGGCGCTCGACCTGGCCCGGACTGTTTGTCGGCGCGCAGAGCGGAGAGTGGCTGCGCTCATGACGGCAGACGGCAGTTTCAATCGCGAGATCCTTCGCTATTTGAACCGGCTTTCCGACCTTTGCTGGCTCTTGGCTCGCTACGCGGAAACGCTTCCGGAGCAAAGAAGGTAAGGAGGCGTTTCCGACGCGTCCGACTCATCTGAAATTGCGAGCGGTGGAGCGAAAAGTCGGATGGCTTAAAAGCCGTCCTACGCATGTAAAAACGGCTAATATTCCGTTTGCCTTTGGGCGCACGCTAGAGCATCTTCCCCGTCCGCTGTTCCGCAGTCGCGGGATGGCTCCATTTACCTATGGCGACACCGATAGAATTAATTCCTGAGCTTCTCGAAGCGGGGGTCCACTTTGGCCACCAGACCAAGCGTTGGAACCCGAAGATGAAGCCCTTTATCTTCGAAAAGCGAAACCAGATTTACATCATCAATCTCGATGAAACGGCGCGGCAACTCCAGCGCGCCACCGATTTCCTCCAGGAAGTGACTCGGCGCGGCGGCAAGATTTTGTTTGTCGGCTGCAAGAAGCAGGCGCAGGAAGCGGTGAAGGAAGCGGCGACGGCGTGCGGGCAATTTTACGTGAACCAGCGCTGGCTTGGCGGCACGCTCACGAACCTAGCTACGATTCGCAAAAGCATCGGCCGCTTGAAATACATCGAGCAGATCGAGGAGTCGCCCGATTACAAGAAAATGGGCAAGCAGGAGCTGGCGGCGCTGAATCGCGAGGCAGCCAAGTTGCGGCGCAACCTGGATGGGATTTTGGAAATGTCCGCGTTGCCGGATGTGATGGTCGTGATCGATACGACGCGAGAATCGAACGCCGTCCTCGAAGCGCGACGCCTCGGAATTCCGACGGTGGCGATCGTCGATACCAACGCCGATCCGGAAATCATCGACTACCCGATCGCCGGCAACGATGACGCGATCCGTGCCATCCGCGTGATGTTGCAGAAGCTGGTGGACGCGATCGTTTCGGCAACCGGGGAAGCCCGGGCGCGCGAACAGGTGGAGATGGCGGGCGTGTCCGCCTGACGGCCACGTTGAGAGTCGTTAGTTGAGAGTTGAGAGACTCTGGCTGACAACTCGGCCTTCCGTTCTCGTTCTCTCAACCCTCAACTATTAGCTCTCAATTTTTTATGGAAATCGATCCGAAACTCGTCAAGCAGCTCAGAGAGAAAACCAACGCCGGCATTATGGATTGCAAGCGCGCGCTCGCGGAATCCGCCGGAGATCTGGAGAAGGCGGAGACGGCGCTGCGGACAAAAGGCATCGCCAGCGCCGGCAAGAAAGCCTCGCGGGCAACCAAGGAGGGCATCGTTGCCTCCTACATTCACCTGCAAGGCAAGGTCGGCGTTCTCGTCGAGGTGAATTGCGAGACGGATTTCGTGGCCAAGAACGAGAAGTTTCGCGAGTTCGTGAAGGATATCACGCTGCATATTGCGGCGGCGCATCCGCTCTACGTGAACCGCGACGAAGTGCCGGCCCAGTTGATCCAATCCGAACGAGCGATTTACGAAGCCCAGGTGAAGGGAAAACCTGAAAACGTCATTTCCAAAATCGTCGAAGGCAAGCTCGACAAGTTTTATACGACGGTCTGCCTGCTGGAGCAGGGGTTCATCAAGAATCCGGATCAGACGGTGAAGGAACTGGTCGCGACCAAGATTGCGGAGCTGGGGGAGAACATCGTGATCCGGCGTTTCACTCGGTATCTGGTCGGGGAGCCATTGAGTTCCGAAGCCGGAGTGACCGTCGCGGAGACAGAGCAGGCAGCGTAGCGATCCTCGCAGGGACGTCCCTCACCGGACAAAAGTGGGACGTGCAGAAGCCCGTCCCTCCGGCGGCAGAAAAATACGCGCAGTCGCGCGGCCGTCTGCGTTTCTCCTTTGTGCGTGGTTTCGTTCGAAGCCGCGCGGGGTGCTGAGGAATTTCCCGGCCCTTCAAACATTAAACGAAGGAGTAATTATTTATGAGCATGGATTCATTGAAGGATTTGTACGTCGACGAGCTGAAAGATCTCTATAACGCGGAGAACCAGCTCCTGAAGGCGCTGCCGAAGATGGCGAAGAAAGCGTCGGCGCCGGAATTGAAGCGGGCGTTTCAAGACCACCTGACGCAGACGCAGGGTCACGTCGATCGGTTGGAGAAGATCTTCAAAGGACTCGGTGAGAAGCCGAGCGGCAAGACCTGCAAGGCGATGAAGGGACTCGTGGAAGAGGGGAAAGAAGTCATCGAAGAAGACGGCGACGACTCCGTTCTTGATGCCGCGCTGATTGGCGCCGCCCAACGGGTGGAACATTATGAAATCGCCGGATACGGAGTGGTGCGCACCTTCGCCTCGTTGCTGGGTGAGGAAGATGCCATGGCCAGCTTGCAGCGAACGCTGAATGAAGAGGCAGAAACGGACAAGAAACTGACGAGACTCGCGGAATCGATCATCAATGTGGAAGCGAGCGAAGCGGAAAACGGGGAGAAACCGAAGCGCAAGGCGACGAAGCGCCGGTAACCTGCTCAAGAGTCGGGGCGCAAAGGCCCCTCCCACATTAGACTATTGATCGCCACCATCGTCCGCGTGACGGTGGTGGCGATTTTTTTGATGATCGTGCACTCCACCCCGCGATGGCTGGAATCCCCGCTTCGAAGGCAATTGTCATCGCGCGCGGAGCGCACGATCCACCTCGCGTGAAAAGCAATTTGAGTGGATAAGTACAAATCGCGATGGGATTGGCCGAATACAAGAAGAAGCGGAACTTTTCGGTCACGGCCGAGCCGAGCGGGAAGCCGTTGCCGAAGCTGGTGAAGGGGGCGAGCCGGTTCGTCATTCAGAAACATGACGCGAGCCGGTTGCATTACGATTTTCGGCTCGAGATGGACGGGGTCCTCAAATCGTGGGCGGTGCCGAAGGGGCTTCCGTGGGAAAAAGGGGAGAAGCATCTGGCGGTCGAGGTCGAGGACCATCCGGTCGAATACGCGACGTTCGAAGGCATCATTCCGGAAGGACAGTATGGCGGCGGCACCGTGATGGTCTGGGACCGCGGCAACTACCATGTCTATGGCGAAGAGCCGGTGAAAGCGTGGCGGGAAGGCCGGCTTCATCTCGTCATGGATGGAGAGAAGGCGAAAGGCGAATGGTCGCTGATTCGGACTCGAATGGATGGGGGAAAGACGCAGTGGTTGCTCTTGAAGAGCGGGACGGGGATTAAACCGATTTCGAAAAAACGAGACGATCAATCGGTAAAGACCGGCCGCACCATGGCCCAAATCGCGGCGCAGAAAGACGCAGAATGGCAGTCGAATCGGGCCGAGGATAAGAAGGCGACTTTGAAATCGCGGGTCAAGGCGGCGGTTAAAAAAAAAGACGATCGCCAGGGGGAAAGTGAGTCGACGGCGAAAAGCGGACGCCGCCGCGCGGCGTCCCTACCAAAAGAGCTAGCGAAATTACCGTCGGGCAAGCCGCGCTTTGTCGATCCGATGAAGCCGCGGTTGCTCGAGGCGTCCCCCACCACCGGCGATTGGAGTTACGAGCTGAAGTTCGACGGCATCCGCGCCTGCGCGATTAAGAACGGCGACAAAGTCAGCCTGATCTCGCGCAATGGGAATGAACTGCGAGCGCGTTATCCGGACATTGCCGACGCGGTAAAAAACCTTCCGGTCGATGAATGCGTGATCGACGGGGAAGTCGTTGCGCTGGATGAGGAAGGCCGATCATCGTTCCAGTTGCTCCAGGGATTGGAGATGGAGGGCCGCAAATCGCCTGTCTGCTTTTACGTTTTCGATCTGCTTCAACTCAGCGGCCGAAGCCTCGTCGGATTGCCGCTGACTGCGCGCAAACAATTGCTGGACCAGTTGGTTGAAGGCGTCGGCGATCCAATCCGCTATTCGGGCGAGATTGGCAGCGAAGCCGCGCCGTTGCTGGCCGAAGTGCGGCGCCGCGGCCTCGAGGGATTGATCGGCAAGCTGCGCGATTCCGTTTACGAGCCGGGGCGGCGGAGCGGCGCCTGGATCAAACTCAAGTGCGTCAACGAACAGGAATTTGTCATTGGCGGGTTCACGCCGCCGCAAGGGGCGCGGCAACATTTCGGCGCGGTCCTGGTAGGATACTGCGAGAAGAAGAAATTTCTTTTCGCAGGCAAAGTGGGAACGGGATTCAGTACGAAGGCGCTGGCTTCCTTGCATAGGCAATTGAAGAAGGAGAAGCGGGAGAATTGCCCTTTCGCGGATCTGCCTTCGAAACAAGGGGGACAATGGGTGCAGGGAATCACTCCCGCCCTGATGCGCCGGATCGAGTGGGTGAATCCGGTTTTTGTTTGCCAGGTGAAATTCGCGGAATGGACGCGCGATGGAAAACTCCGCCAGCCGGTTTTCCTGGGCTTGCGCGACGACAAAAAGCCCATTCAGGTGGTGCGCGAAGGGTAGTCTGGCAGGGACGGCGCGCTGCGCCGTCCGCGAGCGGAGCCGTTTTCTCACCGGAACCTTATCACGTTGGACGGCGCAGCGCGCCGTCCCTACCAAAGGATTGCACTTGTCCAGCGCGGCCCGACTCCTGATATTGCGGCATGAAGGTCAAAGTGCTCGTCACTCCGAAAGCGGCTGTGCTCGATCCCCAAGGCGTGGCGGTGCGCGATGCGATGAAGCATCTCGGGATGCCGGAAGTGCATTCGGTTCGGATCGGAAAATATTTGGAGATTGAGGTCGACGATAAGACGCCGAACCTGGATTCGCGGCTCAATGATCTTTGCCGCGATTTGCTCTCTAATCCCGTGATCGAAGACTACGAAGTGGTGAAATGAAATTCGCGGTGATTCAGTTTCCGGGTTCCAACTGCGACCAGGATTGCCTCGCGGCGTTGAATGGGATCGCGGGGGTGAGAGCAGAGTACGTTTGGCACAAGAAAACGTCGCTCGATGGATGTGACGCGATCGTATTGCCGGGCGGGTTCTCCTACGGCGATTATCTGCGTTGCGGGGCGATCGCGCGGTTTTCTCCGATCATGGCAAGCGTGGTGGAAGAGGCACGAAACGGGAAACTGGTGATCGGCACGTGCAACGGATTCCAGGTCCTCTGCGAGATCGGGTTGTTGCCCGGCGCGCTGGTCCGGAACCGGGCGCTGCATTTCATCTGCGATTTGGTGACAACGCGGGTCGAAGTCGCGGACTCCGCGTTCACCCACGGCTGTGCGCAGGGATCGCTGTTACGATTGCCCATCGCCCACGGTGAGGGTTGTTACTTTGCCGATGAGCCGACGTTGCGTGAATTGAATGAGAGGCGGCAAATTATTCTTCGCTACGCCACGGCCGATGGCAGGATCGACGCATCCGCGAACCCGAACGGCTCCGTCGAAAACATCGCGGGCATTTGCAACCGCGAGGGAAACGTTTTCGGATTAATGCCCCATCCGGACCGGGCGTGCGAAGAGCGTTTGGGCAGCGCCGACGGTTTAAAGATCTTTCAGTCGATGATGACGACGATCGAAAGCCGGCGCCAACAGGCAGCCTGAGCGGAGTTCCTGATCGTTTTTGGGTGTTTTGGTGGCTGCCTCCGCTTTCGGTTAGAATCGGCGGCAAATTTACACAAGTGTAAAAGAAATTTACACAATTTTCCCCGTTTGGAAGCCCTTCCCTAGGAGAGACTTGATCGGCATGTGCATTGCTCGAATTGGCATCACAAAACCAAATCCTATGTTGCTACAAAAAACTCTGCACATGAATCAGTCGCTCGATGAGTGTAAATCACGCCTCGCGAGCATCCAATCGTATCGGCGGCAGTTCGTAATGGTAACCAAGGCCACGGTTACCTCATCGAAAACCGTGGATTTCAGTTTTAGGGGGCCGCTCGGATTCGAAGCGCGCACGGTCCTGTTGTCGGTCGAAAGCGATTCGCCCGATCAGTTTGCGTTCGAATCAACCGGCGGAAATCTTGATGTCATGGGTCTGGTGGAGTTCACCGAGATCCGGCCGAGCTGCACGGAAGTGACGCTCGCCCTGCATTACGAGATTAAGAACAAGCTTTTCGCCTGGCTCGACCGGCGATTTCATTTTGTGGATTCCTTCGTGACCTCGGAGTTGCGGAGCATTCGCGCCCATTTCGAAGGCATCGCGGCGCCCGTCGTGGAACGCACGCCGATGCTTTCGATGTTCGAGACAGCAACGGCATAGAGGGACTGCTGTTTCAGAGGAAGAGCACGAATTCGGGGGACTTCGTGCTCTTCTGTTGTACGGATCAGGCGATCCGGACCGCCCGCGTTTTGTCGAGGCGGAGGACCTGGCCGCGCTCCAGCGTGAGCACCGCCTTGGGATCGCGCAGTTTCTCTCCGTTTAATTGGATACTGCCCTGTTCGATCAACCGCCGCGCGTCAGCGCGCGATTTCGCGAGCGTGAAGGCAATCGTGTAGGCAGAGACGACGATCGAGACGAGGTCGTTCTTCTCGGCTTGGAACTCAGGGAGATCGGCATCCGCCAGTCGTTTTTCACTGAAGCGCGCGTTCCATTCTTCCAGCGTTTTCTGCGCGATCGCCCGCGAGTGATACGTTTCGACGATCGCCGAGGCGAGATACTTCTTGGCTTCGAGCGGACGGGCGGCGGAATCCAGCGGCTGACCCAGAAGCAACGGATAGTAGCGTCCCATCAATTCGTCTGAAATGCTCATCAGCTTGCCAAACATTTCCGGCCCCGGTTCCGTCAGCCCAACATAATTCCCAAGGCTCTTGCTCATCTTCATCGAGCCATCCAGGCCTTCCAGGATCGGCAGGACGAAAACGACCTGCTGCGGCTGGCCTTCGTGTTTCTGGAGATCGCGCCCGACGAGAATATTGAAGAGCTGGTCGGTCCCGCCGAGTTCCACGTCGGCCTGGACCATGACGGAGTCCCAGCCTTGCATGATGGGGTATTGAATTTCGTGGGCGTGAATCGGGTGCCCCTGGTCGATTCGATTCCGGAAATCCTCCCGCTGGAGCATCTGCTGCAGAGTCACCATGCTGTTGAGACGGATTACTTCTTCGAAGCCCATCTTTGAAAACCAATCGCCGTTGGCGACGAGGCGGGTGCGCGCCGGGTCGAGAACTTTGAAGGCCTGGGCCCGATAGGTTTCGGCATTCGCCGCCACCTGCTCGCGCGAGAGCTGAGGCCGGGTGGCCGAGCGCCCGCTCGGGTCGCCGATCATCGAGGTGAAATCGCCGATAATCAGGATAGCCTCGTGCCCCAGATCCTGGAACTGACGGAGTTTCCTGAGGATGATGGCGTGGCCGAGATGCAAATCCGGGCTCGTCGGATCGACGCCGAGCTTCACGCGCAGCGGTCGTCCGAGCGCGAGTTTCGCCCGAAGCTCCGGCTCACTGATGACCTGGGCCGCGCCCTGCTTGAGAATGGAAAGGGCTTCGTCCGGTTGCATGGTCCGCGCTCGAGTGGTGCAGCCGGATGCTACTTACTCTTGTTCAACAATTCGCGCACCTGCTCGATCGTGAGCGGTTTGTTCTGAGCCTGGAGTGATTTCTGGCTTTTTCCTCGATCGAGAAACGGGCGATTGCCGGCAAATTCGCGGACCGGCGTGGTGACGCTGCTTTCGGGCGCGACCCGGGTGCCGGCAGTGGCGGTCGTCGGGGGGATCACGGTGTCGGTTTTCGTCAATTGCGATCGGGCCGAGATATTCGCCGCCGAGTCGCCCGCGCGGAAATGTCGGGCGGCAAACTGACGGGGCGTGAACACGCGCTCGTCCGGAAAAGCCTTCGGCACGGTCTTGGCCGGCGAATAATAACTGCGCGTCCGAACGCTCTTATCGAACGATGCGCTCGATCCGCCCGTGAATTTCTTGTTCTGGGCGGAATTCTCCAGTGAGGTGTCCGGTTTCAACACCCGGTCGATCAACTTGCGCTCCTGGTCCTGCGCGAAAGCCGCAGAGATGCCGATGAATAACGTTCCGATGGCAACGATCATCCGCACGTCTGCGAACGTGCCGAAGAGCGCGCGCAGTTGTAAAGGAAATTGTCGATATGTATGGCCCTGTAGCCGCTTCGCTGTGCGAAGCCATTGTAGGGCGTCTGTACCAGACGCCTGGGCGTTTCACAGAAACGCCCTACAACCAAAAGGCATCTCCGCCCGCCTCCGGTTGGCTCTGGCGTGGCGAGCAGGGCGACGGCTACAGAAGAACGCCGCGGTCAAATCAACGGCCCAAGGCAGCCTGAAGGACGCTCGCTCGCGGGGGAGAGGCTACGCTGCCGCTGAGGATATCCCGCGCGGTTACACCCCGACCGTAGTAGCGTGCGTTTGCCGATTTTTGCGTCGCGATGACGGTGCCTTCGAGTGATGCGCCCACGAAAAGTCCCTGGGTTCGGCTGTAGGTGTAGATCGCTGCGGTCGGCGTAACTGCAGCAGCTGCCTCGCGACCCACGGGGCCCGCCGCGACGCTGGCATCGGCGCCCATGGTGAGATTTCCGTCGCGCGAGAAGGCGCGCACTGCGCGGTTCGTGTTGAGAATGAAAACGAACTCGGTCATTTGGGCGCCGATCTGCGGTCCCCAACCCGCCCCGCCTGTCCCAATGAACGAAGGCCCCGACCAGCCGTTGCCAGTCCGAGCGACGACGATCCCCTGACCGCCTTTGCCGCTCAGGCCGAAGCCAACTTTAACGACCGTGAGAATGGCGAGACCTCTTGCGTTGCGCATCACACTGCGCGGAATTCCTCTTTCGGGCATCCGCCGGAATTGGCGGAGAATCGAGGCGGACTGGTTGACGACTTCCTGTTCGGTGGCGGCGGTCGCCCCGGCGAACGGGAGAAAGCAAAGGGCGAGCAGGGCGCAGATCGTTTTCATGGTACCTTTAGTTCGCCTGATCGTAGGACAATGGCCGTATTGTGGGCCCCCCGTCAGGTGGATCGAGCGCTCCGCCGCGCGATGCCAAATTTTTCGCGCCGAAACTTTTGGCGCCACTATTGTCATCCAGCGCGGAGCGTTCGATCCACCACTTTGCCGATGGCGCTCTTAATGTTTCTTGGAAAATGGACAACTTGCTCGACCAGCCGACCGACGACGTTTTCATGAGAGAGGCACTCCGCCTGGCGCAAAAGGCATTCGTGCAGGAGGAAGTGCCGGTCGGCGCTGTTGTGGTGCGCGGTGGGAAGATCATCGCCCGGGCGTTCAATCAGGTGGAGATGCTGAAAGACGCGACCGCGCACGCCGAGATGATCGCCATCACCCAGGCCGAAGCGGCGGTCGGCGACTGGCGCCTGAACGACTGCGATCTTTACGTCACGAAAGAACCGTGTGCGATGTGCGCCGGCGCCCTGGTTCACGTGCGGATGCGCCGCGTGATTTTCGGTTGCCCGGATCCGCGCAGTGGCGCAGCAGGTGGCGCTCTGAACCTCCTGCAAATGGAGTCGTTCAACCATCGCTGCGAAATCACCTCCGGCGTTTTGATGGAGGAATGCGCGGCTCTTCTCCAGAGTTTTTTCCAAGCCCGCCGGCGCGCCGACGTTGCCGATGCGTGAATCAAGAGCCATCCCACCTGAATCTTTTGCGACAGCGCGATTGGTTCTGCGTGAGGCACGTCCCGAAGACGCGCCGCTTATCTTCGCCGCCTATGCGCAGGATCCGGAGGTGACGCGTTACCTGACCTTTCGGCCGCACCGCGATTTGAAAGACGCCCACGAGGCGGTCCGGCGGTTTATCGAAAACTGGCGTTCGGGAAAATCGTTCTGTTGGCTTATTTTTCGGCGCGATCCCGGAGACTTGATCGGCGCCATCTCGGCCCGGCCGGATCAGGGAATGAATCTCGGTTATCTTCTCGCCCGTCCTTTTTGGGGACAAGATTTCATGAGCGAAGCGTTGGAGGCGATCGTCGAATGGGCATTCACCGTTCCTTCAGTCTTCCGGGTTTGGGCTGTCTGCGATGTCGAGAACGCTGCCTCGGCGCGACTCCTGGAGAGGAACGGATTTCATCAGGAAGGTGTTCTGAAGAAATGGTCGCTCCATCCGAATGTCTCTGATATTCCCCGCGATTGTTACTGCTACGCGAGGACCCGCGCTAAACGGGTGCAATTTTGACTCGCTCCGGTCAGGGAGACGTGATTAACTTCCGAGGTCGATCCTAACGCAGTCATGACCAGTAAACTTTTTTTTCGCAGCGCTCTTCTTCTTTTAGGCGTGTTCCTCGCAGTTTCCGCATCCGCTTCGGACGAATACCCGGTGTTTCATTCCACCAATCCGCTGGCGCCCCAGGATGAGTGGGGCGTTTTGCACCAGATGCCGAATGTGGATCCGACCGATTATTTCCACCGTTCGGGCTCTCGGCTCTATTATTATTTCAAATCGCGCCATGAGTTGCTGAGAGATCCCGCCTACGTTGCGTCGCTCCAGGTCGTTCTGCGAAATCGCGGGTATTATTGCGGCCCGATCGACGGCGTCATGTCGGATGCCGTGTCCGACGCGATCGCGCGCGTGCAAAAGAATTACGTCCAGCGCGTCACCGGCACGCTCACGGTTCCGGTGCGCCGCGCGTTGAATCTGCCGTAGTTGCAGTGTGCGCTGTCCTCAGCGCATCGTGTTCAGTCCGCTGTGACAGCGGATGCTACAACGGCGCAATCCAAATTCGGCATTCCACATTCGTCATTCGGAATTAGAAGCGCTGCCTCGCTAGGATTCGAACCTAGACAAAGAGATCCAGAATCTCTGGTGCTACCATTACACTACGAGGCATCGACGGCCGGGCCAGAGACGTAAAACGCTTCCGACGCTTTCGCAAGTCCGGCTGCGATCCCTACAGGAAACCGAGTCAACGCGCCGGCACCGATCCGCTCAACCAGATTTCGGCCCCTTCGCGCGCGGCTTCCACTTCGAGAGTGCGCCCGCTTTCCACCACCAGGAGACGCGCCCGTTCCAGCATTTCGTCGATCTGCCGATCGTCGTGCGCGGGGTCGTGATGAAAGAGAAATAGTTTCTTGGCCCGGGCCTCGAGGGCGAGAGAAACCACCCGGCTCAAAGCACCGTGGCCCCAACCGATGTGCTCCTGATATTTTTCGTCGGTGTATTGGGCATCGAGAATCAGGACGTCCGTGTCCTTCAGGAACTCCACCAGCTTCGACCGTTGCACGACCGCCTGGGCTCGGGCGCGATCGGCGTGAACCCCGTCGCGTTCCGCAAGTTTCAATTTCAACGGCTCGAACGGCTCGTTGTCTGGCAGAAACGCGATCGAGCCTTCCCTGGTGAAAAGCCGGTAACCGGCACAGACGCCGGGATGGTTTAAAAATCGCGAGTGCACCCGGACCTTGCCGAGGGAGAACTCCATTTTCTTCAATTCGCGAACCTTGATCGTGCCGGGAAGATTTTTCCAGCTCACGGGAAAGAAGGGCAGTTCCATCTGGGCGGCGAGAATCGTGGCAAGCCCGTCGCGCGCGCCCTGGTAACCGAAAACATTAATCGTGTTCTTGGCCTGGTAGGCCGGCAGGAAAAACGGGAGTCCCTGGATGTGGTCCCAGTGCGTGTGGGTCAGCAACAGCGTCAGGTTCATCGGAGCGGTGCCGAATTCCTCGTTGAGCGAGAGACCGAGCTCGCGAATCCCCGAACCTGCATCCAAAATGATGATGTCGCCATTGATGCGGACTTCAACACAAGTCGTGTTGCCTCCGTACCCGATCGTTCTCGGTCCTGGGACGGGAATCGACCCGCGAACGCCCCAGAATTTTATCCGCGTCGAAGGCGGATGGAATTTGAGCGAGCGCGAATCGCGGCCCACCAGCTTTCCTGGCCGGCGTCGCGGGCGTTTGAGGGCGGCTGCCAGTTTTTCCCATTTCAGTGGCTTGACGAAATAATCGTCTCCGCCCGCTTCCAGTACGGCTTCGCGATCGATATTGTATCGGCGGCCGGCCATGATGATGATCCGGGCCAGGTCGAGTTTTTCGCGGATCGCGCGGCACACTTGAAGACCGCTAATTTTTGGCAGAAGCAAATCGCACACGATCGCGTCCGGGCGTTTCGCGAAGGCCAGCTCGATGCCAGCCTTGCCCTCGAGCGCCTCGATCACATCCCAGCCATGGCGGATGAAAAGACGGGCCATCCGTTTGCGGCTTTCCACGTCGTCTTCAATCAGTAAAACCGTCGGCATGAGCGTTTAGCGCGAGAGTTTGTCAGTCCGTTTTCCGGAAACCAAGCGTTTTTGCCGGACCGAGAGGCTGCCGGTCAAAGCAGGCTGGATCCAAAGGCGCCAGGCTTTCCGCGCTTCCAACGCAAGTCGGGATGGAGATTGATTTCTTCGGGAGGAACCTCAAACCCGACGGCGCGGAGGAGATAGGAAACGCCTTCGCGGCTTTCCATGGTTTCCTTGAGGCTGCGCGCGAAAAGCTCGATGTACTCCTTGTAGGATTCGAGGGCCAGCTTGCCCTCCGCGAAGTGCTCGGCGAGCGCCTCGTCGTGGTAATCGATCAGCTCGATCAGGGCGCGCCGCAGTTTGATCCGCATCTCGGGATCGACCACGACCTTGAACGGCGTGGCGCCCGCATCCGGTTTGGCGAGCTCCTTTTTCAGAGCGGTTTGGTCCGCAGAAACGAGCTGGTAATCGCGGGGTTCGTCCATTTTTTGCGGGTCAAATAGCCCTCCAGATAGCGCGAAGGGCGGGGGACAGTTGTGGATTGACCCGCCGGTCGTGTCAAATCAGAATCGCGCCCTATGAAAACATCTCTTATCACATTATTTCTCGTCGCCGGCCTGGCGACCGTTGGATTTGGCGCGTCCGCTGACAGCGAGCTGAAAACGATTGAGCAGCAATGGCTCGACGCCTACATGAAGAGCGACCCGGCCTTCATCAAGACCCTCGAGGCCGAGGATTATTCGATCATCGAGTCAGATGGGACCGTGACGAGCAAGGCTCAGGATATCAAATCCGTGACCGACAAGACATTCGTTTTGAAATCCGCGACCATGAGCGACTTCAAATGCCGGATGCTGGGTGACAACTATGCGGTCGTGACTTCGACGTTGAAGATGAGCGGCACGGATGACGGGAAGGAATTTTCCGGCGATTACCGCGGCACGGACGTCTTCGAAAAGAAAGGCGGGAAGTGGATGGCCGTGGCGTCGCAGCTGACGAAGGTGGGCAAGGAATAACGGGATCCGCTCTTCTTCTGTAGCCGCTTCGCTATGCGAACCGTGTTGTAGCATCCGCTGTCTCAGCGGACTTGGGATGCGCTGATGACAGCGCACCCTACCCGAGAGGTCCTAAAAGAAAATCGGGATGATCAGGATCGCGACGATGTTCACGACCTTGATCATGGGATTGATCGCGGGGCCGGCGGTGTCCTTGTAGGGATCCCCGACGGTGTCGCCGGTCACGGAGGCGGCATGGGCGAAGGAGCCTTTGCCGCCGAGATTTCCTTCCTCGATATATTTTTTCGCGTTGTCCCAGGCGCCGCCGCTCGAAGTCATCGCAATGGCGACGAAGAGGCCGGTGACGATGGTGCCGACGAGCAGACCGCCGAGAACCACGGGACCGAGCGGCTTGATCATGGCGACCGCGAGAACGAACACGACCGGCAACAGCGCCGGGACGATCATTTCGCGGAGCGCGGCCTTGGTGACGATATCGACGCAGGTGCCGTAATCGGGAACATCTTTGCCGGTCAGAATTCCCGGTTTGGCGGTGAGTTGACGCCGCACTTCACGCACGACCGCGCCAGCCGCCTTGCCCACTGCATCCATACTGAAGGCGGTAAAAATAAACGGGAGCAAACCGCCAATGAAGAGGCCAATGATCACTTTCGGCTCGGTGAGCGAAAACTGGAACGAGTAGGCTTTGCCGCTCGTGGAGAAATGCGCTTTCAACTCCTCGACGTAGGAACCGAAAAGGACCAGCGCCGCCAGACCGGCCGAGGCGATCGCATAACCCTTGGTGACCGCCTTCATCGTGTTGCCGACGGCATCCAGCTCATCGGTGATGCCGCGAATTTCTTTCGGCAGATCGCTCATCACCGCGATGCCGCCGGCGTTGTCGGTGATGGGGCCGAAGGCATCGAGCGAAATGATGATGCCGGCCATGGAAAGCATGCTC
Source organism: Spartobacteria bacterium (assembly GCA_003134765.1). Taxonomy (GTDB): domain Bacteria; phylum Verrucomicrobiota; class Verrucomicrobiia; order Chthoniobacterales; family UBA10450; genus AV80. The sequence continues at coordinate 98,683 of PLCM01000031.1, read as the reverse complement.
ATGACGGCGACGGCGATGCCGTAGAGACCGGCGAAATGAAAGCTGAGGAGGATCGCGATGCCGATAAACCCGACCGGCAGCGCCGTCGCGTGCTGACCGATGGCGAGCCCGGCGATAATGTTGGTCGCATGCCCCGTTTCCGAAGCCTTGGCGATTTTGCGCACCGGTGCGTATCTGGTCGAGGTGTAATAGTTCGTGATCAGAACCACGATGCCGGTCATGAGAAGTCCGACGAGAGAGGCGAGATACAGGTCGGTGGCGGAACGAGCGATGCCTCCGATGGTGACCGCGGCTGGGAAAAGCAAATGCGTGGCGGGCCAGTAGAGGATCGCTGAAACCAGGCCGCTCGCGCCCACCGCACCCATTAAGACGGTTCCCGGCCGACCGCCGCTGATGTTCACGAACAGAATTCCGATGACCGCTCCGAGCACCGAGATACCGCCGAGCACGAACGGGTAAATGATCGCCGCTGGATAAGTCCCCAGCGTGAGCGCGCCCACCAGGATCGCGCCGATCAAACTGACGGCGTAGGTTTCGAAAACGTCCGCGGCCATCCCGGCGCAATCACCCACGTTATCGCCCACATTGTCGGCAATCGTGGCCGGGTTGCGCGGGTCATCTTCCTCGAGGTTGCTCTCGATCTTGCCGACGAGATCTGCGCCGACGTCTGCCGCCTTTGTGTAAATACCGCCGCCAAGACGCGCGAACACGCTGATTAAACTGGATCCGAGGGCGAGGCCGACCAGGCTTTTCACAGCCAGATCGGGGCCGAGCCAATGTTTGGCCAGCGTGTAAAAAATTCCGACCGACAACAGGGCGAGGCCGACCACGAGAAGGCCCGTGACGGCGCCGCCGTTGAAAGCGACCCGCATGGCTGCCGATCGAGATTGGCTGGCGGCCTGGGCCGTGCGGGTATTTGCCAGGACAGCGATGCGCATGCCGATGTAACCGGCGGCAAGGGAACAAAAAGCGCCAATGACAAAACCGATGGCCGTAAATTTGTCTCGAAAGATGAAGAGGAGAACAAAGATGACAGCGGCAATCGCGCTGATCGTTACGACCTGTCGCTTCAGATACGCCTTCGCGCCTTCTTCGACCGCGCCGGCGATCTGCCGCATTCTGTCGTTGCCGGGCGACAGCCGGATGACGGCCTTAATCAGAAAGAAGGCAAAAAGCAGCCCCAAAACGGCGCAAACCATGGAAAGGGGGACACCGGATTTGAGAATATCGAGGGCGAGAAAAGTCATGACGGCTCCGTTGAAAGTGGGGGACTTTAGTTAGGTTTGCCTAAGTGGCAACGGGTAAATGCACGCCCTACTCGCGCGTCATCCCGAGCGGAGCGAAGCGAAGTCGAGGGACCCCGTTTAACGTCGCTCGATGGATCACGGAATCCCTCGACTTCGCTCGGGATGACGGTGTTGATCAAAGCTCGAAAACCGTGCGCAAACGCCGCAGGAAAGAAGAGCGATACTCTGTTTCTTTTTTCTCCTGGTTGTCCGGCAGATTGGCGTCTTTCACGATGTCTTCACCCTCGAGTTTGCGTTTTGCCAGCAGTTCGCTGAGCGCGGTCAGGCATTCGGGCGATTCGCGCAGCACCTCGGCCATCACCGGTTTGCCAATCTCGAGAACTTCGCAGTCGTTCTCCGCCCGCACGGTGGCTGAGCGCGGTTCGCCGGTCAGCAGCGAAAATTCACCGAAGCAATCGCCCTGGCGCATGACGCCGACACGGACACCGGTGCCATTCCTCGCCACCGAAACGGTTGCGGTCCCGCGCAGCATTACGAACATCGAATCGCCTGCGTCGCCTTCATGGATGAGGCGTTCGCCGCGGCCATAGTGGTGGATCTGCGCGTTTTGGAGCAGGTTTTCGAGCTGCACGTCGTTCATGCAATCGAAAAGCGCCTCGTTGCGCAGAATCGCGCGGGCTTCCGCGTGGACGTCGCCGGTGCGTTTGGAGCCGCGCTGGACATGAAGGGTGCGGATCGGGAAGGGAATGGTGATCTGCTGGCGCTTGAATTCATACCAGATATTGGTCCGGATCGAGTCGCAAATGTCGTTATAGAATCGGTGATTCCCCATTGAGAACTTGATCTCGTAGATCACGGCGGAGTCGGCGAAATCCATCACGTAAACTTTGGTGGGCGGATCCTGCAGAACGCCTTCCGCGCTTGAGGCGGCGCGATGCAGCGCGTCCTTTACTCGATTAGGCGGAACATCGTAATCAACGCCGACCCGTAAACGCATCGCGTGGACCTGGGTCGGGTAATGAAGATTGATGATGGTATTCCGCGCGACCTGGTAGTTGGGAATATCGAGGTAGATGCCGTCGTTCGTGCGGAGCCGCGTCGACCGCCAGTTGATCTCCATCACTTCGGCAAAACGGTCCTGGATATGGAGCCAGTCGCCGACTTTGTACGGCTTGCTGATTTGGAGTGCGATGCCCGAGATGATGCCGCCGAAGAGATCCTGGGTGGCGAAGCCGAGAACGATCGCGGCGATGCCGGAACCGGCGAGCAGCCCGCGAAGTTCGCTTTGGGCATGATAGCCGACGCTCAAGACGAGGAGCAGCGCGATCAGGTAAATGAAGAGAGCGACGACCTGGCGAAGAAAGTGGGGAATGGTCGTTCTCCGCGTTTTTTCCCAGTAACCATCCCAGAAGTAGCGATCGAGGAGGGCGACCAAGAAAGCCGTGCTGAGGAGAAAGACGGCGGCGCCAACATGGTTTCGCCAGCTCGCCTCCACGCCGTAGTAGGAAGTGGCTGCGTAAAACGCGAGCGTCAGGCAAAAGAGCTGAAAGAGAACGCCGAGGCGCACACCCGCACGGCGTTTGAGCAACCGGCCGATGGTGAGCGCGGCAAAGAATGTCCCGATAAAAATGATTACCGTGAGGACTGCCTTTTCGGTTTGGAGAAAATGGTACATCGGCTAGGGCAGAATATCAGCGTGTGGCCGATGGCGACAAGTGCCGTCGCGCTGGTTCTAACCAGTCATCCCGAGCGCAGTCGAGGGACCCGGTCGAAGGTCGAATGACGTCTCACGGGATCCCTCGACTGTCGCTCGGGATGACGAGCTATCCGTGCCACTACAATTTTGGTGAAATAACGAGCCAGGCCCAGCCGGCCAGAAAGCAAAGGCCGCCCAGCGGAGTGATCGCGCCGAGCCAGCGAACATGGGTCAGCGCCATGGCATAGAGACTCCCGCTGAAAAGAACGACTCCCGCGAAGAGAAGGAAATAGGCGGCGCGATTCCCCGCTCCGTGCAGCGCGAGCGCAACAAGCGCTACTCCGTGAAGAAAATGATAGAGCACCGCCTTGTTCCAGACTTCGAGCATGCCGCTGCCTTCCAGCGACGGCTTTAGAGCATGCGCGCCGAACGCACCCAGCGCGACCGCGAGGAAACAAAGGGCCGCCGCAATTCGGAAAAGCATTGGGCCGCTCATTTGCCGCCAAAAAATTTCCGGAACGACTGGAAGAGCTTGTTGGGGAGCGTGGTCGCTTTTTGTCCCAGGTCCTGCAATTTCTGGGCAAATTGCGTTTGGGTGCCGCCATGAATTTCGCAGGCAACCGTCGGCACCTTGTCTTCCGGTAAGGTAATTTCGTAAGCAGTGCCCGCGGCGTTGCAGCCCGTCGTGGCAAGATGATTTGAGATGGAACAAACCGTGGCACTGGCGAGCGGCATCGTCGGCTCGAGATTGTGGGCGGGATAACGTTGCGCTGCCTTCGTCATCACCTGGGTCCAGACCGGCAACGCGAGCGCGGCGCCATAACCTCGCGGCATAATTGTCTGCGGCTGATCGAATCCAACCCAGACGCCGCAGGTGATCGCGTTCGTGTAACCGACGAACCAGGCGTCCTTGTAATCGTTCGTTGTCCCGGTTTTGCCGGCGGCCGGGAGCTTGAAGCCGAGCGACTTCGCGCTCGCAGCGGTCCCGCTGACGAGTACCTGCTCCATCAACTGCGAAGTCATCCACGCCGCGCCGGGGTCGAGGGCCGGGACACTGACGTGCGCGGCGCGGTAAATCGGATTGTGATCGGCATCGTCGATCCGTTCGATGATGTAGGCTTGTTTGCGAACTCCGGCGTTTGGGAAAACCGTGTAGGCCGCGGTCAGATCCTTGAGGTCGGTCTCAAACGAGCCGATGTAAATCGCCGGGCCGTGCGGAATATTTTCACCGAGGCCGAGCTTCGTCGCGATCTTCTGCACGTCATCGAGGCCGGCGATTTCGCCGACGCGCACGCTCATCGTATTGCGCGAATGAATCAGACCGTAGGAAACCGGTTGAATCCCTCCGTAGGTGCCATCGGAATTTCCCGGGCTCCAATTTCCCGCTCCCTGAATTTCGCCCGGTTCAATCGGCCCGTCGCTCACCGCCGCACCCGGCAGCAGGCCATGTGTAAAAGCGACAGTGTAAACGAAAGGCTTGAACGATGAGCCTATCTGCCGGTTCGCTGGCGCAAGAGCGCGATTGAATTTGCTCTGCGCGTAATCGCGTCCGCCGACCAGGGCGCGAATTCCGCCGCTCTCGTTGTCGATCGCGACCAGCGCGCCCTGAAGATACGGCATTGCGGAATCCTCGCCTTCTTCGGGCGGCCGATAATTGGCCTTCAACGGATGTTTGAAACCAGATTGGTGCTCGATCTTGGTGAGCTGCGTCTCGATCGCCTGGGTTGCGGCGTTCTGCACCGTGGGATCGAGCGTCGTGTAAATGAAGAGCCCGCCGTTATCGATCTGGTCCGGTGTGAGCAGGAGGTTGAGGTCGCGCTGGACCGCGTCCATGGCATAATTTTCCTGGATCAGCGGCATCCGTTTCGGATGGGAAGCGACCCTGGTCAGTTTCGCTTCCTGCGCCTGCGCGGAACTGATCTTCTTCAGCTCGACGAGGCGATCGAGCACGGTGTCTCGTTGCAACGCGGCACCTTCCGGATTTTTCAACGGTGAAAAGCGGTTCGGGCTCCGGATCAATCCGGCCAGGATCGCGGACTCGGAGAGATTCAACTTCGCGGCGTCCTTGCCGAAATAAGCGAGCGACGCGGTCTGCACTCCGTAGCACCCGGCGCCGAAATAGATCCGGTTCACATAAGCCTCGAGGATCTGTTGTTTGGTGAAATCTTTTTCGATCCGGAGCGCCACCATCGCCTCAAGAATCTTGCGGCTGAGCGTCCGGCCGCCGAGGGGGAGACTGTTGCGGGCGAGCTGCTGGGTGATGCTGCTCGCGCCTTCCTTGGCCGAACCGCTCAGGACGTCGCGGACGAGCGCCCGCGCGATGCCCCGCCAATCGATCCCGCCATGTTCGAAGAAGCGGGTGTCCTCGCGGGCCAGGAGCGCGTCGATGAAAAAGGGAGAAACTTCGTTGAGCGCGACTTTGACGCGGTTGGCGCCGGCGAGGCGACTGTAGATTTTTCCGTCCACGTCGAAGACCGTGTTCCGCTCCGGCATGTCGTCGACTTTTTTCAGGTCATAGGTCTGGGCCCAAATGGCGTAAAAAAAGAGGACCCCGAAGACAGCGACAATCGGCAGGGCGAGTAAGGCGAGTTTCCAGGGGATGCGGAACCTGTGTCCCCGTTTTTTCGGCGAAGCGCGCGCGCGAAGCTTCATCGTCGAATCGTTAGCGCGTCATCCCGAGCGTAGTCGAGGGACCCCCGAGTTGCTCCAGATCGACGTCGCTCGCCCAACACGGGGTTTTTCGACTCCGCTGCGCTCCGCTCAGAATGACGAAGAGTAGGTCGCGCAAATGACTGCAACGCTCAAAGTCGCATCTGGACGGCGCTGGCGGGTTGCTCGTGGGCGCAAGGGGCATTGGTTGGCACTCCGGCGTCGGCGACGTTCGCTTCGACCAGCTTGTTTCCGATGAGGTATTCCTCGACCTCGTCACCGCTCACGTCCGCGAGCATCTTGTCGTTGATCTCAATGCAGGGCGAGAGCGGCTGGCCGCTCTTTGTTTCCATTTCCCAGCGGAAAGCGGGGTTCTGAATAATGTCCTTTTCGGTGTAGGGAAGATTGTATTTGGCGAGCACGGCGCGAACGCCGGCGCTCCAGCCGCAGGTAGTCTTGAGGTAGGCAGTGATCTTGGGCTTATCCATTCCAGAACCTAGCATGCCGGGCGCGGTTTGCATTCGCTCTTCGCGGCGTTAAGAAATGAAGTGAGCTTCACCTTGCCAATTGGCGCGGCCGCGCCGCCTTTTCGCCTGCCCGCGACGGATGGAAAAACTCATACGCTGGATGATTTCGCAGCCGATCCGGTGTTGGTGATTTCCTTTACCTGCAATCATTGCCCCTACGTCACCGGTTCCGACGAAACAACAAGGCAGACCGCCGACAAATTCGCCCGGCGCGGAATCCGTTTTGTCGCCATCAATTCGAACAGCCCCAACACCTACGTCGAGGATGATTTCCCGCACACGCAGGCGCGCATGCGCGAGCACAAGTTTTCCTGCTTTACCTTCATGACGCCACCCAGGAGGTCGCGAAAGCTTATGGGATGTGGCGAACGCCGCATTTTTGCGTTTTCGATCGCGAACGAAAACTCATCTACACCGGCCGCGCTGTAGACAACCCTCGCCAGGCCGAGCGCGCAACCACCCACGATCTCGATCGCGCCTTGGAAGAACATCTCGCCGGCAGGCGGATCAGCGTCCCGGTGACCAACCCAATCGGCTGCAACGTAAAATGGGAAGGTCGCGATGCGCATTGGATGCCCGCCGATGCGTGCGATCTGGTCTAGCCTGTTTTTCCTGCTCCTGATCCTGATCTTGCTCCTAATCTCCTGAGCGGTCGACGCTACTGGAAAGGATCAAGAGCAGGAGGGAAGGCCCTGCCGGAGTCCCGATCCCGAAAACCCTATCGGAACTCCGGCCACCCTAAATCTTGTGGCGCAAAGGCCGGACGCACTGTGTCAATTTCCGCAGCCCCAATTGCAGACGCGTCTTCACCGTCCCGAGCGGCGTGTTTGTCGTCGCGGCGATCTCGCGCTGGCTCAACCCGCGGAAATACGCCATTTCGACCGCTTCTCGTTGGACTCGCGGCAAGGTCCGCATCTGCCGCCCGAGAAAACGGCGGAGATCGCTTTGCGACACCACGGCCTCCGGTCCGCCGCTGCGGGTCGTTTGCGCTTCTGGCTTGATCGCTTCCTCGAAGCGCTGCTTCGCGCGGCGATAGCTGTCCCGTCGCCGGACCCGGTCGATCGCGCGGCGGCGGGCGATCGTAATCACCCAACCAAGGGGCTTGCCCGCTTTGGGGGAGTAATGGTGTGCCTCGCGCCAGATTTGAAGGAACGATTCCTGGAGCACATCGTCCGCTTCCGATTCCTCGTGCACGACGCTGCCGATCAGGGCGCGCAGCGAACGGGCATAGCGCGAATAAAGTTCCTTCAGCGCCTGCTGCCGCCGGAGCGTGATTTCCTGCATCAGCATTTCGTCGCAGATAAAAGAGCCATCCGCGCCGTCGAGTTGGGGAAGGATTTCCGGGAATATGGCCATGGTAACGGTAAGTTCGGACGCCAGGGGCGCGCAGGCCATAAGCGCCCCGCATTATCGTGCGGTCGGAAAAATCCCGATGAGCGCTCTCCTGCGGATCGAAAGGAGGCGCGGCGGAATTTCACCGTCCGTTAGGGGTTTGTCTTATGGGCGCGTCAGCCGCTCTGCCTATTTCAACCCGGGGGCCGATCGGATTTAATTCGGAGCCGTCCAGATGGATTCACAACTCCGGCCAGAAGAGAAACTCGCGATCCTTCAGGCGACCGATCTGCGCCACAAATGGTATTCGCTCGACGATCAACGCGTCTGTGTCTTGTGCGATCGCACGATCACCGGGCGGCAAATCCAGTTCGCCCGCGAGCATGATGGCTCCTATTCAGTCCACTGCCCGACACCGGAGTGTCCTTCGGTGACGAGCGATTGGTTCTATCAGGGCAACGCTTCGTCCGCTTCCAGAATTGCCACGCTTGGAACGCGTGAGGCGAACCTTTGGGGCGGTTAGGGTCGTCGCCGGAATCAAGGCGACAGCGGATCTCGAGCCGGTGGCTGCAAAGCCGGGGGGCGCTTTGATTTTTGCAGGAGCCGCTGTTTCTGGCGGAGCCTGGTGACGCGACTCTTGGCGGCTTCCGGCGTGGGTTGCAATGATTGCGGCGGTCGTACGCCAGTCGGTTTTCGGTAGAGACGGGCCAGTCTTGCGATCAGGGCGGCATGGGCTTTTTCGCCACTGGATTTTTCGTCGGGTATCGGATCGCTCATATCGTGGGTTGGACTCATTTTAAATACGGCGGAAGCCGCTTTTCCGCGCGCATGGAATCGAAGGCTCGAGGGCGAGGTTTGTTTCATTGAATCCGAACCAAAGTTGCTAACATCAGTAAAATCCCTACAACCGCATCAGAAAAGACCCGACCAATAACGGATCGGCTGTCGATACGTTAGAGAGCGATCACTGATTGCCCGTCCCAATGTGTTCCATTCTTCTCGTCGAGGACCACCTCGATACGCAGCGAGCATTCGCCGCTATCCTGAGAAGCTGGGGTCACACCGTTTCGACGAGCGATTCCGTGGCGGGCGGACTGAGTTTTCTCGAGGACACCGAAGTCGACGTCCTTCTCAGCGACATCGGGCTGCCGGATCGGAGCGGGTTCGAATTCATCGCCGAAGCGCGGCGCCGCAACCGGCATATGACGGCAATCGCCGTGAGCGCCTACTTCACCGCCGCCGACCAGGAGCGCGGACATGCCGCCGGGTTCGATTTGTATTTCGCAAAGCCGGTGGATTTGATCGGCCTGCAACGCGTCCTTGAACGGATGAGTTTGGCCGCATCTCGGAACGGTAACGGCAACGTGGCTGTCGGCTAGCGGAGTGCGCGCGGTCGGTCGAGGAACGGTTTCGCGGCGGAGGGAACTCCGAAATTCGACCCGTTAGAGCTTCGTGCTTTTGCGTTGTTTCGGATTTCGGGCTTCGGAATTCGAATTCAGAATGATGCGGATCCGATGAACACCAGAGCGCCATTTCTTTCGATCATCGTTCCGGTTCTCAATGAGGCGCCCTTGCTGGGCCAGTTTCTGCGAGAGCTGCGAAAACTGAGCACGGACCTGGAGGTCATTGTCGTCGATGGCGGCAGTCTGGATGCGACCCGGCGGATCGCTCGGGAGTTGGCAGACCGCGTGATCAAAGTGCGGCCTGGACGGGCGACCCAGATGAATTCAGGCGCGACAATCGCCCGGGGGAAAGTGCTTTGGTTTCTGCACGCGGACGCTGAAGTGCCTGCGACCTCCATCGCCGAAATTCGCGTTGCCCTGACCGATTCTCGCGTCGCGGGCGGCTGTTTCCGCCTGCGTTATCCGCGGCCCGAGTGGATTTACCGGGTGAGCGATTCCCTCGGAAATCTTGGCGTGAGCGTGTTTGGATTCGCGTTGGGCGACCACGGGATTTTCTGCCGGCGGTCTGCCTTCGATCGGGTGGGCCCGTACCCGATCGTGCCGATTCTCGAGGATGCGGAACTGTATCGGCGGCTGAAACGCGCCGGGCGCATGGTGCAATTGCGGAGCGAGATCATCAGCAGTCCACGGACTTTCGAGAAATGGGGACCTTGTCGAACCACGTTGGTTTATGCCGTGATTCTCATGCTCTATGTAGCTGGCGGGCCGATTCCGCGGCTAAACAGAATCTGTTGCCGTTTTCGTCGCCACGTTTGCGCGCGAATCAAGCTGACCGTCGGCCGACCCGAGGCCGCGCCGGCTCCATTACGAGCCTAGGCGAGCACTCGCGCTGCTGGTTGTCGAAGGTTTGCCGCAATCTGGGCAGCGATAGAATTGATCGCTCGCTGTTTTAGGCGGAGCAGGTTTCTTCGCTGCACTCATCGATGGGCGAGCGCGTGAGCCGCGGTCGTTTGACCCGGCTCGGAAGCACAGGGGCGGAGTGCCTGAAGATATTGAGCGTCGAAGGCGCGCAGCGCCGCTTCAATCGACGGGCCGAAACCCGCGATGCCCTCGCGCACGCTCCGGCCCAACAAAGCGACCCAGACTCCCGACCGGACAAAGAGCTTCGGCATTCTCGCGGCCGACGGACTGCGGGGGTGAGCCTCGTAATACAATTCGGCCCGCTGGCGGGCCGCGATTTTGCCGATACGTTTTGCAGTCATCTCCCGTGGAACGGAGTAACCTCGGCGGCCGGTCGGCTGCGCTCCACCTGACTGTGGCATCGAAGAAATTCTGATCGCGCCCTAAGGAACGCTGCTTCAGCCCGATCCATGATCGAAAAAATCACCACCGCCAGGCGGATTCCCCGGGGCCCTCGAACAATAAGCATCCGTTTCACCCTCCGCGACGTTTCCCAGGGGGTCGACTGGGTCCGCCGCAAATCCGTGGCCTCTGTGAGACGCGTTCCTCATATGAGGATTCGCCAGTGATCTGATTGCGACGCATAATGGACGGCATGCCCGACGGTGCAAAAAAGACGGCCCGCGAACTAGCAGCTACGGGCGAGACGGCCGGCGGATCGAGCAACGGATCGCGGAAACGGCGCGATCCGGATGAGCCCGCGGCGGTCGTGGGGCTCGGCGCATCGGCGGGCGGGATCGGCCCGCTCCAGCAGTTTTTCACGGACATGAATCCCGAGAGCGGGCTCGCGTTCGTGGTGGTGATGCATCTCTCGCCGGAATACGAAAGCCAGCTCGCGAACGTGCTTCAGCAAAAAACGCGGATGCCGGTGACGCAGGTGAGCGAGCCGATGCACGTGCGGCCCAATCACGTTTACGTCATTCCGCCGAATCACCAGCTCACTTTTGAAGGCAGCACGCTGCATCTGGTTCCACCGCAACGGCGGCTCGGCCGCCGGGTCACGATCGATTTATTTTTCCGCACCCTCGCCCGGGCCTACGGCCAGCGCGCCGTCTCCGTCATCCTTTCCGGAACGGATTCGGATGGCGTGATCGGGTTGAAACACATCCGCGCCCAGGGCGGCCTGACCATCGCGCAGGATCCGAACGAAGCGGAGCACAACAGCATGCCGGCGACGGCGATCAGCACCGGGATGGTGGATTGGGTGCTCCCCGTCGAAAAGATGGCGCCGAAGTTATTGCAGTTCGCCCGGAACGAGCGGCGGATGAAGTTACCGCCGGAGATTCCCGATGCGGACGAGCCGCATGCGAAGGACGAAGATGCGCCGGGCGGCCCGACGGTTTCCGAGGAGACGCGCGATCCCGAGGATGAATCAGCCATCGCGGAAGTGCTGGCGGACGTTCGGGCCCAGACCGGCCACGACTTCACCCACTACAAACGCGCCACCGTCCTGCGCCGCATCGCGCGCCGGCTCCAGGTCAATTCGATAGAGAGCATTCCCAAGTACCTCGAGTTCATGCGCACCCATGCGGTCGAAACCCGCGCGCTGCTTCAGGATTTACTCATCGGCGTCACCCATTTCTTCCGGGACCGGGATGCGTTTGCGGCGCTCGAGGCGCACATTCCGCAACTTTTCGCCGGCAAAAAGAAGGACGACGAGGTGCGCGTCTGGGTGGCCGGTTGTGCGACGGGTGAGGAAGCGTACTCCATCGCGATGCTCCTCTGCGAGCACGCGAATCGCCTTTCGAATCCGCCGAACGTCCAGCTGTTCGCGACCGACATCGACGAGCAGGCGATCGCGGACGCGCGCGACGGATTGTACCCGTCCATGATCGAAGCAGATATTTCGCCGGAACGGCTCCGGGAGTTTTTCGTGCGCGATCACGGACGCTATCGGGTGCGCAAGGAAATCCGGGAAAAAGTTCTTTTCGCCGCGCACAATGTGCTCAGGGACGCGCCGTTCTCCCGCTGCGATCTCGTCTGCTGCCGCAACCTCCTGATTTACCTCAAAGGCAACGCGCAGGCGCAGGTGTTCGACGTTTTCCATTTTTCGTTGCGCACGGGTGGGCTGCTCTTCATCGGGGGCTCGGAGAATCACAGCCAGGCCCAGGCGCTCTTCTCTCCCGTGGATTCGAAGAATCGGCTCTTCGTTCGCCGTTCGACACCGCGCCCGATCTGGAAGATGCCGCTGCTCCCCGCGCGGATGCCGGGGAAGCCGGTCGCCGCGTCGCCGGTCCGGCAACCGCGCAGCCTGCCGCCCTTGATCCAGGGCGGCGATGACAAGGTGACAGGTGAAATCGGCACAGAAGGCGTCCGCGCCGGCCACGCGCGTCGAGAGGTGCTTTTCGGTGAGTTGCATTTGCGGTTGCTCGAACAATATGGGCCGCCCTCCATGGTGGTGAACGAGAGCCACGACATCGTCCACCTTTCGGAGAATGCCGGGCGTTACCTGCACTTCGTCGCGGGCGAACCGACCGCGAACGTGGTCAAAATCATCAACCCAGCGCTGCAAATCGAGCTGCGCACCGCCCTGTTCAAAGCGGGACAACTCAAAGGCCCGGTGAAAAGCGCGCCGCAGAAAGTCGAGTTCGACGGCACGAGCGAAATCATCACGCTCGAAGTGCGACCGATGGATGGGAACGATCAGGCGCACGGATTTTTCCTCGTGCTCTTCGAGAAGGAGAGCGCCGGCCCTGAGGCAGCCGCCGCGCCGGTTTCGCAGGAGCGGATCATGCGCGAGGCCGAGGAAGAGCTCCAGTTCCTGAAACAGCAGCTCAACGCCACGGTCGAGCAATACGAGGCCGCGAACGAAGAGCTGAAGGCATCGAACGAAGAGCTCCAGGCGATGAACGAGGAGTTGCGTTCCGCGACCGAAGAGCTGGAGACGAGCAAGGAGGAAATGCAGTCGGTCAACGAAGAGCTCTCCACGGTCAATCACGAGCTGAGGAGCAGCGTCGAGGAGTTGAGCAGCACCAATACCGATCTCAACAACCTGATGGCGTCGACCGATATCGGCACGGTTTTTCTCGACCGCCAGCTGCGCATCCATCGCTTCACCCCGAGCGCGCAAAAGATTTTCAATCTTATCCCGGCGGACATGGGCCGGCCGATCTCGGACATCACGAGCAACCTCAACTACGAGGGTTTCATTCCGGACGCCGAGAAGGTGATTCAGAGCCTCACCACGATCGAGCGCGAAGTGCAGCTCGGCGATGCGAGCTGGTATCTGACGCGGATCGCACCCTATCGCACGGCGGAAGACCGCATCGCCGGAGTCGTCGCGACGTTCATCGACATCAGTCGCCGGAAAGCGGCCGAGGAAGAAGTGCATGCCGGCGCGGTGCGCTATCGGACGCTGTTCGAGCTGGTGCCAGTGGCGGTCTACATCACCGATGCGGAGGGCAACATCCAGGAATATAACCGGCGTGCTGTCGAGTTATGGGGGCGGGCACCGGGCCGCGAAAAATTCTGCGGGTCGTTCAAGATTTTTTATCCGGATGGCCGCCCGATGCCCCACGAGAAATGCCCGATGGCGCGGGTGCTTCGGGGTGAAGAACTGCAGGCGAGCGATCTGGAGATTCTCGTCGAACAGGAAAAGGGCGTGCGCCGAAATGTCCTCGTCGCGCCGCGGACGATCAAGAACGACGCAGGTGAAATTACCGGCGCGATTAATTGCCTCCACGACATTACCCATCGCAAGCACGCCGAGGAATTGCTGCGCGAAAGTGAGAAGCGTTTTCGGACAGTCGCGGACAACGTTCCGCAGGTTATCTGGACAAACGACCCGGGAGGAACGCCTAACTATTTCAACCGGCGCTGGTACGAATACACTGGCCTGAGCTTTGAGGAATCGGTGGGGCCGGGCCGTCAATTGATTATCCATCCGGAGGACGCTCCCGCGGTGGTCGAGCGTTGGGAGAAGGCCCGGGCGACCGGAGAAGTTTTCGAGGCTGAATATCGGATGAGAAGAAAGGACGGCGTTTATCGCTGGTTCATCGGCCGGAACGTTCCGCTCCGGGATGACGGCAAAGTTTTGAGCTGGTTCGGCTCCGCGACGGATATCGACGACTATAAGCAGGCCGAGGCGCGTCTGCGCGCGAGCGAAGAACGGTTTCGCGTTATGGTCGAGGGCGCGCGCGATTACGCGATGTTCCTGCTCGATCCGGCGAACGTCATTACCTTTTGGAGCAACGGCGCGGAGCGCGTCTTCGGGTGGACGCAGGAAGAAGCGGTGGGCCAGTCGGGATCGATGATTTTTACGCCGGAAGATCGCCGGAGCGGAAAAGTGGAGGAAGAAATCAACACCGCGCTGAGCGACGGGCGCGCTCTCGATCGCCGTTTTCACCTGCGGAAGGACGGCTCCCGCTTTTGGACCGATGGCGTGTTGATGCGGCTCGAGGATGAAAACGGGCAACTGCGCGGCTTCGCGAAGGTTGCCCGGGATGCATCCGATCAACGGCGGATCGACGAGGAGCTGGCCCACGCTCGCGACGAGATGGAACAGCGTGTGGTCGAGCGAACGCGTGAATTGCTGGCGATGAACAGCGAGCTCGAGCGGACCATGGCGCAGCGGCAGCAGCTCGAGCGCGAACTGCTCGAGATCAGTGAGCGGGAGAAACGCCGCATCGGGGAAGACTTGCACGATATGGTTTGCCAGGAACTGACGGCAACGGCGTTGTTTTTGAAATCGAGCGCCAAGAAATTGGCGAAAGAAAATCCCGGGGCGGCGGAGACGCTGGAGCAATCAGCCCAGACCGTGAACCGGAACGTCGTCATCGCGCGGGAACTTGCCGGTGGATTGCAGGCGATCGAGCTCACGGCTTCCGGTTTAAAGAACGCGTTGCGCGACCTCGCGGCGCAGGCCTGTGAGAACACTGGGATCAAATGTCACTTCAAGTGCGCCCGTGGCGTTCGCGTGCCGGACGAGACGGCGGCCCTGCATTTGTACCGGGTCGCCCAGGAAGCCGTCACGAACGCCATCAAACACTCGGGTGCGAAAAATGTCCTGATCAGCCTGGACCAGGACCCCAAACACGTTTGCGTGAGCGTGCAGGATGACGGCAAGGGATTCGCGCTGCGGAAACGGCGGAAAGGGCTCGGGCTCCATATGATGCGCTACCGGGCCAACGCCCTGGGCGGTGAATTGAAAGTCGAACGGCGGCGGACCGGCGGGATGGACATTACCTGCGTGATTCCCGTAAAACGTTAGGATCGCCAGCGGCTCTGGCCCAAATATTATGCGAGCAAAGCCAGTCGCTCTCGCGATGTCCTTCTGGTTATGGCGGTCCCGCAAAAATTGAAAACGCGGAAACGACCCGGGAAAAACGAGACCTCGGGTCCTGATGCGAAAGAAGCCCGGCGCCAGGCCGTCGAACCCGAGGTAAAATCAACCGGCGCGCTCGGGACCGGCCCGGTGGCGAACCCGAAGAGCGCGTTGCCGGAATCGATCCGGATCGTGGTGGTGGACGATCATCCTCTTTTTCGGCATGGGCTGATCCAGCTGCTCAATTCCGACGACGGTTTCACGGTTTGCGGCGAGGCGAGCAGCGCGGGCGAAGGGATGGATGTCATCCGCAAAGTGAAACCGCATCTGGTTATCGCGGACCTCGGATTAAAGGGAACGAACGGGATCGAACTGACGAAGATGATCGTCGCCGAATTTCCGCGCCTTCCGGTCCTGATCCTTTCCATGCACGACGAATCGCTCTACGCAGTGCGCTCGCTGCGCGCGGGTGCGCGCGGTTACGTCACGAAACAGGAAGCGCTTGGGAGCGTGCTCGAAGCCGTGCGCGAAGTGATGGATGGCCACACCTATCTCAGCCCCAAGATGGCCAGCCAGGTGATTTCGAAAGTGGTGGTCAATCGCGTCGCGCCCGACGAAGAGATCACCGACCGGTTGAGCGATCGCGAATTGGAAGTGCTGGAAATGATCGGCGCGGGGAAAGAAATCAAGACGATCGCGCACGCGCTCAATCTCAGCCCGAAAACGGTCGAGACGCATCGGACCCACATTAAGGAAAAACTGAATTTGCAGAATGCCCGGCAGGTCGCCCGCTTCGCCGTCCAATGGGTTGCCGAGCGCGGGGTGTGATTCTTTGTCCTGCTCCTGCTCTTGATCCTTCGCTTGGCGTTGAAAAAGGGGGATCAGGAGCAAGATCATGATCAGGGGCAGGAATTGCGGTGTCATCCGAAGGGCGGGTGGTTCGTCTGTCAACGCGCGGTTGTTGGCGCAAGCAAATCGATTTTGCAATTGCGGGGTCCCTCGCCGTCTGCGCGGCTCGGGATGACACCTCATGCGCCCTAGCGCTTCGGCTTGAGGAGTGGAAAAAGAATCACATCCCGAATCGATTCCGCGCCGGTCAAGAGCATCACCAGCCGGTCGATCCCAACCCCGAACCCGCCGGCCGACGGCATGCCGTGTTCGAGGGCGAGGAGAAATTCCTCGTCGAGTTTCTGGGTTTCTTCGCCGGCCTGCTCGAGAAGTCGTTGCCGTTGCACGGTCGGATCGTTCAGTTCGGAATAACCGGGGGAAATTTCCTGTCCGTTGATGATCAGCTCGTACACATCCACGAGCGAATCGTCCTCCGCGTTCTGCTTCGCCAGCGGCACCAATTCCTTTGGGCAATGGGTCACGAAGAGCGGATCGAACGTTTTCTCTTCCACCAGTTTTTCGAAAACCTGCTGGGTCACTTCGTAATCCGCCATCCGCGGATTGATCTCGACGCCCAGTTCGCTGCAGCGCTGCCGCCGTTTCTCGCTCGTGTAATCGAACCACTCCGGATCAACCTCGCGGATCAAATCGCGATACCGCGCCCGGCGCCACGGTCGCGTCAGGTTGAGTGTGCGGGTGACGTTTCCTTCCGTGTCCTTGTGCTGAATTTGGAGGGCTGAGCTCCTGCGAAGCCGATCGCCCTCCGGCGTCGCAGGAGCTCCGCCCTCCAAGGTCTCGGCCAGATGGCAAATCATCTCTTCCACCAGGTCCGCGATCTTCTCGAAATCGGCGTAGGCCCAGTAGGCTTCGAGCATCGTGAACTCCGGATTGTGCTTTCGTGAGATACCTTCGTTCCGGAAATTTCGGTTCAACTCGAAGACTTTATTGAACCCGCCGACGAGAAGGCGTTTGAGATAAAGCTCCGGCGCGATCCTGAGATAAAGTTCGAGTCCGAGGGCCTTGTGATGAGTGCGGAATGGTTCCGCCGCCGCGCCGCCGGGCACCGCCTGCAGCATCGGCGTTTCCACTTCCAGAAACCCGCGCGCTTCCATAAAGCGCCGAATCTCACGCATGATGGTGATCCGCTTTTCGAAGATGGCCCGCGAATGTTCGTTTGTGACCAGATCGAGGTAGCGCTGACGATAACGAGCTTCGACATCCTGCAATCCGTGCCACTTTTCCGGGAGTGGGCGCAGCGATTTCCCGAGCAGCTCCAGTTTGTGAACCTTGAGGGTCGGCTCGCCGGTCTTGGTCAGAAAGCAGTCGCCCTCGACCCCCATAAAATCGCCGAGATCGACGAGCTTGAAGAGTTCGATCGTTTCCGGACCGACTTCCTTTGCGTGAATGTAAACCTGGATTCGCCCGGTCGAATCCCGCAGGTCGACGAAATGGCTTTTGCCCATGTCGCGATGGGCGGTGATGCGGCCGGCGGCGCGCAAGGTCGTCCCTTCGGCAAATTTTTCGCGGACCTCCGCGATAGTCCCGGAAGGTTCAAAAGCGCGGCCAAACGGATTCGCATCCTGCGCCTGGAGGGCCTCTAATTTTTCGCGCCGTTGCGCGATGAGACTGTTTTCATCTTCCATCGTCGGGCAGGGAATCTAGAGCGATGCCTTGAAATGAACAGCCTGAAACAGCGCTGTAGTCGCGGCGCTCTGTCGCCGCACGGTCGGAACGCCTCGACAGAGCGAGGCGGCTCCAGCGGTTGCTTCCGCACTATTCGTTTGCAAAAAAAACCGGGTCGATGCCATACTCCCGCGCGTCTCAGCTGGATGGACCGGTTCGCGGCGCGCCTTTTTTCATGGAAGTCGAACTGCCGCAAACCAGCTCAAAAATTGACGGACCTCTCGTCAAACAGTTCTCGATTTTTCTGCCGAACAAGGTCGGCGCCATGCTCGACGTGGTGAAGCTTCTCCATACCCATAGCACCCACGTCGTCGCCATGAGCATCTCGGAATCGACCGACTCCGCCATCGCCCGAATCATGGTAAGCGATCCGGAGCAGGTGGAGGAATTGTTCCGGCAGAACAACGTGGCCTACGGGGTTTGTTCGATGGTGGTGGTGGAGCTGCGCGAAGTGGCGACGCAACTGGCGAAACTGCTGGCGGCGCTCCTCATGGCTGAGGTGAACGTCCATTTCACTTATCCGCTCCTGACGCGTCCGCGCGGGTTCGCCGCCCTGGCTTTGCATGTGGACGATACCGATTGCGCCACATCGGTCCTGCTCGGCGAAGGCTTCCAGCTGCTCAGCCAGGCCGATATCTCGCGGTAGACTCTTCCTTCGCAATCGTGCTCGTGGTCCTGCTCGTGATCGGTCCATTCGATTGCGATCACCAGCAGGAGAAGGATCAGGAGCAGAAGTAATATTGAACGGTTTTGCGCCGGAGGGAATCCAAGGCATAATCCCCGGCAAGATATGGATGCAGAAGACCTGATTTCGCCCACCCCGCCACCGGACCGGATGTTCCGGATTGCGGTCTGGCTCGTCGCTATTTTTGGCGCGGCGGAGCTGGCTGGTCTCGGTGTTTTTTATGCGGGCAAATGGCGCGCGGAATATGTCGCGGCCCATCCCAAGGTGACGGCTCCGGCCGCGACGCCCGCTCCCAGTGGGCCGACGGTCGCCGACAAGACCACGCCCGTGCCGGCGACCACGACGACATCCGGCAGCACGACGCAACCGACCCCGAGTACGGCCGCCCTTTCCGTCGCCGAACAGCTGTTGAAACAGGCGACCGAACTGCGCGATAAAGGCGACACGACGAATGCGCTCGCCCGCCTCCAGGACGCGGCCCAGCGTGATCCGAAGAACGCGAATGTCCTGGCCGAGATGGCGATGATTTACGAATCGATCCAGCTTTACGAGCGCTCGAACGAGACCTGGAAGAAGATCGTCGAGATCGGCCCCTCGGCCGGACCGCTTTACGAGCTGGCCGATATGAAATTGAAAACCGGCGTGACTCCGCCGGCCACCACGACCACGACCGGGCCCGGCCTCGCCGGCACTTCACCGCTCGATGCCGGGACAACGCGGAACGACGCGGATGGAATTCCTGACGGCTCAACCTTTGGCATCACCGAGGTGGCAGCGACCGACACACCCGACCCGGACGCCGACACCAACATGAAGCTGAAGATCAGCGTGAAAGCACGACCGAACACGCCGATCGACCATACGAAGGTGAAAATCCAGGTCTTCTTCTACGACACCGTGGACAACAAGGAAGTGGTGCTGACGGACGCGGACGTGAGTTATGAGTGGCTCACTCCGCGTCACGATTGGAAGGACACGAACCCGGAGATCCTCGCGGTGACTTATCTGCGGGCGAAGAACAAGACCTCGTCTGACGCGGCGCTCGCCGCGGCGGCAGCGTCGGTCACTCCCCCGGGAACGACAAAGAAGAAAACGCCCCTGAAAAAGGAGACAGCAACGGATGTGACGGGCGAAGCGGGCCATCGGAAATATCTTGGCTACATCGTGCGCATTTATTACAGCGAGCAATTGCAAGCCGTCCGCGCCGATCCCACGAAACTGCTCAATCTGTTCCCGCCGCCCTTGACTGCGCCCCAGTAATGCAACTGCTCATCGTCCACGACGATGCGGAAGTGGGGGAACAGTTGGCGGGGATGGTGGCCGACTACACCGCGCACGCTTGCGACCTGGTGGAAAACGATGCGGCCGCGCAGCGGTGGGCGCAACAACACGCGCGCTGCGATCTCCTGCTCGCGCAGCTCGAGGGTAATGGGGTCGATGGATTAGCGCTGGGTGGCGCGCTCAGCGAAATTTTCGCCGGCCTCCAGGTTTTGTTTCTGCCGACGTATCCGGCCGCGGAGCAACGGCTCGAGATTGGCCGGACCAAGGTTTTTCCGGAGCCGATTGATGGAGAGCGTTTGCTGGAAGCGATCGAAACGGCGGCGAGCGCGCAGGAAGGCGCGCCGGATCTGTTTCACGTCCTCGACGTGCTCCAGATGTGTTGCCTGAGCAAACGAAGCGGCGCGGTCCAGATCGTGAAGCAGTCAGAGACGGGCATCGTTTATTTGCGCGATGGCAAAATCGTTCACGCGGAGGGCGCGGTGACCCGGGGGACGGAAGCGTTGCTCGAGATTGCGGGTTGGGGCGAGATTGAATTTGCCTACGACTCTTCCGTCCGGGCGGCGGAGACAATCTCAACGCCATGGGACGAGGCGTTGGTGCAAGCGGTGGTCCAGCATCAAAAAGCGAAGGCGAGGGAAGCAGCGGAAGGCGATCCTCCGAGTTTCGAAGCACGCTCGCCCGAACCAGCGGCGCCCCCCAGGAAGCGCGGATTCTTCGCCGCGCTGAGGCGTGGCTAGCCGCGTTCATCTTTCCGCTTTGGGGAGCGCAGGTTGCCAGCCTNNGAGACGGGCAGGCTGGCAGCCTGCGCTCCCCAGAAAACCTGTTGCGCGCTTCCCGATGGCGTCCAGATGCGTTATCCTTGGCGCCGATGATGAGGTTCAGGATTCAACTGGCAGCGCTTTTGGTCGGAGCGGCGACGGCGCAGGCCCAGATCGAGGTGGAATTGAAATTCAAACGCCTTCAGTACATCGCCCACGAACCGATCCTTGCCACCGTCCAAATCGCGAACAACTCGGGACGCGATATCGATCTGCACGATGACAATGGCCAGCATTGGTTCGGCTTTGAGATTAGCTCCGGCGAAGGACAACTCCTGCCACCGTTGAGACAAGACGCGGCGGAATCGGCGCTTCACGTGGAAGCCGGCCAGACGGTCACGCGGAAAATTAACCTGACGCCGCTTTTTCCCGTGCACGACTTCGGCGCCTACCATGTGCGTGCGAATGTTTATTTCCCGGACCTGAATAAGTTTTTTTATTCCACGACGAAAGTTTTCCAGGTCAGTGATGCGCGGCCGATCTGGCAAAAAACCGTGGGCGTGCCGGATGGAATGCCGGCGGTGGGCGAGTTGCGGACTTATTCGCTCCTGTCGAACCGCTTCCTCGATCACACCTCGCTTTACGTGCGCGTGGAAAATAAAAACAGCGGCGTCGTTTACGCCACCTACTCATTGGGGCGGATCCTCGCGAACGAAGACCCGCAGGCAGAGCTCGACCGCGCCAACCAGTTGCATGTTCTTCATTGCGCCGCGCCGCGAACTTGGGCTTATTCTCATGTGGGATTGAATGGGGAACTTCTGGCGCACTCGACTTTTCTCGAAAGCAAAACCCGTCCGCGATTGCGGCACACCACCGATGGCTCCATCGCGGTCAACGGCGGAATGCTCGATGTCCCCATCGCTGAGTCGAAGCGCGGTCCCGCGCAAAAGTTGTCCAATCGGTCGCCCGCCAACGCCGCAGAAGACTAAAATTACCATCCACCTTCTTGATGAATCGTTTCCCTTTCTGTAGCCGCCCCGCCCTGTCGGGACGGAAGCCTCACGCGGAGATCCGGCCGCGGCCGGACCGCGGCTACAGCGTATTCCTGGTGATCTTGTTCGCTTGTGCGACGTCCGCCTTCGCCCAATCAAAAACCATCGTGATCGATGCCGGTCACGGCGGGTTTGATCGCGGAGGCGTTCCCGGTCAGCGGATTAGCGAGAAGGACAAGACGCTCGATGTGGCCCTTCGTTTGCGGCGAATTCTGGCCGCGGAAGGCTATCGCGTGATTATGACGCGTGATTCCGATGTTTTCATTCCGCTGCCCACCCGGGTCGCGATCGGGAACGCCCACCCGGGCGCGAGCTTCGTCTCGATCCACTTCAATTGCGCGTCGCGTCTCGGCGCCAACGGAATCGAGACGTATTATTATCGGAGTGATAGCGCGGCTCTCGCTTCCAGCATTCACCGCAACGTTGTTTCCGGCGCGCCCTCTGAAAATCGCGGCATCCGGCGCCGCGGGTTTTATGTGCTGCGGCGAACGACGATTCCGTCCGTCCTGGTCGAGTGCGGGTTCCTGACGAACCCGACCGAAGGCAGCCTCGCCTTGACCGGGGATTACCGGCAAAAGCTGGCCGAACAAATCGCGCGGGGAATTCAGCGACAGCCAGCGCCCTATGTTCGTCCGTTAACGGCGAGTCTGCGGAGCGTTTCGCTCGGAAACGATTTTGTGCGGGTGCCAGCGGAGAGTTTCAGCCGCGGCCGGAAGGGATCGTCGAAATCTTCGCGCCATCATCGGAGCAGCGGCAGCAGCAAGAGCAAGAAAAGCAGCGAGAGCAGTTCGCCGAGAAAAAAGAAGCACAAGAAAAGTTCGGAGGATTGATTGGAATCGCCGATCGTGAGCTCCGCGGCCATGCGGGCGGCGGAAGAAGCCGCCTTTGCAAACGGCGTGGCGGTGGAAGCGTTGATGGATCGCGCCGGGGCTGCTGTGGCCGCGGTGATTCGGCAATTTTTCCCGCGGGCGGGCAAGGCGATCGTTTTTGCGGGGAAAGGGCATAACGGCGGCGATGCGCTCGTCGCGGCTGCCTGCCTGAGACAGGCCGGATGGGAGCTCGATCTGCGACTGATTTTTCCGGAAGAGGATTGCGCCGAGCTCACCCGGAAGAAACTCGCGGCCTTTAGGAGGGATGAGGTTCCGCTCGCCCCAGTCGTCGAACGTGCGGAAGCACGTCCCTCCGGGTTGATTGTTCTCGACGGCCTTCTCGGGCTGGGCGCCAAACATCTTCTGCGTGAGCCGGTCCGGACCGCGGCCCAGGCGATCAATCGCTTTCGCCGCGAAGAGAATGCGTTTGTCTTTGCCCTGGATTTGCCGACCGGTCTCGACGGCGATACCGGCGAGGCCGATCCCGATTGCGTCGTGGCCGATTGCACGGTCACGATTGGCTTCGCCAAGCACGGACTCGTAATCGACCGTGCGATTGATCTGGTCGGTCGCCTCGAGATCGTTGCGCTCAGCGATCTCGCGATCGCGCCCTCTCCCGCCAACGACCTCGTAGCTTGCGCGCATTCCCTTGGTGCGGTTCTGCCCCGGCGAAAATTCAGCGCCTACAAAAATGAATTTGGTCGAATCGGCGTTGTCGCGGGTTCACCCGGTTTCATCGGGGCGGCGCTGATGACGACGGAAGGCGCGCTCCGCGGCGGTGCCGGTCTGGTGGAACTTTTCGTTCCCAGAGAAATTTATTCGATGGTGGCGACGGCCGCGCCGGCCGAGGCGATGGTGAAGCCGGTCCGTTCCTACCGTGACTTACTGGAAGAAAAAATCGATGTCTGGGCACTTGGCCCGGGCCTGGGCAGGGCGGAGGCAAAGGATCTTCTCAGAGTGATCGAGCGCGCGCCCGCGCCGATGGTGGTGGACGCTGATGGGCTCAACCTTCTTTCCGGTGACATCGAGATTTTGAAACGATGCGCCGGGCCGCGTCTGTTGACACCGCATCCGGGCGAGATGAAGCGGCTTTTCGATTCCGGAAAGATGTCGCGCGCGGGGACCTCAAGAAATTTCACCGACGCTTTTCCGGCGACGCTGCTTTTGAAAGGAGCGCGAACGATCGTCGCGGAGCGGGGCCGTCCGTTGAGCTACAATTCCACGGGCAATCCCGGAATGGCTACCGGCGGCATGGGTGATGTGCTCACGGGCGTCTGTGCCGCTTTGGTGGGGCAGGGTCTTTCCCTTTACGACGCGGCGCGAGTGGGCGCGTGGGCCTGCGGACGCTCGGCCGAAATCGCGATCTTCGAACGAGGCGAAAGCGAACCGTCGTTGCTGCCGAGGGATGTGATCAAGAATCTCGGCACGGCGTTTCAAGAACTGCACAGGTAGGACGCTTTTCCGACGCGTCCGACTATTCCATGCTTTGGAATGCGCCGTCGGCGGGAATTTGTGCCGCGCACGGGAACACGAAAACTCTGGGGAGCGCAGGCTGCCAGCCTGCAGTTGCCGGCAGCGTGCCGGCAACATTGAGTGACGCGACCTGCGATGTTCACGGATTGCAAAGCAGTGTCTCGGCAAGCTGCCGAGAGGAGCAGGCTGGCAGCCTGCGCTCCCCAGATTAGATACGCGATCAACCTGACACGCTCGCGCTGAATGCTACTTTGCCGGATGGCCTTTGAACTCGAATCCAACTACAAACCGCGGGGCGACCAGAGCCAGGCGATCGCGAAGTTGTTGAAATCGATCGAGGCCGGTAATCGCCACCAGACGCTTCTCGGAGTGACCGGCTCCGGCAAGACGTTCACGATGGCGAACGTGATTCGCGAGCTGGACCGGCCGGCTTTGATCATCTCGCATAACAAGACCCTGGCGGCGCAACTCTACTCCGAGTTCAAGCAATTCTTCCCGCGGAACGCCGTCGAATATTTCGTGAGCTACTTCGATTACTACCAGCCGGAAGCCTACATCCCGCGGTCCGACACCTACATCGAGAAGGATTCGTCGATCAATGAAGAGATCGAGCGGCTCCGGCTTTCCGCCACCAGCGCGCTGCTTTCTCGTCGCGATACAATCGTAGTCGCGAGCGTCTCCTGCATCTATGGCGTGACGTCGCCCGAAGATTATCTGCGGATGTTGCTCACGGTGAAGCGTGGCCAGCAGATCAGCCGCGAAGCCGTTCTCGGCCGGCTCGTCGACATGCTTTACGAACGCAACGACATGAATTTTTCGCGCGGCAAGTTCCGGGTCCGTGGCGACGTGGTCGAAGTGTATCCGGCCACGGCCGACGAGGAAGCAATCAGGCTGGAGTTTTTTGGCGATGAGATCGATGCGATCACACGGTTCGATCCGCTGACGGGGCACGCCCACGAAGGCCTGAGCGTGATCACATTTTATCCGGCAAAACAATTCGTGACGCCGGCGGACAAGTTGAATCGCGCTCTCAGCTCGATCCGAAACGAGCTGGATCACCGCATCGTTGAGCTGGAATCGCAGAGCAGGCTCCTCGAGGCCCAACGCCTGAAAATGCGGACGGAGTATGACCTCGAAATGTTACAGGAAATGGGTTTCTGCAATGGGATCGAGAATTATTCCCGGCATCTTTCGGGCCGGATGCCGGGCTCGAAACCGTTCACACTGCTGGACTTTTTCCCGAAGGATTACCTGCTGGTGGTGGATGAGTCGCACGCCACGATTCCGCAGATCGGCGGAATGTATGAGGGGGACCGCTCGCGCAAGACGGTTTTGGTGGAATACGGATTCCGGTTGCCGAGCGCGCTCGATAATCGGCCGCTGAATTTCAAGGAATTCATGGGGATGACGAACCAGGTCACGTACGTGAGTGCGACACCGGCCGAGTTCGAGATCAAGAACAGCGTGGTGGGGAACAAGGGATACTTTCCTCACAAAAGAGAGAGGATTGGGGAAGAGGAGTCCGTGCCGTTTGTAGTAGCGGGGGAAGGGACGGAGGGGAAACGTCCAACGTCCAACGTCCAACCCGCCTCCGCCGTGGACGGGCTCCGCCGTGGCGAGCGTCCAACGTCCAACGGGAAGGCCATTGTTAGCCGCACGGATCAACCACCAGAAGAGTTTGATGTGCACACGCCAGGATCACCGCTCGTGGTGGAGCAGATCATCCGGCCGACGGGATTGCTCGATCCCAGGATCACCCTGAAGCCGCTCAAGAACCAGATCGATGAGACCATCGAGCTTTGCCGGCAGCGGGTCGAAAAACAGGAGCGCGTCCTGGTTACGACCCTGACCAAGCGAACAGCGGAAGACTTGTCTGACTATTTGCGCGATGTCGGATTGAAGGTGCGTTATTTGCACAGTGATATCGACACGATTGAGAGGGTCGAGATCTTGCGCGGTTTGCGCGCGGCGGATTTCGATATTCTCGTCGGAATCAATCTGCTTCGGGAAGGACTCGATCTGCCGGAAGTCTCGCTGGTCTGCATTCTCGATGCGGACAAGGAAGGGTTTTTGCGGAGCCAGACTTCGCTGATCCAGACCGCTGGTCGCGCCGCGCGGCATATTAACGGCGAAGTGGTTCTGTTTGCGGACACGGTCACCCAAAGCATGCAGGCGTTGATTTCCATCTCGGATTACCGGCGAACCAAACAGATAGAATACAATGAGAAACACAACATCACTCCCACGACCGTGCGGCGTGCCGTCCAGGAAAGTCTGCACACCATCCTGCGCGGACGTGAAATCGCTGCGTCCGTGATCCAGGAGGCCGGGGGCGATTTCAATCTCACGGAATTGTTGCGCGAGCTGGAGGAGGAAATGCAAACCGCGTCCGCGAATTTGGAATTCGAGCGGGCCGCATTATTGCGCGACCAGATCATGGAAGTGAAAAGCGGCACCGGCCTGACGAAAATCGAGCCGAAACGGAAGCCGGTGAAGTACTCGCGGGGTGGCGCTCAACGTCGGCGCTCGCGGGTGTGATGGCGGGGGTCTGCTGGTAGGGACGCCGCGCTGCGGCGTCCGCGCATTGGCCCCGTCCACGCTTGGATGATGTATTCGCGGACGGCGCAGCGCGCCGTCCCTACTAACTGCATATCGCGTCTCGCACGGGATTAGCTTGATCCTTAGTATGCGATTTCTTTTCGCCTTGCTCCTGGTGACGTTTCCCTTGGTCTCGGCGATTTTCGCGCAATCGGCCGCGCCGACGCCCGGCCTGAACGCCCTTCCCGAGGTGGAATTTTCCCGCCTGAGCCAGCGCGATCCCAGTCCGCTCGGCCAGAAGGCCCTCGCAATTCATCCCGAGCAATGGAAGCACGGTGAAACCGAGCATTTCATCTATCATTTCGTCGACAGCTTTGTCGTGACGCCGCTCTCGGTGGAGGCTGAGTTTCATTACCGCGTCGTCGCGAAGGAACTTCAGCGGGAACCACCCGCCGGCGATACAAAATCGCACATCTACATTTTTCAAACAATCCCGGACTGGAAGCAGTTCCAGGGGGCGGCCCAACTGGAACCCTGGACAGGTGGAATCCATTCGCAGGGCAGCCTCTTCATCCAGCGCAGCCCCGGCTATACCTCCGGGGGCAACCTGCTGGGGCACGAAATCGCGCATCTCATCCTCCATCGTTACTATCCGGACGGAATTCCGTGCTGGCTGAACGAGGGGTTCGCGCAATACGTCTCGAAAGGCGCGCGAGCCAGTTATATGCGCGCTCGCAACTACAATGCCCGGCCGCAATCGCGCGCGGTTGAAGAAGAAAAACTGATTCCACTGGCGGAGTTGATGGCGATGACATCTCCGCCGAACGATCGAGTGGCGACCTTCTACGACGAATCGGAGCGGCTGGTCCGCTTTCTCGCCGCGAGTGACAAAACGAGTTTTCTCAGTTTTCTCGATGCGCTTGGGCGGCACCAACCATTCGAGACGGCCTTGTTTCAAAATTACGGAAACAAATTCCTCACGAGTGCGGCGTTGGAGGAAAAATTCCGCGACTACGCCTCGCAAGAGTTTGGAACATCCGTCCAGCAGGCGGCAGCCAGGTAAGGTTTTTTCCGGCCCGGCGGTGAACGCAAACCGAGCGCGATAAAACGCTCGAATCCTCCACGTTACGGTTGCAGGACCCCCTCCCGGTAAATTATTACATCTCACCCGGAGGATGCGGTTTGACCTTCTCCCGGGCGGCGGATAAGAATCCGAGGTTAGGAGCCGACAGGCCGGGACCCAGGCAATGATTAATCCGAGTGGAATTTCGCGTCCCGATGGCCTGGCGCGGCGCTGTTTGAATGATGAAAGCGGAGCCCATTCCATCTTTCCTCGGGAACCTCCGTGATCGCATCTGTTCCCGTGCGGAGAAGTTCCCAAAAAGCGCCTGGATCATTCGCGCCGCCCGGAAAACGACATGCCATTCCAACGATTGCAATCGGCTCTTTGGCTGGCATGGAGAAAAAGATTACCGAGTCAGCCGACGCATGGCCAGCGAATGACATTTCCCATTTTTATTCCAGCGACCTGCGCAATTCTGTACCATTCACCACCGATGCCGAAGGTAAAATCCAGGACAGCCAAATCAGAATCGAAGATCCATGCGGTGGTCGGATCGGATGAGAGCGAAGTGAAGCGAGTCGCGGCGGAGCTCGCTGCGCAATTGACTCCGCCGGACGCGGGTGAATTCGGCGTGGAAATGATCGATGCCTGCGCGGACAATGTCGATCAGGCTGTCGCAAGAATCCGGTCCGCCGTGGAAGCTTTGCAGACCTTTCCGTTTTTTGGCGGCGGAAAACTGGTGTGGTTGAAGAACGCAAACTGCCTGGGCGATAGCGTGATTGGCCGGTCGGCCGCGGTCCAAGGCGCCCTCGAAGAACTGGCGGAAGTATTCGAAGCAGGTCTGGGGCAGGATGTGATCTTCCTGATCAGCGCGACCGAGACGGACAAAAGGCGTTCGTTCTACAAGACCCTCGCCCAACGAGCCGAAGTGCAGGTGATCGATCGCCTCGATTCCTCTCGCGCCGGCTGGGAAGAGGAAGCGACGGAGATTGTGCGACGTCGGGCAAAGGCGAGGAAATTGCAGTTCGATGAAGAGGCGCTCGATCTTTTTGTGCTGCTTACGGGTGGCGACACGCGGCAAATCGAAAATGAATTGGAAAAGATCGATCTCTATCTTGGCAAGGAGCGGCGTGTCGAAGTGGAGCAGGTGCGCGAACTCGTGCCGCTTTCGCGGGCTGGCGTGATTTTCGAATTGGGAAATGCCCTCGCCGCCTGCGACCTCGAGCGTGCGTTGACGCTGGTGAAGCGCCTGCTCGACCAGGGTGAAACCGCCATCGGCATTTTGCTCGTCGCCATCCTGCCGACGATCCGGAATTTGCTGCTCGCAAAGGACTTGATGGAGCGGAACCGAATGGCGCGCCCGGCCGCGCCTTTCAGTTTTATCTCTGCCTTGAATCGTTTACCCGCCGGGGCCACCGAACATCTGCCGCGGAAGAAGGATGGCTCGATCAACGGGTACCCCCTTGGGCTCGCCGCCCAGCAGGCGCACCGATTTGAAACGAAGAAGCTAGTCGCGGGGCTCGAAGCGTGTCTGGAAGCCAATGTGCGCCTGGTCAGCAGCCAGCTCGATCATGAACTGATCCTGACGGAGATCGTGGTAAAGCTGCTCGCGTATTAGCGGTCTGGTAGGGCGAGACTCTGTCGAGCCGATTGCGTTGACGGCTCCGCAGAGCGTCGCCCTACCAAAGAGAATTTAGGCCTCGCCGGTCTGCTTGCGCGCGATCGGGCCAACGAAAGGAATGTCCCAGCGCACCCCGGAAAATGCCTTCACCATGGCGATGATCATAATGACCAGCAGTCCGAGGTGAACCATCGCCGCCACGAAGAACCAGAGCGCGGCAAAGATGGGGCCGGCCACCGGGATCGCCGAGAAGATCAGGTGAAAGATCCAGGAGACCATGTTGAAAAGAAACCAAATGCCGCCAAAAATGATCGACTGCATCGCGTAAAAGCGCACGAACTGGTCCTGCTTTTCGACGATGTAAAAAACCAGCCCGCCGATGAGCGGAATGCAGGCGAGCGCGGCGGCCACGTTCGAAGGCAGTCCCGTGGATGTTGGAGTCGTATGTGCGCCGGGACCCGGAGCAGGATTCGAGGGAAGCGGCGTCGGGTTGACTGGATCTGGCATGCCCCATTTAGAGGAACGGCGCGGTGGTTTGTCAAGGTAACTCCGATGGCGCTTTTCGCTTTCGCGACCCCGGAACGACCGGTACGATCGGGCCTTGTGATTCCGGTCATCGTCCGAGCAGGGAAGCAGAGCTATGAGGTCGCGGTCGGCTCGGGACTCCTCGAGCAGACCGGAACCCTTGTTTCGCAGAGATTGAAGGGCCCAGCCTGTGCCATTGTGTCGGACGATAATGTCGCCGCGTTTTTTGCGGAGAAGGTTGGCCGAAGCCTGGCAAACGCGGGTTTCCGCCCGACGTTGGTGACAGTTCCGGCGGGCGAAAAGTCGAAGACGTTGATGGAGGCGGAAGGGATTTGCGCTCGAATGATCGAGGCAGGGCTGGATCGCTCGTCGTTCGTCGTTGCTCTCGGGGGCGGAATGGTGGGCGACCTCGCGGGATTTGTAGCGGCGGTTTATCACCGCGGCATTCCGTGCGTGCAGGTGCCGACAACGTTACTCGCGCAAATCGACAGCTCGATTGGCGGCAAGACCGGTGTTAATACCGTGGCGGGCAAGAATCTGATCGGCGCCTGGCACCAGCCGGCCCTGGTGATCTCGGACGTGGAAACACTGGCGACCTTGCCGCCGCGCGAGTTTCGACAGGGCTTCGCGGAAATCATCAAGCACGCGGTCATCCGCGACGCGGAGATGTTTCGGCTGCTCCAGGATTTTGATCGCGTTGATTTACCGGCACTCATCCGTCGAAATATCGAAATCAAAGCGGCGATTGTTGCCGCCGACGAGCGCGAGACGACGGGCGAACGAGCGCTGCTGAATTTTGGCCACACGGTCGGCCACGCGATCGAGCGCGCGGGAGAGTATCGGGACTTTCTGCATGGCGAAGCCGTCGGCCTCGGCCTGGTGGCGGCGTGCGAGATCTCCGTCCGAAAAGCGGGTCTGCCCGAAACGGATCGCGAAAAAATCGTGAGAACCCTTGAAGCGTTCGATCTGCCGACGCGTTTGCCGGCGGATTTTCCGCGGGAAAAAATCGCGGGGGCCATCCGGTTCGATAAGAAATTCGCGCGCGGGGAAGTGCGGTTTGTTGTAACGCCGGCGATTGGATCCGCTCGCCTGGCGTCGGATGTGACGATGGAGGATATCGAAGCCGCGGTGTCTCGCCTGTAGGGCGCTCTCGTCCAAAAAAATGTGGGAGGGGCCTTTGTGCCCCGACTCCATTCCAGGTTTTCGAGTCGGGGCACAAAGGCCCCTCCCACATTGGAATCACTTCCGCGCTGATCGATAATATTCCACCAGGCCGTCTACCACCCCGTCGACGTATTCGCGATAAATGCTCGGGCGCTCCACGCCGTTGACCACCCGCGTTCCCTCATAATCCCCAGCTTGCACTCGCGCGACCACGTCGAGGCTGTTCATGACATACGGCTCACAGTAAACGACCGGGCATTGGTAAAGACGGGTCGCAACCAGATTGCGCGCGTAAACGTAACCGCTCGTCCCAACTTTGGTGACATTTTCAGTCGTGTATTGGTAGGGCGGCAGTCCCGTTCGCTTCGCCATGGCCGTGGCCGCTGCGTCCGCCACCTTGATTTCCTCGTCGGAAATGCGCGCAAGCAACCTCTGCAACATCTCGAAGCGCTCGTCGTCGAATGCGAGTTCGGGGGGCAAATAGGACCCGTTTACCAGCAGGTGGAGATGATTCTTTTCACTTAGCGTGGGGTTGCGCTCATCTCCCCAGGCTTCGGCATTGAAATGCAGGCAGAGGACGAGGTCCGGGCGCAGTTTCGCGTTAACGCGCCGGGCCCGCTCGCGAATCTCGCTTGTGCGGTAGAACAGGATCTCACTCTGCCAGCGCACTGTTTGTTCTTTGAGCAGATCGTCGGGGCCATCGAACCCGTCGCGCGGGTTTTCGGTTCCGTTTGCCTTTAAGAGAGCGCGAGCGGCTTCCTTGAAATCGTCGGGGCGATACGGCGTGACCGGCTCCGTTTTTTCCCGCACGAACGAAACCCGCGCCCCGAGCGCGCGCAGTTTCTCGGCGAGCATCTTCGCCACGCGCAGCGTCATTTCGCCTTCTTCGACTGGCGCCGCCTCGCCGGTTTTGAACCAGCGCTCCTCCATCTTCGCCCACGCTCCGCCGATGTGGCCGGGATCGAGCGCGATCTTCATTCCAGAAAGAACCCCTGCCTTCCTTTTCCGAGGCAGCGCGTTCGCCGCGCGCCATCCATGAAGAAGAACTTTCCGGTTCCGATCGGAACTCGCGAAGCGAAGGGTGAACCACGTCTGCGCATCGCGATCCATCAGGATGCAGGCCGCTTTTGGATCAACGCGAATGAACTCGTCGCTGATTCCGTGGCTGCAATAAACGCCCTGGAGCAGCTGCTTGAATTCGTCGTGGGTGATCGTCCTTTGGAATTTCTCCAGCGACCTCCAGTTGGGCGAATCAGCCAACGGATTGCTCAGGTGATCGGCCGCCCGGGCGGAGAAAGAGAGGAAAAGAAAAAGGACGAGGAAGGTTGAAAAGCGATTTGGATGGAAGATCACGGTTTGGAATTCCGGAGTTTCAATACGATGCTCGCGCGATGCTGACGATTCTTTTTCTGGGCGACGTGGTCGGCGAGCCAGGCCGCAGCGCTGTCATCGCGCAATTACCCCGGCTAAAGGAATCATACGCAGTGGATTTCGTGATCGTAAACGGCGAGAACGCTGCCGGCGGGAGGGGCATCACCCCCAGGATCACAATTGATCTGCTGCGAGCCGGCGTCTCGGTGATAACTACGGGCGACCACATCTGGGATCAGAAGGAGATTATTTCGTTCATCGGGACGGAGCCGCGTTTGCTCCGGCCCATAAATTATCCTCCGGGGGCGCCCGGCGGCGGGTCGATCGTGCTGGAGACCGCAAAGGGAAAAGTGGGAGTGCTCAGCGTTCAGATGCGCACCTTCATGCAACCGATTCTCGAGAATCCGTTTCCGGCGGCGGAAGCCGCGGTGGCGGCGATGCGGGAGGAGACGCCGGTCATTTTTGTGGATGCGCATGGTGAGACCACGAGCGAGAAAATTGCGATGGGCCGTTTTCTGGATGGCAACGCCTCCGCCGTGATCGGGACGCATACCCACGTCCAAACTGCCGATGAACAAATTTTTCCCGGCGGGACTGCGTTCCTTTGCGACGCGGGAATGTGCGGCCCCGCGAATTCGATTCTGGGACGAGCGGTTGAGCCGATCGTGAACCGTTTTATTTCGAACCTGCCGGCGCTGTTCCCCGTCGCGCGAGGCGAGGTGCGTCTGTGCGGCGCCGTGGTCTCGATCGATGAAACGACCGGGCGCGCGCTGGAGATCCGGCGCATCAACGAGCTGATTGCGGAGACGCCGCCGGCGGAGACAACACCGCCGGCCTCTAACATGTAGGGTGCCTTTCCGAGGCGTCCCACTTTTGGCGACGTAATTCGACGGAAGAACGTCCCTACTTGTCCGTTTCTGCGCCGTTATCTGGTGGCGATTCCTCGACGTCATTCGCGGGGACGGAAAAGCGCCGTTTTCGCCTCGCCGCCGGCAACGGCGACAGAGTCATGGTCACGTTGCGCCCGGCGATCTTGGGTTCCATCTCCACCTGCGACATCCCGGCAAGATCATCGCGCACCTTCTCCATCAACTGCATGCCGAATTCCTGGTGCGCCATCTCGCGGCCGCGGAATTGCAACTGCACCCGGACCTTGTTTCCTTTGTCGAGAAAACCTTCTCCGTGCCGGATTTTCGTCAGGTAATCGTGATCGTCGATGTTTACCCGAAACTTGATCTCCTTCAGCTTGGTCCCCGAGGTTTTCTTGTCCTTTTCCTGCTTTGAGATGTCGTAACGGAACTTGCCGAAATCGACGATCTTGCAGACGGGCGGGTTCGCGGTCGGCGCGACCTCCACCAGATCGAGGCCGAGACCCTGAGCTTTGCGCAACGCGTCTGAGAGTTTCATGACGCCGAGTTGCTCGCTGGTCGCTCCGAGGATCACCCGCACTTCGCGGGCGCGAATTCGACCGTTTACACGAATTTGTGATTGCAGATTAAGTCAAAGCTCCTGGCCGGCGACGCGGGAAGTGAACCGTGGCGCCGTATTTATTTGCCGCATCTTCTCCGGCCATTGCTGGCCTGGACACTTCTGCCTCATCACGCCTGCGGACGCGCGATGACGAGCCTGCTTTTCGCGGGCTGACTGGAAGTAGTAAGCAACATTCGTGCGGTAGCAAGGCGAATCTCACATCCACTCGGATGGACGGGCTTCCGCACGTCCACACGCTGCATATCCCACGACAATTTCAGGAACAGTTTGGGACATGCAGAAGCATGTCCCTCCGAGGATGAAGGATCGAGTTTAGGCAGGCGGCGGGTCACCGAAATGGGCGGCGTGGGATGCATACGCCGCGAGATCATCGAGCATCGCGTCGATCGTAGCCGCGATCGGTTCCAGCTTCGCGAAACCGGAGAAGATGGCGCGGTCCCCGATCTCGCTGTCGACAACGAAGGTTGGGCGCTGGGTAACGTTGAGCGCGTGAAATTCCGCGGTGGTCGCCCGGGCGCGGGCTTCGACTTCCGGCGACCGCGCTCGCTCGAGGAGCTTCGCCTTGTCGAGGCCGCCAGCCTTCGCGCCGATCTCCGCCGCGAGGTCCCAATTTCCGGTCCGCACTCCTTCCCGCTCCGTCGCATTGGCCAGGGCCATCCGCACCCGATCGTCAGTCACTCCCAGATCACGCCCGGCTTCGGCCACCAGATTCGGGGCCAGACATTCCTTCAGATCCGCCTCGAACCAGCCCGGTTTCAGCATGAAAGGTGATCGCATCATCAACCCGCTGCGACGATAAAACCATTCCGCCTGCTCAATCGATTTCGGAAAGCCGGAAGCGTCCATCAACGCGATCTTCCACTCGAAATCGACCCGATCAGCATAGCGCTTCTTCAATTCCTCCCAGGCCGGCTGCGCCCAAAAACACCAGGAGGAAATTACGTCGAGATAGATGGTGACTTTGAGTTTCATCGTCGTGGCTCCCTTTGGATGGTTAATCTGCTTGTCATGGTGAACGAAACGTCCAACGTCCAACGTTCAACGCTCAATGAAGCGGCTTCGGCGCCGATGATCGATCTCAATCACATTCTGCTCTTCATCGCGTGCATTTCGCCGCTGGTGATGCTCGGGCAAACGCTGCGGCGCGGCGGTCTGTTCCGGGCGTGGCGGATCGCTTCGCTGGCTGTGCTCTTCGTGACCGGCACAGCCTGGCTCATCGATGCGAAGATGGCCGGATTTGTTGGCGGCGGCGCCTGGCTCGCGCTCCTCCTTGTCCCGGCGGTCGGAATCCGAAAAGTCTCGGAGTTGGCCAGTCAGCAACGATACGCCCGGGCGTTGCATTTGGCC
The DNA here is from genome assembly GCA_003134765.1 of Spartobacteria bacterium. Taxonomy (GTDB): domain Bacteria; phylum Verrucomicrobiota; class Verrucomicrobiia; order Chthoniobacterales; family UBA10450; genus AV80. The sequence continues at coordinate 63,797 of PLCM01000031.1, read as the reverse complement.
GGACCGTTGCGGTTTCTTCATCCCGATGGAGCGTTGCGCGCTCAGGCCGAGGTCTTGCGTGCCCTCGAGCTCGCGCAGCGTGGAAATTTCTCCGAGGCGCTGGCCGTTCTCGCTCCGTTACGGAACAACCACACGAATGTTGGCCGCCAGGCGATCGCCCAATCGTTTCGTTTGCGGGGCGAATGGATGAATCTCGTTGGCTGGGTGCGGAGCGAAGTGCCGCCTGTGGCAAGACGCGCGGATTTTGCCCTGATGCCGCTTTATCTCCGGGCGCTCGGCGAAACCGGCGTGCGTGACGAAATGGTGCTCGAGTTCGCCACGATGGTCACGGTCGGCGGCCCGATTTCACTGCCCGCGTGGAGTTATCAATCGAGCCTCGTAACCGTTCTCGCATTTTGCGGACGGCTGGAAAGCTGCGAGAAAAAGGCAACGCTTCGAGGGTTTCCGGAGGAAGTGCGGGACTTTTGGATGGCCACGAACGAATTGGCTGCCGGGAATCTCTCCGTTGGCCGAGCCCTGCTCGAAAAATTACAGGCCACCACAAAGGACCAACTGCTCTTGTCGGAAATGGCCCAACGCCTTCATGGCGCCGGCCTCATCGCGAGGGCACCCCTCTCGGCGCCCAGTTTTGCTTTGCTCCATCGGATCGAACAAAGCGATCGCCCTGCGCCGAGCGCATTCGGTTCGGAAACCGTCCGGCCGACCACGGCCGTGCTCCTCTTCATCGCTCTGAACATCGCGATGTTTGTCGTTGAAGTCTGGCTCGGCGGTTCGACCAACCCGATTACCCTGCATCGGCTCGGCGCGCTCGAGCCGTGGGCGGTTCGCTTCGGCGGCGAATACTGGCGAATGCTCACCGCGCTCTTTCTTCATTACGGTCCGCTCCATCTCCTCTTCAATCTTTACGCGCTCTTTGTCATCGGCCCCGGGCTTGAGCGCATCATCGGTTCGATTCGTTTTGCCCTCTACTATCTTCTCGCCGGTCTGGGATCGAGCGCGGGCGTTTTGCTGTTGCGCCTTTCCGATTTGTCCCGTCCGGAACAGCTCGTCGGTGCGTCGGGTTGTGTGATGGGAGTGGTCGGAGTGTGGGCGGGCTATCTTCTGCGTCATCGCCACGAACCATTCGCCGGACGGCGCCTGAGAAATATCGTCCTCATCGTCGCGATCCAGACTGCCTTTGACTTGTCGACGCCGCAGATCAGCATGGCGGCGCATTTGAGCGGGCTGGTAAGCGGCCTCCTCCTCGGTTTGCTGATCAGTCCGCGCCGGCCAGGAAGGTAGGGACAGCGCGCCGCGCTCTCCGCGGACGCCGCAGCGCGGCGTCCCTACCGTGATGGAATGCTTGATGCTAAATTTTTTGCTGTCAGATTCACGCCTTCCATCAGCGCCGCGCCATGCCGACCTACCACACTTATAATGTGATCCCGATGTTGCCGGCCGCGCTCGAGCCGCTCCGGGAAATGGTCTTTAATCTCTGGTGGACCTGGGAACCCTCCGCGCGCCGCCTTTTCCGCCATCTCGATCCGGAACTCTGGAACCGGACGAACCATAACCCGGTCCGGATGCTCCAGCTTTCGCGCCAGGCCCGGCTGCTCGAGGTGGCACAGGACAAGAATTTTCTCCGGGAGTTGAAAGAGGTGCACGATGCCTATCGGAAGTATCTGGCGCGCAAGGATACCTATGGAAAAACCGGCAATCGGTTTGAAAAACCGATCGCCTATTTCTCCGCTGAATTCGGTTTCCACGAATCGATCCCAAATTACTCCGGCGGCCTCGGGATCCTCGCCGGCGACCATTGCAAGTCGGCCAGCGATCTCGATCTGAATTTTGTTGCGATCGGCCTGCTCTATCGCCACGGCTATTTCAAGCAGGAGATCGACAAGGACGGCGTCCAGCATGCCGTCAGCCTGAACCAGAATTTTCATCATCTGCCGATTCGCGAGGTGCGCCAGGGCGACAACAACCTGTTGATCGCCGTCCGGCTCCTCGATCGCGAAGTGCGCGCCAAGGTCTGGCAGCTGCACGTTGGGCGGGTGAATCTTTATCTCCTCGATACCGACATCGCCGAGAACAACGCCGAAGATCGCCGGATCACGGCGGAGCTTTACGGCGGCGATCTCGAAATGCGGATGCGGCAGGAGATCGTGCTCGGGATCGGCGGCGTGAAAGCTCTCACCGCCCTCGGCATCGACGCGGAAGTCTTTCACATGAACGAAGGCCACTCGGCTTTCCTCGCCCTCGAACGCATTCGGCTGCATGTCGCGGAGATGGGCCTCGACTTCTACTCGGCCTTGCAGCTCGTCGCCTCGGCGAATGTTTTCACGACGCATACCCCCGTGCCCGCGGGCAACGACGCCTTTCCGCGCGAGATGATGAAGCGTTATTTCGGTGATTTCGCCGCCCAGCTCGGCCTTTCTTTCGACGAATTCCTCCGGTTCGGCCAGACGAGTGTGAATCCGCTCGATGCGTTCAGCATGACGGTTCTGGCCTTGCGGGTCAGCCGCCACTCCAACGGCGTCAGCAAACTGCACGGCGACGTGAGCCGGTCGCTCTGGAAGGACGTCTGGGCCGGCGTCCCCGGCCACGAAGTCCCAATCACCAGCATCACCAACGGCGTTCACACCAAGACCTGGATGGCGCCGGAATTCTCGGTCCTTTACGAAAAGTACCTCGGCGATTGGGAGGAACATCTGACCGATCCGGATTTTTGGCGGCGAGTGACCGACATCCCCGGCACGCAGCTTTGGGAAACCCACCAGAAATTAAAGCTGCGCCTGATTGAGTTCGTGCGGGACCGCGTGCGGGTGGCGAGGGAGCGCTCGGGCGAGTCGCCGGAATCGATCCGGAGCGTGAATCGTATTCTTGATCCGGAGATTCTCACCATCGGATTTGCGCGTCGTTTCGCCACCTACAAACGAGGCGCACTCCTGTTCAGCGACCAGGAGCGGCTCAAGCGTTTGTTGAACGATGAGACGCGGCCGGTGCAATTCATTTTCGCCGGTAAAGCTCATCCGCAGGATGAGGGTGGCAAGGCGCTGATCCAGCAGGTTTACAAATTCAGCCGCCAACACGGCTTTGAAAACCGCATGGTCTTCGTGGAGGACTACGACACTTATATTGCGCGCCGGCTGGTGCAGGGCGTCGATCTTTGGCTGAACAATCCGCTCCGCCCGCTCGAGGCCAGCGGGACCAGTGGAATGAAATTGCCGCCGAACGGTGGATTGAACTTGAGCGTTCTCGATGGGTGGTGGTGCGAGAGCTACAATGGGAACAACGGCTGGGCGATCGGCGGCGAAATAAAAGGCGGCACCGTCTATTTCCAAAGCGAAGTGGACGCAAGCAGCCTGTATCAACTCCTCGAGAACCAGATCATTCCGCTCTATTACGCCAAGCCCGATGGGAAGCTGCCGCTCGCCTGGCTGCAATTAATGCGGGAATCGATCCGGACCGTTACACCAGTCTTCAACACCCACCGAATGGTGAAGGAATACACGGAGCGTCTTTATACGCCGGCGGCCAGGGCGCACCAGGAGTTTGGCCGTGATGGTTGTGCGGCTGCGACCGGCTTGAGCCAGTGGAAAGCGAAAATGCGGAAGGATTGGCCGCAGGTCAGCATTGTTGAGGTGGAGGTCGGCAACGCCGATCGCCAAAATATTCAGGTTGGCGAGGCGCTCCAGATTTCCGCGCGAGTGCATCTCGGCGCCGTCAGCCCGGATCATGTCCGCGTCGAGGCTTATCACGGCGAAAAGGATAATGGCGGGATCAAGAACCCGACGGTGACGGTTCTCGACGGAAGTACGCCCGCGGAAGGCGAGGGGAATTACACCTACCAGGGCCTGGTGCCCGCTTCCGACAGCGGCACCTATGGTTTTAGTGTCCGTGTCGTACCGACCCATCCGCATCTGATGCAAACGCACGAGCTGCGCTTGATTACCTGGTCGTAGTTTTCGCGCCGTTTGTTTCGCGGAGCCAATAATTGTCATCCCGAGTCGCGTAGACGGCGAGGGACCTCTCAGGCGATCTGACGCTTCCGCGATATGTCATGCGTTTTCGTTGGGTGGCGCGTTGCCATCTATTGAGTGACACGATTTGCAGTTGGGAGGTCCCTCGCCGTCTACGCGACCCGGGATGACTACTTAATAACGGGCGAGGCCGTGAAAAAAATCGTCGAACTCCATCTCAGCATTGACCAGTTCATTCAATGCACCGAGTCGCTCATCGCCCGCTGGTTCCGGGAGCTTCACGACACGGGATCTCTTTCCGTCCGAGAACCCAATCTCATCCCACTGGATCGAGCTGATGGCGTGATTGAATCGCGCCACGGCCCGGCCGCGGAAATAGGCCCGGGTCGTTTCCGGCGGGGTAAAGATGGCGTCCTTGATTTCCTTGTCGCTGATCAGGCTGCGTATCGATCCCTGGCGTTGGAGTTCGTAAAACAATCCCTGGTCCGGCTGAATGTTGTGATATTCGAGGTCGATCGCCTGTAACCATGGGTCGCTCCACGCCAGCTTCTCCTCCTCACGAAATGACGAAAGCATGAACTTCTTCGCGGCCCAGTCCACGCGGTCCGCGGTCGTAGTCACATCCCGTTCCAGATCGTTCAAGACGTTTTCCCACTCGCGCAGCAGCCATGAAGTCTCCGAGTCGTCGCGATTCTCGCGCTCCGCGGCTTGAAGGTAGAGCCGCTGGATATCGATTGCGGATATCTTTCGTCCATCACTGAGTTCGATGATCCAATCGTAATCCTGGTCGCGGCTGATCGATTTCGTGGCGTTAACCGGTTGCGCGATTTCGAGCTGGGGCGCTTTTCCCCGCTCGATCAGGTCGAGCACCAGCGCCGTCGTTCCGATCTTCAGCGCCGTGGCCCATTCGCTCATGTTTGAATCGCCGATGATGACATGGAACCGCCGATAGCGGCTGGCGTCGGCGTGCGGCTCATCCCGCGTGTTGACCAGCGGGCGCTTGTTCATCGTGTCAATGCTGACGAGCGTGGTGAAAAAATCGGCCCGCTGCGAAATTTGAAAGACGCACGGCTGGGTTCCCGTAATTTCTGCCTCGATGCCGAGCTTGCCCGCGCCGGCGAAGATCTGGCGGGTAATCAGAAACGGGAGCACGCCCGCGACCAGTTCGTCCCAGGGGAGATCCCGTCGAATCAGATAATTGTCGTGGCAACCGTAACTATGCCCGGCGAAGTCAGTGTTGTTCTTGAAGAGGCGGACCTCCGTGCCGTCCGTCAGTTTCAGATTTCTGCGCCGTGCGCACTCCGCCATGATGCGCTCGCCTGCTTTTTCGTGCGCCACGATCTGCCGCAGGGTGGTGCATTCCGGCGTGGAATATTCCGGGTGGGCGTGGTCGTTGTAAAAACGGGCGCCGTTCGACAGCACGAGGTCGCTCTTGATCTCTTCGAAACTGAGCGGCCGATTGTGGTCGATTTCATAATAGGCCGATTCGTCCGTGTCCTGGAGCAGGGATGGGGCGCGAAAGCCCCGCGCATCGCGATGCGGATCTTCGAGTCGGTAATCCCATTTCATGTGGGCGCCATGCTCGGTATAGGAGCGCACCAGCTCGATCGATTCGGCCACGACGTCAACGGAAGCGGCGCCTTGAATCGTGATGCCGTATTCTGTTTCAAGGCCGAACACCCGTTTCATTGTGAACCCAAGATAACCCCGGGAATGCAACGGTGTCATCCCGAGCCGCGCAGACGGCGAGGGACCTCGCAGCTGCAAGTTCAATCACGCAAGCGAAGAATAGGCCCTGCGTTCCGAAGAGGCGCGAATATCGCGGTAGCGTCAGACCGCCCGGGGGTCCCCTCGGCGCGCTTCGCCAGCCTCGGGATGACACGCCTCACGTCGTTGCCACGATCAATCGCCACGCCCTGTCGCCCTGGGTGAGGGAATGTTGATGGTGACTTGGGGGCGGGAGTGGATCGCCGGCTATGGAGACCACCTCATTCCCGCAACCCTGACATTTGTAGATGCCGGTGTGTGGCGTGACCGTCCCTGGGGGGTGGGCCGGGTCGAATTTCGGGTCGGAAAAGCTATTTAGATAATGCGAATACTTGTATTGCGCCATCGCGTCCCCGGGGGTCCGAATATTCTCTAAACGAGCGCATGATTTCGTAAAGTAGGAAAATTCCTACACCACGACCGCAAACCAGCTGGTCCCGAGAACAGCGGAAATTCATGGAGAAATCGCCGAACTTCGTCTCCGCAATTCCGTAGTTAGGAGAGACATGAGCCTGCATCCCTCTACGTGTCCGCCCGGGGTTGAGGATCTCGGCAGCGAGCGGGGGATGCTCGTCGTTTCTCCCGACGGGCGGATCCAATTGATGACTCCGCGGGCGGAACGCTGGCTCAAGGATTTTTTGTTTTCCCCCTTGGACCGCCTGCCGGAGGCGTTAGCGGGCTGGCTCGACGAAGTTGTCTCCTCGAGCCGGCCTGCCCGGTTTATTTTGGATCGAGCCGGAACCCAGCTTTGTTTCCAGATTGTTTGCCGGGAACCAGGCTCAATTTGTGTCCTGCTCGAGCGTAAAACAGTGGGCGCACGCTCGAATGGCATGTGGGACCGGCTGACCGAACGGCAGATCGAGGTGCTTTCGTGGGTGGCACGCGGCAAGACGAACGCCGAGATCGCCAAAATTCTGAGCCTGAAAACTGGAACGATCGGGAAATATCTCGAGCGGATTTTCCCCAAGCTCGGGGTCGAGAACCGCACTGCCGCCGCGAGTTTCGTTCTTGGTAATAACTACACGATCTAGCGCGACTTACCCGGGCCGATGCAAAGCCGCCGCGCGGCCCGCGCGGGTCGCAGTAGCGAAGCAGCCCTGGAGCAGATAGCCGCCGGTCGGGGCTTCCCAATCGATCATTTCACCCGCGACGAAAATGCCCGGCAGCTTGCGAAGCATCAGGGTTTCATCCAGTTCGCTCCATGAGACGCCCCCGGCCGACGAAATCGCTTCGGCAATGGGACGGGGACCGCGCAACGCGACCGTGAAATTTTTCACACGAGCGATCGCCAGCTCGCGATCGTGCGAATCATTCGGTGCCATGGTTTCAAGCAACGCGATGGCGGCGATGCTTAGTTTCCAGGCCCGAAACCATTCATCGGCAGTGGACAGATTGACGATGCGCTCGCGCATTGCCTCCACGGTGAGTTGCGGTTTGAAATCGACGGCCAGGCATGGCTTGCCCAGGGAGCGAAGCGTGCGACCGAGGCGGTAGATGGCGCCTCCCTCAAGCCCATGGCGGGTGACGAGCAATTCGCCGGAAACGGATTCCTCGCCTGCGCGCACGGTAAGATTCTTCAGCGGCAATCCTTCAGCGCGGGCGAGGAGCTCTTCGGGCCAGTCGACTTCCCAGCCGCAATTCGCCGGTCGCCATGGCGTGATGTCGACTCCGTGCGCTGCCAGGATTTCGGGCCATGCGCCATCAGAGCCCGTCTCCGGCCAGGAAGCTCCACCCAGCGCAAGCACGACAGAGTCGGCTGGAACGGAGAACCCGTCGCTCGCCGTTTTGAACTCGACGCTCCATTTGTTTTCCTGGCGCGCAAAATTCAGCAACCGGGAACCGGTTCTGAATTCGACGCCTTTTTCGCGCGAACGTCTGACCCACGCGCGCAAGAGACCGGCCGCTTTTTGTCCGCGCGGAAATACCCGTCCGCTCGTGCCGACATAAGTTTCCACGCCGAGATCGGCCGCCCACGCCCGCAACTCCGCCGGTCCGAAATCCCGCAGCAAATCACGCCACCGTTCTGGCTCGTCGACGTAACGTGCCGGGAAATGTTCCACCGGCTCGCCGTGCGTGAGGTTTAGTCCGCCCCGGCCGGCCACGAGAAACTTCCGCCCGATTGAGTGCTGGGCGTCGCAGACGACGACGCGCGCGCCTGCCGCACTCGCTACGTCCGCCGCATGCAGCCCCGCGGGCCCGCCGCCAATTACGAGGACGGAGTTCGCTTCAGGAGCCATGCGCCAAGCTTAACGCGCCTCTGCTCAAACTGGTAGGGACGCCGCGCTGCGGCGTCCGCGTGGGTCACCATCACGCCGTTAACTCCTCGCGCGGACGGCGCAGCGCGCCGTCCCTACCTTCACCGCATCACGCTCTCGATCGAGGCCGGATCATCCAGGAGAAGCCACTCGACGATCGAAAGCGGCAGGCTGCCATTCTTGATCAAATCGTCGTGGAATTGCCCGAGCCGAAAGTCTGCGCCGGCTTTGTCTCGATAGCGGCCAAGCAGGTTCATGATCTGCCATTTTCCCACGATATAGCTGATCTTCTGGGTCGGGCTCGAGGCCGCACCAGCCGCTTCACCCTCGGCTGCCTCGCGATCGAGTCCGCCGGCCTCCATGAAGTATTGGACCGCTTGCGCGAAACTCCATTTGCCTGTGTGCAGATTCACATCCACCCCGATCCGTGCCGAGCGATACCGCGAAAGCCGCAGGATTTGTCCCTGGGCTGCGGAGTTCTCCGGGTAAAGACCGGTGCGCATCAGCATCTCCTCGCCGTAAAGCGCCCAGCCTTCCACAAAAACACCGTCGGCGTGCTGACGCCGGATTTCGTTCGTCAGATGGTTCGCGATCGACAGCTGCATGAAATGGCCGGGAATGCCTTCGTGCCCGAGAATCGGCCGCGGGTCTTCAATCGCCGCGCGGATATAAAAATTCTTCGACTGAGGATTGTAGGTCGGGATGAAAAAGAAACCCGAAGGGTCTTTGTCGTAAACCCCGGGCGGATTCATGAAGCCTCCGGGACTCGTTGGCTTGAACGCTTCCGGCAATTGCCGAATCTCGAAGCGGCCGAGATAATCCGGAATTGTGACCAGTTTGTGTTCTTTCAGGAAACTGATCATTTCCTGCTCGCGACTTTCGTAGGCGGCGAGAAACGAGGCCTGGTCCGGCGGAATACTCTTGCTCCGGGCCGGATCGGGATCGGCCAGCGCGGGATCTGGGAGGAGCGACTCGAGGGCGCGGTAACGGGCCAGCTCGGCCCGGCCGAGCATCGCGACCTGCTCGGCGTCGAGGGGAAGCAGGAGGACGTGTTTGAGATAATAGTTGTAGTTCGCGGTGCCCATCGGCGCGAAATCCACCATCGAGGGCAGGCGTTTCTCGAGCCGATCGGCAAAGCTGTGAATCGCCGCCAGTGCGGCGTCGCGTGCTTTCACGAGCGCGTCGTGTTCATCCGGCGCGAGGTCGCGCGCCAGGGTCATGAGGCTGTCGTTAAAGAGGGGATCGATGGCGCGCGCGGAAGCGATCGCGAGCTGCGCGAAAAGCTTCACCGGTTTTTGCAGATTCCGTTCGCCCTGGATTAGCATGGCCGGCATTTGCCTGAGGCGCTCGGTCGCGGCGAGCGCGCGTTTGCGAGGTGCGTCGTATTCTTTTTTTAGCAGCGAAAAAATTCCGTTCGAGCACTCGCCGATGTAGAGCTGCGGATCGGTCTTCTCGGATTGCAGGACGCGACTGCCGAAATCGGAATTCTCGAGCTGCGAGCGAAAAAGAAGCCAATCGATCCGGTCGTCCTTGGGCCAGTTGGTTGCGGGCACCGCGCGGACCTGGTCGAGTAGCTTGCGGACATGCTGATCGCGCTCGGCGATCTTCGGTGCCGAATAGTCGGTCAGCCGATTGTCCCAGGTGTGGAGACCGGCGTCGCTGCTCCCGACTGGAAAATTTTCATTCCGCCAGGCGTAGTAGTCGTCGGCAATTTTCCGGAGGGCGGCGATGTCGTTGCCAGCTTTCGGAGCTGCCGGGGTCGATTTGGTAATCAACGCCTTGTTGGAAACGTCGGTCTTCGGCTCCGGCGTCGGCTGGGCAAGCAAGGTTACGGCGGTGAATACACCTAGCGCGGTGATCAATCTCATGGTGGCGATGCTAAGCATAAGGAGCTGCGGTTTACAAACCGCCGTTTTATTCGGTTCGGCGATTTGGAAATCGCCGCTCCTTGATTGCCGAATCGCCCACCTAGATCACCACCCCGCGAACCGGCAGCTTCGTCTGCCCGTCGCGCCGCACGGGCGAAATCTTCACGACGTTTTCCGGATCGAAATCGATCAGTTTGAACCAATCTTCCGTAATGTCCGTCGGTGGGAAGATGTCGTTCTCATTGAACTCGGCGACGAACGCCTGTTGCAGATCGCTTTCGCTGATGCCCGCGATGTTTTGGACGGCATCGGCGACTCCAGCTCCGGAATTCGCGATCGTCCGCTTGATCGCCATCGCTTTCGCCCGCTCGACGATCGACGCGATGATGGCGCCGCTGAGCAGATCGCTCCGGTAAAGGATTTCCTTTCGCCCGCTCCGCAGCGTGATCTCGAGAAACTTGTTTTCCTCCCGGCGGGCGAACTGGCCTTCCAGGACGCGTTCGATCAATTGATCGATGGCGGCGCCGAGGTTACCCGCCTCCTTGGCCAGGGCGCCGTCGTAAGGAAGATCGTTGGTGAGATAAATTCGGTAGATCTCACGCGCGCCCTCCCGGTTCGGCCGGTTCACTTTGATTTTACGGTCGATCCGGCCCGGACGCAGAATCGCGGGGTCGATCAGGTCCGCGCGGTTGGAGGCCAGAATGATAACGACGTCGTGGAGCGAATCGATCCCGTCCATCTCCGAGCAAAACATCGGGACCAGGGTCGAGAGAATGTTCGAGTAACGCGAGGCCCGCCGCGTTCCCAGAATGCTTTCGGCTTCGTCGATGAAGAGAAAAGGCAGGAATCCTTCGCGGCGTTTCTCGCGGGCCGTCGCGAAAATTTCGCGCACGATCCGCTCCGATTCGCCGACCCACATGTTCAGGATCTCGGGGCCTTTGACGTGCATGAAGTATTCCTTCATCTCCTCTCCGCATTTTTCGCGGAGCTTTTTCGTCAGGTTGTAGGCCGTCGCCTTCCCGATGAGCGTTTTGCCGCAGCCGGGCGGGCCGTAAAGCAAGAAGCCTTTTGGAGTCGCGTGCTGAAACTTTTCGAAGAGCTCGGCGTGAATCAGCGGCAGCTCGATCGCGTCCTTGATCGCCTGTAATGCCTTGTCCTGGCCGCCGACCTTGCTCCAGGGCAGCTCGGGAACTTCATCGAGGTAATGTTCGCGCGATTCCGGCTGGGAAAGAACCTCGAGCGCGACCCGATAATTCGGGTCGACCCGCACTTCGTCGCCGGATTTGAGCGAGAGCTTCATCAACTCCGCCGAGCGCTGCAGAATCAATGACTGGAGTCCATGCTCCGAACCGACCCGGAGGCGATCGTCTCCGATGACCTCGGTAATTTTCGTCACCGGCCCGGCCGTTTCGAAACCAAGATCCCCCACGATGACGTAGGCCTCATTCACCAGAACCCGCGTACCTTTTTTCAATTTCGCGAGACTGATCCTCGGATCGACGTTGCAATAGTAATCTGCGCCACCCACCACGATGTGGGCCGTGTTCTTCGCCGGATTGCTCAGGTAGGTGCCGATGCGGTTCGCCGGCGAAGTCACTTTCTTGATAACTTCCTCCAGCTTTTCGATCATGTGGCGAGCCTCGCCAATCGTTTCTTCCTGCGCTTCAATCTGAGAGCGCATGACGTAGAGCTCACGCCGATGGCGGTTCTCTGGCGGGATCGAGGCGACGAGGAGATCGAAAGCTTCGAGTAAATTCAGCTCGCGCGGGCCCGAGTCTTCCTCGGGACCTGCGAATTCTTTGCTGCGCTCGTCTTCCATGGTTTAAAGGCTAGGCGATTATAATCCGCGCGTGCCTGGCCGCAAACCTGCCAATGTGGGAGGGTCCTCAGTGTCCCAACGACGCGGGACCGACACCTTTTTTGGCGCGCGCAGTTGCGGCTGGGGAAAGCCGCCTCTACAATCTTCTCCTTCGCGAGGAGTCTTAGCTCAATTGGTTAGAGCGCCGCCCTGTCACGGCGGAGGTTGCGGGTTCGAGCCCCGTAGACTCCGGTTTTTTTTGGCATCATGCTCCTGGTCATGATCGTTCTCCTGATCGAATTCCCCGGCGTCTGCTCGGCCTTCGACCCCGGCGGTTAAAGGTCGGAGATTAATTACAATGACGCGGCGACTGAGCGCCGCGGCTAGTGCGCTTTCACTGTTCACGATTCACGGAATCCGCGCGACGCCAGGCCAGAGTGCGTTCAGAGTATCGCGATGCGGCCCACGAGTGAAGCGCCAGCGAACAGCCCGCCCGCCTGCGTCGACGACGTCGAGCCGGGCGCGGTCGCAGCCGCACCGGTGCTCGGCATTCTCTTCGCGCTCAGCTTCGCCCATCTCGTAAACGACACGCTCCAATCCTTGATCCCCGCGATTTACCCGATCCTGAAAACGGAGCTGCGGCTCGATTACAGCCACATCGGCCTGATCACCCTGACGAACCAGCTCACCGCGTCATTACTTCAACCGTTCGTCGGCGCGTTCACCGACAAACATCCGCAGCCGTTCTCGCTCGCGCTCGGCATGGCTTCGACGCTGGTCGGCCTGGTCCTGCTTTCGATCGCGCCCAATCTCGCGCTCGTCCTCGCGGCGGTCGCGTTCGTCGGGATCGGCTCCTCTGTTTTTCATCCGGAAGCATCGCGGGTCGCACACCTGAGCTCAGGCGGGAGATTCGGTTTTGCCCAATCGGTCTTCCAAGTCGGTGGCAATGCGGGCAGCTCACTCGGGCCGTTGCTCGCAGCGGCGATCGTTGTCTATCGCGGGCAAAAATCGGTCATCTGGTTTTCCTTGCTCGCGCTCGTCGGGATTATCGTCCTTACGCGGATCGGAATTTGGTATCGCGCTTACCTTGCGCATCATCACGCCGCGAAACGGCCCCCTGTCTTGCACCGCGAGACAGGACTAACCCGCCGACGCGTCGTCTTCTCGTTAGGCATCCTGATCGTGCTGGTTTTCTCGAAGTATTTCTATCTCGCGAGCATGAGCAGCTACTACACGTTTTTCCTCATCCAGAAATTCAGCCTCTCCGTTCGGGACGCACAGCTGCATCTCTTCATTTTCCTCGCCGCGATTGCTACCGGCACATTCCTCGGCGGACCAGTCGGGGACCGCATTGGGCGCAAAGCTGTCATCTGGGTATCCATCCTCGGCGTGGCGCCGTTCGCCCTCGCGCTCCCCTACGCAAATCTTTTCTGGTGCGCCGTGCTAAGCGCGATCATTGGTGTGATCCTCGCCTCGGCCTTCTCCGCCATCCTGGTTTACTCGCAGGAGCTGGTCCCCGGCAAAGTCGGCACAATGTCTGGCCTCTTCTTCGGCCTCGCCTTCGGCTTGGGCGGCATCGGCTCCGCCGTCCTCGGCGCCATCGCCGATCGCCACGGCATTCCGTTCGTCTTCCAAGTCTGCTCCTATCTGCCTCTGATCGGGCTCCTCACCGCGTTGCTCCCAAACCTAGGCACCCCTCGACACGTCTCGGCTGCCACCGACGCGTGAAGTGGCAAATTGTGCGTTACCTAGACAGTCTTAATGAGAAGCGGAATGCGATTCCTAGCCTAGACTGTCAAGGGGAGAGTTATGCCGTCCTCAGGCCGCGAAATCGAAACTCCGGGCGGATTGGTCGTCTCGCGCCGCTTCATAAACCGCCACCGCAGCTACGGCGTCCTCGATCGCGACGCCGGTGCTGTCGAAGACGATAATTTCGTCGTCGCCGGTGCGGCCCGGCTTGCGGCCGGCGACGATTTCTGACAACTCCGCGTAGACATCCTCCCTTCGCATCAATCCCTGGGCGATCGCGTGGTGCGTGTCGCCGATCGTGCAGGATTGTTCCAGGCTGTCCGCCACGACTTTGGCGGAGGCCATGCGCGCGGGACCGCCTTGCGCCGTCTTTACCGCAAGAATACCTGGTGCCGGGACTCTGCCCTCTCCCTGCAAGCGAAAGATGTTTTCGATCGCTTCGATGCAGGCGGGAATGCCCAGCCTCTCTTCCACATCACCGCGGCGGAGAAGCAATGTTCCTTCAGGGGCCATCCGGCGCTCCCACCAACTCGGAGATTTCATCGCCCGTTACCGCTTCAACCGGAGTTTCTCCGCGACGAAAAATTCTGGCGCCGTTTGATCCACCCAGGATGACTGATTGGTTCCGAACGCGCACCCACGCCCCTTCGCGCATACCGAGCACTGGCGTTTCGTTTTCCTCCAGAAATTGGACAATCCGTTCTTCCTGGGTTTCGCCCATGTGGGTCGAAGCCGGATCTGGATCGAGGTAATGCGGGCTGATCTGAAATGGCACCAGCCCGAGGGCATCGAAGGAACGGGGCTGCACGATCGGCATGTCTTTCGTTGTCCTGATGGTTGGGCCGGCGACGTTCGAGCCGGCGCTGCTGCCGATGTAAGCCGCGCCTTCCCGAATGCGGCGGCGAATCGGCTCGATCAGCTCGAGATCCTGAATGGCCTTCAGCAGGCGGAACGTATTACCGCCCCCGATGAAAATGGCGTCCGTCGCGGCGATTGCCTGCCGCGGATCGCTGGTGGCGTGGGCCGAATCCATCTTGTAGCCCATTGCCTCAAACCGTGACCGGGCTTTGGCGGCGTAGCCGTCGCGGTCCTGCAGGGCATAAGGAAAGAACAGGACGGTTCGCGCGTGACCGAGCAGATCTCTGATCTCATCCTCAACGTGATCGAGGTAGCCGCGATCGTGAACAGTGGAGTTGCTGACCAGAAGGATATGCGAGGGTTGGTTCATTGCGTTATATATATAACAAAGATGTATATGTCTTCAGAAGAGGTGGCGAGGAAAAACTTAACTCAACTTCCATCTCCGCATTCGCCAAGCGAAATCAGCTGGTGAAGAGTGGCGGCTCATGAGGAAAGTCGGCCTGGCTGGATTAGTTTTGTTTGCAGCGGTGACTGCTCGCGCCGAGCCCCTTGTCCCCACAGCGGACGGCACCACCTGGCTGTACGAATCAAGGGAGGAAGTGGGCGGTCCGGCAGCCGCGCCCGCTCCCGTAACGACCTCTGTGACCTTGCGGGTTGGCCGCCAGTCCGCTGAGGGCAAAGAGTTCCTCAAATTTGAAACGCTAACGGACGACGTTCTGTCGAAGACCGAGCTGATGACGCTGGATGATCACGGACTGGTCTGTCATGTCCGCGGCGGCAAGGATGGGCGAATGGCAAAGCTCGATCCGCCGCAAACAGTTGTTCCCGGCACCATCAAGGTGGGTGATTCCTGGGAATCCGACGGGGAAGTGGCGGGCATGGAAATGCACCAGCATTTCAGCGTTGTGTCGGAGGATCCGATCAGGGTGGAGGCCGGTCCCTTCCGCGCGTTCCATATCCATTGTGAAGACGCGTCCGTGATGTCGGTCGCGCTCGATCGATGGTTCGTTCCCGGTGTCGGATTTATTAGGGAGACGACTGTGGTTCGGGGCCCGACGGGCGGTTTGTTGCAGCGGACGACATTGGAGTTGCAGAAACGGCCGGAGATTATCGCAAAGCCTCAACCACTCCCGTCTCCCTCCGCCGCTCCGCCCACGGCCACGCCGACACCCCCAATCCGTGGTCCCGAGGTCCAGACAGAGCCCTCTCAGGCCGGGAAAAAACTTGTCGTCGAAGTTTCGACCGACCCCGATGGCGGATCGAAGTCCGAATTCAAGTCGGACGTACCCAATATATACGTCCGGTGGCACGGCCACGGCCTGCCCGAACGCGCCAAGGTGCGGGTCGTTTGGATCGCCGAAGATGTCGGCGACCTCGTGGAGCCGAATTTCATCATTGATGAAACGGAAAGCGTCGCTCCTGCCCCGGACTCGAGCGCTCGCTTCACCCTCGCTCGCCCGCCAGATGGATGGGCCGAAGGCAAGTATCGCGTCGAGTTCTACGTGAACGACGAGTTGGAAGAGACCGTAACAGTAACGATCGTGAAATAGCTTCCGCTAGCTTGCCGCTCCACCGAAGCGCTGCGTCCAGGCGGTCAACTGTTCCGGCTCTATTTTGGCGAAGAGGACGTCCGGCACGGCAATTCGCGCTCCCGGCGAGAGTGAGTCCGCAATCTGGGCCGGCCACGCAAGCGAACCATCCTTGCCGCCAATTGCCTGAGCGATGCGCGCTGAGGCATGGGGTATGAAAGGTTGAGCGAGGGCAGCAAAGACCATCGCAAGGTTAAGAGAGTAACGAATCGCAACTCCGGCCGAGACGGCGTCAGTCTTTATTTTCATCCAGGGCTCCGCCTTTTGGAGGTACTCATTCCCGATCACCCACATCGATCGCAGTTCGATGGCCGATTTACGGAATTCCATTGCCTCCATCAGGCGTGTCAATTCCGCGAGGCGCCGCTCGAGCGCACTCGTCGTTTCCGCCTCGAGAGCGCCGTAGCTGCCTCCCTCAGGGATAACTCCACCCATTCGCGCGCCGCAGAACTTCGCGATCCGGTTGACAAAGTTGCCGAAAACGTCGGCGAGCTCGTGGTTGATCGTCGCCTGAAAATGTTCCCAGGTGAAATTAGAATCGTCCGACTCCGGAGCGTTGGCCAGGAGGTACCAACGCCAGTAGTCAGCCGGCAATAACTCAAGGGCCTGGTCCATGAAGATGCCGCGACTCCCGGAGGTGGAGAACTTGCCGCCGTAGTAGTTCATCCAGTTAAGACCCTTAATGTAATCGACGACCTTCCACGGCTCCTGCGATCCAAACAAAGTGACCGGAAAGCCGACCGTATGAAAAGGCACGTTGTCCTTGCCCATGAATTGCACGTAACGGACATCCGCGCCGCCGGCGTCCTGGCGCCACCAGCGTTTCCAATTGCCGTTGCTGGCCTCCGCCCATTCCATCGTCGCGCCGACATATTCGATGGGAGCATCGAACCAGACATAAAACACCTTACCTTCGAACCCTGGCCGAACGTTACCTTGATAAGCTACCGGGATGCCCCAGGTAAGGTCGCGAGTGATGCTGCGGTCCTTCAACCCTTCATCCAGCCACTTCCGCGCGATTGAAGTAACCAGCACCGGCCAATCTTTCTTGGAATCGATCCATTCCCGCAATCGGCTTACCATTTGAGATTGCCTGAGAAAGAGATGCTTTGAATCGCGCAGCTCGAGGTTCGTCGAGCCGGAAACAGCCGACCGCGGCTTGATGAGATCTGCTGGATCAAGGACGCGGGTGCAATTCTCGCATTGGTCGCCGCGTGCTCGCTCATAGCCGCAATGCGGGCAGGTGCCGACGACATAACGGTCGGGGAGAAAGCGCTTGTCATCGATCGAATAGACTTGTCTGGTCGTTCGCTCTTCGAGGAGGCCGTGCTGATCAAGCTGGTGATAGAAGTGCTGCGTGATCTCATGGTTCTGCGCGGAGTGGGAGCGGCCAAAATGGTCGAAGGAAAGAGCGAACCGGTCCCCCAGATCTTTCTGAAGGAGGTGCATTTTTGCGCAATACTCGTCAACCGGGAGCCCGGCTTCGTGCGCGGCCAGCTCCGCGGGCGTGCCGTGCTCGTCCGTGGCGCAGACAAACAAGATTTCATGGCCGCGAGCGCGCTGAAAACGCGCGAACGCATCCGCCGGCAACATGGACCCAACCAGGTTGCCAAGATGCTTTACCCCATTGATGTAAGGCAGCGCCGAAGTGATCAGGTAACGGCTCATCGGATGTTGGAGCGTTCCGTGCAATTACGCGTTACGCGGGGACCCTCACCCCAGCCCTCTCCCTGATGGAGAGGGAGGTGTTGCCAAAAAGCGACGCTCTTCAACATGCCATCGGTCGCGTGGCTACCAGCAAATGGTTCCTTCTCCCCGTGGGAGAAGGTTAGGATGAGGGTGCCTTTTAACACGGAGTTACTCGTAGCGTGCTGGTCGTACCTGCCCTGATGTTAGTCCCACCCAATCTGGCGGCCTTTGTTCTGGGCCTCGAGCCATGACTGCAGGGGCTTGAAGTATTCGACCATCGCGCGGGTGGACAGGTCTTCGCCCGTGGCATCCTTCAAGACCTTTCGCCAATCTTGAGTGCCACCCTTCTCCATGATCTTTTTGAGGAACGCTCCCACCTCCTTGTTATCGGCGTAATTACAGGTCTGCGGCGGCTGGTGCAGGATGTTGCGCGCGATGTAATCGTGAAGCTGGAACTTCAGCACCGTCGCGAAGGCATAACTATGGTAGTAACACGGATTATCGTTAATGTGGGTCTTGGTCGCGGCGTCACACCATTCCTCGCTCCGCGGTGCGGGCGGTTCAACTCCCTGCAGGTCACGGACGTATTGCCACCAGCGAGCGTTCCATTGGTCGGGCGGAAGGTCCTTGGCATACACATCTGCTTCCCAATGGGTCATGGTTCCTGACGCCCAGAACATGAAGGGTAGCGACTGAGCGAGGGCATCGTTGAGCAGGAACGCAGTCGAATCAGCTTTGAAATCAGCCGGCAAAACTCCACGCGATTGGAGATAAGGCACCTGGCTGGAGGCGAGGGAGATCAATTCGCCCATGCCTTCATGATAGCCGGGATTGGCGCCGGTTCGCAGCAGTGGAGGAACTTCCGGCCGGGTGTAAGCCATGAAGTAGTAGCCGTGACCCAGCTCGTGGTGCGCGGTGTAGAACCAGCGAGAGTTCGGTTCGATACTTTGAAGCGAGCGGATGTCGTTCTCCAGATCGATGTGCCAGCAGGAAGCATGAGTGTTCTTCTTGCGGGGATCGCCGGGTTTTACCGGGTAAAGATCAGACTTTGTCCAAAAGCTGGCCGGCAGGGGGCCGAAGCCGAGTCCGGTATAAAACTGTTCGGCGGTCTTGATGATCCATTCCGCGGTTTTCCCTTTGAAGCGGTCGTCGATGTTCGCCGCGTCGACGAGCCCGCCCCATTCCTGGCTCCAACGATTGTTGATCCAATGCGCGGGGATCCGTTTCGGAACCGGCTGATGGTATTTTTCAGCCAGTTTGTATTTCGTCCAGGTATGAAGCTGGAGATAAAGAGGACGCAGTTGGGTGAGGAAGTCGTCGTGCAGCTTTACCAGCTCCTCGGTCTTCATTCCGTAGGCCGCTACCTGAAGTGCAAAGTAATCGTGGTGTCCGAGCTCACTCGCGCACTTGTTGCGAAGATCGCGCAGCTTCACCAGGCCGGGCTTCAGAGCGGGACCGGATTCTTTTGATGCTTCCCAGACTTTGCGGCGCTCATCGAGGTTGGTGCTACTATCGAGCTTGTTATCGATGTCGTTTGCGGTGATCGGCTTTCCGTCGAGTTTGAACTCAAAGCTGTTGAGGATCGACGCCTGTTTGGTCTCCGCCTCGACGCGCGCGGCGACGAGCGACGGGTTGGTCATCGGGCCTTCCGCCGCGTTCAAAAGCAGCTGGTTGAGCTGGCGCACGGTCAGCTCACTCAATTCGGCGCGATGGGTGAGCAACTCGCGCGCTTCACTGATCAGCGCGGGATTGCCATTGAACGCCGCCGCGGCCTTCGCCGCGGTTTCGGCGGCGGCGTCATGAACGGGCGTCACATCCGTCACGGCGAGCCATTGGGCCTCGTTGTTTACCCGATAGAGTCCCTGGTATCCCGCATTCGCGAGCGCGAGGAAACGATCGGCCCGCTCCTGGACCGGCGATGGTGCTGCCATCGCGGTCAGCACAACGCCTGCGGCCAGGAGCGGAATCGTCTTTTTTAACGACAGCAAAGGGTGATGCATGGCGCAAAGTAATTTGCGCGCATCACAATGTGAAGCGTTCGTTTTGGTTCGCGCCGCGAAGATTTACTTCAACAGCGAGAGCGCTCGCATCATGATGGCGATGGGCCAGGCCGAGACGCTGACGATGATGAGGAAGCAAAGTGCTTCGCTCACGTAGTCGCGTTTCATCTCCTCGCGGAGAAAATCGTTACTGAGGTCACGGAACGATCGCCCCGCTGAGGGCGCGGAGAGGTTGAGGTGACTGCTCGCGGTTCGAGGATCGCCGCTCACCGGCTGGTAAGGGCAATCGGTAACTGGATGATTGAGAGAAAAGCCGAGCGGCATTTCTTCGCCACGATGGGATCGGACTGCTTTTGAGAATTGAGAGTGAGGTTTCATAGGGTGGGTGGAGCGGTGTTCGAGCACCGCGAAAAATCAATATGCTGCAGCACGCGTGCCAGGCAGCGGGTTATTCCTGGAGAAGCTCCTCGAAGAGCTTTTTTTCGGTGATTGCCGGAGACTGTCTTACTAAACGATAGGCTTTTATTGCGGAAGAGTGTCAGACGCCTTTGGTCGAAGCTGGACTAAACATACTTAACGCCCTTAAGCATTCCATTATCCCGCTCGATGTCAAAAAACGCCAGGCGCTGACCTGACGTAACTTCCTCTGTCCTGGCATGTTGTGCTGCAAAAAATAATCTTTCCTATCGAACGAGCCACCGGCCCACCCAGCTCCCCCAGCCATAAAGGCCCAGCTGCATCAACTTGCTTTGGCCCGTTAGTTCGTCCACCTGCGCGCGAATGGGCCCGGCTTTGTGGGTCGCGCTGATGTAATCGTCGATTACCATCCAGCATCCCTCAGCCAGGCGATCGGCGTAACAATCGATGTCGCGTCGGACATTGGCGTCAGCGTCGAAAATAAAGAGGCCGATCTCGCGTGGACCAAATCGGTCTTTGACGGCCGCAATAATCTTCCCGTCGAAGGAAGATCCCTGAATCAGATTGACCCCGTCGAGCAAGCCGGCGCGGCTGACGTTCTTTCTGAGGTCCTTGCAAATGTCTTTGCTGGCGAGCCGATGATCTTTCAGCTGTCCGCCGAGCTCAATGCTAACGAACTTCTTTTCCTGCCCGGAAGCGCGTATGCCCAAACCCGCCGCAACGGTCGACGCCCCGAGAAATGAACCGATCTCAAGCACGCCGCCCTGGCAGATTTTCGCCATGTGATAGATCAGGATCAGGACATCGATATCGAGCATCGAGTACTCGGCCGCCTTCATGAGCTGGTGATGCAATGGCTTGTCGTAGCGGTACTCGATGAGCCGTTGCATCAGCTCGAAACACCCCGCGACCTGTTCGGGCGAATTCACGCCCCGTGATTTAACCAAAGATCACGAGCCGAATCGAGTCCGGTAATTGTTGGGCCACGCTGGTGACCACACTGCCGCCGAGCAATTTCGCGAGGGTGTTCCTCTGGGATGCTCCGATGATCAGGTAATCCACTCCCATGGTGGCCGACAGGTCGAGGATGGTCGCGGCGGCATCTTCACTGGCGGCGTAGACCGGCAGCACGCAAATGCCGCGTTCTTCTCCGATTTTCATCATCAGGGACATGATCGCGCTCGCCTCCGGATCATCCTGCCATTTCGCCCGCCCGAGCGCACCGCCGCCTCCGTAAAAGACCGAAATTTCCTTTACGTAGAGAACGCAGAGGGTCGCTTTGCGCAGCTGCGCTTCATCGAGAGCAAAGCTCAAGACCGAAGTGATGCCGCGGGCCGCCACCATGATCTTCTGGCCTTCTTCCAACCGCGGCTGCATCGTGGCCACCAGATCGGGAGACACCATCGCCGCAACCCGGTGCGTCACGGTCATTGTCGTGAGGCCCTGGCGCTTCTGGGTATAAGCGCGGACCGCGAGACCCCCTCCGAGCACGCACATCACAAAGAAGAGCGCGTCCGGTTTTGTACGCGCCAGTGTCAGCTCGACCAACAGGAGGACCGCAAAGGTGAATCCGAAAAGCGCGCGATCGTACCAGGTGAAACCGATCGCGCGATTCAGCGTGCACGAGCCCAAATTGACGGTGATCGCACCGACGACGCCGATAGCATACAGGCCCGCCAGCGATTCGAAGCTCGTTGCCGTAAGCAAGACAACGCAGGGCAGCCCCACCGCGATCGCGAGCGGGAATAGCGGCACGCCATGCTTGTTCAACCGCTTGAACTGCCGCGGCATTTCCCCATCGCGCGCGGTCATGTAAAGCAGGCCGACCATCGCGACGATCGCGGTATTAGCCGCACTCAGCAGGAGCAGAAGGAAGACAATGCCGACGACCCACCCGAAAACTATTCCGAAGCCCGGACCGAAAGTGGCGGCCCCAAATTGCTCACCCATGAACCGCAACATGTCCTCGTTCCGGTGCTCTAGGACCGCGGTGATTTGATCATGGTGCATAGGCCCCATGCTCTTTTGCAATACGGCCGGCAAGGAAAGCATCGCCCAGCCGAGCAAGGCTGTGCCCAACACCACTTCTATCGCCACCGGCGTAATCGCCTTGATCGATTCCCTGCGAACGCTCGGATTGCCGGGAGTCGCACCGGGATCGAGCTTCATTACCCCTGTCAGGTTGGCGATGGCCTCCACTCCCGAGAGCGCGAGAATCACACCGACAAACTGCACCCACAGCTTTCCGAAACTCTCGTGACGTGGCTCCAGGAAATGCGTGGTCAGGTGAGGCGCCGAAAGGCCGACCAATACAATCACCACGACGACGGTTGGCAGCGCCAACGCGACCGCGAGCGTGCCGGAATGCTTCGGCCCAAACCAATTGATGAACGCCAGAAAAAGCAGCACCCCGATGGTCGTGAAAGCGATGTGGTCCTTGAGGAACTTGAGCCACACGACGTGCTCCGCGCCGGAGATCACGTAGGTGATCGCCGACCAACCGCTCAGCGCCGCGGTCACCGTGAGATCAGCCACGAGAAGTAACGCGCCCACCACGGCGAGCAATCGCCCCTGCGATTTCGCGGCCGAGTAAACCCCGCCACCATCCGGGAAATACCGACAGATCACCGCATAGTTGATCCCGACCAAACCCGTCAACGCGCAGACCGCGAGGATGATCGGGAGCGACGCAAAACCTGCTGCGACGAAGGCCAGCCCGATGACATAGGCCTTACTCGTCCCCCAATCGCCATAGAGCAGCGCGGCAGCACGTTTCCAATCGACGTTACGCGGACGGTGCGCGGCTGCGGTCTCAGTCAGGATTAGGTCAGCCATCGCACGTGGGGGACTTTTCATCGTGGCCTCCGCCATGGGCAAGCTCTTTCTGGAAGCGCCGCAGCCATCGTCCGCCGCGAGAGCGCGCCGGTTTTAACGAAATTTTAACGTACCCGGCTGTCCGTTTAATTAACGCCCACCGTCGGGATGACTCAGGCTGGTGACGTGAACCTGCGCGATTTTCTGCAACTGGCCCTGTTTGTCGCCGGCCTCATCGCCGTCACTCCACCCCTAGGGCGTTTCATGGCGCGCGTGTTCTCGGGCGAACCGCATTTTCTTTCCCGCGTCCTCACCCCGGTCGAGCGCGGAATCTACAGACTTTCCGGCGTCCATCCCGTCCACGAGATGTCGTGGAAAGCGTATGCGGTCGCGATGCTTGCTTTCAACATTCTGGGCGGAGCCGTTCTGCTCGTCATGGAAATGACCCAGGCCTGGTTGCCGCTCAATCCGCAGCATCTGCCCAACGTTCCATTCCCCCTCGCTTTCAATACCGCGGTCAGTTTCGTGACCAACACTAACTGGCAGGCTTATTCCGGCGAAGCGACCATGAGTTGCTTCACCCAGATGGCGGGCCTCGCCGTCCATAATTTCGTCAGCGCTGCGACCGGCATCGCCATCGCCGTGGCCCTGGCGCGCGGACTCGTGCGCAAACAAATGAGCACCATTGGCAACTTCTGGGCCGATCTCACCCGCGGCATCCTCTACATTTTGCTGCCGCTCTCCATCATCATCACGATCGTTCTCGCCCAACAGGGCGTCGTCCAAACCTTCGCCGATTACCCGACCGCCACTACTCTCGAAGGCGCGTCCCAACAGATTCCGCTGGGGCCGATTGCGTCGCAGATGGCGATCAAACAACTCGGTACCAACGGCGGCGGATTTCTTGGACAAAACAGCGCCCACCCCTTCGAGAATCCCACGCCGCTGACCAACTTTATCGAAGTTTGCGTCATCTTCTGGCTTGGCTCGGCGCTCGTTTACATGTTTGGCCTGAAGGCGGGCGACCGCCGCCAGGGCTGGGCGATCTGGACGGCGATGTTCGTGCTCTTCCTGGCCGGACTCGCGGTCTTGTGGTGGGCCGAGCTCCAGCCAAACCCGGCGCTTGGCCTAACGAGCGCTTCCCTGGAGGGCAAGGAAGTCCGCTTCGGCCAATTCAATTCCGCGCTCTTCGCCACCGTCACGACCGACGCCTCCTGCGGCGCAGTCAACATGACGCACGATTCGCTCTCGCCGCTGGGCGGTCTCGTTCCACTCATCAACATGATGCTGGGCGAAGTCATCTTCGGCGGCGTGGGCGCAGGGTTCTACGGGATGCTCATGTTCGTCTTGCTCACCGTTTTCATTGCCGGGTTGATGGTCGGGCGGACCCCGGAATATCTCGGAAAAAAAATCGAAGCCCGCGAGGTGACCTGGGCGGTGATCGCGGTGTTGGCGCCGGCCGTGATGATTCTTTGCGGGAGCGCGCTCACCATGATGTACCCGGCTGCGCTTAACAGCCTGAACAACGCCGGACCACATGGTCTGAGCGAAGTGATTTACGCCTTCACTTCCGCCGCCGCGAACAACGGCAGCGCCTTTGCCGGCCTCAACGCCAATACCGGTTGGTACAATTACATGCTGGCGCTCAACATGTTCGTCGGGCGTTTTGCCATCATCATCCCAGTGCTGGCTATCGCGGGCAGTCTCGCGCAAAAAAAAGCGTCGCCACCTTCGAGCGGAACGTTCCCGACTAACGGCGCTGTCTTTACCATCCTCCTGATCTCCGTCGTGCTCATCGTCGGCGCGCTCACTTTTTTCCCGGTCCTCTCGCTCGGTCCCATCGTCGAGCACTTCCTCATGCAAGCCGGCCGGACTTTTTGAAATGAGAACGACGTCTTCCATCTTCGACCCGGCGCTGATTCGGCCCGCTATCTGGGATTCGTTTAAGAAGCTCGATCCCCGAGTGCAATGGCGGAGCCCAGTTATGTTCGTTGTGCTGATTGGCGCCGCCTGGACTTCCCTGATCACCGCGTTCCATTTCAACGGCTTCAATCTGCAAATCACGCTCTGGCTCTGGTTCACGCTCCTCTTCGCCAATTTCGCCGAAGCGATGGCCGAGGGTCGCGGCAAAGCGCAGGCGGAAACCTTGCGCCGCATGCGCACAACGACGATGGCGCGCCGACAGGTGAACGGCCGCGAGGAAAAAGTGCCCGCCAGCGTTTTGAAAAAAGGCGACGTCGTCGTTTGCGAATCCGGCGATGTCATTCCGGGCGACGGCGAAGTGATCGAAGGAATTGCGAGCGTGGATGAATCGGCCATCACCGGTGAATCTGCCCCCGTCATTCGCGAGAGCGGCGGCGATCGCAGCGCCGTCACCGGCGGCACGCGCGTGCTAAGCGATCGGGTCGTCATTCGCATCACCAGCGAGCAAGGAAACACGTTCATCGACCGGATGATTTCGCTGGTCGAAGGCGCGCGCCGGCAAAAAACGCCGAACGAAATCGCGCTCAGCATTCTGCTCATCAGCTTGACGGCGCTCTTCATTCTCGCTGTCTTCACGCTGCCAGCCTTTGCCCATTACAGCGAAAACGCCGCCGGCCAGAGGAACGCCGTCAACGTCAGCATTCCCGTTTTGGTTTCACTCCTGGTTTGCCTGATACCGACCACGATTGGTGGATTACTCAGCGCCATCGGGATCAGCGGGATCGATCGCCTCGTTAGGCAAAACGTGCTGGCCACCAGCGGCCGCGCGGTTGAGGCAGCGGGTGACATCGATGTGCTCTTGCTCGATAAAACCGGCACCATCACGCTCGGCAATCGGATGGCGGTTGCGTTTCATTCCGCCCCTGGCGTGGCTGAAAAAGACCTGGCTGAATCCGCGCAACTGAGCTCGCTTGCGGACGAGACGCCCGAAGGCCGCTCCATCGTCGTGCTCGCCAAGGAGCGGTTTGGTTTGCGGGCGAGAGAAATGCACGAGCTCCACGCGACATTTGTTCCGTTCACCGCCCAAACCCGGATGAGCGGAATCGATCTTCACGCAACCGACACGCAGGCAACCAGCCGAGTCCGCAAAGGGGCCGCCGAGTCCGTGCGTGCTTTTGTGGAATCAGCGGGTGGTATTTTTCCCCAGGCAGTGAAAAAGACCGTCGATGAGATTTCGCGTCGCGGGGCGACTCCGCTTGTCGTCTCGGTAGACCTTTCCACGCTCGGCGTCATCGAGCTCAAAGATGTCGTTAAAGGCGGAATCAAAGAGCGCTTCGCCCAACTGCGCAAGATGGGAATCCGCACCGTCATGATCACAGGCGATAATCCGCTTACGGCCGGTGCGATCGCGGCCGAGGCGGGCGTGGACGATTTCATGGCGCAAGCGACGCCGGAAGACAAGCTGCTCCGCATTCGCGACGAACAAGCCCAGGGCCGGCTTGTTGCCATGACGGGCGACGGCACCAACGACGCACCCGCTCTCGCGCAAGCTGACGTAGGTGTGGCCATGAACACCGGCACCCAGGCCGCGCGCGAAGCCGGCAACATGGTCGATCTGGATAGCAACCCAACGAAGCTGATCCAGATCGTCGAGATCGGGAAACAATTGCTGATGACCCGCGGCGCGCTGACGACCTTCAGCATCGCCAACGATGTGGCGAAGTACTTCGCGATTCTGCCGGCGATGTTCGGCGCGCTTTATTTCGCCGCGGGATCAAAGGCAGGCCCGCTGGCCGCCCTCAACATCATGCGGCTCAATTCACCCGAGAGCGCCATTCTCAGCGCCGTAATTTTCAACGCCTTGATCATTGTCGCGTTAATTCCGCTCGCGCTCGCCGGGGTGAAATATCGCGCCGTTGGCGCTGCCCAGATCCTGGTTCGAAATCTTCTCATCTACGGCGTCGGCGGCCTCATCGCGCCCTTTATCGGCATCAAGCTTATCGATGTAGCCCTCGTCGCTCTGCACCTGGCCTGAAAATGAAAACGATCGTCTTCACTTTTGTAGCGATTCCAGAGAATTGGGGAGCGGATTCGAATAATTCAGGGGAGCGCAGGCTGCCAGCCTGCAGTGTTCGGCAGCTTGCCGAACACTTCTTCTCAGCCGCTGGAGAAACTCACGACGAAAGAATCGCTGTCGAGCAAGCTGCCCGACAGGACAGGCTGGCAGCCTGCGCTCCCCAGCCCCTGTGGACTTGGTTTATCGAAAATCCGCGGCCCTCTCTCGCATCACGACAATGAAAATTATTTTCCAATCACTCCGCGTTTATCTCGTCCTCACTCTCCTGACGGGGATCCTCTATCCGCTCGCCATGACTGGGGTCGCGCAACTCCTTTTTCCAAGACAATCCAACGGCTCGCGCATCATGGAGAGCAGCAAATTAATCGGCTCGGATTTGATCGCGCAGAAGTTCGAGAATCCGAAATATTTCTGGCCGCGGCCATCCGCCGCCGATTACGCCACTGTTCCGTCCGGCGCGAGCAACAAGGGTCCGACCGCCGCCGATCTCAAAAAATCAATCGACGAACGTCGTGAAAAATTTGGCCCGAACGCGCCGATCGATCTGCTCACCGCCAGCGGCAGCGGACTCGATCCGCATATTTCTCCGGAAGCAGGGCATTCGCAGATTCCGCGCGTTGCTAATGCGCGAAACCTGGCGCCGGAAAAAGTTTCCGCGCTGGTCGACGAAATGACTGAGGCGCCGCAACTCGGTTTTCTCGGCGAGCCGCGCGTCAATGTCCTCCGACTTAACCGCGCCCTGGATCAGCTTCGCTGAACCAAAAACCCAAAAATTAGAATAGAGGAAACTTGAAGATCAGAAATCGATACCTGCTCGCCGCACTTTGCGCGTTGATCGTGAATCCCATCCTCTCGGCGCAGGATGCACCCAATCCAAGTCTCAAGCCGAACGCGAAAACGAAAGCTGAGATCAAAGAAGAACAGGCGAAAGCTGAGGCTGCCGCGAAGAAAGTGCGTGAGCCCTTCCTGCGATGCTTGAACGAAGCGTTCCTGGAACAATTAGGCACTCCCGCCTATGTCCCGCCTGCGCCCGATGCTCCCAACCCTCGTCGCATTCCGCCGGCACCGTTCGATTCGCCGCCCTATCCCGCGGGTGATTGGCAGATCGGCGGAAGCACGATCATCGGCGATCCGGGCGAGTTGGCACCGTATCCGTTGATGCAGGCAATTTATGAGGGACCGAACGGCGACGCTTGGAAGCGAAGCAAAGTGCAACTCTACGGTTGGATTAATTTCTCCGGAAACATCAGCACTTCGCATTCGTCGAGCACCAGCCAGAACGGCAACTTCCCGCTGATTTACGATCTGCGTCCGAACCGAATGGAGTTCAACCAGTTCGTCCTCTACCTCGAACGGCTGCCAGACGAAAATCAGACGGACCACGTCGATTGGGGCTTCAGGATTTCAACGCTCTACGGGCTCGATTACCGGTTCACCACCACCTACGGATTTCTCAGCGATCAACTATTGAAGCACAACAGCTACTCCGGTTTCGACATGCCGATGATCTATCTCGATCTCTACGTCCCGAACATTTTTCAGGGAATGAATATCCGGATCGGCCGCATCATTTCCGAACCGGACATCGAGGCGCAACTGGCTCCGAACAATCTCATGGCCAGCCATTCGCTCCTTTACGGCTTCGATAACTATTGCCAGGAGGGAATTTTTACGACCACCAAGATCAACGATCAGTGGACGGTTCAGGCCGGCATTTCCGATGGCACCGACGTCGCTCTTTGGCAAAAGGATCCGGGACGCCAGGTCACCGGGACAGTCATGCTGCAGTGGACCGCACCGAACCAGAAGGACTCCGTCTACTTTGGAGACAACAATTTCAACAACGGCAAATTCGGCTACAACAATATGCAACAGATCGTTGCGACCTGGACGCACAAGTTCAACGACAGGATCTACACCGCGACCGAGGCCTGGTACATGTACATGAACGACGCGAAGTCGCATCCCACGGCGGAAGTTCCATTTCAGGGCGGTTCATTTCCCGTGCGCGATGGGTACGCGCCCGAATGGGCGATCTTGAATTACACCATGTTTCGGATCGCACCGAACACGTTCATCAGCGTGCGTAACGAATATATGAATGACAAGGTCGGCAGCCGCACAGGCTTTGCGACCCAATACACCGAGCACGCCATCGGCCTTACGTGGTGGCCGGACAAGCTCATTACCATTCGGCCCGAACTGCGATTCGATCACTCTTATGACGTCCCCGCTTACAACAACGGAACGCGTAAGAATCAGCTCGCCTTCGTTACCGACGTGATCTTCCACTTTTGATCATACTGCTGTGGCAGGTTAGTTTGACCCCATGAGCGAGGCCGAACGGCCTGATCCGGATGAGCTTCTTGCGCGCATGAAGCGCGACGAGACCGCGGCGGCGCGCGGCAAGCTCAAGATTTTCTTCGGGATGTCTCCCGGCGTCGGCAAGACTTACGCGATGTTGCAGGCGGCGCAGCAGAAGCTGCAACAAGGCTGCGAGGTCGTGGTCGGGATTGTCGAAACCCACGGTCGCAAGGAAACGGAAGCGCTGCTCGAAGGGATGCCGATCATGCCGCGGACGCAGCTTGAATATCGCGGAACGAAGCTGGAGGAGATGGATCTCGACGCGATTCTGACCTGGCATCCGGGTCTCGCGGTGGTGGATGAGCTTGCGCACACGAATGCGCCCGGATCGCGTCATCCAAAGCGTTATCAGGATGTGCTCGAGCTGCTCGATGCCGGCATTGACGTTTACACGACCCTGAACGTGCAACACGTCGCCAGCCGGAGCGACACGGTTCGGCAAATCAGCGGCGTTACCGTCAGTGAAACGGTTCCCGATTCGGTTCTCGATCTGGCCGATGAAATGGTGCTGATCGATTTGACGCCTGAACAATTGCAATCCCGTCTGGCCGAGGGCAAAGTTTATCTTGGGGAACGCGCGGAGTGGGCCGCGCAGAATTTTTTCCGCCAAAGCAATCTGACCGCGCTCCGCGAAATGGCGCTGCGCCTCGTGGCCGAGCATGTCGATCGCGATCTGCGCGACATCATGTCGGAGCAAAATATCGCGGGCCCCTGGAAAAGTGGCGACCGGTTGCTCGTGGCGGTGAGCGCCAGTCCGTATTCGGAGAGATTGATTCGATACACGCGCCGGCTCGCGGCCTCGATGGAGGCTTCCTGGATCGTTGCGAACATCGAAAGGCCACGCCCCCTTTCGCAAGAGGAGCAAAGCCGGTTGACTCGCTATCTCGCGCTCGCTCGCCAGCTCGGCGCCGAAGTAGTTTCAACTCCCGGGCGGGATGTCGGCGAGACGCTTCTCCGCATCGGCCGCCAGCACAACATCACCCAGATCGTCATCGGGAAACCGTTGCGCGCACGTTGGGTGAGTTTCTGGGAGCGTGATCCGTTGCGCTGGCTCATGCGCCATAGCGGGAACATCGACATCCACATGATTCCGTCAGATGAAACCTCCAGACCACGTCCGGAACCGCTGGAGGAACGTCTGGCCCGGGCCCGGTGGGGAGAATTCGGAATCGCGCTGGCGATCGCCACAGGCGTCACCGCGGTGTGTCTGGGAATATTCGGTTACACCGGCTACTGGGCCGTTGCCCTTTTCTATCTCCTGGCGGTCGTTCTCACCGCGACTCGGCTCCGTCGATGGCCCACACTCTTTCTTGCCGCGCTCAGCGCATTGCTCTGGGATTTCCTGTTCATCCCGCCGCGCTTCAGCTTTTACATCTCGCACCTTCACGACTTCATGATGTTCGGGGCGTATTTCGTGATCGCGCTCGTCATCGGCCATCTCGCTTCGCAACTGCGCGAACGCGAACAGTCGGAACGCCGCCGCGAAGAGCGTTCTACCGCGCTCTATCGGCTGACGCGCTCGCTCGCTGCCAGTCGCGATCTTGATGAAGCGCTTCCGAAAGCCCTGGCGCTGATCAAGAACTTCTTTCAAGCTGATGCTGCCCTTTGGCTTCGGGACGAGGGCGGTCTCTCCCAGCATCCAGCCAGCACGTTTTCGCCCTCCACCAAAGACGAAAGCGTCGCTACCTGGGCCTTTCAAAAGAAACAGGCCGCCGGAAAATCGACCGACACGCTCCCCGATGCGGACGCATTGCACCTTCCGCTCGTGACCGGCGACCGCGCTGAAGGAGTGCTGACGGTCCGCATTCCCGCGCCGCCGACCATCGAGCAGCGAGAGTTGCTCGACACCTTTGCCGCGCAGCTCGCTCTCTTCGTTAACAAAGAGCGTGCCCTGGAGGAAAGCCGCGCCGCTCATCTTGCGAGCCAGTCGCAGAAACTCCAGAAGACGCTTTTCGATTCCGTCTCGCACGAGCTGAAGACTCCTCTCGCCGCCATGAGCGCCGCGCTGCAACAGCCGCAGCCCGATTGCTCGGAACTCCAACAAGCCGTCAAGCGTCTCACCCGCTCGGTCGATCATCTCCTGGACGCCACGCGTTTGGAATCGGGGCTTCTCCAGCCCGTACGGGAATGGTGCGATCCGGGCGATCTCGTGCACGAAGCGATCGCGCTCTCCGGATTAAAGGAGGGTTCCATGAGAATCAGTATCGCCAAAGATTTGCCGACGGTTTTTGTGGACGCGCCGCTTATGCAACAGGCGCTCGTCGCGTTACTCTCGAACGCCGCCGCGCACGCGAAATCCGAGGAGCCGATTGAAGTGAGCGTGGCCCGAGACGATTCCGTTCTCGTCCTTTCCGTGGCCGATCACGGACCGGGTCTGGCGCCCGGTGAAGAGAACAAAGTCTTCGAAAAATTCTATCGCGGGCCTGGCAGTCGGCCCGGTGGCCTCGGACTGGGTCTGTCCATCGCGCGCCAGCTCGTCGAAGCCCATGGCGGCGAGATCGTCGCGCAAAACCGACTAACCGGCGGCGCGCGTTTTTCCATTCGTCTTCCGATCGGCGAGCCGATGCAGCTTCCCTCGGAAGCGACCGCATGAAACCGGTTGCGCTCATCATCGACGATGAAGTCCAGATTCGTCGGCTTCTACGAGTCGCGCTCGAAGCGGAGAACTATCAAGTCCAAGAAGCCGAAACCGGCCAGGCAGGCCTGATCGAAATCGCCAATCGTCGCCCGGCCATTATTCTGCTCGATCTCGGTTTGCCCGACATGGAGGGGCTCGAGGTCTTGAAACGGTTGCGCGAGTGGAGCGAAGCGCCGGTCTTGGTCCTTTCTGTGCGCGACGACGAAGCGGGCAAAGTCGCCGCGCTCGATGCCGGCGCCGAAGATTACGTCACCAAGCCATTCGGCACGCCCGAGCTCCTCGCCCGCGTGCGCGCCGCGCAACGCAAAACCCGGCCGGAGGAGGAAGTCTCCGTTTTCAAGAGCGGCGATTTGGTCATCGATCTTACGGCGCGTGTCATCACTCGCGGCGGACACGAGGTGAAGGTCACCGCCACGGAGTACGCCCTCTTGCGGCTGTTCGTCCGGCATGCCGGGCGCGTTCTCACTCATCGCTACATCCTCCGCGAAATCTGGGGACCGAAATCCGAGGAGCATCGCCAGTATCTCCGCGTTTATGTGACCCATCTCCGGCAAAAAATCGAAGCCGACCCGACCAGACCGCGCCATATCAAGACCGAACCCGGCATCGGTTATCGTTTCGAATCCAGCGAGGACTGAATCCATTGGCGACTTCGCTAAAAGCCAATGATGACGTCGATCGCGGCCGTAAACATGGTGTCGTCGCTGGAATCGTTAAACGGCTGCGTGTCGCTGAAGGAATGATCGATGCGCAGCTCGGGGCGAATGGTCAAGCCGGTGAGCGGTTTCGGCACCGGCGGTTTTATGTCGAGCCCGATCGTGAGAGCGCCATAAGTTGTTCGGCCGCCGCCGACGGTGCGCGGATCGATGGCTGGCGCACCCTCAAGCGCCCGGATCGGATCCTGGGGGTCGGCAAACTGCGCGGCAAAGAAGCCCTGCGCATCGCGCCAGATTTCGCCGCGGATCTTGGCCGTGATCTTGTCGCTAATCGCGTAGGTTAAGTATTGTGCCACGCCGTAGGCACTGGCGTCGGCGCCGTCATCATGGGTGTAGTTGAGGTCGGTGATGGAGGTCAGTTTGTCGGTGATCTTCCACGTCGTGGTGATCGTGTTCAGATACCGAAGATCGTGATTGTTGTGGGGCGTTTCCGGGCCGATGTGCGTCGCCGCGGAGACGACAAACTTTCCTTCATTGAGATGCAGCCCGATCCCGCCATGGAAGGCCGCCGAGTCGTTATTGTCATCGATACTGGTGTTGACCCCGCGGGTCACGCCGGCGAGCAGGTTCAGCCACTTGGTTGCGTAAAGAGTAAACAGCGCGCCCGTATGGTTGAACGGAATGGCGAAGTTGAAAATATAAGTGTGCGAGTAAAAGGGGTTGGTGCGGGGATCGATCGTTTCCGCTCCTTCCAGGGTCACGAACTTGCCGAGTTTCAAATCAACTCCGCCCGCGGTGAAGATGGGAAGGTGCAGGCTCAGATAGGCTTCGGGAATGTCCGGCTGATAAAGGCTGCTCCTCATCGTGTGGTCGAGTAACCCGAGCGAGTGGATGAAACGCGCATCCGTGCCGAACATGAATTGGAATTTGAAACCCCAATCGAAGCCAACCTTCGGATCGAGGACGCGTTCCGCCGTGATCACCGCCTGGTTCATCACGAATTCGTTGCTTCGGTCGTCAAAAAGGCGGCCGAAATTCTGATTGTCTTTCGGAGCATTGACGTTGCCGGTAAAGCCCGCCTCGATCCAGCCGTAAATGGCCAGGCGCGATTTCGCCTCTTGTTGTTCGACGAAATTTTTCTGGGCGTCTTCCTCCGCCGGAGTGAGGGTTTGAGCCTTCGCCTGGCCGGCCGCGAGCGCGATGAAAGAGGCCGCAGCCAATACCGCCGTCATTCCGAGCGAAGTCGAGGGATCCCGTCGTGGAACCTTCACGTTAGGTCATGGGATCCCTCGACTTCGCTCGGGATGACAGCGCTGCATCGAACGTCACAATCAGAGCGGCTGGCCCGACCGGATCACGGCCACATCCACTTCGACATACGCGGTCTCGCCATGGATCGCCTCGTCGAGCCCGAGTTCTTCGTGTGACTCCTCCACCCGGACGACGGTGATGCGGTCGATCAGCCACAGCATGGCCAGGGTGAAGCCGAAGGCCCACGCCGATGAAAACAATCCAGCGGCCAGTTGTTTCAGAAAGAAACTCGAATCGCCGGCGAGCAATCCGTTCACGCCCCCGTTTTCCGCCGGATTCCACGCGGTGGAGGCGAACACGCCGAGCAGAATGATCCCGAGAAGACCGCCCACGCCGTGCACGCCCCACACGTCGAGGGCGTCATCCCATCCGAGCTTGTTCTTCAACGCGCAGGCGTAGAAACAGACGACGCCCGCTACGGTTCCGATAATGACAGCGGTTGCAGGTGATACATACCCCGCCGCCGGAGTGATCGTGGCCAGACCTGCCACGGCGCCGGTCAACAAGCCAAGGAACTTCGGCTTCTTCGAAACTCGCCAATCGACCAGCAACCACGCGATAGCGGCGAACGAAGCGGCGACGTCGGTGTTGATAAAAGCGACCGCCGTGGTCGAATCGACGCGGAACTCGGAGCCGGCGTTGAAGCCGTACCAACCAAACCAGAGCAAGCCCGTGCCGAGCGCGACAAGCGGGATACTATGCGGGCCGCGATCCACGACTTTTCGTTTGCCGACGTAGAGAATGGAGGCGAGGGCTGCGATTCCGGCGATGTTGTGCACGACGATTCCGCCCGCAAAATCCTTTACTCCCCACTGCGCCAGGATGCCGCCTCCCCAGACCATATGAACGAACGGGAAGTAAACCAGAATCAGCCAGGCCGTCAGAAAAAGCATGTAAGCCTTGAAGGTGATACGATTGGTGAAGGCGCCGGTGATCAGCGCCGGAGTGATGATCGCGAACATCATCTGGTAGGCGCAGAAGACGAGCATGGGGATGGTCTCGTTAGGCGACGGCGTGGCGAGCGTAATGCCGCGGAGGCCCGCCCAGTTCAGGTTGCCGACAATGCCAAAAAAATCCGTGCCGCTTTTGTGATCGCCCGAGAAGCAGAGCGAGAATCCAAAGGCCCACCATAGGACCGTGGTCCAGCCCATCGAGACGAAGCTCTGCATCATGATGGCGAGCACGTTTTTCCGTCCGACGAGTCCGCCGTAAAAAAAGGCCAGCCCCGGCGTCATCAACATCACCAGGCTCGCGCACAGGAGCATGAAGGCGGTGTTCCCAGTATCGAGATGTAACATAGGTATCCTTCTGTTAGGCGGCGAGTATTGGCTCGTTAGGGCGAAAACGTCAAGAACGCAGACTCAAGCTCGCGCGACGGCTCCGGCGCGATCCGGTTACCCTGCGCAGCGATGTGAAACGGTTGAGGCAACAATTCCGGGAAAGCCTGCGCGAGGAATTGCGCCGGCGTTTCGGTGCGGTGCCTTACGAGGTTTTTGTCGGGACTTTGTCCGAGAGCGATTTCTTCCGGCATGGCACGTCGCGACACGATCTCGTCCAGGAAATAGAGCTCGGGCTACGCCATCCCCACTCTTTCCGGTTCGGCTAAGTACGCTTTCGCTGAGACGTTCCACTGGCGACAGGGACTTGATTCCAAATTCATGGCCGCCCGTGCTTTCTATGGCGTGGTCATTCTCTCGACTCTTGTGGGTGTCGGGCTTGATTTTGCGGGTGTGAACCCGGTCAAGGCGCTTTATTGGACTGCGATTATCAACGGCCTGCTCGCGCCTTTTCTGCTGGTGGGCGTTTGGCTCGTCGCCTCCGACCGGAAGATCATGCAGAACCAGCCCAGCTCTCACTTGAGCTTGGTTTCCGTCGGGCTGACCACTCTCCTGATGTTTGCCGCCGCCATCGGCAGGTTTGTTTTCTAACGGTAATAGGTGAGGCGCATCCTGCCTCTTCAGATAATCCCTTACAGGCGACCGAGCAAAAACAGAATCACAACGATTAGGAGAATGATTCCGATTAGGCCGTGCGACCGGTAGCCGAATCCATAGCCGCGTGTCGGGAAAGCCCCTACTAACAACAGAATTACAAGGATAAGAATAATTAAACCCATGCGATGATTTCTACTTTTCCCCTCGCACTTTCACAAGTCCCGAAGTTAGAAATTCAATTGCCCGAAAGCCGCCTCAAACTTCCGGTTCGCTTTCCTGCGGAGATAAATTTCGCTTGAGGAAATTATCGCTTTATTGCCGGAATGGATTATCTTGAGCGTCTGGACGCGCTCATCAAAGATGTGCGGAACGACCGCCCGACGCTGAAATCTCAAGTCGAAATCGTACGACAGGAGATTCAGGAGCACGGCGTAAGCATTGTCGGCTGCGAGGAATTACGGGTGCTCTGCCCGGATGAGGTTCCAGCAAGCACGCAATGGAACGCAATCGCAAGGATAGCTAAAAGCGAAAATTGGAGTTTCACCTATTGCCCTGACGGCTGCGTCAGTTTCGCGGAGCTCTAATCGGAAACTGTACCACTTCCGGTTTGTGGGTTTGATCGGCATCACAATCAAGACTTCTTGACCTGTCAGGCGGCGGGGCGGAATATCCCGCCAGTTCTTTGTTCTGCTTAATGGGCTCGCGGGTGCGAGTCCAGCGGGGGACCCAACTTCTGATCCGGCAACTGCCGGAATGGATCGGGGCGAACGATGCCGCGGCGTCGAGAGCATTTGATGGCTCTAGTCCGACAGCTAACCTCGTCAGCGTCATTAAAGTGCAAGGTTCAGGTCCTATCCCCGCTCTTGCTGAAGTGGGGCCACGTCGCCGCACGACGACGCCCCGGTTCCGAGTCGAATTAATTGATAGCAACCAACGTTAAGCGACCGCGCAACGTCAACGTCCCGCGCGCGGCTGCGATCCTGTACGGGGACTGGGGCACGAGCAAAGCGTATGTCATCGGCCTGGCGTTTGCCGTAGCGGGCTATGCGTCGTTCTGGCTCATCGCCGCGATGTGCGTTCTCACCGCGCTCGTCGGGATCAATTACATCATCATCTGCCGGCTTTATCCGGACGGCGGCGGCGTTTACGCGAGTGTCCGCCATCGCTCCGAGATCATCTCAATCGTCGGCGCGTTCTTGTTGATTGCCGATTATCTGGTCACGGCCGCCATCAGCGCCCTTTCCGCTTTCCAATATCTCGGCGTTCCGCATCCGGAAAAATTCGCCGCCGCCGCGATCCTTATCATCGGCCTGTTGAATCTCCTCGGTCCGAAGCACACCGGCGGCCTCGCCTTTCTCATCTCGGTCCCAACAGCGATCGTCGTCGTCACCCTCGGATTGTTCAGCCTGCCGCATCTCGGCGCAGCGATCGGACATCTCCAGCCACTCCATGGCGGCTTTTGGGGAAATTGGGGCGGCTTCGTTGGAATCGTCCTCGCACTCTCCGGCGTCGAAGCGATTGCCAACGCTACCGGCGTCATGCGGCTCGATCCTGGCAGCACCGACGCGCATCCCTCCGTCCGCAAGACTTCCACTCCCGCGCTTCTCTGGGTGATGGTGGAGGTTTGCATTTTTACCGCGCTGCTCGGACTCGCCATGCACGCGCTCGGCGGATTGCAGGTCGCGAACGGCGATGTAAACGCGCCCGGCGCGGAAGGCGTGCGTGACTACATGCTGCGTTACATGGGCGAAACGTTCGTCGGCGGGGCGCTGGGTCCGGCCCTCGGCCATGCCTTTGGCTTCGCGATCAGCATCACTTTTGGCCTGCTCCTTCTCTCCGCCGTCAACACGGCCATCGTCGATCTCATCACGATCCAGTTCCTCATGGCGCGGGATCGCGAGCTGCCGGCGATCTTTCAACGTCTTAACAAGTGGGGGGTCCCGGGCATCGGCATGTTACTCGCCACCATCGTCCCGATGGCGCTCGTGGTTCTCGTCAAAGACATGGCCGGCCTCGCCGATCTTTATGCGGTTGGAGTCGTCGGCGCGATCGCGACAAATCTTGGCGCGACCGCGACCGACTGGAAACTCTCGATCAAAAAATGGGAGCGCACGCTGATGTTTGGAACCTTCATCGTGATGGCCGCGATCGAGATGTCGTTGCTTATCGACAAACCAAACGCACGCTATTTCGCCGTCACGATTCTCGCCGTCGGATTAATCCTGCGCGGCCTCGTCCAGGAACGCCGGATGAAAAAAGACGCCGGCCCTCCCGCCAAACCTATCGCGTTCCCTATCCAGGTCGCGCCTGCCAGTCCGGAACCGGGGTCAGAATTCACGAGCTCAGAATCCATTCTTTGCGCCATTCGCGGCACCGGTCGCACCCTGGACTTCGCCTTGCGTGAATCACGTGAAACCGGCCGCCGGCTTTATCTTCTCTTTGTGCGCGAGCAGCGTTTCATGACCGAGCAGGACAGCAAACGCAGATGGCAGGAGGATCCGGAAGCCGCCGAAATCTTCGCGACGGCCAAGCAAAAAGCCGGCGATCATTCGCCCCTTTTCTGTTATGCCGTCAGCGAGTCTGCCTCCGAAACCATCGTCGACATAGCCGCCACGCTCGGCACCTCGCGACTCATCCTTGGCGCCCCAAGACGCAACGCGCTCGTCAACATTCTGCGCGGAAACCTGGTTCGCGAAGTCTCTGACCTCCTGCCCGAAGAAATCGACCTGCTCGTGTATGCGTGAGCTGAACCTCAGCGCGGTGAAGCGGCCGCATCGGAGAACGCGGCCGCAAATTTTTGCAGATCATCTTCTGCGACCTCCGAAACCGCCGCGTAGTTCATTCCAGCCGCGTGCCAACCAAATATGTTGTAACCGCGCTGAGCCCTTTCTCCGGTTATCCGACGTCCAGACGCTCATCGCGTTTCTCAATTCTTTGAAGTAGCGCCCATCCTGATGTTTCTAAATTCGGCGTTCGGCGTTTGCTGCCTGCCTTAGCCCCGCACCATCTTCATTGCCTGCCGAATGATCCGGTCGATCAATTGCGGATAGGATAGACCTGCCTTACCAGCCGCCTGCGCGAAATCCTCGTCCGCCGCGAGAATCGGGTTCGGATTCGCCTCGATGAAGTAGATCTCGTTCGCCGCCGTCAGCCGCAGGTCAATGCGCGCGTAGCCTTCGATGGTGAGCAAACGGTAAATGCGTTTGCAGGTCTCCTCGATCTGCGCGACCAGCGCCGGCTCGAGCCCCTCCGGGAACTGGTTTTGCAATCCCCAGCGTTTGCGATATTCCTCGTCCCATTTCGCTTTGTAGGTCGCGATCTTCGGTTCGTTCGGCGGCACCTCGCCGAAAACCAACTCGCGAATCGGGAAAACCGTCAGCTTCAAATTGCCCATCACGCTGACGTAGAACTCACGGCCCTCAATGTATTCCTCCGCGATCACGTCGGCGTCGTGTTTCTCGTGAATGAAAGCAACGCGCTCGCGGAACTGTTCGTCGCTGGTGACGAATGAGGCCTGCGAAATTCCGTATGATGCTTCCTCTTTCACCGGCTTCACGAGAAGCGGAAACTTCGGCCGCTTGAGGCGCGCGATCCGCTGGCCGCGCGGGATAACCACGAAGTTCGGCACGTGGATGTGGTGGTAACCGAGGATCTTTTTTGATGTCCCCTTGTGCTTGCAAAGGACAAGCCCGGTCGCGCCACAACCGGTAAAGGGCACGCCTTGCATTTCGAGAAGCGAAGCGATGTTCTGGTCGAATCCGCGGTTGTTCTTGAACTGGTCGGCGAGATTGAAAATCACGTCGGGCGCGAAGGTCTCCAGTTTTTGCCGGAGCAGGTCGAGGTTGTCGAAGATGGCGAGATGTTCGGTTGTGTAACCGAGCTCGCCGAGGGCGGCCAGGACGTTGGCCTCGGTCTTCCAATCCTCCGTCTTCATCTCCTTGCTCAGGTCCTGGTCGATCGTCGTGGGACGGATCGCGTCGAAGAGGGCGAGGACTTTCAGTTTTTTCTTCACGTTTATTTGGTGCGTTTAAATTTGCCGGTGAAAAGATAATTCATCACCAGCGTCGTGATAAATGAAGTGATGCGGAAATCCTGCTGCGGATCGTCGTTCAAAACCAGGAGGTCGAGTTGATCGCAACGATCGATAAGACGCGAGAGCAGCTTGTTCACCCGGAACTTTTTCTCGTTCGTCCACTGGCAGACCGAATTCAAGAGCCGGCGCCGGCGTCGCCGCAAATAAACCGCCGCCGTGATTCGGCCCGGCCCGGGCGTCGCGGAGAAGAGCTGTCGCAAGTCGGCGTCGTAAAAATCCGGGTAAGTATCTTCGTAGAGCTTTCGTTTTCGCGCGTAATAGGTCTTGAGTTTCTGATTCAGGCAATCGTAGTCGCTGGCGCGATACTCCGGTGCGTGGAGCGGCGGTTTCCCCGCGAGCGACCGCATCAGTTCATCGGCGTATTCCAGTTTCTGCAGCGCTTTCCAGCCGGTGTAACGCTTCCGCCAGTCGGCATCCGGCGTCAGCCAGACCGCGAACGTCTCGGCGAAATCTTCATCCGGATGGCTCTGCGCGTACCAGTCGTCGAGATTGACGACATAGCTGCGGCTGAACGGCTGCGGATGATAAACGTCCGGCGTTTGATCGCGCGAGGTGCGCCCAAAAGCTTCCTGCCATTTCTTTTTTCGGGGAAGGTAATAGGCGTAGCTGTAGGCGTGGGCCGCCTCGTGCCGGATCAATCTCATGAACCACTCGCGCGTCCCGCCTTCCACTTCGAGCATCATTGTCTTTTCCAGGGCGCGAAGCCGGTCGTGCACAAGAAAAAAGGGAACGAAAATCGCCGGAATTCCCACCGGCACAAACCATTCGTCGCCGATGTGACACGGCGGATGAAATGTTAATCCCTTTGCCGAAAGCTCTTCGTAAAGTTGTTTGATGAGCGGTTCGAGTTCCGAGCCTTCGAGCCGCAAGCCCAACTTCGAGATCCGCCGTTCGAGCAATTCCTGATCGCCTAACGATGCCCAATCCACTGCATCCATTGCGCGCACGCTATCAGTCTCAGCGTGGCGCTGTCACGCCTTCAGGCCGGGTAGCGCGCGCGTCTCGCGCGTTGGTTTTGGCGTCTCGCCAAAACAATCTTTCTTTGGGCGGCGCTACCTGGTTCGGGGCCGACATCTCGATTATCGGATTGAAAAGTCCGCGAACGCGAGACGCCTTCGCCAACACGCGAGACGTGTGCGCTACCCAGGATTCAATTTCAAAGCCCGGCCTAGAATCCGCCGAGCTGCCGGAACCAGCGCAGCGCCAGCTTCACTTCGGATCTTTTCAGCTGATGCACGCCGATGAAATGTTCCAGC
Source organism: Spartobacteria bacterium (assembly GCA_003134765.1). GTDB lineage: Bacteria > Verrucomicrobiota > Verrucomicrobiia > Chthoniobacterales > UBA10450 > AV80. The sequence goes on along the minus strand of PLCM01000031.1, from coordinate 22,776 downwards.
CGCACCTGCTTGAAACCAGTGCGACGCATGTTTGCCACCGCCTGGCTCTCCAATGAAGGCGTGGCGATGACGTCATCCATGCCACCGCTGACCCAGACGGGAATATTCAGGAAATTGCTGCCGGGCTGATAGGTCTTGTAGGCCTCGCTCAGTTTGTCCTCGTTCATTCCGCTGAGAAAAAAACCGCAGATATTAACGGCGCGCCCCTTCGCCAGCATCGCCCCGAGCAAACAACTTCGTTTCGAGCCGCCCGAGAATCCGGCGAACGCGACCGGCCAGTTCCGGCTTTGCGGCAAATCCTTTCGCAGCGCATCCAGGGCTGCACCCAACATCGAGAGTCGCCATGGCGTGGAATCACGGTGTGGCTTGATTGCCGCGTCCGACGCCAGGACCACCCAGCCCTCGGCATCGGCGGGACCTTTATAGGCGGGGGCATCCATCGGACTGGTCGTATTAAAATCCGTCGTCGAAGTGACGATCAGGATCGGCCAGCGCCGGGCCGGATCGAATCCCGGCGGAAAACTCAGGACCGCGCGTCCCATGGCCGGCCGCGGATTCCCCCCCTCCGCGGCGATGTTTTGGAAATAGGGCGAAACCGGAAACTGAATCTCGATCATCGGTCCCGGCTTCGCCTCCTTGCCGGCGATGGTGGCCGCCCTGGAATTTGCGATTAGCAGCGAAAAGCAAAGAACGAAGGACAGCGATCTGAGACGCGGAATGTTTTGCACGGAGATAATTCAATCCGATTCCGTCCCGTCGCGCAATTCTCGGATTCAGCCTTGGTAGGGCGAGACTCCGTCGAGCCGAAGCGCCTGGGGGAGCGCGCGCGTCTCGCGCGTTGGTTGGAAAGCCCGGCCTCGCGCTGTCGCGCTGCGTTACGGCGGCGTCCCGCCGAAACGATCTTTGATTCCGCGCGCGACAAGTGATTGAGCGGATTTCTCCGTCGGGCCCGTAAGGAAAGTCCTCGATGGCGAGACGCCTTCTCCGACACGCGAGAGACGCGTGCGCTACCCCAGAATGCGGCTCGACGGAGTCTCGCCCTACCAGGAATGACTACGGTTGCAATTCCGTCGCTGGTCGCGGTTCTCGTTCCGGGACCTCTCCGGTCGGCAGTTTCCAGGGCCGCTGTCCCCGGAAGGGCAGCGTGAGCAGCCTGCCTACCGTCAGCTCTTTCTCCTCACGAAAAGCCGCCACCCCGATCGTGATCTCGTCCTGCGGAATATCGCGACGCAGACTCCGGTGAATCTTGTCCCACCAGCAAAAGATCGTGCCCCAGTTCGAATCGGTCTCGCGCTCCACAATGGAATGATGGATCCCATGCATCCGCGGCGTGACGATGACGTGATTCAGCACGCGCTCGAAACCTAACGAGAGTCGCCAGTTCGAATGATGGAACACGCTGGCCGATTCGAACACAATCTCGAAGATCAGATAAACCAGGGGCGGAATTCCAAAGAGAACGACCACGAGAAGCCGGAACGGAATCGAAAAAAGAATTTCGCCGAAATGAAACCGGGCCGCGGTGCTGACATCGAGGTCGAGATCGGTGTGATGAACATTATGGAAACGCCAGAACAGCGGCACCCGGTGCGTCGCGTAATGCCACCAGTAATAGGCCCAATCCATGAGAAGGAACGCCACGATCGCCGCGACAATTCCCGGCAGCCTGATCCAGTTCAGTAATCCAAGTCCGTTGCGCTGCGCCCAGAACGTGTGCGCCAGCGGAATTGGCACCAGCGCCAGGCGCAGAATCACGAACGCCGGTACCGACATGACGAAATTCCGCATCATCCGGGGGAGCACGGAAAAATGCCGGCGCCGCAACGGATATTTCCATTGCAGGAAAAGCAGAAGGGCGAAGAGCGTCCATAAGATCGGACTGCCGACATAATCGAGGAGCGGAATCGGTTTCATCGCCGGAAGTAATTGTAGGGCAAGCGTTCCGCTTGCCGAACCAATAAAAGGGCATTGGAGCCGGCACGCCCTCGTGCCGGGGGAGTGACAGCGGTGCTCTGGCCCCGCGAATCCATCCGCGCGAAAAAAAAGCTTGTCCGTGTAGGCTCGACGTGAAATTCAGGTCCGGCATACACCGGCCAACCGAAGTGAAGCTACATGAGTGAAGCGCGCCGCAACGCTCGCAAAGAGAGCCGCAACCCGATTGTCCGGTTTTTCGCCAATCTCGGACCCGGTTTGATCACCGGCGCGGCGGACGACGATCCATCGGGGATCGCGACCTATTCAACGGCCGGCGCTCTCTTGGGAACCGGCCAGCTTTGGACGGCGCTCATCACCTGGCCACTCATGGCGAGCGTGCAAATGATGTGCGCGCGCATCGGGATGGTTACCGGTCAGGGACTTGGCGGCGCGCTCCGCCAGAAATTCCCCAAGCCTCTCCTCATCATCGCGGCGTTAGCCTTGCTCGCGGCCAACACCATCAATATCGGCTCCGATCTCGCCGGGATGGCGGACGCCGCCGAAATGCTCTCCGGCATTAACTCACGCTATTTCGTGATCGTTTTCGGCGTTGCCATCGCTGTGGCTACAGTCCAATTCCGGTACCACCAGATCGCCAACGTTTTGAAATGGCTGGCGCTCACCCTCTTTGCCTACGTCATCACCGGTTTCGTCATCGGGCCCGATTGGAGCAAGGTCGCCCACGACACTTTTGTTCCGTCTTTGCCCAAGAGCCATGATGGCTGGGCGATGCTCGTGGCGATTCTTGGCACGACGATCAGTCCTTATCTCTTCTTTTGGCAGAGCTCGCAGGAAGTTGAGGAAGAAAAAGCGATCGGCCGGCGCATGCTGGCCTGGCGGCGAGGCGCCACCCGGCGCGAAATCGGGTTGCGGAAGATGGACGTTGGGATCGGCACGTTCTTTTCCAACCTCGTCATGTATTTCATCATTTTGAGCACGGCCCTGACCTTGCACGCGCACGGCACGACGAACATTGAGACCACGAAACAGGCAGCCGAGGCGTTGCTGCCTCTGGCCGGAAAATTCGCCTATCTTCTTTTTACCGTTGGCATCATCGGGGTCGGCTTTCTGGCCATCCCGACCCTCTCCGGTTCGGCTGCCTATGCCTTTGCCGAGACGTTTCACTGGCGACAGGGCCTTGATTCCAAGTTCAAAGCCGCCCGTGCCTTCTATGCCGTGGTTATTCTGTCGACTCTGGTGGGCATCGGACTCGATTTTGCAGGTGTGAACCCCGTGAAGGCGCTCTATTGGACCGCCATCATCAATGGCCTGCTCGCGCCCTTTCTCCTGGTCGGCGTTTGGCTCGTCGCAGCCGACCGCAAAATCATGTGCAATCAGCCGAGTTCCCGCCTGGGCCTCGTGTCAGTGGGACTGACAACCCTGTTAATGTTTGCGGCCGCTATCGGGATGTTTGTTTTCTAGGCACACAGGTGATGAACGAGGCATCTATGAAATCACGAAACTGGATTCTTCCATATGGGTGCATGTTCTTGGCGATACTTCTAGCGTCTCTGCTCGCCTCGACGAGCCGCGCCCAAAGTCCCACTCCGAGTGCCGCGCCCAAGTCGCGGACGCAGATCGTTTTACTCGGCACCGGAAATCCCGCAGCCGATCCCGATCGAATGGGTCCGTCGGTGGCCATCGTCGTCAACGACACACCTTATATTATCGACTGCGGACCGGGCATCGTTCGCCGCGCGAGTGCCGCCCTCCGCAAAGGAGTCACCGGCCTGGCCGTTCCAAAGCTCAAGACCGCGTTCATTACTCATCTCCATTCCGATCACACCCTTGGTTACCCGGACCTCATCTTTAGTCCGTGGGTGCTGGGCCGAAAGGAACCGCTGGAAGTATTCGGTCCCACCGGTCTCAAAGCCATGACCGATCACCTTCTCGCCGCTTACAGCGAAGACATCGATATTCGCACCAACGGCCTCGAGCATGGCAACCGCACCGGTTACAAGGTGAACGCGCACGAGGTCAAGCCGGGCGTCGTTTACAAGGACGACAATGTCACCGTGAAAGCGTTTCTCGTGCATCACGGCTCGTGGCGCGAAGCTTACGGCTACCGGTTCGAGACGCCCGGCAAAGTCATTGTCCTCTCAGGCGATTGCGCGCCGAGCCAAAGCGTCGTCGAGAATTGCAACGGTTGCGACGTGCTGTTGCACGAGGTTTACACCCAGCTCGGCTACAATGAGAGCAAGGAAGACTGGCGGAAGTACATCACCAGTTTCCACACTTCCACGAAAGAGCTGGCCGAGCTGGCCACGAAAGCCAAACCGAAGCTGCTCGTTCTGTATCACCAGATGTTTTTCGGTCGCGAGAAAGATACCGAAGAAGGACTGCTGAAAGAGATCCGCGAGCTTTATCCCGGCAAGGTCGTTTCCGCGCACGACCTCGACGTTTACTAGGGACGCCGCTTAGAGAGGAAGCTGCAATTTCAACGACCTGATTTCGAGAGCTGCGGACTCCAGCTCCTCCACGCGTCGAACGAGCGCTTCCTGCAATTCCATCACTCGCAAACCGACCAGGATCCGGGCGCGCAATTCGTCCTTATCAAATGGTTTGATCAGGTAATCGTCGGCGCCGGCGCGCAAGCCTTCGATGACATTTTCCTTCTCGCCCCGCGCGGTCACAAGAATGATGTAAACCGTCTTCTTCGTTTCGCGGACCCGCCGGCAGATTTCGAGCCCATCAAGTCCGGGCATCATCCAATCGAGAATGGCCAGCGATGGAGCGTCTTTGCCGCGCAAAATCGTCATCGCTTCCGCCCCGTCTTTAGTGGCGACGACGTCATAGCCCCACTTTGTCAGCCGAGTCGAGATCAACTCGGTGGAAACCGGATCGTCCTCCGCAATCAAAATCGACGTCTTCGAATCACCGGCGTTGGGTGATTTTATTGCGTCAGACGACGACGCCGACGAAATCAGCGAGGGTAGCGTGAATTTTATTAATTTCTCGTTCAAGATCGGCAAAGCCTTTCCGGGCTCCCGCAAAGTCGTCGCTTTGGCCTTGTTTCTCAAGGCGCGCTGTCAGGTCCTGCGCGCGCCGCGCGCCAAAAGCTCCAATGGAACTCAACAACTTATGGGCGTCCCGGTCGAGCCCACTGCCATCCCGCTGGGCGATCGATTCACGGATCGAATCCAGTATTTGCGGCGTGTTTTCGTTAAACAGCGAGATCAGTCTCCCCATCAATTCATCATCCCCATCGCAGATTTCGAGCAATTCTACCCGTGTGAAAAGAGACGGCATATTCACGTTGGGAACTGGCTTTGCGGGCGATTTGGGAACACGCGGCACCGCAGCCGGGCAATTGTCTGCCAGCACCTGAAGCAGGTCCTCTTTTTGAAGCGCCTTTGCGATGTAATCGTTCATTCCCGCGGCCAGGCAGCGTTCGCGATCGCCGGCCATGGCATGCGCGGTCATCGCGACGATAGGAGTGTGTCGGTTCGTCCGCGCTTCCATTTCCCGAATTCTCCGGGTCGCTTCGAAACCGTCCATCTCCGGCATTTGCACATCCATCAAGATCAGATCGAAGATCTTTTCTTCCAGAACGCGCAACGCTTCGCGCCCGCTCCCGGCATGCACCAGCGAATGCCCCTGTTTTTCCAGGATGCCGGTGGCGACCGCGCGGTTGATCACATTGTCTTCCGCGACCAGGATGCGCAGAGGGGATGTTGTCGGCGCGCTTTCGGCAACGATGGGCGCTCTCTCGCTCGGGGTCATCTCGCCGCCGGCATTGATCGCCAGGAGAATGGCGTCGAGCAAATCCGATTGCGTGACCGGCTTCGTCAGCAAGCCCGCAACGCCAAGGGCGCGGGCACGCTCCGTGGTTCCGCCGGGCATCGCAGAGGAAAGCATCATCACAGTCGCGCCGGAGAGTTCCGGTTCTTGCTGAATTCTTTCCGCCAAAGTGAATCCATCCATCTCCGGCATCAGCGCATCCACCAGCACGAGCTGGTAGCGCGCGCCTGCAAGGGCCGCGCGCACCATTTCCTTTATCGCGAGGGCCCCCGATTCCACGACGGTCGGGCGCATCCGCCAATTGATCAGCATCTCCTCGAGGATGCGGCGGTTCACCGCGCTGTCGTCCACCACGAGGGCGCGCAAGCCATCGAGATCGGCTGGATCGGCCCGTTTGATCGCCGGTGATGGCGTGTAGCGTACGCCCAGGCGGGCCGTGAAATGAAAAGTGGTGCCTTTGTCGACCTGGCTTTCAATCCAGATCCGGCCCTGCATTTTGCGGATGAGCTGAGAGGCGATCGAAAGCCCGAGCCCGGTGCCGCCATGCGTGCGCGTGGTCGATCCGTCCGCCTGCGAGAACGCTTCGAAAATCGCGCTTTGTTTTTCTGCCGGAATGCCCATGCCCGTGTCCGAGACCGAGAAATGCAGATGACTCTCACCGTTCGGCGCGGCTTGGTTGACCACTTTGACGATCACTTCGCCCCGCTCGGTGAACTTGATCGCGTTATCGGTGAGGTTGATCAGGATCTGCCGGAGCCGCATCGGATCGCCCACGAGGTGATCGGGCACATCGGCCGGAATATCCGCGACGAGCTCCAGCCCTTTTTGGCCCGCGCGAATCCCGAGCGGTTTGATCATGCCGCCAATGCAATTGCGCAGGCTGAAGTCGATCGACTCCAGTTCCAGCTTGCCCGCTTCGATTTTGGAGAAATCGAGAATGTCGTTGATCAAGCTGAGGAGCGAGTGCGCGGAGCTCTTCACCATTCCGAGATAGTCGCGCTGATGGCGGTCGAGGTTGGTTTCCAGGGCGAGATCGGTCATGCCGATGATCCCATTCATGGGCGTGCGAATTTCGTGGCTCATGTTCGCGAGAAATTCGCTCTTCGTCCGGCTGGCGGCTTCGGCCGCGGCTTTTGCCAGTTGCAGCTCGGTTTCTTTCTGCCGCAGCTCAGTGACATCCTGCGAGGTGCCAAAAAGGCGGATGATCTTGCCCGTTTCGTCTGCGAGCGTGTTTTCGCAATTGTGGAGGATGCGCACCTGACCATCCGGCCAGACGACGCGGGTATCCGAGCCAATGGATTTCTTGGGGCTCAGACCGGCGTCGACGCCATCGACGATCTCATGCCGTTCGTCCGGATGAACAGAGGCGAGATAATGTTCGTAGGTAGGCTCGAATGCGCCTGGAGAAAATCCGAGAAGCCGAAATTCCTCATCCGACCAGGTGAGTTTCTTGGTAACCAAATCCCATTCCCAACTGCCTACGCGCGCCACTTGCTGCGCTTCCGCCAAACGTGCTTCACTGCGCTTGAGTGTTTCCTCGGCGCGCTTGCGCTCGACGGCCAGAGCGATCTGATCTCCCACCGTGGAAAGGAACTCCATGTCGCGCTGGCTGTACGCGTTTTTCTCCTCGTAGTGCTGCACGGCCAATACCCCGAGGGTTCGCGTCGGCGTCCGCAACGGCACTCCTAGCCACGAAGCCGAATCCGACCCGCTTTTCTTGATCTCGCCTTGCTCGAACAGCCGAGCTTTCGTCTCGTCGGTCAGCAGGAGGGGTTGGCCCGTCCGAAGCACGTAGCTGGTTCTGGTATGGCCTTTGCCGATGGGTTGCGGCGGGGGGACCGGATCAAACTTGTCGACCCAAAACTCGAAATGCACCAGATCGGTGGACGGGTCGCGGAGAGCGACGAAGCAGTTCTCCGCGTAAAGGAACTTGCCGATGGATCGGCAGGCGAGATCGAGCAACTGATCGAGGTTGGTCGTCGTCATCACGCCGCGAACAATTTCCGAGATGACCTGGCGTTCCGCTTCCGCCCGCTTTCGCTCGGTGATGTCCTGGGCACTGCCTTCGTAAAAAAGAGCACGCCCCTCTGCATCGCGAACGATTCGCGTATTCTCCGACACCCAGATCCTGGAGCCATCTTTCCGGTAAACCTCGTAATCGAAATCGGTGACAGAGCCGCTTTCCTCCAGCGCTTGTTTGAATTTTTCGCGCAGGCTCGGGTCGACATAACCCTGGCGCTCGATATCGCCGCGCCCGCGGATTAACTCCTCCGGGGAATCGAAGCCGAGCATTCGGGCCATCGCCGGATTGGCCGAAATAAAGGCGCCTTCGGGTGTGTTTTGGAAAATACCCTCATTCGAATGCTCGAAGATCGTGCGGTATTTCTCCTCGGCGGCGTGGAGGGCCCTCTCGGCCGCCTTTTGCTTTGTCACGTCGCGGACCATGCAGAAGATTTGCTTCTGTTCCTCAGACCACCGCGCCGACCACATCATGTTCACAGCCGCGCCGTCTTTGCCGATGTAGCGGTTCTCGAAATCTTTTATGGCGACGCCGGCCATCAAATCCACCGCGCCGCGTTCGGTTTTCTCGACATCGTCGGGATGAACCAGCGTTATGAAAGGCCGGCCTCGCAGCTCTTCGGCGGAATAACCTAAAATGCGCTCGAAGGCGGCGTTCGCGCGCGTGAAGTTTCCCGCCCCATCCATCGAGCAGATACCGTCGAGGGAATGATCGACCATCTCCTTGTTTTCCTCTGCGGCGATTTCGGACCGGCGCACGACTTTTGCGACAATGTGACGGAGATATAGCGCGCTGATCACGCCGATGCCCAGGAACAGAATGATGGCGATGCGCGCGAAGAACGTTGCCTGGCGTGAATCGGCGTTGGCCGCGGCATCCAGGGCATCCGTTTCCGCAAATGCGAGGCGCAAGGCGCTGTCGAGAGTCGACAGCTTCTCTTCCTCGGACGGAAGGTACTTTTCGCGGTAAAGCGCGCGTGCTTTCTCTACATCGGTCACGGCCAGCCGGATGATTTCGGCCGCCATTGCGTCGCTGTTTTTGTCTTGCGCGATTGCCTTCTGCAAAACCTTTTTCACTTCTGGGCTCCGCGTTGCCGCGAGGGCCGCAGCCATGTGCTCATCGCCACTGACATCGGCTTGCTCGCTCCCGCGAGATCGCTTCGCGAACTCGGCTTCGGATTTCGCATCAAGGAGGAGAGCTGCTATTTCTTCGCCCATTCGCATATAGTCCACGCGCAAATCCCGGACATTGCCGCGCACTTTCGTTGTGATCTCTTTGAGCACTTCCGATTCTTCGATTCGGCGCTGCAAAGTGAAGTTGAGAAACAAGCTCGTGCAGAGACCGAGCACGATGAGCAGTCCGAAACCGGCGGAGACGAGAAGTGGAATGCGTTTGTTCATGACGAACTCCAGGAGCCCGCTAACAAGGGCTCTTTTTCCCAGGAATTTTCGGCGCTCTCCGTCACCTGGTCCTGCTTGAGAAAGCTCAAGTCATCAGGCTCAGTTTTTGAGACGGCCAGGATGCGATCGATCAGATGAAGCAGGTGGCTGCCGCTGCTGAGAATCTGCCGAACGCTCTTCTCCTGCTTGCGGGAAAGGTCTCCCATTTCCAGCAATTGCGCGAAGCCGAGCATGTGATTCATGGGCGTGCGCAATTCATGGCTCGCGCGCGAAAGAAATTCCGCCTTTACGGCGAGCGCCTTTTGCAGTTCCGCCGTCCGCTCCAGCACTCGGTTCTCCAGATCGCCGTTCGCGATGCGTAGATTCTCGTGCAGCCCAAGAATGCGCTCCGCTACGCGGACGCGGGCCGCGAGCTGCTCTTTTTCAAACGGCTTGGGAATGAAGTCGTCCACTCCGGCCTCCATCGCCTCGAGATAGCTGGCCTTGCCCAGACGCGCCGTCAGTAGAATTACGTATGTCAGGTTGGAGCTTGTGTGGGCGCGGATCTTTCGGCAGAACTCGAGGCCGTCGATGTCCGGCATCACCCAGTCGGAGATGACAAGGCGCTGGTGTTCGCGTTCCCAGAGGGCGAGCGCGTCCCGGCCGTTTTCGGCTTCCTGCACCTGATGTCCCAGCTTGCTCAGGGCAGAACTGAGTAAAAGGCGCGTAACGCCATCATCGTCGGCTACAAGAACATTCATTGAGAAGGAGTGAGGAGAAACTCCCTGGGGGTTAAGGAGAAGCGCGTGTATTAGGACCATTAAGCATGCCGTCGTCTGACCTTTCGACGCCTTTCTCGTAAGTCGCCGCGATGCGATGTAATGGCCCTCGCGCCATCCAAAAAGGCTTGCTTTCGGTGCCGCCGTGCCTGCTCAATAGCGCTCGTGGTGCTCAGCGGAAATGAAGAAACAGCCCTGCGTCTCGGCGCCGCGCTCCTGCTCGGAAGCCTTTTCGGGTTGAACCGGGAATTGCACGGGAAACCAGCCGGCCTGCGGACCCACGCCCTTGTCTCCCTCGGCGCGGCTGTGGCCACGATCGTTGTCCTCAGGTCGCCGGCGGCCTCTTTGACTGTCGCCGACCAAAACGCCATCGGCCGAGTCGTCCAGGGCATCCTGACCGGCGTCGGCTTCCTGGGCGCCGGCGTGATCTTACGTGATCCCGCCGGCCACGTTACCGGACTCACCACCGCCGCGACGATTTGGATGTGCGCCGTGCTCGGGATCGTCTGCGGCTTGGGTTACTGGCTCATCCTGGGAATCACCTTTGTTCTCACTACGGCCACCTTGCTCTTGGGCCGCCCGCTCGAACGCCTGGCCGAACGTCTGTTCCACCGGCATTCCTCCAGTCCGCCGGACCACAGCGTGTAGACGTCAGCCTGCCAAGCCGTAGCCTTGGCGTAGGCTGGAGGTCGGCCTGCCACGCCGAAGCGCCGCGGGTACAGCGCGTAGTGTCGAGATTGGCAAGGAGCCGCAACTGGACGACATTCCTCCATGCCAAAACAAATCCGCACCCGCGACGCCGGCCAGACGGCGCCGAACGGAAAAACGAACCGCGCGCAGCTCCGCGCCGACGACATGTCCGCCAAAGGCCGCAAACAACACGCCCACAACGCCCCAGTCCGCCGCGCTGCAAGTAAGGGTCGCGGCAAGTAATCGAAGCTGTAGCAGCGGCCCTGTGGGCCGCTTTTTCCCCCACATGCGACTCTTCTTTTCGCGCGATAAGAAGCCGCCGAAAACAAACCCCGCGGGTAGATTTAGAACGAGTGTAGAATATCCTGCCGGCGCGCCATGGCCAGTCCATGCCCAGACCGCCGCACACCACCTGGTCACCGAAAGAGAAAGCGCTTTATGTTACACAGCATCCACCAACGCTACGGCGAAAAACTGCGGGCAACCGATGGCGAGATCGGACACGTCCGGGATTTCTATTTCGACGACAGCAATTGGACCGTGCGCTACTTGGTGGCGGACACCGGTGGCTGGCTCACCGGGCGCATGGTCCTCATTTCCCCGCACGGCCTGGGTCACCTTTATCCCGAGGGGAAGGTCCTTCTCGTTAACCTGACGCGGCAACAGATCGAGGAGAGTCCCTCGATCGAAGAGCACAAACCGGTGTCCCGCCAGCAGGAGGAAGATTATCACCGCCATTACGGATACGAGTATTACGCCGAATCGATGCCCTTGTGGGGCTTGGGTGGTTACCCCGTGCTGGTTCCTCCGCCCAAAGAGTCCGAAGCAAAGCAACATGCGGTCGATTCACATCTCCGAAGCACGCGGGCCGTGGCCGGTTACCAGGTCGAAGCAAACGATGGGGTAGTAGGGGAGGTGATCGATTTCCTTATCGACGCCAGGACCTGGGTGATTCGCGCCCTCGTCGTCCAGTGCGGCCATTGGTACGCCGGCAAGAAAGTGGTCATCTATATGGAGAACGTTTCCGGCCTCGATCACAATAAATCCCGGGTCTATGTGGATTCGACGAAGCATGCGTTTGCCGAGGCCTCGGAGCACGCGCCCGCCAGTCCCGCGTAAGGCGATCTGCTCTCCGCCGTAGCTGTAGCAGCGGCCCTGTGGGCCGCTTTTTTTGCGACACGCCCGTTCTCTTGGCGCGTGCTATTACCGGCATATCCAACACCAGCGGCTTCTCCCGCGTCGGCGACTCCCGCGTCGGCCAATGGAGCAAGCCGGTCAGTGTGACAGTGGGGGGTAGCGCTGAAGGGCAGAGGTCGGAGATCACAAGGCAGCGGACGAAGCAGTCCGGACGTGGAAACCGTCCGGGCGCATCTTGAAACGGAGGCCGACCCGAATTCTCGAATGGTATACAACGCGTTACCTTGTTATACATTGCGGTGCATGAAATTTCCTACCGTGATCGATCGCGATGAAGACGGAACGTGGGTCGTAGAGTGCCCCGGCAATTCCCGGTTGCATAAGCCAGGGACGCACACGTGAGGAAGCGATGGAAAACATCAAGGAAGCGATCTCGCTTTGTCTCGAAGTCCGCGCTGAGCAATGAAAACAACCCGATCTGAACCCGAGGTCATAACTCGAAACGGTAAAGCCGTCTCCGTCATCGTGCCCATCGCGGAATACGAGGAGCTCTTGGAACGGGCCGAAGACGCGACCGACCTGAAATGGCTCAAACGCGCGCGGGCAGGCAAGCTTCGATATCGGCCGCTCGAAGAATACATGAGCGAGCGCAAGACAAAGGCGCGTGCATAAGATTCTTCTCGAGCGAAACGCTGAGAAGGATTTGGATCGACTGCCTCCGGCTTTTCATTCCCGAATAATTGCCGCGATTCGGCAGCTTGCCAGCGATCCACGTCCGTCCGGTTGCCGGAAATTGATTGGAGGCACCAACGATTGGCGTATCCGAGTTGGCGCGTACCGCGTCCTCTATGAGATCGACGACCGCGCCAAAGTCGTGCGAATTAACCGCATCCGGCATCGGCGGGAAGTCTATCGCTAGCGACAATGCCGAGAATCACAGACCGGCCCCGATCTCACCACCATTCAGCCGGACATCGACGCCATCATCAGCGGCACCCATGTGGACATCCCATGGGGCTGGGGCGGCTACGCCGCTTTTCTCGACATCTGCGAGATCGAAGTGGACCGCAGCGACAGCAAAGGCTTCGTCATGCTCACCTTCGACACCACCCCATTCCCGTCCACGCCCACGAAATGGACCTACCGGGCCATTTACCGCGTCGGCGATTCCCGCGTCGGGCAGTGGAGCAAGCCGGTGAGCGTGACGGTCGGCGGGATAGCGGGCGCGCAATCAGCTCAGGCTAACAATACAATCAAGTTGGGCCAGCGAGCGCCTGTCTAATGCGAGCAAGTGTTCGTCGGGCCTGGCTTTGCGTCAGCGCGCATTCCCAAACGCGTATAACCTTCCAACCGGCCGCGCGTAATTGTCGAGAAACGGTGCGGTCTCGAAGGACGTTTCGCGCAAGTTTCGGCAGCCAGTAATCTTTACGCGACAACGGAGCTCGGCCGTGTCGAGGGCAGCTGTGCCAGAAACATCCATCGACAAAGACAGCAATCCTTTGCCGTCGCCAAACAAGGTCCGGTTTGCCGCTCATCTTTACGTGCCGCCGCCAGCCTGTGATCTTGGAATGCCGAAGCAATCGGATAAGCTTGGCTTCCGTGGTCGCGTTTCCGTGACCACGGATTTTGGCCATGCACGTGGATCGCTGTTCAGCTGAGAAAGTATCAGCCATGATTGACATTCCAGCGGAGGCGCCGATGCGCAACAGAACGCGATCACATCTTGTGAAGAGATGCGCCCGCTGATATTCTTCAGTTCACCTTTGTTGAACACGAGCAGCCGCCTTTGACTAATTCCTCGCCCGCCCAAGTAACGGCACAATCCTGCTCGCCGCGGCTGAACGCGGTATCTCTTTTTACAGGAATCGGAGGCTTCGATCTCGGTCTCGAACGGGCAGGATTTCAAGTGGTATTCCAATGTGAATTAGATAAATTTTGCAGAAGTATCCTGCGCCGCCATTGGCCCGACACTCCGCATCATGAGAATATCAAAGAACTGCACTCAGCTGACATTCCTGCCGCCGATGTTTGGGCCGGAGGGTTCCCCTGCCAAGACGTCTCACTGGCAAGAATGGGGGCGAGAGCAGGGCTTAGAGGGAAACGATCTGGATTGTTTTATGACTTTGCTCGCCTCCTTGGAGAAGTACGCCCCCGAGTTGTCTTGCTCGAAAACGTTGCGGGCCTTCTCAGCTCACACCACGGAAGAGATTTCGGCATCGTCATCGGGACGCTGGCCGAACTCGGGTATTCTGTCGGCTGGCGTGTGCTTAACAGCAAAAACTTCGGAGTCCCCCAATCACGTCAGCGAGTCTACATTGTTGGGTGTCATCGAGACATCCACGGTCCCGGAAAAATACTTTTTGAAGCCGAACGCTGCGAAAGGGATGCTCAGGAGGGCGAATCAAATGGGAAGACCACTATTTCCCCCTTTAAGAAAGTCATTGGAGATGTTGGCGGCGATGGAGCAGTCTTCCAGTCAATCGCCTACTGTCTCTACGCCTGCTCCGCCCGTCATACCGGAACCGACTGGAGTCGAACGTACGTCCAGTATCCGAAGCGGGGGCAAGTGCGCCGCCTGACTCCAAAGGAATGTGAAGGAGTAATGCGCTTTCCCATCGGTTGGACTATCCCGCCGGCGGGCAAGTGCCGCGAAGACGACTTGGATTCGTTGCGCTATCAGGCACTCGGCAACGCCGTTACCCCGCCTGTCGCAGAGTGGCTCGCCCGGCGAGTCTGGGATTATCTCGTCGAGCCCAATTCCGAAGCGAGAGACCAGTCAGTCAACAACTCCGTCAAGAAAACCATTTAGCTCGCCGAGATACTTCGCGGACGGCCACAACGCCTTATTCTTTGGCAAGCGGTCTCGTGAGACCGGACCGGCGAGCGCTTCGAAGCCTTCCAAGTCGAAAGTTGCTCGCGCTGCGGCCGAACGAACAGGATCGGGAATAGAAACGACGTAAATGCTTTCCGCTGAATCGAAGCGCAGCCGGAACAACCCCACGTCGAAGGCCCAGTGGCACTGCTTACTTAGACACAGACCGTTAACGGTTGAGTCCAAGTCGAATCGACTCCAAGGCAGAATGTGCGCGGCATCCACACCAGCCGTACGGGTAGCGTCGGTGCGCGGAAGTCGCTCGCCGGAGAACATGCAGCGAGAATTGTAGGCCGTAATAACCTCCCGACGAAACGTCCCGGCGGATGATCCACGGACGGCTGCAAGTCGCCATTCGCGCGCTCGGTCGACGCGAGCCTCGGCGGGATCGACGGAGATTTCTTCAAGGAAGTCCTCGTCACCCAATTGAGCCGACATGTCACCAATTGCGGGGGCGTTGAATGCAGCGAGGCCGAAGTTTCCTTCAATCAACGGCAATATGTCCCCGTCAGGTCGACCAAGAGTGGCGTGCAATGAAATGAAAGCCTTAGTCAACTGCGCCTGACTTGAGTTCGCGGACGTGAAAGCCTTCGCGTGAGCCCGAACAGCCGCTGCTACGGCTCCATCTCGAGTTGCGGCGGCTGTCCAAACACGGACAACTCGCTCCATCCTCTCAGCAAAGCTAATATCGAGACGTACGTTATCTGCATTCTCCAGCCGAACGGTCACCGGACGTACAATCACTACTGTCTTGTGCCGCACGATATCGATCCGGATTGTTTGAATTACGAAGTTCTTCGATCGAAGCAGGTCGGGGCCGTGCGTTTGATGTCGCTCCCTTCTCGCCTCTGGAAGCATTAAGGCAGCCGCGATAAGCGATGACGGGTGCGCATTTCGAGCCGCGTGCTGCGTGAGACGAATTCGCGGCTTGCCGTCTTTCAACAAGCAGCGGCTGTGTGCGTTTATTGTGACGCCTGGTAATATCTCGATGAACATCGGTAACCCGAATAGGTCAGCGACGTGTAAATCACCCTGCCTGCCAGCGAGTTCGTACTCGCCGCGCCCGCCGCTAGGACGCAGTGTGATGTTCACCTAAGTAATGCCTACTACAGATCCCCCTCGGTTCGGGAGCGAATTCTGCTCACAGCGGAGATCTCGCACGGCGGTCCCAGAATCAATCCTGGTTCATTCAGAGATCGAAAGCCGCTCCCGCGCCCGCAACATCACGTCTTGAGTCCAGTCGACTTTCTCGCGCTCGCAATACTGCATCAGGTCGATGACAAGACTGCAGACTGCATCTTCTGGTGCCTCGGTCAGGTCGACCGCGTCTGCTATTTCCTGCATCGTCGTGACTCCATCGGTCATGTTAGCGAGCATCTCAGGGTCGAACGCAATTACGTGAGTTTTCAGTGCCAATTCGGCAGCGGAAGCGTCTTCCTTTATTGGGGATTGGTTTGGGGGCACGGCTCTTTTTATCACGCGAACGATTTCGATGCTACGAAATTGCTGCACTTCGACGAATTAATCCGACAGCAAGGTCACCGTGATGGTCGTGTGACTCTCGTCGCTGTGGCCGAGGCCGGAGCCGGAGCCAAGGCGCAGGTCAGATGACAGAGGTCGGAAGTCAGCGGGACAGGGGAGACAGAGCAGGCGACCGACGGCGCGCTGGAACTCGCGGGTCCGAGAAATGAAGTGGTGGCCCGATTTCCGAATTGCGTTCTTTAATGGGCGTTGCTCATGATTTGCCCGGATCGGGCCACAAACAAAGTTTGGACAATTTTAGGAAAGAACAGCTGATTGGATCGCTATGTCTCGTTAATCCATGAGCGTCCCGTCACCAAGCCACCCGGCAGGTGGTGCTCGCTCCCGCATTGTGCACTGGGTGGCGGAGCTTTTCCTCGTGTTTATCGCCGTCTACGGGGCTTTCTGGCTGAATAGCTACCAGGACAGGCAGCATCAGGCCCAGCGCCACGACAGAATTCTGGCCACCTTGGAAGAATCGGTGCAAAAATCCGTCAAAGGATACGAGGCAGCGGCTGACCAGCAGGAACGTGTCGCGGCTGATTTCCGGCGCAGACTCGATGCCGGGGAGATGCCACCTGTGGGCCCTTTTTTCTTTAGCAGCGGCTACAGCGCAACTGACGCCGCGACCCTGCTGCAATCGGGTGGCCTGGAATTGCTCGATGTGTCTACGCTCTCCGCGTTGCGCAATGCCGAATCAGTCGCCCGGACGGGCAATAGCGAAATGCAGCAAATCCAGACACTGAGTAATGAGCTGATCGCGCCGAACCTGGATCAGGACATTTCATTTTTCTACGACCCGGCCACCAAGCGCTTGCGGAAGCGTTTCGCTTCTTATCCTGAGGCCCTTCAGCTCGCGGCCGAATTTCTCCGCAGTCTGGCGGCAGCGCATCAACAATTGCTGGAACGAATCCACGCCGAGAGACAACGGCGGTAAAGTCTAGTCCGACAGCAGCGTCACCGTGATGGTGGTGTGACTTTCGTCGCTGTGGCCGAAGCCGTTGGCTGAAAGTAGGAATTAGGAAGTAGAAAGTAGAAAGTAGAACGCGCGGAACTGCTAACGCAGATTGTAAACCTCGACCAGGCCAACGCCAGCCGCGCCGTTCTTGCCGCTGACGATGGCGGTGTAATTGCCTGCCGGCAAGGTCCTGACGATGGCTGATTCCAAATCGTTTGCTGGCGGAATCGTGGTGGCTTGAATGGCATCCTGATCATCGGTTTTCCAGTCGTCGTTGAACGAAAGAAGGGTGCCATTGACGTCGTGCAGCTCGAGCTGGGGATCAGGCAGGGCGCCGGTGATGCCAAAGGCAGTGAGCGATGGGCCGATGGCGCGGACCAGGACTTTTCCCGCGCCATTACCAGCCCCGATAATGAACCCGCCGATCATCACGTTGTTACCGGTCTCGACGAAGCCGCGCGTGCTGATGTTGCCGAGGGAGGAGTTCGCGGCGCGATCGAGATCGTACACTTCGATGAGTCCCACTCCAGTCGCACCGGCCTTGCCACTTTCGATCGCCGTGTAGGCGCCCGGCGCCAGAGTCATGACGATGGCCGATTCCCGATCGTCGTGGGGAGGAATGCCGGTATCAGCAATCGCCTGTTCGTTCTCTTTCCAGTCGTCGTTCGTGGCCAAAACGGTCTGGTTGTGATCTTGCAATTGGAGGGTGGGATCGCTCAGTGCGCCGGTTATCCCGAAAGCGCTGAGGCTTGGTCCGATGCCGCGAATCAATACTCTCTTGGGATCGCTCCCGACGATGATGAAACCGGCGATCATCACTTTGTCCGCAGTGAGCACATCCATGCGCGTGGAGATATTCAGCGGCAATCCGGTGGGAGGCTCGAGCGCGACGAAGGTGGGCGTGTTGATTCCGCTGGCCCAGGTGGTTTTGGCCCCGTTTGGCGCGAAGGCGAAAACCGCCCCGCCGTTGCTGTCGGCTTCTAATAGATTGCCGGCGGGATCGAAAGCCAGGCCCCAGGGGCCGCTCAAGCCGGAAGCGAATACTGTTTTCGTGCCTTGGGGCGTGATCTTGGAAATGGTGCCGGCGTTAAAGTCCGAGACGAAGAGGTTGCCAGCCAGATCAAAGACGATCTCCTCCGGTCTAGCGAAGCCCGTGCGATACACGCTCTGGGTGCCGTCGGGCGTGTAACTGAACAATGTCCCTGTTCCATAATCCGATTGGTAGAGAATGCCCGCGCGATCGAAGGCCAGGCCTGAAGGATTATGAAGGCCAGAGGCGAAGGTGGTCACGGTACCCTCGGGCGTGATTTTCAGGATGGCGTTCCCGCCGAAATCGGCCACGAACAGATTCCCCGCGCCGTCGAAAAGCAAAGCCGTCGGCGTATGGAGGGCTGAGGCGAAGGTGCTTTTCGTTCCGGAGGGGGTGTATCGGAAAATGGAGTTGGCGTCTTTGTCGGCCACGAAGAGGTTTCCAGCGCGGTCGAAGGCCAGTCCGAAGGTGCCCGTTAATCCCGAGGCGAACGTGGTGTGGTTGCCGGCGCTGTCGAACTTCAGCACCGAGCCCGAACTGAACTCCGAGACGTAAAGATCGCCCGCAGCGGCGCGCGCCGTGTGAATCGCGGCGGAAAGCAGGAGAAGCCCGGCCACGAGCAGGGTGCGCCGAAGCTGAGACACGCCAAATCGTCTTGAGCGGCGGCACTCGGTCCGCTGGTTCTTCCGAGTGCGTGTCATGGTAGCCGGTTTGTAGCGGGGAATAGGGCGCCCCGTCAATGGCGCTCCCTTACTTATCAAAGCGCGGGCAGACTAATCCGACAGCAATGTTACCGTTATCGTAGTGTGACTTTCGTCGCTGTGGCCGAGGCCGGAGCCGGAGTTTTCTTTCATAACAGAAGTCGCCACCAGGCGGCCGGCGGCGCGCTGGAACTCGCGGGTCTCGTGTTCGTGGATTTTGTAGCCGATGAGGAATTTACTGAACCTCGCTTCGACGTTGCGGTCCATGGCGATTGGAATGCCGTCGGCATCGAGCCAGAGTTTTTCGATCGCGTCCGAACTTTTCAGCGCTTTACGGCCTTCTTCGTCCAGGCCGAGATCGATGCGAAGAACGAGGAGCCGGGCGGGTTTTCCTTTGTGAGTATCTGATTTGTCTTCGAGCAGGACGGCGCGCTCCAGGCCGCGGCGTAAGGAGTCGGCGGCGTCGAGGAGGTTGAGCGCCTGGGCGGCGTCGAGCGCTTTCAAGGTGCCGAGATCGGATTTCGGCGCATCGGGATTGGCGACCTCCGCCCAGGCGGCTTTGCGCGATTGGCGGACCTCGTCGGCGGACCAGCTCAATTTTAACCCGTCAGCACCGCTCTCGACGGTGACCAGGGAGTCACCTCCGAATTGTCTTTGCTTGTTGCTCTCGCCTCCGGAATGGCGGCTCTTGATTTCCACTCGGGCGCGGAGCGGCTGGTCGCTCTGGAGTTTCTGGAGGGTGGCGCGCACGTCGGTGAGGCCGTCGGCGAGGAGGAGGGTGGGAGCGAGGAGGAAGGCGAGAAGAAGTTTCATAGAAGAGGTCGGAGGACAGAGATCAGAGGTCAGAGGTCAGAGGTCAGAGGTCGGACAAGAGGCGCAACAAAACGTTTAACGCCGAACGCCCAATTCGCCAACGGACGAATCCGCCGTGGCGGACGCCGAATGAAAGAAGGTGGAACAAACGCGGAACGCTGAATGCGAAATGCGGAATGTCGAATGGGGAATGAAGGCGGAAGGTGGAATGCGGAATGCGGAATGGAAGAAGGGGGGAGCCGAGGCGAATGCTGAATGTCGAATGAAGAAAGGGAAGTCGGCCTGCCAAGCCGTCGCCCTGGCGAAGACTGGGCCATCAGAAATGATGCAACTTGGGAGGAATTTTCCAGTCTAATCATATGAAGCGGGCGTGATCGGCGACGAGTCGCGGTTGGGGCCGCGAATAATGGTGGAAAAAAATGGGACAGAACGGAAAAAAAGAGGCTGGGCGCCGGATGCGTCGCCGTGACAACGGGATGGCGACGACGGCGGGGATTGCCGCGGCCCCGAGACGAGAACCGATCAGCCGGACACTCGCGTTGCTCCGGGCTGCGCTGCGCTTGTGGGAGGCCAGGAACGAGCATCTGCAAACGCGTGGCTTTTGGCAGCGAAGGCAGTAAACGGCGAACTCGACGGATCGGCACAGAATCGCTAAAAGCGCGGGATGGATATACGCATCACCTCTCCGGAGGTGGAAGGTGGCGGCCACCGCCATCATTTCCGCTTTCATCTTCCGCACCGGCATCTCACCTCCGTATTTGGCAACGACTGGTTCGCCCTCAAGGCCGAATCTTTTGCTCGCTTCTTTGGGACGCCGGTCTTCCTCGTTGCGCAGACACTGATCGTCGCTGTTTGGATCATTTTGAATGTGGCCGAGATCACGCATTTTGATGTCTATCCATTCATCCTGCTAAACCTCGCGTTCAGCTTGCAGGCGGCTTACGCCGCTCCCCTGATCCTTCTCGCGCAAACCCGGCAAGCGGACCGGGACAAGGCCCACTCGGACGCCGACGCCCAACATCGGGAGGCGCTGGCCGTTGCCAGCCAGGAGCGAGAACTAGTCGCGGCAGAACAGACGGCCAAATTGCTTGAGCTGATGCACCAAAATACCGAGTTAACGGCCCTTACGAAAGAGTTGAGCCAGCGGATTGAGACGCTGACAAATGATCTCCATTGCCAGTTGATCAAGAGCCCGAAATAACGGCTCGAATCGCCAGCCTTTTTGCACAATCTCGATTTTCGGAGGATCGGTAACGACCACGAAACCCGAACCAAAGCTAATCGATTTCGAGTTGCTTCCGAAGGAAACGGAGGCCGAGAAAAAGTCACGAGCGGTGGCTCGCCTCATCGCCCTGTTTATGGACGATTTGTTTCCAGTGCCGGGGACGAGCAGGCGATTCGGTCTCAATCCGGTGCTCGATCTGATTCCTGCAATCGGCGATGCCTCCGCCGCTGTCGTCTCCGCAATCACGCTATTTGTCGCCGCGCGTAATCGTGTGCCGAAGGTCGTGATCACGCGAATGGGCCTCAACATTTTGATCAACGCCCTGATCGGTATCATTCCCGGCGTCGGCGAGGTGTTCGCCTTCTGGTTCCGACCCAGCCACCGCAACTACGAGTTGCTTAAGAAGCACACGCCAGCGGTGACCGGGAGCGGAAGTCCTTCGACAAAAAGCGATACGGTTTTTGTATTTGCGATAATAGCGGTCATTTTGTCGACCTTCGCTGTGTGCGTCATCGCAGGCCTGTACGTGTCTCTGCTCCTTGCCCGCGAGCTTTTCAGGTATCGCTGACGACGATGGGCACGGAGGGGGGGAGAAAAATGACCAATGACGAATTCGGAATGGGGAATGGAAGAAGGGGAAGGCGGAGGGAGATCCCCGGGGGCGGGGGTTCACGAATTTCGCGTGGGCTATTGCAGATTGTAAACTTCGACGAGCCCGACGCCTGTCGTGTTGTTCTTGCCGCGCACGACCACGGTGTAGTTGCCCGGAACCAGAGTTGCGACCAGGGCCGATTCCAAGTCATTGTTCGGTGGAATTGTCGTGGCGCGGATAGTGGCTTCCTGTGATTGACCGGTCTGATCATCGATCTTCCAATTGTCGTTGGTCGCAACCGTAGCTCCGTTTCCATCATGTAGTTCGAGGGTCGGGTCGGCTAAAGGGCCGGGGACGGGAAGCGATGGTCCAATCGCGCGCACAATCACTTTGGCGCTCGGGCCGCCGCCACCACCGCCCACAATCAATCCTCCGATCATGACATTATTATCTGTGTCGACGAATCCGCGCGTGCTGATGTTGGCCAGTTTCGAGTTGGCGGCCTGGGCCAGATCGTAAACTTCGACGAGCCCCACGCCGGTGCCGCCATTCTTACCCGCAAGGATCGCGGTGTAGGCCCCTGGAACAAGCGTAGCGACCAGCGCTGATTCCAAATCGCTTCCTGGCGGAATCGTCGTGGCACGGATAGTGGCTTCCTGTGATTGGCCGGTCTGATCATCGATCTTCCAGTTGTCATTCGTCGCCAGCGTGGTGTTACCTTGATGGAGCTCTAAGGTTGGGTCAGACAAAGTAACGCCAACGCCACTGAGCGAAGGACCCATCCCGCGAATGATGACCTTCTTCGGATCGGATCCTGTGATGATAAACCCGCCGATCAGCACCTGGTCGCTAGTCAGGACACGCATGCGGGTGGAAATGTTCAGCAAGACGGGCGGCGGTAGCCCACCGTCATATATTTCCGCGCTGTTTAACTCGCCACCGTTATATCCCCCTGCGACCAGAACGCGGCCATCGGATAGCAAAGTAGCGGTGTGCTGAAAACGTCCGGTCTTGAGACTGCCCGTAACCACCCATGTTCCTTGCGTCGGATCGTACACGGCCGCGTCAGCTCCGCTATCGGAAGATCCCCCTTCGACAAGAACTCTGCCGTTGGTTAGCAAGGTTGCCCTGGCGGCTTCGCGTGCGGGACTAAGACTGCCGGTGGCAGCCCAGCTCCCGTTCGTCCCGCCGGTCGGGTCGAAAAGTTGGGCGCTACTCAAAGCAAAGCCATTTTTGTCTCTTCCAAAGGCAACGAGAACCTTGCCGTTAGGAAGTAAAGTTGCCGTGTGGCCATCGACCGTCGTGGGAAAATCGGGCGTGGCGGTCCAGGTCCCGTTTGCTCCG
>PLCM01000009.1 GCA_003134765.1 Spartobacteria bacterium | reverse complement strand
GCGCCGCCCAGGGTGCTGACCATTCGGCCGGCGGAGGAGGAGATATTAATAATGCGGCCGTAGCGCTGCGCCCGCATCGCCGGAAGCGCCGCCTTCGTGAGCAGGAATGGTGCGGTGAGATTGACCTCGAGGGCGGTGCGCCATTCCTCCGCAGTCAGGTCAGGAAATCGCGTGGAGAGCGCGAGCGCGGCGTTGTTAACGATAACGTCGATGCGGCCAAAGCGCTCAAGTGTCATTCGCACGATCTCCTCCGCCGCCCCGGGCGCGGCGATGTCACCCGGTACGGCTAGCGTGCGTTCGCCGATCGACGCGGCGAGACTTTTGGCACGCGCGGGGTCCCGCACATTCACTGCCACCGCGGCGCCGCGTTCGTGGAAACGCTCCGCCGCGGCACGCCCGAGCCCGCGCCAGGCGCCGGTGACGATGACAACGCGCCCGGCAAAGTCCTGCGCTGAACGCTGCCCGCTCATCTCATTATCCGAGCTTCCCATTGCGGTTCCCATTTACTCCAACGCAACTGGCTTTTCACGACCGATGGATGTCATGGCTTCCTTCCGACGATCACTGAAAGAAAATCCGGGAAAAGTAAATCAGAGCACAAAGTCCGGCCAGGAGCGGGGGAAGTCCGAGCCAGCGGTAACGCTCGTGCCGTAAAATTGCGATGACACCACATGCGAACGCGCACAGTGCAATAACGAAAATACTGGCGATTGCCTCGTGGAGGCCAGGGAGCCATTCTCCACGCGCGCGAGCTGCAGCGGCGGCAGCTCTCACTATGAAATTTGCGACAAGCCATGCCACGCACGGAAGGATCCAAGACGCAACGCCAAAGATGGGCTTCTTCCGGCTACGCGGGCGATTTGCGACGTCGGTCGCACGACCCTGTGAGTTCGTCATCTAACGAGAATGGAGCGGACTGGCAATGGAGCCGCTGGGAAGCGAGCGACATAGATGGGCGGACCCGTGAGGGTGAGCCTTTCGGGAAGAAGGCGAATCAAGCCGTGACATAGACTGCAAGCCCGGAGGGTGAACGAATAGCATAAGTTCATCAATCGAGCCTGCGGGAGCAGAGTGAGATGGACCCTGGCATGAAATGTGGGCGACTGGGAAGTAGTTCATCAATGGAGAGGACTGGCAATGGAGCCGCTGGGAAGCGGCTGACATAGATGGGCGGACCCGTGAGGGTGAGCATTCTGGAAGAAGGCGAATCAAGCCGTGACATAGACTGCCAGCCCGAAGGATGAACGAAGGGCATAAGTTCATAAAATCAGCAACGCCTTCCGCGGTCGAGGCTGAATTGAAATGAAGATGATCTAGAAGCGGTTTCAAAAGTCCTGTAGCGGCGGTCTGTGACCGCCGAATCGTGGTAACTGCCCAGGCGCGCCCGGCGGTCATAGACCGCCGCTGCAAGGCCGAATCGACTTTTGAAACCACTTCTAATCATGATGAAATGTGACCGCGGTGCCATCACCCGGTTAGATGTTGCCGACCGCCACGGTTTCGACCCACTGGGCGCGCCAGGCAGGGGCGTTGAATGGGTCGGCAAAGTATTGGGTTTCATGCGACACTTTTCCATCCCGAAACTCCATGATGCTCACGGTGTAGGCGCGCTTGCCTTCGTAGATAATCACATACTCAGTGATCCAGAGATTGCCCTTTCCCACGATCCGGCGGACCGAAAACCCCGATGGCCTGCCAGGATGATGACTACGTAGCGCCTGCAGGTTACTCCGACCGCGAATTACCTCGCCTGATTGTGGATACTCGCACACGATGTCGTCGTGGTAGATTTGATGTTCGGCAACTTGATCACCCGCAGCAGACGCTGCCCAATGCTGATCAATGGCCATCTGAATGTTCTGCTCTTCCATTAGCGGCCTCCTTTAACGTTTACGTGTTCATGACATTGAACTTCGTCGACATCTAACGCCTCTAAGCTCAGCGACAGAGGCTGCGAGGCAAGACGAAACCAACACGATGGGACCCACCGGCAGCCTCTGTTCGACTGGAGCGCGTGGTTAGTCGTCCCAACCGCGAATGCGATGCATACGAGAGCTTCAGAAGATCGGTTTCAGGACCATCCGGCCGTATGCGACGAATGCCATGAGGAGGCCCAGCCCGACGCTCATGATGATGGGCGTGATCTCGCGGTACTTGGCGTGCACCCCGACGAACACGAGGCTCTCGATCGCCAGGACCGTGGCGGCCACCACCGTGAGCGCCGGGTGCCAGTGGAAGGCGGCGGGCACGATCAGCCCGACCGTGCAGACGAGTTCGAGGATGCCGAGGGCCATCCAGGCTTTCCGCGGCAACGCACCAAAGGACCGAACCCCCTCGCTTACCTTGTCGAACATGAAGACCTTCATGACGCCCGACGCTCCGTAGAGGAACGCGGCGAGGACCTGCAGGACCCACAACAAAATGTTCATCGTGTGCTTCCTCTCAATTTCCGTGTCGGCGCGCGCAGGGCGGTTTCTCCCCGTGCGATCCACGTTCTGAGCCCAGCGATCTTCTTCGTGGACGGGCCCGTGACGTCCAGCCAGCCCTTCATGATCTTCATGTGAATCTCCGATGTGTGGTGTTAGATGCGATGCGGAAATGTGCTAAAAGCGAGCCAATTGGTCAAGCGTGATCGTCCGCGCCTAACGAGGGTTAGGCAGAGTTCAACTCAAGGCAGCTTGTCGAAAAACAGATAAACGGCGGCGATCCGGCCGTCACGCGCGATGATGAAATCAGTCCCGGCGTAAGCTGGCGCTTCACCAAGGCGGCCCGATACCCATTGGATTCGCCCGCCGTTGCCCAATTCCTCGGGCCCGCCAATTGGCAGATATCGAAAGTCAGGATGAGTTGCCTTGATCGCGCCCCGGCAGTTGCTTATGGGATAACGACGAGTCTGCGACCGGGTAAGTCTTCCCGTCGCCAGGCGGTTTCTACGTCGGCGAGCGGAGACTCCTCAATATCAATCCGGAGTTTCCCACTCGCGGCCAGCGCCCAAATCTGCGGGAAGGCGTCGAAGATGGCTTTAGGCGGAATGCTGCCACCGCCGCCGCCATACAGCTCGAGCCCCGAACTGCGTAATGCAGCGGCGGAAAGAGCGATGATCGGCCCAGCCATTTCTCCAATCTCAACAAGACGGATTCTGGTGGCCTCAGCTTTCAGGTCGTGGCCAGTTAAGGCATCAAGCAGCACTTCGGTAGGATGACCCCATAGATAGTCAATGATAACATCGAAAGGCGTGTGGCTGAATTCGCGGGTAAAGGCTTCGGCCAGTTCTTTATCCGGTTGGTTCAGGTGAATGGTCGCGTCGGCGCCCAGATCGTTCAACGTTCTTAATACTTGCTCGTTGCGTCCGGCGGCAACGACACGTCCGGCGCCCAAGTGCTTGGCAATCTGGATGGCGAGTTTGCCCGCCACTCCCGTCCCGCCAAGAATCAGGACCGTCTCGCCGCGCTTGAGTTCTGCCCGCCAGACGAGCGAAAGCCAGGAAGATAAGGCGGGATTCGGCAGGGCTGCGGCGGTGATATCATTGACCTCATCAGGAATTGGCAAACACCAGGATCGGGATACGACGGTTCGTTCGGCCATCATCCCGTAGGGCGGCCGAGATCCGCCGCAAAACACTCGTGTCCCATCGTCAAGGATGCCGACTCCATCGGTTCCACATACCACCGGCAGTTCACGATGGCTATCGTAGTGCGAACCGCGGGCCATCATCTTGTCGATGTTTTTCAGCGACGCCGCTTTGACGTGGACGATCACTTCGTCCTGACTCGGTTTCGGATCAGGGAATTCCTCGAAGCGAGGCGGTTTTCCAAGCGCACGCAATACGGCAGCTTTCATGGGCATCTCATCTTCTTCTTTGCGCTGATAGCAATCAAGACCAGAGCCGCGGGATGGCAGCGGCCTAACGAGACAGAGCTTATCCACCGCGAGCTATGAGACCTCCCAGGCCGGTCCAATCGCGGGTGCCGATGGTGGTGTATCGAGCGGCTCCTCGGGAAAGCTTTGATGCCTGGCTTCCCGGCCAGGCCCCCTTCGGGCTGCCCGTCTATGTCGCACTGCTTGACTCGTCTTCTTCCCAGAAGCCTCACCCTCGCGGGTCTGCCCATCTATGTCGCTCGCTTCCCAGCGGCTCCATTCGGAGCTCGGTCGCTGGATGTAGAGGTGCTTGTGCCAAGCACCTGTTTCGATGGGTAGGCGCTCGCCGCGGCGAGCGCCTCTACATCAATCAGCAGGATCCGGCGCTCCGCGCTCGATGGGTAAAGAGGAGGACACGGCTGTGAAAACCGGCGAAAGAATGGCTTGAGATAGGGCGTTGCGATGAGGGGCGTAATTGGATATCGTTGAAACCGTGAGCGTGGAGCAAATCAAGTCTGCGATCGAACAGCTCTCATTTGAAGAGCGGACCGAACTTGCGGCCTGGCTCCATGGCTGGCAGGACGATGAGTGGGATGAGCAGATCAAACGCGATGTCGCTGCGGGCAAGCTCGACCACATTCTCCGCGAAGTGGACGAGGATATCCGCGCTGGACGTCTTCGTGAGATGCCGTGACGTCTCGGACGCGCCGTCATTTCATGCGCCAGGGCGGCCGAAAAACAGGACATAGCCATCAGCGTCCTTGAGCTCGAAGCCCCTTAGACCATCATGCGTGTCCTTAAGAGGCACGGAGAAGGTTGCACCTCGCGACGCAAATTCCGCCGCCAACGCATCCGGATCAGGCACAGAGACGTAGGCATCCCATCGAGCCTCCGGTTGACGCTCGCGGTTGGGAAGGGGTTCTACGCCGACAGACTTGACCATGATCATCGCGCCGTCGCGGCAGACAATTGCGAAAAACGGGTCGTCAGCGGGCTCTTGAAACGTGACTTCAAAGTCAAGCGTATCGCGATAAAACGAGAGTGCCGTCGCGACGTCTTTCACGATGAAGAACGGTGAGATGCCAGAGATGCCGGGTCGTGTCATGCGTGGCGTTTCCGATGCCGGCTCGATCTTGGCGCGGTGGATGCGACGGTCCATAACGTGGCGTCTAACGAGACACAAGATCAGCGACCCAGCACTTTGAAAGATAAGCTCTTCATTGTCGAATAAGTTAACCCAAAGTGCTGGGTTCGCCGCATCGCCTGGTCAGGCGACTTGGAAGAGGAGATCATGGTGGATTGGGATGGAGAAGCCATTCGATGGCTTCAGGCGCTGAGGCAAAAACATTTGCGGTGAGGCCGCGATTGCGGGCGACGGTAACGCCGAATCGGGAAGGATCGATCAGTTCCGGACGTGCGACGACTACGAGGCGGAGACCACGGGAAGCGGCGGCCCACTGCTCAGCCATCTCAAAGCGCTGCAAGGTACTTGGAGATGGGAAACCAGTAAGGCCTGTGGTGTCCGCGAGCAGACGAGGAATGCCGCGTGAAGCGGCAAAAGAAATGGCCTCGGAAACTAAGGCGATTGCCTCGTCGAGGGAGAGGTGACCAGAGGGGCGGAAAATGGCGTAGTCCGCGAAGAACTGGAAGTCATCCTCGGAGATCATCTTCGGCGTGCGCGTTTGTCGCCTGGACCTCTTGGCTGCGGACGCGGAGTGAGCGTGCGAGCGCGGCGTTGAAGCGATTGGTTAAGGCTCTCGGGAAAGCAGTTCATAGACTGGCTTGTTGTCGGCGTAAACCTGCCATTCGACAATCTGTCCATCTGCGACTCTGGCGCGCCATGCAGCCGGAATGCGCCATGTTTCTTGTGATGCTGCATGAGTGCCGGAGGCAAAGCCGCAGGCCAGAACCAGCGTATCTTGCGCAACCGTGGACTCGACCTCAATGCGGTAGTCGGGAAAGAGGGAAAAATACCCCGCCCAAGCTTCTTTTAGTCGATCGCGGCCTGACAGGGTGGAACCCAAGCTGTCGGTGAAGACGTGATCGGCCGTGCATAGGGAGATGATACCACTCGGATCATGCGCGTTGATCCGCGCAACCAATTTCTCCAGCGCCGCTATCGCCTGAACGGATTGCATAGGCCTAACGAGAATCGAGCCTGCGGGAGCAGAGCGAGATAGACCCTAGCATGAAATGCGAACGAACGGGAGTGAGTGAGTCAATCGAGCCTGCGGGAGCAGAGTGAGATGGACCTTAGCATGAAATGTGACTGACTGGGAGGGAATGAATGGAGCCTGCGGGAGTAGCGCGACATAGACATGCGAAGCAATGGCCGAAGGCCGAAAATCGAGAGATTCAAGTCAATCAATTAGACGAAGGTTCGCAATCAAAGACGAATATTTTTTCGTCTATTTCGTTGACGAACTGTGGGAAGAGCGTGGGTTGGGGAAACATGCAATCGGAGCTTAGCGATTTGGCCGATTCGTGACAAGGGAGAAAGAGCTGACGAAAAGGCCAGGGATGGAGGACGAAATGCCCGCCTTCGCCAAGGCTACGGCGCGGCGGGCAGAATGCGGAATGGAGCGAGTGGGACGAGCGACATAGACGGAGAAGCCGCGAGGTAGCAGTGCAGAGCCGGGGACGGCGAAGTATCAATTGCAAATGCGGTATACGTCGCGACGGGATGGCGACGGGTAGACGGAGAGGGCGTCATTCCTGAAGCGTTCGGCGATAAAAGCGCGTATCGAGGGACATGCGTGGGAACGCCTCGGGGAGGCTCTCGAGCCCGACGCGACCGAATCCATTCGTCTCGTAAAAGCGGTGAGCGGCAAGGAACTTCTCGGTTGTGCCCAGATAGAGCTCACGTATGCCCTTGTCTTCGGCTGAGCGAACCAGCTGTTCCAAAAGAGCGGCGGCGACACCGTATTTGCTTCCACGGTGTGTTGCCTTGACGAACATTTTGCGCAGGGCGCCCTGGTTGTTTCCGATGTCCCTAAGCGCGATGGTTCCGACCACCTCGTTATCGGCTAGAGCTACCCAGAAGCCGCCAGCGCCTGATTGATAGAAGTTTGGGATGTCTGAGAGATCAGGCTGGTCCTGCTCGCTCATGTCGAAGCCAAACTCCTCCCGCTGGATGGACAGGATGAGCTCCAGAACGGCTGGTTTCATGGATTTCGAGAAATCTACGATGTGGATCATACTCGGTGGGTTAACTCCCCTAACGAGACCCGCGTCGCTCTCAGCCATCTCATGCGTATCCTTACCAGGCGTTTAGTCGCCGTTTCACGTTCAGAGCAACTTTATGAACCGAACTACAATCTCAAGCTTAAAAATGCCGCTTAAAACACTTGCAACCAAGCATAGCCTGTCTCCATCGCATGGTTAGACCTGCCGACGTCTGTCTCGCCTGATTGCGATGACAACGAACCAAACCCCTCCTGCGGAGCCTAAAATAATCGCCAAGACCTGGAGAGTGCCGCCGATTTTGCGTTCGGCGAATACCTCGTCGAACTCGTACAACCCTGACGCCACAGTATGATAATACATCTTGTTGATGTATTTCGATTCGGCATGCATGCGGAGTCCAAGGCCCACAAGAAGCATCACGGCTGCAACGGCCAGTAAACTGATGGGGTATTTCATTCAGCTACCTATGCGTGAAGCTCCAACTGAACTAGAAGAAGCAATGCCAACATGCCGAAAGCGACGCTTCATAGGTCTAACGAAAAAGAGCTGAGCCACGGCTGGCGGGAGCGAGCTTGGCAAAACTCTCAACTATCATCTCTCAACCCTCAACTTTCTTTAGTAGAACGGCCCGCGATTAGCTGCAGCGAGGTTAGGGCGCATGGGGTCTGCTCCGAAGAAACCCTAAGACGAGAAAGAGAAATGGCAATAAGGCACTGACATAGCTCTGCACGACGTACATCTGCCCAAGCTCCTGTGTGATCGCGGGGCCGACGAATCGGTCGCGAAGCTCGGAGACAATCAAGTACGCCCAGACTGAAGCAACTGTGACGGACGCAATCGCAGTCCAGCGACGCCACCGCACGAGCAGAAACCCGACAACCGACAGAGCCAGTGCGACTATCCAGAGCGTGGACACGGCAAACTCCTTGCCAGCCACCTCAGCTAATACCGACGAAACAGCAACCATGCTCTTTGCGGCCTAACGAGAATTAGACGGCATAATGACGAAAAAAAAGGCGTCATTCAGCCGCCTATTTCTTGCCTTTACCGGGGAGAGTGCCTTAATAGGCGTCACAAAGTGGTGATAACGGCCTCCCCAGAGCCGCGCAAGCCGAAACTTCTCATCGGGTCCGGAGTCCCGGCATTTCCGCAAAAGCAAAACCGCGGCGGAGCTTTCGCTCGGCCGCGGTCTCGAGATTCCTTTAGGAGAAGCCTAACTACTCTGGAGGGAATCTCTCGGTTCTGGGGGAACCTGGGGAACAGTCCCGGCAATTGTTTAGACGACCATCGCGTTGGCGGGGCCGCCCCAGCCACTGGGGCCGGCGCTGCCGTTCGCCTGCGCGCGCACCCAGTAGACCTTGCCCGGGGTGAGATCGGTGATCAACACACGGGTCGAGGTCGACAGCTCCTGGTCGTCCCAGGGGCCATCCGGGTTCTGCGCGGTTTTCTCCAAGCAATTCTGTTTGCCAACAAAACGAGAGGCTTGGACTGCCGAGATTCACAGACCGATCCTTTTCAACCTCCCAACGTGCAAAGGGCTCCTTAAGCCTGTAGGAGAATTCCCCTAGGTGCGCTATCGGTGAGAGGATTAGAACGGGCACTTCTCTAATAAGAGAGATCGCCTCTCTTATAACATCCGCCGCTCCTGCGACAACATCGGCGCTTCATCCAATCAGGGAAATCCTTCCGCTAATGACACTCGTCGTTCCGCTGATAACGCCTGTCGCCTGGCGAACAAGACTTTTTCGATTGCACACGAAAGGAGCGAGAAAGGGTCTGTCTGTGGAATTTCGGCAAATGCTCACTAAACAAAAAAATGAAAAGATCCTAGTTTTTGCGAACTTCGTCCGGCAGAAGGGAGGGGAAATGGGGAATTCGGAATGTGCAATGTGGAATGAGCAAGAGGTCGGAAGACCGGATGAGGGATGGGAAAGAAGAAATCGTGGGTTTCCGGGAACTTCATCGCGCGGAAATCGGAGTCACTCGTTGAAGGCCTCGTGTGATCCCTCAGTCAGGTGGGCCTGGCGAGATCCCGGGCCCGGATCATTTCCCTCCCCCGGGAAATCTCGTTGGGCGAGAACGGGGAAGAGATGCGGCCGAGACGGCCGCCGCTACCCGCCTTCGCCCGAGCTTCGGCGTGGCAGGCAGGGCGACGGCTACAGAAGAGGTCCTTCGATCCGGCAGCTGCTCTGCCTTACTCTTCTCGCATGAGTTTGGATGGATCCACGGAAAGCGCTCGCAAGGCTGGAATCGCGGACGCAGCAATGCCCAGCAGCGCCATTGTTAGCACGGCGCCGAGCACGACCACTGGGTCGCGCGTATTTGCCTGATACACAATCTGGCCGAGAAGCCGGCTGGCGAAGGCGCATAGGAGCAGCCCCGCGAAGGATCCGATCCCGAGCAGGACGATTGGCCTCCCCACCGCAGTGCTCATCACGTGCTTCGTGCGCGCACCCAGGGCGACGCGGATGCCGATCTCCTTCATCCGGCGGCTCACGTTGTAGGCGGCCATGCCGAAGATGCCCGTCACAGCCAGCATCGCCGCCAGCAGGCCCATGATTCCGAGCGCGGTAGCCGCCGCGCGGGACGGGAACAGCGCACCCCCCATCGCATCGCGCCAGCTCTGCACCGTGATCGGCGCATCGGGCGCGAAGCCACTCAGGGTGCGTTCGAGCACTGCCGCCATCTCGCTCTGCGCCCGCTGCGACCGCACGACGAAAGTCATGTGCGCCTGCTCTTGTTGCGAAAACGGCAGATAGAAAGCCGGCGGCGGCGACTCGGCGATTTCGTTATACTTTGAGTCCTCCACGACGCCCACCACTTCCCTTAAGTGGCCGAACACAATGAAGCCTTGTCCAAGCGCCGGCGCGTCGCCCCACATCTTCCGGGCGAAGGTTGCATTCACGACTGCCACATACGGCGTCTGGGCTGTGTCATGCCATGAGATGTCGCGCCCACTCAGGAGCCGGGTGCCAGCAGCCTCGAAGTATGCTGGCGTAATCGTAAGCCCGTACGGGTCCAGCACAGATTTATCCAGCGTGAACTCTGTCGTCCCGGGAGGAAAAATCGGAATACCCCGCAGCCCGCCGGTAAAGGGCACCTTGCTCACCGTCGACGCGGCCGTCACGCCAGGGATGTTTCGCAGGGCGTCGATCATCGCTTCGATTTTCTCAAGCGAAACGTTGCCTTCCACTTCGCTTAGGTCCATTTCGGCCAGGATTGCGCCCTGAGGCTGGAAGCCCAGCGGCGCGTGCAGTATGCGCACCATCCCACGCACCGCGACAAACGACGCGGTGACCAGGAGCGTGCAGATGGCAATTTGTGCGCCTAACAACAGATCTCGCAAGGAGAGCCGACGTCGCGGTGTTGAATCCAAAGGTCCGCTCTTAATCGCCTGCAACGGACTGCTCTGCCACACCTGCCGCGCCGGGATCATGCCGAAGAGCAGGCCGCTTACGAGCGTCAAGATCAAAGCCGCCAGGTAGACACCGACGCTGACTGGCACCTGGCCAGGGGGCTGCGACAGTGACCGGTTCAGCGCACCCAGCAGCAGGCTCGCGACCACCAGCCCCGCGGCTCCGCCCAGCACCGACACCACCATCGCCTCGGTCAACAATTGGCGCACCAGCCGCCAGTGGCTTGCGCCGAGGGCCACCCGGAGCGCCAGTTCCGGGTTGCGATCGGCCGCGCGCGCCGCAAACAGGCTCGCCAGATTGGCGCACGCTGCCGCTAGCACGAGCAGAGCCAGCCCGGCCACACCAAAAAGAAATCCGCGGATGACGTCACCGGCGTCCCCTTGGAGTCCCGGACGAATGAGCCGCAGCGGCACTCCGGTGTCTGTCGTCGGATACTCCTTCGCCAACTGCGCGGCGATTGCACTCAGGTCTTCCGCAGCCCGCGTGGGCGTCACGCCCGGTTTCAGCCGGCCAAGCACCGTCAAAGGTCTGCCCTTACGGTCCTGCAGATACTCCGCGCCGAAGTAATTCACGACGGGTATCCAGTAACCTGGCCACTCAAATCGTTCCGTGCCGTGGAACCGGGCCGGGGCCACGCCCACCACGGTGAAAGGATCTTTGCCGAGCCGCACCCTGGTCCCGACGACGCCGGGATCGGCGTTAAATGCGGTTCGCCAGAGACTATCGCTCAACACCATATAGGGCGCCGAATTCGGACCGTGCACGTCCGCCTCGTGGAAGAACCGCCCTACCGCCGGCTGCACGCCCAGCAGATCGAAGTAGTTGCCGGTAGCGGAATAGCCCGTGACAAATTTCACCGTGTCACCCCAGTGCAATCTCCCTCCGGAATATCCATCATAGCCCGCCAGGCCGCTGAAGGTGGTGTTTCGCTGCCGGTAGTCTTCAAAGGCAGGATACGACGTGGTAAGTGCTTTGCCACTCGTCCATGGCTTGAGGCGAATCTGGTAGAGGTTGTCCGGATCGCTCACCTCGGGGGGGCGCAGCAGCACCGCGTTCACTACTCCAAAGACGACGACGTTGGCCCCGATTCCCAGCATCAGAGTGAGCGTGGCTACGAGCGTGAAGGCGGGAGACTTCCGCAGCCCGCGCAACGCATAACGAATATCCAACAGGAGGTCCTCCATGAATTAATCGAGCTGGGCCACGTGACAAGCGGTAGCCTAATGGCGCGCCGCCGAAGAAAAAATAAAGAAATCGCAGATTTTCGAGAACTTCATCCGACGGAAATCGTAGTCACTCGTGAAGGCTCGGGTGATCCCTCAGTCACGTGGGCCTGGCGAGATCCCGGGCCCGGATCATTTCCCTCCCCCGGGAAATCTCGTCCTTCGATTTCGCTGCGCTTCACTTAGGATGACCGCAGCCGCCGGGGTGACAGTTTATTCCGTCAAATGAACCCGCCGCAGTAAATCTCGAAAACGCTCATCTTCGCGCAATTTATCAAGCGGCGGGTCAATTTCTATTGAGACCAAATCGGCCTGGCGCATCGCGTAAGATTTTTCAAGCCAGGCAAACGCCTTTTCACGCTCGCCGATAGCGGCATACATCGTGCCCACACAATACGGATTCCTGCTCCCGGCGTCCGATTTGGCAAAGGCTTCGGTGATGTCTCGGGCTTCGTCCTGGCGTCCGGCTAAGACCAGAATGTAAACGCGATTAACATCGTCGGTTGGATTTTTTTCGAGCGCGGCGAAGGCTTTATCGAATTCGCCTTTTTGCGCGTAAGCCTTGGCCAGAAAGCTGTAGGTGCCTTTATTCTCCGGGCTGGCGGCGAGCATCAGTTCGGCTTGCTCAAGTGATTTGTCGGGCTTGCGCCAATAGTAATAAAGTTCCGATAAGTGCATTCTCACGCCGAACGAGAGCGGGTCGAGCTCCTGCACGCGAAGAATTTCCCGTTCGGCTTCCTCGAACCTGCCCTGCACGGTAAAATTATTTGACAGCCAAAGATGCGCCGTGCGGTGGTTCGGATTTTTGAGCAACGCCTGTTGGTAATAGTTTTCGCGCGTCTTCAAATCATAGTTCTGCATCGTCCTGACCGCGCCCAAAACGACGTAGGG
The DNA here is from genome assembly GCA_003134765.1 of Spartobacteria bacterium. Lineage (GTDB taxonomy): Bacteria > Verrucomicrobiota > Verrucomicrobiia > Chthoniobacterales > UBA10450 > AV80. The sequence goes on along the minus strand of PLCM01000009.1, from coordinate 43,905 downwards.
ACCGGCGAGCGAGTCATCCAATTCCAGAGCTTTCTGCGCGTGAAGTTCCGCTTTCGGCGCCGCTGTTCCGGGCGGAACCAGCGAATTGAATTCCATCACCATATAAACCTCTGCCAGGCCATCGTGCGCCAAAGCGTAGTTCGGTTCGACGCGCAGGGCTTCTTCATAGAATCCGATAGCCTTTTGCAGGTTCTCTTGGGTGACTTGATTGCGGTGATACAATCCTTGCAAATAAAGTTGATAGGCCTTGACGCTCTGGGTGGAGCGGGAAGCGGCTGCTTGTTCGCCGCAGAGTTTTACTTTCAATTCGGTGACGATCTGACAAGTGATGCCGTCCTGAATGGCAAAGATATCAGCCAGTTTTTTCTGCTCGGAGTCGCTCGCCCACCTCACGCTCCCGTCCTTGGTATTGACCAGCCGAACCTCAACGCGAAGCTGTTCACCGCTCTGCCGTAGACCACCTTCGAGAATCGTTTCCACGCCGAGTTTTTCCCCGATCTCCTGGGGCGGCGCCTCTTTGTTTTTGAATTGAAAAACCGAACTGCGCGAAATGACCTTGAGCGATTCGATGCGCGAAAGTTCGTTGATCAAACTTTCCGTGATGCCGTCGGAAAGATAATCATTGGCCGCGTCGCCGGTTAAATTCTTAATCGGCAAAATCGCAATCGAATGCCTGGCCGAAACTACTTCGGTCAAAGATTTCGGTTCGACGGATTTTACCTGGCGGTGATGCGCGAAAAAACCAAGAACCGCAAACGAGACCAAAAAGAGGGCACTAACAGCGAGAAGAAGTTTGCGATTCTTTAGCGCGAATCGTTTCCCATTTTTCTTTGTTGGCGGTTCCTGGTTTTCTAATTTGTAATAGGTAGCTGGTAATTGATTCTCACCTACCCTGCCCGCCAAGGCAGCCCCTTCTGAGACCGCACCAATAAAACGAAAACCGCTGCCGCGACGAGTTTCGATAAAGCGCGGCGATTTCCCCACATCGTCCAACGCCGTGCGAATCGCGCCGACGCATTTTCTCAAAGCGTCGTCATAAACCTCGTGGCCGCCCCAAAACCTGTTGAGCAATTCCTCGCGGCTGACTACTCGATCGCGGTTTTGAATCAGGAAAAGCAGAACGTCAAACGGCCGTTTGGCGAGGTGAACTTCCGCGCCGTGGCGTCGAAGCGTTCGCAGTTCGGTTTGAAGATCAAACTCAGCGAAAACAAAAGTTTTGTGAGATTCGTTTTCCATCTGACACAAGCCATTTCCCTCAAATTACCGCGTAATTTCCGCTCGCCGTCCAGATTTCACGCCGCGTTTGGGTTAAAGTCTGGATTGGGACGACGCGAAATTATAAGCCCTTTTCGCGCGTAACTTCAATTTTCTTGATGCAACTTAAGGAGAAAGAATGAAACGACAGAAAAACCAGCACACGGTCGCGCCCCTGTTTCGGAATCGCAGAGCTTTTAAACCCCAGACGGTTGCACTTTTTGCTGTCCTCACCTTTGCCTCGACCATTGTGATGTTGGCGGACGTTTATTCTCCCGGGCCCAACACCACGGATCTTCAGGGCCAATGGATCAACGCAACGACCTCTCCTCCGGGCGGGCCGCCGGTGTATGGAACGCCGGGCCCTGCTGATGACGTCGACCTTGCGGGCTACGATATAACGGCCAGCGGAGGAAGCGTGCGCAGTATCTATGATCTCGGATCCCTAACGGTGACTGGAATGGCGAGCGCGGTGGAGGCGAGCCTGTTCACCTTGCGCGGCTCGGGAACGCTTAACGTAGATCACGTCGATCCCAATAACGGCCTCCGCGTCGTCGGCGGCCATCTCAAGGCGAGCGGAGCGGCGGACTTTGTCGATGTCAGCGCCGGGGGGAGCGTAACGGCGAACACTTGCAAGGGCGCCAGTTTTCAAGATGGCAGCTCGTTGACGCTCACGGGCACGGGCGGCTCCGGCTCCGGCGGCTCCGCTAGTTTTTTCAGCGGCAGCACGTTGAAGGCCACCGACTTTGGTCTCATCAATTTCACCTTAACCCTTAACAGTGGCTGCGCCGCTGTTGTAACTTCTTACTGGATCCAGGATACTGGGGGTGCTTTTGTCAATGGCCCGAATGCTTCTCTTCTGGTGACTCAAGATTTCACCATTGATTCGGGCAACCTCTCTCTCAGCAGCGGTGGACAGGCAGCCGTCCTAAATATGTTTGCTCCCGGCGGTCAGATCTCGGTCGATGGGGATGGGTCGGTCTTTACGGCGTTCCAGGATATTTCGATAACCGGGGGCGACCTCCAGATCGGCAACGGTGGCATTGCAGAAGCAAAAGGAGTCTTGAATATGACTCTCGGTCACATCGGCGTCCATTTCAAGGGTGGGCTTGGAGTAAATCGGATTACGCTTGGCGGTGATCCCAAACACGCCGCCGCCATTGTGGATGTGGACGGAGGCTTTGTGGATGCCGAAAATTTTAGCTCCGGATCGCAGATCACGATCAACCAGGATGGGGTGCTCAACGTGCAGGGTAACGGGCAGGGGGCGAGTGGAACAGTCACTGCGACTGTTTTGCATGTCACAGGTGGCACGCTCAACATCAGCACGCTCGGCTATGTAGGTTTCAATTCGCCAGGTACGCTAGAGGTAACCCGCGGTGGCAGTGTGGTAGTTTCTGGCGGGAGATTGGCTCCCACAAATATGTTGGTTGACTACGATCTAATCAGCGGGAATGCCACCTCGACAATCGACGTGAATGGCGGCGGAACCATCCAGGCGGACAGTCTCGTTAACTATGGGCAGGTTTCCGTCTCGGGCGACGGATCGCTGTTAACAATTAGGGAGGTCACGCTCGCTGGCAATCCAGGCGTGTCTGGGGTGACACTCCGAACGAGTGATATGGCAAAAATTCGGATAGCTTCGGCCCTGACGATAGGGGTCGCTGGAGGAGTTACCACCATTGCCGGCGGCAGTATCGAAATCGGAACCGTCTCCACTCCTGCACAGGACGGTGAAATCCGCGTCGGCTCGGGCGGAACTTTAAGAGACAACGGCGCGGTGACTTGCAAGCAGGCATTCATCGAGCCCCAGGGCGTCCTTTACGGAACGGGCACGATCAACGGCAAGACATTCAGCTCGGGACGGCTTTTCCCCGGTAATTCGCCCGGTATCCTCAGTGTGCAAGGAGATTACACCCAGAACAGCAGCGACCGCGCGGCCTCAAATGCCGCCGGCTTGCTTACCGTGCAAGGCGACTACACCCAGAATAGCGACGGACTACTAAGCATCGAAATCGGCGGCGCGGACGCCGGAACAGGCTATGATCAACTTCAAGTGAGTGGCGCAGCGAGTATCGCCGGAACTCTCCAGGTGCGACTGGTGAACGGTTTCACACCTACAGTCGGCCAGACCTATCGGATCGTGAATGCCGGCTCCGTCTCCGGCGGCTTTTCTTCGATCGTTCAGCCAAGTCAGGCCGGCATTTCGGTTGCTAATGATGCGACGGGTATCACTGTCACGATCACCAGCGTGGTTTCTGGCGCGCCGGTTATCAGCGGCCCTACGACGGTCGCGGCGACGCAGGGTCAGGCGTTTAGTTATCAAATTACCGCCACCAATAACCCAACAAACTTCGGGGCTATGAACCTGCCGGACGGCCTAACGGTTAACCAGACGAGCGGTCTTATCTCCGGCACGCCTACCAAAACCGGCACCTCCGTCGTGCCGATGGCCGCGAACAACGACGCCGGCTCGGGGCAGGCAGACTTAATCATTGACGTGAGTGCTCCGGTGGTTACCACACCGTCTCAGCTACTCAATATCTCCACGAGAATGCGTGTGCTCACGGGGGATAACGTGCTTATCGGCGGTTTCATCGTCACGGGGACTGATCCCAAGAAGGTAATCATTCGCGGGATCGGTCCTTCGCTGGCGGTAAATGGCGTTCCTATTCCCGGCCGGTTAGCGGATCCGACTCTGGAGTTACACCTACCGGACGGCACGGTCATTACCAATGATGACTGGAAGATCAACGCCCAGACCGGTCAGTCCCAGGAAGCTGACATTCGTGCCACAACAATTCCTCCGACCGACGATTTGGAGTCGGCCATTATTGCAACTCTTCCGCCGGGTAACTACAGCGCCGTCCTGGCGGGCAAGAATCAGACCAGCGGTATCGGAGTCGTGGAAGCATACGACTTATCGCAGGCTGCCAACTCGCAGCTGGCCAATATCAGTTCCCGTGGATTCGTCGACACCGGCGATAACGTCATGATCGGTGGATTTATCGTGGGCGGAGGAACCGGAGGCAATGCCCATGTGATTGTGCGTGCTCTTGGACCATCCATTCCGGTAGCCGGCGCCCTGGCCGATCCGACCCTGGAACTACACGACGCCAGCGGAACCACGGTTGCGACCAACGACAACTGGAAAATCAACGATCAGACGGGCCAGTCGCAGGAAGCTGACATCCGCGCCACGACCATCCCACCATCAAACGATTTGGAATCGGCCATCGTTTCAACTCTTGCTCCAGGCAACTATACGGCCGTTGTCCGCGGGAAGAATTCCTCGACCGGCGTGGGCTTGGTTGAAGTTTACAATCTGCAGTAGGGAAAGGGGGAAGGCGGAGGGCAATGCGGAATGTGGAGCGCGGAATGCGGAATGTGGAATGGAGCGAGTGGGACGAGCGACATAGACGGTACAGCCGCGTGGGTAGCGGTGAGCGAAGCGGGAGCTGAGCGAATCAATGCGGAATACACTGCGATGGGATCGCGGTGGATAGACGGAGAAGTCGCGAGGGTAGGGGAGAGTGAGGCGGCAGCCGAGGGAATCAATACGCCGCGATGGCATCGCGACGGATAGACGGAGAAGCCGCGAGGTAGCGGTGCAGAGCCGGGGACGGCGAGGCATCAATGTGGAAATGCCCGCCTTCGTCCCGCGGTCGCGGGACTACGGCGCGGCAGGCGGAAGGTCGAGAAGGGCAGATCCTCGCTGCGCTCGCGGGAGTTAGCCGCCTACGCCGAGCAGCCTTCGCGTAAAGCTACGGGCTCGCCAAGGGCTACGGCGTGCCGGGAAGGTCCTTCGACTTCGCTCAGGATGACAGGGTGGGGGAAATGACGAATGACGAATTCGGAATGCCGAACGCGGAATTGGGAGAACCGGAGCGGGAGGGCGGAAGAAACTCTGAAAGGCTAAAAAACTGAAAAGCTAAAATCCAGGGAACCCATTTCAGCGTTTCAGAATTTCAGTGTTTCAGCATTTTCTCCCTCTGCTACGGGAGGAAGTAGACCTGGACGACGCCGATGCCGGTTTGCTCAGGTTTTCCACGCACCTGGGCGGTGTATTGCCCGGGTTGAAGAGTGATGAGGAAGGCCGCTTCCAGATCGTTGGTCGGTTGGAGGCCGGTGGCTTCGAGTTCGGCCTGCTGGCTGCTGCCATCGGTCCGGATTTTCCAGTCGTCATTCTGCACCACAATGGAGCCGTTCTGGTCCCTGAGCTGGAGCGTGGTATCCGTGAGCGCGTTGGAGATTCCAAACGCGGTGAGGGAGGGTCCAATGGCTCGGATCACGGCCCGGACTGTTCCATTCTGGACAATGAAGCCGGCGATCATGAGTTTATCGCCCGGCTGGACGAGGCCACGGGTTGCAATGTTCGCCAGCTTGGCCGGCGAGGAAGGGCTGAGATCATAGGCATCCACTACCCCGGTGCCGGTCGTGTTGTTCACACCGCGCACCACCGCCGTGTAACTCCCCGGAGCAAGATTTGCGATGATGGCCGACTCCAGATCGTTGCTCGGTGCGAGCTGGCTCGCGCTGATCTCCGCCGATTGATCGCCGGTAATCAACCCTCCCACCTGCGTCGTTCTCCAGTCGTCGTTGGTCGCAATGGTGGCACCGGTCGAATCGTGGATCTCGAGCGTGGGATTTGCCAGGGCATCGGTGATCCCAAACGGGGCGAGCGATGGGCCAATCGCCCGCACGATGATTTTCTTGATCGAACCCGCCGGCCCTTGGACGATAAAGCCTTCGATGAGGACGTTGTCACCCGTGCCGACCGGCAGGCGAGTGGAGACATTGCCAACCAGGCCACCGTTAACGGTGATGTTCACGGTAGCGGTAGTGGAGCCGCCGGAGTTGGTCGCGGTTACCGTGTAATCCGTGGCCGGAGACGCGGAGGTGGGTGTTCCGCTAATTACGCCGGTAGTGGTGCTGAAGGACAAGCCGGCTGGCAATGCTGGCGAGATCGAATAGGACACAACCGCGCCGCCAATGCTCGAGGGCGAGTTATTGGTGATCGCCGTCCCTTTAATGTAGGTGGCCGGATTGGTGGAATAGGTCAGCGCCGATGGCGCGACATCATTGACTGTGATATTAACGGTCGCTGGAGTGGAGCCACCGGAGTTTGTCGCGGTTACGGTGTAGTTCGTCGCGGCAGAAAGTGCGGTCGGCGTTCCGCTAATTACACCGGTGCTCGTGCTGCAGGACAGTCCAGTGGGCAACGCCGGCGAAATCGAGTAAGACACAACCGGGCCACCGCTACTCGACGGAGTGTTATTCGTAATCGCCGTGCCTGTGGTGTAGATGGCCGGGTTCGCGGAATAGGTCAACGCTGATGGCGCGACATCGTTAACTGTGATATTCACGGTAGCGGGACTGGAACCACCCGTGTTCGTCGCTGTTACTGTGTAGTTTGCGGCAGGAGACAGTGCGGTGGGTGTTCCGCTGATTACGCCGGTGCTCGTGCTGAAGGATAATCCCGTAGGCAATGCCGGGGAAACCGAGTAGGACACTACCGCACCGCCGCTGCTCGAGGGCGTGTTATTCGTGATCGCCGTGCCTTTGGTGTACGTGGCTGGATTCGTCGAATAGGTCAGCGCCGATGGCGCGACGTCCTTGACCGTGATGTTTACGGTAGCTGGAGTGGAGCCGCCGGTATTCGTCGCTGTTACTGTGTAGTTTGCGGCAGGCGACAGGGCCGTAGGCGTTCCGCTGATTACACCGGTGCTGGTGCTAAAGGTCAACCCAGCAGGCAACGCCGGAGAAATCGAATAAGATACGACCGCGCCACCGGTGCTCGACGGGGTATTATTCGTGATTGCGGTGCCCTTGGTGTAAATGGCAGGATTCGTGGAATAGGTGAGCGCCGACGGTGCGACATCATTGACTGTGATACTCACGGTAGCGGGAGTGGAACCACCGGAGTTCGTCGCCGTTACCGTGTAGTTCGCCGCAGCGGAAAGTGCCGTCGGCGTTCCGCTAATTATCCCGGTGCTCGTGCTGAGGGACAATCCAGCTGGCAGCGCCGGGAGGACCGAATAGGAGACGACCGCGCCGCCACCGTTCGACGGGATGTTGTTTGTGATCGTTACGGTTTTGGTATAAACCGCGGGGTTTGCCGAATAGGTTAGCGCAGTAGGCGGAACGTCCTTAACCGTGATGTTAACTTTAACGGTCGTGAAACCGCCCGAGTTTGTCGCCGTTACCGTGTAGTCGGTAGCAGCGGCGACGGCGGTCGGCGTTCCGCTGATTATGCCGGTGCCCGTGTCGAGCGATAACCCGGCAGGCAACGCCGGCAAGACCGAATACGAAACGACTGCGCCCCCGCTGCTCGAGGGCGTGTTGTTCGTGATCGCCGTTCCTTTCGTGTAAGTGGCGGGATTTGTCGAATAAGCCAGCGTCGACGGCGGGATATCATTAACTCTGATGTTCACCGTCGCGATGGCGGAGCCACCGGTGTTTGTCGCGGTCACGGTATAATCTGCGGCTGGCGATACGACGGTGGGCGTTCCGCTGATCACGCCTGTGCTGATGCTGAAAGACAACCCGGATGGCAAAGCCGGGGAAATAGAATAGGAGTCCACTGCGCCGCCGCCGCTCGACGGAGTGTTATTGCTGATCGCTGTTCCCTTCGTGTAAGTCGCAGGATTGGCGGAATAATTCAGGGAACTGGGCGGAACATCGGTCACTACCAGGTACATGGCGTCACTCGGGATGCCATTAGTAAACACCGTTACCAAAGCTGGCCCGAACGGATATCCAGTGACCGCGGTGGATGCGAAGGCGGTATCCGACCAACCAGCGGCCGGAGCTACAGGAAGAAATCTTAGCTGGCTGCCATCGATGCTACGCAACTGGACGATCGGATAATTACTGGAGGAATCCTGGGTGGTCCCGCTGGACGCCTGAGAGACGCCTTTGAAACGCGATCCGGTCAACGCAAGGCTTGCGCCGGATTGGAGCGGAGAGGTAGCTGTAGTTATCTGTGGCTGCCAGTCGGGTCTGGTAAACCCGAGCCCGGTATCGTAAATTTCCGCGCTGGTGGTGTTGGGATAGCCGCCGGCGACTAACACTCGGCCGTTGGTCAGCATCGTCGCAGTGTGGGCCTCCCGTTTGGTGGCCAGGCTGGCGCTCGTCGTCCACGAACCGGCTGCGGGATCATACAATTCCGAGCTGCCCGGATATGTACTGGGAAGACCCGCACTACCTCCAGCGCTCACCAGCACTTCCCCGTTGGAGAGGAGCGTCGCGGTGTGATAGGCGCGAGCAGTGGTCATGTTCGCGGTCGCCGACCAATTTCCGCTCGCAGGGTCGTAGAGTTCGGCACTTGCCAGCGGAGAGAAATTATTGTCATCTCCACCTGCGACCAGCACTTTGCCGTTGGGCAATAAGGTTGCCGTATGAGTAAAGCGTGCCGTGATTAAGCTACCCTTCGTCGTCCAGTTCCCGGTTGCCGGATCGTACAGTTCTGAGCTCGCTATCGTACTGTTAGTGTTGTTCGTGTTCCTGCCATACCCGCTGCTGACCAGGACCTGGCCACCCTGTAACAATGTCGCGGTGTGATTCTCTCGCCCTGTGGCCAGACTGCCGGTCGCCGTCCACAACCCGGTCGCGGGATCATACAATTCGGCGGTCGCCAAAACCCCATCTGTATTGTTGACCCCACCGCAGACTAATACTTTACCGTTAGCCAGGAGCGTAGCTGTATGATTCCAGCGCCCGGTGGCCGGACTCCCGGTCGAGGTCCAGGACCCGGCGACCGGATCGTAGAGTTCTGCGGTTGGGACAGCATGAATAGTAGGATCGTACCCGCCAGTCACCAGCACCACTCCGGTATGCAGCAACGTTGCGGTATGCTGAGCACGCGCGGAGGTCATGTTGCCAGTCGCTCCCCACGTGCCAGCGGCTGGGTCGTAACGTTCCGCGCTGTTGACGGCATTAGAGCCACTGATCTGACCGCCCGCTACCAATACTTTGCCACTGGGCAACAACGTCGCGCTGTGAAAATCCCGCGCCACGCTCAAATTCCCGGTCGCCGTCCAGGTTCCATTTGCGGAATCATACAACTCCGAGCTCGCTAAAGTAGCACTGCCGGTTCCCCCGGTAACCAGCACTTTACCATTGGGCAACAACGTCGCCGTGTGTATATAGCGCTCAGTCGCCATGCTCCCGGTCGCGCTCCAATTCCCGCCCACCGGATCATATAACTCGGCGCTGGTTAAAGTACTATCGCCAGTAGTGCCGCTTCCCCCGGTAACTAGCACTTTGCCGCTGGGCAGCAAAGTCGCCGTTTGCTCGTCGCGCGCCGCCGCCATGCCACCCGTCGCGCTCCAGATCCCGGTCGCCGGATCATATAACTCCGCGCTCGCCAAATACGCGCCCCTGAATCCACCCGCGACCAGCACTTTACCACTGGGCAGCAAAGTCGCTGTGTGGAAATAGCGCGGCGTCACCATGCTCCCGGTCGCGCTCCAGCTCCCGGTCAGCGGATCATACAACTCCGAGCTCGCTAAAGTAGCGCCGCCTGTGGATCCCCCCGTGACCAGTACCAGTACTTTGCCATTGCCATTGGGCGGCAGCAACGTCGCCGTGTGCGAATAGCGTCCGGTGGCGAGGCCGCCGGTCGCCGTCCAGGTCCCGCTGGCCGGATCATACAACTCCGCGCCCGCTAAACTGACACTGCCGTTGAATCCCCCCGTGACCAGCACTTTACCATTGGGCAACAACGTCGCCGTGTGGAGATGGCGCGCCGTCGTCATGTTCCCGGTCGCGCTCCAGCTCCCGGTCGCCGGATCATACAACTCCGCGGTCGCTAAACTAGCAGTGCCGTCGTATCCCCCCGTGACCAGCACTTTACCATTGGGCAACAACGTCGCCGTGTGCTCAGAGCGCCCCGTCGCCATGCCCCCCGTCGCGCTCCAGCTCCCGGTCGCCGGATCATACAACTCCGAGCTCGCTAAAGTAGCGCCGCTGGATGTCGTTCCCCCCGTGACCAGCACCTTGGCATTGGGCAGCAACGTCACCGTGTGGTCGTAGCGCGGCGTCGCCATGCTCCCGGTGGCAGTGAAAGTGAACGGCGCCGCCATCGCCGCCTCGAGGGCCAAACAGGTAATGGCACCGAGAATGACCAGATGAACAATGAATATTCTCATAGGCAGGATTCCTCCCGATCGCGTGAAGCGGCGCGCCAACCCCGAATGCTTTCGGGGTTGAAACGTCGGATTGACGTAATCTGGGTCGGTGGTTACACAGAAGGCGGAAGTATGTCGAGGATTATCTGGCCTTAGACCCTCTCACGAAGACGCGACAGGCAAGTAAGGGTGAGGACGGGTTTCCGAGCCGTCCGTCGAAGCAAAGCAGGAACCGGCTCAAACAAAAAGTCGGATACAGTGGCTGCGGGGCAAAACCGTCCCTGCCTGAAAGGCAGAATAATGGGGCGGGACGGAGCCCGTCCCTCCAAGATCTACTTCAGCGCGTAAACCTCCACGACGCGATGCCGGTGGGCCGCGTGCAAATGCGAACCAGTCCTGCGGCCGCCACGGCCGCCACTACCCACCTTCGCCCGAGCTTCGGCGTGGCAGGCAGGGGACCGAGTCATCGACCGCGTTACGGGAGCGCAAACACTTCGACAAGTCCCACGCCGGTCCCACCGTTCACTCCTTGCGCGATCGCCGTGTAAGCTCCCGGCGCCAAAGTCGCGATAATCGCTGACTCGGCAGGGTTGCCTGGAGCCAGTCCAGTATTCTGGATGGCAGCGGACTGATCGCTGGTGATAATCCCGCCCAGTTGCGTCGTCTGCCAATCATCGTTCATCGCTAACGTTCCATTGGCGTCATGGAGCTCGAGCCGCGGGTTGGCCAGAGCGTTATTGATCCCGAAAGGGATTAAGGAGGGACCGGTGGCGCGGATAAGCACTCTCGAAGACTGTCCGACGACAATAAAGCCGCCGATCATGACGTTATCTCCTGTCTGGATAAATCCGCGCGTGCTAATGTTCGCCAGGGTCGCTCCATTGTTCGGGCTTAAGTCATATACTTCCACGGTCGCTACGCCTTGGGTGCCGCCCACTCCCTGCACGATTGCGGTATATTGCCCCGCCGCGAGCGTCGCGATGATCGCCGGCTCCGCCGGGTTAGCTGGCGCCACTCCGGTGTTCTGAATCGCTGCGACTTGATCGGACGTAATCACTCCCCCGAGCTGGGTAGTTTGCCAATTATCGTTGGTCCCAATGAGGTTGTTGGCATCGTGCAATTCCAGTTGCGGATCGCCCAACGCGCCCGGGACACCAAATGACGTGAGCGAAGGCCCCGCGGAACGGATGAGCACTGTCTTGGACGCATTCCCCTGGATGATGAAGCCGGCGAACAAGACGTTGTTCCCAGTCCCCACTTGCAGCCGCGTGGAAATGTTACCGAGGCTGCCCGGCGTAGGTGTAGGAGTCGCTGTGGGGGTAGGTGTTGGAGTAGGTGTAGGAGTCGCTGTGGGAGTAGGTGTTGGAGTAGGTGTGGGTGATGCTACTGCAATCAAGTTACTGGTTCCGTTAATTGAACTGGTCACAGTGTCGGTGCCTGTGATCGTCTGGTTGCCGGCTGTTCTTAAAGTCGCGCTGAAGGTGCCTGTGCCATTGCTCAGAGTGCTGTTAGCCGGCAAGGTCGCGCTGCCGTCGCTACTACTGAACCGAACCGTGCCGGTGTATCCGGTCGCCGTGTTATTGAACTGGTCAAGTGCGGTAACGGTGAAGTTAAAGGCAGTCCCAGTGGTCGCGGACGATGGCGCGCTCACGCTGTAGTGCGTGGCTGCTGCCGCGCTAACCGCAATCGAGTTACTGGTGCCGGTGACGGAACTGCTCGCCGTGTCGGTAGCCGTAATCGTCTGGTTGCCCGCAGTCTTGAGCGTGGTGCTGAAGGTGCCTGTGCCATTGCTCAGCGTGCTGTTAGCCGGCAAGGTCGCGCTGCCGTCGCTACTGCTGAATCGAACCGTGCCGGTGTATCCGGTCGCCGTATTGTTGAACTGGTCAAGTGCGGTAACGGTGAAGTTGAAAGCAGTCCCAGCGGCTGCGGACGATGGCGTACTCACGCTGTAATGCGTGGCGGCTGCCGCGCTGACCGCAATCGAGTTACTCGCGCCGGTAATGGTACCGTCAGTCGCAGTGATCGTCTGATTACCCGCGGTCTTAAGTGTGGCGCTGAACGTGCCTACTCCATTGGTCAGCGTGCTGCCGGCCGGCAACACCGCTTGACCGTCGTTGCTGCTGAATTGGACCGTGCCCGTGTAACTCGTCGCGGTGTTATTAAACTGATCCAGTGCGGTGACGGTGAAGTTAAATGGAGTGCCGGCAGTCGCGGTCGACGGAGCGCTCACGTTGTAATGCGTCGCTGCTGCCGCTACGACCACATATTTCGAATCGCTGGGAATGCCGTTGGTGAAGACGGTCACCAGGGCTGGCCCGGGAGGAAAATTATTTAACGGGGTCGACGTAAAGGAGGTATCGGACCAGCCGGCTGTTGATTTCACCGGGAGAAAAGCGACCTGGTTGCTATCGATGCCGCGCAGTTGGACTACTGGGTAATTAGTCGATGAATCCTGGAAATTCCCGCCGGACGCTTGCGAGATGCCTTGGAAACGCGAGCCGGTAAGCATCAGGCTGCTGCTCGTTGTCAGGGGCGAAGTCGCCGTGGTGATTTGCGGCTGCCAACCAGGCCTGACAAATCCGAGCCCGATGTCGTACAGTTCCGCGCTGGTAAGAGCGCTGCTGTTTTTCCCCCCTGCAACCAGCACCTTGCCGTTGGGCAGCAAGGTCGCCGTGTGAATATAGCGGGCGGTGTTGAGGCTGGCAGTCGCAGTCCAGGTCCCGCTGGCCGGATCGTACAGTTCCGCGCTGACGGAAGGATTTACACTGCTATCAATTCCCCCTCCAACCAGCACCTTGCCGTTAGGCAGCAAGGTCGCCGTGTGTTCATAGCGACCGGTGTTGAGGCTGCCGGTTGCAGTCCAGGTCCCGCTGGCCGGGTCGTACAGTTCCGCGCTGGTAAGAGCGCCGCTGGTAAGAAATCCCCCTGCAACCAGCACCTTGCCGTTGGGCAGCAAGGTCGTCGTGTGATAAAAGCGGGCGGTGTTGAGGCTGGCCGTGGCAGTCCAGCTCCCGCTCGCCGGGTCGTACAGTTCCGCGCTGGTAAGAGCGCTGCCATTAGACCCCCCTGCAACCAGCACCTTGCCGTTAGGCAGCAAGGTCGCCGTGTGTTCATAGCGAGCCGTGTTGAGGCTGCCTGTAGCTGTCCAGGTCCCGCTCGCCGGATCGTACAGTTCCGCGCCGGTAAGATAGCTGCCATTATACCCCCCTGCAACCAGCACCTTGCCGTTAGGCAGCAAGGTCGCCGTGTGTTGATAGCGGGCGGTGTTGAGGCTGCCCGTGGCAGTCCAGCTCCCGCTCGCCGGGTCGTACAGTTCCGCGCTGGTAAGATAGCTGCTGGTACCAAATCCTCCTGCAACCAGCACCTTGCCGTTGGGCAGCAAGGTCGCCGTGGGCTCATAGCGGGCAGTGTTGAGGCTGCCCGTTGCAGTCCAGGTCCCGCTGGCCGGATCGTACAGTTCCGCGCTGACGGAAGGATTGCCACTGCTATCAACTCCCCCTGCAACCAGCACCTTGCCGTTGGGCAGCAAGGTCGCCGTGTGAAAATTGCGGGCGGTGTTGAGGCTGGCGGTGGTGTCAAATGTAAACGGGGCTCCCTGAGCACTCGCCACCGCACCTAAAAGAAGCGGGACTGCGAGGAGAAGTGAAAGCTTAGCGGGGAGCGACGGAAAAGCCGCAGCGAGAAGGAATGGTATTTTCATAATTGCTTTCGGGGTAAGTAAGTTTCGGTTGGAAACGAATCATTCATTGGGCGTGCCCAGGCGACGTTCTCAGGAAAACCGGTGCCGAGGTCGACCGTCGGATTGTTGTCGACCAGAACAGTCGTGGCGCCATCGCTGTTGGTGCAGCTCGTGGCGTTAATGCAGGCAAGGCGCGCGTCAGCGGTGTTACCCTGCCCGGTGAATAGATAGCGTCTTGCGCGGTTAGCGATGCGAACTTCAACTGGATGGGACCGTGCGCGCAATGTGGGATGGATTAGCGATCAGGATCGCGTTAAGGCGTTGTCCCAGCGCAGCTCCAGCCCTCTTCTTTCGACCCCGGCCGAAATTTCGTTGAAACGTCGGTTGACGTAATCGGCGTTGTTTTTACCGGGAACGCGGAGACGTGTCGAGATTTATTTCGTGACGGCGCAATCCTCTTCCTGTAGCGGCGGTCTGCGACCGCCGATCTCGACTAGGCCTTTCCTCTACGCCCTTAGGCGTATTGCATCCATGCCGGATCCTCGCTACTAAGAGCGACCGTCCATGTCTCCCCAGAACCAACCAGCCGCCAACGGCGCGGCCAAGCCTGTCTCAAACTCCGCGCCTTCCAGCGGACCGGGAGCCATTGACTCCGCGCGAGCTGGATCGGCCGGGCCAGTTTTGATCGGCCTCGCTAGGGCAGCGCAAACACTTCAATGACTCCTACGCCGGTCCCGCCATTCACCCCTTGCGCGATCGCGGTGTAACTTCCCGGCGCCAGGGTCGCGATGATTGCGGACTCGGCAGGGTTGCTCGGGGCTAGCCCGCTATTCTGGATGGCGGCGGACTGGTCGCTAGTGATAATCCCGCCCAGCTGCGTCGTCTGCCAATCATCGTTTCCCGCTAACGTGCCATTGGCGTCGTGAAGGTCGAGTCGCGGATTGGTTAGGGCGTTGTTGATTCCGAATTGGATCAAGGAGGGACCCGTGGCGCGGATAAGCACTTTCGCGGACTGTCCGACAATGATGAAGCCACCGATCATGACGTTGTCTCCTGTCTGGATAAATCCCCGCGTGCTAATGTTCGCCAGGGTCGCTCCATTGTTCGGGCTTAAGTCATATACTTCCACGGTCGCTACGCCTTGGGTGCCGCCCACTCCCTGCACGATTGCGGTATATTGCCCCGCCGCGAGCGTCGCGATGATCGCCGGCTCCGCCGGATCGGCTGGCGCTACTCCGCTGTTCTGAATCGCTGCGACTTGATCGGACGTAATCACTCCTCCGAGCTGCGTGGTTTGCCAATTGTCGTTGGTCCCGATGATGTTGTTGGCATCGTGGAGTTCCAGCTGCGGATTGCCCAACGCGCCGGGCACACCAAATGAAGTCAGGGAAGGACCCGCGGAACGGATGAGGACAGTCTTGGACGCGTTCCCCTGAATGATAAAGCCGGCGAACAACACATTGTTCCCCGTGCCCACCTCGAGCCGCGTCGAAATGTTACCGAGGCTGCCCGGCGTAGGAGCAGGTGTAGGTGTAGGAGTAGCTGTGGGGGTAGGTGTAGGTGTAGGTGTAGGGGTAGGAGTGGGAGCCGGAGCCTGCACTTCGAAGGCGCCTATGTCGCTGCCGTCGCCGCCGACAGCATTCACGACATTTGGATTGTCGAAGATCCGCGGGAAACCGGCGTCGCGTTGATCGGTAGCAGGCGTGCCGGTGGAGGTGTTACTGTTGCCGTGATCAATCGCCGGGCTGCCGGGGAGAAGCGCTATCGTGAGAGTAGAGCCGCCATTATTTTGCAATCCATTTGGATCGAGCTTGGGGTCAAGCGGGGCATTGTTGTTCCCGACCAGATCGGTCGGGGCACTAAAGCCGGTGCTGCCATCGGTCTTACTAATTAAGTTGAAGCCCTGGGAAGCGTAAGTGCCATCGACATCCGGAGATTGGCCCGAATTGTTGGCAATAATGGTACTCTTGACGTTAACCGTGCTGCCATTAGTCGCGAAGACTCCGCCGCCCAACCCGGCGGCCGCGGGAAATCCGCCTCCTCCGGTCGCAGAATTTAGCGCGATGGTCGTGCTCGCAACGGTATAAGTTACGTTGCCGGCGAAGTAGATGCCGCCGCCGGCAGCCGCGCCGCCCACGTTTCCACTAAAGCCCCGCCCGCCCTGCACCGCATTCCCCGCGATGGTGCAGTTCCCGGCCGTTAACGAACCCGAGCCATACACCCCGCCGCCGAAAGCCGCACCGGCGGTTCCATTCATGGCCTCACCGCCCTGGGCTGAATTACCGGATACAGTACTCCCGCTGATCGTTAATGGGCCCGAGTTGAAGATGCCGCCTCCAAAGCCGGAGCCCGCGCTTGAGCCACCGAAAAGTCCCGAGACCATGTTACCGGTGATCGTGCAATCCGTGACCGTCATCGTCCCGGCTCCGTGATAGATTCCACCCCCCGTGCCATCGGATGTGCCGGTGCCCTGAACGGATGCCGTGTTGGCCGAAAAGATCGAGTTAGTGGCATTGAACGTTCCTGAAACGTTAGCCACGCCGCCTCCACTGCTAGCCGAATTCGCGGTAAGCGTGCTGCCGGTGACAGTAACTGTTCCGCCGCTATGGTTCACGATCCCACCGCCTGCAGCGGCATTGAACCCGGCGCCTTGCGGGATCCCGCCGGCAACATTGTGGTCGAGCGTGCAGCTTGTCACGTTGACGGTGCCTGCGGCAAAATTGGCGACTCCGCCACCTCCCTTGGTCCCGAGCGCGCCGTTACTGCTGATGGTGCAGCCCGTAATAGTCATCGCGCCGCTCGCCTGATTTAGAATGGCGCCACCCGGCTCATCCCCGAAGTTATTGCCGGTCGGATTACCGGCGATATTCTGAGAGAAGACGCAATTGCTGATGAAGACGTTCGCGCTTTGCACGTTGACGATGGCTCCGCCGCCGAGGCTGGCCTGATTGGACGAGAAGGTGCAATTGGTGACTGACAGGCTCGTGTTCAGCGTCGCCGAAACGCGAATGGCGCCGCCGAGTTCAGAGCTACCGCCGCCCTTGAAAGTTATGTTGTCGACAGAGACGGCGCCGTTGACTTGAAGGAAACGAAAACTGGGCGCGCTCGCACTGCGCTGGATCGTTGCGCCATTGCCATGAATCGTCAGGTCGGGCCCGAGGGTATCGTTAACGACAATCGGCAGGCCGTTCCCGCCGTTCGATTGGTTATCGGCGGCGGTTAACGTGTAAGTCCCGTTCGTTGCCAGGTTGATGACGTCGCTCTGGCTATTCGTATTCGCTGTATTGATCGCCGCGATCAATCCCGCCACGTCGCCGTTGGCAATGTTAAAAACGGCTGCCTGAGTCGTGAGCAGACTTAGGTAAGAGAAAAGGGCGCCACCGACGAAAAAGAATAGCCCTCGATATTTCACGGTTGTCCCGTAGCTCTCCAAGTCCCTTCTATTCAATCGCCTCACGCCCCACAAGCCAAATTCGTCGACTGGAGGGATGGGCGCTGTCCCGTCCCTCTCCTTTACCACGCGACATCCTCCTCAATAATGGGACGCCACGGCGGCATCCCTCCATTCAGTGCAAGTCCGTGGAGGTGACAGGGATCGTCTGCGTTCCGTCGAGGTACTGCACTGTCACCGTCTGTTCGTTTCGCGATAACACGGTCAGCTTCAGCCCGCGGGGTAGGACGGTCTCGCCGTACGGGATCTTGACCCGTACGGGTTGGGTGAGTGTCACGAAGGCAACCCTCATCCTAACCTTCTCCCTCAGAGAGCGGGGCGATGTCACGAAAGACTTCGATCAGCTGGTCGCAAAAGATTTGCCGGATTGCGGCGCCGGCGGTTGAGTCGGCGTGAGCGCAGTCGTATTTGGAGCAGGCGCGGGTGCGACTTGGGCATAGCCGCCGCCTAACGAGAAGTCACATGTCACCGGATAATGGTCCGACGCTTTTGAAGGAGTGATCAGCGTTCTCGCGGGAACCAGGTTCCACCCGAAAAGATAATCGAAGGTAGCGTCAGGGTAGGGGCCGTTCCCGGGGTGCGTAATGCGCTGGGGCAGCGGAGCACCGTCCGTCGAACCCCGAAAACCCGCCGCCGTTAGCGTAGCCAGGGTTTTCTCCGCCGCGAAATCAGGCTGATCCAGATTGGTGTTGAAATCGCCGCCTACGACAAAGCTTTTCACCATCGGAAGCGCGGGCGCGATCATGTCGCGCATATGATTGAGGACCTGATTGATGGCCACCTCGCGTTTTCGAATATTTTTTAGCGCTTCCACCGTTTTGTCGCTCTTCATGATGAGATTGCTCTTCAAGTGGACCGCGTAGATCCCCACGTCGCTCCCGCCGATTTTGAACCAGGCGAAGGCAAATCCGCGCGGTGGATCGACGCCATCCATCGATTTCCACGGCTCCGACCACGCGGCCTGGGCCGGTTCCTTCGCCAGGATCGCGACCTGCTGTTTGCCAAAACCCGACGTGAACGGCTCCTTGAACGCCGAACAGATAGCAACCTGATAAGTGTGGGGCCGGATCGCTTCACCCAGCCGCGCGCAGACGTCGTAGTCGCGAACTTCCTAAAGGAGGATGACGTCCGGATTCAGCGGCCGCAGCACATCCGCTGCGACGGCGATCCGCTTCGCCTGTTCCGCCGCGGGCAATTCCTTCGGCGTCCCGTTTGGAAACCATTCGAGATTCCAGGTCGTTACGCGGACCGTTGCCGCGGGCAACGCGGGCGTAGCCAACGCCAGGAAGGCAGCAATAATAGTAACAGCAGTTCGCTGGAGTTTCCTCACGGGCTCCTCTTGTCCTGGAGGGGATCGGGAGGCGAACGGCTGTTCTGGAGAGTATTAGTATAGCTGCCGATGCGATCTTATGCACCTTGATGATGGTCGCCGGGAGATGTCAGGTGCATTTGCGTCGCTTTTCTTTTTCACTCGTCGAGTTTCGTGCTCAACTGTCGGCGGCGTATCAGAGATAAGTCGGACGCGTCGGAAACGCGTCCCTACCTAAGATTATGGCAGCGATCGGGATCACAGGCGGAATTTCCACGGGGAAGACCAGCTTCACGGAATGTCTCCGCGAGATTTTCGCGGAGCGGACGCCGCAGCTCGCCACGGCGAGTTCGTCCGGAGGCGAACGCGGCGTCCCTGCCAGTGCGATTTTTTTTGATGCGGATGTCGCGGCGCGGGAGCTGGCGGATCGGGACCCGGAGGTGAGGGGACTTATTGAAAAGGAATTCGGTGAGTCGGTTTATTCGAGCGGGGACTTGAATCGGGAGGCAATTCGCACCATAGTGTTCGCCGACGCGGAAAAGAAACGCGCGCTGGAGCAAATCCTGCATCCGCGCATCCGCCGTCAGTGGAGCCTCGAAGCCGAAGGCCATCGCAACTCCACGGAGCTTTTTTTTGCTGATATCCCACTTCTCTATGAAACCGGCGGTGAAACCCTGTGCGACAAGGTTGTGGTCGTGGCCTGTTCGCCCCGGCTCCAGCTCGAGCGGCTTATGGCGCGCACGGGTCTCGGTCGAGCGGAGGCGCAATCAATGATCGATGCGCAGATGCCGCTGACGGAGAAGATCGGCCGGGCCGATCATTTGGTATGGAACAACGGCGGGCGCGAGGTGTTAAAGGAACAGGCGCGGTTATTGGTAAAGTTTTGGGAAAGGGCTGGATGATTTGAGCGCTGGAGGGACGGGCTCTGTCCCGTCCCACAAATTTTGGGACGCCACGGCGGGCGTGCCTCCAATTAATTTTAGATGAACGAAAGCGAAACAACGCCGCAGGCGGCACATGTGGAAGAGGTCCCTGCCGGAGGGATGGGCTCTGTTCCGTCCCACAAATTTTGGGACGCCACAGCGGGCGTCCCTCCAATTAATTTTAGATGAACGAAAGCGAAACAACGCGGGATGAAGAAAGGTCCGCTGAGACAGCGGACGCTACACCTGCGGCCGACACGGCCGCCGCTACAGAAGAGTCGCCGCTAAATTTGCCGGCATCGCTAGACGTGAACGAGCTCCAGGCGCTCGAGCCGGACGAGGTCGAAAAACTCTGCCGTGAATTTGATCTTCGGGTTTATCCGGGACGCCTGCGTCATCACCTGATTCTTGATCTTGTCCGCGCGGCTCTCGGACGAAAAATTCCGGTCACGACCACCGGTTTTTTCGATCCGGTTGCGGACGCGTTCGGCGTGCTGCGGTGGCCCCGCTTGAATTTCCTCTCGGTGCCGGAAGACGTCGGAGTGCCCCGCGCCTTTATCCAACAATTCAAACTCCAGCCGGCGCAAAAGATCCACGGGACGTTGCGGCTGCCGCGCGACCGCGAAAAATTGATCATGCTGGATGAAATCCTGGCGATTGAAGGCTTTCCGGTCGAAGAATGGTCGGCCCCGACCGCGTTCGACAACCTGACGCCGCTTTTCCCGGAAGGGCGAATCTTGCTGGAGAATTCGACGACGAATTCGATCAGCGCGCGCGCCGTCGATTTGCTGACACCGCTCGGGCGCGGGCAACGCGGCCTGATCGTGGCGGCGCCCCGGGTGGGCAAGACAATCCTGCTGAAGGAAATTGCGAAGGCGATCCGGGTGAATCATCCGGAGATCATCCTGATCATTCTGCTGGTGGACGAACGGCCCGAAGAGGTGACCGATCTCCAGCGCGAAGTCGATTGCGACGTTTACAATTCAACCTTCGACGAGAATTCGAAGCGACACGTGGAAGTGGCCGAGCTCGTGCTCGAACGGGCGAAGCGCCTGGTCGAACAAGGCAAAGACGTTGTCGTGTTGCTCGACAGCATCACGCGGCTGGCGCGCGGCTACAATTCGCTTCAGCCAGGCAAAGGCCGGACGATGTCGGGTGGGGTGGAGGCGAAGGCGCTCCTGAAGCCGAAGAAATTCTTCGGCGCGGCGCGCAATTGCGAAGAAGGCGGCAGCCTCACCATCCTGGCGACTGCTCTGGTGGATACCGGCAGCAAGATGGACCAGGTGATTTTCGAGGAGTTCAAGGGGACGGGGAACATGGAGTTGCATCTCGACCGGGCGCTGGTGGAGAAGCGGCTCTACCCCGCGATCCATTGTCTTATGTCGGCCACCCGCCGCGAAGAGTTACTCTACCACCCCGAGGAATGGGAACGCGTCCAGTTGCTGCGCAAAGCGATGGCTGCGCTGCCGCCGATCGAGGCGATGGAGAAACTGATCGATAATCTGAACGCGACGAAGACCAACGCCGAACTACTGCTCAGCGGACTGAGATGAACGTCAAAGCTCCAAATTCCAACATCCAAGCTCCAGAGAAATTCCAAACATCAAACATGGAACAATCACCGCGCGTTTTGACGTTAGACCTGGAGCCTTTTTGGAGCTTGATGCTTGGAGCTTCTCTGGAGCTTGGTGCTTGGAGCTTGCTGTTTACCCGATGATTCAGACTGACTCCCAACTGGCCGAACTCCTTCCGAAACTGGAGACCGTCGATCGTATCGCCGTCGATACGGAAGCGGACAGCCTGCATTGTTATTTTGAAAAGCTTTGCCTCATTCAACTGAGTGTCCCGGGCTACGATTGCCTGGTCGATCCACTCGCTAACTTCGATCTGGCGCCGCTGTCCGAGGCGCTGGCGCGAAAAGAGATCGTCCTCCAGGGAGCCGACTTTGATTTGCGCCTGCTCCGCCGCAGCCTTGGTTTTGTCGCAACGCGGATTTTCGACACGGTGATCGCGGCCCGGCTCCTGGGCATTCGGTCGTTCAGCCTGGCGGCGTTGGTCGAGCAGTTTTTCGGAGTGACGCTGCCGAAAGGTTCGCAAAAAGCGAACTGGGCGCAGCGCCCATTGCCCAGGCACATGGCGGAATACGCGATCAACGACACGCGTTACCTTTTGCCGCTGGCGGAAAAACTGGAGACGGACCTGCGCGAGCGCGGGCGGCTCGAGTGGTTTCGCCAGTCCTGTGAGCGTGGCCTCGAGCAAGCGGCCGTTCAGCGCACGAAGGACGACGAGGAAGTGTGGCGAATTGCCGGCTCGGGAAAACTGGGCGGACGCGCCTGCGCGGTTCTGCGCGAACTCTGGCAGTGGCGGGACCGGGAAGCGCAAGCGGCCGATAGGCCGTCGTTCCACATTTTGCAAAATCACCTCCTGTTGCGAGCGGCGGAGGAGTTTGCGGCCGGCGGCAATCCCGATCACCGGCATTTTTCCGCGCGGCGTCGGCAGGGTTTTCGCGAGGCGGCGGAACGCGGACTCCACTTGCCGGAATCCGAATTGCCGGTGCGCCCGA
Source organism: Spartobacteria bacterium (assembly GCA_003134765.1). Classification (GTDB taxonomy): domain Bacteria; phylum Verrucomicrobiota; class Verrucomicrobiia; order Chthoniobacterales; family UBA10450; genus AV80. Next base: position 21,595 of record PLCM01000009.1, on the reverse strand, counting down.
AGCGGCGGGGAACACGGCCAACCCGGGAAATGGAGCGAGCGGCTGAAGAATTGCGCCGGCGCCGCGATGCGGTGGCTAACGTCCATGGGCTCGATCCATCGTTGATCGCGCCGCGGGGCGCGCTGGATGCGGTCGCCGCAGATGGAAGCCGGACCGATGCGTTGCTGGTCCCGTGGCAACGGAGTCTCCTGGAGTTGTAGCACGTTTTCAGTTCGGGTGGTCATCCCGAGACTGGCGAAGCGCGAGCCTGCCCTGAGCGAAGCGAAGGGAGGGACCATTCGAGCGCTCAATCGCTTCCGCGAACCAACAAGCGCGTCGCGTCAGTGTGCGCGGGAATGTTTAGTGGCAGCCGAATTTGCAACTGCGAGGTCCCTCGCCGTCTGCGCGGCTCGGGATGACAGGCATTGAGCGTCCTGCGTTCCAACTCCCCGGTTTACAGGCTTGACGCGTGGAATCGGGAGCGTCACAACTAGACGCTCCCGATGCCCGGCGCTCTTCATTTTGTTGGATTTCGTTTCCGTCTCGCGGCCGGCCTGCTGGCGACGGTAGCCGGGTTGGCGTCCATTAGCCTGCTCGAGGCGCAACAGGTTTCCGTCCAGGATCGGGCCCAGCTTCTTCGCACCGCCCCGCCCTCAACGAGCGATTCCTATTCGGAGGAAAACGGCGTGGACAACGGGCGGGCCGCCGAAAGCCCGAATGACGCCGACATCGGCGAGCAGGAGATCCTGAAACGGGTCGAGCGTTACGAACCGTTTACCGCCTCGGTGGCGACGCCGTTTTATTATACGTCGAACGTGGCCCTCGCTCGCAACGGGGAGAAAGGTGACGTGCTCATCGCGCCGGCGGCCGGGGTGACCTATGCGCCGCGTTTTACCAGTACGCTCTTCGGCTCGTTCAGCGTCCAGCGCCAGGAGTTTTACTATAATAAGTACAGCGCGCTCGATTTCGGCAGCTTCGATTTTACGGCCGGTCTTTTCTACATTCTGCCCAAGGTGCACAACCTGATGCTGCGCGCGGAATACGATTACAATCGGCTTACGTTTTCAAACAGCTTCAACAGCTTCTTCGACAACCACTCGATCTTCTTCAGCGCGGAATTGCCCTTCCGCATCGGGCGCGCACAGCAGTTCTCGTTAGGCGTGGATACCAACGTGAGTCTGCACGCCAATCCCTCTCCGCCGCGCCGCGACGAATTCGATGTCTACGCTGGTTACGCGGTGAATGTCACACGCTCGCTCACGCTCGGCGCCGTGGGCCGGATCTTTGTGCGCGATTATCGCAACATCGATCGGACGGATGTGAGTGAAGTTTTGGCCCTGACCGCGAACTACCGGATCACGAAATATTTTTCAGCCGGCGCGGCCAGCACTCTCGCGTGGAGCCAGTCGAACCAGAGCGTGTTCGATTACAGCGTGGCGAATATCGGCGGCGCGCTTTCGTTGACCTTCAAATTCTAACCGGAATGAAACGACTCTTGATATTCGCGGCGGTGGTCCTGAGTGGGTTCGCTTTGAGTGTTGTTTCCGCGAACGCGCAGGCCAGCAAAAGTGTGTTGAAGGAAGCGCGCGTTACGCAGGTGGTGAAGGATGTGAAACTTCTCGCCGGCCAGGCCGAGCCGCGGCCGGCCACGCTCAGTGATAATGTCCGGGGCGACACCGCCGTCCGCACCGGGGTCGATTCGCGCGCGGAACTGACGTTTTCCGATCTCACGATCGCGCGTCTCGGCGCCAACACGATTTTCAGTTTTAATGACGGCACCCGGACAGTCGATCTGGGTAATGGCGCGATCCTGCTCCGGGTTCCGAAGGGATCCGGCGGCGCGAAGGTCCAGACCGCTGCCGTCACGGCGGCCATCACGGGCACGACGGTCATCGTGGAATATCATCCCAGATCGTACGCCAAGTATCTCGTTCTCGAAGGCACGATGCGTCTCTACCTGAAGGGTATCCTGGGCGAGTCGGTGCTCATGACTGCCGGCCAGATGATGATCCTCAATCCGAATGCAAGACGACTTTCCGAACCGGTCGACTTTGATTTGGAGAGGCTCATGAAGACCTCACTTTTTATTCAAGGATACCGGCCGCTCGGAAGCGAACCGCTCATGACCGACGTGCAGCAAACGCAGCTGGAGAAAAAATCGACCGGCGAATTGATCGATACGAACCTGGTGATCTTCGGGCGCGGCACGCTGGTCACGCTGACCGACCCACAATCGCTCGACACGATCGATCTGAAAACCGTGGTCACCGCGACACCGGCCCCAACTCCGAGCAAAATCGGGCGGCCGCCCGTGATTGCAAACTCGACTGGTTACCGTGTCACCGCGGCGAGCACCATCCGAACCGATCCGGCGATTGCTAATCCGGCACGAACTGATTTCGGAAAAATCTATCGCGGTCCCGGCGCGGATGGGAATTTCTCGATCTGGTCGTTCGATGCCACGCGGCCGTTTGATACTTCAAGCGGCTTCGACACGTTCTACAGTGGCGCAGGCGTCCCTGTCGCCGCCTTCAAGTTTCAGTCGCTCGTGCTTGCGGGCGATCCTGCGATTTCGACGGCGAACGGGGGCGCGAGTTTTCTTGAGCTGATCGGGGTGGATGGAATCACCTCCGGTACACCCGGCGGCGCACTGACGTTCGCCGGCATCAACAACCTGCTTCTTGCGACTCAAAACGGCTCGATCATTCTCGGACCAGAGATTTCGTTTCAGAATATTCCGACGCTTTTCTTTTATGCGCGCGGCGCCGGCTCAAACATCAATCTTTCTTCGCCGGTCTCCGGCGTGCGCGATTTGTTCCTCGACGCCGAAGGCTCGGTCCAGGTGAACGGTGCTGAAAACGTAATAAATTTTCGCGTCATTACCGGGAGCGATTTTCTCGCCGGCACGGGCACTGTCAATGCGCCGACGATCAATATTAGTGCGCAGGGAAATGTTAACTTCACCCTCAGTCAATTTGCCGTCGGCGGAGCGACCGGCGGCACCGTGACCTTGAATGCGGGCAACGCCGTGAACATCGACGCGCGCGGCGACCAAACAGTGTTTAGCAACGCTGATCTCGTGTCGGTGACTGGGCAAACAATTAATTTTCTCGGGAATAATCCAACGCCGATTAATTTCAGCGCGACGGGGTTCGCGAATTTCACCGCAGGGGCGGGTGGATTCCAGGCTTCGACCGTTGCGTTCAATGGCGGTTCGATGAACATAACTTCCGCAGCCGACATCAACCTCTTTGGCGCGCAAGGCGCGAGGAATTTGGTGGCCGCTGGTGCGATTCGAGCCAACTCCAGTGTTGGCGCGGTCCGGGTGACTGCAGGCACTCTGGTTAATGTCGGCGGAACCTTGAACGCTCCGACCGTTTTGGCCGGGCAAAGTATAACGACCGGCGCAGACTTGATTTCTACGGGTCAGGTAACCGCTGGAACATTTATCGATGTGAGCGGAAAGATCGATGCGAATATCGTGACTGCAGGGACGAGCATTCGCACGACGGGTGATTTCACCGCGGCGACCTCCGCGGCCGCCGGGACGACGATCAACGTGGGCGGAACTTTTCGCGCCCCGACCGCGGCAGCCGGCGGCGACATTTCTGCCAATCAGATCACGTTGCTCAATGTGACGACGCCGGGGGTATTACGCGCGGGCGGCGGTGGTATCACCCCATTTATTCCAGCTAATCCGGCAAACCTCCTTCATTCCCTGACCGTTTCTTCGATTGTTTCGGCCGGTGGCATTGATTTTAGCGGCGATAATTTTGTGGCGGCAGGCGACGGAAAAGATGGCGGCATGCTCTCGATCTTCGCGAACACGATCACCTTCGACGCGGCTAACATTGCATCGGCCAATTTCAATGGCGCCAGCGGCGTTCCCACGAACAGCGTCGGAGGTTCGGGCGGCAACCTCACCATTACTACGAGCGGAGCAATCACGGCGAACGCACCGATCCAGGCGACGACCGGCCTTAACCCGACGGGGGTGGCTTTCGGCGGAACCGGGGGCACCGTCTCGTTCACCTCGACTGCCGGACCGGTGAATGTGAACTCGAGCATCCTGGTTTCTTCGAACGATCCGAACGGCCAGGCTCCTCCGCCACCTCTTCGGCGGAGCGCGGCCGGCGGAATTCTCTCACTGAATAGCGGCCTAACGACTGGCAGCGCTATCACTCTCGGGGCCGGTGCTCAGCTGTTTTCGTTATTGAACGGCGCTGCTCCGGGGCCGGCCGGCCAGATCATTATCAGCTCTGCCGGCGGCGATATTATCGACAACGGTGCGGCGATCGAGGCCGATCGCGGCACGATCACGATCCAGCACACCGCGGCGGCATCCGTCGGCAGTGCGCAAATCACCCTCAACGGCGGCACGATTACGAGCGAAACGCTGCTGGCTTCGTCGCGTGGCGATCTCACTGTCGGGACGACCACCCCAGTTAACGTGTTCGCGGTCACCCTCTCATTGCTTGCGAACGGAAACCTGACGTCGAACGGCGGAACGCTTACCGCGACGGCGACAGCCTCTTCCGGCAATGTAATCTTCCAGGCCGGTAACGATCTCTCGATCACGGGCGGGGCGGACATCGAGCGATTCAACGGCGGGATCACGACCGGACTCAATCTCACGGTGAACGCCGGGCGGAATTTGCAGGCGGCTGCGGGCTTCACCCTCCGCACAGACGGCAGCGGCCTGACGAGTGGAGGGAACATCGTGGTCCAGTCGGGTGGGACCATGACGGGCGGCGGCATCTGGATGCTGGAGACGGGTCCGGGAACGGGAGACCAGGGGAGCGGCAGCAATATCACGCTCACTTCAGCCGGTGCGATCACCGTGGCGGATTTATTCGGCACCGTGGTCATCGGCGCCGGCCGGACGCTCGGCAACGGAGGTTCGATTTTTCTGACCGGCGCGGGATCTTACACGGTCACGGGTGTCGATGCAGGGCTGAATCTCCAGGTGAATAATTCTGCGCCAGGCATCATCGGTACCGGCGGAAATATTACCCTGGCTCTGAACGGCGGTCTTACCACGCGTGCGGCTGGCTTGCTCAATCTCGTCGTGAACAATTCCGCGGGCAGAATCCAGACCGGCGGAAACATCAGTTCCACCATCGGTGGCGCACTGACCGCGAATTCTGTGAACGCGCAGATCGACAACCGCTTGAACGGCTTCATTGGCACGGGCGCGGGCCTGACGTTCACCGTAAACGGGACGCTGACGACGGCGAACGACGCGGACTTCGAGATTCTCAACAGCCAGTTGGGCACGACGGGGGGAACGATTGGATCGGACGCGATCATCAAGGTCACGCTGGCGGACGCAAATATCGGCAACGACCTGAACGCTTTCGTCGATAACTCCGATGGCAAAATTGGCGGCGCGGGAGGAACGGTGACGCTGCAAATCAACGGCAAGCTGGCTGTCACCGGCCGGATCGATGTTTGGGGAACGCTCACCAGCACGGGTACCCTTACGGCCGGTCAGTTATCGGGCACGAACGTGAACGCCCCTTCGATCAGTGTGGGCAACGGCGGCATCACGCGCTTCACCATTCCGAACGAGGTTACCGTGCCTGTGCTGCATACGATTACCACGAACGCGCTGACCTCGACGGGCGGCATCAACTTCAACGGACCCGATTTCGGGACGCCGGCTGGCTTCGGTCCGTTTGATGGCGGTCAGCTCACTATCAATGTGCCATCCCTGACGTTTGGATCTACGGCGGCCGACAACATTCAGCGTGCCGTCACGTTCAACGGTGGAAGCAGCTCCAATAACGCCATTCCGGGAGGCAGCGGTGGAACATTCACCGTCAACACTACCGGCGCCATTACGGTAGGGTTACCTATCCAGGCGACGAGCGGGCTGGTTCCGAGTGGCGCGGCGCCGAGCGGGTCTGGCGGGACCGTGAATTTGAATTCGACCGGGGGGCCGATCACCGTGAATTCCGCCATCACGGTTTCCTCTGCGGATGCCGCGGGCGCGGCGGCGGCGCCGCTGCGGAGAAGCCAATCGGGCGGGAATATCAATTTGCAGAGTAATTCCGCCGCCGGCGTCGCGATTAATGTCAGCAGCACAGGCCAGCTTCTCTCCCTGCTCGATGCGGCGGCGCCAGGGCCCGGGGGAAAAATCACGATCCTCGCCACGGGAGCGAACAGCGCAATAACGGCTACGGGCGCTGCTCCCAGCCCCGGCGGAGTGGCGCCCGATTCGATCCGGGCAGACCGCGGCTCGATCGACATCCGCCACACGGGCCTCAACGGCACCATCAGCCTGGCGAATTCAAATATTCTGGCCGACATCGTCAAAGTCGGCGCGCTGGGTGACAATGGTGTTCTTACCATTGGCGGCGGCGTGATCAGCGCTGATACGGTTTTGAAACTTTACGCGGTCGGGGCCAACGGCGCCGTCAACTTCGTCAGCAACGTCACCCTGAATGGGAACAGTGTGAAGACTATCGCCGGAAATACCGTGACGGTTCAGAACAACGTCATCGTGACGATCGGTGGTGGAAAACCTGCCGATGTTTACGTCCTGGATCCGAGGGGGGCGAACTATTCGAATTTCAACGGCGGAAATAATTCGACCACCGGAATGTTCATTCTTTCAGGGGGCGGCCCGGCGCCGGCATCGGGAGCGAGCACGCATCTTGGAGTTGCCCCGCCCGCCTTTGGTCCGCCCGGTGGGCCATAGGTTTCTTCTGGAGCAGCCGCCCATTCTTCCTGTAGCCGTCGCCCTGTGGGCGACGTGAGAGGGGCGGTCCACGGAGGGCTGCGCTTCGCACAGCGAAGCGGCTACAGAAGATTTTTTTTTAGATTGCGATCGGCGCGTTGATCGCGGGATGCGGATCGTATTCGCTGGCACGACCACGCCACCGGCGACGAATTAGTCAGTCCCCCTCTTCCTGTATCCGTCGCCGTCTGGGCGACGTGAGAGTGGGCGGTCCACGGAGGGCTGCGCCTCCCATAGCGAAGCGGCTACAGAAGACCTGAGTCGCAACGACTACTTCCTTCTCTGCTCGTCGAGATATCCGGCGCCGAGGGCGACGCCGGCGAGGATCAGTGCTCCGACGGTTGCGAACGGAACGGGATCGAATGGCGCCGGTGGCAGTGAGATGACTCCGTTTTCATCCGTCTTCGCAGGCCGACGCACATAACGGCCGTGCCGCGGCGCGCGAAAACCGTCGGCGAAGCGCTCCAGCCGCGCTGGCAAATCGGAATCGGAGCGCGGAATTCCATGTCCACACCCAACCACGTTCGGCCGCAGTTTTGCCAACTCTTTGACGGACAATCGCGTCGCTTCCCAGTCGGTATTGAAGGGCGCTCCGGCGCGAGCCAGGGTCTTTCTTCCCGTCACCAGACCGCTCCATGAATCCATGTTCATGGTCGCAAACGCGTCCCCCGCAAGAAGGACGCGATCCGAAGGACGGAAGAGCGAGATATGACCCGGCGAATGCCCGGGAGTGGCGATCCATTCCCAACCCGCGGCGCCCGGCACTTCGTTCGGCTGCAACTGGCGGATGCGCCCGGTCAGATCGCGCGCTCCAAAGGGCACGAAGCGGGAAAGAAACGCCATCGCCCCGCCGATCGTCGGATCGGGTGGGGGGTAGGCAGATCGACCGGTGAGATAAGGCATTTCCAAACGGTGCGCGTAGACGGGGACGTCCCAATATTCGGCGAGCGGCAAGGCCGAGCTGGCATGATCGAAATGTCCGTGAGTAAGTACGATTGCTTCCGGTGGCACTCCCGCGCCGAACCGCGCTTCGGCGGCTTCCAGAATTTGTTTCGTCCGGCCTGGCAACCCGGTATCGACCAGCACCCAAGCACCGCCTGGTCGTCCGATAAAATAGACGTTCACAAAACTGGTCGGCAACAAGCCAATATCGGGCGCTATGTGGGTGATGGTGGTCATGCGGGACGTATTCGTTGAAGCGTTACATCGTTGAATCGTTACATCGAGGCTTTCTGAGCTTTTCACGATTCACGAATCTCGAATCACGGAATCACGAGCGTCATCCCGGGTTTTAACTTTGCCGGATCGTCGATAACGTTCTTGTTGGCGTCGCGGATCTTTTTCCAGCGTCCCGAGGACTTGTAAAATTTTCTCGAAATCGACGCGAGGGTATCGCCATCCCGCACGACGTAGGTATGTGGCGTGGATCCCGATTTTTTGTCAGTCCCCGCCGTTTTCGTGTCCGCCTGGTTCTTATCGCTCGGGCGATGTGCCCGCAGGTCCTCGACTTCCTTGCGCAACGTGAGGTTCTCGTTTTTTAGACGCGCCGCCTCCGCCCGGCTCACCACCGAGTCGCCTGATAAACTCGTTCCCAGCTCGAGTTCGTCCTTTTTCATAAAATTCTTTACCTCATTCGCGTGCGGGCCGGAGGGCGCGAGCGTCAGGTAGCGTTTGAAGTGATGGAGGGCGTGGAGCGGATCGTGCATCTTGTCGTCGTAGAGCAGCGCGAGGCGGTAGTGGACGTCGGCCGCGCGGGGCGAATCGTCGAGCGCGCTTTCGTAAAGCGTGATCGCTCGCAGAAAATTGCCGTCCGCCGTCTTGTTCTCGGCGTCCTTGATGATCTGGGCGCTCCGCGGCGTGATCATGCGGTCGCAGCTTCCGCAGCTGAGCGCAAGGCCGAGAGCCAGACCAGTAGCGAATTTCAGTAGGAACGTGCTATCTGCTGTATGAATCATCCGGGTCCCAGAGCGGCGCATCGTGTTTCCTTACGCGCGTTCTTCGCCAGGCCGCAATATTTTTTCCTGGTCGCGCTGGCCGCCGCGATCGCGCAGGCAGCCGAGTTGCGCGTCGGAAGTAATTATCCGCTCACCTTCACCGACGTTGATCGGCGCGATTTTTCCCTCGCGGACGGTCACGTCACGATCATTTCCGTAGTCAACCGTCGGGATGAGGCCAAAGCCGAAAGCGTCGGGGACCGTGTTTCCAAAATTTCCTTCGGCGACCCGAAAGTCCGGCTCATCACGCTCGTCAACTTTCAACAGAATATCCTGCTGCCTTTGCGCGGAATGGTTTCCGCCGTGATCCGGCACCGGCTCGACCTGGAAGCGAAGGAAGTGCAGAAGAAGTATGCCGAACGCCATATTAATCGCGACGCGAGAAATGATATTTTTGTGATCGCCGATTTTGACGGCAAGGCCGTCTCGCAACTCGGCATCTCGCCGATCTCCTCGGAGTTCGCCGTTTTCGTTTTCGACGGGCGCGGCCGCCTCGTCCGGCGCTGGAACGATGTTCCCAGTGGGGAAATGCTGGCTCAGGCCATCAAAGAAGCGCGCTAGTCTAATAATAATGGAGACGGCCTGCCCTCAGGCCGTAAAGGAGTCCGGTGACCTTATCCCGCCGGCACGAGGGCGTGCCGGCTCCATCTAATATCGCGGCACGGCTGGATCGACTTCGATCGACCAGGCGTCGATTCCACCCTCGAGATTATAGACGTTCTCGAACCCAGCTTCCTGAAGTAGCCGGGCGGCGTGTTCGCTCCGAACGCCGCTGTGGCACTGGCACACCAGGATCCCGTTGTGCGGCAGTTCGTTCATCTGCGATTCCAATTCTCCCAGCGGAATCAAACGCGCCCCGTCGATCCGGGCGATCTCATATTCATACCGTTCCCGCACGTCAACGAGCACGAGCGCTTCGCCTCCATCCATCTTTTGCTTCAATTCCCGCGCGGAAATGGAGGGCAAGCCATCGGGCGCCGCGAACCAATCCGCCGCCGGCGGCCCGGCGCAGAATTGTTCGTAGTCGATCGGCTCAAAAATACTCGGCGCATCGCCGCAGACCGGACAGGCCGGGTCGCGGCGAAGATTGAACTCGCGAAATTTCATTTTCAGCGCATCGAAGTGGAGGAGACGGCCGGCCAGCGTTTCCCCGGCGCCGACGATCAGCTTCAGCGCTTCCGTTGCCTGGATAAGCCCGATGATCCCGGGCAACACGCCGAGCACGCCGGCTTCCGCGCAGCTCGGCGCCGCGCCCGGTGGGGGCGGTTCGGGAAACAGGCAGCGGTAACAGGGCCCACCGAGATGCGGAGCGAATACGCTCGCTTGTCCTTCGAAACGGAAAACCGAGCCGTAAATGTTTGGTTTGCGCGCGAAAACGCACACGTCATTCGAGAGGTAGCGCGTCGGAAAATTATCCGAGCCGTCGATCACCACGTCGTAGGGCGCGATGATCTCCGTCGCGTTCGCGCTGGTCAGTCGCGCGTTGTGCGACACGATTTCGACATCGGCATTCAGTTCCTGCAAACGCGACCGCGCTTTTTCGACCTTCAGCTTTCCCACGTCGCCGCTCGCGTAAAGAATCTGCCGTTGCAGGTTCGAAGCATCGACGCGATCGGCATCGACCAATCCCAGCGTTCCGATCCCCGCCGCCGCGAGATAAAGAGACGCCGGCGAGCCGAGCCCGCCCGCGCCGATGCATAAAATCCGCGCGGCTTTGATCCGGCGTTGTCCCTCGGCATTTACTTCCGGTAAGAGGAGCTGTCGGGAGTAGCGTGAAAGGTCGCCCGCAGTCAGTGCCACGGCGGCGAGCCGTTCGTCGTCGATGATGCGCGCGTTCACACCTTCAAGATTGCACGAGTCCCCAATCGATGCCCACGATTCGGTGGCCCTCGAATCGCTTTAACGATTTCGGAAAGGCCAAATGCCTTGCCCCTTGTTTCTGGTAAAATCCGACTTCGCCAAAGTCAGTGCCACTTTCTGTCGTTCGCACCGTCATGATGCGATTGTTTTTCAGGAGCGATTGGAAACGCCGGTCCGTTTTCGGTTTCTGCCACAAAATGTAAACCTCGGGCCGCCCGCATTTCTCAACGATAATGGTGAATCGCGTGGTTTTGACCTTGAGCAATTTCATTGGCGAATTTGTAGGGCGTCTGTGTCAGACGCCGCCCGGATTGGCAAGCGATGGCGTTTCACAGAAACGCCCTACAATTCAAAAAAAAGTCCGCCAGAGAACTACGGCAAGGAGGATCAGACTACCGTTGCTGCATTCCTGCTCTGGCGGGGTTCGTAAGTCCTCAGTCCATAGCCCCTGACGGAAACAAACTGTTCGCGAAAGATCGCCCTCGCGCAATCAGCATTTCACCTTGAGCGAGGCAACACTCTTTGGCAGGGCGAAACTCCGTCGAGCCGACAGCGAGGCCCAGCCAGGAAATGCCTCACGCAATTAGCTTTTCATTGGCCACGGTCCCGCGCTCTCGTCCTCCAATTGCAACAGAGTCATCCTGAGCGAAGCGCAGCGAAGTCGAAGGATCCCGTTTACTGCAATTGGAAGCTTCCTGGCACCACTTCGGGGTCCCTCGACTGCGCTTCGCTTCGCTCGGGATGACAAACAGGGGAAGCGCGCCGCCGTTAAGCGAACGGCATGTTCATCTTGATCCGGGCCGTGTCGGTATGATGGACTTCGGCGGACTTCGCCATGTGGCGTTTGCGCTTGGCGCTCTTTGAAGAAAGGAGGTGTCTCCGGGAGGCATGTTGCCGCATCACTTTTCCCGTCCCGGTGATCTTGAATCGCTTCGAGACGGATTTTCGGGTTTTGCTGCGCGCAATCGGCTTTGGCATAAGGCGCGGAAGATACCCCAGCCGGAGCGCCTGACAACCGCTTTTGCGGTAGTCTTTCTGTGATCGCCGCTTCAATGTGGGAGGGGCCTTTGCGCCCCGATGAATCGGTGCAATTTCATGACTGGGGAGCGCACGCGCCCTCGCGTGCTCCGTTCGGCGCCTCGCCGAACGGACGGACCTGGTGGGGGCTTTTCGGCGAGGGCGCTCCCCGGAAAAAGAATCGCCGCACAAAGGCGGCTCCCACATTGGGAAGAAGGGCCACCCAACAAAGTGCTCGCATAGGATTCTCAACCGCGGAAATTGCGCCGATGGAAAACGACCCGGCTCCCAAACCTCACGTCGTGATTGTCGGCGCCGGATTTGGGGGTTTGGAGGCGGCGAAGCTGCTGACCAGGGAGGCCGTGCGGATGACGGTGATCGACCGGACGAACCATCATCTTTTTCAGCCGTTGCTCTACGAGATCGCCACCGCGGCTCTTTCGCCGGCGGACATCGCCGCGCCTATCCGCGGGATCCTTGGCCAGTGCAAAAACACGGAGGTCATTCTGGCCGAAGTGAAATCGGTCAACGTCGAAGGGCGCACGATAAACATCGGCGATGGTGAAATTGCCTACGATTACCTGATTCTCGCGACCGGTTCCCGGCATTCCTATTTCGGCCACGACGAATGGGAGAAGTTGGCGCCGGGATTGAAAAGCCTGGAGGACGCGATTGAAATCCGGCGGCGTCTCCTCCTGGCCTTCGAGTACGCGGAAAAAATTACAGACGAAGCGGCCAAGGCCGCGGCCATGACGTTCGTGATCATCGGCGGCGGCCCGACGGGGGTGGAAATGGCGGGCGCGATCGCGGAGATAGCGCGTTATACGCTGGACAAGGATTTCAAGCACATCGATCCCTCGAGCGCCCGGGTGGTGTTGGTGGAGGGTGACGAGCGGGTCCTCTCTGATTTTCCCGAGGATCTTTCCGCCAGCGCCATGAAACAGCTGAAGGAGCTCGGTGTCGAAGTGCGGACCGGCATTCATGCGAAGAACCTGACGGAAGCGGGCTTGGAAGTGGGGGACGAGTTCATTCCTTGCCGCGTGAAGATTTGGGCCGCGGGCAACGCCGCTTCCTTTGTCGGGAAGACGATTGGTGTTCCGGTCGATAAGGTGGGCCGGGTGATCGTGAACGAAGACCTCACCATTCCGGGCCATCCGGAGGTGCAGGTGATTGGGGACCTGGCGAGTTACAGTCATCAAGGGGGAAAACCGTTGCCGGGCGTTTCGCCGGTGGCCATGCAGCAAGGCCGACACGCCGCCCGCAACATCGTGGCGATGATCGACGACCGAAAACCGGAGCGTTTTCGTTACTGGGACAAAGGCAGTATGGCTACGATCGGCCGGAACAAGGCGGTGGCCGATCTGCGCTTCGTTCACCTCAGTGGGTTGTTTGCCTGGCTCGCCTGGCTTTTCGTCCACATCATTTTTCTGGTCGGCTTTCGCAATCGCATTGTCGTCCTGATGCAATGGGCCTGGTCTTACCTCACCTTCAACAAGGGCGCACGGTTGATCACGCGGAACTTCCAGGCCGAAACACGGCCGCTGACGTGAAAGGAACTGGTCGCGAGGAGAGCCATCTTTTTTGGGAGCGCAGGCTGCCAGCCTGCACTCCCCAGAGCGAATTCGCTAATGTCTGCGATCACCGTTCGTAATCGGCAACGTGTGGTCACGGTTAGATTGCCGTCCCTGCAACGCTTTGCCGAGGGTGCCATGACCACGTGCCTCAAGCGTTCGGGACGGAAAGCGGACGTGCTGTCGCAACTCGCCGAAGTAACTGTTGTCTTGGTCTCCGACCATCGCATGGCCGATTTGCATCGACGCTTCCTCAACGAACCTGGACCAACCGACGTTATCACCTTTCAGCACGGCGAGATCGTGATCAGCCCGGAAACGGCGCGGCGCCAGGCGCGCGCGTTCCGAACATCGCTCGAACGCGAGCTCCGCCTGTATATCCTGCATGGCCTCCTTCACCTGCGCGGCTACGATGACAAATCGCCCGCTGGCGCCGCCGAAATGAAACGGGTTCAGGAAAAACTGGTGGCGACGGTGGATCGAGCGCTCCGCCGCTCGATGCCGAATAATGGCGGCGGAGCCGCGTAAATAAACATCGCGCGATCCGGCAGCGGCCGGACGCGATCCACCGTTGAACCCCACTTACTCTGTGATAACCTGATTTTCATGAGTGGGGAGCCACGCGAGGGTTGGCGAGGGTGGCGCCAGCGAACTGACTGAGCCGCAACCGATTCGCCCCGATGCAGAGTTCCTTCGGATCGTCAGTCGAAAACCCGGTCATCGAGCAGGAAACGCATACCGCCGAAGAACTCGATCTGCCCTGGCAGGTCGTCGTTCACAATGATCCGGTGAACCTGATGAGTTATGTCACGATGGTTTTCCAAAAGGTCTTCGGCCTGACGAAAGAAAAAGCCGAGAAGCACATGCTGGAAGTCCACCAGCTTGGACGTTCCATTTTGTGGTGCGGCATGCGGGAACGGGCCGAACTTTACGTTCAGCAACTGCACGGCTACCTCCTCCTGGCCACGCTCGAGCGAACCAACTGATCCGATGGAATTCCGCCGCCAGAAAGATTACCTCGAGATTTCCGAGCTCGATCCGTTTCTGGCTGAGTTGCTGCGCCAGATCCCGGAAAGCTGCAACTCCGAGGGGGTTGAAGCCGCGCAACAACGAATCTTCAGCGCCCCAGCCGCGGCCTCTGAAACGGAAATCTGCGCGGAATGGAAAGTCTACGTCGAACCGGAGCTGCGCCGGTTGTTTCGATCGGCGACCGAGACCGTGACGGCGGATTTGCAGCAGTTGGAAAGTTGCACCAAGCCTTTTGCTAACTGCACCCTGCGCATTCCGGCGGAGAACGCCGAGGCGTGGTTGAATGCGCTCAACCAGGCGCGGCTGGCCATCGCCGCGAAGTATAATTTTACCGACGGCGAACTCTGCGATCATTACCGCTCGCCGATCGGTTCACGGCGCGACCTCGGTTTGTTTCAGGTGAACTTCTACGGCTTTTTGCAGGAGTTCATCCTCCAGGAACCCCTCTAGCCGCCTCGCTGCATGCCGCGCCGAAGGGCAGTGTAGGCGGGTGCGAAGCGTCCCCTCATTCTCCTACTCATGATCCTTGTCTTTATGCCCCGATCTCCGGAAAGATCGGGAGCAAGAGCAGGTATAGGAACCGCGGTTACGTCTTCTGCCGGTTCCGCACCATCGACATCAGACGGTCCTTTAGTGCATCCGATGATTTGGCCGGCCGCAGGCTCAGCGCGAACGCCTCGTGCATCGAGTAACATTCGCCGATGAAATCTTCCGCCTTTTGCCCAAAATCCTTTCGGGCCTGCTCAAACGCTTCCAGTTCTTCCGGTTCCAATGCGCCAATCACATAGAGGCGCGCCTGGTTCTGGAATTCTTTAAAGCTCATCGCGCAGTTCCTTCAGGCCGTCATAGATCTTTTTCAGGCCTAATTCGAGCCTGGTTTTCACCGTCCCCAATGGTGTATTCGTTTTTGCGGCGATTTCGCGCTGACTCATACCCCGAAAAAATGCAAGATTTATGGCTTCTTGCTGGGCGACCGGGAGTGTCTCAATCACCTGACGCACTAAAACCCGGGTGTCGCCGAAGGTAATCTCCTCCTCGGTGGCGTTATGCACCCAGGCGTCGGGTTGCTGCTCGGTCTCCGTTTGCAAACGTTCCCCGGCCCGGGCGTAGGCCTGCTTTTTGCGCAACCCGTCGATCGCTCGCCGCCGTGCCAGGGTCACCATCCAGCCGAGCGGCTTGCCTTTTTGCGCCGAAAAATTCTTCGCCTGGTTCCAGATCTCCATGAAAATCTCCTGCAGCAAGTCGTCGGCTTCGGCTTCGTTGTGGATAACGCGAAGGATCAGGGCCTTGATGATGCCGTTATAGCGATCGTACAAAACCGAGAGCGCTTCCGGATCTTCGGCCTGGATCCCATGCATCAGCTCGAGATCGGTCGGCGCCCCCGGCTCCAAGAGTGGCGTCGTCGCTGGGAGGCGGACGTTCCGCGGCTCGCCGGGGTCGTCCGGAGTTCCAGTCGGAGAGGAAAAATCTATCGCCATGATTTGCTTAGGAAGCTTTGTGTTTCGCCACCCATTCCTTGATCTGCGTGGCCGGCGTCGCGCTCAAGGCCGTGGTCGCGAGCCTGAAAACGCACAGGGCAAGAGGAATTCGTCTCATGAAGTAGGGAGATTTAGCGGCAAGTGCGCGCGTCGTCCAACGATTTGAAATAATCGGCGGGAAAAAGGATTGCGGCATCTCCCGGACGTGTGAAAAATGCCGCCAGTGTTTAAACGCGGACTACTGATCCTCTTCCTCGTTTTGTTCGGCGCTGCTTCCTGGTCCCGGGCCACCACGAAAGGCCTGAGCCAGATCGTGACGCCCGACTTGCAGCCGGAGGGCGATCTTTCCCTCAGTCTGCAAGTGCAGGATCAGCAGATCGCCAACCCCTACCAATTGCAGGCCGAGCTTGGCTTGACGAAATGGGCCGAAGTCGCAGTTTTCCAGGGCTTCAAGCCTAACGAGGAGATTTTCGGAACGGAGATCGGCATCTTGCGGACGGAACCATGCCTCTTATCGATCGGGTTCATCAACTGGTCCCCGCGCAGCCATGTTGATCCCCAGCCCTATATCGAAGGCGGTTACTATACGGAGCGCCACAAGGTGATTGTGGGCGCCATCCATGCCGGTTATAAGAACGAAGCCATTCTCGGTTACGCCTACGATTTCAACAAGAAGTGGCGAGTGCAGGTGGATTTCCAAAGCGGCCGCGAGAACTCCTCCACGATCGGCGTTACCTGGAACATTACGCCGGACTTTCAGATGAACCCGGCCCTCTACGTCACCAACGACAAAGCGCATGATCTTCTCGGTTACGTCGTCTTCACCTACACCTTCCACGTTTGGGGCGGCGACAAAAAAGAAGATCTCACCGTTCCCGGCCACTGATGAAAATGGGCCGGAAGCGCGATTCAATAAGTTCGCGGCGGAATCGCCTTGCGCGAAGGGTATTGCTCTTGACCCCGCCGACGCGCGCAAGCTAGCGTCGATTTGAAGAAACTTTTCCAGGAGAAACACTCACATGCGTTCATTTGTTCTCGCGATGGTGCTGCTCGCTACGGCGGGGCTCGTTCGCGCCCAGGATGCGGCTTCCACGCCTTTCCAGGCCAGGACGCCGGCGGTTTCTGAAGAAACGCCTACGCCGAGCGCGAAACCGAAGCCATCGCCCACCGCGAAGCCCAGGCCGAGTGCAACCGTGAAGCCTCTTGAAAGGGCTACGCCGGAACCGATCGAGCCTCCGGCTCTTTCTCCGGCGCCGACTCAAACCGAGACCTTGAGCCTGATGCCTTCCCCGCTCGCGACCCCATCGCCGATTATTATTTCGTCGCCCATTCCGACGCCGCGCGCCGCTCCGACGGCGACCGCGACCTCCACGGCGAAACCACCCATGACCTTCCCGACAGTGAAGCCGCTTTCCACGTCTCCCGCCGCCCGGCCCCGCGCCACCGCGACGGCAACATCCACCCCGCGCCCGACGGCGACGTTGGCCCCGAAGCCGACTGCGACCGCGACGTCGACACCGCGTCCAACCGCGACGGCCACCAGCACGCCACGGCCAACCGCCACCGCAACGGCAACAGCGAAGCCTTCGCCCAGTCCATCGCCCAAACCGACTCCAACGCCGAAACCGAGTCCGACCCCCAAACCCACTCCCACGCCGTCACCAAAACCATCTCCGAGTCCGGCTGAGTCGCCCGCTGCGGATGATGCTGGGACGTCGAGAATCAAGGAGCTTGAATCCCGCTGGGAAGCTTCACTCCTGAATCACGACACCTCCGCGATCGAAAAGATCGTGGCCGATGATTTCATCGGCACTTCCTCCAGCGGCAAGCAGGGAGACAAGACAACCTTGCTGGCCGAAGCGAAACGGGACAACAACACCTATACGACCGCGGTGTCGAGCGACATGACCGTGCGCATGTTTGGACCGGGCGTCGCCGTGGTGACCGGCGTCGCCAAAGAGACCGGCAAGACAAAAGCGGGTAAAACTTTCACGCACAGCTATCGTTTCACCGACACCTGGATGGAACGAAATGGCGAGTGGCAATGCGTCGCCGCCCACGCCATGGCGTTGCCGAAGAAAAAATAGCCGCCGTTTTCGGAATGGAGCCGGCACGCCCTCGTGCCGGAGCTCGCATCGGCCGCTGCATGTGAACGGCCCGAGGTCAGGCCGTCTCCAATTTCAAGATCGATTGCGCCTCCGCGATTGCGGCTTCTTCCTGTAGCCGCTTCGCTGTGCGAAGCGCTGGGGCGCGATTGTAGGGCGCATGTGTCAGACGCCGTTCACCGCACGGCGTTTCACAGAAACGCCCTACAAAGGGCGACTCCACAATTGCGCCCGCGCCCGCAGGTGCTTTCTGGAGCCGGCACGCCCTCGTGCCGGAGCTCGCATCGGTCGCTGCATAGTGAACGGCCTGAGGTCAAGCCGTCTCCAATTTCAAGATCGATTGCGCCTCCGCGATTGCAGCTTCTTCCTGTGTTCGCTTCGCTGTGCGAAGCGCCGGGGCGCGATTGTAGGGCGTCTGTGTCAGACGCCCTTCACCGCGCGGCGTTTCGCAGAAACGCCCTGCAATGGGCGACTCCACAATTGCGCCTCCGCGATTGTTGCGCCAACTGTGTAGCCTCATGTCGAACCAGACACAGGATCCGGCGCTGGACGCGCTTTGGTACAAGGACGCCGTCATCTACGAGCTCCATGTCAAAACGTTTCACGACAGCGACGGCGACGGGATCGGCGATTTTCGCGGATTGATCGAGAAGCTCGATTATCTCCAGGAACTTGGCGTCACCGCGCTCTGGCTTCTGCCGTTTTATCCGTCGCCCATGCGCGATGACGGTTACGACATCGCCGACTATTACGACGTCAATCCGAACTTCGGCACGCTCGACGATTTCCGCGCTTTCCTCGCCGCGGCCCATGATCGCGGCCTCCGCGTCATCACCGAGCTCGTCATCAATCACACCTCGGATCAAAACCCGTGGTTTCAGAAATCGCGCCGGGCCGCCTCCGGTTCGAGGGAGCGCGAGATGTATGTCTGGAGCGATACGCCGGAGAAATACAAAGAGGCGCGCATCATCTTCAAAGACTTCGAAACTTCGAACTGGTCGTGGGACCCGGTGGCCAAGGCCTATTACTGGCACCGTTTCTATTCCCATCAGCCCGATCTCAATTTCGATAACCCGGAGGTGCACGAAGCCGTCGAGAAGGTGCTCGATTTCTGGTTGAACATGGGCGTGGACGGGCTCCGGCTCGATGCCGTTCCATATCTCTACGAGCGTGAGGGCACGAGCTGCGAAAACTTGCGCGAGACCCACGAATACCTCGTCAAACTACGCGCGCACGTCGACGCGAAATTCAGCGACCGCATGCTGCTCGCCGAAGCGAACCAATGGCCCGAGGACGCGGTCGCTTATTTCGGCAAGGGCGATGAGTCGCACATGAACTTCCATTTCCCCCTCATGCCGCGGATGTTCATGTCTCTCCAGATGGAGGACCGCTTTCCGATCATCGACATCCTCGACCAGACCCCGCCGATTCCCGAGATCTGTCAGTGGGCGATGTTCCTCCGCAACCACGACGAGCTCACCCTGGAGATGGTGACGGACGAGGAGCGCGATTACATGTGGCGCGTTTACGCCAACGACCCCACCGCGCGCATCAACCTCGGGATTCGCCGCCGGCTCGCACCGCTCCTCGCCAACAGCCGCCGCAAAATCGAGCTCCTCAACATCCTCCTTTTCTCCATGCCCGGAACGCCCGTCCTCTATTACGGGGACGAAATTGGGATGGGCGACAATTTCTATCTCGGCGATCGCAACGGCTGCCGCACCCCGATGCAATGGAGCCCAGATCGCAACGCCGGTTTCTCCAAGGCGAATCCGCAGCAGCTCTACCTGCCGATCACGATCGATCCCGAGTATCACTACGAAGCGATCAACGTCGAGAACCAGCAGAAGAACCTTTCCTCGCTTCTTTGGTGGACGCGACGCGTCATCGCGATGCGGAAAAACTTCCGCGCCTTCTCCCGCGGCTCGCTCGAATTTCTTTTCCCGGAAAACAACAAGGTGCTGGCGTTTCTTCGCCGGCACGAGGACGAGACGATCCTGGTTGTCGTGAATCTGTCGCGCTTTGCCCAGGCAGCTGAGCTGAATCTTTCGCGCTTCAGCGGTTGCTCGCTCATGGAAGTTTTCAGCCAGAATTTTTTCCCGCGCATCAGGAAATCGCCTTACGTCATCACGCTCGGGCCTCACTCGCATTACTGGTTTGTTCTCCGGAAGGAAACGGCCGCGTCCGTCGCCTCAAAAGCACGCAAAATTCCGATGCTGAATGCTGCTCCGACCGTCGCCGGGCTCCTGGGCAATGGCCAGCGCGCGCGAATCGAGCGCGAAGTTTTGCCGGCCTACCTTCGCAGCTGCCGTTGGTTCGGGGCCAAGGCGCGGACGTTGCGCGCCATGCGCATTGCCGAGGAAATTCCGATCTCGGACAGTCCCGAGGCCGCGCAAATCTGGTTCGTCGAGGTCAGTTATCTCGATGGTCCGACGGAAACTTATGCGGTCCCGGTGCAGGTTGCGAAGGACGATGCGGCGCGCGCCATCGAGCGTTCCGCGCCGCACGCCGTCATTGCGCGCCTCCAGGGCGATGGCGATGCGATTCTGCACGACGCCGTTTACGACCCCGCCTTCCGCCAGGAACTTTTCGCGCTCATGACCGCAGCCCGGTCGGCCCGCGGACAAAAGGGCAATATCGTTGGCCTAACGAGCAGTGCATTCCCGGGAGATGCCCATTCTACCCTGCCGCCTTCCCAGGTCCTGAGTGCCGAGCAAAGCAATTCATCGATGCTCTTCGACGGCAAATTTTTCCTGAAACTCTTTCGGAAACTCGAGGATGGGGTGAACCCCGACGTGGAAGTAACCCGGTTCCTGACAGAGCGCGCCCAGTTCCCGAACGTTCCGGCGTTTCTCGGTTCGATCGAATATCGCCGGACTAAAACCGAGCCCACCGTCGTCTGTCTGCTCCAAAGCGCCGTTGCCAATGAGGGCGATGCCTGGACGCTGACCCTGGATGCGGTGGGCCGCTACTACGAGCGCGTTCTCACCCGTAAAGCCGATCTGCAAAACCAGGGCACGCCCCCTGGCCCGCTCCTCGAGGAATTGATCGGGGGCGTTTATCGCGAGAAAGCCAAGCTGCTCGGGCGGCGCACCGGTGAATTGCACCGTGCCCTTGCCATCAGCCCGGACGAACGCGGCTTCGCGCCTGAGCGGTTCAACGCCATGGCGCAGCGCTCCGTTTACCAAAACATGCGCGCCTCCCTCCGCCGTGCTTTTTCCCTGCTCGAAAAGAAACTGCCCACGCTGCCCGACGCCTTTCGCGACGAAGCCGCGCAGGTTCTCGCCTCGGAAAAACAAATCCTCGCGCAGGAGCAGCTCATCCTCGATCGCCGCTCGAACGCGACCAAGATCCGGATCCACGGCGACTATCATCTCGGCCAGGTCCTCTACACCGGAAAAGATTTCGTCATCCTCGATTTCGAAGGCGAACCCGCCCGCGCCCTGGGCGAACGGAAATTGAAGCGCTCCGCTTTGCGCGATGTTGCCGGCATGATGCGCTCATTCCAGTACGCCGCCTACAGCGCCCTCTGGCAACCGGCCATGCGCGTCGAGGACGTCCCGTTCCTCGAACGCTGGGCCGATCTCTGGTATCGCCAGATGAGCAGCGTCTTTCTCCAAAGTTACCTCGAAGCCACCGATGGCGCGCCGTTCGTCCCGTCTGACGAAGGCGATTTCGAAATCCTCCTCGAAGCCTATCTCCTCGACAAAGCCGTTTACGAAGTCGGCTACGAGCTAAACAACCGCCCCGATTGGGTCGTCATCCCCATCCGCGGTATCAAACACATCTTAGGCGCGATGTGATTTTGGAGCCGGCACGC
>PLCM01000013.1 GCA_003134765.1 Spartobacteria bacterium | reverse complement strand
GCAGGCCGTCTCCATCGGCACGGATTGGAGGGACTACCGCCGCCCTGTCGTCCCTAAATAATGGGACGGGACAGAGCCCATCCCTCCAAGGAGGGCGGACAGTTAAAACTTTGCTTTGAACTCGATGCGCAGGTAGGGCGCGCCGTCCGCCTTGTAGCGGATGTTGGCGCGGTGGAAATCGAACTCGCGCCGGATGGCGTAGCCGCCCCCGAGATCGATCGAGACATTGTTGCAAGGCGAATAAATGAGACCGCCGCCTACTCGATACTCTGAGTAATCCACTTCCGCGCCATTGAGCTTCGCCGGCACGATGGCGCTGTTTCGATCGGTGCGGAAAGAGCCCCCGATTAGTTCGCCGCCCGCCCAAAAATCAAACTTGTCGTTAGGCGAATAAATGACCCGCGGCTCGGGGAGGATCCCGAGTATTTTCCATTTGTCGTTCGGTTCCCAGATCAAGCCGGCCAGCGGAATGACCGGCCATTTTCCTCGGAGAAAGGAAGCGTTTGCGCCGACAAACAAATAAACCTGGTCAGGCTGGAGAACGAAAATGCGCCCGAGCGTGATCGGAGCGTCGAAGGAGGAGCTGTCGAATTTGTCCACGGTGTAAAAGCCCGGCTTCACCTGAATGAAAGCGCCGACGTCGTTGTTGTGCATGTAATCGACCCCGATCACGCCGGCCACGCTTTGCAAATGATCCGGGACCGGTGCGCCGGTCGTAGAGAAATCGAAACGGTTGTAATCAATCCCGAGGTGCAGATACAGGTGACCCTGGAGAAGAATGCGATGGCTGTAGGAGAAGGAATTCTGGATCGCATCCTGGTCCCCGAAACTGCCGCTGCGGTGGAGGTCGCTGCCGAACACATAACTCGATTCGAGCTCGATGATGTCATGGGAGACCGCTTCAGGTTTTTCTTCCGCGATCGATTCGACCTCCCCCCGGATGGAAACGCCCCAGGCCCGGGAGATGACGACGCAAAACAGAATCAGGAAAAGGGAGCGCGTAGCGTTTTTCATCCGCTGGGATCGTAGCTGAATTCGGACGCCGGGACAAAACGGATTTGTCTGGGCGAGCGAATTGTTGTTCAAAGGTCGGATGAAGAAGGCCATCGACCACCTCGCCGGCACGGACCCGCGCTTTGCGACGCTGATTAAGCAAGCCCGCCGCTTCAACGTGGCGGCGAACGAACTCGTCAGGCCGTTCGACGCGCTGGCGGAATCGATCGCCTACCAGCAGCTCAGCGGCAAGGCTGCCGCCACGATCTTTGGCCGCGTCCGGGCCCTTTATCCGAAGCGGAAATGGCTCGATCCGGAACTGGTCCTGAAAACGCCGGACGAAAAACTGCGCGCCTGCGGCCTGTCGCGCAGCAAGACCGCCGCGCTGAAAGATCTCGCCGCCAAAACTCTGGACGGGACCGTGCCGACGCGCCGGGAACTGGTGCGAATGACCGACGAAGAAATCATCGAGCGGTTGACGAAAGTGCGCGGCATCGGCCGCTGGACGGTCGAGATGCTGCTCCTCTTCGAGCTGGGCCGGCTCGATGTCTGGCCGGTCGCTGATTACGGCGTGCAGAAAGGCTTCGCCAAAACGTTCGGTCGCAGAAAATTGCCGACGCCGAAACAATTCCAGAAGATCGGGGAAAAGTGGCGGCCGTATCGATCTGTCGCCGCGTGGTATTTCTGGCGGGCGCTTGATGGGCCGGAGAGCAAGAGCCGGTTCGATTAGCCGTCATCCCGAGCGAAGTCGAGGGACCCCGTGTTGGTGGGAGCACCGTCGATCGCAGTTCCACGGGGTCCCTCGACTTCGCTCGGGATGACCGCATAGGGAAGATTGACTTCGCGCGTCACGCTTCGTACAACGAGCCATGCCGATGATTCATGTGGCGCGTGATGGAGCGAAGCTCGGCGAGTTCACGCTCGAGCAAGTTCGCGAGGGACTGGGAACGGGACAATTCCGGCCGACGGATCTGGGCTGGCAATCGGGCATGGCGGACTGGCGGCCGCTCAGCGAATTGGTCGCCGCCGCCGCCGCACCGGGTGCGGGAGCTGCCCCCTCCCCAACTCCGCTTGCCGTGGCGGGAATTTCATCGGCTCCCGCCGGAGCAGGTCTACCCTGGGAACGCCGTGCCGAGCTCGGTTTCGTCAAAGCATGGTTCGATACGGTTAGCCTGCTGATTACCAAGCCGAGCGAGGCTTTCGCGATGATGCGTCCCGAAGGTGGCATGCTCGATCCGCTCCTTTTTGGCCTGATTGGCGGCTGCGCCGGATCGATTGTTTCGATTCTCTTTCAAGGCCTGTTCCAATCAATCCCGGGGTTCTCCAGCCGCAACGATGCCTTTGACATGTTTGGGCTCGGACACTGGGCGCTCATTCTCATTTACGCGGTCTTGTCGCCGTTGCTGGTGATTTTCGGCCTCTTCCTTGGCAGCGGGATTTTGCACCTTTGCCTGATGCTGGTCGGCGGGGCGAACCGGTCTTTTGAAACGACCTTTCGTGTCGTCTGTTTCTCCAGCGGCGCGGCCAATTTGTTTTCGATGATCCCGATGTGCGGCGGGATTATCGCGGCCGTCTACAACGTCGTGCTGGAATGCATCGGCCTGAGCCGCGCCCATCAAACCACGACCGGGAAAGCGGTCCTCGCAATCTTCCTGCCGATAATTGTTTGCTGCGGCGTCTGTCTGCTCCTGGGCATCGTGGCCGGTGGATTCGGGGCTTTCAGCGAGTTTTTCAGTCGGCACTGACCGATTTGCTTCGGCGTGGGTCGAGACGATGCGTTTTGTCTGGCGACAGATTCCGCCGGATCGTGTCAATCACGAGTTCCTCTGGCTTTCGGTTTCGGTTGCCGCCCTGGTGGGTGGCGCGATTTGGTTGGGTCTCGGCCTCCCCTCCTGGCGCTGCCCCTTCCTCTCCGTTACGGGTTATCCCTGCCTCACGTGCGGCGCCACGCGCTGCTCGATGGCGCTTTTCCATGGCGATTTTTCAATCGCCTGGTCCTGGAATCCGCTGGCCCTGATTGCGCTCTGCGGCGTGGCGTTGTTCGATCTTTATGCGGTGGTCGTTTTGCTGGCTCGTCTTCCGCGCTTGCGAGTGATTGATTGGACAACCGCGGAAGCAAACGCGGTCCGCATCGGCGTGATTGGATTGATCGCGGTAAACTGGATTTACTTGCTCGCGCATCACGCGCGCTATTGATGGTGTGAGAAAATGCCGGTCATCCCGAGCCGCACAGACGGCGAGGGACCTCTCACCTGCAACCTGCGCTTGCGCGAAACATAACGCGGCTCGTGACGGAGTGAACCTGTTGTTCCGCGGAAGCGGTGAGAGCGCCCGCGAGGTCCCTCGGCGTGCTACGCCAGCCTCGGGATGACACCCGCGGATCAACGCGGGGCTGCAGCTGTCGGGCTCAACTGCAGCGCCGGCCGGCCGACATCATCTTCCGGCGCGCCGCGATGGGCGGTGATGAATGCGGTTGGGTCGATCCAGCCGCGGGTGTCATCACGATAACCGGGGCCGATGAACGGCGTAGTGAACTCGCGCATCTCGAAGTGGAGGTGCGCCCAATATCTTCCGCCGGCGGTCCCGATCGTCGCGATCTGCTCGCCGCGATGCAGCTTTTGCTTTGGCGCGACCAGAATCGTCTCGACGTGGCCGTAATAGGACTGGACGAATTTTCGCGTCCCATTCTCGTCGTAGGCGTGAAGGAGGATGATGACGTTGCCCCACCCAGGACCCGCTTCGCCTGCGAAAAGGACCTGGCCATCCGCGACCGCGAAGATGGGATCGCCGAGGTCGCTGTTTTCGCCGCCGATTCCGTTTAGATCGTCGCCCAGGTGGCGGTTTTCGGTGAAACGTTGCGCGTTGTAAGCGAACGCCCCGTTCTCGCTCCCAATCGGGAAATCGAACCGCGCCGCCGTCGGCAATCCCGCCAGAAGGATCGGCGAAGCGATTTGAAACGCCGGAGAAATTTTCGACTGCCGTCGAAGCTCCGGGCCGAGACGAAAGAACAGGCCCGCCGCGAGGGCAATCAGGAAGATCAACGTCAGGAGGGGCCAGCGCAGCGCTGTTCTTCCCTTGCTCGTGCCTGGCTTCATCTTTACGGTCGCGCGATGCGCATTTTGGTCACGGGCGGGGCGGGCTTCATTGGGTCGCACCTCGTCGAGAAATTACTCGCGACCGGCCACGAAGTCTCGATTCTCGACGATTTCAACGACTTTTACGACCCACAAATCAAGCGCGCGAATGTCGAACGCGTGGCGGGGGATATCGCGATTCATCGGGTCGATCTGCGCGACAGCGCGGCCGTCAATCTGCTATTTCATCGGGAAAAATTCGACGCCATTGCGCACCTGGCAGCCCGCGCCGGCGTCCGGCCATCCATCAAACAGCCGCAGCTTTATTACGACACGAATGTCGGCGGCACCTTGCATCTGCTCGAGGCGGCACGGCTGACCGGCATCGAGCGGTTCCTCTTTGCCTCGAGCTCGTCCGTCTACGGCATCTGCAAAACGGTGCCGTTTTCCGAAGACCTTCATCTCACTCAAACGATCAGCCCCTACGCCGCGACGAAGGTGGCGGGAGAATTTCTTTGCTCGACGTATTCGCACCTTTACAAAATGCGCATTGTCGCGCTCCGCTTCTTCACGGTTTACGGCGCGCGACAACGGCCCGACCTGGCGATTCACCAGTTCACCCGGAAGATCCATGCCGGCCAGGCGATCGACCAATTCGGCGACGGGACGACGCGGCGCGATTACACCTACATCGACGACATCATCCAGGGCGTGATGGCCGCACTCAATTACGAGGGCCCGCTCTTCGATCTGTTCAACCTCGGCGAGAGTGAAACGATCCAGCTGAAAGATCTGATCGCGGCCATCGAGAAAACGCTCGGCCGGAAAGCAAAGATCAACCAATTGCCCGAACAGCCTGGCGATGTACCGTTGACCTGCGCCGATATTTCGAAGGCGAAAAAGCTGTTGAAGTATCACCCGACGACGCCGCTGAGCGCGGGGCTGCCCAAGTTCGTTGATTGGTTTCTGGCTACGCAAGGTCCGAATCAGCCGTCATCCTGAGCGGAGCGCAGCGCAGTCGAAGGACCCGTGGAGCGTCGATGACATGTCACGGGGTCCCTCGACTGCGCTCGGGATGACGAAGCGGCGTTGGGCGGTCGGCGTTTGCTTTCCTCTTCGTTCCTCCGTCCTTGCATTCGCCCCCTCCAGCCCCATAATTCCCCGCAGATGTCGGGAATGTTCTTCGTTAACCCGGGCGTTCGCTTTTCACGACGAAACAGAGTTTGCCAGTGCCGAGTTCGATCGGCCCTGTTTCGTTGTCTGACGGGTGCGGACCGCCGTTGCTTTCGATTGGGTTCCCGCGTCTACGAGGCGGAGTTTCCTCTGGCGCGGCTGATTGTTTACCGGTTTCTGCTCCTGTTACGGGGCATTTCGGGTTCCCGCGCCACGGACTGTGCATCCAACGATGCGCTCCGCCCATTTAACAATTGGGTAAAACCTGAGGATCAATATGGCATCTCATTCATCGGGGAGGAACGGCCGGCGTCCGCGTGGCGGCTCCCGCAGAAGGGGCGACAATCGCCCGCGCCACCAGAGCGCGCCCTTGCGCGCGCCGGCGAAGAAATCACTGCTGCAACGGTTCATGGACCTTTTCACCGGCGGCGGAAAGCCGGTGGCGAGACCGGTTCAGCAGCCGCAGGCGCAAGCCCGCGTCAACGGTTTGCAGCCGTCGCGGCCTTCGCATAAACCGGAAGCGGTCGAAGTGACCACGCCCCGGCTTTACGTCGGGAACCTGTCGTTCGACGCGACCGAGAGCGACCTGTTCGAGCTCTTTAACGGCGTCGGCGCGGTCCAAAACGCCGAGGTCGTCACTTATCGGCACAACCAGCGCTCGAAGGGGTTCGCGTTCGTGCAGATGAACACCGTCGACGAAGCGAAGCGGGCCGTGGAGGAATTGCACGACAAGGAATTCCTGGGCCGCAAGCTGGTCGTGAGCGGGGCGAAATCGAGCGAGCACCATTCAGTCGACTGATAAGTTGTCGCTTTGCGAAACCGGGAGACAAGGTGGTTGCCACCGGTCTCCCGGTTTTTTGTACGATCGTGAAAAAGCATCAAGGAGCGGCGGTTTACAAACCGCCGCTCCTTGTTCCTCGATGAAACGCGCATTCTTTATTGTGGGCCCGACGGCGGCGGGAAAGTCTGAGATTGCGGCCGAAGTGGCCGAGCGAACCGGTGCCGAAGTTCTGAGCGCGGACGCGTTCCAAATTTATCGCGGACTCGATCTGCTCACGGCGAAACCCGGTCCGGCGACATTGGCGAAGGCCCCGCATAATTTGATCGGCGCGGTTCCGCTCAGCGACGAGATGAATGTGGAAAAATACCGCGACGCGGCGGAGAAGATCATTGCCCGCGGTAAGCCGATGATCGTTGTTGGCGGCACCGGCCTCTATGTGAAAGCGCTCACGCATGGCCTGGCGCCGATGCCGAGTGCGAATTCAAAGCTCCGCGAAAAACTGGAGCGCGCGACGAGCGAGGAACTCTTGCGGAGCTTGCGCGCCCTCGATCCCGAGACAGCCGAAAAGATCGACCGAAAGAACCGGCGACGGTTAATTCGCGCGGTGGAGGTTTGCCTGCTGACCGGAAAACCATTTTCCGCGCAACGAACACAGTGGCGTGGCACAGGCATCTTGCCTGTTGGCGAAACGAACAGGCAGGATGCCTGTGCTACGAACGGCGTGCTTCTCACCCGTGACCGGGCAGAGCTCTACGCGCGCATCAATCGTCGCGTCGAAGAAATGTTTCAGGCGGGCGTGGTCGACGAGGTGCGCGCGGTGAAAGATCTCGGCCCGACCGCCGAAAAGACAATCGGGCTTCGCGAAATCCGCGCGCTCCTGGCAGGTGAAATTTCGACCGCGGAATGCATCGCGCGAATCCAGCAGGCGACCCGGCGTTATGCCAAAAGGCAGTTGACCTGGTTCCAGCGCCAAACTAATTTTACACCGCTGAACCTTTCCGCGCACCGCACGTTTGAAGCTCTCGAGGCCATCTCGCAAAGCGCGTCGCGCGTCTTCGCCCGTGGATGATTGAAGTTCGTCCCAGGAAAAATCAGGAGCGCGCGCTCCTGATCGGTCTCGAGCAGGACGGCGTCTCGAAGTGGGATCTGCGCGATTCGATGGAGGAGCTGGCGGAGCTCGCCAACTCTGCGGGCGCCGAAGTCGTGAACACCGTCACCCAAAAACTTCAGAAACCAACTGCGCCCTACTATATCGGCAAGGGCAAGGCCGAGCTCATCAAGGAATCGTTCAAGGACCAGCACGTCACCTCCGTTATTTTCGACGACGAACTTTCGCCCGCCCAGGGACGGAACCTGGAAAATCTGCTTTCGCGCAAGGTCCTCGATCGCACCCAGCTCATTCTCGACATTTTTGCCCAGCGCGCGCGCAGCCGCGAAGGCCGGTTGCAGATCGAGCTGGCCCAACTGCAATATTTGCTCCCGCGGCTGACGCGAATGTGGAGCCATCTCTCGCGGCAGACGGGCGGCATCGGGACGCGCGGTCCGGGGGAGACGCAGCTCGAGGTCGATCGGCGGCGCGTCCAGGAGCGGATTGCCCGGCTCGAACGCGAGCTCGAAGGCGTGCGCAAGGTTCGCTCGGTCCAGCGCCAGGGGCGGAAGCGGCATCAATGGCCGGTCGGCGCCGTGGTCGGTTACACGAATGCCGGCAAATCCACCTTGTTGAATCTGCTGACAGGGGCCGACGTCGTCGCCGAGAACAAACTCTTCGCGACCCTCGATCCGACCACGCGCAGCCTGACGCTGCCGAACAAACAGCGACTCCTGCTCACCGACACCGTCGGTTTCCTGCGCAAACTGCCACACACTTTGATCGAGTCCTTCAAGGCGACGCTCGAGGAAGTAAACGAAGCGGACCTGCTCATTCACGTCATCGACCTGAGCCATCCGCGGGTCGACGAGCATATCGAGGCGGTCGACAGCGTCACCAAGGAACTGGGCGCGTTCGGAAAACAAACGCTAATGGTCTTCAACAAAATCGACGTGCTTGCGAACGATGAATTGGTTAACGCTTACACCAGAAAGTTTCCGGGCAGCGTGGCGATCTCCGCGCGCACGGGCGCCGGTGTGTCGGGTCTGGTCCAGGCGCTCCAGGGGGAACTGGGAGCGTGGCGGCTGCGTTCGCGTTTTCGCGTTCCGCTCAGCGAAGGCAGCTTGCTTGCAGAGATTCATCGCGTGGGGCATGTGCTCGAATTGCGTTACGAAGGCGAGTTCGCGGTGATTGTCGCGCACACTCCGCCGCAGCTTCAGCAAAGGTTGGCGGCGTTTGTGGTGTAGAGCGTTCTGCTATTTTCTTCGGAGGGACGTGCTTCTGCACGTCCCAAAATTCCCTCGCGCGGAAAGTCACGGACGTGCGGAAGCACGTCCCTCCGAACCGGAACGTTGACGCGTACTCAAAGCGCGGCGACGTAACGATAATGAAATGGTTTTCGCGAATGTGCGCCGCGGTGAGCCTGCGAGGCCTCGCAAAATCCCTGCGAAAACTCATTATTGCGGTGATCGGCGGCACGGTTCTCCTGATCGGCGTGGCGTTGATCGTCCTGCCGGGGCCGGCTTTCATCGTGATCCCGGTCGGCCTGGCCATTCTGGCCACGGAATTCGTTTGGGCCCGGCGTGCGGTGGACCGGGCGCGCGCGATGATTGCCCGGGTGCGTGGCCGCAAACCAGAGGTGGCAACGCGATGACTGTTCGCGAACGCGTCAACGAGTTGGTAAAAGCGCTGCCGAAAGTTTATCCGGACGCGCATTGCGAACTCGATTTCCGGAATCCGCTCGAGCTTCTGGTGGCGACGATCCTGTCGGCGCAATGCACCGACAAGAGGGTGAACGCCGTCACCCCGGCGCTCTTTGCGAAATATCGCAGCGCCGCCGATTACGCGAAGGCGCCGCCAGCCGCCCTCGAGAAAATGATCCGCTCCACCGGTTTCTTTCGCAGTAAGACAAAGAGCCTCCGCGGCGCCGCGGCCGCGATCGTGGCCGAGCATGGCGGGCGCGTTCCTGACACGATGGAAAAACTGCGCGGGCTTTCGGGCGTGGGACGAAAAACGGCGAACGTCGTGCTCGGGAATGCATTTGGGAAAGACGAAGGCATTGTCGTCGACACTCATGTCACGCGGCTCTCCCATCGGTTTCGGATTACGCGCCAGACGGATCCGGAAAAGATCGAACAGGATTTGATGAAACTCGTCCCGCGGAAACACTGGACGAACTGGAGCCACTGGCTCATCTGGCACGGACGCCGGCGCTGTTTCGCTCGCAAACCCGATTGCCATCAGTGCGAAATCTTTGGCCTTTGCCCGAGCGGTAGGGTTTTCATTCGCACCGGCGAGGCCCTTCCGTTGCAGCCTAAAGAAAAGCAGAAGCCGGTCTAGCGATCCTTGCCTTTCGCCGTCGCTTCTAATTCCTCGACTTCCTCTTTGACGCCCTCGGCCTTTTTTCGGAGTTTTTCGAATTCCGCCTCGAGCGCCTGCAAATCGTCATCGGAAAGTTTTTCGAGATCGACGAGGTGATTGCGCGCGGGCCCCAGGGCGCGGATCAGCTCATCGAGTTTCAGATGAACCGCCTTCGCGTCGCGGTTCTGGGTGTTTTGGATTAGGAAAACCATCAGAAAAGTGACAATGGTGGTGGCGGTGTTAATGATGAGCTGCCAGGTATCGGAATAATGAAACGCCGGGCCGGTCATCGCCCAGACGGCGATGATTAGGATCGCGACGACAAAGGCCCAGGCGCTGCCCAGGACCCTGGATGCTTTGCGCGCGAAGACGCCAAAGGCGTCGCGAGTTCGGCAGAAAAAATCCCGTTCGTCGCAGTCGTTTTTCCCGCCGTTGCTGTTTCGCCCGTTCGTCCCGTTCTTTGCCATGCACCTTACCTTCGCGCTTGGAAGGAGGCGTGCGCGCATCCGAAACGAAGTGTGCCGTTGCTTTCGTCCTTTCCACGGCAAGGTTTGAGCCTTGGCCAGGGCAATTCATCTCAATCTGGATAATGCCTGGCCCGCTGGCGCGCTCCCGGTGGAGACGCTGGATGCAGCTTCGTGGGGACCGCAGTTGCGTTTTTCGGCCCCCGCCCGGTTGATCGAAGAATTTTATCGCGA
>PLCM01000008.1:87330-117115 GCA_003134765.1 Spartobacteria bacterium | reverse complement strand
CTAACGGCAAGGTGCTGGTTGCAGGAGGGCAAAACGGCAGCGCTCTTACCAGCGCGGAACTGTACGACCCGGCGAGCGGGAGCTGGACGGCCACGGGCAGCCTCAACACCGCCCGCTATGATCACACGGCGACCTTGCTGCCCAACGGCAAAGTGCTGGTTGCAGGCGGAACTAACGACACCTATCTTGCGAGCGCGGAACTGTACGAACCAGCGAGCGGGACTTGGACGGCGACTGGCGACCTCGGCACCGCGCGCTACAACTACACCGCGACTTTGCTGCCCAATGGCAAGGTGCTTGTCGCAGGAGGATATAACAACGCCAGCGGCTTTCTCGCGAGCGCAGAACTGTACGATCCGGCAAGCGGGACCTGGACGGCGACCGGCAGCCTCGCCACCGCACGCTATGTTCACACGGCGACGTTTCTGCCCAACGGCAAGGTGCTGGTGGCAGGAGGATATAACGACACCAACGGCTATCTCGCGAGCGCGGAACTCTACGATCCAGCAAGCGGGACCTGGACGGCGACCAGCAGCCTCGCTGTCGCACGCCTTGGGCACACGGCGACGTTGCTGCCCAACGGCAAGGTGCTTGTGGCAGAAGGAAATAGCGGCGGCGTCTCTCTCAAGAGCGCGGAACTGTACGATCCAGGCAGTGGGAGCTGGGCGGCAACTGGCAGCCTCGCCACCGCACGCGATAGTTGCACGGCGACTATGCTGCCCAACGGCAAGGTGCTGGTGGCAGGAGGCCATAACAACAGCGGCAGCGGCAGCATTCTCGCGAGCGCGGAGCTCTACGATCCGACGAATGGGACCTGGACGGGGACCGGCAACGTCGCCGCCGCACGCGCTGAGCACACGGCGACGTTACTGCCCAACGGCAAGGTGCTCATCGCAGGAGGAGTTAACAACAGCGGCTATCCCGCGAGCGCGGAACTCTACGATCCAGCAAGCGGGACCTGGACGGCGACCAGCAGCCTGGCTGCCGCACGCGCTCAGCACACGTCGACGTTGCTGCCCAACGGCAAGGTGCTGGTGGCAGGAGGCAGTAACGGCCCCGTCACTTTCAAAAGCGCGGAACTATACGATGTGGGCCTTGGTTTCAGCAGCGCATGGCAGCCGCAGGTTGCCACAGCGCCTTCCACTCTTTCACTGGGCGACAGCCTCGCGCTTACTGGTTCGCGCTTCCAAGGCATCTCGCAAGCCTCGGGCGGCAATACCCAGGACTCATCGAGTAACTATCCGATTGTGCAGTTGCGCAGTATTGAGAGCAACCAAATTACCTTTCTCCCTGTGGACTCAACGGCTGGTTGGTCGAATACCGCTTTTACCTCGATGCCCGTCAGTAGCTTTCCCGCTGGTCCGGCCTTGGTCACCGTCTTCGCCAACGGTATCCCGAGCGACGCCAGGTCTATAGTGATTAGCTGCGGTAACACCATAGTAACTAACAATAACGATAGCGGCCCGGGCTCGCTTCGTTCCGTCCTCGCCAATGCTTGTGAGGGCGAAACTATTACCTTTGCTTCCAGCGTTGTAAACCCAATTAACCTAACGAGTGATCAGTTGGTGATCGACAAGAATCTCGCGATCAGCGGTCCGGGCGCAAGTTTGCTGACCGTGCAGCGCAGCACGGCTAGCGGCACTCCAACTTTCCGCATATTTAGAATCGTTAAGACGGATAGCAGCGGCAATGCCGTGAACATCAACGTCACCATCTCGGGCCTGACGATTTCCAATGGAAGCCCTAACGGTAGCGTTCACGTTGGCGGGGGTATAAATAACGCAGCTACGCTGACGATCGTGGGTTGCACCATCTCCGGCAATGCTGCCAGCACTTTCGGCGGTGGTATTTACAACAACGACGGCACGACAGTGAACCTGACTAATTCCACCATCTCGGGCAATACCGCTAGCGGCCCCGCCGGCGGGATTGAAAACGGTGGGACTGGCAGGGTGAGCCTCACGAACTGCACCGTTTCGGGCAATAGCTCCAGCGGCGCTGGCGGCGGAATTGAAAACTCGGGCGGAGGCATAGTGAATTTGACCAGCTCCACGGTTCACGGCAATACTTCGACGGGCAGCTCCGGCGGAGGTATTGCGAACGATGCTTTAAACAGCGGGGCCACTCTCTCGCTTATCAATTGCACCGTCTTCGGGAATAGCGCTAGTAGCTCCGGTGGCGGCATCTTCAACGCGACTGGCGCCACGGTGAATGCGAAGAATACCATCATTGCAAAGAACACCGCGACGAGCACCGGCCCTGATTTTAACGGGACGCTCGCCTCACAAGGCTACAACCTGATCGGAAATAACGGTGGCGCGACTATTACCGGCACGACTATCGGCAACCAGCTCAATGTCGATCCCATGCTGGGCCCCTTGCAAAACAACGGCGGACCCACTCTAACCTTGGGGTTACTTACCGGCAGCCCAGCGATCGACAAGGGCGGCAGCGCGACCGACCCGATTACCGGCATTCTCATCGCCACCGATCAACGCGGCTTCATTCGACCGGTTGACAGCCCAACCATCCCCAATGCCTCCGGCGGCGATGGGAGCGACATCGGCGCCTTTGAAGTGCAAGCGCCGGCGCCAACACCTACACCCACAGCGACGCCAATCGCCACGCCAACCGCAACACCCACGGCTACACCTGCAGCGACGCCAACCCCAACAGCTAACCCTGCCACGCTCGCCAACATCTCCACCCGTTTACTGGTGGGAACAGGCGATAATGTCCTAATTGGCGGCTTCATTGTCACCGGCACGCAATCGAAAAAGATCATTGTGCGAGCGATAGGGCCTTCCCTGCCGTTGACCGGGACCCTGGCAGATCCAATTCTCGAGCTGCACGATTCTTCCGGCGCGTTGCTGGAGACGAACGATAACTGGGTCGACAGCCCGAACAAGCAAGCCATTATCGACAGCACAATCCCGCCGACGAATGACCTGGAGTCCGCGATCGTCCGGAGCGTGCCTCCCGGCAACTACACCGCGATTGAGCGCGGAGTGAACAACGGGACAGGCATAGGTGTGGTGGAAGCGTATGACCTGGATAGCTCCGCTGATTCGAAGCTGGCTAACATCGCGACGCGCGGATTTGTCCAGACGGGGGACGACGTTTTGTTTGCCGGCATGATTGTTGTTGGGACAGCTTCACAGAAAGTGATCATCCGTGCGTTGGGTCCTTCCGTTCCGGTGCCGGGCGCCATGGCCGATCCGACTCTGGAGTTGCACGACGGGAACGGCGCGCTCCTGGAAGCGAACGACAACTGGGTGGATAGCGCGAACAAACAAGCCATCATCGACAGCACTATTCCGCCGCCGAACGATCTGGAATCGGCCATCGTGCGGACACTCCCTCCCGCGAACTACACCGCCATCGTCCGTAGCGCGAACAACACACCCGGCATCGCCGTGGTAGAGATTTATGCGCTTAATTGATTTCTGGAGGGACGCCCTCTGTGGCGTCCTTAGCGCAGGGACGGGACAGAGCCCGTCCCTCCAAATTAGCCACGACTCTTCGCGAAGAGGAAGAATTGCCGCCGCCATTGGAGCCAGCGAGCGAGCTGAAAAAGTTGCAATTTCGTGCAGCGAGCCCTCGGAAATCTCTTTGGAAAGGGAAAGGGCCATGAACGGAATTGCAATTTCATGAATGAAAATTCGAACCGGGAATTCCCGGGCAGCAAATCGGCCAGGACCGCGCGCTCGTCAGCTCGGTCTATCTTCCTTCTCTCCATTGCCGCGGCCCTCTTGGCGCCGGCCGTTCAAGCAGCGCCGTTTACTTTTAGCAACACGGGCAGCCTCGCCACCGCACGCGAGGGTCATACGGCGACGTTGCTGGCCAGCGGCAAGGTGCTTGTCGAGGGAGGTTATAACGGCTCTGTTCTCGCGAGCGCGGAACTGTACGATCCGGCCACCGGGACCTGGTCGGCGACCGGCAATCTCGGCGCTGCGCGCTACAACCACACCGCGACTTTGCTGGCTAATGGCAATGTGCTTGTTACAGGAGGAGCGCACACCTTCAACGGCAGCGCTCTCGCCAGCGCGGAACTGTTCGACCCGGCCAGCGGGACCTGGACACTGACCGGTAGCCTCGGCACTGCACGCTATTTTCATACGGCGACATTGCTGCCCAACGGGAAGGTGCTTGTCGCGGGAGGGCTTAATGGCGGCGGCTCTCTCGGGAGCGCGGAACTCTACGATCCGGCGAACGGGACCTGGACGTGCGACCGGCAGCCTCGCCACCGCACACTATTTTCACACCGCGACATTGCTGCCCAACGGCAAGGTGCTCGTCGCAGGAGGTTATAACGGCAGCTATCTCGGGAGCGCGGAAATTTATGATCCGGCGGGCGGGAGCTGGACGGCGACCGGCAGCCTCGCTACCGCGCGCTATAGTCACACGGCGACGTTGCTGCCCAACGGCAAGGTGCTCGTCGCGGGAGGTTATAACGGCAGCGCTGTTGCAAGTGCGGAACTGTACGATCCGGCTACCGGGACCTGGACCGCGACTGGTAGCCTCGTCACCGCGCGCGATGGTCATACGGCGACGTTGCTGCCTGGCGGTAACGTGCTCATGGCAGGAGGAGTTAACCCCACCTCTCTTGCGAGCGCCGAATTGTATGATCCGGCGAACGGAAGTTGGACGGCTACGGGCAGCCTCGCCACCGCACGCACCTTGCACACCGCGACGTTGCTGCCCAACGGCAAAGTACTCGTCGCAGGAGGACAGGGACAGGGCAACAACAATATCGGTCTCGCGAGCGCGGAACTGTACGATCCAGCGAGCGGGAACTGGACTGTGACTGGCCTCCTTCTTACCGGGCGCCAAGATCACACGGCGACGTTGCTGCACAACGGCAAGGTGCTTGTGGCAGGAGGAATTAACGACACCGGCAACGCTCTCGCGAGCGCGGAAGTATATGATCCGGCGACCGGGAACTGGGGGCCCACCGGCAACCTTTCCACCGCACGTTATTATTACACAGCGACGTTGCTGCCCAACGGCAAGGTGCTCGTCGCCGGGGGAGCTAACGGCAGCGGCGGCATTCTCGCGAGCGCGGAACTATACGATCCGGCGAGCGGGACCTGGAGTGCGACCGGCAGTCTTGCCACCGCACGCATTTTGCACACCGCGACGTTGCTGCCCAATGGCAAGGTGCTTGTGGCAGGCGGCGCGAGCGCGGAACTGTACGATCCAGCGAGCGGGACTTGGACAACAACAGGCAGCCTTGCCACCGGACGCAGCGATCATACGGCGACGTTGCTGCCCAACGGCAAGGTGCTTGTGGCAGGAGGAGGTACCGCGAGCGCGGAACTGTACGAACCGGCGAGTGGGACCTGGACAGATACCGGCAGCCTTGGCGCCGAACGCTCTAGTCACACGGCGACGTTGCTGCCCAACGGCAAAGTACTCGCCGCAGGAGGACAGAACAACAACAATATCGGTCTCGCGAGCGCGGAACTGTACGATCCGGTCAGCGGGAGCTGGACGACAACCGGTAGCCTCGGCGCCGTACGTGTCGATTTCACCGCAACGTTACTGCTCAATGGTAGGGTCCTTGCCGCAGGAGGGACTAGTCCCTCCGGCTTTCTGGCGAGCGCGGAACTGTACGATGTTGGGCTCGGGTTTGTCAGGCCGGACTGGCAGCCGCAGATTGCCACCGCCACTTCAACGCTTACGCCTGGTAGCAGGCTGATGCTCACCGGCTCGCGTTTCCAAGGCATCTCGCAAGCTTCGGGCGGAAGCGTCCAGGATTCCTCCAGCAACTATCCGATCGTGCAGTTGCGCAGTATTGAGAGCAGCCAAGTTACCTTTCTCCCCGTGGACTCAACGGCGGGATGGTCGAATACCTCCTTTACTTCGACACCTATAACCGGCTTTCCCCTTGGTCCGGCCTTGGTGACCGTCTTTACCAATGGCATCCCGAGCGACGCCAGGTCTCTAGTGATTGCCACATCCACGCCTCCACCCACGCCTACTCCTACGTCCACACCTACGGCCACAGCGATACCAACCGCCACGCCAACCCCAACACCCACGGCTACACCTGCAGCGACGCCAACTCCAACAGCTAACCCTACCACGCTCGCCAACATCTCGACCCGTTTACTGGTGGGAACAGGCGATAATGTCCTCATTGGCGGCTTCATTGTCACGGGCACGCAATCGAAAAAGATCATTGTGCGAGCGATAGGGCCTTCCCTGCCCTTTGCCGGGACTCTGGCTGACCCAATTCTTGAGCTGCACGATTCTTCCGGCGCGTTGCTGGAGACGAACGATAACTGGGTCGACAGCCCGAACAAGCAAGCCATCATCGACAGTACAATCCCGCCGCCGAATAATCTGGAGTCCGCGATCGTCCGGAGCGTGGCGCCTGGGAATTACACTGCGATCGTGCGCGGAGTAAGCAACGGGACAGGCATAGGAGTGGTGGAAGCGTACGACCTGGATACCTCCGCTAACTCGAAGCTGGCGAATATCTCCACGCGCGGGCTGGTCCAGACCGGGGACAACGTCTTGATTGCCGGAACGATTGTTGTTGGGACAGCTTCACAGAAAGTGATCATCCGTGCGCTGGGTCCTTCTGTTCCGGTGCCGGGCGCCATGGCCGATCCGACTCTGGAGTTGTACGACGGGAACGGCGCGTTACTTGAAGCGAACGACAACTGGGTGGATAGCGCCAACAAACAAGCCATCATCGACAGTACCATCCCGCCTCCGAACGATCTGGAATCGGCCATCGTGCGCACGCTCTCACCCGCGAACTACACCGCCATCGTCCGCAGCGCGAACAACACTGCCGGCATCGCCGTGGTAGAGATTTATGCGCTCAATTGATTTTGGAGGGACGCCCTCTCTCCGAGCCGTAGGCTCTACAGAGCTGGAGGCGGTGGCGTCCTAGAGCAGAGGACGGGACAGCGCCCGTCCCTCCAGATCAGCCGCGACGCTTCGCGAAGAGAAAAAGTGCCGTTACCACTAGGGCGCTAACGAGCGAGCCGAAAAAAGTTACGATTTCTTGCAGCAGGGCCTCGGGAATCCCTTTGGAAAGGGAAAGTAATCATCTCTCAACTGTTTATGTATTTCACAAACTCCAATCGCCAATTGTTCCGCTGCCGGCTCCGCAACCGATCTCTGTTTGTTGCGCTGGCTGCCGGGGCCCTGCTTTTCAACCTGGCCGCCGCGCGCGCCGCGACCATCACTGTGACCAGTGCGGGCGATAGCGGCGTAGGGACCTTGCGTCAGGCCATCATCGATGCCGCGTCGGGCGACATAATCAACTTCTCGCTGCCGTCGGGCACTACGGCCATTATCCTGACGAGCGATGAGTTGTTCATTAGCAAGAATCTGACGATCAGTGGTCCCGGCGCGAATCTCTTGAGCGTGGTGCGGAGCAGAGCTCAGGGTAAACCCTTTTTTCGCTTCCGCATCTTCGATATCGGCGGAGGCAGCAAAGTTACTATCTCCGGTTTGACGATTGTTAATGGGAATCCCGTTAGCAACGACTTTGGCGGCGGCATTTACAACTTTGGGACCTTGACAGTCGTCAACTGCACCGTCTCGGGCAATTCTACCAGTGGCACTAGCGACAAGGGCGGCGGCATCTACAATGGCGGCACGGCGTTCATCACTAACTCCGTTATTTCCGGCAACTTTACCGACGCTGCCTCCGGCTCCGGCGGCGGCATTTACAGCGACGGGATCACGATGAACATTACCAACTCCACCATCTCTGGCAACTCGGCCGAGGCTGGCAATGGCATTTTCAACACCGGCGGCGGGATGGCCATCATTAACTCCACCGTCTCCGGAAACTCGGCCAGCAATGGTGTCGGCGGCGGCATTTACAACTTCACCGGAGGCACGATGGATATTGCGAACTCCACCGTCTCCGGCAACTCGAACATCACTGTAGGCGGCATTGAAAACAACGGGGGTACGATGAGCATTACCAACTCCACCATCTCCGGCAACTCCGGCTCGGGCACCAACACTGGCGGCATCAAAAACGAACCCGGCGGCACGGTGAATGTGAGGAATACCATCATTGCCGGAAACACGACCCGCGATTTCCAGGGCACGCTCACCTCGCAAGGCTATAATCTGATCGGCAACACCAGCGGCACGACCATTACCGGCACCACGACGGGCAATCAGCTCAATGTCGATCCGCATCTGGGCCCCTTGCAGGACAACGGTGGGCCGACCTTCACCCAAGCCTTGCTTTCCGGCAGCCCAGCCATCGACGGAGGCAGTTTCATCGGCTTGCACACCGATCAACGTGGTTTCACCCGCCCGGTTGATAATCCGGCCATACCCAACGCCACGGGCGGCGACGGAAGTGATATCGGTGCGTTTGAAGTTCAACCTACCTTCCTTGCGAACATATCCACACGTCTTCTGGTCGAGACGGGTGACAATGTTCTAATCGGCGGGTTCATTATCACCGGCACGCAACCTAAGAAGGTTATCGTGCGCGCAATTGGACCATCGCTGCCTCTCGCTGGAAAACTCGCCGATCCTGTCCTTGAGTTGCACGGTCCCGCCGGATTTGCTACGCTCACGAACGACAACTGGCGGAGCGATCAGCAAGCGGAGATCATCGCGACCGGCATACCTCCGACCAACGATCTGGAGTCGGCCATCGTGGCGACACTGCCGGCCAACGGCGCGGGTTACACCGCAATCGTTCGCGGAATGAACAATGGGACGGGCATAGGGCTGGTAGAAGCGTACGATTTGGATAACGCGGTTGCTTCTAAGCTGGCGAATATCTCGACGCGCGGACTGGTGCAGACGGGCGACAATGTGTTGATCGCGGGAACGATCATCCAGGGCCCGACATCGCAGCAGGTGCTCGTGCGGGCAATAGGTCCATCGTTGGACGTGCCTGGGAAACTGGCGGATCCAACCCTGGAACTGCATGACGGCAATGGCGCGCTCATCGCCGCCAATGACAACTGGCGGAGTGATCAGGAAGCGGCAATCATTGCGACGGGGATACCTCCGACCAACGATCTGGAGTCGGCCATCGTAGAAACACTGCCGGCCAGCGGCGCGTCTTATACCGCCATTGTCCGCGGCGTGAATGGCACGACCGGCGTAGCATTGGTTGAGATTTATGCGCTGAATTGATTTTTGGAGGGACGCCCTCGGTGGAGGACGGGACAGCGCCCGTCCCTCCAGGTTAGTCGTCTTGTCTGGCGAGGAATAAAATTGGCGAGGAGCAACGTCGCACCGACAAGCGGACTCCTACGCCTGTAGGCGACAAAAACCGGCTAGGGGAGTGTACAAATGTCTTCCCGAAGAAAATCAAGATTTGGTGCAGCAGCGGTGCCTGAATCCCGTTGGAAATGAGAAAGGACATATGAACCAAGTCGCCAACCTGATGATTAAGAGAATCTTCATCTGTTTCTGGAAGCAGGAGACGGATTCGCCAATTTATCCGGGCAAACGAGGTGTGGGCTGTGCCACGACTGCGAGCCTCCGTGGCCGACGGGGGCGCCTACGGCTTCTCTTTCTCGCTTACCTCAGTGGGGGGTTTTGCAGTGTGGCCGTCACGAACGCTGGCACCTTCACCGTAACGAACACCGCGGATAGCGGCGCAGGTTCGTTTCGGCAGGCGATCGCCGACGCGCAGGAAAATGACACGATCAATTTCGCCCCGAACGTGCGCGGAACCATCGCTCTGACGAGCGGCGAGCTGTTGATCTCGAAAGCGCTGGCGATTCAGGCGCCGGGCGCAGACCTGCTCACCATCGATGCTGGAAATAAGTCGCGCGTGTTTCGTATTGATGCCCACGGGAAAACAGTTTCGATCTTCGGGCTCACTCTCAGCCGCGGTCAAGTTCCCGCAGGGCCCTACGAAGGCGGTGGAATCCGCAACGACTCAAACCTTACGCTGACAGCGTGCACGGTGAGCGCCTGCGGAGCGGACGGCGGCGGCGGCGGCTTTCCCGGAAACGGAGGAGGGATTTTCAACGCGAAGGGGGACTCGATTCAGCTCGTTGGCTGCACGCTGCAAGGCAATTCTGTTTCCGGAGGGGGGGGCTTCCATGGCGGATCGGGTGGAACCGCCTACGGGGGCGCTTTGTGGAACGACCAGACCGCCATGGCGTCGTTGCAGAACTGCACGATCAGCGGAAACACGGCTGCGGGTGGCGCGGGATCATGC
This sequence comes from Spartobacteria bacterium, assembly GCA_003134765.1. Taxonomy (GTDB): domain Bacteria; phylum Verrucomicrobiota; class Verrucomicrobiia; order Chthoniobacterales; family UBA10450; genus AV80. The sequence goes on along the minus strand of PLCM01000008.1, from coordinate 106,938 downwards.
ATCCTGGTCTGCGGGCCTACCGGCGCCGGGGAGGGAGCGGGAATCTACAATGCTGGCAATCTGTTAGCAGTGGCCTGCACGATCGGATCGAATTCCGCGACGAGCGGCGGCGGCGGCATTTGGAGCTCCGGGACCTCGCGGATCGGCAACAGCATAGTGGCCGGGAATTCAGGTGGCGTGTCGCCAGACGCATCAGGCTCATTTGTCTCAGACGGCTTTAATCTCATCGGCGAGCGCGACGGCAGCACTGGGTTCACCGCGATTAGCGATCAGACCGGAACCATCGCAGCTCCGCTCGATCCAAAGCTTGGTCCGCTCCAGAACAACGGGGGACCGACCTGGACCAGAGCCCTGCTGACAGGAAGCCCGGCGATCGACGCGGGAATAAGCGCTAGTCTCTCGTCCGATCAGCGAGGCGCAGCAAGAACACACGACTATCCTGACGTTCCTAATGCACCCGGAGGTGATGGAACGGACATTGGCTCCTTCGAATCTGGCTCTATCACGACCAGATTGGCCAACATCTCGACAAGAGCGCGAGTGGGTACGGGCGACAGCGTTATGATTGGGGGGTTCATTATCACTGGGACGGAAACGAAAACCGTGATTGTCCGCGGAATAGGACCGTCTGTGCCGCTGCCCGGAGTTTTACCTGATCCGGTCATCGAAGTCTATGACTCCAATGGCAAATTCCTCGCTTCGAACGATAATTGGAAGGATGCCGCAACCAGGCAGGAAATCATGGATAGCGGGCTTGCTCCGACCAACGATTTGGAGGCAGCACTGTGGGGAGTAATCAATCCTGGCGCCTACACCGTCGTTGTCCACGACAAGAACAATACTACAGGCATAGGCTTATTTGAAGTTTACGATCTGAAGCAAGACACTAATTCCAAGTTAGCGAATATCTCGACGCGAGGTTTTGTCGATACCGGTGACAATATATTGATAGGGGGCATCATCACCACAGGGAATGTCGCCGCCAACGTGTTAGTGCGAGCGATTGGCCCGAGCCTGACAAGCGCCGGCGTGTCAAATGCGCTCCAAGACCCGAAGCTCGATCTGTACGATAGCCAGGGGCAAGTAATTGCGAGTGACGATAACTGGAAAGATTCTCAGCAAGCCGACATTGAAGCCACCACGATTCCTCCCAGTGACGACCGCGAAAGCGCGATTCTGCGGACTTTGGCTCCGGGGCAATACACGGCGACTGTGCGCGGAGTAAATGGCACCTCCGGGGTTGCAATCGTCGAGGCATATCAGCTGAACAACTAGGCTGGATAAACACGAAATGGTTACGGTAGTAGAAGTGGACGCGCAGAACCAAGCATCTGACGCTTTGGGAGCGCTCATGCCGTTACAATTGCGCCGATTGCTTCGATCGATTAGCGCCTTTGCGATTGCGACTCTTTTCGGCGCCACTCGGCTTCTCGCGGGCACCATAACAGTGACCAGCGCGGGCGACAGCGGAGCAGGGACATTGCGTCAGGCAATCTTCACTGCGGCTTCCGGCGACACGATCAACTTCGCGCTGCCTTCGGGCACCACGGCCATTACGCTGACAAGCGATCAGTTATTGATTAGCAAAAATCTTACGATCGCCGGTCCAGGAGCTAACCTGTTGAGCGTGGTGAGAGGCAGGGCCACTGGCAAACCCTTCTTTAACTTCCGCATCCTCGAAATCGATTCCGGCAATGTCACGATTTCCGGTCTGACGATTGCTAATGGGAGCGTCTCCGCCAGCAACGGCGGCGGCATTCTCAACCAAAGCAGTGGTACCTTAACTCTCACCGGCTGCACCATATCCGGCAACGTGGCAAGTTCTTCCGGCGGCAACACCGGCGGCTACGGCGGCGGCATTTACTTTCCCAGCGGCAGCGGCACGATGATCATCACCAACTGCACCATTTCAGGCAATACCGCGGCTGGCAGCGATTACAGCGGGACCCAGGGCGGCCTGGGCGCCGGCATCTTCGATCAGGGCGGGATGGTGAATGTCGCGAACAGCACCATCTCCGGGAACACTGCCCTTGTGGGCGGCGGCGGCATTTACACCGCGAACGTCACGCTGACTATCACCAACAGCACTATCTCTGGAAACTCGGCGTATTTCACCAGCGGCATCTACAGCGACCACAGCACGGTGAATGTCAGAAATACCATCGTTGCTACGAACACGAGTAATGATATCTGCTCTGACTTTACTGGCACGCTCACCTCGCAAGGCTACAACCTCATTGGCAATACCAATTGCACGACGATTACCGGCACCACCACTGGCAACCAGCTCAATACAGATCCAAAGCTGGGCGCCCTGCAGGACAACGGCGGGCCGACCTTCACCCAGGCTCTGCTCACTGGCAGTCCAGCGATCGATAAGGGCGTATCAAGCGGCACTTTTGCCGATCAACGCGGCTTCATTCGACCAGTTGATGATCCGACCGTCGCGAATGCCACGGGCGGTGACGGGAGCGACATCGGCGCCTACGAAGTGCAGGCTGGTCAGCTACCGGGGTGCGGTAACACCGTCGTGACTAACAACAGCGATAGTGGCCCTGGCTCACTTCGTTCTGTCGTCGCGAATGCTTGCGCGGGGGAGAGGATTACATTCGCCTCAAGTGTCGTGAGTCCCATCAAGCTGGCGAGCGAACTGTTGGTCGATAAGCCACTGACGATTCAAGGTACCGGCGCGAACCTCCTGACTGTGCAGCGCGACGATACTCTCTCCGCAACGTTCCCCGTTTTTCACCTGAACGCCAATGGGCAGATCACTATTTCCGGTTTCACGATTTCCAGGGGCAACCGCGGCATTTATAACGAGAAGAGCAATCTCACCGTGGCTGGGTGCGCCATCTCAGGAAATTACATCGGGACAGGAAACGGCTTCGGTGGAGGAATACTCAGCTCCGGGAACAGCAGCCTCAATGTTGTGGCCTCTACCATATCAGGCAACGGCGCCCTTAACACCGGCGGCGGTATTGCGTTCAGTGGACTGGCAAACATCACCAATTCTACGATCTCGGGAAATTTTGCTTCGGGAGGTAATCCGCAACGCGGCGGCGGAATCTGGAGCGATGGTACTTTAAACCTGACTAATTGCACAGTTGTTAACAACTCGAGTGTTTCGGGTGGCGGTGTTTATAATAACGGAACGACCATAAGCAGCCGCAACACCATCATCGCGAAGAACACCTCGTCAGTCAGTGGCCCGGATTTTTATGGCACCCTGACTTCGCAAGGTTTCAACCTTATCGGCAACACTTCTGACGTAGCCGTGACACCAACGATGGGAGATCAACTCGCAGTAGATCCAAAGATCGATGTCTTAAAGGACAACGGCGGCCCAACGATGACGCATGCCTTGCTCTCAGGCAGCACTGCTATCGACAAGGGCGGCTCGTCGACGGATCCCGTGACCGGCACTGCCATTACGACAGACCAGCGCGGCTTCATGCGCCCGTTCGACGATCCCGCCGTCCCAAACGCCGGTGGCGGCGACGGCAGCGACATCGGCGCGTTTGAAGTGCAAGCGCCCACACCAACACCCACTCCTACGTCTACACCGAGCGCGACACCAGCAGCCACCCCCAGCGCGACCCCGACACCTCCCACGGTTTTGGCTAACATTGCGACAAGACTGCGGGTGGAGACAGGCGACAATGCATTAATCGGCGGCTTCATCGTTACCGGGACGCAACAGAAAAAGATCATTGTCCGCGCCATAGGACCTTCATTGTCCTTCCCTGACAAACTGGCCGATCCGATCCTGGAGCTGCACGATTCTTCGGGGGCTCTGCTGGAAACCAACGACAACTGGGTGGATAGCCCGAACAAGCAGGCCATCATCGATAGCACTATCCCGCCGACCAATGATCTGGAGTCCGCGATTGTCCGGAGCGTGGCGCCTGGGAATTACACGGCAGTCCTGCGCGGGGTCAATAATGGCACCGGTATTGGGGTAGTAGAAGTGTATGACCTGGATACGACGGCTGACTCGAAGTTGGCTAACATCGCGACACGAGGGTTGGTCCAGACGGGGGATAACGTATTGTTTGCGGGCCTGATTGTGGTGGGGCAGGCCTCGCAGAAAGTGATCATTCGCGCACTGGGTCCTTCGGTGCAGGTGCCGGGGAATATGGCGGACCCGACCCTGGAGCTGCATGATGCGAATGGCGGCCTCCTGGAAGCGAACGATAACTGGGTGGACAGCCCCAACAAACAAGCCATTATCGACAGCACCATCCCGCCGACGAACGATCTGGAATCGGCGATTGTGCGCATACTCCCTCCCGCGAACTACACCGCAATCGTGCGCGGCGCGAACAACTCGACCGGCATCGCCGTAGTAGAAGTTTACGCGCTGAATTGACCTGGCTTAAATGCCAGCATTCGTTTCTCGCTGCAAGCCACAACGCTTTGCGAAGAGATAGATTGCCGCCGACGAACTCGAGTTGCTCCGCGATCCGATTGGCCGGTCGCTGGAAAAAGACAAGCCGCGAAGAAAAATCGTAATTTCTTGCAGCACGGCCTTCGGAATCCCTTTGGAAAGGGAAAGCGATATCGCTGTGGGTGCTTATGGATTCCATGAAAACCAATTCTAGCGGGACCGAACGAAGGCGGGGGTCAGTCAGGGCAGGACGATTTCGGGTGATTCATTGGGTGGCGCCCTGGCTGGCGATTCTTTTAAGTGCCGCGCCACTTGCCGGAAAAACGATCACGGTAACCAGCGCCGGCGATACCGGAACGGGGACGCTGCGCCAGGCGATCCTCGATGCCGCTGCCGGCGACACCATCAATTTCTCCCTTCCGTCGGGCACTACGAGCATTATCCTGACGAGCGATCAGTTATTGATTAACAAGAACCTTACGATCACTGGTCCCGGCGCCAACCTGTTGAGCGTGGTGCGAGGCAGGGCGCCGTTTCAGCCTTTCTTTAAGTTCCGCATCTTCGAAATCGATTCCGGCAACGTCACTATCTCTGGCCTGACGATTTCCAATGGCATTCCTGCCGAAGTCAATACCCCCATCGGCGATAGCGGCGGAGGGATCTTGAACCAAAGCAGTGGATTGGTAACCATCTCCCACTGCGTCATCTCCGGCAACTCTAGCGCCGTCAACGAGGGCTCAGGTGGCGGCATCGACAACAGCGGCACGATGGAGATAAGTAACTCCACAATCTCCGGCAACTCGACCACCCGCTACGGCGGAGGCATCGACAACAGCGGCCCTATGTTCATCACCAATTCCACCGTTTCTAACAACTCCGCCGTTTCTAGCAACGCTAACGACGGCTACGGCGGGGGCATTAACAACGTCAACGGCAACGTCAACAGCCCGATGACCATCACCAATTCCACCATTTCTAACAACTCGGCTAGTCAGGTAGGCGGAGGCATCATGAACGGCCAGGTGGCCCCGACTAATTTCGGATGCATGATCACTATCACTAACTCTACGATCTCCGGCAACTCGAGTAGCGGTACCAACGGCGGCGGCGGCATTTACAATGGCCCTAATTACGGCGGGCCCAGCAACACCATAACTCTCACCAACTCCACCATCTCCGCCAACTCGGCAAATCAATACGGCGGCGGGGTTGTAAACTTTGACGTTACGACGGCAAGGAATACAATCATCGCCAAGAACACCTCCGGGATCGGGGACCCCGATTTCTCTGGCACGTTGACCTCGCACGGCTTTAATTTGATCGGGAACAAATCCGGCGCGACCATTACGTCGGCAAACGCGGATCAAATCGGCACTCCTGGTGCGCCTATCGATCCGCTGCTCGGTCCGTTGCAAGACAACGGCGGACCGACGGAGACGCAGGCTCTCTCTACTAGCAGCCCGGCGGTAGACAAAGGCCAGTCCAGCGGCTCATCTACCGATCAACGCGGTTTCACTCGCCCGGTGAATCTGCCGGCCATATTTAGCGCCCCGGGTGGCGATGCCAGCGACATTGGTGCATACGAGGTACAGACGTCGAGTCCAAGCCCTACTCCTACCGCAACACCAACAGCCACTCCTGCCGCTACGCCCACGGCTACTCCAACAGGTACTCCTGCCGCTACGCCCACAGCTACTCCTACCACTACACCCACACCCACCTCGGGCAGCCTCGGTAACATTTCGACCCGGCTCCAGGTGGGCACCGGGAACAACGTCTTGTTCGCAGGATTCATCATCCAGGGGAACGCGTCCAAGACAGTGCTCATCCGTTCCGCGGGCCCTTCGCTGACATCATTTGGTCTCCCGGGGGCGTTAGCAAACCCGCAACTGGAACTCCACGATGCCAACAACACCATCGGGACCAACGACAACTGGCAAACCACCCAGCTGGGAGGAGTGATTACCTCCGATCAAGTCGCAGCCATCCAGAATAGCGGAGCAGCGCCACTCGATCCGGCGGAGCCGGCGATCATCGCGACGCTCCCCCCCGGAAGCTATACCGCTATCGTGCAGGGAGTGGGCGGCACCCAAGGCGTGGCGACCGTGGAAGTCTACGACTTAATCGAGAACAATGGAGCGATCCTCGCGAACATCAGCACGCGGGGATTCATCCAGACAGGAGACAACGTCATGATCGGCGGATTTATTGTTGTCGATCAACCGATCAGAGTGCTTGTCCGCGCTACAGGACCTTCCCTGGCGTCTTTTGGGATCAGCAACGCGCTGGCCAACCCGCAGCTCGAATTACATGACGCTAACGGAGCGATCGCTGGCAACGATGACTGGCAGACGACGCAACTGGGCGGGATTATCACCAGCGACCAATCCGCGGCCATTCAGAATAGCGGGCTGGCTCCGGGCAACCCTGCCGAGTCAGCGATCATCGCCACCCTGGCGCCGGGAAATTACACGGCGATCGCACAAGGAGTGAACGGCGGGACCGGGGTTGGTGTCGTCGAAGTGTTTGCGCTTCCGTAGCGCCACCGGAATCGGAGCTGGATTAATTGGAGGGACGCCCTGCGTGGCGTAGGGGATAATGGACGGGACAGAGCCCGTCCCTCCAGACTAGGCGCGACGCTTTGTGACAAAGAAGATTGCGATCACGATCAGAGCGCTGACCAGCGAGCAGGCTATCATTATTCCGATTTTTTCTGCCGGGGTCGAAATTCGCTGATACAAGACGATAACGTTGGTGGTATCCGGTTGATTGATTGATCCCCAGAAAGGCAGCAGTGTCGCGATCAGGGTGAAGAACGCGATGAGGCCCAGATCGCGTCGGACGAATGGAAGGACCACATGCCGCCAGGTGCCGAATGTTCCCAGGCCATCTATTCTCGCGGAGTCTTCGAGCGTTCGTGGGATACCGTTTGCTCTCTCCCAAAGCAAAACGATGCCAAATCCTGAGACGAGCCAGTTGCCGAACCAAAGAGCATAAGACGAAGCACTCTGCGGGTCTTTCGGGACGACAATCAGCAACGCCGGCAAAATCCAGAACAATTGGGCCACGAAGATTATGGCAACGACGCCGAAAATTCCGCGCCCGCGCCAGGCAAACTTCGCCAAGGCGTAAGCCATCACCGCATAGATGACAAGCATTCCACCGACGTTAGCGGCGACGGCGATGAGGCAGACGGCGAGTTGTTGGGACATGAGATGAGATTGTCGCGGCGGCTGGCTTTCTCCCCAACTGCGGCGATTAATTGTCAGCCTATCATGCGAATCCCAAGAGATTTCAACTCAGCCTTTCCCTCGAAATGACCCAATCAATCGCGCTGCTCCTCGCCTGGGTGGGCACCGCCTGCTGGGGCGTCTGCTTCTGGTGGATGCACCGGTTGTCTTCGCGCCAGGAAATGATGCTCAAGGAATTGCACGACGTTACCAAGCGGATCGAGAAACTTTCGGAGGCGGAGCATGACATGATTCGCGAAGTCCACCCAAAGGTCGACGAGATCAAGGAATCGGTGAGGGATGCCTCCGACGCGGTCTAGGCCCAGAAGCAATGACTCGGAGGGACGTGCTTCGGCACGTCCGACAACGATGTGAAGGCTGGCGGAGAAAAATGGGACGTGCGGAAGCACATCCCTCCGATGTGAAGGCCCCGAAGAAAAATGGGACGTGCGGAAGCACATCCCTCCGAGCAAGAATAGAACGATGACCATCGAGCCGCTCGGAGATTCAGCGCTGATCGTGAGGGTGGTCGACGAGTTTCATCCGGAGACTTCGCTGAACGCGGTGCTCCTGGCACTTCGCCATCTCGAGACGGCGGCAATTCCAGGCGTGATAGAGCTGGCGCCCGCCTACACGACGATCGGAGCTTTTTTTGACCCGACGCAGATCGAATCCGCGGCCGCGGATGATTCACCCTTCGACGTCCTGGCCACAAAAATCCAGAGCATTCTGAATGCGTCGGCTTTTGCGCAACAGGTCGAAATCAAGACTTCGGTGATCGAAGTGCCGGTGTGTTACGAAGGCGAATTCGCTCCTGATCTCGACGAGGTGGCACGGCACGCCCGCCTGTCGCATGATGAGGTCGTCCACCGGCACTCGAACGCGAATTATCGAGTAAGCTGCGTCGGTTTTGCTCCGGGCTTTCCCTATTTGAGCGGGCTGCCATCGGAATTGGCCACTCCACGGCGCGCTTCCCCGCGCACAGAAATTCCCGCCGGCGCCGTCGCAATCGGCGGGACGCAAACCGGGATCTATCCCAGGAAATCTCCCGGCGGCTGGCACATCATCGGGCGTACGCCGCTCCGGTTGTTTGATGTTCGGCGGGAACCGCCTGCTCTTTTTCACGCGGGCGACCAGGTTCGTTTCCGAAAAATTTCGCGGGAAGAATTCGACACCGCGACCTCATGAACATCCTTGTTCGTTCCTCCGGCTTTCTCACTTCTGTCCAGGACCTCGGCCGGACCGGTTTCCGGCAGTCGGGTGTTTCCGTCGCTGGCGCCCTTGATCCTCATGCGATGCGGGTCGCGAATGCGTTGGTCGGGAATGAAGACAATGTCGCGGGCCTTGAAGCAACGCTGGGTAGAGTCCGGCTTCGGTTGGAAGATGAGCGCCTTGTCGCGTGGTGCGGGGGCGCGTTCAATGTCCGGGTCAACGATGAAGATCTTCCGCCGGGTCATGCGTGTTTGGTCGCAAAGGATGACGAGCTCCTGATGATCGCGCCGAGCGCAGGCTCGCGAGCCTGGCTGGCTATTTCCGGTGGAATCGATGTGGCGCCGGTTCTCGGCAGCCGCTCCACCGATCTGCGCGGAAATTTCGGTGGTCATGAAGGCCGCAATTTGCGCGACGGCGATGTGCTGGCTCTTTTCAAGGAGCGGCGGTTTCTAAACCGCCGACCGGATAAGAACGGCGATTTAGAAATCGCCGCTCCTTGGATTTCTAAGTGGAGCGCGCCAGCCCCATGGGCTTCGATTGCGCGCCGTGATCGCTTTCTGCGAATCGTGCGAGGAGCGAACTGGGACCGTTTTACGCCCGAGGCGCTAATTTCGTTGGTCACCCATCCATTTTCAGTCACCGCCGATTCCGATCGCATGGGAGCGCGGCTCGATGGACCTGAGCTAACGCAAATCGATCCGAGCGATCTACTTTCCGAAGCGGTGGGGCCCGGGACTCTGCAAGTGCCGCCGAATGGGAAACCGATCCTGTTGCTCGGCGATTGCCAAACCATCGGTGGTTATCCGAAGATTGCGCACGTGATTACGGTGGATCTGCCTATTGCCGCCCAGCTTTGGCCCGGCGACGCGGTTCGTTTCCATGAAGTTTCGCTCGCCGAGGCGCAGGATCTTTTGCGTGAACGCGAAGAAGACTTTTCTCGGTTTCGCGTCGGGCTCAGCCTGCATGCCCAATGAATCTCGTTGTCGATCTCAACTCCGACCTGGGCGAAGGCGCGGGGCACGACAACGAGATTCTCGATCTTGTCAGTTCGGCGAATATCGCCTGCGGTTTTCACGCGGGCGACCCCGGGTCGATTTTCGCCACGATCCAGGCGGCGCTCGAACGCGGGGTATCGTTGGGCGCGCATCCCAGCTTCCCCGATCGCGAAAATTTCGGCCGGACCGAAATGACACTGCCGTCCCCGGAAGTCTACTCGACGGTCGCGTATCAAATCGGCGGGTTCCAGGCTCTCGCCCGTGCCGCCGGCGGCCGGATGAACCACGTCAAAGCTCATGGCGCGCTTTATAACATGGCCGCGCGGGATCGTGCCCTGGCCGACGTGATCGCGACTGCTGTTTTCGCACTCGATCCGAAATTGATCCTGTTCGCTCCTCTTGCAAGCCAGCTGGATTACGCGGCGACGGAACTTGGATTGGAAACGGCCTCCGAGGTTTTTGCCGACCGTAATTATCTGGCGGATGGATCGCTCGTCCCGCGCTCGCGGGCCGATGCTTTCGTCCACGATCCCCTCGAAGCGGCCGACCGCATCCTTCGGATCCTGGGTGAAGGCAAAGTCCGCGCGGTGGACGGCACCGACGTCTTGATTTCCGCGACCACCGTTTGCGTTCACGGCGATAATCCGCAGGCCGTCGTTTTTGTGCGCAAGTTGCGCGAACGGCTGGAGATCGAAGATGTCCTCATCGCCGCGCCTGCCGCGCCGCTGTAGCAGGTAGGGACGGCGCGCTGCGCCGTCCGTGCGTTGTAGCCCTTCTCGGCTCGACAGAGTCTCGCCGTACCGATTTAATTTTTTCCGCCCATGCAAAATTTCGACGCGTCGGGGGAAGATCGCGGCCTGGTTCGTCGCCTCGGGCCGCTCGACGCCACCATGATTGTCGTCGGCTCGATGATTGGATCGGGCATCTTCATCACATCGGCGGAATCCGCGCGGCTGGTGGGCGCGCCCGGTTGGTTGATCATCGCCTGGGCCGTCGCGGGCCTGATGACGATTACGGGCGCGCTCTGCTGCTCCGAGCTGGCAGCGATGATGCCGCGGGCCGGCGGCGTTTACGTTTTTCTTCGCGAAGCCTATGGCCCATCGACCGGTTTCCTGTTCGGCTGGACGCTTTTCCTGGTTATCCAGACCGGGACGATTGCCGCCGTCGCGATTGCATTCGCCAAGTTCACCGGCGTTTTCGCACCTGCGATCGCTCCCGATCATTATCTGGTCAGTCCACTCCATCTTTACGGCGGCTACGCGATCAGTCTGTCCACCGAACAAGTTGTCGCCATCGCGTTGATCGTGCTCCTCACCTGGATGAACACGCGCGGTCTGGAGACCGGCAAGCTCGTCCAAAACACTTTCACCTTCGCGAAAACCGCGGCGCTGCTCGCGGTCATCGTCATTGGCCTTTCGCTCGGGTGGAAACCGGGTTCCGCAGCGCGTTCCGCCGACTGGTGGAATTCGTGGCGCAACGGATGGAACCCGCAAACCGCGCAGCCTGGCTTGACCGCCGTCGGCGCTTTCGCTCTCGTCCTGCTTTCCGGCAAGGCGATGGTCGGGCCGCTCTTCGCGCAGACCGCCTGGACGAACGTCACTTTTATCGGCAGCGAAGTGCGCGATCCCGGCCGCAATCTGGCGCGGGCATTACTCGGCGGCTGCGCGCTGGTGGTTGTTTTCTACATCGCCGCCAACCTCGCCTATGTCGCCGTTCTGCCGCTGTCGGAAATTCAGCATGCTCCGCAGAACCGCGTCGCCGTGGCCGTGATGAATTCGATTTTCGGTCGGCCGGGCGCGCTGGCCATGGCCGCCGCGATCATGATCTCGACGTTCGGATGCAACAACGGACTGATCCTGGCCGGAGCGCGCGTTTACTACGCGATGGCGCGCGATGGATTGTTTTTTCGTCGAACAGCCACGGTCAACCGCCACAACGTTCCGGCTGCCGCGCTCGTCGCCCAGGCGATCTGGACCGTCCTGCTCACCCTCCCTCGCACCGTAACGACTGACTCCGCGACCGGCGCAATCAGTTACGGAAACGTTTACACCCAGCTCCTCGAATACATTGTCTCCGCGGATCTCGTCTTTTACGTCCTGCTTGTCGTTGCTGTCATCATGCTTCGAAAAAAGAGGCCTGCGGCGGAGCGGCCGTATCGAACCTGGGGATACCCGATCGTCCCGATCATCTCGGTGATCCTGGCCGCTTTCCTGATTATCGATCTCGCCTGGCTCGCGCCTACCACGTCGGGGATCGGTTATCTCCTCGTGCTGCCTGGAATTCCGGTTTACTTCATCTGGCGCCGCGGGTTCTCCGCGGATCGCAGCGCCTGACAATCAACCCGGCGCGCGCACCTTCGATGAGAAAACGGCATGGAGTTGCCAAAAACGAGTTGGAACTCGATCCGACGACGGCTGAATTCTCCTGGTAGGGACGGCGCGCTGCGCCTTCCGCGGTCATCGCAACGCGATGACCATCCTTTTACCGCGCGTACATCGAGCTTTGCTCGCGTGACCGTGTTGTCGTGGTCGTTTCGGTGGTGCCGGCGCAGCCCACCATGAAGATGGCAACCAAAGCGAGGAGAGTGAAAGTAATCAGATTAGTTTTCATGTAGATGCTATTGATACGCTTCTCATCGGTACATCGGTTGCGTTTTTCTTGTCTCCCAGTTCTGGCCGTCCGCCAACACCGCCGCGTCCTGATCCATTTACTTTGTTTTTGGGATCGACGGCATAATCTCGCGCACATTTGATTTCTCTGAGCATCGTCCCCGGAAATAGCAGCCAAACCCGAGGACGAACGCGTATTACAGGTAATGAAAATTCGATATCTTCTTCTCTGTGTTTTGGCGGCCGGCGCTCTGGTGTTTTCGGGCTGCGCCAATGGACCCACGTCCTCCTCTCAATCGCAGGTCGATCAGACTGAGAAACGGGTCCACACCCAGGAAGAATTGAAAAAGAGCGGCCAATCCGAAACCGGCCCCGCCCTGGAAAAGACGGATCCCGCAATCAGCGTGGGTCCGCGCTAAGCCGGCTTCAAGTTCGACGATTCGCGCCACGCATTGAAAAACGAGCAGTGCGTCGGATAGTGGGCTGATTCCTCATCTCGTCACATCTCACTGGTCACTTCTTTTGAAATCCCTGCGCTACTTCTTCTGTGTCGTCTTTCCGCCAGTCGCCGTCCTGATGACCGGGCGGATTCTCAGCTTCATCCTGAGTCTTCTCCTCACCCTGCTTGGCTGGGTGCCTGGCGTCGTCCACGCGTGCCTCGTGGTGAACGATTACCAGGCCGAACACCGGCATTAAATTTGTAGGGCGTTTGATTCGCTTTCTCCCGAAAGCTCACCCTCGCGGGCCTTCCCGTCCATGTCGCCCGCGTCCCCGCGGCTCCATTCTGTGAAACGCCATCGGCGAAGAGGCAAACGGCGTCTGACACAGACGCCCTACAAACGGGAGTTGCAACCGGAAACGTCCCTCCCGATTGTCACAATTGTAGCCTAATCTTTTCCGCGATCGTCGCCGTCGAATCTCGCGCGCAGTTTCTCCGCCGTGCGGGTGACCACATCCCGCGCTTTGTCGCGCGCGCCGCCGGTCTCCGAATGCAGTTGATCGATTGCGCGATCCATCGCGGATTTGACGGTGGCCGCCGTGCCGCCTTTCTCCACTTCCCGCACCACCACGTTCTCCAATCGCGCGATCACGCCATCCACCGTGTAAGCCGGGCTGATCTTGAAATCGCCCGGATCATGGTGCTCGATCGCGCTGTACACATCGATCACGTCCTCGCTGTGCGCGCCCCAGCGCAGCACCTTGTAGAAAAGCGCCCCTTCGCGTTCGCCTCGAATAATGAGGTCGATCAGTGCCGCCCCGAGTGAAATCGGCATGAGGAAGAAGTCGCGCACATTACCGACAAACATCTTGAGCTGAAAGACCGCTACATCGCGGAGAAATCTCCAGCGCTCATTGGAATCGGGGCGGGGCAAGGTGGAGGGCGGCAGATCCATGGCGTCTTAATCCAGCGGCTGTTCTCTGTGATTCATTCGTCGAAGCATACCGAAGGCGGGAGAGATTCCACCGTACCCGACATGCGCTGCCAACTCTAAATCACCGCCGATTCTGCCGGACGATCGGGCGCCCCGCCCTCACGCGACCAGCAATTCCAGGCGGCTGCGCAGGTCGTAATTGTCGAAAGGCTTGTCGAGAATGGCGTCCACTTTCATTTCCGCGAAGGCTTCCCGATTCTCGGCGGTCAGATGCCCCGACAGGACCATGATTTTGCCGGCAAAGCTCCGTTCCCTCAACGCCCGCACGAGTTCCACACCCGACAGCTGCGGCATCTCGTTATCGGTAATGACCACGTCGTAGGGCACCGCGTCCCGGGAGAGCCGGGCCAGCGCGTCTTTGCCATTGCGCGCGCTGGTCACGTCGTAACGAGGACCTCTAAAGATAAAAGACAAGCAGGCAGCAATCGCCGGCTCATCGTCCACGGTCAGGATCTTCAGGGCCGTTCCCCTGAATTGGGTCAACCGCCTTTTTTCGGCGGACGCGATCATGCTTTCCTTCCTGGCTGCAAAGAATCACCTGGAGGCGGACAAGGAGCCGACCGATCCGTTCGCCAACCAGCGCGCAACCAGGTTATGCCCAGGACCACCGCGCAGCAGATATTCCAGAACGTGTCCATTCTCTTTCTGTTTTAACCGCGGCCGCCATCGATTAGTTGCAAAACAAATTTGGCGTTCGTTTCGATCAGAACGCGTATCCAAAAAGTCGCAACCATTCCAGGTTGCGAGCGGTTTGTCTTTTTGCAGACATGAACCTGAGGAAACCAAAAATGAATGCCACGAAAACCCTTCTCCTTTTCTTAACCCTGGCCGGTCTGCCCTTTCTGACTGGCTGTACTTCCGATGTTGTTTCCTCAAACTCCCACGGTGCTTCCTCATACTCCGGTGGCATTGATCCTGTCACTATGGCGGGCATCGATGACAGCAACCGCGCCACCCAGGAGGCGGCGGACCGGCAGTTCAACGAGACGCAGCAGATGATCAATACCCAAAACATGATCGACACCCAGAACATGATTAATACGCAAAACATGGTGAACGATCAGAACGCCGCCGCCGCCGCGTCTCAGTAGCGGGATGTCCTCCTCGGATGCGATTACTTCCGTGGCTCGTTTCCTTTTTCCCCTTCAACTCCCAAAAAAGTCGCAACCATTTCGGGTTGCGAACGGTTTAGCTTTTTTGGGTGCCGCCGTTCTGAAAATGGAACGGCAGGTTCACAAAGGGGAAAGCTTTTATGCATGAGGGAGTTTTTTGTTCACAGCGCCGTGGTGATTCAGGATTGGTGGCATCGGAACTTTCGACCGGCGGAATGCCGCGGGCTCGCGGCCCTGGCCGGTTCAAGCGACCGAGACTGGTCCTCCTCGTTCTCGGTTGCGTCCTGCTTAACTTCGCCTGCGCCAACGATTCCGACGACGACCAGCCGCAGCAACGCCACCACCGGCACGGCAACGGACAGGGCCGCGACCAGAACCAAACCAACGATCGTTCGGATAATCCGAGTCCGACGCCGGCGTTCGGCTTGTAATTTGGACCTGTAGCGGCGGTCTATGGCCGTCGAGCCGTTAGCCGTGGTTTACGGCGCCGCTTCGTACTGTACTTTCACCACCGGGACCAATTCATTCCCTTTCCGGGCCAGGATCTCATTTTCCCAGCCGCGTTCGCCTTGCGGCGTCACCCGGGCCACGAACGACGCCGTCTTCCCGTCGGGCTGTATTTCCTCAAACTCGTGCACCAACTTTCCCTCTTCCTGTTTCACCGTGCCTTTCGAAAGGCTCCCTTTCGCGTCCACGTACCAAAAGACAATGACATGCTGCTGCGGGTCCCACGCGTAAAGGCCATCGATGTAAGGAACGCCCTTTCCATCGATCACGAACTGGTTGCTGATGCGAATGGCCTGATGGTTTTGCGCCCAGGTGAATTGCGCGTGGATTTTCCTTTTCTTGCCGTCCGGCGAATCCGGCAGTTTGGCGTCCCATTCATGGGCCGTGAAAAACGCGATCGGAAACAGCGGGGCAGGGGACGCTGGCGCGGGGGTTTGTCCGCTGGCGTAAAAGGCCGCCAGACTCGATGCACCGATTACAAAAAAAAGTTTGGCCAAGGATTTCAGGTTCATGGATGGAAACTAACAACCCGGGGAAGCGAACGATTGTAGGAAATTGACATTTGTTCGCGAAAAAGTGCGCTACTCCATTTCGAGATAATTGAGGAAGGGTCCGCGCCGCGTGAGATAAGTTGCCGGAGTCAATCCGCTGAACGCGCGGAATTCGCGGATCAAATGCGCCTGATCATAATAGCCGCACCCGACCGCGGTCTCCGACCAGTCCACCGCCGGTCGCTGTCCCGTGGCGGAGATAACGCGTTGAAACGAACAGAGCCGGGCCAGCAGCTTCGGGGTTAATCCCACGCAGCGATCGAATTCGCGGAGCAAATGTTTGTGACTGATCCCGATCTCGTCTGCCATCCGGCCGATGCGGACCGCGTCCGCGCCACCCTGGATGATGCGCAAGGCGCAGCTGACGGCGCGGGTCGGTGCCGTTCGACCCTGGGCACGTCGCGCCAGCCAGGCTTCCATCAGATCAAAACGGACATCGTCATCCGGCGCTTCCCCGAGCTGGTCGCGAAGGTCCCGGATCTCCCGGCCCAGGATTGCTTCGAGTTCCACGACCTGGTCCGTGAACTCGCGCAGGGGAATTCCGAGAAACGGCCACGCGCCGCCCGCCCGCAACCGGACCCCGACAAGATGTACCTGGCCGGATTCATCGATCACGATCGGCTCGGTTCGTTCCCCTGAGATCCAGCTTCGTTTGAAAATCGTATGCCGCGCCGGATCGTCCGTCGCGCAAAGCTTCTGCGGATCGCCCAGATTGATGATCAACTCGACCGCGCCATCCGGCAGAATCATGTTGCGCCAGCGGTCCGACAAACAACCGCGCGCCATCCAGAGATGCTCGACATGCGGTGCGAGCGGCGGAAGAACAGGCCGAATGCGATGGAAGAGCACGGCCAAGCCTGTCCCACCCGGCCTCCGACCGTCAAGACGGGGGATGCGTAATTTCTTTGTAGCGGCGGTCTGTGACCGCCGAATCTTTTGTTTTGTCAGGGTGCCATGGCCGGTTGGCTGCCCCGCCCCGTCCTGTCATCCTGAGCGAAGTCGAAGGACCTCTAACTTTCGCGAGCGCAGCGAGATCTTCCTGTCGTCACGCCCTAGCCTTGGGAACCCGGTCACATGCTTCCCCTCCGTCCTCCCTCGGATCTATTCTTTGCCAGAAAACCTGCAACTTAGTAGTTGCATATTCGGATGATCATCTTAACCTGCAACCATGAAGTTGCCTATTGAATCGGATCGAATCGAAAAACACATCGAGCTCAAAGCTCCCCTCGCGCGGGTCTGGCGCGCCCTGACCGACCATCGGGAATTCGGGAAATGGTTTGGGGTAAACCTGGAAGGTCCTTTCGTTCCTGGCCAGACCAACCGGGGTCAGATCACAATTCCCGGCTACGAACATATCAAAATGGAAGTCATCGTGCAGAAGATGGAGCCCGAACGGCTTTTCTCCTTTACCTGGCACCCCTACGCGATTGATCCGAAAAAGGATTACTCCAGGGAGCCTTCCACCCTGGTCGAATTTCGGCTCGAGGCAAAAGGCGCCTCCACGTTGCTGACGGTCACCGAATCGGGCTTTGCCAAACTGCCCGCTGAGCGCCGCCTCGAGGCCTTTCGCATGAATGACGACGGCTGGTCGGAGCAGATAAAGAGCATCGAAGAGCATGTCGCGGAAAAGAGCTAGCGCCGTCGCCGCCCCGCGCCTGCTTCGCCGGTACGTTCCCGTCTTCGCCGCGCTCAGTGACGAAACCCGACTCTCCCTCGTCGCCCAGCTGATCGATGGCCGTCCCCGGTCCATTTCGCAGTTAACCGAGGATTCGCGAATGACCCGGCAGGCGATCACAAAGCACCTGCGGGTTTTGGAAAGCGCCGGCCTCGTCCGCGGCGAAACCGCCGGGCGCGAATGCCTCTTCGAACTCGAACCGGAGCCCTTGGAAGAGATCCGCGATTATCTCGATCTGGTCTCGAAACAGTGGGACAAGTCCCTCGCCCGCCTGAAGAAGTTCGTTGAAATCGAAGGATAGTGTTTCCGGTATTTCAGCCTTTCAGTTTTTCAGGATTTCAGATTTTCTCATGTCATGAATCCAATCCCGGAAGGAATGCATACCGTTACGCCGCATCTGATTTGTGCCGGCGCGGCCGAGGCGATCGAGTTTTATAAGAACGCGTTCGGCGCCGTCGAGCTGAGCCGAATGCCGGGCCCGGACGGAAAAGTGATGCACGCCAGCATCCGGATCGGCGATTCTGCGATCATGCTCAACGACGAGAACCCGCAGTGGGGCTCATTCGGCGCGAAGCATTACAAGGGTTCGCCGGTCACCATCCATCTCTACGTCGAGAACGCCGATGCCGTTTTCGAGCGGGCGGTGCGCGCGGGCGCGAAAGTCACGATACCGCTGGCCGACATGTTCTGGGGCGATCGCTACGGCAAGCTTGAAGACCCCTTCGGCCATCAGTGGTCGATCGGCACGCACGTTAAGGATGTTACGCCCGACGAAATGCAAAAAGCGATGGAGCAAATGGGTTCCTGACGAAAGAGGGGCTGCGGCCTTGTGTCTCCGACCTGCTCTGACGCGTTTCCCCCTGCCACGCCCTAGGCTTGGCGAACGCGGATCACTGCAGGTTGTAAACTTCGACGAGGCCTATTCCAGTAGAGTTGCCACTTCCCCGCATGATGGCGGTATAGTTACCGGGTGGCAGCACCCGGTAAAGCGCACTCTCGTGTTGATCGCCAGGCTTCAGGGATTGCGGTATTGAGCTCTGATTTGCATCATCCGCCCAATTATCGTTGAAGGCGATAGTAGCTCCGTTTCCATCGTGGAGCTCGACCGTGGGATCTGGCAGCGCCCCACTTACTCCAAAATTGGTCAGGCTAGGTCCGATGGCGCGCACCACCACCGTCGTGCTCCCACCGCTCGCGGGCCCAATGATAAAGCCGCCGATCATTGCGTTGTCGCCGCTATCGACAAAGCCCCTCGTCGCGATGTTCCCAAACTTCGAATTGGCCGCCTGATTCAGATCGTACGCTTGCACCACTCCAATGCCTGTGGCATCGCCTTTGCCGCGCAAGATCGCTGTGTAGCTCCCCGGATCGAGCGTGCGGACAATGGCCGATTCCAGATCGTTGCTCGGTGGGATACCGGTAGCTTCGACCTCCGCTTGCTGGTCGCTTTTCCAGTTGTCATTCATCTGGAGCAGCGTGTTGCCCTGGTAGAGCTCGAGGGTGGGATCGGACAGTGAGCCACTAAAGAACTGCGCCAGGGATGGACCTATCCCCAGAATAAGCACTTTCTTGGGATCGGTGCCTGTAATAATGAAGCCGCCGATCAGGACATTGTCGCCGTTGAGGACCTTGAGCCGGGTGGCGATGTTCAGGAGCTGACTCGCAGCAGGGCTGCCAGTAGCGTCGCCGTAGAGTTCCGCGCTCGCGAGAGCGTTGCTGCCGTCATTACCTCCTGCGACGAGCACCTGGCCGTTAGGCAGCAACGTAGCCGTGTGAATACGGCGTACGGTCGTGAGGCTACCAGTCGCCGTCCAGGTCCCGCTCGCCGGATCGTACAGTTCCGCGCTCGCGAGAGAGCCAAGGCTGTCATTAAATCCTCCTGCGACGAGCACCTTGC
>PLCM01000008.1:0-87259 GCA_003134765.1 Spartobacteria bacterium | reverse complement strand
CGAGCACCTTGCCGTTAGGCAGCAACGTCGCCGTGTGTGCAACGCGTGCGGTGGCGAGGCTGCCGGTCGCCGACCAGGTCCCGCTCGCAGGATCGTACAGTTCCGCGCTCGCGAGAAAGCTGCTGCTGTTGCTGCCGTTCTCTCCTCCTGCGACGAGCACCTTGCCGTTGGGCAGCAACGTATCCGTGTGACCACCGCGTGCGGTGGCGAGGCCGCCGGTCGCTATCCAGGTCCCGCTCGCTGGATCGTAGAGTTCCGCGCTCGCGAGATAGCCGCTGCTGTCATTAAATCCTCCTGCGACGAGCACCTTGCCGTTGGGCAGCAACGTCGCCGTGTGGAGAGAGCGTGCGATGGCGAGGCTACCGGTCGCCGTCCAGGTCCCGCTCGCCGGATCGTACAGTTCCGCGCTCGCGAGATTGCTGGCGTTAGGACCTCCTGTATCACCTCCTGCGACGAGCACCTTGCCGTTGGGTAGCAACGTCGCCGTGTGCAAATCGCGTGCGGTGCCGAGGCTGCCGGTCGCCGTCCAGGTCCCGCTCGCCGGATCGTACAGTTCCGCGCTCCCGACAGTAGTGAAGAGGTTGCTGGCAACTCCTCCTGCGACGAGCACCTTGCCGTTGGGCAGCAACGTCTCCGTGTGACCACCGCGTGCGGTGGCGAGGCTGCCGGTGTTATTAAAAACACCGGAAGCGCCCGAGCAGGGCTGCACGAGCACCAGCCCCGCGCCGAGAAGAAGCAGTGGCACGGCGACCCGTCGTGCAAAAGTTTGGAGCCGGCACGCCCTCGTGCCGGAGGTTGAGATACCCGACACCAGGCCGGCGGTAAGGATATGCAATGCTTTCATGAATCCAGGCCTGTCTGTTGTTAACTGTTCGAAAAGAAGTGTATTTTTCGCCTTTGTTCTTATTGGAGGTTGTAAGTCTCCACTAGTCCCACCCCGGTAGTGTTGTTCTTCCCGCGGACTGTCGCAGTGTAGTTACCAGGCGGGAGAGTCTGCACGACCGCCGATTCCAAATCGCTGGGTGGCGGGATGGTCGTCGCCTCAATCTCCGCTTGTTGACTGCTGCCATCGGGCCGCGTCTTCCAATTGTCGTTGGAATCGACAAGAGTCCCGCTGCCGTCGCGCAGTTCCAGAGTCGGATCGGCCAAAACGCCTTGGATGCCGGAGGCAGCCAGGGAGGGCCCAAGGGCGCGCACGATGACTTTGGCGGTGCCGCCTCCGCCCACGATGAGTCCGCCGATCATGACGTTGTCGCCTGTATCGACAAACCCGCGGGTGCTGATGTTGGCTAATTTGGAGTTCGCGCCTTGCGCCAGATCGTAAAGCTCCACCAACCCCACGCCCGTTCCTCCATTCTTTCCCGCAAGGATGGCGGTGTACGACCCCGGGCTAAGACTTATCACGATGGCTGATTCCAAATCGTTGGAAGGGGGAATTGTCGTCGCGCGAATGGCAGCTTCCTGCGATTGGCCGGTTTGATCGTTGACCTTCCAATTGTCGTTGGTAGCTAGCGTCGTGTTGCCTTGATGGAGTTCCAGAGTCGGATCGGACAAAGTAACGCCAACGCCGTTGAGGGAAGGACCCATCCCCCGAATAATGACCTGCTTTGCATCCGTTCCTGTGATGATAAAGCCCGCAATCAACACCTGTTCGCCACCCAGGACTTCCATCCGGGTGGAAATATTGAGCAAGGCGCCCGGTGCTGGTTGCTCGGCGTAAAGTTCCGCGCTCGACAGAGTGCCGTTTCCGTGACCTCCTGCGACAAGCACGTTCCCGTCGGACAGCAACGACGCCGTGTGATATTGGCGTGCAGCGGCGAGGCTGCCGGTGGCGGTCCAGGTTCCGCTCGCCGGATCGTACAATTCCGCGCTTTCGAAAACGTGGCTGAAGTCAGCACCTCCTGCGACGACGACCTTGCCATTGGGCAGTGATGTTGCCGTGTGCAAATAGCGTGCGGTGGCGAGACTGCCGGTGGCCGTCCAAGTCCCGCTCGCCGGGTCGTATAGCTCCGCGCTCGCGAGAATGTCGCTGTTGTTGATTCCTGCAGTGACGAGCACTTTGCCGTTAGGCAACAACGTCGCCGTATGATGCCCGCGTACGGTGGCGAGACTGCCGGTGGAGGTCCACGTCCCGCTCATCGGATCGTACAGCTCCGCGCTCGCGAGGACACTGAGACTGTTGCCGTAGCCTCCTGCGACGAGCACCTGACCGTTGGGCAGCAACGTCGCGGTGTGATAAAGGCGTGCGGTGGCGAGGCTCCCGGTGGTAGTCCAGGTCCCGCTCGCCGGATCGTATAGTTCTGCACTCGCGAGAATATTCATGCCGATATCGTAACCTCCTGCGACGAGGACCTTGCCGTTGGGCAGCAACGTCACCGTGTGGTAATAGCGTGCGCTGGCGAGGCTTCCGGTGGTGGTCCAGGTTCCGCTCGCCGGATCGTAGAGTTCCGCGCCCGCGAGAACGCCGTTCGCGGCAACTCCCCCGGCGACGAGCACCTTGCCGTTGGGCAGCAACGTCGCCGTGTGACCTGAGTGTGCGGTGGCGAGGTTCCCCGTGGCCGTCCAGGTCCCGCTCGCCGGATCGTACTGTTCCGCGCTCGCGAGATACTGGTTGCTGCTGCCCTGTCCTCCCACGACGAGCACCTTGCCGTTGGGCAGCGAGGTTGACGTGTGCAAATAGCGCGCGGTGACGAGGCTGCCGGTCTTACTAAAACTACCAGAATCGGCCGAGCATGGTTGCACGAGCAGCAGTCCCGTGCCGAGAAGAAGCAGCGGCATCGCGACCCGTCGCGCAAAAGTTTGGAGCCGGCACGCCCTCGTGCCGGAGGTTGAGAAAGCCGACACCAGGCCGGCGGTAAGGATATGCAGTGTTTTCATCGTTTGGACCTGTAGGTTTCTAAACGCTCAAACAGACCGTCGTTAGGGGCGCGGTTACCTAAGGGGAATCGTAACTATTGCAGATTGTAGACTTCCACCAGCCCTACGCCCGCGCTGTTGTTAGCGCCGCGAACGATTGCCGTGTAATTCCCTGGAACGAGCGTTGCGATGAGAGCGGATTCCAGATCGTTGCTCGGTGGGATGGTAGTGGCTTCGATCGCCGCTTGCTGGCTACTGCCATCCGAAGCCGTCTTCCAGTTATCGTTCGTGGCCAGGACCGCTCCGTTTCCATCGTGTAGTTCAAGTGTCGGATCAGCCAACGCTCCCGCCACTCCGGCCGCCCCTAGCGAAGGTCCAAGCGCGCGGATGATCACTCTTTCGCTGCTGCCATCGCTCCCACTGTGCCCGCTGCTGTTGCCCACTCCGACGATGAGGCCACCGATCATGACGTTATCCCCGGTGTCGACAAAACCTCGCGTGCTGATGTTGGCCAGCTGCGAATTGGCGGTCCGCGTCAGATCGTAGACTTCCACCAGACCTACGCCGGTGGTGGCGTTCTTGCCGCCGAGAATGGCGGTATAGGCGCCCGGATTGAGTGTGACAAGGATCGCCGACTCGGAGTCGTTGTTAGGCGGAACGGTGGTAGCGCGAATCGCAGCCTCCTGCGACTGGCCGGTTTGATCGCTGATCTTCCAGTTGTCGTTGGTCGCGAGAGTCGAGTTGCCTTGATGCAGCTCCAGGGTCGGATCTGCGAGGGCATTCGGAACCCCGGCTCCCGTGAGCGACGGACCAATTCCTCGGATGAGCACGGTCTTTTGGTCCAGGCCAGTGACAATGAAACCGGCGATCAGGACATTTCCTCCGGTACCCACGCCCAACCGCGTCGCGATGTTGAGCAGCTGATCGGTGGGAGCCAGGACCATGAACGAGACGATCGTACTCTCCGTCTTGAGGGTGCTCCGGACTCCCGCGGGGGTAAACTTGTAGATAATCCCAGTGCCGTCCTGCCGGATCTCACTGAGATAGATGTTGCCCGCTGTATCGACGATGGGGCGAATAGGCGCATTATCGACTGAGCTATCGAACGCGGCGAAAGTGGTGTGGGTGCCGTTTGGCGCAAACTTCAGGAGCGTGTTTGTTCCCTGGTCCGCTTCATAAAGAAACCCCTGGCTATCAAAGTCCAACCCGGCCGGCATATTCAGCCCGCTGGCGAAAGTGCTTTGCGCGCCCGCTGGAGTGAACTTGAGGATGTTGCCGCTGTTTCCGTCCGATTCGTACAGATTACCCGCGGCATCGAAAGCGAGGCCTGCGGGGCGTTGCAGGTTACTGGCAAACGTACTTTGCGCGCCTGCCGGCGTGAACTTGTAAATGGCGTTGGCCCCTGTGTCGGCTACATACAGGTTACCGGACGAATCGAAGACCTGGGATACAGGATTGGTAAGACCGCTAGCAAAGGTGCTCTGGGTTCCCGTTGGCGTAATCTTGATGATTTTTCCCGACGAACTGTCTGCGACATAGAGAACACCCGAGGCATCGAACGCCAGACCGCGCGGTGCCCCGACCTGAGCAAACGTGGTCTGCGTCCCGTCGGGCGCGATTTTGTAGATGGTGCCGATGCTTGGCGAAGAGACGTAAAGGACGGCTGCACTAAGTTGACCGCCGCAAAGCAGGGCAGCGAGTGCGTATGTCGCCAGTCCGTAAACCAGCAGGCGCCGACGGATGCGATGGGAGAGGGGATCTTTCATGATAGATGTGAGGGTCATTTTTGATTGAGCCGCGAGATGGGAGTTGAGGTTGCTTCGATGGGTGTTTTTCATTTTTATTTTACCCTTCAACCAAGCATGTGCAGAAAGGTCGCCGGAACGGACATCGCGTTTAAAAGATTTTACTGCTCTCCCGGCAGATGCTGTGGCAGTTTGTCTTCAGCGAGCAAAAAAAATGGCTGGGAAAACATCTGAAGACGTCACCGCGCTCCTGCTGAATTGGCAGAGTGGAGACGATGAGGAGGCGCCCGCGAAGCTAATGCCTCTCGTTTATGACGAGCTGCGCCGTGTAGCCCGCGCTTACCTGCAGCGCGAACGGGACGATCACACTCTCCAGGCCACCGCGCTCGTGCATGAAGCGTATTTGCAATTAGTGGATGACAAAAAAGTGACCTGGAAGGATCGCGCGCACTTTTACGGCATCGCCGCGCGTCTCATGCGGCAAATCCTGATGCAGCACGCGCGAGCGCATCAGGCGGCCAAGCGTGGCGGACCTGCGCAACTAAAGCTGTCGCTCGACGAGGCTTCCGACCTGGCAACGGATTGCGCCGTGGAATTGGTGGACCTCGACGATGCGCTCGAGGGTCTCACGAAAATATATCCGCGGAAAAGCAAAGTGGTGGAGTTGAAGTTCTTCGGCGGCATGGAAGCGAAGCAAATCTCCGAAGTCCTCCAGGTCTCGGAAAAGACGGTTTTACGCGATTGGAATTTCGCCAGACTCTGGCTCTCCCGGGAGTTGCGCAGAGATGCGGCCTGAGCAACCAGAGCGGTTCGCGGAATTGGTTGAGCACGCCTTCGAGCTGGAGCGCGCGGAACGGGCCGCCTTTCTGGCGCAGGCCTGCGGCAATGATGTTGAACTCCGCGCGGAAGTAGAAGCGCTTCTGGGCGAGCAGGAGCGCGCCGCCAAATTGATGAACGTCCCAGCCGCCGAATTTGGAGCGAGGCTGTTGCAGGGGGACGACGATGCCGGTGAGCTGCGTCCCGGCGAAATGCTCGGGGACTACCGAATTGTTTCTCTGCTCGGCGAAGGCGGTATGGGCGAAGTTTATCTCGCCGATGACACGCATTTTGGCCGTCAAGTCGCGATCAAGCTGATCAAGCAGGGTTTCGGCACGAAAGAATTCGTCAGGCATTTCCGCCAGGAGGAACGCATTCTCGCCGCGCTCAATCATCCCAACATTGCGCGGCTGTATGGCGGTGCGGTCACTAAAAATGGCCTGCCCTATTTCGTCATGGAATACGTCGAGGGAATTCCGCTCGAAACCTATGCGGCCCAGCAGTCCCTGAGCATTCGAGAGCGGCTCGCACTCTTTCGCAAGGTTTGTGCTGCCGTTTCTTACGCGCACCAAAATCTCGTCATCCATCGCGATCTCAAGCCGGCCAATATCAGGGTGACGGCGGAAGGGGAGCCGAAGCTTTTGGATTTCGGCATCGCGCGCCTGCTCGATCCCGAGACGGCCCAGACGGATAACCAAACGATGCTGGCGGTGCGCGCGATGACACCCAATTACGCGAGCCCCGAACAACTGCGCGGCGAACGCATGACGACAGCCAGCGACGTCTACAGTCTTGGCGTTGTCTTTTACGAACTGCTGGCCGGGAAAAAACCCGGCGTCAGAAAGGATGGCGAAGCCGATTTGAAAAAGCTGGACGCCGATCTCGATAACATCTTGTTCAAATCGTTACGGCTCGAACCGGAACGCCGCTACTCCTCGGTCGGACAATTCTCCGAGGATATCCGGCGTTATCTGGAAGGGCTGCCCGTTTTAGCGCGGAAGGACACTCTCGGTTACCGCGTGAGCAAATTCGTCCGGCGCCACAAAGCCGGCGTCGCCGCCGTCGCGGTCGTCATGCTCGCGCTGCTCGGCGGGTTGATTACGACCACGCGACAGATGCGCATCGCCCGGCGGGAACGCGACCGCGCTCAAATTGCGCAAAGCAAAACTGAACAAGCCCGCCGCCAAACAGAGCTTGCCAAAAAACAGGCGGATCGCCTCAACCATTTTCTAGAGGATTTGCTCAGCAGCGCAGACCCAGCAAAAATGGGAAAAGACGTAAAGGTCGTTCAGGTCCTCGACGCCGCAGGCAAGAGCATCGACGACGACCTGGCGAAAGAGCCGGAAGTCCTCGCCCAAGTGCATGAAACTTTGAGTCGAGCTTACGAGCGCTTGAAGGTCATTCCGCCCGCCGAGCAACACGCTCGCAAGGCCCTTGGCATCTTTCGCCAACTTCACGGAGAGGAGGATCTGGCCACTGCCAAGGCAGAGTTTCTCCTCGGCTCCGTGCTGGCAAATGTTTTTCAGTTGAAAGAAGCTGAACTATTGCTGCGGCACGCGCTCGCCGTCGAACGGCGGCAAGCACCGCCTGACACCTTCGCGCTCGCTGAAACGCTCCGCGTGTTGGGCGGAATCCTCTCCCGTGATGTTCGTCCTGACGAGGCCGCGCCATTTTTGGCAGAATCGCTTGCGCTGATGCGCACCTCCCGCGGCGAGCACAGTTTGGAGTATGTCCAGGTGCTCTACACTCAGGCTCACGCGAAACACATGGAGACCGAGGTCGCCGCCATGCAGAACAGGAAGGCGGACCTCGAAGGCGCGATCGCGGGTTACCGCCGGGTGATCGAACTCTTTGATCAACTCGCGCCCAGCAGCACCCAAGCCATTCTCGCCCGGGTCGAGCTTTGCATCTGCCTTGGGAGAGAACAGAAATGGGCGGAGGAAGAGCAGGAGTTAGAGCGGCTGGACCAACAGCGCCGGAAAACTCTAGGCGATAACAACGCCTTCGCCGTCACTTCCCTCAACCTCCATAGCGTCCTTGACTTCATCAGGGGCGACTATCCAAAGGTTCTCGAGGAGGTCCGGCAACCGCTCGATTTTTCCGTCGCCAATCTGCCGGCTAACCATCGCAACGTTGTCCAATTGCGCGGCCTCTATGGCTTGGCCCTGACGCGGACAGGCCGTGCCGCGGAAGGTGAACCCTTCCTGCGCGCAGCGTATACGGAAGGCAGCAAGACCGAGCGGTTTCCATTCCAGTTCACCTTTGGCAACGTGGAAACGGCCTTGGGCGAATGCCTTTTCGCGCAAGGCCGCTATGCGGAATGCGAATCCTTGCTCTTGACTGGCTACGACGACCTGAAAACACGCCTGGGTGAAAAGGTCCCGATGACTATGGCCGCCGCGCGGCGGTTGCGTGAACTTTACACGGCATGGAACAAACCCACCGAGGCCAACCGCTTCGCCGCGCAAGAAAACCCGCACGCGAACAGTTCCCGCTGAGCAAAGATGCGGCCTGAGCAAGCAGAGCGGCTCGCGGAATCAGTTGAGCACGCATTCGAGGTGGTGGGCGCGGAAGATTATTCCAGCGCGGTCGATAGCCTTCAAAAATCTCTAATGATCCGAAGGAATTCGCCCCACGCATGTCCGAGTGCCAGGAACAATCAAACAACTAACCGTGGCGACCAGCTCGCGCTAGGAGAAGGGGCGCGCCGATGACCCCGCTCCCACGGCTACGCTTCAACCTTTGCGGCGCCTCCGATCCGGGAACTGCCTTGTCGGCGTCCGACCGCTGCCTAGGTTTAGGGAATGAAGCCGCCGCGTCGCTGGTTCGACCGCAAGTTTGAGCTCGGTCTTGGCGCCGCGGCGGCGCCCGAATTTTTGGAGCGGCTGCGACGCACACCGCTACGTCTCGCCGAAGCGGTCCGTGGATTACCGCCCGAAATCCTCACGCGCCGGCCAGAGGGCAAGTGGTCGATCCAGGAAAATGCGGGGCACCTCTTCGATCTCGAATCGTTATGGGACCGGCGCCTCGATGATTACGACGCTGGCGCCGTGGAGCTGCATCCCGCCGATCTCGAAAATCGCAAAACGCACGAAGCCGCTCATAACGATGGCCCCATCTCCGGCATTCTCGCAGACTTCAGCGCCGTCCGCGGCCGAATCGTGGAGCGGCTCGCGCGAATGAGCCCCGCCGAGCTCGCGCGCACCGCGCTCCATCCGCGCTTGCGCCAACCGATGTCCGTCGTCGATCTCTGTTTCTTCGTCGCCGAGCACGACGACCATCACCTCCGCACCATCGAAGAACTCAGATCGCTCTTCGCGGAACACTGAGCTTCCCCCTCTTCCCCTGTCATCCCGAGCGCAGTCGAGGGACCTCTAACTTTCGCGAGCGCAGCGAGGACGGATTGTGAAAAAACCGTCGATCACGAGCATGAGCACGAACACGATTACGACGCGAATGCCGCCGACCTCTGACCCCTGCTTTCCGACTTCCGCCTGCCACGCCGTAGTCCCGCGGCTGCGGGCCGTAGGCGGGTTACCCTTGCCAGAACAAAGCCGTCATACCCCTTGCTTCCTACCGTTTGGATGGCGGTAGCGCTCACTCTTGGCTCCGCTGCGATCAGGTCCAGCAGTTGGCGAACACCTCGCACATTTGCGTCTGAGCTGCTGCCATCAATGACTGCGCCTCTGCGGACGATGTTATCGACCACGATGAGTGTGCCGGGCCGGGAGAGCCGTAGCGACCATCTAAAATACTCCGGATAGCCGTCCTTGTTCGCGTCCAGGAAAATGAAATCGAACGGCGCTGTTTTGTTCGCGACGAGCTTTGCGAGCAACTGCTTCGCATCGCCCACCTCGATGGTTACAAGCTTTTGCAGGCCTGCCCGCTTGATGTTCTTTCGCGCAACCCTGGCATGCCTTGTTTCGAGTTCGAGGGAAACGAGGCACCCGCCTGGAGGAAGGGCACGTGCGAGACAGATTGTGCTGTAGCCGCCCAGCGTACCGATCTCCAGGATTCGCTTCGCCCCCTGCGTCTGCGCGAGCAACTGAAGGAGCCGGCCCAGGTTTGGCGTGACCTGTATCGGTGGCAACCCTGCGTGCGCACTCGCCTGCCAAGCCGCTTCGAGGATCGCGTCAGTCGTCCCAAGTTTTCCGGAGAGGAACACGTCCACCGCATCCCAAAGTTCAGAACCATCATTACTTTCGTTCGCTGGCATTTGCGTTCATTTCACCTATCAAACCGAGCCGGGCAAGCATAGCTCTTTGAACCGTGCGCCAGCGCTCCGACCTCCGATTTCCTACTTTCTACTTCCACCTTTCTACTTTTTTGTCGCTTCCTACTTTCCCATCCCGTCGGATTCTGGAAACAAATAAACCTCGACACATTGTTGTGGAATGGCGTAAAAACACAGTGATTACGTTATCCGACATTTCATCGCATCTTCGGCCGGGCTGAGGCAACACCCTGGAGGCTGGATCTTCGCTGGGACACCGCTTTACGCGATCTTCACCCGTAAATGTAGACAACTTCCCGATTTGAACCGATGAGATTCATGCGCCGTCTTATACTCCCGCGTCCCAGAGACGCGGTGTACGCGTTTTCACTGTTGTTTCTTGGCGCGGCGCTGCTGCTCGTGCAGCCGCGTGCGAACGCTGCTACGGCGGCGACGACCCCCATTCCGGTACCGACTCCAACCCCGACTCCAACGCCAGCGGCTACGCCAACTGCCACACCGCACCCAACACCGACTCCTGGCGCAACTCCGACAAACAGCTTCGGAAAGTTGCTTAACATCTCCACTCGCCTCCGCGTGCTTGGAGGAGACAACGTCTTGATCGGCGGCTTCATCGTCACCGGTTCCGATCCGAAGAAGGTCATCATCCGGGGAATCGGGCCTTCGCTGGCTGACTTTGGCCTTCAAGGCGCGCTGGCCGATCCTACCCTGGAACTCCACGACGGCACGGGGAGCCTTATCTTCAGCAACGACAACTGGAAAGACACCCAGAAACAGGAGATTCTCGATACTACAATTCCACCTGCGAACGATCTGGAATCAGCCATCGTTGCCACGTTAGCGCCCGGCGCGTACACAGCGATCGTGCGGGGGAAAGACAACGGAACCGGCGTCGCGGTTGTGGAAGCGTATGACCTAAGTCAAGCGGCCGGCTCGAAGCTGGCGAACATCAGCACGCGCGGCTTTGTCGATACCGATAACAACGTCATGATTGGCGGACTTATCGTGGGGCCGGCCGGAACCACCGGCAGCACTTTGCTGGTGCGCGCGCTTGGTCCGTCGCTGAGCAACTTCGGAATACAGAATCCGTTGGCCGACCCAATGCTCGAACTACACAACGGAAACGGGACAGCGATTGCGTCGAATGATAATTGGAGGGACACGCAGCAGGCGAGCATCCAATTCGCCGGCATCCCTCCGTCTAACGATCTCGAATCGGCGATCGTGCAAACGTTAGCCCCTGGCGCCTACACGGCGATCGTGAGCGGGAAGAATAACGGAACCGGAGTAGGTCTCATAGAAGTATATGATCTAACACCGACAATCCTTGAGCAAGTGAGCCAGGTGATTTCTGCATCGCAAGGAGGCGTGATTACGTTACCGAGTGGCAGCAGTGTTTCGATTCCGGCCGGAGCTTTGGCGAGCGACCAATCGGTCACACTTTCCGTTTTATCAAGCCTGCCAAAACAACCGCCTGACGGACTTATTGTAGGGGTTGGTCCTGCGCTTTCCATTTCATTCGCGCCGGTCACAACGTCTGCCGCCAGCCTGCGGTCACAGCCGCCAGGACCAAACAGTCAGACCAATACGTCATCGGCCAGCCTCTTGTTTGTCTTGAGTTTTCTAGGGAGCACCGCAACTGGATTAGACGGGGCGGCGCCGATCGGTGAATACATCAAAGTCAATGGCTCCGTTGACAATTGGTTTGGCCCTGCCGGCCAAATCGATCCGGTTAACAAGAAAGTTACCTTCACCGTCGATCCGACGGTTTTTTCGAATGCTTACGCAAGCAACATCAGCGATTTCAGGTTCATCTTCAGCCAGGGAAATGTGAACCCCAACCTGCCAGGCGTAGCCTTGCCGCGGCAGAGATATTGGAACGGTTCGAGTTGGGTGGACACGCCGGTCCCGAGTATCCTGCTTTATACTGGGACGCCTCCCAGCTCTGATCCCAAGACCCTTGTCTTTGTTCATGGTGTGAACAGTTTCGTTGACCAGGCATTCGGCGATTGTGGCGCCGGATCTTTTGATGCGACCAGCCAGATAATGAAAGCCGGTGGATATACGCAAGCCATCGGCCTTGACTATAATTGGACCCAAAATGTGGACCTTAGCGGGCAACAATTGGCGGCTTTTCTCAGAGCGACTGGGTTGAAACACTTCGATCTTGAAGGTCATAGCATGGGAGGCGCCGTCGTGTTATCCGGGGCCTCGTACATCACCGAGCCGGCTTTACAAATTGACAAGATCGTCACCCTTGGTGGCGCGGGTGAAGGCACCCCGGTGGCAGCTGTAGCCCCGGCGATCGCAACGTTCCTGTTGATTTCCCCTGCTACCCAGGCTCTGGCTCTCGTCGGCGGGCAGATTCCGACCCTGGTCGACCTGATCACCTCACCAGGTATCAAAGATCTCAACCTGAATAGCCCTGCTTTGGTAGCAATTCAGAATCGCTATAACGGCAACGCGACGAGACAAAGCACAACCATTTTGACGGTGGCGGGCACGGTGCCAATCCTGGGCAGCGAGATATTTAAACCCCTCTTTCCCAGCGAACAATATGATGGGCTCATTGGTGTGCTCGAAGCTAACCTGACCGGGAGAGCTCACACTGCTCCAGTAGGCAACTACGCCGTGAACCATACTGAGCTTGAATGCTCCGATCCGGTCATTGGAGACGTGGGGAAACTTGTTAAACCCTCGCCGACGCCGATTCCTAAATTGGATTTCTCGGCGACGGAAGGAAGCTCGTCTCCGCCGAACCAAACGTTCACGATCAAAAATGCGGGACCGGCCGGCAGTACTCTAAATTACACCGTGTCAGCGGATGCGTCATGGCTAAGCCTGCCGGACTCGAGTACTCCGCTCACTGCTGGCGCGTCTTCTATTCGCGCGGTATCCGTAAATTCCAGTGGCTTAAGCGCGAATCTGTCACCGTACAAGGCCACGATTACGGTGTCTGACCCGACTTCATCGAATCGTTCTCAAACGATAGCGGTAACCCTCACGATCAACCCTCAATCGACCGGCGATCTCTCGCTGGCGATTACATCTCAAACGTGGACCCCAAGTTATTTTAACGGTCAGATCGTTAGTTATAGTGCCGTAGTAAAAGGCACCGCCAGCGGACCAATCAACTCAGGCCTAAGGGTGGTTTCGTTTGACTTTGGAAGCGTTGGCGACTTTGTCGTCGATTCTTGGACTGCTGGATCGCCTGGGAACCCAGATCGCGGGGCCGGCGACCCCGCCACGACGACATGGACGGTAACTGAAAGCTTCGCTGGACTGGATGAGGTACTGACAATCTCAGTGGGCAACGCATTTAGTAATCCCAGCACCATTTATGTACATGCGCACCCGTAGCGTTCACTCGCTGCTACCCAACGCAGCCTTACCTTCTATGTCGCGAATCCCATCGCTGACACCGTTGCCTGCGCTAACGGTTGTCCCGACGGCCGTGAACGCGCTGGAGACAGCGGTGCACGAGGCCCTCGATGGCGGCAAAATTGCCATCGCCACCCGTAACGCCGCCCGCGCGGAGATGCTCTCGCTTCTCCGGCAGCTGGCCGCGTATGTTACCGCTAACTGCAATGCCGACCTGGTGTTGTTGCTCAGTTCCGGATTCGAGCCCGTCAAGGCGCCGTCTCCGGTGGGTATGTTGCCCGCGCCGGAAAACCTCCGCGTGAGCCTCACCGGCATCAGCGGGCAATTGCAACTGCGGTTCGATCGCGTGACGAACGCGATGAACTATTCCGTGCAAACCGCGCAGAACCCGGATGGCCCTTGGGACGACCAGGAGCTGTCGACCTCGACCCGTGTGTTGATCACCGATCTCACCCCGGGCAAGGTCTACTGGGTGCGCGCGCAGGCGAACGGCAGCGCCGGCCCCAGTGGCTGGGGCGGCCCCGCCAACGCGATGGTCGTCTAAACAATTGCCGGGACTGTTCCCCAGGTTCCCCCAGAACCGAGAGATTCCCTCCAGAGTAGTTGGGCTTCTCCTAAAGGAATCTTGAGACCGCGGCCGAGCGAAAGCTCCGCCGCGGTTTTGCTTTTGTGGTGGAGCGCTCCCTGGGAAGTTGAAATGTGAGTTTCTGGATCTGGCGCAGCTTAGAGGGGCCGTGGAAGATTTTTTCTGGCGGCAGCGGCCGTATTATTATGGCGCAGTTCTGGCCTGCATCCTTCTGGCCTTGGTCGCCAACCTGGCTTTCCTGAAGACAGCGAATGCCTGGCTCTTCGTCCAGGAAAACGTAGCGTCTCTGCCGATGCTCATTCCGACCATTCTCGCCCTCGTATCCCGAGCCCGCTGGGCTCAGTGAGTGGCCGGCCTTTCCTTCCAGGCCATGTTGCTTTGGTACACGATCGCCTTCTGCAGCACGCTGAGCTAGGCCTTTGTCGAAGACAAGCAGTCGCGGTTCGGCGTAGTCAGGAATTGTAGGGCGACCGCTCCGGTTGCCGAACCAAATACGCGCCAGGCGAGGCGCCTGCCCTACAAAACCGAGACGGAGATGGCGTCTGACACAGACGCCCTACAACGATCCACTTTACACCATGCCCGCCCTAAAAGCTTCGCGCTTACTTAGCCGGCTCCTGGCAAAGCTTCTCAAAGCGCGGATCGCGGCGGAGCGCATCGAAGGCTGGATCGAGGCGGAGGATCGCGGGGGTCACAGGCGCTCCAAAGAGGCCATCGGTGGGCGCGGACAACAAGTGTTCCAGACTGGTGATGGCCCGGTCCTTGTCGCCGAAATGCGCAAAGACGCGGGCGCTTAGCTCCTCTCCTTGCGCGGTGCTGCGCGCATCGCCCACGCTCAGGGCCGCGAATTGGTCCACCGCTTTGATCGCGTCGTCGCCCTGGTCGAGCCCGGAAAAAGCGAAAGCGAGAATGCCGAGAAATCCTTGGTTTTCCGGTTGCGTTTTGAGCAGGGGCTCAACTGTGTCGCGGACGC
Source organism: Spartobacteria bacterium (assembly GCA_003134765.1). Lineage (GTDB taxonomy): Bacteria > Verrucomicrobiota > Verrucomicrobiia > Chthoniobacterales > UBA10450 > AV80. Next base: position 72,668 of record PLCM01000008.1, on the reverse strand, counting down.
GGGTGAAGGACGCACGCGCGTCGTCTTTCCGGCCCGCGAGTTCCTGGATGGCGGCCCAATAAGGGAGAAACTTCGGGTCGTTCTCATTCGCAGCTTGCGGATACGTATCGAGGAATTTGAGGGCGATCGCCGGATCGCGCCGCAACAAGGTTTGATACATCAGGGCGACGCTACCGGCATCCATCCCGGACGCGTCAAACTTCACCCCGGCCAGAATCGATTGCGCTTCATTTAGCTGACCGCGGCCTTGGAATGCCGATGCTTCCAACCCCAACAAAGTGGAATTATTCGGCCAGGTCTGAAGTCCTTCCTCGGCCAGCCGGATAACGAGAGCGAAGTCGCGCATGGCGAGGGCGACGTTCAAGGCTTGACCGCGAGTGCTGAGGTCCTTTGGGTTCAACGCCATCGATTGCTGGATGCAGTCCAGGCTCTCCTTCCATTGGCCGAGTCGCGCGGAAATAAAGGCCATCACCTCGAGCACTTCGGCGTTGTTAGGCCAGGAGGTGCGCAACTGTCGCATCATTTCGAGAGCGCCGGTGTAATCGCGGCGCACCCAGTATTGCAGGTAGGCCTGGGCCAGTTGCACTTCCGCAAGGTCCCTTTGCAGGCGGACCGCCTCGGCCAAGGCCTTCTCTGCTTCCGCTCGTCGTGCCGGAGTCGAATCGTAAAGGAAGAAAATCAGGGAATGGGTGCGCGAGAGGGCCGCCCATGCTGCGGCAAATTGTGGGTCGAGTCGGACCGCTTCCTCGAGCGAACCTTGCGCGGCCCTGAGGCCGGGTTCTTCATCTTGTTGCCGGGACTGTGCCTGTCCGCGCAAATAAGCGTCGTAGGCGGCGGGATTAGTCGTCGGCCTTTGGGCCAGAACCTTTACTTCGGCGCCGGTGAGCTTGGCGTGTAGCGCCTCCGCCACCAACCGCGCGATCTCGCCTTCCACACCGAAAATATTGTCGAGCGTGCGATCGTAACTTTCGGCCCAGAGATGTTCGTCGGTCGCGGCGTTGATTAACTGCACGTTTACATGAACGAGCGGGCCGATCTTTTGCACGCTGCCTTCCAAAATGTGGGCCACGCCGAGAAGCCGCGCGATCTCCCGCAGATTGCCGGGCTTGCTCTGATATTGCTGGGTGGAGGAACGGGAAATGACTTTCAACGCGCCGATCTTGGCCAGCCGCGTCAGGATTTCGTCCTGAATGCCCGCCACGAAATAGGCGTTCTCCTTGTCGCTGCTCAGGTTTTCGAATGGCAGGACCGCTATCGATTTTTCCGGGATGGGTAGGGACGCCGTCCCGCCTGGGCGGGATCCGTCGTTCTCACCAGACGTAACGACCCGCTCGCGCGTGACCCCGGCGAATCGCCAGAGGAAACCGCCGCCGACCGCCAGCAAGAGCGCGAGAATCAGCAGTTCGGTCCCGCTCACGCGTTGCACGCCGCGTTCGCCGTGATACCAGGCCAGCACCAGCGTGACAAAGAGTCCGATACTCAGCGCGATGATGACGAAACGCATCGTTTGTTCGGGCCAGGCAAAACGTTGCGCGACAATGTCGATTCCTTGCAAAAGGGCGAACGCTGCCGCAATGTAGCCGAGCGCCCATTGCACGAGCTTGCGCTGCTTCAGGCGTTGGAAGAATCCGTTCATCGCGCGCTAATAGTGCTCTTAGCTCCGTGCGCTCTGCATAGACAGGAAATAATGGGAAGACTTGTAAGCAGTGACGTGTGACGTGTGACAAGTTGGAGCCGCGGCGGGCTTGCGGTTCGTAATCGTAATCCTGCTCGTGATCGGCGTGCCGCGGAAGCAAAAACTGAAAAGGATGCAAGGCTAAACCGCGAATGAACGCGAATGAAAAGTGAGAGCTCGGATTCTCCCTAAGTCTTCACGTGAAGCCCGTGTGCCTTGGACCTTCAACACTTCGATTTCGGATCCGACCACCGGATAGACCTTTCCTTCGAATCGATTCGCGTTCATTAGCGTTGATTAGCGGTTTCGTTTATGCAAGAGGGCGTCTGGCACAGACAACCTACAAATTTAGGCTAGAATGAAGCGCTCGACGGCGTTCGCGAATCCTTCTTCTTCGGATGAGGTGGTGACGTGGGTAGCGGCGTGTTTTACTCCGTCGCTGCTTTGTCCCATGGCAATGCTGAGGCCGGACTTTTCGAACATGGAGATGTCGTTAGGCATGTCGCCGAGAGTGGCAACTTCGTTGGGATCGATCCCGAGCATCTTTCCCAGCGCAAGAACGACCGCGCCCTTGTTGGCCTGCGGATGGGTGACGTCTACATAGTATGGTTGCGAGCGCGCGGCGAAAACCGCGGTGGACTGGTCGCGAGGCGGCGTGGTCTTTTTGCAAATCACTTCGGGCGAGAACTGGCGAACGATGTCCGCTTCGCAGCGCGCGACGGCTTCCAGATCGTCGCTGATTCCGACGACCTTCACGACTTCGTCCATCTGTTCCGCGAAATCGGGAACGACGATAGGTGGAAATTTGACGGTCCATTCCTCGCGATCGACGTGCGGCCCGTGGCGTTCCCGAACGAACCAGTCGTTCCCCCGGTAGATCCAGGAGTCGAGCTGGTGCGAAGCGATGATGGCGAGAATGGGTTCGACTGCTTTTCGAGAGAGGACGCGCTGTTCGACCAGGGAAAGATCCGGCCGCACAAAGCGGCCGCCGTTGAAGGCAGCCAGCGGAGTCGTTAGGCCGAGCGGCTCGACGAACATTTGCATCCCGCGCGGTGGCCGGCCGCTCGTGATCGCAAAGGCGATGCCGGCGCGAGCAAGGGCCTGGACGCTCGCGATCGCTCGCGATGTCAGCACTTTCTCGTGCGTAACCAGGGTGCCGTCGACATCGGCGAGGACGAGCTTGATGGGAGTCATGGGGCAATCTCGCTGAAAAGCTGAAAAATTGAAAAGCTGAAAAGCTGAAACCTATAATTCAGTGACGAGTGACCAGTCACGAATGACGAATGACGAATGACGAGAAGAGCAGGAGCCACGGCGCCCAGTCGCCGTGTTCCCCGCGCCGTATCGGGGGTTGGAGGGACGGGCGCTGTCCTGTCCCATTATTTTGGGACGACACGGCGGTCGTCCCTCCAGGGGAAGCGATGCAGGCGATTCGCCTACCCACAATGGGACCCGCTTCACGTGGCTCGGCGGTGGAGACGGGCTTCGGCGAGGTCGATGTCGTGCTGGATGCGGCGCAGGACTTCGTCGTTAATGGTGTCTTCGTTGCGCAGCGTGATGACGGTGTCGCGTTCGGTTTCGAGGGCTTCCCGGGCCAATTGTTCGAAGTCTCTTGAGTATAAGTGGCGGACGCTTCCTTCGTCCGATGTCTCCTTGCTCAATTGCCGGATGCGGTCGGCGTATTCGGAACGGAGGCGTTCGACGCTCTCGGCTCGGGCCCGATTCGTCGATCCCATGTCCTCGATGCGCGCCAGGGCCGCTTCGTTCGCTCTCAAGCGAGCCAGCCGCTCTTCTTTTTCGGTGGCGTGATCGTCCACAATTCTCAGCCAGCGAACCAGAGGCTTAAGGGTGAGTCCCTGAAGAACAAGCGTTCCGAAAATGACGCAGAACGTGAGCAACAGGATGAGGTCGCGCCCGGGGAAAGGCGCGCCGTTGGCGAGAAGAAATGGAATGGCGAGCGCGCCGGCGAGCGAATCCGCGCCGCGCATCCCGGTCCACGCGATGAGAGCGGTCTGTTGCCAGGGGGCGGGGTTTTTGCGACGGAATTTTCGGCTGAAGAGTCGTGGAAAATACGTGGCGCCGAACAGCCAGAGAAAACGAACCAGCATGATCGCCAACAAAACGAGCGCGGCCAGCTTCACGACGGACAGGGTCGAGCCGGGAGGTAGCGCGTGGATCACCTGCGGCAGTTGCAGGCCGATGAGCATGAAAAGGATTCCATTGAGAATGAAGACGACCATTTGCCAGACCGGCACGGCCTGGAGTCGCATCCGTCCGCTCAAGACCCGGGGTGCGCGCCAACCGTAATAAATGCCCGCAATGACGACCGCGAGGATGCCGGAAACGTGCAGCTTTTCGCCAGCGAAGTAGGCCACATACGGAGTAAGCAGGGAGAACATGGTTTGGACCGGCGGATCGTCCAGGCGCCTTTGCCCCTGGGTCGCCAGCCAGCCGGTGGCGAGGCCGACCGCGATGCCGCCCGCGGCGACGAGAAGAAATTGGGCGCTGGCCTGCCCGAGCGAAAAGGCGCCGGTCAGGACGGCGGCGACGGCGAACCGGAAAGAGATGAACGACGTGGCATCGTTCACCAGGCTTTCGCCTTCGAGGATGACGATGATTTTCCGGGGCACCTTCAGATCCCTGGTAAAGCCCAGGGCAGCCACGGCGTCCGGTGGAGAGATGAGAGCGCCGAAGACAAAACCAACGGCCAAAGGTAATCCCGTCAGGGCATGGACCAGGTAGGCAGTCGCGGTCATCGTCAACAGGACGAGGAAGATTGCGAGCGGGAGGATCGACCGAAGGTTGGCGCGGAAATCCCGCCAGGAAGTGTAGACGGCCGCGGGATAAAGGAGTGGCGGGAGAAAGAGATTGAACACCAGTTGCGGATCGAGGTGAATCACCGGAAGGCCGGGCACCAGAGCGAGGAGTCCCCCGGCAACGGTGAGGAGGATCGGATACGGAATGCTGATTCTCCGGGCGACGATCGCCAGCAGCGCGACGGCGACGAGACAAATCAGGATGAGTTCGGTTTTGTCCACGATGGATCAAAGGGCAAAAGCGGAATTCCTGAAAAGCTAAAAAGCTGAAAAGAGAACGGGGCGCTCACCCTGGATCTAGCGCCAGACGCTGTAGTCACGTGCTCTGTCGCCGTGTTCCCGGCGCGGCCACCACGCCCCCGACAGAGTGGGGCGACTACAGCGCTATACGAGAGACGTGAGGGAGAGCAGCGCGGGGTTCTTCGCGCAAAGCCAATGGATGAACGAGGATGCGGGATGAATCGACGGCCTCTGCGCGCCCTGGGTGGTATTTTGTTGCAGGTGGCCCTGGGAGTAGTCGGTTCTCTGAGAGGTGCAAGCGTGCCTGATGCGGGGGAGGGCACGACGGGTTTGTTTTTCGAGAGCGGTGGCAGGAAGATTCGGGCTGATTTTTATCCAGCCGCCGAGGGAAAATCGCATCGCACGGTTATCGTGATGTACGGCGCGGGCGGGATGCTCTTCGATGGGCCCAGCATGCGACGGGTAGCGCGTTCACTCGCCGGGGCCGGCGATACGGTTTACCTGCTCCATTACTTCAATCGCACGGGCACGATTGGCGCGCTCGATTCCACCATGCGGGTGCATTACGCCGAGTGGCTCCAGACCGTGCGTGACGCAATCGTTTGGGTGCACGGGCGCGAGGAGATGGGAACGCGGTCGATAGGTCTTTATGGATATTCGCTCGGCGGTTTTCTGGCGATCGCGGCTTCGTCGGACAATCCGCTTGTCGGCGCGGTGGTGGAACAGGCCGGCGGCGTCTGGAATTCTGAGGAGAAACGTGTCGGGAAAATGCCACCGGTTCTAATGGTGCATGGCCTGGAAGACAAGCGCGTGCCGGTGGAGAAATATGCCCGGCCGCTCCTCGGCGTTTTGCGAGTGCGTGGCGGGCATGTGGAGACGGATTTCGTGCCGGCCGAAGGTCATGTCTTCAGTGAGACTGCGATGGCAGCAGTGCGCCCGAAAGCGGCGAAGTTTTTCAGCCGCGAACTTCGGTGAAAGTCGAAAGTCGAAAGTCGAAAGTAGAAAGGAGAAATGAGAAGCGGTCCTTGAACGAGCAGGGTGCCGTGCCGACGCCACTAACAACAGATTGACTTCCGCGGTCATTCCGAAAGGGTTGATGCGATCTATGTCGCAATTCGATCTTTTGAATCTGGCGCGCTCCTGCGGACAAATATTAGCAGCGACTTCGCGCAGGTCATCACCATCACCTTCGCCATGGTGGTGGCGATCTACCATTTCCTCCATCAAGCCGGTATCAGGATGAAGGTTTTTGCATTCACGATCTACACCTGTGGGATACTGGCGTACCTGGGCATGATGCTTATGGAATCGGGAGTGGGATTGGGTGCGCAGCTGGCCCTCCGCGCAATCCCCGAAACGGCGCGCGAACTCCCGACGCAATATTATCTCGGTCTAAGATCGAGCTGGGTCGGGACCACGGCCACAATCTTACTGAACCTGGTTTATTGGATTCTCTGGCTGGGCACTGGCTATCTGCTTTTCTTCTGGAAGAAACCGAAACAGATCCTGCGGTTACACGATTGATACGCGTTGGAAGCAAAGGGCAGCAGGTGTGGGGCAACGCGGAGGACCCGCCTTCGCCAAGCCGCCTTTGCACAAGGCTACGGCGAGCCAGGGGCTACGGCGTGGCAGGCGGAGGACGGAGGTCGGGAGATCACTTCGGAATGCGGAATGCGGAATGCGGAATCGGAGGTCAGAGGTCGGAGGTCAGAGGACGGATCCTCGCTGCGCTCGTGAGAATTAGCCGCCTACGCCGAGGCTACGGCGTGCCGGGAAGGTCCTTCGACTTCGCTGGGCTTCGCTCAGGATGACATGGTTAGGAAGGTGGCAGTCGCTTCACGATTCGACTAGACGCGTGCGTGAGGCGGAGCGAGTTTTGCGTCATGAAATCACTTCGATCAACTCTCTTTGTTCTTACTACTCTAGCCCTAACCGGATTGCCGCTTCTCGCCCAGGAAAAGCCGCGGGTGAGTCCGCACGAGACGGTGAATGGGACCGTGGGTGACGCCAAGATCACGATCGTTTACGGACGGCCTTATTCAAAGGACCCGAAGAGTGGCGAGAAGCGCAAGATCTGGGGCACGCTCGTTCCCTACGACAAGGTTTGGCGGATGGGGGCGGACGAAGCCACGCTTTTGACGACGGACAAGGATATCACGATCGGCGGAACCGCAATCGCGGCCGGCAAGTACTCCTTATACCTTTGGCCGACGGAAGCGGGCGCGAAGTTGATCGTGAACAAGCAGACGGGTCAATGGGGGACGAAGTACGACGAAAAACAGGACCTTGTTCGGATCGATCTGAAGAAGGAAGCGGTCACCGCGCCGGTGGATCAATTCACCATCGCCATCGACAAGGATGTCTTGAAGCTGACGTGGGAGAATACGCAGTATTCGGCGCCGATCGCGGCCAAGAAATAGGGATGGGAAGCTGTGGTCACGGCGCTCAGCCGCCGTGTTTCGGGGTTTCAGAAAGACGCGCCGACAGAGCGGCGCGGCTAGAGCGCGAAACGAGAGCGCGATTGGAAATCCGAGTCGACGATCTGAGCGGGCCGGAGATCCGCGAGCTGTTGCGGGAGCATTTGGCGAACATGCGGCAGATTTCGCCGCCGGAGAGTGTGCATGCGCTGCCAGTTGAGGGATTGCTCAAGCCGGAGGTTACGTTCTGGAGCGCATGGGAAAATGGTGAACTTCTTGGCTGCGGCGCGCTCAAGGATCTGGACGCGCAGGGCGGAGAGATAAAGTCGATGCGAACCTCGTCGCGACATCGGAGGAGGGGCGTGGCAAAGGCGCTGCTCGCATGCATCATCAGTGAGGCGGTGCGCCGTGGTTACCGCCGGTTGAACGTGGAAACGGGATCAATGGAAGCCTTCGAACCGGCTCGACAGCTCTATGCGCGCGCCGGGTTTACGTTTTGCGGGCCGTTCGCGGATTACGCTGAAGATCCGAATAGCGTCTTCATGACGAAAGAGCTGAACGAAAAAACGGACGAAATTTCCTCATTCGTTTGAATCCAAATCGGCCGGTCGAGGCATCGTATTTGTATGCTTCACGACTTCAGGTTTGCATTTCGACAGCTCGTGAAGGCGCGGGCTTTTACGGCGACGGCGGTTCTGGTGCTGGCGCTCGGGATCGGGGCGAACGCGGCCATCTTCAGCCTCATGAACACACTCCTGTTCCAGCCACCCCATTACGCGAATGCAAACGAAGTCGTGCAGATCTTTTCGCAGGATAAAAAGAACCCGAAGACGTTTCGCGGATTTTCCTACCCGACCTACCTCGACATTCGCGATCGAAACACCGTCTTCTCCGGGCTGATGGCGCACAACCTCGCCATGGTGGGAGTGGGCGAGCAAGGCACCACCCGACGCGCATTCACCGATGTGGTCAGCGCCAATTATTTCTCAGTCATGGGAGTGATGCCAACCTTGGGCCGTTCGTTCCGGGCCGAAGAGGAAACACCGGGCCGGAACTCGGCGGTCGCGATCGTGAGCCACAACTATTGGAAGCGGGAAGGGCTCAACCCGGCCATGCTGGGCTCGACTATCACGATCGACAGCCGCCCTTTCACCGTGATCGGGATCATGCCGGAAGGATTCACCGGCACGACGCAGATTTTCGCTCCGGAGATCTGGTTGCCGCTCGGCGTCTACGATCAGGTCGCGAACGATTTCGAAACCGGGAATAAAGGCAAACTCGATGATCGCGCGGGCCGACAGCTCATGCTCGTCGGCCGGCTGAAACCGGGCATGACAGCCGCGTCGGTGGTTCCGGCGTTGAAGGCATTGGCCGCGAACCTCGAGCAAGCCTATCCCGTCGAGCAGAAAGATCAGACGTTCATGGTTGAAACGCTTTCGCGTTTTTCCATGAGCATGAACCCGAGTAGTAACAATAACGTCAAGCGACTGGCGCCGCTCCTTTTCGGAATGGCCGGCATCGTCCTCGTGGTCGCCTGCCTGAACCTGGCCAACATGCTGCTCGCGCGCGGCGCGGCGCGGCGGAAGGAAATCGCGATCCGTCTCGCGCTCGGCGGGAGCCGCTGGCGGATCGTGCGGCAATTGCTCATCGAAGGATTTGTGCTCGCCGTGGCGGGCGGAATCTTCGGATTGCTGCTCGGCCTTTGGTCGTCCGATCTCCTCGTGGCCTCGTTAGGCAAAAAATTGCCAATCGATATTGTGTGGCAGGGCGGCCTGAACGGGGCGGTGCTGGCGGCGACGTTTGGGTTTTGTCTTCTGGGGACGTTTGCCTTCGCGCTTGGGCCGGCCTTGAAGTTATCGAAGTCAGCCGTCATCGGCGACCTGAAGGAACACGCCGGCGAAGACAAGTTCGTGAGGCGCTGGAAGTTTTTGCCCCGCAATCCGCTGGTCGTCGTGCAGATCGCGTTCTCGCTCGCCCTGCTCACGGCGGCCGCGCTTTTCATTCGCGGCGCCGGCAAGGCGGCATCGGTCGATACCGGTTTGCAGACGAGCTCGAACTACCTTTTGGAAACGGACGCGAGCCTCGCGAATTACGATCAGCCGCGCGCGCGGGATTTGTATCGGACGCTCGAGGAGCGTCTCGCGTCGTTGCCCGGGGTCGAAAGCGCCAGCATTTCCTCCACGGTGCCGTTCGGGATGGTGGAGCTGAGCAAAACGGTGCGACGCGGCGGGACCAACCCGGCACCCGACGCGAAGCCTGCGACCGCAGCGGAAGGTCTCGCGTTCGACGCAAACTCGAACAACGTGGGGGCGGATTATTTTAAGACTGTCGGGGTGCCATTGCGGCGCGGCCGCGTTTTCACCATGGCGGAAGCGATGCATCAAACAACGCCAACCGTTGCCATCATTGACGAAGTGCTGGCGAAAAAACTGTGGCCGGAGGGCGATGCGCTGGGCCAGCGAATTCAAATTGCGGAAAAGGATGCGGCGCAGGCCAAGGGCGCCGATGAAACGAATGCGCCGATCGAAGTGGTGGGGATAGTGCCTTACACACGAGGCAGTTTGTTCGAGACAGAAGCAAGCGGCACGCTCTACCTCCCATTTGCCGGCGGTTACCAGAGCAACGTTTTCTTCCACATCAAATTCGCACCCACCGCCGGCCGTGATCCCAGCACGACGACGGACCTGATTCGCCGAACCGTGCGCGAAGTCGATGCCGGTATTCCCATCCTGGGATTGAAAACATTCGCGCAACATCTCGATGGCAGTATCGAGCTCTGGATCGTGCGCGCGGGCGCAGCGTTGTTCAGCGTTTTTGGCGGCCTGGCCCTGGCCCTGGCGACAGTCGGTGTGTATGGCGTGAAGGCTTACTCGGTAGCGAGGCGCACTCGGGAAATCGGCATTCGCATGGCGCTCGGCGCTCAGCGCGGCAACGTGCAATGGATGATCCTGCGAGAAGGCACAGTCATGCTGGCGACTGGCGTATTACTCGGTGTGCTCCTGGCGGCGGGGACGGGCAAACTTATCAGCGGAATGCTCTACGACGTCGGCGCGCTCGATCCACTCGCGTTCACCCTGGCGCCGATTGTTCTCGCGGCCGCGGCACTCCTCGCCACCTGGTTGCCGGCCCGGCGGGCGACGCGGATCAGTCCCATGGCCGCGCTTCGGACGGAATAGTTTTTGGTAGGGACGGCGCGCTGCGCCGTCCGAGAATTGTTCGAGCGACAGGCCGAATCGGCGGACGCCGCAGCGCGGCGTCCCTGCCAAGAATGGTGTCACTGCCATTGGTGTTGTGGCTCATTTCACGGGATGGACTAGGCTGCGTCTTCGAAAGATTCGGTTGTTTATATGAAAAAGAGTTTCGGGATTTTTCTGGCGATTGGTTTTGTCTCTCTGATCTCAGCTCAAGGGCAGACGGATTATGTCAAGGCGATCGAAAAATGGCGGAGCGACACGGAGACAAACCTGAAAAAGGAAACGGGGTGGCTGACGGTGGCGGGACTGTTCTGGTTGAAGGATGGACTCAATAACGTCGGGGCTGGGGAGAATTTCGACGTTCGACTAACCAGCAACTTCAAGCAGGGAAAGTTCGGCGAGATTCAGTTCAGGAACGGGGCGGCGGCATTACAAGTCGAAAAGGGTGTCGATGCGCAAAGCGACGGTAAGAATATTTCGGCGATCGACCTGGTCTCGGATGAAAAAGGAAAGCCGACAGAGATTCGCACGGGGACCCAGACCTTCTACCTGATCAGGCGGGAGGACCGTTTCGGGATCCGGCTAAAGGACAGCAACAGCGAGGCGCGGCGGAACTTCAAAGGGCAGCACTGGTTCCCGATTGACGAGGCCTGGAAGGTGACGGCGCGATTCGAAGCCTTTCCGGAACCGAAGGAAGTGATGGTGCCGAATGTTCTGGGCGGGAATTTCAAAATGAAAAGCCCGGGCATGCTGAAATTTGCACTTAAAGGAAAAGAGTATTCGCTCCAGCCGGTCGACGAGGGGGATGGAACCTTGTTCATCATTTTCAAGGACAAATCGAGCGAGAGCGAGACTTACAAGTCGGGGCGATTTCTCTACGCGGACAAGCCGGTGAACGGGGAAGCGGTCCTTGATTTTAACAAGGCGGAGAATCCGCCATGTGCCTTTACGCCCTTTGCCACTTGTCCACTGCCGCCTCCGGGAAACAGCCTGGAGGTGGAGATCAAGGCGGGAGAGAAGCGATATGATCATTAGGGGAAGTGACGTCTGAGGAAGGAAGGGACGGCGCGCTGCGCCGTCCGGAGGAATGGCGTCTGACACAGACGCCCGCACAATCGGGAGAATGCGGGTCAGCGTTGATGGATCGGGCGCTCCGACGCGCAATGCAATATAGTCGCGGCTTCGCCGCCAAATTCTGTCATCGAGCGACGGAGCGCTCGATCCACCTTCAGCGGCGCAGCACGAAAGGACGCCGCAGCGCGGCGTCCCTACCAAAGCGCATTACGGTTTCTTTCGCGTTGTGAACGGCGGGTGGCTTGAATAGTCTGCGCTGGCCCGCCAGTTCCATTATTTTCTATGAAAACACGCAAAACATCATCGAGTGCGGCCAAGTCGTCGAAAAAAGTGGCAACAAAGCCGCGCGCGAAAAAGGAAAACCGGCCGGCTGGGGATGAGATCACGCAGAGTGCAGCGTTTCGCAGGGCAACGGCTGACGCCGAAGTGTATGCGGGCGATCCGAAGCGTCTCCGAAAGCTGGTCGAGGATGCAGTTGGCAAGCTCAATACTATTCCTCGCGGTCCCTTCGGCGAAACCTGGCCCTATCTCATGGCGATGATCCGGGTGATCCGGGATTATCAGCGCGGGGAATATCGAGACATCTCAGCGCCCAAACTGCTCATCATTATTGCGGCAATCATCTATTTTGTGTCGCCGTTCGATGTTATCCCGGACTGGATCCCGGTGCTGGGACATATCGATGATGCGTTTGTGGTGAGCCTCGCGCTGAAATCGGTCCGGGGCGATCTCGATACTTTCATGGCGTGGGAGACGGCGAGAATTTGAGGGGAAAATAGGAGGTAGAAAAGTAGAAAACGGGGAGGGGGGACAGAGGACGGAAGTCAGAGGACAGAGGTCCGAGGCATGAACAAGGTGAATTTGCGAGAGGTGGCGGAAGAGGAGAGGAAATCGCCCAAGGGGAAGTTCCATAAGTTTGTGAAGGACATTTCGATTGCGCTTGGACGGGATCGAAAGTCGCTCGACTTGGCGAAACGGCACCCGTTCGATCTGGCGGCGGTGCGAATCCCGAAAGGGAAATCGTATTGTCCATACCACTCGCACGGCGCCGAATCGGAGCTTTACCTCGTTATCGCCGGTCGCGGCAGCGTTCGGGACAGGAATGGAACCACGGAAGTGGGATCGGGGGACGCGTTCTTTTTTGGACCGGGCGAAGCCCATCAACTGACGAACGCGGGCGAGGAGGATTTTGTTTATTATGTTATCGCCGACAACCCGCGCGGTGATTCCTGTTATTATCCGGACAGTGGCAAATGGGCAGTTCCCTGGGATGCTCCTGAGGAAGCCATTGTGAAGGGCCAGGCAGCCGACTATTACGAAGGTGAGGAATAAGGTCCCGGAAGGCCAAAAAGGGGCTTTCCAAACCACTGCTTGCCCTAACGCCAGTGTCGGAGAGGGTGACGAAGGAGAAACGCTCCCGGCGAAGGACTACTCATGGCGAAACCAAATTACTCGGGCGAAAAACGCCGGAAAGACCTGGCGAAGAAAGCTAAGAAGGAAGAGAAACGGCTCCGGAAATTGCACGCCAAAGAGAATCCGACTTCAGAGGAGACCGAGGCGACTGAGCCGCCGAAGGCTGAGGAACCGACGGGCGCCGAAAGCTGAAGGATGGCGAAGAGTGACGCGGAACGCGTTTTGGTTTTGGTGGATGAATCGAATGTGGTTAGTTCGGTTCGCACGGTCGGGCGGGGCCTCGACTGGCTGAAACTCCGCGATTTTCTGGCGGGGGCGAAGACAGGCCGGAAGCTAATCGAAATGGTGGTCTATGCGGGACTTCCACCCGCCATCGCGGTCTGGCAGGAGGAGCGGGACAAGAAGAACAAATTTGTTCATTGGCTTCGTTCCAATGGATTTCTCGCGGTGACGAAAGATGGTTCGCCGACCGAGGAGGGACACTACAAGGCGAACGTAGACGTGATGATGGCCATCGATGCCGTCGAGCTTTCCGTCCAAATGCGGCCGGACGTGATCATCCTGGTCACGGGTGATGCCGATTTTTCCTACCTCGCGCTCCAGTTAAGGCGGCGCGGGATTCGCGTCGAGGTTGCTTCGGTCGCGCAAAATCTTGGGAGCGGATTGAAAAGCGCGGCGAACGCCGTCATCGACCTGGCGCCGTTGTTCGCGACGTTCGAAGTTTTGTAGGTAGGGCGCGTCGAGCACGGCGGACCTGGAGGGATGGGCTCTGTCCCGTCCTCACGAATTTTGGGACGCCACAGAGGGCGTCCCTCCAGTAGGGCAGACCGCCTACCTTTTCGGTTTCACTACCTGCTTGGCGGCCTTGTTGTCATTTTTTTGTTTGGCTGCGCTGTTGGCTTTCGCCTGTTTCTGCGCGGCCTGTTTGTTTTTTGTTTTCGGTGATTTATCGCCCATAGCTACGAACTGTCGCAGATCGGCGCGTAATCGCGAATGGAGCCTGAGGTTGGAGGTCAGAGTTATTGTAAGGCGTTTGATTCACTTTCTCCCGAAAGCTCACCCTCACGGGCTTGCCGTCGATGTCGCTCGCGTCCCCGCGGCTCCATTCTGTGAAACGCCGCCCTAAGATGGCGTCTGACACAGCCGCCCTACAAACAAGACGTTACCGGGACCGTTTCGAGCGGAAGAGAACCTCGCGGCCGACAAGGTAGAGAAGCACGGAAAGGGCGATGAAGGGCAGCATCGCGAGAAAATCGGACGACGGACCGTCGAAGAAGGGGTTGTGAGCGCCGGCCCATTTTTCCCAGGCGTCGAGGCGCTCCTTCCAGGGGATGGCGAGAAAGGCGCAGATAACGCCGGCTAATGTTCCGCCGGCGATATAACCGGAGGAGAGAAGAACGCCGTTACTCTTGTCGCCCTCGGCCATGAGCTGATCTTCGGTGAGCTCGGCGCCGGCATGTTTGCGGCGGGTGTATCTGTCCACGAGCCAGCGCACCATCCCGCCGACGAAAACCGGCGCGGAGGTGGAGATGGGCAGATAAACGCCGACGGCGAAGGCCAGCGCCGAGACACCGGAAAGCTCAAGGACAATGGCGATGAACACGCCCAACAAGACCAGGCCCCAAGGCAGTTTGCCGCCCAGGATTCCCTTGATGATGTAGGAGACGAGCGTCGCTTTCGGCGCGGTAAATTTTCGCACGCTCGAGCCGTCGGGGCGCTTGTCGTAAACGCCGTTGATGCCGGGATCGGCGAGGTAGACCGGGACGCCGTCGTTGTTTACGAGATAACGACCGGCGGGGCCGTTGTCCGTGTCCGTTTTGTGGTAAACAAAATAGTCCTTCGTGTCGCCGTTCGCCTGGGCGCCGGACAAGCGCTCGCGTTTCGGCTGACCGCTCTCGTCCTTCAGGTAATCGGCGGGATCAGCGTGATAACCGGAAGGGAAAGCAAAATCGGCGTTGCCGCTGACCGGCACGTAAACGGTGCCAGATTGATTGAACTGCATCAGGATCGGGCCGAGGAGAAGGCAGGATGCGAGGGTGCCGATCAGGATCGCGATCTGTTGAGATCTCGGCGTCGACCCGATAAGGAATCCGGTCTTGAGGTCCTGCGAAATGGTTCCGCCGTTCGATGACGCGATGCAGACGATGCCCCCGATCGAAAGCGCGGTAACGAAGTATGGCGGCGCAGTCCAACCGATGAGGACGAAGATGAGACACGTCAGCAAGACCGTCGCGATCGTCATCCCGGAGGTCGGACAGGAGGATGAGCCGACTTCGCCGGTCAGCCGCGACGACACCAGGACGAAGAGGAAACCGAACGCGACGATGAGAACCGCGCCTAACAAGTTAAAGCGCAGGTTCAATTGCGGCGCGATCATGATGACGATGAGCAGGGCGATGATCCCGCCGAGCACCCATTTCATCGAGAGGTCCTTATCAGTTCGCGGCACGTCTGCGCGGACAACTCCGGAACCGCGGAGGTCCGCAAGCCCGCCTTTCAATCCGTGCCAGATGAGCGGGATCGAACGGAAGAGGCTGATGACGCCGGCCGCGGCGACGGCGCCGGCGCCGATGTAGAGGATGTAACCTCTCTGGATCTGCTCGACCGACATGTCGGCAATGCTGTGCGCGGTTTCCGGCGCCAGCGGCGATGTTTCGGCGGAGCCGAAAAATTTGATCGCGGGAATCAGGACGAGATACGACAAGACGCCGCCGCCCATCATGAGCGCGGAGATGCGCGGACCGATGATGTAACCGACACCGAGAAGCGCGGGATTGTTTTCCAGTGAAATGGACGCGCCGTCGAAGGGCTTTCCGAAAACTTTCTCCGGGATTTCCTTCATCGCTTTGAAGATCTCCAGCAGTCCGTAGTAGAGGAAGCCGATCGCGAAACCGCCGATGATGATCTTGCCGCCGCTCACCGCTTCGTCCGCCGCGGCTCGCGCCACGGCATCGCCGGCATGCGCGGCATCGCGCGATTCCGGCGAGGCGGCGGCCTTCAACACCTCGGCGCACGCCGTGCCTTCCGGATATTTCAGGTAACCGTGCTGCTGGACGATGAGCGCGCGGCGCAGCGGAATCATCATCAGGATTCCAATCAATCCGCCAAGGATCGCGACCAGCATGACGCGCGTGATCTCGAGATCGAATCCGAGAATCATGATCGCCGGCATCGTGACGCCCAAACCGAAAGCGATGGATTCGCCGGCTGAGCCCGCGGTTTGCACGATGTTGTTCTCGAGGATGGTGGCGTTGCGAATCTTGTTTCGCGAAATCCACGACAGGAACCGGAAGAAAGTAATGGAAAGGACCGCGACGGGAATGGACGCGCTCACCGTCAGCCCGACTTTGAGAACGAGATAAAGCGAGGAGGCGCCGAAGACCATCCCGAGAAGCGTGCCCATGATGAGCGGCAGCGGCGTCAGCTCACGCAGCCGCGCGTGCGACGGAATGAACGGCCGGAAGCGCGCGAGGATCGGGTTCGTCGGGTGCGGCCCAACGATGTCCGGGAACTCGTTAGGCGGATTGTCAGTCGACATGGAAGCGATTAGCGTCCGGCAACCTTTAGGCCGAACGCGCCGCTCCCATGCGCAGGATCCAGCGATACAATAGGAACGCTATCGCGACGAAGGCCACGCCGCCGATAATGATCCCCGCGTGCTCGAATCCGGGGCCGACCACCGCGAGAGGTGCGCCAACGGCAGAGAAGACAACGATGGCGGAGATGATCACACCGATAATACTTTCACCAACGATCAAACCCGACGCGAGTAACACGCCAAGTTGCTTGGTCCCTTCTGGATTCCGCGTCCGATCGGCGCCGCGATCGTAGAACCAGCCAACAATCGTGCCGACCACGATCATGAGCGTGCTCGCGGTGGGCAGATAAATCCCGAGTCCGACCGCAAGCGGAGGCACGCGCATGTGTTTCGTTCCCCGAGAGAGAATCCAGTCGAGCACGATGATCCCGACGCCGATCATCGCGCCCATTCGGATGAGACTCCAATCGATGTCCGCGGCGATGACGCCTTGCGCGAGCGACGAGATCAGGCCCGCTTGCGGCGCGGGCAATGGATTCGGACGCAAATCCGCGCCCGGCGCCCCCACGAACCCATATGCCTGGTTAACGAGGTTGAGCACTGGCGGAATCACGACCGCGCCCGCGAGGACACCGATGATCAGTGCGACCTGCTGTTTCCACGGCGTCGCATCGACGAGCTGGCCGGTTTTCAGATCTTGCAGGTTGTTGTTCGCGATTGCGGCGACGTTGAAGACCACTGCGGTGGTGAAAAGCGCGAAAGCCATCAGCGCCTTGAACGCATCCGGCCCGACGTACGGCTTCACGCCAAACACAAGGAGTAACGCCGCGCCGATCACCACCAGAATCCCGATGCCCGAAAGCGGACTGTTCGACGAACCGATCAATCCCGCCATGTAACCGCAGACCGTCGAAACGAAGAAGCTCATCAGGAAGACATAGGCCACGCCGCCGATGACCAGCGTTGGCAGGTGCGCGCCGAGCCCGCTCGTGTTTGCGAAGTAGCCGAGAACCCAACCGATCGGCAGCATGCAAGCCAACGTGATAAGCCCGACGATGCCGATCGGGATGTCGCGCTCAGTAATCGGCAGCGTGTCCGCTTTCCCAGCCTTGCGCGCGCGGGACGCGGCCATGGCGCCGGCCAATCCGCTGACGACAGGTTTCACCAGCTTCAGCAGCGTCCAAATCGCGGAGACACCAATCGCCCCGGCGCCGATGAAGCGCACTTTGTGACTCCACGTGCTTTGCGCGAGTGCGCCAGCTGCAGTCGTTAGATCCCCGCTGAGCCCCGAGTAGTGCGGCACGAGCCACCCCCAGCCAATGCCGGCGCCGATTAGCATGGCGATGCCGACCGACAGGCCACAGAGATGACCGATCGCAAGCAGCGCGAACGAAAGCGAGAAATCGTAACCGCTCACCGCGCCGCGTTTGCCGATGCGGAAAGTCTGCGCCACGTCAGCAGCGAATAATTGCGTCGCGACGACGACGGCAAAGACCGCGGCCACGATTGATCCCCACATAACCGCGAGCAGGCCGGCGCGACTGTGCTCCACTTCGCCGGCATTCGCCTTGTCGCCACTGCCGATCTTGAGCACTTCGGCACAGGCGACGCCTTCCGGATATGGCAGATCGGAGTTCGTCACCAAGGCGCGGCGGAGCGGGATCGAGTACATCACGCCGAGAATGCCGCCGAGAGCGCAGATTAGGAACGAGATCCAAAACGGAAATCCAGTCCACCAGCCGATCATGATCAAACCCGGCAACACAAAGATGATCGACGACAGGGTGCCCGCGGCGGAGGCGACCGTTTGCACGATGTTGTTTTCCTGAACGGTTGCATTTTTGAAGCTGCGCAGGATGGCCATCGAAATCACCGCTGCCGGAATCGAGGTGGAAAAAGTCAGCCCGGCTTTGAGCCCGAAATAGACGTTGGCGGCCGTGAAAACCAACGTGATGATCACGCCGACGATCAGGCCGCGAACCGTAAGTTCAGGACGCTTTTTTTCGTTGATGTCGGCGTTCGCGCTCATGGCCGGAGCAAAGCGATTCTGAAACCGGATTGCAACTGCAAAGCGCTTGGTAGGGACGCCGCGCTGCGGCGTCCGGTAGCGGAGCGTCAGTGCGCCGATCCGATCATGAGACGCGGACGCCGCAGCGCGGCGTCCCTACCATTCGTAAACATCGCGCAACGGAGCGCGCGATCCCCGTTGCGATTTTTTTTGGTTCCTGACAATCTCGGGCGCGCGTAAGGAACGCAGCGGAAGAGGAAGAGGAAGATTTGATCGGAATGAATGATGATTCGAAACAGTGGAGCAAGCTGCTCCAGTCGATTGCGAAAGGCGTGGTCATCCCGATCGTCGGGCGCGATCTGCTCCGGATCGAGATCGAGGGGAAATCGCAGTTGCTTTACGAGTACCTGGCGCAGCGCCTGGCGACGGAACTCGAGGTCGATGAATGCGACCCTTGCTCGAGCATCGACCAGGTTGTTGCCGCTTATCTCAACGCCAGCCGGCGAAATTCCCGCGACGACGTCAATGTCAAGACCTTCGAAATTCTGAGCGCACTTCGCGGTGCGAATGGGCAGATTCCCGTTCCCGAGCCGCTCCGCAAACTGGCGACGATCGACCCGCTGCGCCTGTTCCTCAGCACGACGGTTGATTCCCTTCTGGCAAAGGCGCTCGGTGCGCCGGCCGACCACGTTTTTGCCTACGCACCGAATTCAGGACTCACCGACATTCCGCGCGATTATGCGCGCTCTCCGCACCGGGTGGTTTTTCATCTCTTCGGTAAAATTTCCGGGATCCCCGATAGCGCGCTCATCGACGAGGAGACCCTCGAGTTCATCTGGAAGCTGCACGAAGAATCGATGTCGGGCCGACTGGCGAATCTCTTTGACGAGTTGCGGACGAAACGCCTGCTCCTCATCGGCAACGCGCACCCCGACTGGCTGGCGCGCTTCTTCGTGCGGTTGAGCCGGCGCGATCGGCTCTACAGCGGCAACGAGGCGCGCGAGTTCGTCGCGGACGGCGCGGTCGTGGCCGACCTCCATCTGCGCGATTTCCTCGAAAACTTCAGTCCGCAGACGAAATCGTTCGGCGTCGCGAATCCGATCGAATTCGTGGACCAGCTCGCGGAAAAATGGGACGCGTTCGCGGACAAACCGGCGGCGGCTGATGAAGTGCACGCGGCCGTCATTGTAACAAAACCACCCGCCGTTTTCGTAAGCTACGCGAGTCAGGACGTGGAATCGGTCGAGCGTTTGCAAAGCAGCCTCGGCACGGCCGGTCTCGACGTCTGGTTCGACAAGGGCCGGCTCGGCTCGGGCGATCCCTGGTGGCCGGTGATCGAGCAGAACATTGCGAGCTGCGATGTTTTCGTCCCGGTCATTTCCGCGAACACGAACAAGCGAGACGAAGGCATCTTTATCCGGGAATGGAACCGCGCCCTGGAGCGATTGCGCGACATGGACCGGGCGACGGCGCGGCTGATCCATCCGGTAATCATCGATGATACGCCGGAGAACGCGGTGAGCTTCAGCGGTTTTCGCGATTTTCATTACACGCGCGCGGCCGGCGGAGAGGCGAAGCCCGAGTTCATCAAGACGCTGACCGACATCGTGCGCGAGCGTCGCCTGAAGGCCGCTGCCCAATGAGCGATTCCGGAGCCGATCGGGCCGACGCGCAACATCCCTGGATCGGGCTCGCTTCTTTCACGGAAGGCGACCGCAGTTTTTTTGCCGGACGCGGCGACGAGATCGAAGACCTGCTTCGACTTGTGCGCCGCGATACGCTGACGCTGCTCTACGGCGTATCGGGTCTGGGAAAAACGTCGCTCGTTCAGGCGGGCCTCTTTCCCGCGCTCCGTGAGGAGAACATCCTGCCGGTCCCAATCCGCCTCGATTATCTGGAAGGCGCCCTCCCGCTGGCTGATCAAATTTTTAATGCCATCACGGTCGCCGCCATCGCGGCGAAGGTGGAAGCTCCCCAGCCCCGCCCGGACGAAACCTTGTGGGAATATTTTCATCGCGAGGGGAACCATTTCTGGAGCGCGCGGAATGATCTGGTTACGCCGTTTCTCGCGTTCGATCAATTCGAGGAGTTTTTCACGCTGGGTCGCGAAACACCGGCACGAACTGCGCAAGCCGGCGCGTTTATTGTGGAGCTGGCCGACCTGATCGAGAATCGGCCGCCCGCCGCGCTGCGTGACGATCCTTCGCGGGCGAAAGGGTTTGCCTTCAAGCCTGCGCCGCTCAAGGTCCTGCTTGCGATGCGCGAGGATTATCTCGCGGACCTCGACCGCATTCGCTCGCATTTCCGCGCGCTCGGCCAGAACCGGCTTCGCCTTCTCCCGATGGGTGAAAAACAAGCGCGGCAGGTTATCGCGCTGGGTGCGCCGTTGCTCGCACCGGGCGTCGAAGATCGCATCGTGCAATATGTCGCGGGCGGCGCGTCCGATGCCGACGAGATGACGGTTGCGCCCGCGTTGTTGAGTTTGGTGCTGCGCGAACTAAACGAGCGCCGGCTGGCGCGCGGGGCGGAAGCGAAGATCACCCCGGATCTGCTCGACGTAGAGCAGCACAAGATTTTTGAGGACTTTTACCTGCGAACGCTGGCGGATTTTCCTCCGGGCGTGCGACTTTTTATTGAGAACGAGCTGCTGACCGCGAGCGGACATCGTAACAGTTGCGCTCTGGATGATGCCCTGACCCGGCCCGATGTCACGCTGCCCATCTTAAATGAGTTAGTAAATCGTCGACTGCTCGCATACGAAGACCGTCATCACACGCGGCGGGTCGAGCTTACCCACGACGTTCTCGTTCCTGTGATCAAAGCGAGCAGGGATTCCCGTTTAACCCGGGAAGCTCTGGCGCAGGCAGAGCGCCTTCGCGCGGAACAAGTAGCACAACGACGCAAGCAGCGCGTTACCATGGCAGTAGCTTGCGCCCTGGCTGTTGCCCTGGTCGCGACGGTCTGGGGAGGTTATTTCCTCTTTGTCCAGGAACATAAGGCTTACTTTGCTGAGTTCACGAAACGTAATGGTTTCCCTGTCGGCAGCATCCCCATTTCCGAGGCGGACGCCCGCCATCACTCCGTCTCTTACTTGCTCGTGCACAAAGGAATCACCCGCGAGGGCTGGCGGATTCACTGGAAGCCCGCCTTTCGAATGGTCGCGGTCGATTCGCGACTAAAGCCAACAACCAACCACTCCGTCGGGACCTACTTGTGGAAACGCGATTCCGATAGTGGCGACACCGAAGGCGGCCAGTCGCAGGCCCGGGCCGAGCGGCTGGGTCTCCAGACCGTTTGCCAGTGGGAGTTCGTTTCCAACGCCAACGGCGAAATCATTTACGAGCGCGCCCTCGATCGCGAAGGCAAGATGGTATTTGGCTTCATCTACTCGCCGCCCGGTTCCGGCCCGAGTGATTCTCGCCTGGCTCGCTTTGTGGGTCCTGACGGGTTTCCGCAATTACAGCGCAGCTCCCAGGCCGAGTACGTCTCCATTCACTACGACAACCAGGGCTGGGAAGACCGCGTCACGTTTCGAGATGGGAAGAACCTGCCCGCGGTGGGGCCCGATGGCGCCTTTGGTCAAGGGATTAGTCATAACTCGAGTGGCCAGGTTACGCAGCTCCTTTCGCTGGACGCAGATGGCAAGAACATGATCGATAACGCAGGCAACTGCGGTCTCCTCGTCACCTACAACGACAAAGGTTGGATGACTGAAGTCCGGTCCATTGGTCCCGACCTGAAACCAATGCCGCTAAAGGATGGATGGTACCGCTCGAGGAACGAGTATGATACGCTGGGGCGATCGATTCGGACCACCTATTACGGCGCCAACGGGGAGCCCCTTCTGCACAAGGACGGTTATCATGGCATGGAAGCCGAGTACGATGACGCCGGGAATGCCGTTGCGACGATCTATGTGGGTCTTGATGGAAAGCCAACGCTTCTTGGATCCGGCGTAGCGATCTTTCGATCGGTTTACAACGCCGAGGGGAAGGTGACCCGGATGACTTACCACGGCATTAATAACGAGCCGGTATTGCATCGCGACGGTAACCACGCCTGGGAACTGCAATATGATGACCGGGGTAATAGCGTTGCCACCACGTATCTCGGGCTGGATGGCAAACCAACCCTGGTTGCCGCCGGCTATGCTTCGATGAAGTCAACCTACGATGCCCGCGGACGAAAGACGCGCCAGAGTTACTATGGCGTCAACGGTGAGCCGCTGCTCCATAAGGATGGGAACCACGCCTGGGAATCGGAGTACGATGAGCGCGGTAACGAGATTGCGACCACCTTCATCGGCATTGATGGCAAACCTGTCGTGATCACGAGCGGCTATGCCTTCGTGCGAAGAAAATACGATTCAGATGGAAACGAACTGGAAGAGGCTTACTTCGATGGGGCCGGAAAACCCACGCTGGAGCGTGACTCGGGGATCCACCGAGTCGTCAATATCTTCGATGGGCGCGGCAAGGTAACCCGCAAGAGGTATTGGGGCCCAAAGGACGAGCCATTTTTGCATAAGGATGGCAACCACGGCTGGGACGCTCAATACGATGATCGTGGAAACAGGATCCTGACCACTTATGTCGGGCTCGATGAGAAACCGGGTTTGTTGACCGCCGGTTTTGCGACGATGAAGTCAGTGTTTGACGCGGGCGGGCGTGAGACTCGCATGGGTTTGTTCGGCGTAAATGGAGAACCCGTTTTGCACAAGGACGGCCACCACGGCTGGGAATCGAAATACGATGAGCGCGGCCGGCGAATCCAGAAGACCTATCTTGGGCTGGACGACAAACCGATCCGCATGCCCGATGGATACGCGAAGGTAAAATGGAGTTATGACACCCATGGCAACATAACGCAGGTGCTTTACTATGGGGTGAAAGACGAGCCGGTGCTGTACAAAGACTCTTACCACGGCTGGCAATCGCGTTACGATGATCGTGGCAACGAGACGGCCACGATCTTTGTCGGGATCGATCAAAAGCCGACTTTGATGCCCGAGGGTTACGCCATTATGAAAGCGACCTTTGACGAGCACGGCAAGGCCACGCGCACGAGTTATTACGGGGTTAACGAAGAACCGGTCCTTCACAAGGAGGGTTACCACGCCTGGCAATCGCAATACGACGAGCGCGGGAACGAGTTAGTCCGCACTTTTATTGGCCTGGATGGCAAGCCGGTTTCGCGTGCCCTCGGTTTCGCGACAATGAAGGCCGGGTATGACGCGCGCGGGAAAGTGGTTCAGGTGACCTTTTTCGGCAGCAACGACGAGCCGGTCCTGCATAAGAATGGTTACCACGGTTGGGACTCGCAGTTCGACGAGCGCGGCAACGAAATTACCACGACGTATCTAGGTCTAGATGGAAAACCGGTCTTGCTTCCCGCCGGATACGCCAGAGTCAAATTCACCTACGACGGCCGTGGCAATATCGTCCGGCAAACCTATCACGGGCTGAAGGATGAGCCGGTGCTCTTGAAAGATGGGTACCACGGTTGGGAAGCGACCTACGACGAGCGGGGCCAACAGCTGCAGAAGTCCTATATCGGACTGGATGGCAAGCCGATCCAGCTGAAGGTAGGCCAACATACATAACGGGACCTGACGTGGAGAGAAGTCGTTTAGCGTGTACCGGGTTGGTTCTGTCCCTGGGTTTTTGCGGCCTGACGATAGCGAGGGCTGCAGAAGCAACTGAAACTCTGGCTACCAGCCCGAGCGGCGCGTTTCGGATTGAATCTAGGTATTCTGAACCAGCGCGGGCGGAACAGGAGCCAATCGGAGACATCTGGCTGGTCTCCGCCACTGATCCCGCCCAGCAAGCGAAGTTACCGAAGGAGGCGGTCGACTCGCCTACGGACGATGAATTTCATTTTTCTCCAAGCGAAGAATGGCTGTTTGGTTTGCGCCATGTCGGTTCGGGTTTGCGCTATGGAAATGTCTATCACCTCCTGAAACCGCTTCGGGTCGAGGCCATCGGCGGACAACGATCATTCAACGACCTCGTCTGGGAGAATTGCATAAGACTCGGAGCCTTGAAGCGTGACTATTCCGCTGACGGTGTTTATGCGATGACTGCCTTCGCCAGCTGGAGTTGTGATTCGAGTCGTGTCCTGATTCGGCTTAGTGGCGGTGAAGAAAAGAGGGACATGCACAGCGGGTTTCTTTATTTCAACACCCGCGCCAACAAATTCGAAGTCACCGATTACTCGCGAAAACTTAACAAGACAAAGGCCACGAACCTCGCGGGTGCCGAACCAATCGATCCGCTGCCGAGTGAAGCTGAGTTGAAGAAGAGGTTCGACACGTTGGACCAGCAGCTGAACAAGAAATACGCTGAGGTGCTGGCGCAGACAGATAAGGACCGGGTCTCGCTCGCGCGCGAAGCGCAACGCGAATGGCTGAAAGAACGCGATGCCGGCGAAAAGTTTTATCTGGCGCTCTTCCCGGCGGCGGAAAAATCCCGGCGGCGTCTTCAGTTCCTCGGTGACGTCACTGCCGCGCGAATCGAGGTTCCGGTTGAGCAGTGGGAATAGCCCGGCGTGGACCGGCAACTAACTCAGGCTCGTCGGTCCTTGATCGACGAAAGAAGGTCGGCAATCACTTCCTCGCGCGGTTTGGCGCCGAGGTTGCCTTTGCCATGGACGCGGACGCTGACGGCGTTCGCTTCCATGTCCCGCGCTCCGATAACAAGCATGGTGTGGACTTTCATCTGCTCGGCGTTTGAGATCTTGGCTTTGATGTGATCGGTGCTGGCATCGAGCACGGCGCGGACCTGGTGGGAGCGCAGTTCGTCGAGAATCGCGCGGGAGTAATTGAGCAGCGGGGCCTCGTCGCCGATGGGGAGGATGCGGACCTGTTCGGGCGAGAGCCAGAGCGGGAAGTTGCCGGCGTAATGTTCGATGAGGAAGCCGATGAAACGCTCGTGGGTGCCGAGCGGGGCGCGGTGAATGCAGAGCGGGGTTTTCTCGGTGTTATCGCGGTCTTTGTAGACGAGGTTGAAACGACGTGGCTGTGCGAAATCGACCTGGTTCGTGGCGATGGTGAATTCGCGGCCGATCGCGCTCCAGACCTGGACGTCGATCTTCGGTCCGTAGAAGGCGGCTTCGTTAGGCACTTCGACATAGTTGATGCCAGCCCGCTGCAGGACGCCCCGGGTCATGTCTTCGGTTTGTTTCCAGAGCTCCGGCTCATCGACGAACTTTTCGCCGAGCCGCGCCGGGTCGTGGGTGGAGAAGCGCATGACATAGCGATCGATGCCGAAAAGCTTGAAATATTTCAGATACATCTCGTTCACGGCGTTGAACTCGGATTCGAACTGGTCCGGCGTCATGTAGAGATGGGCGTCGTTCATCTGCAACGAACGCACCCGCATGAGCCCGAAGAGCTCACCGCTTTGCTCGTAACGATGGCAGGTGCCGTATTCCGCCAGCCGCAATGGCAGGTCGCGATAGCTCCGCGGCAACGCCGCATACATCTTGTGATGATGCGGGCAGTTCATCGCTTTGAGGTAGTATTTGATCGCGGATTTCGGATTGCGGATTTCGGAAAGATCTTCTGCTTCTCCGGTTTCCGGTTTCCGGTCCCCGGTTTCGTGCACTTCCATTGGTGGGAACATCGACTCCTTGTAGTAGGGGAGGTGTCCGCTCTTTATGTACAGGCTTTCGCGCGCGAGGTTCGTTGAGCGAACCCGCTGATAACCGGCCGCAAACTCCGTTTCTCTCGCGAGTTTCTCGAGTTCGTCGATGATGGCGGCGCCGCGCGGGAGCCAGAGCGGGAGGCCGGGACCGACGTCGTCGTCAAAGGTGAAGAGCTCCAGTTCCTTGCCGAGCTTGCGGTGGTCGCGCTTCTTCGCTTCCTCGAGCATGGCGAAGTATTCGTCGAGCTGGGTCTTGTTTTTGAAGGCGGTGCCGTAGATGCGCTGAAGCTGCGGGTTCTTTTCGTCGCCTTTGTAGTAGGCGCTGGCGACGTGGGTGAGTTTGAACGCGCCAATGTTGCCGGTGCGCATGACGTGGGGGCCGGCGCAGAGATCGGTGAACTCGCCGTTGCGATACAGCGAGATTTCTTCGCCCTCGGGAATGTTTTGGATGATATCGAGCTTGAACTTGCTGGGAGAAGATCTCTCACCAAGGGCGCCAAGGACACCACGGTTTGCCATAGCCAAGGCTTCGTCGCGTGAGACAGCGACCCGCTCGAAGGGATGATTAGCTTTCACTTCCTTTTTCATCTCGGCCTCGATTTTCTCGAAATCTTCCGGCGAGATGCGGTGGTCGAGCTCGAGATCGTAGTAGAAGCCGTTCTCGACTGGCGGCCCGGCGGCAAACTGAGCCTCGGGCCAGATTTTCAGAATGGCTGTGGCGAGGACGTGGGCGGCGGAATGGCGGAAACGTTCGATGTCCGTCATCTGGGCGCGCTGCTCTAGAGTTTTGCGTTCGTCGCTCATGGTTCGGCGAGCAATCTAGTGCGGGAGCAAAGTGACGCGAGAAGATTTCCGCATCCAGCCCGGCACGCGGTTGGGGTCATCCCGAGCCGCGGTAGACGGCGAGGGACCTCGCAATCGCAGGCAAAATCACCCAAGCCCGCTGTCGCGATCACGCAGATCGGCGTGCCGAATTGCGTTGCCGAAAGTTTGAGTAACCAGAGATCGCTTGTGAGGTCCCTCGGCGCGCTTCGCCAGCCTCGGGATGACATGCGTTTACGCGCGCTTACTTCACTGCCGCCAGCTTCTTCACGTCGACCCGCTTAAGCCATTCCTGGAGATCTTTCGATTCCTGGTTTTGGGTCTCGATCGTGAGGACGTAGCGCTTCGCCACCATCAGCCAAAGAGTGCCGTGCTTGCCTTCGTTCTCGAAGGTTTCAAAACCGGGCATGCCTTCGATGGTCAGCGTCTTGGTGTATCCCTCGGGCGTCGAGGTGCTCATGTTCCAGGCCGCCGTGGTGGAAGCGACGTAATCCGGATTCGCCGCCGAATCGAGGATGCTGATCGAAGTGGTCGGAGCCGTATCGCCGTCGCCTTTTTTGTAATCGCGATGAACGCTGGTGATCTTCGTGCCGCCAACGTCGTCGGTGGAGCCTTCGGCCTTGTCGGCGGTCCAACCGTCCGGCGGATTCGGGAGCACGGGCAGAAGCTTTGAGAAATCGACCACCTCGATCAGCTGCGGCTCCTCGGCGGCGCGGCTGACCGCGCTCAGAGCGAGCGCGAGAGCAAGTAGAGTAGTGGCGGTTTTCATACCCGGGATCGCGCAAAGCGCGTGTACTCGATTGACTTTAACCGGGCCGTTTGTCAAGACGCGATCGTCGCTGTAGCGACGGCGCTCTGTCGCCGTATGGTGGAAAGAGCGCCCCGACAGAGCGGGGCGGCTACAGCATTTTGCATGTCTTCGTCATCGATTTCCACATCCCACACCGCCCGCTATGTCGTCATCGCGATCGTGGTCGCGGCCTTTGTCGTGCGCCTGATCGGAATCGACCAGCCGTTCATCGATCCCTGGAGCTGGCGGCAGAGCGACGTGGCGGCGATCGCCCGGAATTTCCTGGAAAACGGTTTTCATTTTGCCCGGCCGCAAGTCGATTGGGCGGGGGACCAGCCCGGATATGTTGGGACGGAATTTCCCATTCTGCCCTTTTTCGCAGCGGTAGTTTACAAAAGCGCCGGCGTCGAGGAATGGGTCGGGCGCATCCAGGGAGTTTTGTTTTTCATCGCGGCGTTGCCGTTTTTTTTCGGGCTGGTGCGACGAATTTTCGGCGATGTCACGGCAGGGTGGGCGACGTTTTTCTACGCCTTTGCTCCGCTTAGCCTGGTGGCGAGTCGCGCCTTCATGCCGGACATTCCGTCGCTAAGTTTGGCGATCATCGGGATTTATTTTTTCCTGCGCTGGATGGAGGAGGACCGGTTCAAATGGCTGATCTCATCCGCGCTGATGATCTCGGTGGCGCTGCTAATAAAGCTGCCGACGGCGATCATCGGTGCGCCGTTGCTCTATCTGGCGCTGACCAGGAGAAGAGTTTCAGGCCAAGGAGGGGCGCTTTCCAAACCGCCCTCCGGGAAACGCGAGCCGGAGAGCATTGAGCCGGTTGAAGAAGACGGCGGTCTGGAAGCCACCGCTCCCTGGTGGGGAATGCTCACCCGCTGGGAACTTTGGTTTTTCGCGGCGGTGGCATTGGTTCCGTCGGCGCTCTGGTACTGGCACGCCCATCGGATTGCGGCGCAGTTTTATCCGTACCACTTCTTTGGCGCCGGCGGTTTTCGGATCATGAGTCTCGCCTGGTATTGGGAAATTGTTCGGCAAACAGTGTTCTCAAGTTTAACGCTGGCGCTTTTCGCGCTCGCGGTTTTAGGCGCGCTTGCCATCCCGCGCGGGAAATAC
This sequence comes from Spartobacteria bacterium, assembly GCA_003134765.1. Lineage (GTDB taxonomy): Bacteria > Verrucomicrobiota > Verrucomicrobiia > Chthoniobacterales > UBA10450 > AV80. Next base: position 43,922 of record PLCM01000008.1, on the reverse strand, counting down.
ACCGGTCTCTTTCACTGGTGGCTCCTGGCCACGCTGCTGTTCATTTTCTTTGTCGGCTACGGGAACCGTCATCAGTGGTATCAACTTCCCCTGGTTCCGATCGCGGCCGTGTATGCCGGTTGCGCCTGCGCCTGGGTGGCGGCGCGGGTCCGAATTCCGCGAGCGCTTTTTGCGCTCGGCGCGGTCCTGCTGGTTCTGTCGTTTGCGATCTCATCGTCCTTCTGCGTCCAGCCGCTCTATCGTCCCGCGGCGGCGTCCCTGAGAAACCTTGGCCTGGAGCTGAATGAAGCGACGACCGGCAACGCATTGATCATTGCGGCGACCGATGGCGATCCGACCATTTTTTATTATGCGCATCGCCGAGGCTGGCATTTCCTCGGCGATGGAGTTTACGACGGCAACCCTCGAGACAGCGCCCAGATCGTTGCGAACCTGGAAAAACTCCGGGCCCGCGGCGCGACCCATCTCGTCTTTTACGCGGGCACGCAATGGTGGCTCGATTATTATAAGGAATTCGCCGACCACCTTGCGACCACCGCCACGCTCGTCGAACAGACACCCGAATTCACGATCTATAAACTTGAACCAGCTGGGCGATGACCGGCGTTTCCAAAGAAAAACAAGGAGCGGCGGTTTGAAACCGCCGTTGTTTTGGGTCGGCGATTTGGAAATCGCCGCTCCTTGATGGAACTTCGATCTCATCCCTATGACCGAGCTTGAAATTCGAACCACGACCGAAGCCGATGTGCCGGTGATCCTGAGTCTGATTCGCGAGCTGGCGGAGTACGAACGCGCGCCCGATGCCGTGGTGGCGACGGATTCTGGACTACGGGAAGTTCTCTTTGGAGCGAAGCGCTCCGCGGAAGTGTTGCTCGCGCTGGCAGATGGCGAGCCGGTCGGTTTCGCGGTTTATTTCTACAACTTTTCGACCTGGCTCGGCCGGCCGGGACTTTATCTTGAGGATTTATTCGTCAGGCCGGCCGTGCGCGGAAAAGGCTACGGGCGCGCTTTGCTCGAGCGGCTCGCGCAGATCGCGAAGGAGCGGGGTTGCGGGCGGATGGAGTGGGCGGTGCTGGATTGGAACGAACCCGCGATTCAATTTTATCGCAAGCTCGGCGCGGACCCGTTGAATGAGTGGACCGTGTTCCGTTTGACGGCGGATGGGATCGCGAAGCTGGCCAGCTCAAGCGCCGCTCAATGAATTCCTGCTCATGATCTTGATCATGCTCCTGATCTTTCCGGACCGGCGTCGCTTCAACAAAAGGATCATGAGCAAGATCATGATCAGGAGCAAGACGCGACGCTAAAGCTTCGCGAACGCGCGGACGGGGAAAGAGCCCATGCCTTTGACTTTCACCGGGACGGCGGAGAAGCGGGCGCCGCGCTCGGGCACGGCGGCGAGACCGCACAGGTGCTCGACGATCGGGATGCCGGCGCCGAGGAGGGCGGAATGAACCGGGCGGGTTCCATCATCGGTCGAATCGATGTTGAAGGAATCGATACCGACGAGGGTGACGCCGGCTTCAACAATCGATTTCGCCAGTTCGCCGGTGAGATGAGGATGCCCTTCGAAGTATTGATCGGTTCGCCAGTGCGTGTCCCAGCCTGTATGGACGAGGAGCGCTTTGCCTTTCAGAGTCGCAAGGTCGATCGGCAGTCGGTCGATCGCGCGATCGCGGCGATCGGTTACGCGCACGACGACGCAATCGAGATCGGCGAGTGATTCGAGTGCGAGCTCGGAAAGATCGGGGCCATCCGCATAGCGGTGGAACGGACTGTCGAGGTAGGTCCCGGTGTTCGCGACCATCTCGATCTGACCAATCTGGAATTCCGTGCCTGGTGCGTAACGGTCGCGGGAAGCTTCGCGGCTGAGGTAATCGCAAATGATCGGCGCGGGCAGACCTTTGTAAGTGATCATGCCGTGCTCGACGGTGTGGCTGAGGTCGATGAGGTTCCCTTCAGGCATCCCGAAAGACATGGTAGTGCGAATGAAATGAAACACGAAGCTGCAGTTTAAGAGAGATGAAAATCGAGGATTACGCATTCCTGAGCGACACCCAGACCGGCGCGCTGGTCGGGTGCAATGGCTCGGTGGACTGGCTTTGTTTCCCGCGATTCGATTCGGGGGCGTGCTTTGCGGCCTTGCTCGGCGACCGCAAGAATGGCCGGTGGCTGTTTGCTCCCAGGGAAGAAATCACGGCGACCCAGCGCCGCTACAGCGATGGGACGCTGATCCTGGAAACGGAAATCGAAACGGCGAGCGGCGCCATTCGCCTGATCGATTTCATGCCGCCGCGTGGCCAGAATCCCGACATCGTTCGGATCGTCGAAGGGCTGCGCGGTCGGGTCGAGATGAAGATGGAGCTGATCATCCGATTCGATTACGGCCACATCATTCCCTGGGTGCGCCAACGCGATGGCGGACTCGAAGCGATCGCGGGACCGGACGCGGTCATCCTGCGGGCCCCAGTTGAAACGCGCGGCGAAGATCTGACTACGGTCGCGGAGTTCACCGTCGCCGAGGGCGACCGCATTCCGTTCGTGCTGACCTGGTTCGCTTCTCACGAAGAACCGCCGCGCGCGATCGACCCTGAACACGCCTTGCGGGATACGACCGCCTATTGGAAACAATGGTCGGAGAAATGCGCGCCCCACGGCGAATGGCAGGAGGCGGTCGTTCGCTCACTCATCACCCTGAAGGGACTCACCTACGCGCCGACCGGTGGAATTGTCGCCGCCGCGACGACCTCATTGCCCGAGGAAATCGGCGGGGTGCGGAACTGGGATTATCGCTATTGCTGGTTGCGCGATGCGACTTACACCCTCTACGCGCTGATGAACTCCGGCTATCTCGACGAGTCGCGCGCCTGGCGCCAGTGGCTCCTGCGCGCCATCGCCGGGAGCGCGGCGCAAATGCAAATCATGTATGGGGTGCAGGGAGAGCGCAGGCTGGACGAGTACGAGATTCCATGGCTCGCCGGCTACGAGAATTCCAAGCCGGTCCGGATCGGGAACGCGGCGTCGAACCAATTTCAGCTGGATGTTTACGGCGAAGTCCTGGCCGCGATGTACGTGGCGCATCGTGCGGGAATCGAGAACGACGAGACCGAATGGCAACTGCAGATCGAGCTGATGAAGTTTCTGGAAACGAAATGGCGCGATCCCGACGAAGGAATCTGGGAAGTGCGCGGCGGGCCGCAGCAATTCACGCATTCGAAAATGATGGCGTGGCTGGCGTTCGATCGGGCCGTGAAATTGATCGAGCATTGCGATTGCGCCGCAGGCGAACATCTGGAGCGCTGGAAGAAAATCCGCGATGAAATTCACGCCCAGGTCTGCGAGCACGGCTACAACGAGAAGAAGAAAGCGTTCGCGCAGGTCTACGGCTTGGACGAACTGGACGCGAGTCTGTTGACCATGCCGCTCACCGGATTTCTCCCGATCGACGACGAGCGCGTTGTGAACACGATCAAGGCGGTCCAGCGTGAATTGATGCAGGATGGATTTGTCCTGCGTTATCGCGCGAAGGGGAACGACGTCGACGGCCTGCACGGGGGGGAAGGCGTCTTTCTCCCATGCTCCTTCTGGTTGGCCGATTGCCTGCACCTGATGGGGCGCACCGACGAGGCGCGGGAATTATTCGACCGCCTGCTCAACTTGCGAAATGACGTCGGCCTTCTCTCCGAGGAATACGATCCGCGCGGGAAGCGCCAGCTCGGCAATTTCCCCCAGGCGTTCACCCACGTCGCGTTGGTGAACACGGCGAATCTACTCTCCGGCGGGAGGCGCTTTTACGGACGATCGCAAACCGGGCCGGCGGTCGACATCATTAGCTCTTTACAGAAAAAGTAGGTCAGACGAGGATGGAGCCGATGTTTCCCTCCCCGTTGCGCTCGTCGAGTTTTACGATTCTGCGGCGGTAACCTCTCTTTTAAACACTTTGCACCAGACGCTTGATCGCGTCTTCGCCGGTCACGATGCCGATAAGGTTTCGTTGAGAATCGATCACTGCGGCGAGACCGAGGCGGGCGGCGCGGAGGCGCTGGATGATGCGATAGGCGGGTTCGGCGTCGCGGGCAATGACGATGCGCCGCATGTAATGGCTGAGCGATTCGCGCCGGTTTTCGTCCAGGAGAATGTCGAGCGTGTTGACCAGGCCGATCGCCTCGCCCTCCTCGGAGATTACTGGCAGGCGATCAACGCTGTGGGCCGCGCTGAGCCGCAAAGCCTCTTCGATGGACGTGTTGGGTCGGACCGTGACGGCTTTCGCGAGCGGCACCATCACGTTGGACGCGCGGACGTTTCGGAAATCGACGACGTTATGAATCATCGCGCGCTCGGTCGAAGTGAGGGAGCCTTCGCGCTCGCTTTGGACGGCGATCTGTTTTAGTTCTTCGCGCGCGATGAAAATCCGGCCCGGTTCGCTCGCGCGCCGCCGGAATAAGAGACGGCCGGCTCGTTCGCCGATCTCGAGCACCGGCCAGAGCAGGATCGAGAACCATTCCAGGACGCCGCCCAGCGCGGCCAGCGCCCGAGAGGGAAACCGGCGAAAGAGCGATTTCGGCAGGACGCTGAGGACGAAGAGATAAATCGGCAGCGCAATCAGGATCGCGGCGGCGAAACCGAACGTCCCGAAACGCGCCGCCAGCAGTTTGGTAAGAATGAGCAGCCCGAGGATGTTGGCGAAGTTCGTGACCAGCAGAACGGTAATGAGCAGTCGCTCTGGCCGTTTCGTCAGTCGGTCCAGTCGCAGAGCGGCAGGTGCTCCCAGTTTCACCTGGTGCCGGAGACGAACTGGATCGACCGAGAGCAACCCTGCTTCGATCCCCGCGAACAGAAACGAGATCGTCCAAAGCAGGAGAATGGCCAGTCCGTAGATCATGTCGCGGTCGTTCCGTTGCCTTCCTGTTCGGGATCGAGGCAGGCAGTTTTTTCGAGGAGAATTTCCTCGATCCGTTTCCGGCCGGCACGCCGGATCGTGATCGCGAGGCGCGGCATTTCGAAACGGGTCCCGGACGGCGGCAGATAACCGAGCCGGTTGAAAACCAGCCCGCCGATCGTATCGAGGCCATCGGCTTCCAACTCGAACCCGAGGTGCTCGCTCAGGTCGTCGAGGCGCGCGTTGCCACTCACGAGGAAACGGCCGTCGTCGAGCGGCTCGATGTAGAGATCGGCGTCGCCGAGGGGCGCGGCGTCACTGATGATTTCCTCGATAATGTCATTGAGCGTGATGATGCCTTCGGTGCCGCCAAATTCATCGACCACGATGGCGAGGCCCTGGGCATGGGTGAGAAAACTCCGGAGGAGGTCCATCGCCTTCATCGTTTCGGCGACGTAGGAGGGCGCGCCCATCAGCTCGGTGTAATGCTCCGCGGGGTCCAGGAGAAAGAGTTTTACATCGAGAACGCCGACGATCTGGTCGGGGGTGTCGGCATAAACGGGCACGCGGTGGTGGCGGCGCTGCTTGAGTTGAGCGATCGCTTCTTCATTCGTCAGGTCGTCCGGGAGCGCGAACGTATCGACGCGCGGTGTCATGCAATCCTTCGCGGTTTTGTCGCCGAGCTTGATAATTTCCTGGATCATTTCGCCCTCGGCCTCCTGGAGCGTGCCTTGCTCCTCGCCGATTTCGACGAGCGTCTCGAGTTCTTCGTCGCTGAGCCGTTTTCGGTTTCGCCAATGCTTCGGCGTCAGCCATTCGACGATCGCGGCGCTGGCTCGCTCCAGGACACGGCCCACCCGATCGAGCAGCGGCATCATCGTCTTAAGCGTGAAGACGCCGAGCGCCGACAAGCGATACGGCGCGGAAAGAGCGAGGAGTTTGGGGATAAGATCGCAAAGGAGAACGACGATGGCGAAAATCACGGTCGCGGCGACCCAGGCCGGAACGCGTGCGGCCAGAGGCCCTTCCCAAATCAGGAAGAGACAAAGGACAACAATCGGGACGTTCGCGAAAACGTCGCCGAGGAGGAGGACGTTGAGGACGCGGCGCGGGTTCTGGCGAAAGACGCTGATAAATTCCTTGAGCGACGGGTGCTTCTCCTCGAGCCGGCGCAGTTGATGGGATTTGAGGGAGAAGAGCGCCGTCTCCAGCCCGGAGAAAAGCGCCGACCAGAAGATCAGGACGGCGATGAGAAAAAGAAAAACAGTGAGGGCCAGCGGCGTCATGGTCGGTCGTGGCACAGACATCCTAGCTGTGGGGATTCACAGGCTCGCCGCAGCGAGTCCGTCCAGCGGCGGACTGGAAGCCCGTACCGCTTGCCTTCGCGAAGGCGTCGTCGTTTGCCGATCATCGCAGGCACCATCAAGTTAAGGCCTCCATGAGCAAAGGCGAGAGGATTTCGCGATTCGTCGAATCGCTGGCAACGGACGAACCGAAGGGTTCCGCCGGCGGCATCGCGGCGCACCCATATTACCGGGCATTTTTCCGATGCTGGAACGAGCAGCGTTACTACGAAGCGCACGATGTCCTCGAACAAGTTTGGCTCGGCAAAACGATCTCTTCGGATGATGCGCAATATTTCAAGGGCCTGATCCAGGCCGCGGGCGCGTTCGTCCATCTGCAAAAACAATTCGAACACCCGACGCACCCGAAACATGGAAAGCGGCTCGCGCCCGCCGTCCGACTGTTCCGGCTCGCCGAAAAAAACCTGGCCCCATTCAGTCCAGCGCGGCACGACCTCGATATCGCGCAGTTTCGCGAAATGCTTTCGCGATATTGTCGGGCGGTGGTCGAATCCGACGAGCGGCAAAATCCGTGGGCGCCAGAGACGGCGCCGAAAGTGTCGCTTGGGTAGGGGCGGCGCGCTGCGCCGCCGGCGGACGCCGCAGCGCGGCGTCCCTACCAGAGAATCAGTTTGCAGCCGGTAAGAGCGAGCACGGTCACGAGAAGGATGGAGATAGTAGAAAGTAGAAAACAAGACGATAGGGTCAACGATGGGGAACAGCCCAACAGAATCCAAAACAACCAACCGGCTCGCCCGCGAGAAGTCGCCTTACCTTCTCCAACACGCCGATAACCCAGTCGATTGGTTTCCGTGGGGCGACGACGCGTTTGCGAAAGCGCGGCGAGAGAACAAGCCGATCTTTCTTTCGATCGGTTATTCGACCTGCCACTGGTGCCACGTCATGGCGCACGAATCATTCGAGAGCGCCGAGGTCGCGAACGTGATGAACCGCGAGTTTGTGAACATCAAGGTGGACCGCGAAGAGCGGCCGGACGTTGATCGAATCTACATGACTTTCGTCCAGGCGACGACCGGCGGGGGCGGCTGGCCCATGAGCGTCTGGCTCACCCCGCAGCTGAAGCCGTTTGTCGGCGGCACCTATTTTCCACCAGAGGACCGTTACGGACAGCCCGGCTTTACAAAAGTGCTCGAACGGATCGCGGCCGCCTGGAAGCAGGATCACGAGAAAATCTCGGAGCAGGGGACAAGAATCATCGCCGCGCTCGGGCAAGCTGCTGAAGGCGAGGGGGCTGATCCGGGCAACAAGCTCGGCGCGAAAACTCTCGAGACGGCCTACCAGCAAATCACCCGCAGTTATGACGCGCATGAAGGCGGGTTCGGGGTCGCGCCGAAATTTCCCCGTCCCGTGACGCTAAATTTCCTCTCGCGTTTTCACGCGCGGGCGCCTCAGTCGGAAAGCGGCCGGCATGCGTTGGAGATGAACCTGTTTACGCTGCGGAAGATGGCGGCTGGCGGAATGCACGATCACCTGGGTGGCGGCTTTCACCGCTATTCGGTCGATGCCTACTGGCACGTTCCGCATTTCGAAAAAATGCTCTACGATCAGGCCCAGCTCGCCGTCGCTTATCTCGATGCCTTTCAGATTACCCGCGAGCCGCTCTTCGAAGGGGCCGCGCGGGATACGCTTGATTACGTCCGGCGTGAAATGACGGCACTGGCCGGCGGATTTTTTTCCGCGGAAGATGCCGACAGCGTCATTGCCGGGACCGGCGATCCTGGCCAGAAAGCCGAGGGGGTGTTTTATGTCTGGGACAAAAAAGAGATCGACGCGGCGCTCGGTCCATCCGCCGAGATCTTCAATTTTCATTACACCGTCAAGGCTGAGGGCAACGTTCCGCCGGGCGGCGATCCGCACGGCGAGTTCACCGGGAAGAACATTTTGATCGAACTCGGGTCGGTCGCAGCAACCGCGAAGCATTTTGGGAAGGACGAAACGGAAGTGCGGCAGCTTCTCTCGACGGCGCGCCAGTTGTTGCTGGCCGTTCGCGACAAACGACCGCGGCCTCACCTCGACGATAAAATCATTACGGCGTGGAACGGACTGATGATTTCCGCTTTCGCTCGCGGTGCGCAGGTCCTCAACGATCCGACTTACCTCGAGGCGGCGACCCGCGCCGCGATTTTTCTTAGCGTCGAGCTCTATGACGCTCCGCAAAAAGTTCTGTTCCGCAATTATCGGGAAGGCCGGAGCGCGGTGGAAGGTTTCGCCGACGACTACGCCTTCGTGATTCAAGGCATCCTCGATCTTTACGAAGCATCGTTCGATGTTGGCTGGCTTCGTTACGCGATCGAGCTCCAGGAAACCCAGGACCGATTATTTTTCGATGAAGAAAGGGGCGGATATTTCAGCGGCGCCGGGACCGATCCGAGCATTCTCCTCCGGCTGAAAGACGACAACGACAGTGCCGAGCCGGCGGCGAGCTCGGTGGCCGCCCTGAATCTTCTTCGGCTCGCGCAAATCCGAAGCGACGCAGCCTCGTACGAACGCGCGCAGAAAACGATCGACGCCTTCGCCCCGCAAATCGGCCATTTCGCCAGCGCGATGCCGCAGATGCTGGTCGCGCTCGATCTCAGTCTGGCCAAACCGCGCCAGATCGTGATCGCGGGCCAGTGCGAATCAGCCGAAACGTGCGCGTTGCTGGCCGAAGTCCATCGTCGTTTCATCCCAAATAAGATCCTTCTTCTGGCGGATGGCGGCGAAGGGCAACGCTATCTCGAAGAAAAGCTCGAAGCGTTGCTTGGCATGAAACCGGTGGATGGAAAGGCGGCTGCGTATGTTTGCGAGGATTTTATGTGCAAAGCGCCGGTGACGAATCCGAAGGCGCTGGGGAAATTGCTCGGGTAGGTGGATCGCCAAGGTCCGTCGTCCCGAGCGCAGTCGAGGGATCCCGTAGTCTAACCGTAAAGTGTCGCCGCGGGGTTCCTCGACTTCGCTCCGCTCCGCTCGGAATGACAAGCGAGGAGGACGGCACTGCGAAACAACCTAAACGCCTTCGACCAGGATCATGTTGGTCTTCGCGGTGCGGTGCCGCATCTTGCGGGGCTCGCGATATTCTTCGCAATTCAGCCACTCTTTCGCGCGGGCCATCGATTCAAACTCGAGCACAACGATTCGCTTTGGTTGCCGATCGCCTTCGAGCACTTCGGTCTGGCCGCCCCGAACGATGTATTTTCCTCCGTATGCCTGGACGGTCGCCCCCGCGAGTTTCTTGTACTCCTCGTAACCGACCGGATCGTGCACGTCGATTTCCACGATAATGTAGGCGCTCATCCTGGGCTGCCTCCGTTCAACGTCGGTTTAGCCTGCGGTAATTTTTTGCGGCGCCGCAAGCGCATCCAGTTGTTCCACGTTTTCCGGACGCTGTCGCGCGGGGTCAGGTAATGCTGGTTGAGTTCGTTGCTTTTCAAAAGCTGGCTCACGATGCCGCGGACGGAAAAATCGTCGGTGTTCAAAATGGTGTGCGCCGTGCCGATAGCTTCGGCGTGGTGGGCATCGCTGGCGGCTGTCATGGGGAGGCCGCGCATCTGAGCGTACTTGAAGGCGTAGCGGTTGTAGCGGCGCAAGGTGGTGGCGGCGTTGAAAACTTCGAGCGCATCGATGGGCAGCGTCTCCAGGACCGGAAAACGGATCCCGGCGCGAAAGAGATCGTAGGGGTGCGGGGGAATGGCAAGCCCGCCGCGTTCATGGATGATTTCGCAAACTTCCCGGGCCGGCTTGCCTTTCAAATAAGGCAGGGTCGTGCCGATGCAGAGAAGGTGCCCTTCCGCGGTCGTGACCTCGACGCCCGGGATGATGAGGAAATCATCGACCGGCAATCCATCCTCACGCATGAGGCCTTTTTCCAGGAGATAAGTGATCGCGTCACAGGTGTTGTGATCGGTGATGGCAAAACCATGCAGGCCTTTTTCGCGCGCGGCCGCGATGTTTTCCTCCGGGCTCGACACGCCGTCGCCCGAAAAAAAGGTGTGGGTGTGCAGGTCGATGTTGAAGGCCATCGCGGGGAGGCTAGTTTGGGCGGCACGAAATGGAAAGCGTCGGTTTCAAGGAATGGGCCCTGGTGTGTGAAGCATTGGGCCGGGGCGAACAAACCGTTTTGTTGCGCAAAGGCGGTATCGCCGAAGGCCGGGAGGGGTTTGGATTCCGGCATCGCGAATTCTTTTTGTTCCCGACGTTCTTCCACGAGCAGATCGCGAAGGTGCGAACACCGAACGCCGAGATTGCGGCGGGAACGGACGGAAAGATCCATGTCCGGTGCTTCGCGAAGCTCGAAGTGCAAAAGGAGATCACGTCATGGGCGACGGCCATGGCCCTGGAGCCGTTCCACATTTTGCAGGAATCGGTGGTTCGGGAACGCTTTGAGTACAAGCAGGCTGGGCTTCAGGTGGCGCTGGTCCGCGTGTTCCGCCTCAGGCCGGAATGGGTCCTGGAAGATCGGCCGGCCTACGGCGGATGCAGATCGTGGGTCAATCTGCCGGAGTATCCCGCGGGAACGCGATTCGAGCCGGTCCTCAGCGATGAAGAGCACTCGAAGATTGCCGATAAATTTCGAGTTATTTAGCTTTGGAGCCGGCACGCCCTCGTGCCGTCGAGAGCGGCGATGCTTCTCCCCAACGGCCTGAGGGCAGGCCGTCTCCAAGGGCGTCACCCGATCGCTTCGACGAGGAATGGCGTTTCGGCCGGCGCCGGGGTTTCGCCGGCGCGGTTGAATTGCATGTCGTAGAGCCGGCGATAGTAAACCGATTTTTCCAAAAGCTCGCGATGGGTGCCGACATCCTTGATGAATCCATGGTCCATAACCACGATTTGATCCGCGGACAAAATTGTGGAGAGGCGGTGCGCGATCGCGATCACGGTGCGTCCGTGCGAAAGCGTTTCGAGCGCGAGCTGGATTTGTTTCTCCGATTCGGAATCGAGCGCGGAGGTCGCTTCATCGAGGAGCAGGATCGGCGCATTTTTCAGGAGCGCGCGGGCAATGGCGAGGCGCTGCTGTTGTCCGCCCGAGAGCATGCAGCCTTTGTCGCCAATGGTGGTTTCGTAGCCTTGGGGCTGCGCGATGATGAAATCGTGCGCAAAAGCCGCCTGGGCCACCGCGTAAACTTCGTCGGGAGTCGCGTCGAGCCGGCCAAACTGGATGTTCTTGAAGATGGTGTCGTGAAACAAAAACGTTTCCTGTGTGACGAGGCCGATTTGTTCGCGCAACGATTTTTGGGTGATCGTGCGAAGATCGTGTCCATCGAGCCGCACGACCCCGGAGGTAGGATCGTAAAAACGCAGGATTAACGACAGGATCGTGCTCTTGCCCGCCCCACTCGCCCCGACCAGCGCGTAGCTTTTTCCCGGCTCGATCCGCAGCTGCAAGTTCGAGACGGCGTTAGTGACGGTGTTGGCGTAGCGGAAGGTGACGTCTTCAAACTCGATGAAACCCTTGCATTGCGGGAGCGGTTTCGCTTCCGGCGCGTCCTGCACGCTCGATTTTGTATCGAGGATGGCGAACACTTCCGTCGTCGCCTGGATCGATTGCTGCATGACAATGTGGAGGCGGCTCAGGGTCTTGATCGGATCGTAGAGAAGGAAGATCCCGGCGTTTAGGGCGATGAAACGTGCCGCGCTCAGATTAGCGAAATAAATGTAGAGTAAGGCCAAACCCACCCCGCAGGCGGCGAGCAGCTCGACAATCGGTCCGGTCTTTTCCATAGCCCTAACGATCCGCATCATGTTGTCGAAGAGCAGCTGGTTGCTGCGTACAAAGGAATCCTGCTGGTGCTTTTCTCGCGCGAAGGACTTGATCACCCGAATCCCGGCGAACGTTTCCTGCATTGTCATCACCATTTGCCCCAAATCTTCGTACTGATACTGGGACGATTTCCTAGCTTTGCGGCCGTAAAGAATGATCGGCACCAGACAGACGGGAAACAGCACCAGGGTTACGAGGGTAAATCTCCAATCCATGTAGAGCAGGACGACGATACCGCTCATGATCGCGACCGGTTGCTTGAACAGGTCGCTACTGATGGTCGAAAGGGCCATCTGCATGCCGCGAGTATCGTTCGTGATCCGTGACATGAGGAACCCCGACGGCATCTTATTAAAGAAATCCATCGAATGGCTCATCATTTTGTTGAACAACTGGATGCGAACGTCGGTTATGGCGCGATTGCTCACCCATTGCATAAGGACGGCATTGCCGTAGGCGCAGACGCTGCGCACCCCCATCACCAGGGGAATCAAAAGACAGGTCAGCAGGATCGAATTTATTTTCGGACCGGCATTCAAGAGCGAAGGATTTTCCGCGAATTGCTGGGGACTCGCCGGACCGCCGCCTTGGAAAACGGCACTAGTCACTTTGCCAAGGACAAGTGGTATGAAACCATTAGAGAGGCCAAAGGCGAAGCCGAGAGCGAGACCGGCAACGAAGCGCCAGCGATAGGGCTTTACATAGCTGTAGAGCCGCTTGTACGGACCCCAGCTGGTGCGCAGGGTCTGCCAAAAAGACGGTTTCTTAGGTGCGGCTTGCGGTTCACTCATAGGGCGCGTGCCGCCGGAGCCGACAGCAGGGCTTCCATAGCATCGATCACGGTTTTCGTCGAGATTTGGTTCATCGCTGCGGCGCGTTGTTTGGGATTAAATTCCTTCACCGGCCCGTCGATTCCACCGAGCAGCACGATCGCGGAATCGGAGCGCGGATGCCAGTGGAATGGATTCGTCGGCCCGAACAGGACCACCTGCGGCGTATCCCAGGCTGCGGCGAAATGCATTGGCGCGGAATCGACCGTCACGAGCAGTCGGGCCTTCTGGACGAGCGCGGCGAGAGTGAGGAGATTCGTCCTGCCGGAAAGATCGATCGGGGCTGATTTGGCCGAATCCCTGATCGCGGTGATCTGGGCCTGCTCGATGGCCGAACGCCCACCGGTCAGGATGCATTTCATCCCCGTTTCGTTCGCACAATGATCAATCACCTCCGCCCACCGGCTGGCTTCCCAGAATTTCTCGGCGCGGGCCGAGCCGGGATGGAAACAGACAAAGTCATCACCGACATTCGCAGCGCGCAACAAGCCATCTGCCCTGGCGGTGGTCTCTTCCGGCAAATGAAGCCGGATGGTGCGCGACGGGTTTTCGATCCCGAGCGGCTTCAAGAGCCCGAGGTGGTAGTCGACGGTGTGCAAAACGCCGACCGGCGCCTCCACGAACTCATTGTAACTGCGCGCCCGCAGTTTCGTCCGCAGATTCGGGTGATCGGACGTTATCCGCTTGCGCGCGCCGGAGAGAAAGGTCAGGAACGACGAGCGGTCGTTCCTGGTAAAGTCGAGGCAGTAATCAAACTTCCCGAGCGATAACGCGATCCAGTCGAAGGCGTCATCGGTTTTCCCGCGGACTTCGAGGATCTTGTCGATGCCGGTAATGGCCGGTAACAGCTCCTTCACGGCGGGTGACACGACAAGAGAAATCGAGGCGTCGGGAAATTTGTCCCGGAGAGCCCCGATTGCGGGGGTCGTGAGAATGAGATCGCCGATCCGCTTGAGTTGGAGGAGGAGAATGTTCACGCCATCATGCTCCTGATCCTGCTCATGATCTTAATCCCGGTCTCAATCGAAGGATCAGGAGCATGATCAGGATCAGGAGCAGGAAAGAAAAAATCTATCGCCGCATCCGCATCGCCTTCTCGTAGGCGATGCGGAGCCTTGTGCGGAAATGGTCCCAGGTGAAGTTATCCACCACGCGCTTGCGCGCGGCCTCGCTCATCCGCTCGACCGTTTCCGGATGTCGATAGAGTTCCAAAATGGCCGATGCCAGTTCGCCCACATTGCCCGGCTGAATGATAATTCCTTCGACGCCGTCGTTCACGACGTCGCCCGCTTCGCGCGTGGTGATTTGGGGCAACCCGCAGGCCGCGGCTTCATACACCACCTTGGCGCTGCCTTCGCATTGCGACGGGAAAACATGAATCGTCCCCTTGCTCAAATAGTTCTCCACGTCGCGCTTGAAGCCGACGACCTTGATGTTGTCCCGCCAATACTTTTTCAGATGCGGCTTGGCTTCATCGTGGACGGAGCCGACCAGCCAGAGCTCGGCGTCTTTCAGGTCCAGGCGATGCCATGCCTCGAGCAAATGATGGATCCCTTTCCGTTCGATAAGAGCGCCGGAAAAAACCGCCCGGAAGATGGGCGGGCGCGGGCCCGGCTTGAACCGCTCCACATCCACGCCCCGGGGCAGGTAATAGAGCTTCTCTTCTGAAAAACCCTGGACGCGAAAGGTGTCGGCGGCCTTTTGGGAAAGAACGAAAAGGAGATCGGCGAGGTCGTATTCTTCGATGAAGCGCTCGCGGGTTTGGAGCAGGTTCTCCTTCCAATTTCGCGGTGCCTGGGGCGGAGTCGGCGGCCGTTCGCTCGGCAGCTTCCCCCGGTCTCGGTGCCAGGTGGGAATCTCGACGATTGAAGGAATGCCAAGTTTCTTGGCGACCCGCAACGATTGCAGGCAATCACCCGACCAGCTGTGAAAAAGGTCGTAACGGCCGGTCGCGAGATGCCGCGACGCGATCCAGTCGAGATACTTCTTTTTCGCGCCGTAATAATAAGGCCGGTCCAGAAAGGAGATGAGCCGCACCGGATGCCAGCGGAGCGAATAGATAAGCCGCGCCGGGATCTCGCTCTGCCGGTTATCATAGGCGACGGCGCGGCCGAGAAAACCTCCCCGGTGCGACGCGCGGAGAGTTTCGAACGCATCGGTATCCAACCCGGAGCCGCCGATCCGGGCGAAGATCGAATAAAGCAAATGCTTTGGGAGAACACGCGGCTGCTCACGCGGAGCCGGGTGCAAAACAGGAGGGGCGTTTAAAGTTTCACCCACCATAGGCTAACAAGTATTGTGGCGAACACAGCCAAGTAAAGAGTCATTCCGAGCGCAGTAGGGGAACCCCACTGCATACCTTCTCGACGCGCGACGGGATGTCTCAACTGTGCTCGACATGACAGAAAAACTTACCATAGGAATCGTCCGGCGCGGCTTTTCTTCCAGTGGCGGCGCTGAAGCGTATCTGAAGCGGCTCGCAGCCGGCGTTGTCGAAGCCGGGCATCGCGTTGCGCTTTACACCTCGGCAGATTGGCCCGCGGCGGAATGGGATTCCGGTCCGATTGTCCGGCTCGGCGCGACCACGGCGATTGGGTTTGCCGACGAGCTTGAAAAGCTACGACGGGATCCCTCGACTGCGCTCGGGACGACAGGCAAGAGGGACGGCGATGTTTTGCTCAGTCTTGAGCGCGTCTGGCGCTGCGATGTTTACCGTGCCGGCGACGGCGTGCATCGCGCGTGGCTGGAAAGGCGGAACGAAATCACGGGCCCGCTGGGCCGGCTCGGCCGCCTGTTTAATCGCAAGCATTCGGCCGTCCTTTCCCTGGAGGAATCGCTCTTTGCGAAACGTGGCGCAGACCGCGTGATCGCGAACTCTCGAATGGTGAAGGAGGAAATCATCCGCTTTTACGGATTTCCCGCCGAGAAGATCAAAGTCGTTTACAATGGCGTTCCCTTTCGGTCGCTCCAGCGATCGGATGAGGATCGAGCGAAAACCCGGGAAGCACTTGGGCTCGGCGTGGACGACATCGTGGTTTTGTTTGCCGGCTCCGGCTGGGAACGAAAGGGTTTGCGCTTCGCGATCGAGGCCGTCGCGCGCCAGGACAAGCGAATGAAGTTGTTCGTGGCCGGTCGCGGCGAAAGCCGCAGGTTTTTTTCTCCGCGCGTTCGATTCCTGGGCGTGGTCCGGGAGATGCCTGCGCTTTACCGCGCGGCCGACATTTTTGTGCTCCCGACCCTTTACGATGCGTTTTCGAACGCCTGCCTGGAGGCGCTGGCGTCGGGCCGTCCCGTTATTACCACCCGCGCCAACGGTTTTTCCGAAGTCATCGAAACCGGCCGCCATGGCACGATCGTCGATCGGGCGGGGAATGTCGACGCGATCGGTACCGCGCTCGAGTTTTGGTCCGATCCCGCGCGTCGAGCTCAGGCTCAGATCGACAACCTCGCGCTCGCCGCGCAGTTCGACATTGCGACTAACGTGGCGAAGACCTTGCAGATCCTGGCGGGAGTCGGCTCCTAATGTGGGAGGGGCCTTTGTGCCCCGATCTTCGAACGCCCTATTGTCGGGGCGCAAAGGCCCCTCCCACACTGGTTTCAGATCGCGGCGAGCGCCGCGTCGACATGAGGGAAGATGATGAAGACCTGGTCGAGCCGGGCAATTTCAAAAATCGGCCGGACGTTATCCTGCAACCCCGCCAGGATAAATTTCCCGCCGTAGGCCTCGACGTTCTGCATTCCCTCGATCAAGACGGCGAGGCCCGAGCTGTCGATGTAAGTCACGGCCGATAAGTCGACCACGAGCCGTGGCGGCTTTTGTTCGATCATCGCCCCGAGTGAGGCCGCGACACGAGGCGATACGTGCAGGTCGATTTCGCCTTCCAAGGGCAAAACATTCGGAGCTTCCGGCAAAGTCATAACAATCAGGTCTGGGAAGATGTCACTCTCCAGCCGCAGGTCAATCGATCACCAGCCGAGGATCCGTTTCACCTCGTCGACATTCCCGAGATCATCAAAGAGAAAGTCGGGCCGATGTTCGGCGAGTCGCTCGCGGGACCACGAACCGGTCGCGACCGCGATCGTGCGCGCCCCAAACGCCTTCCCGCAGGCGATGTCGTGACCGGTATCGCCGATGACGTCTACGTGCGTCGGAGAAAAATCGATCGCGGTTTCAGCAAGCGCCCGGCCGAGAGCACAGGGGCCGAGTGCGTTACGATCGTGATTATCGTCGGAAAAGGCGCCGAAAGGAAAAAATTTCCAGAGCTCGTAGTACTCGAGCTTGAGTTGCGCGCCGCGTCGCAAATTGCCGGTGAGCAAGCCGAGAGTGTTGTGTTCCTGATGCGACGAATCTTCGACCAGTTCCCGGATTCCGGGCAGCACGCGACCTTTACGCCGCGGCAATTCCTCCTCGAGCAATTGGACGTAGAGATCGAGGAAGGAGTTCACATTCTCGTCGCTTAGCGGCGTGCGGTACTTCTCCAGAATTTGATGGGCGATGGCGGTATCGGTCCGTCCGGCGATTTCCACACCGTCCAGCTCGCCCTTGCCCCCGAACCGCTCGACGGTCGCGCGCACCAGGGCGTGCTGCCCTGCTGCACCGGTATTAATCAGCGTGCCGTCGATGTCCCAAAGCAAGAGGCGTTTTTCCCGCATAAGAGAAGCGCACACGCTAGGCGGGATTCTCGGATCGGGAATCGAAATTTTTTCCGCGCCTCAACAAACATTTGCGTGCGGACGACGTTTGGAATTGCAGCCACTTCCTCTCCCCGAGGGAGAGGATTGAGGTGAGGGCCAAGCGGATTGGATGTCACTAACGTGAAGGGCGCCCGGGCTGCTCGGAGCGGCTAAAGGCAACCCTCATCCTAACCTTCTCCCTCATGGAGAAGGGATTGACGCACGGCGACAGGGCTTTTTCGATATCCGAAAAGGACTAACGCACGTCCGCAGAGTTTTCTTTCGGTACCAGCGAAGGAGTCGAAAGAACTCCGGCTTTTGCTTGTCGAAGCGGCATCGCCCGGCAAAGTTCCCGGATGCCAGGACCAACTTCAGTCAAAGCGGCGCTGGCCAGTGCCGCGCCCATATCTCGCATTCAGGTCCAAGGCTGGGTGCGAACCAGGCGCGACTCGAAAGATTTTTCCTTTCTTGAGCTGAATGACGGTTCCTGCCTGCGGAATCTTCAGATCATCGCGAAGAGTTCGCTGCCGAATTACGCGGTGGTGCAGCACTTGAATACCGGCGCTTCGATCATTGTGCGCGGCGAATTGGTGGCTTCGCAGGGCAAAGGCCAAAGCTGGGAGGTTGTCGCCGAGGAAATTGAGGTCGCAGGCGCTTCGGACGATACCTATCCGCTCCAGAAAAAAGGGCATACGCCGGAGTTCCTGCGTGAGATCGCGCATTTGCGTCCACGCTCGAATCTTTTCGGCGCGGTCTTTCGCGTCCGGAGCCGGCTCGCGTTTGCGATTCACCAATTCTTCCAGGACCGCGGCTTCGTTTACGTCCACACTCCCATCATCACGGGGAGCGACTGCGAGGGTGCGGGCGAGCTGTTTCGGATCACCTCGCTCGATCTGAAGAACCCGCCCCGCCGAGCCGACGGCTCGATTGATTATGCCCGGGATTTTTTCGCGCGGTCGACGTTCCTGACGGTCAGCGGGCAACTCGAGGCGGAAGCGTTCGCCTGCGCGCTGACGAAGGTTTACACCTTTGGCCCGACCTTTCGCGCGGAGAATTCAAACACTTCCCGGCACGCGAACGAGTTTTGGATGATCGAGCCGGAAATGGCGTTCACCGATCTGCACGGCAACATGGATGTCGCCGAGGAAGTCGTGAAATATCTGATCGGCGACATCCGCGAGCATTGCGCGGAGGACCTCGGATTGTTCTCGAAGTTCGTCGACAAGGAGTTGATTGCCCGCCTCGATTTCGTGATGGAGCGGCCGTTCCAGCGGATCACCTATACGGAAGCGGTCGAGCTTTTGACGAAGGGTGGAGAGAAATTCGAGTTCCCGGTAGCTTATGGTGCCAACCTGCAATCGGAGCATGAGCGCTGGCTGACCGAGAAGCATTTCAAGTGTCCGGTAACGGTTTTCAATTATCCGAAGGAGATCAAACCGTTCTACATGCGGCTGAACGATGACGGGAGGACCGTGACCGCGATGGACGTGCTGGTTCCCGGCATTGGCGAGATTGTTGGGGGAAGTCAGCGCGAAGAGCGGCTGGAAGTGCTCGAGGAAAACATGCGGCGGCACCAGATGGATCCGGCGGACTACAAATGGTACCTCGACCTGCGCCGCTACGGGACGGTGCCGCATGCCGGTTTCGGCCTCGGGTTCGAGCGGATGCTCATGTTCGTCACCGGCGTGTCGAACATCCGCGATGTCATTCCTTTCGCGCGGACGCCCGGCAGCGCGGAATTTTAGAGTTCTTCTGTAGCCGCTTCGCTGTGCGAAGCGTGGCAGATGGCGTCGCCATAGGGTTCGCTAGACGAAATGCCATTTCAAGGTAACGCCGCCCACAGGGCGGCGGCTACAGGCCTGATAGCTACCTTTCTCTCTTGTTTTGGTCCGCCGGAAAGTTCTAATCTCCCGAACTCAACACCAACCGGAGAACTTCACGACCATGATGAACCGCCGAACTCTTATTAAAGGCGCCGCTCTCGCCGCCGCCGCCACGCTCACGATAAATCAGTCCCTTTGGGCCGCGGACGATCTTGCGCCGATCAAGGCGGAAATCACGAAGCGTCACGATGAAGCGCTGAAGCGTCTCCAGGATTGGATCAAGCTGCCATCGATCGCGGCGGAGAATCTTAACTCTCCGGAAGGCGCGGAATACATGGCAAAGCTGGCGAAGGACGCCGGTTTCCAGCAGGCGACTGTGATTCAAACGGATGGGAAGCCAGGCGTGTTTGCGACGCTGGATGCAGGCGCGGCCAAAACGGTTGGGCTTTATTTCATGTATGACGTGAAGCAGTTCGATCCGAAGGAATGGACCTCGCCTCCCCTGGATGCGGCGCTGGTCGATAAGCCCGGATTAGGAAAGGCCGTGGTTGGTCGCGGCGCGGTGAATCAGAAGGGGCCGGAATCGGCATTTCTGGCGGCGTTGCATGCCATCAAGGGCGCGGGCAAAAAGATGCCGGTGAACCTGGTGATGGTTGCGGAGGGTGAAGAAGAAATTGGTTCGCCGCACATTGGACAACTCGTGCACAAGCCGGAAGTGCAGGCGGCGCTCGCGAAAACCACGGGCGTTTTCATGCCCTCTTCCATGCAGGACCTCGATGGGATCGTTACGGTAAGCCTCGGCGCAAAGGGGGTGGTCGAGTTGGAGTTGGTTTCGACCGGCGAAAAATGGGGGCGCGGACCGGGGAAGGACATTCATTCGTCGCTCAAAGCGATGGTCGATAGTCCAGCCTGGCATTTGGTGAAAGCGCTCAATACGCTGGTCTCGGAAGACGGCAACGAGATCGCGATCGATAATTACCCGAAGCCGCGTCCAATTAACGACGAGGAGAAGAAAATGATCGCGGCTGCTTCGAAGATTCGCAGTGAAGCTCAATCGAAGAAGCAAATGAGCGTGCAGCATTGGATTAGTGATTTGCCGTGGGAGCAGGCGAACATTCGCCTGGAATCGCAGCCGACCGCTAATATCGAAGGGCTGGTGGGCGGTTACACCGGTCCGGGAGGGAAAACGGTGCTGCCGCACAAAGCGGTGGCGAAAATGGATTTCCGATTGGTGCCCGATATGAAAGCGGCGGACGTAGTGCCGGCCATCAAGGCGCACCTGGCGAAGCGCGGTTTCGGTGACATCGAAGTGAACATGAGCGGCGGTTACGACCCGACTCAGACCGCGGCGAGCGCGCCCCTGATTCAAGCGCAGGTCGCGGTGCTGAAACGTGCCGGCATCGAGCCGGTCATGTGGCCGCGCAACGCCGGCTCCTACCCGGGTTTCGTTTTCACGGGCGAGCCGTTGAAGCTCGCGTCAGGACACTTCGGCCTTGGCCACGGCAGCGGAGCCCATGCGCCGGATGAATATTACGTGATCGAGTCGACCAATCCGAAGATTCAGGGTTTCGACGGCGCGGCGATGTCGTTCGTGGAATACCTCTACGAGCTGGCGAAGTAAGGCCGGTACGGAATCTCGATCACGCGCGATTGGGAAAATTGTAGGGCGTCTCTGTGAGACGCCTTGTTGAGGGTGGCGTCTGAGACAGATGCCCTACAATCGGCTCATAGCTTCGGGCCGGTTGACGCGAATTGGTATGGCCAATCATCAGGATCTCCGACCAAACCGGCCCGGACTGGGTTTTGGCGCAGATATTCCCATTTGTCGGATAGAGATTCGTCGGAACGAAGCAGGCGATCGAAACAACCTTCCTGCCATTGCCAAGTTGAACCGGAAGGATGCCGTCTGGCACCGACGGCCTGCAATATTCTTCGTCGAACCAACGTTTGAACCACTTCGAGAACGCGGAGACAGAGGCTTCGCGATCAAGGGGCGACATTAGCAAATGCAGATGGTCGGGCATGGTGATCGCGGCAAGCGTTGTCCATTGATCCAAACGGACCAGAACATTAAGGCAGATATCCCACGCTCTTGGATTGGCGAGAACGGGCCGCCGCCTTTCGATACAACAGATGATGAAGTAGACGGACCTCTGCTCCCAGGGCAGCCAGTTGGAAATGCGCGGGGGTCTCGCCATTGTAGGGCGTTTCTGTGAAACGCCTCCCCGAAGGATGGCGTCTGACACAGACGCCCTACAATCCAAAAATACCGCGTTGAGAAACCGTTCCTACTTCTTCTTGCCTTCGCCGGGCCGGTAGTCTTCCTCGGCGGCTTCGAACGCTTTCTCGAGGCCGACCATGTCTTCGCCAGGGCGCAGGTTGTCGAACGCTTCGGATTCGCGCTTGAGCTCCTCTTCGGAATAATTCGCGGCCTTGATCGAGAGACCGATGCGGCGCTCGACCTTGTCCACCTTGATGACGCGGGCTTCGACTTCCTGGCCGACCTTGAGCACGTCCTTCACTTTCGCGACGTGATCCTCGCTCAGCTGAGAGATGTGAACGAGGCCATCGATGTCGTCCTGCAATTGGACGAACGCACCGAAGCTCGCGAGCTTGGTGACCTTGCCGGTAACGAGGTCGCCGATCTTGTATTTCGAATCGATTTCCTTCCAGGGATCGTCGCTCAGCTGTTTGATGCCGAGGCTGATCCGCTGGTTCACCTTGTCGATGTCGATCACGACTGCTTCCACTTCGTCGTTCTTCTTAAAGACTTCGCTCGGGTGATTGATCTTTCGGGTCCAGCTCAAATCGGAGACGTGGATCATTCCGTCGATCCCGTCTTCCAGCTCCACGAACGCGCCATACGCGGTCATGTTGCGGATCGCGCCTTTGACATGGCTGCCGATGGTAAATTTCTTCTCGATCTCATCCCACGGATTCGGTTCGAGCTGGCGCAGGCCCAGCGAGATCTTTTGCTCTTCCTTGTTCACGCCGAGCACGACCGCTTCGACTTCCTGACCCTGGGTCAGGACATCGGATGGACGCATGATCCGCTTCGTCCAAGACAATTCGGAGACGTGAATGAGACCCTCGACGCCTTCCTCGAGCTCAACGAACGCGCCGTAGGGAACGAGATTCGTGATCCTGCCTTTGACGCGCTGTCCGGCCGGGAACCGTTCTTCAATCTGGTCCCACGGATTTTTCTGGGTCTGCTTCAAGCCTAACGAAACCCGTTCCTTCTCCTTGTTAATGTCGAGGACGACCACTTCGAGCGGCTGGCCCACCTTGAGCAGCTCGCTTGGATGGCCGAGGCGGCCCCAGGTCATGTCGGTGATATGGAGCAGACCGTCCATGCCATCGAGATCGATGAAGGCGCCGAAATCGGTCAGGTTTTTCACGCTGCCCTGGACCCGATCGCCGACCTTGACGCTTTCGAGGAATTTTTGGCGCTTCTCGCTCCGCTCCTGTTCGATCAACTCGCGGCGACTCAGGACGACGTTCTTCCGGTCGTCATTGATTTTGACGATCTTGAAATCGTAAGTGTTGCCAACGAACTGCTGCAAATCCTTCGGCGGGATAATGTCGATCTGGGACGCCGGCAAAAATGCTTCGACGCCGATGTTCACCATGAGACCGCCTTTCACGACGGACTTCACTTTGCCTTTGATCAGGCCGTCGCCGGCGAAGACCTGCGCGATCTTGTTCCAATTCTGCCGGTAGGCGGCCTTTTCCTTGGAAAGAACGACCATGCCCTCATCGTTTTCGAGGCGCTCGAGGAGAACTTCGACTTCGTCGCCCACTTCCATGGACTCGATGTCTTCAAATTCAGAAGAGGGAATGACACCCTCCGATTTGTAGCCGATATCGACCAGGACTTCCCGGGGGCGAATCTCGAGAACGCGTCCTTTGACGATGCTACCTTCCTTGAAGTCGCGGTACGACTTCGCGAGTAAATCCTGCATTTGCAACATACGGTAAGTTTTCTCCTCGCGGCGCGGAGCCGCATTTCTGTCCTTTGCGCAGGCGCCTGTCGCCTCGCTGCCCAGAAAGGGGAGGAATACTAGCCCGAACTTAGGCTAGGTCAACCTGCGGTGGTTGCCTCTCTTTTCGTGCTCGTGATCGTAATCGATCTTCGCTGGGGGTATTCGATCCCGAGCACCAGAACGACAAAAGGCGAGTCATCCCGAGCCGCGAAGACGGCGAGGGACCTCTCGGGCGGTCTCCGGTCACTCAAGTCAGTTTAATCCGGTTCGTTACGCCGGTCTGCGTTGATCGCGGAAGCGGATTTGGGTGATCTTATCTGCGCCCGAGAGGTCCCGCGCCGTCTTCGCGGCTCGGGATGACAACGCTTAATTTTCCGCCTATTCTTCTTGTGTCCGCCGCAGCGTGTCCCTCGCTCTTAAGCAGACATCTCTGAATGAAAAAGCTCGCTGTTCTAATTTCGCTTTTCGCCGCCTCCGGGATCCTCGCCGCCTCTCCCGCGGAGCAACAGCTCTCCGAATCGATCAAGGCGCCGAACCTCAGTGTCGTCCATCTCTGGGCGCCGTGGTGTTCGAACTGCCAGGCGGAATTGAAGAGCGGTGGCTGGCTGAAAACCGTGAAGGCAAATCCGCAGGTGAAATTTTATTTTGTCTCGGTTTGGAATGGCGGCGAAGACGGCCGCGCGATGCTCACGAAATACGAGCTCGCGAACCAACCCAACGTTATGATCCTGGCCGATCCCGGGCCGCGCAGTGGCGCGGACAAGATCAAACGCTTTCTCGATATGCCTTTGAGCTGGATCCCGACAACCTGGGTCTATAAAGGGGGCGACCTCCGCTACGCGTTGAACTACGGCGAAGTCCGGTTCGATGTCCTCCAGCAATTCTTTGCCGACAGCAGTTCGGAGTGGTCCCATAAAGGCGAAACCAATTAGCGCATGACGCAACTCTCCCACGCCTCGGCCACCGGCCACCAGAAACCGCCGGCGATTCTCTCCCTGATCGGTGATACCCCGCTCGTCGAAGTCACCCGGCTCGAGACGGGGCTCTGCCAGCTCTTTCTCAAGCTCGAAAGCCACAATCCGACCGGCTCGATCAAGGATCGGGTGGCGCTCGCGATGATCGAAGCGGCGGAACGCGATGGGAAACTGGAGCCGGGCGGGACGATCATCGAAGCCACGGCGGGCAACACGGGTCTCGGCCTCGCGTTAATCGCCGGAGCGAAAGGTTACCGCATCATCCTCGTGATTCCGGACAAGATGTCCCAGGAAAAAATCGCGCACGTCCGGGCCCTGGGCGCGGAAGTGCGGCTGACGCGCTCCGATGTGACCCGCGGACATCCGGAATATTACCAGGACATGGCCGCACGATTGGCCACGGAGATACCCGGAGCATTTTATGTGAATCAGTTCGGCAACCCGGCGAACCCACTAGCGCACGAGCGGGGGACCGGTCCCGAAATCTGGGAGCAAATGGGGCATCACCTCGATGCGGTCGTTTGCGGGGTCGGGTCGGGCGGTACCATCACCGGTTTGTCCCGTTTCTTCAGACGAGTGCAGCCAAATTTGGAAATGGTGCTGGCCGATCCGGCCGGCTCGATTCTGGTCGATTTCGTGAAGTCGGGTAACGTCGGCACCGCCGGGAGCTGGGCGGTTGAAGGCATCGGCGAGGATTTCGTTCCGGACATAGCCGATCTCTCGCGGGTTTCGCAGGCTTACACCATCGAGGACGCCGAAAGCTTCGCGACGGCGCGCGATCTCCTGCGCCAGGAAGGAATTTTGGGCGGCTCCTCCACCGGCACCCTTCTGGCGGCCGCTCTTCGTTATTGCCGCGCCCAATCCCACAAGAAACGGGTCGTCACCTTTGTCGCCGACGACGGCAATAAATATCTGTCGAAGATGTACAACGATTTTTGGATGGCCGAGCAAGGGTTCACGAGCCGGCCCGCGCAGGGCGACCTGAGCGATCTCATCAGCCATCGTTACGAAGCCGGCGAAGTAGTCACCGTCGGTCCAGGCGACACCCTTCTCACCGCGGTTACACGCATGCGCTCCGCGGATGTTTCACAAGTGCCGGTGGTGGACGAGAGCGGGCGCCCCGTCGGCATTCTCGATGAGTCGGACGTGCTCGTGAAGGTTCACCACGATCCCGAGCGTTTTAATCACGCCGTGCACACCGCGATGACCGATCGCCTGGAAACGCTCGCGCCCACCGCGAAAATGAAGGATTTGCTGGAAGTTTTCGATCGCGGCCGCGTCGCCATCGTCATGGAGGGAAACAAATTCCTCGGCCTGATTACGCGCAGCGATCTGCTTTCGTATCTCCGGCGCCAAATGCCGGGAGCTTGAAACCGCGGATGACACGGATGGAAGAAAGAGAGGAATTATCGGAATAGAAAAGCTCCTTTGCTTTCCGTTCTTCATCCACGATATCCCCGAAAGCTTTCGGGGTTACAAAATATTCCCATGAAAAAGCAACACGACATCGCGACGCGGGTCATCCACGCGGGGCAATCACCCGATCCTACAACCGGCGCGATCATGATGCCGATCTACCAGACTTCTACCTACGTCCAGGAGAGTCCCGGCAAACACAAGGGCTACGATTATTCCCGCTCCATCAACCCGACCCGCAGCGCTTACGAACGTTGTATCGCGAATCTCGAAGGAGGCACCCGCGGCTGGGCTTTTGCTTCGGGGCTCGCCGCGATGGCCACCGCGCTCGACGGACTCGACAGCGGTTCGCATGTCGTTGTCAGCGACGATCTTTATGGCGGGACTTTCCGGCTGTTCGAGCGCGTTCGGCGCCGCTCCGCGAACCTCGATTTCACTTTCATCGACATGAGCGACGCGGCAAAGGTCGAGGAAGCGATGCGGCCAAATACGCGCATGGTCTGGGTGGAGACTCCGAGCAATCCGCTTCTGAAATTGATCGACCTCGAGGCGGTTGCGAAAATCGCCCGAGCGCACAAGGCGATCAGCGTTTCCGACAACACTTTTGCCAGTCCCTGGATGCAGCGTCCGATCGAATTTGGCTTCGACATGGTGATTCATTCCGCGACGAAATATCTGAACGGCCACTCCGACATGGTGGGCGGCGTGATCGTGGTCGGGGAGAACAAGGAGCTCGGCGATCAGATCGCGTTTTTGCAGAATGCGGTCGGCGCGATCGCGGGGCCGTTCGACAGCTTTCTGGCGCTGCGCGGGTTGAAGACGCTCGCCCTGCGGATGGAGCGGCATTGTGAGAACGCTTTGGAGATTGCGCGCTGGCTCGAGAAAGAGCCGAAGATTGAGAAGATTTATTACCCGGGACTCGAGCAGCATCCGCAACACGCACTCGCGAAGAAGCAGATGCGGGCTTTCGGAGGAATGGTCACGATCGTGTTGAAAACGGACCTGGCGGGAACCCGCCGCTTCCTCGAGAACACCCACCTTTTCTCGCTCGCGGAAAGCCTTGGAGGTGTCGAAAGCCTCATCAACCATCCCGCGATCATGACCCACGGCTCGATTCCGCCGGAGATGCGAGCGGCGCTCGGGATTACCGATTCGCTCGTCCGACTCTCGGTGGGCGTCGAAAAGGTCGATGATCTGATCGACGATCTGAAGACCGCTTTCGCCGCGATTTAGGTTCCCTCCGATGGGGTCATCCCGAGCCGCGCAGACGGCGAGGAACCTCGCAGTCGTAGATAGCGTCACACGAAAAAGGGCCACGCGCGATCCGACGGAAACGCGATATCTGTCGGGGAAGCGCTTGAACGCCTGGGAGGTCCCTCGGCGCGCTGCGCCAGCCTCGGGATGACAGCTGTTGCGTTGTTATTTGAACCGCAGCGAGCTAAGGGTTGCTCCAATGGGCAGCAGCTTCGGACAGCTTTTCCGCATTACGACGTGGGGGGAATCTCATGGCGGAGGGGTCGGCGTCGTCATCGATGGTTGCCCGCCGCGAATCGAGCTGAGCGAGGAAGACATCCAGCGCGAGCTCAACCGGCGGCGTCCCGGTCAGAGCGTCATCGTGACTCCACGCGATGAAGCCGATCGCTGCCGGATTCTTTCTGGTGTTTTCGAGGGTCGCACCCTCGGCACGCCAATCTCAATTTTGGTGAAAAATAAGGACGCCCAACCGGAAGCGTATGCAGAAATGAAATCGACCTACCGGCCGTCGCACGCAGACTTCACCTACGAAGCCAAATACGGCATCCGCAACTGGCAGGGGGGTGGGCGCGCCTCCGCGCGAGAAACCATCGGGCGCGTCGCGGCCGGTGCCGTGGCAAAAAAAGTTCTGGGCAAACTTTCGCCGCGACCCCTCGAGATTGTGGCCTACGTCACCCAAATTCATGAGGTCTCCGCTCGAATCGACCGAAGTTCCGTCAGGAGTGAAGACGTCGAGCGCAACGCCGTGCGCTGTCCCGACGACGCGGCCGCGGAGTTGATGACCGCCTTGATTCAATCCGTTCGCGACGAGGGGGATTCGTTGGGTGGCGTAATCGAATGCGTTGTCCGCGGCGTCCCTGCCGGCCTCGGGGAGCCGGTCTTTGACAAACTCGAAGCTGACTTGGCAAAGGCGATGCTGAGCCTGCCCGCTTCGAAAGGTTTTGAAATCGGGTCGGGCTTTTCTGCAACGCGCATGCGGGGATCACAACACAACGACGCCTTCGAGATCCGCGATGGAAGAGTGGGAACGGTCACGAACAATTCCGGCGGCGTCCAGGGCGGCATCAGTAATGGCGAGAACATTTTCTTCCGGGTCGCCTTCAAACCGACTTCCACCATCGCGCGCGACCAAAAGACAGTGACTGCCTCCGGTGAAGAAACGACCCTCGCGGCACGTGGACGCCACGATCCGTGTGTGCTCCCTCGAGCCGTGCCGATCGTGGAGGCGATGGCGGCGCTGGTGCTGTGCGACCATGCGCTGCGGCAGGGGGCGATTTCTGATTTCGGCCGGGATCACCGATCCCGGCTACAACCGGAGAGTTGACACGACAATGCAGTCGGCGACCGGCGGCTCAACGCTTTGGCAGATCGTTTTCGTTTCCTTCGCGGTTGTTTTGCTCCTGCTCGAAGTTATTCGCGGATATCGGCTTGGTCTGCCGCGTCAGTTGATGCGCGCCGCGGCGGTCATCGCCGCGTACGCTGCCGCCTATTTCTGCGGCCAACTCCTGCTTCCGTTGCTTCAGCCGATTCTGAAATGGCCCGATTTCATCCTCTCGATGATCGGCGGCGCGATCGTCGCCCTTGTGGTCTACGGTCTCATCGCCACTCTCGGCTCGATTCTCTTCAAGCGAACGGCCCAACATGGTTCGAGTGGGGTTCGCCTCGTTTACGGTTTAAGCGGCGCCCTGACCGGTGTTGTATTTGGCTTATTTTTCCTCTGGTTGATCCTGGTTGGCATTCGCAGCGTGGGTTCGATTGCCGACGCCCAGGTGCAGGCGCATCTGCGAACCGAAGCGCCACCGGCTTCATCGCGCGCTGACAGCTCGCTCGCCCTGGAAAATCTCGATGCCGATTCGCTGACCTCCTTCCTGGCGCGACTAAAGAACTCGGTCGAGCTGGGAAGCGTCGGCGACCTGCTGAAGAAGGCGGATGTGACTCCGCCGGCGGTCTATCAGACCTTGAAAGACGCTGGCACCGTCTGCGCAAATCCGGAGAACGCGCGCCGGTTTCTCTCCTTCCCCGGCGCGGTCGAGTTAAGCGAACATCCGAAGATTGTCGCCTTGCGGAACGACCCCGAGATCGCCGACCTCATTCGTCAGGGACGAATTCTCGAACTGTTGCAGCATCCCCGCGTCCTTGCCGCTGCCAACGATCCATCGCTCGTGGAGAAGGTGAAGCAGTTCGACATCAAGAAGGCGCTGGAGTTCGCGGCGAAGAAGGACTGAGAATTTCGGATTGCGGATACCGGATACCGGAAAGATGGAGAAAAAAGAATTCCTCAAGCGGACCATGAACTTCGGGTTGCGGGTGATCCGATTGGTTCAGTCACTCCCGAGACAGCAGGTCGCGCAGGTGTTGGGAAATCAGTTGCTACGCGCAGGCACGTCGGTGGGCGCGAACTATCGTGCGGCCGTTCGCGGGAAATCCCGGGCAGACTTCATAGCCAAGATGGGCATCGTTGAGGAAGAATGCGACGAGGCTCTCTATTGGATGGAGATGCTGATCGAGTCGGGCCTGACGAAGCCAGATTTACTGACGGATCTTAGAGACGAGGGAAGCCAGATCCTTGCTATTGTCGTTGCTTCAATCCGAACAGCGCGACGAAACAAATAACTTTCCGGTATCCGAAATCCGAAATCCGAAATGTATCTCGTCTCTATAGGCCTCGAGGTTCACGCGCAATTGCGGACGCGCTCGAAGATGTTCTGCGGCTGTCCGGTCGAATTTGGAGCGCCACCTAACTCGCACACTTGTCCCACCTGCCTGGGTTTGCCGGGCGGGTTGCCGGTGATGAATGCGGAGGCGCTGCGGCTGACCGTGCTCACGGGTTTGATGCTCGACTGCGAAATTGCGCCGGTGTCTCACTTCGATCGCAAGAATTATTTCTACCCGGACATGCCGAAGAATTATCAGATCACGCAATATGCGCGGCCGCTTTGCGCGAGAGGCCGCGTGCCGCTGCACGACCTGGCCTACCCAAAGGATGCGCAGAAAACGATCGCGGGATCGGATAAGGAAATTCGACTGGTCAGGATTCATCTCGAGGAGGATGTGGCCCGCAGTTTCCATCTCGAAAACAGCACCGGGATCGATTTCAACCGCGCGGGAACACCCTTGATGGAGATCGTGACCGAGCCGGAAATTAGTTCGCCTGAGGAAGCGTTCGCGTTCCTGACCGCGCTCAAGCAGATCCTGATCTATGGCAGCGTCAGCTCCGCGGATATGGAGAAGGGCCAATTGCGTTGCGATTGCAATATTTCAGTGCGGCGCGATGGGCAATCGGAACTGGGCGCGAAGATCGAGATCAAGAACATGAACTCGATCAGCGGAGTGCGGCGGGCGCTGGGTTACGAAGTTCGGCGGCAAACGGCGGCGCTCGAAAGCGGCGAAAAGCTGGAACAGGAAACGCGCGGTTGGGACGACAACGCCGGCGAAACGTTCCTGATGCGGACGAAGGAATTCGCGCACGATTACCGTTATTTTCCCGATCCCGATTTGGTTCCCGTGCGGACGGGCGTTCTGGTGCAGGAGGCGCGGGCCAGATTGCCGGAATTGCCGCGGGCAAAGCGCGCGCGATTTGTGAAGGAATACGGCGTCAGTGCCTATGACGCGGGGGTGCTGGCGAATGATCTCGAGCTTGCGAGTTATTTTGAAACCGCCGCCAAGGGAGCGCGCAGGCCGAAAAGTGTCGCGAACTGGATCCTGAACGATCTGCAAAGCGCGCTTGCGCATGACCATCGCTCGATCGCTGATTGTTCCGTGTTGCCGGCGGCACTCGATGAGCTCGTGAATCTGGTCGAAACCGGAAGGATCAGCGGCACGCAGGCGAGGGAAGTATTCGCGGAAATGTTTGCGAGCGGGAAAACAGCGGCCACGATCGTGCAGGAAAAAGGGATCGAGCAGTTGAGCGACGGGGCCGCGCTTGAAAAACTATGTGATGAAGTCATCGCGGCGAATCCGAAACCCGTGGCTGATTTCAAGGCGGGGAACGCGGCTTCGCTGAATTTTCTAAAGGGACAGGTGATGAAGCTTTCGAAGGGAACGGCGAACCCGACGATGGTGGGGGAGATTTTGCTGGGGAAATTGCAGAAATAATTGTTGCAGGGCGTTTCTGTGAAACGCCTCCGAGAAGACGGCGCCTGACACAGACGGCACTACAAACCTGATGAGAATCCTAATCTCCCCCGACAAATTCAAAGGCTCTTTGAGCGCTGGCGATGTGGCTGAAAACATCAAGGCAGGACTGTGCGATCGGGTCCCGGATGCGATCATCCGGACGCTCCCGATGGCCGACGGCGGAGAGGGGACAGCCGATGTAATTCGCGAAGCGTGCCGTGGCGAATGGGTGAATTGCGCGGCGCACGACGCCCTGGGGCGCGCGATCGAGGCGCGTTATGTCTGGCTTCACGACCGCGGGACGGCCGTGATGGAAATGAGCGCCGCGGCGGGAATGTGGCGGATCGCTCCGGGAGAGCGCGATTTGCTGCGGGCGAATACGCATGGCGTGGGCGAGATGATGAAGGACGCGGCCAAACGGGGTGCGAAGGAGATTCTGCTCGGCCTCGGAGGCAGCGCGACGAACGATGGCGGAGTCGGGATGGCGCGGGCCCTCGGGTTCCGGTTTTATGAGGCAGGCGAGCACGAATTGGAGAGACCGGACGAACTCGTCCGTTTGACCAAGATTGTTCTGCCAGCTGTAGTGGCAGCCGTGTCGGCTGCAAATCCGCGGACCTCCATGCAGCCGTCACAGCTGCCACTACAGGCTAAAATTATCGCGGCAGTGGACGTGAGGAATCCGCTGCTGGGACCCCGCGGCGCTACCCGCATATTTGGACCGCAGAAGGGCGGAACGGTCGATCAGCTTGAAACTCTCGAGGGCGCCTTGACGCGATTGGCCGACGTCGTCAGCCGCGATCTTGGTTGCGATCTCCGGGATACGGCGGGAGCGGGCGCGGCCGGTGGCTTGGGATTTGGGTTGATGAGTTTTTGCAGGGCGGAAGTGAAGCCGGGGTTCGACGTGGTCGCGGAGTTTATTGGACTGCGGTCCGCGATCGAAGAAGCGGACGTGGTCATCACGGGCGAGGGCCGGCTCGATGAGCAGACCCTGGAAGGCAAGGCGCCCGCCGGTGTGGCGCGGCTCGCCCGGCAACTGGGCAAACCAGTCTTTGCGATCGTCGGGAGCGGCAGTGAAACGCCGGCCGTTCGCGCGCTTTTCAACGGGGTGCTGGTCCTGGCCCGCGCCGGGATCACTCTGGAAGAATCGATTACGCGTGCCTCGGAGCTCCTGCAGGAACGGGCGCGAGAATTGGCGCAAATGATGTAGAATTAGCCCCCGCAGATGGAAGAGGAACCGTCACACTCGATCACGCCGTTTGTTTTTTCCGATCCAGCCGGCAAACGCTGGCCTCGATTGCGTCTGGGCCTGCTCATTGCCGGGATCCTGGTTTTCATCGGCACGATTCTTTTCGTCCAAACTCTTTTCGTCGCGCCGCAGCTCAACCTTCCGGTTTCGCTGCGGCAATTAAAAGGTCAGTTGAAGTCGCTTCAGAAAGCGAACCCGGCCGGACTGACGCCTTCGAATCTCGCGCTCTGGGAAAAATTTGCGGCCACCAGGCTCGCCGGGAAAAAACCGAAGCCGCCGGCGCCTGCTACGCCCCCGGCCCATCCGCGTAAGAAATTCCCCAACAACGAAGTGCGCCTCGCGTTCTACGCCAACGGCGATCCTTACAGCTTTACCTCGCTCGAACAACACGCCAGTCAGATCACCCATGTCTGTCCCGAATGGATGGCGATGACCAATGGCGCGGGTGATCTGCAAATCGATGCGGATGTGCGCCTGCCGAAATTCGCCGCGGCCAGGGGCATCGCGTTGATGCCACTGCTCACGAACCTGGTTGGGGATACCTGGGAGCCGGAAGCGGTGGAGAATCTCGCGCACGGCTCGACGGACAAGCAGGACCGCTTTATTCAAAAAGTCCTCACGGTCCTGAATGACGCGAAAGCCGCCGGCGTGATCATCGATTGGGAGCAGGTCGATCCGGCTTACAAAAAAGATATCACGGCGTTCCTCGACCGGTTCACCGATGCGCTCCATTACGACGACAAACAGCTCTGGCTCTGCGTCCAGCCGGGCCAGGACCTCGACTACATCGACTTCGAAGAGCTGTCGGACAACGTCGATCGCTTTGTCGCGATGCTTTTCGATGAAACTTCCGACAACGATCCGGCTGGTCCGCTGGGTTCGCGCCGCTGGTTCGAGGGCTGGCTCAATGTGTTAATGGATGGCGCGGAAACGAACCAGTGGATCATCGCCCTTGGCAGCTATGGGTATGATTGGACGGGCGATGGGAAGAAGGCCGAACTGATCAGTTTTCCCGAAGCGATGAGTCGCGCGAGTTACGCGGAAGTGGAGACCGCGACCATTGCCGCGCCAGACTACAGTCCCTATTTCTATTATGAGGACGCGGACAAGGACCACTCCGTCTGGTTCCTCGATGCCGTGACGTTTCTGAATCAACTGCGTCGCGTGCGCGAAGCGAAAGCGGGCGGTTTCGCAGTCTATCGGCTGGGCACGGAGGACGTCGCGATCTGGGACGCGCTCAGCATTCCGAACGATTTCAAGATGGACGCGGCGTCGCGGTCCGGTCTCGAAGTTCTTAAGGGAACGGACACGATCGCCGACATTGGGGAAGGCGAAATTGTTTCCGTGGATGAATCGACCGCGGACGGTGCACGCACGGTGGCGGTGGACCAGGAGGGTTATCTCACCGCGAAGTATTCGAAGTTCCCGCAGTTTCCGACTCTCTACCATCAAGGGGCTGGCACCCCCCACCAGGTCGCCCTGACCTTTGATGACGGGCCCGATCCGAAATGGACCCCATTAATTTTGGACATTCTTAAAGCCGAGAATGTGAAGGCTGCATTTTTCCTGGTAGGCCAAAACGCGGAGGAATATCCGGACCTCGTCAGGCGGATCGTAGACGAGGGGCACGAGATCGGGAACCACACGTATTACCATCCGAATCTCGCTCTCTGCTGGCCGGAACATGTGCGAATTGAGCTCAACGCGACCCAGCTTCTTCTCGAAACGATCACGGGACGCTCGACGACGCTTTTCCGTCCGCCCTACGCCGCGGACACCAGCCCTTCTAAGATCAGCGAGCTTACTCCGCTGAAATTGGCCCAGGACCTAGGCTACCTCGTGGTGCTCGAGAATATCGATCCGCAGGATTGGGCGCGGCCGGGCGCCGACATCATCCTTCAGCGCGTGAAACAGCAGCGCC
Organism: Spartobacteria bacterium; assembly: GCA_003134765.1. GTDB lineage: Bacteria > Verrucomicrobiota > Verrucomicrobiia > Chthoniobacterales > UBA10450 > AV80. Next base: position 9,705 of record PLCM01000008.1, on the reverse strand, counting down.
GCGATGGCAGTATTATCCTGCTGCACGATGCCGGGGGCGATCGTGAGCAAACCGTCGAAGCGCTTCCGCGGATTCTCGATTATCTTAAAACGCGCGGGGATACGATCGTTTCGCTCAGCACTTTGTTGGGAACAACGCGCGATGCGGTGATGCCCCCGGTCCAGGCGAAGGGACTGAACCGTTTCGTTTCCGGCGTGGGCTTTCGCATTTTTCACGCGGCGGAAGAATTCCTCTGGGCGTTCATGATCGTGGCCACGGCGCTCGTGGTGCTGCGAACCCTCATCGTCATCTGGCTGGCAGCGCGTTTCCGGCGCACCTGGCCGCGGAATTTTAGCGAACCGATCAGCGTGATCGTCGCGGCCTTCAATGAAGAGAAGGTGATCGCGGAAACTTTGCGCAGCTTGCTGACGACAGATTACTCCGGTGAGCTGGAGGTCATCGTTATCGATGATGGCTCAGCGGATCGCACCGCGGCGGAAGTCGAGATCGTGGCGAATCAGGACTCGCGGGTCCGGCTCCTGCGGCAACCGAACCGCGGCAAGGCGCGCGCCCTCCAGCGGGGACTCGCCGCGATGCGCTCCGGCATCGCCGTTTTTCTCGATGCGGATACAAAATGTCAGAGCGACACGCTGCGGCGTTTGGTCGAACCATTTTCCGATCAAGGCATCGGCGGCGTGTCCGGGCACGCAAAGGTGGGCAACCTGCGCACTTTCATTGCCCGTTGCCAGGCGCTCGAATACACGTGCGGATTTAATCTCGATCGACGCGCCTACACGCGATGGAATTGCATGACGGTGGTGCCGGGCGCGATCAGCGCGATCCGGAAATCCGCCATCGACGATGCGGGCGGCCTCAGTCTGGAGACGTTGGCCGAAGACACCGATCTCACTCTCGCGCTGCACAAACGCGGGCAGCGGATGGTCTATGTGCCGGAAGCGATCGCGTGGACGGAAGCGCCCGAAACGGTTCGGACCCTTGCGCGGCAACGTTTCCGCTGGGCCTACGGGACCTTGCAATGTCTCTGGAAACATCGGGACATGGTCTTCAACTGGAACTACCGCGCGCTGGGCTGGTTCAGTTTGCCGAGCGTCTGGTTTTTCCAAATCATTCTGGTCGCGATCACGCCGTTGGTGGACCTGTTCCTTCTCGCCTCGCTCCCATTTGGCGCCTGGAGCGCGGTCCTGCCGTTCGTCATCGTTTTTCTGGGCATGGACGTGATGCTTGCCACTCTGGCTTGCGTCATCGAACGGGAATCCATCTTCCTCGCGTGGCGGATTCTGCCCATGCGGTTGATCTATCGACCGTTGTTAAGTTACGTGATTTGGAAAGCGATCCTGCGCGCGATCAAAGGCGCGTTGGTGGGCTGGGGGAAATTGGAACGGACAGCGAGCGTGCCAGTGCGTGTGTAAGAGAAATGTCGAATGACGAATGTCGAATGACGAAGGAATGACGAAATCCGAATGTTCGCGTGCGATGCGATCACATTTTCGTCATTTGAACATTCGGAATTCATTCGTCATTCGTCATTCGACATTCGTCATTTTGCTCTGCATATGGGGCGCGCTCCCCGCGTGTCGAAAATCCGCGTCGCAAAACGCACGGATTGATCCGAACGCGCCCGTCGAGGTTCTCCTGCCCGAGCGCGGCGCTTATACTGGCGCGTTCATGGATTTCGGCGATGCCGAGGACGAGGTGACCATCGAGTTGATCGAGGAGTTCGAAAATATGGTGGGCAAACACCAGGCCATCATCGCGTCCTCCAGCTACTGGGGTGAACAAAGTTTCCCGACTCGAAATCTGAATGTTATCTGGCGGCACGGCGCCATGCCGCTCGTCTTCTGGTCACCCTGGGATCGGCCTTACACCCAAAATCGCGGCCCCGACAAATTCAGTCTGAACGAGATCATCGCCGGCAAATGGGATGCTTACATCGACAAGTGGGGAGATTCGGCGCGGGCCTTTGGCAAGCCAATGATTGTTGTCTTCGGGGTGGAAATGAACGGCGACTGGTTTCCGTGGTCGGGCTGGTTTTACGGCGCGGATGAATGGGTCGATGACACACCGGACAAATGGGAAGGTCCCGAGCATTTCAAGAAAGCGTATCGCCATGTGGTCGATCGCGTCCGGGCGCGTGGCGCTTCGAACGTGAAATGGATGTTTCACACCAACAACTATTCCTATCCGCTCGATACCTGGAACTTCGCGCCAGCTTACTATCCCGGGTCCGATTACGTCGACTGGCTCGGAATGAGTGTTTACGGGCAGCAATTCAAGGACGAACCGAATCCGGACGTTCCGTCGCTCGTCGACTGGCCCTACACGGAATTGTGCGGGCTCGATCCGCAAAAGCCGATCATGATTGCGGAGTGGGCCACGGGAGATTTTCCGTTCTCGGCCGATGCCCGCGGGATGCTCAAACCCCAGTGGATTGCCCAGGCGCTGGACATGTTTCGCACCCGTTATCCGCGAGTCAAAGCCGCGATCTACTGGCACGAACGCTGGCAGAATTCCGACCAGACCTATAGCAATCTCCGGGTGAACTCGTCCGTGGAGTCGCTCGAGGCCTATCGTGCGGGGGTTGCGCATCCCGATTGGCGCGGCGAATTGATTCTGCGGCCGATGGAACAGAAATGACCATGACAAGCGACCTCAACCTTCTTCTGTGCGAAGCGTTGTAGCGTCCGCTGTCCTCAGCGGATTAAATGCGCTGAGACAGCGCACACTACATCTGGCCAGCGCCGCCCACAGGGCGGCGGCGACAGGGAGAAATTTCCATCACTCCGCGCGCAGCGCCACCATCGGGTGGACGCGGCTGGCGCGTAGCGCAGGAATCCAGCATGCCAGCAAAACCACGATCCCGAGCAACAAAGTGACGCCGATGAACGTCGTCGGATCCATGGCGTCGACACCGTAGAGGACACCCTTAAGCATTCTCGGTATCCCCAATGAGATGCGTCTCACGCGCGATTCGGATTCAAATTTTTCCCGGAGGGATGTGCTTCCGCACGTCCCACTTCCCGATTGGAAAATGGGACATGCAGAAGCATGTCCCTCCGAGAGTTATTTTTCCGGTGGTAGCGCCGCTTGCCAATCGAGCACCAGTTTCCACGCGCCGGCGGAATCAGTCTGCCAAATCTGAAGATAATGGCCTTGCTCGTTGCCGTTTTCTCGGGCGTTGGAGTATTTTCCGTAGGAATACGCGAGGTCGGCCGAACTGCTCATCTCGCCCCCCCAACGCTTCGAAAGACGTCCGGGCTTGGCTGTCATTGAGCAAACTGCGCGCTGCCTCCTTGCCCACGGCGGGGAAGTGACCATCCCGCTAGACGCGGATGTCCGTGCTCGCGACTTCAAGCGTCGCTGCCGCTGAATCGATTTTTGCGGCTTCCGCAAAGTTCTGTTGCGTATCGGTTCGAAGTTTGCCCGCCGCGCCCGGGGCGGTCGATTTTGCCGTTTCTTCGGGGACAACGGTGCGGAGTGCTTCAGTTTTCCCGGTCGGCTCCGGATTCTCGATCCCGCAATCGAGCGCCACCTTCCACGCTCCGTCCTTTTGTTTTTTCCAGATCGAAACGAAGTGTCCGAAGCCGGAAAACTTTTCCTCCGTCTTCTTCGCGCGCCATTTAGACGGGCCGGTGTCGTATCCGAAATCGCCGCTCCGCGCAATGGAGGCAAAAACCGGCTCCCAAACCAAATCGAGCCCCGATTCCGAGCGGTTGCTCCAGACTTCCTTTCCGTTCACCGGCCCCGGCCGAAAGACAATCGCGTCATCCGCAAGAAACTCGAGGAAGGCAGCCCGCGAACGGCTTCACCCGGCAATTCGGCGCTGGCGCGGAGAGAGAGTACCAAAGTAACGATACACCATAGGGAAGTTTGCCGCATGAGCCGCCGATCCTCGGCTGTTGTCCGGATCGATGCCAAGAAGCAAATGTGGAGGCTTTCCTTTTTGCCGGGTTCGAATAGAACGCCTTCATGGATTTGGAAGAGGCGGGGGCCTGGCTCGAATCGCCGGGACTCGATAAAATTCCCCTGCGCGGGAACTGCTCGTTAGGTCGTTCTCCCAAGAGCGCGGTCGTGCTCGAGTCGCCCAAGGCTTCGCGTCGCCACGCCATCATCAATCTGCAAAATGTGGGTGAGTTCTGGCTGATCGATCTCGGCAGCAGCAACGGGACGTTTCTGAACAAGCGGCGTGTCCACCAGCCCGTGCGTCTTTGCGACATGGACCAGATCACGGTGGGCGATGTGCCTTTTATTTTTCGCCAGCCGGAAGAAGTCACGAGCGAATTGCGGACCACGATTGCGCAACAGACGATCCGTGAGACCGCGAACATTCCCGTCTGGCTGCTCGTGGCCGACATTGAAAATTTCACGCCGCTGAGCCGGAGCATGGTCAGCGACAAGCTGGCGCTGCTGGTCGGAAGCTGGGTTGCCGCCTGCAAGACAATCGTGGAAGAGCATCACGGCGAAATCGACAAGTATCTCGGCGATGGCTTTCTCGCCTACTGGCATGATGACGAAAAGGGAGTCGAAAATGTCGCGGCGGGTCTGGCGCAGCTAAAGCCGTTGCAGAAAACGGAGCCACGCTTCCGGCTGGTGTTGCACTACGGGCTTGTCTCGAGCGGCGGATTGCGGTCGATGGGTGAGGAAAGTCTTATCGGCAAGGAAGTGATTTTTGTTTTTCGGATGGAGAAGCTGGCGGGCTCGTTAGGTATTCATCTTTTGGCGAGCGCCGCCGCTCAGGCGAAGCTGGGCTCTGCCATGTCATTCCAGACGGCCGGGAGCCATCAGCTCAAAGGCTTCGAAGGGAGCTTTGAGTTTTTCAAGGGTTAGGCTGGTGAAGCTGAATGGAGACGGCCTGCCCTCAGGCCGTTGAGAATCGATGTCGCATCCCAACAGCTTGAGGGCAGGCCGTCTCCAGAAATCCTATTTCGCCCGGTGAAAGACGAGGCCGTTGGGATCATTGGTCCTCGTCAGCTCGTCGCCTTTGATTTTGTAAACCGACGTCTCTGCAATCGGCGAACCGAAGCCTTCGACGACGGGATTGGGAACCGTTTTGGGCGTCCAATCCGAGAGCTGACCGGGGCTCCATTGGATGGTGATGCTGGTCCCTTGTTCGGTGTAGTCGAGCGAGTTGTAGTTCCAACGCCGCTGCAATTCGTAGATCGAGCTGTAGAACGGCTTTTCCGGGGTAGACGTGTTGGTCGAGTCGAGGGTCTTGGTCGCTTTGCCGTCTTTGATGATGAGCGTAAACGTGCGGTTGATCGTTTGCTGGTTTTCTGGATTGGTCTTGGACTGAGTGGCGAGCCAGGTGCCGTCGAATTGCTTCTTCGCCTGGTGTTGGACGTTCGATTGCTGCCGTGGTTGCTGCTGGCGGCGCGGCTGCGGTTGCGGTTGCCGCGCGGCATGATCGACGAAGGCCCGGATTACGGAATCGATCTGCGCTGGCACGGTGAGCGCGGTTGCGAGAAGGAATGAAACGGACAGGAGATACTTGGTGTGCTTCATGGTTAGCCTCCGGTGAAGTCGTTCAACGGCACGACGGGCTGAGCGTTGGGCGCGTTCGGTCCGCTCGGCGGATTGCTCGGGGCGGCCGACGGCTGTGGCCGGGTGACGTTCTTGAATGGGTTCACGTCTTTCGCCTTGCCGGCCATGCCGCTACTGCGATCCAAATTGGAAGTCTGCGACTCAACGGTCTGCTGCGAAGCCGTCGATTTTTGGGTGGTGGCCGCCGGCTTATGAAACCCGAAATACCAAATGCCAATCACGCCCAGGAAAAACAGAAGCACCGCGGCGGCGGCGCCGACCAGGAGCCCGATTTTGGCCGGAGTCAGGCCGGCCGGCTTGGGAATCGGCGGGGTCGTTGTCGTGGCCGGGGTCGAAATGGTCCCGGTCGTCGTCGGCGGTTGCAGCGCGCGTTCGGCCCGCACCGTTTTCGGCGAAGCAATCTCGAGACGCTGGGCGACTTCCACGAACGACTGGGGGCGTCGCGCGGGGTCTTTCGCGAGACAGCCCGCAATCACTTTCTCCCAGGTCTCGTCCATCATTTCGCCTTCGATCTCCAGATCTTTGCGGCGCACCTCCATGGTGGGCGGAATTTTTTCCCGGATTTGCCGATCGATGTTGCCGGAAGAAAAGGGCGGCTTGCTCGTGATGAGCTCGTACATCGTTGCGCCAAACGAATAAATGTCGTCGAGATGGCTGCCGCGTTCACCGTCGAGCTGTTGCGGGCTCATGAATACCAGCGTGCCACTGCGACCCTGCTCCATCGTTAGCATGCTGACCGAGTCGCTCAGGCTGCGGGAAATGCCGAAGTCCGAGACCTTGAGGTCGCCGCGTTGATTAACCATCAGGTTCGCCGGCTTCAGGTCGCGATGGATGATTTTTGCATGGTTATGCGCGTAATCGAGGGCATCGCAGAGCTGGCTGGTCCATTCGGCGAGCTCGTGCGGTTCGAAAACCTTGTGCGGTTTGTCCGCGCGCAAATTCGAGAGCGTGTCGCCATCGATGTATTCCATCGAGATGCAGCCCGACTGATCGCTGTGCACGAAATCGTAAATGCGGACGATGTTCTTGTGGGTCAGGTCGAGGCTGCGCCGGGTCTCGCGCTTCATGTCGCCGAGGACGGCGCGATCGTGCACGATCAGCTCCGGCAGAAACTTCAGCGCGACGTTGCGTTCCAGCTCCTCATCGCGCGCCAGCCAAACGACACCCATACCGCCGCGGCCCAGGGTCTTGATCAGGGTATAACGACTAAAGACCTTCTGCCCGCCGCTGAAATCGCGGATGGTGGCGTCCGAGCCCGGAGTGGACAGCGGATGTGACGCTTTTGGTGCGCCTGTCGTGTCACTCACGGCGCGATCCTAGCCGAGAGCGGCACGCGGTGAAAGCAAAAAATGAAGCGCGAACTCATGGAATGTGGACGGAGGGCGAAGGGAAAATTGCCATATTAAGACAAAAGGGAGGAGTGGGAATGCGACGGGCAATTCCGGGCGTCGACATTTGTCTCGGATTTCGCGCTTCGGATTCGAAATTCCCCGGGCGGCTTCTTTCCCAGACTCACCGAATAAATATGGACCGCATTGTTTGTTATTGTGGCTTGACAATTTTCGGGCGGTTTGTCTAAAACCGTCTCCGTCACTTCGGCCGGCAGGGTCGAGCAGGGAAGTTTTTCCGACCTGAAGCGCACTGAACTTCACGGAAAATGAACGCAGGCGATGGCGTTTCCTCCGCACGCCGTCGCGAGAAAGGAAACTCAATGAATGGCAAAATCCGTTATGCGGCGGCGGCCGCGCTGGCGTTATCGGGTCTCATCGTGGTGATGATGGCGTTGCAGTCTCGCCACGAAAAATCGGCGACCAATCTGGTAGAAACGCGGGCGACCTTTGTGCGGGTGCCTCTTGCCTTCGAAGCGAGTGCCGGACAAACCGACGCACGCGTGAGCTACCTGGCGCGGGGAAACGGTTACACCTTCTTCCTTACTCCGAATGACGCCGTGATGAAGTTACAAGACCGCCGCGGTGATGGGGCGGTGTTGCGACTGAAACTTGCTGGCGCGAACCACGATCCGCAGGTCAACGGCCTCGATCGGCTTTCCGGCACGAGCAACTACCTGATGGGCAGCGATCCGACGAAGTGGCGGACGAACGTCCCGTTGTTTTCCGAAGTTCATTACGCCGCGGTTTATCCTGGAATAGATCTTCTCTATCACGGCAACCAGCAACAACTGGAGTACGACTTCATTGTCGCGCCAGGAACAGACCCGGGAATCATCAAGCTTTTCTGTGAAGGCGCGGACAAGATCGACGTGAGCGAAGAAGGGGACCTTCGCTTGCACGTTGGGACAAAGGAAGTTCGATTTCGAAAGCCGTTTGTTTACCAGGAGGTCAACGGCGAACAAAAGGAAGTAGCAGCGCGCTTCGCGGTGGACGACAAGCATGGCGTCGGTTTTGAGATCGCCCAATACGATACGAGCCGGGTGCTCATCATCGATCCGGTCCTGCTCTATTCCACTTATCTCGGCGGGACTGGAAACGACCAAGGTAATGCGATCGCCGTAGATGCGCTTGGTAACGCTTACGTCGCTGGACAGACAAACTCGACGGATTTTCCAACAACGCCGGGCGCCTATCAGACAACCTTCGCTCAAAATGGGATGACCGGAAATCCGGATGGGTTTATTACCAAATTCGATTCCACCGGCGCTAGGGTCTACTCCACTTATCTCGGTGGTAGCTGCACCGATATTATTTATGGGATCGCGGTTAATGCAGCCGGTGAAGCGTACGTGACTGGGAACACGGGATCGGGCTTTGCTCCGGTGCCGACTCCTGCACCGACGCCGACACCAATTTTCACGCCGCCTCCAACTCCTGCGCCTAGTCCGACACCTACCGTGACTCCGATGCCGGATTGTGGCTTTAGCGGCCCGGGCGCTTTCCAGCAATTTCCACAAGTAAACGCCTTCCAGTCCTATGGCGGCTCTAGCGATGCCTTTGTAACGAAGTTGAACGCGGCGGGCAACGGCATTGTTTACTCCAGTTTTCTAGGCGGGAGCGGGTCCGAGTTCGGCCGCGCGATTGCGGTTGACGCGCTTGGCAATGCCTACGTCACCGGCGATACGATTTCGACAGATTTCCCGACTACCGCGGGGGCGTACCAAACGAGGAACGCCGGGGGCGAAGACGTGTTCGTGACAAAGATCATGGAAGATCCGATTACGCATGTTCCGTCAATTGCTTATTCAACATATCTTGGTGGCGGCGATCTCGACTCCGGCCGAGGGATCACGGTCGACGGAGCCCGAAACATTTACGTAACCGGCTTAACGGCGTCGGGAAGCATTGGTGCTTGCGGGACGATCAACAATCCTCCTGCATTTCCAACAACGCCCGGCGCGTTTCAAACATCGATCGCGCCGAGCGTGTGCACCCCTTGCATGTCCTGTTGTGGCGGTGTCAATTGCACGCCGAACATTCAGGATGCGTTCGTCTCGAAGATTACGCCGGCAAGCCTAGGGGCGGCCGACCTGGTTTACTCAACCTATCTGGGTGGCGGAACGCAGGCAATCAGCGGCACGGATGCTTTTGATGAAGGACACGCCATCGCGCTAGATAGCAGCGGCAATGTTTATATAACTGGAACGACGGCTGCGGCGGATTTTCCAACCAAGAATGCTTTCCATGCCACTTACGGTGGTGGAGGTGCTCCGGCCGGTGATGGTTTTGTAACCAAACTACAGTTGACCAACCAAGGCTCAAACGACCTAGTCTACTCAAGTTATCTTGACGTTGGCGGCAGTGGTTTTGGGCCAGGAGGCAACGGTATCGCTGTCGATCTATCGAATAATTCTTATGTAGCGGGTAACGGCACTCCGCCGCAAATCGATCCGTTGCCCATGGATTTCGGCGCCGCGTTCGCGATGAAGATCGATTCCACTGGTTCAATGGTCATGTTTTCCACGCAGATCCCGGGCAGTGATACGGCTGCTGGAATTGGGATTGACTTAAGCGGCGACGTTTATGTCACCGGTAGAACGAGCGGCTTCCTACAGACCGTAAATGCTGCTCAAGCCAGCTATGGCGGATCTGTTGACGCCTACGTAGTTAAGATTGGTCCGGCTGCGACGCCCACGCCTAGTCCGACCCCAACCCCAACCCCAACCCCGACCCCAACACCGACACCAACACCAGCACCAACACCAACACCAACACC
>PLCM01000025.1 GCA_003134765.1 Spartobacteria bacterium | reverse complement strand
TTCATGTCATCTATGCGCTGGAGCCGACCGCGAGCCGCCGTAATATCCAGCTTCACATGAGTTCACCCCGTCAACCCGCCGCCACGCGCGCCCTCGCTCGCGGCAGCTCATCTTGTTCTCGTTAGGCCTCGGAGCACGCTCCATGATCAAAGCGGCCCTTATCACGTTGTTTGCGCTTGTGGTGCTATATGTCGCCGCCTTTACCTATTCGCGATACGGCCGTTCGACTGTTGAATTCGCGTTAAACGATCGCTTGGAGTCGTATTTCGATCACGGCGGGTTCATCCCCAGCAGCGCTTCGGCCGACGAAGCTATAGATGCGATTGCCCTGCGCGCCACTCCGACTGACACGAGGCCGCCTACAAAAGCCGGTTACATCCCATCGACGTTCGGTCGATTGGATGCACTTCTGTTTCGCGTGACATATTCAGAGCGAAAGTTTAGTGTGCAGCCACGCTTATGAGGCCTAACCAGGCGATGCGGCGAACCGCTGGCCGCTCCGCGTTCTAGCTTTCGATGACTTCCACACTCCACCTGCAGCGACGCGCGCTCTCGCCAGCGGTCGCTGATCTTGTGTCTCGTTAGATGCTAAGTACCCGTAAACCGCTATGACGCACGACAAGAAGGTCACGGCTCCGCCGTTCATACCGTATTGCTTTCTGTTGATCGCCGTGGGGGCTTGGCTCTGGTTCATATCCCCTTCGGCCAGAGCCCCCAATTTTCGCGCATCTCTCGTCGGGTGGTCTCTTTGGTTCCTATCGCCCTTGGTGAGCATAGCACTCGCAGTCGGCTATTATCCGGATCGGGGAGCTTCGAGCTCACATCGCTGGGCCTTCAGGGGGGTGTGTCATTTATTCCGCCATTGTCATTGTCACGATTGCCTCGTTGATGATATGGTCTTCAATGCACCGCTTGTAAGATGACGCCCGCATCTAACCAGTCGGTGGAGCGAACGGCGACCCGCCTTGTCTCCGCACGCAGAGTAGCTACAATGTCTTCCATGTTCTCCACCCGCGCTCCCGGTCGCCGTCGCTCACCTCTTTCTCGTTAGATGGTAAGCGACGCTCCACTTATCGATTTCCTGTTCAGTCATTGGAGGCTGAGCCTCGCGTCGCTGATTGTGTGCGAGGGTTTCAGTTTGTGCCTGATTGCGCGTTTATGGATCACGCGCCCAAAAGTAAGTGCTATTCGAAAGCTTTTTTGGTCACTCATCTTGCTCGTGCCCATTGTCGGCTGGCTGTTCTTCGCCGCGTTTTGTCCTGCGCCTGCGCGAGACGAGCACGGCGGCCATGTAGAGTACGGCGATCCCACAGCGGGTGGCGGCGACTACGGAGCAGGCGGACACCACTTTTAAGACATCTGTCCTGATGCAACGCCAACCATCTAACCAATCGATAGAGCGAACCGCCGCCCGCCGCGGGTCCGCTTCTGGCGTGGCTAGAATCCATTCACCGCGATTCACGCTTGCTCTCGGCGGCGGTCGCTCATCTCTTTCTCGTTAGACGACCTGCCACACATCTCTTGAAATCCATGCTCATCAAAGCCCTGATCGCTGCCGTGCTTTGCACGACAGTTCACGCGAAAGAGGTGTCGGCGATCCCGACCAAGCTTGTTGCCTCGATCGACGAGTGGAAGGGCAGATCGTACCGGGTCGAGTTAGCGGCAAGCGGAAGCATTAACTACTTCGACGCTCTCTCTCGGGCCAGGCCCATCCTCATAAGAGTTCCTCCCGAGCGCTGGCGATCATTCCGGAGACACCTCGATGCCGCAAAGGTTTGGTCGTGGCGGCGCGAGTATATGGACCTTGGCGTCGCCGATGGCACGTCTTGGGATTTCGCGGTCGTCTACGCTGATCGCAAGATTAGCTCTAAGGGTCTCAACGCTTACCCATCTAAAAAGCAGTTTCAGCAGTTCTGCACGGCTCTTCAAGAGCTCACAGGAGGCAAACCATTTGAATAGCCATTCAAAGTCGTCTAACCAAGCGATGGAGCGAACGGCGGACCGCTGTGCGTCCACATTTCAGATGACCTCCACACTTTCACATCAAGCGACACGCGGCCTCCTCCGCCGTCGCTCATCTTGTTCTCGTTAGACGAAGAGCACGCACATCAATATGCGGATTGGCAAACCTCTAGCAATCCTCGTCGGAGCTTTTACGATTTATCCGATTGCGTTTATGCTTTTTGTCCTAGCCACCGTGATCCCTCAAATCCTTCACGAGCTCGACCACCCTGCCCACGATGCAAAGATTTACGGATTTCTTGCCTCCTCCGTGGACAGCTTGACGGTAGTTTGGGTCCTGCTGCTCATCTTTTATCTCCTGCATCTTTTTAAGAGTCCGCTGCCGGAGCGCAGCGCGCGGGTGCCGTGGGTGCTTGCGTTTCTGGTTTTCGGGCCGTTGGCAGAGTTGGTTTATTGGTGGCGCTATGTTTGGCCCCACAGATCTGTAGCCACCCTCTCCGTCTAACCATGCGATCCAGCGAACGGCCACCCGCTGCGCGATCACGTTTCCAACGATTAAAACACTTCCACTTCGATTGGCGCTCGCTTCCGGTAGCCGTCGCTGATCTTATTCTCGTTAGACGTATGCGCAGCCTTCTTCTGCTTGCGAGCCTCGTCAGTGCGAGTGCGGCCTACGCGGGCGCCGAGATGGACTTTGCATGCAGACACTGCGGCCTCAAAGGAACGTACATCGAAGGTGGACTGATGCATGCGGATCTGTTCAGCGCATTCTGCCCCAGAGATCACTTCGTTCACATCTCTTGGCCGTACCGTAAGCCCCCACCGAACCCCGTGCGATTCGATAGAGGCGTCCCGGTTTATGTGTGTCCTGTTTGCAGAAAAGCGTCGGCGCGACGATGGGATAAGAAAAAGTGCCCGACGTGCGGTAGCAGAAACTTTATTACCCATGAGACCGGAGGATTCGTCGACTAAACGTCTAACCATGCGATGGAACGAACGACGGACCGCTGTACGCTCCACTATGAGATGACTTCCACAATTTCACCCCGAGCGACGCGCGCCCTCGTCCGCCGTCGCTCATCTTGTTCTCGTTAGGCAACTCAGAAGCGCACACAGGCAACATTATCGATATGAAAAACATGAGTTTAGTCAGAACCGTTGAATGGATATTTCTTACTACCGTCGGTCTGGCGGGCGGGATCATCGCTGGGCTACTGCTCGGAATGCCGTTAGGGCAAATTGCTAACGCGATGGTCACTACGGCGGCCGTGACATGCATAGTCGGCGGCGTCCTTGGCAGCTCGCAGGCTATCGGCCTACGGAGGCGACTGCGGAATCCGTTGTGGTGGATTGTTGCCACGATCATCGGCACCGGCATTGGTCTCGCGGCTGGGGTTGTCGCAGTTGAGCAGGTTGGTATTCTCACAACCGGAAATCGGCCAAATATCGCGCACCTCAACGCCGTCACGCGAGCGGCTAGCCTCGTCGCTGTCGGACTCATAGCGGGAACTTTTCTGGGCGTTGCGCAGTGGCTCGTTCTTCGAGTCCAACTCCCACAAGTGAAATATTGGGTGCTGGCAAGCGGCTGTGCACTTGCGACGGCATTCTTCGCTAGCTCGCTCTTGGTAGATCTAGCAGGTTTTCGAATCGCATCAGCGTCCGGAGGCATGTCGTTTGTGCTTTTGTCCGGTGCTGCATTCGGTTTGATGACAAGCTGGCCACTGCGGGACCATTCCTAACCAATCGATGAAGCCAACGGCCCCTGAGCAAATGCACGCCAGCATGTTTGCCACCGACCCCACCCGTGGCTTATCTCTTTCTCGTTAGACCCCAGGGCTATTTGCGACCATGTATGTTGCCATTTACATCCTCCTGGGTTCTGCGGCTTTTCTCGGCGGGCTTCTAGCGTCTATCGGCGCTCGACGGTGTCAGCCTTGGGCCAGATGTGCTTTTGTACTAATTGCTTTGCTCGGCCTGGGCTACGGCTCGCTGGGTTTACTCGAGCATTATCGCGCTTCGTGGGACTACCCGGCGCGAGCTGCACTGGATCATTACAGGACGCTGGTTGCGGGAGTGGCCATTGGTGTTTTTAGTGTCCTGGTAATTTCTGGTCAGTTCAAACTTGCTATGAAAACACGCTAAAGGGCCTAGGCTCAACTTTGTAGTGCAACATTTGCTAGGTCTGAAGGAAGCATTGATTGGGTGTTTTGTAGCCATGTCTTTTTCTTGGTCGGTTGTTGAGGTGTTCTTCCTCCTCCGTCGGAACTCGCACCAACGCGAGCGCTCCCCGGTTGCCTTCCACATACCGGTCCAATTTTAAGCAGAGCGCTTTCGCGTCCAGTCCGTCGGTCTTCACCCGTTTGTTCTGCTCATCGAGTTTCTGCGGACACACGACGTGGCACGCGATTCCCAGCCCCGTGAGCGAGCGCTGTAATCCAAAGCCAAATCCGCACGCTTCATACACCGCATGGATTTCCGCGCCGCTCTTCTGTTTAAGTTTCGCTGCCCAGATCAGGAAAGCGGCCTTCCCGAAGCGTTGCGCAGGCTTGGGATTGCCTCCTCCCTCCTGCAGCACCACCACGTAAAACTCTTGGTGCACATCGATTCCAAGTCCGCCAGAGGACGGATTCGTCCAAAGGCGAACTTGATCACCGTTCGGCCCGGATTAAACTCCGAGCGGGTTCCCTCGTGTGAGGACAACTCAGTGTGTAAACAACATTTATTCATATTGTCGGGTGTAGGTCCCAGACCCGCACCCGACAACTCCCTTCATGTCCTCAATGCGGCCGCAACGCAGTTCGGGCTTTTGCTCTGTGCCTCAGACCTGCCGATCACCTACATGCATCTGGTCGATGGCCACGCCTATGGCGCAGGCGGACTGACGTGGATCGGGCTGGGACTCCTCGCTTGCGCTCTGATGTCCGGCCTGCTCACACTTTGGGCGAGGCGCAAGCATGGCGAGCGACAACGGGCTCGTGCCAGTTGATCTTAAATCCCGGCGTTGATAACCTCCGATTCCATGCTGAAAAAGAACCGCTCGACACCAAATACCGCCATAATACCCGTGCTGTACTACCCCGACGTGCGCGAGGCAGTCGAGTGGCTTACAACGGCCCTGCCATTTACCGAACGTCTCCGCAATTCCGACGGTCGGTGTCAGCTCTTGCATGGCAACGGGGCCATCGTCGTCGCCCAACCCGGCGTCCACGCTGACGCCGCTCCTTCGACACAGCAGAGCCCGGCAGCGCACTCCGTCACACTTCGTATCACGGCGATCGACGAACTCTTTGGACGCGCCAAGGCAGCCGGTGCTCGTGTTCTCGCCGAACCCGCGGATCACATTTATGGCGAACGCCAATGCTCGCTCCTCGACCCATGGGGACATCCGTGGACACTTTCGGAGACGATCTTCGATTCCGATCCAACCGACTGGGGCGGTGAACTCCTGGTCGAATAAGTGCGGTGCAAAGCCGAGCATGCTCGACTGGTCGCCTAACGAGGCACTCCAGCACTCGATTGCCGGGAAGAAACGATGACAAACACAAACACTGATTCTCGCGTAACGATCCACATGGCGGCCAGCCTCGACGGCTTCATCGCTCGAAAGGACGGGCGCGTCGACTGGCTCGAAACCTCAGACGAATTCGCAGGCGGAGACACCCTGGACCCAGGATTCGTCGAGGCGTTCCTCAAGACGATCGACTGCTACGTCATGGGGTCGCGCACCTATGAGACCGCGCTTCGCTTTGAAGCCCAGGGGTTGGGGTGGGCGTACGGCGACAAACCCACCTTTGTCCTCACTAGTCGCGATCTGCCGCGAACCCGGGATACTGTCGAGTTCTACTCCGGCGATCTTGCGCAGTTCGTGAACGGGCGCCTACGGCCCAGGTTCCGTACCATCTGGTTTGTTGGAGGCGGTGTAGTTTCCGGGGAATGCCTTCGCCTCGGGCTGGCCGACGAAGTTCGTTATTCGATCCTGCCGATCTTGATTGGTGACGGGATCCCATTCTTCGAGAAGCTCGAGAGAGACATCGCGCTCCATCTCGCGGAGGTCAAAGCCTACAAGAGCGGCATGGTGGAGCTTCGTTACGACGTGCAAGGACGTCGCGACGAGTCACGGAACGCAACCTAGCCATGCGATGCGGACTCTTAGTCAAGGTTGAGGGATGAATCCGAGAAACTTTGTGACGCAGGGCGCAATTCTGACATGCCTGCTGATATTGACCATTACCGGGCAGGTAATGGCCGCCAACATGCGCAGTTTTATAGAAGCTGTCAGGAGAAAGGCGCCTGTCGTCTATGTTGGCTCTGTTAAGGAAGTGCGTTCGCTGGAACGAACGAAGTTTGATATCAAAGCACGAGCCATTGTGAGCGTCTCAGCGGTCGCACGGGCTCCGGGGACCAAGCCGTCGCAGGCTATCGTCGAATACTCCAGTTATGATGACAAAACACCAATGCTGGCGGGTGGCCCCACTATCAACTGCGGCCTGGGGTTAGCGTCGTGATCTTTGCGAACGCCTTTGAAAGCACGGTTCCGCCGGGATATCCCTTGCAAGGGACGCGCGAGGAATTGCTGCAGGCGGTGGAAGGGCTGCGCGATCGCCTGAAGCAGATGTCGCCTGACCAGCTGAAAGTAAATGAGATTAACGAGGACGATCGCCGTGTTCAACTCGCTTTGTACGACAAGCTGTGCGGACAACTCCGTCCAGATTCCCGCTGATTTGGGTTAATCGAATCCTGTGTCATACGGCTGTGGCTCGCGCTCCCGGAACTGCTTCATTCATAAAATCGCCCGTGAATCGCGGCCGGCACGGGCTTTACTTTTCGCCGGATCGCTGATCTCGTGTCTCGTTAAGAAAACATTCTAGGGAACCGACCGTGAACTTTCCGAAAGAAGCCATCCGCTGGTTTGCCTCCAGGCTTGGATACGACGTGCGAAGTGCTGCGTCGCTCGGTGTATCTCCGTTCCTGGACATGCAGAAGCTTGTGTCCGGCCAGTCACCGCCCCTGATCCTCGATGTAGGCGCGAATGAAGGGCAATCGATCGCGCGGTTCAAGAAGATCTTCCCCTCAAGTATCATTCACTCGTTCGAGCCAGGTCGCGCGGCATTCCAACGGCTCTCCGAAGAGGCCCGGGCCTACACGGGGGTGCATCTCTGGAACAGCGCCGTCGGTGCGTCTGCCGGAGAGCAGGTCCTGTTCGAAAATACAAACACGGACATGAGCTCATTCTTCATTTTGAGTAATGCGGGCTGGGGGCAAGTCACAGGCGAATCGCTGGTCAAGATGACCACCATTGACGATTTCCTTAAGACAAACGGAATCGAGAGGGTTGATATTCTGAAGTCCGACACGCAAGGCTATGATTATGAGGTCTTGAAGGGCGCAGAAGAAGCGATCCAGGCCAACCGGATCGGACTGATCTACTTCGAATTTATCTTCTCTGACATGTATGAGAAGCTGCCACCTTTCGATCGAGTCTTCCGGCATCTGATCGATCATAATTTTGCACTGGTTTCGATGTATGACTTTCGCCATCAAGACGAACTCGCCAGTTTTGCGGACATGCTTTTCGTCAACCGGGACTATCACACTAGTCGGCTAACCAGACGAGGCGGTTAATAAGGATGAAGGATGAGGAATGAAGGATGAAATGGCAGCGAAGCGCTGCGGGCAGGCTGCCAGCTGTCGCTGATCTTGTGTCTCGTTAGCTTCGTCTGCGCGTCCTATGCAATCAGAGAACATCGAATTCAGCCAGAGCGAGCATCATGTTCTCGATCACTTTCGTCCCTCCGCTGTTGGCAAATGGCGCCGGGCAGCCATCTTCGACCTCAGCATTATTGTCATCTCGCTCGCGCTCGGCGCCGTCTATCTTATTCACGGCGATGCCGGTGCTGGTTTCGTCGCGTATGCACTTGTCTTCTGGCGTGCTTGGAGCGCATTTTGGCAGCGACGTCGCTCCGCAGGTGTGTATCGCAGTATTTTCACGAAGTATCAAACGAGGCTCGAGGAGCTTGAGCGCAGGTCTGCGAGTCCGCCAAAGGTCTACCCAGACGATGGAAACTGAAGGAAAAGTGCCACAAATGTTACCCGCCGCGGCGGGGCAGTCGTCACTGATCTTGAGTTTGCCTAGGCGGTCGTGGCCATGTTTACCGTAAAAGATCGTGAGCGCGTTCGCGAGCGGGTCCTCGAACTGGCCGCGGGAGACGCGCGCGTCGTCGCAAGCGCGGTTGTCGGCTCCCTCGCGCTCTCGGAGGGAGATCGTTGGTCCGATCTCGACCTGACTTTCGCGGTCGCGAACAACTTTCCGCCTGGGGGGGTGCTCGACGATTGGACTCGCACCCTCGTCGACGAGTTCGATGCGGCCCAGCTGTTCGATCTTTCGACTGGAGCGTCGATTTACCGGGTTTTTTTACTACCGGGCTGCCTGCAGTTTGATCTTTCGTTTACGCCCGCGTCGCAGTTCGGGGCCATTGGTCCGAAGTTCAAACTCCTCTCCGGGGTTGCCGTGGAGAAGCCGCACATTCAACCGACAGCTGCCCAGGAGCTGTTTGGTTACGCTGCCCATCATGCCGTGCGGGCTCGCACCTGCATTGAACGCGGCCGTTACTGGCAGGCCGAGTATTGGATCAGCGCCACTCGCGATTACGCGCTCAGTCTCGCTTGTCGCCGTCGTGACCTTTCGCCATTCTACGGTCGCTGCTTCGACGATCTTCCTGCTGATGTGCGCCACAGGTTCATCGAGGCGTTACCGACTTCTCTCCAGCGCGACGCTCTGCTGGCGGCGCTTCACGCTGCGGTTGGGGGGCTCCTCAAGGAAGCAACAGACTTACCGGAATCCGTCGCGAAGGTCGCGCCGCGGCTGCGTGAACTAATGCGGATGACGAATGACGAATAACGAATGGGGAATACACCGCGATGGGATCGCGGTGGATAGACGGAGAAGCCGCGAGGGAGCGGTGCAAAGCCGGGGACGGCGGAGCATCAATGCGGAATAAATGAATTACATCTTGGACTTCATAGCGGGGCTCAAGAGCCTTCCAGCGCACGGGCTTACTGCGTTGGGGTTACTCTTGCTCTATGCGATCGAATCCGAAATCCGGTTCGGCGCGAAAGCGCGGACCATGGCTGCGGGGCCGGCTGACCGTTGGAGCACGATCGCGGTTTCCTTCGCGTCAGGTGTGCCGGTGATTGGCTTCATTTTCGCGATGCGCGGGAACAACTCCGCGTTTCTGCGCGCTTTGCCGCTTTGGTTGCGCGATCCCAACACCATGCCGGGCATGCCGGTGATTGCCTGGATGGGGGTGGGGCTTGGGGGGATGGGACTGCTTTTGCGATTATGGGCGCTCCTCACTCTGCGGCAGCGTTACACGCGCACGTTGCGCGTCGACGAAGGTCATTTTGTTGAGCGCGGCGCTGCGTATCGGTTTGTTCGACATCCAGGTTATCTTGGTTCTCTCCTGTGTTTGAATGGCCTTGGCCTGGCCTCCGGCAACGTAGTCGTTTTCCTCGCGACACTTGTCGCGACGATCGCCGCCTACACCTACCGAATCCACGTAGAGGAGGAGATGCTGGTCGCAGCATTTGGAGCTTCCTACGAGCGTTATCAACGCGAAGTTCCAGCGGTTTTGCCATTCCTCCGATAGGTTGAAGAAGTTATTGGTTATCTGTTATCAGGAAAAAGGTTCCCGTTCAGTAGCTGTCGCTGATCCTGGGTGAGGGATTTTCTGTTTTTCGCGCGTCGACGGAGAAGGCACAAGCAAGCGATCGTGCGAGCGAAATCAAAGGCCTGTAAGTTTTTTGGCGAATGCCAGCAGGAGATCCTGCAAGGAGAGAAGGCAAAGTAAGAGGTTCTTCGACTCCGCTACGCTCCGCTCAGAATGACAGGGGAAGAATGCGCGTGGAAGAGGGGTGGACAGAGCGCTCGCCGTTCGGTGCTTTTGTTCACGCGTCTGCGTCGCTATTTTCTTTGGCATCGCCCGCGGAGCGGTCGATCCACCACCACGCCGGTCTCAGAATAATTCCGGGTGATCGTCGGGGACTTCCTGGGGGCCGATGACGGAGCGGATCTTAACCAGGAGATCGTTGAAGTCGTAGGGCTTTTGGATCGTGTCGATGACACCTGCCTTGAGCATCTCCGAGCGAATCGCAGGCTCGAGGTAGCCGCTGGCGACAATGGCGCGGACGCCGGGCCTGGTCTCTTTCATTTTGAGGAAGGCTTCGCGGCCGCCGAGCCGCGGCAGTCCGAGATCGCAGACCACCAGTCCGATCTCGTCGCAATGGGCTTCAAAAAGGGCGACCGCTTCAACACCATCCTTCGCCGCGAGGACGTGGAAACCTTCGCTCTCCAAAATCGAGACACCCAGCTCGCGCAACATCTCCTCGTCTTCCACGAGGAGGATCGTTTGTGGAATGTTCTGGATCGGCGGCCGGATCACGCCCGCGCCGGGTTGCTCCGCCGCGACATGTTTGACTGGCAGGTAGGCGATGAAGCTGGTGCCGGCGCCGGGCTCACTCTCGACCTGCACAAAACCGCGATGGTTGTTGACGACGCCGTAAACCACCGATAACCCGAGCCCCGTTCCTTTGCTCCGTTCCTTGGTCGTGAAAAACGGTTCGAAGATGTGGGACTTCACCTGGCGGGTCATGCCAATGCCGGTGTCGCGGACGCGGACGCTGGCGTAATTTTCCGCGGTGACGCCGCTAAACATTTCGGTGAGATTGGTCCCGGGAATGATGGACGTGACGAGGGTGAGCGTGCCACCGGCGGGCATGGCGTCGCGCGCGTTTACGCAAAGGTTCAGGAGCACCTGGTGGATCTGGCTTTTGTCGGCTGTGATTGGGGGTAGGTCGGATTCGAGCTCGAGCTGGAAGTTGATCGTTTTGGGAAAAGTCGCCTGCAACATGCGTTCGAGCTCGCGCACGAGGGCGTTCAGGTCGACGGGCGAAAACCTCGCCTCGGTTTGGCGCGCGGAGGTGAGCAGTTGCTGCACGAGCGCCGCCCCGCGCTCGACGGCTTCTTTAATGACCTTGATGGCGCCCGGGAATTCGCTCGGTTTCGAGCGCGAACTTTCCAGCTTGTTGGTGTAGCCAAGAATGATGGCGAGGATGTTGTTAAAATCATGGGCGATGCCGCCGGCCAGGGTGCCCAGGCCTTCCATCTTTTGCGCCTGGACAAGCTGTTGCTCGAGGCGTTTGCGCTTGGTGTCGTTAAACAAGTAAACCCGCAGTTCGGTCAGTTCCCCTTTTGTGAAATCGCCGATCAAGCGAGCGACGACGTAGACCGGGTCGCCATTGCGCTGGGTCATTTCCAGCTCGTGCCGGTCGACCATCCCCTGGTGGCGCACCGTCTCGAGCAAGTCGATGCCGTCCTGCCGGCTGCGGAGGAAGGTAAAGAAGTTCGCGGAAAGAGCTTCCTCAACGGAATCCAATCCAAAGATGCTGGCGACGGCGGGATTGCAGGTGATGATCTCGCCGTCCGGGCGTATGACGAGAGTGCCGGTGAAATCCTCGGTGATGAAGCGCCCGTAGCGTTCCTCAGTTCCGCGGATCGTTTTCTCGCGCTCCTCCATTACGGTGCACGAGAGGAGG
This sequence comes from Spartobacteria bacterium, assembly GCA_003134765.1. Taxonomy (GTDB): domain Bacteria; phylum Verrucomicrobiota; class Verrucomicrobiia; order Chthoniobacterales; family UBA10450; genus AV80. Next base: position 86,074 of record PLCM01000025.1, on the reverse strand, counting down.
GAGTGGCGCTCGGCCGCGGCTCACTGCGCGCGCGAATTTCGTCGAGCCCTCCGGAGTAAAAGACATAATAGAAGGCCAGCATGGCGCCGACAATAACGGCGAAAAGGAAAATGAGACTGGCGATGCGAAAGCTGCGGTACGGCGAACCGGCCCGCTGCCGGGCAATGCGCTGCCGCGCCAGCTCCAGGTCGAGCATGCGCAAAAGCTGTTCCGGATCGGTCGGTTCGGGCTTGCCGTTGCCGTGGGGATTCATTGACAAACAACCTTAACCATTCAACCGAAACACCTCCAAATGGATTCTCCGCCAACGTCGCCGATCAGGAAGCTCGTCGCTTTCGTTCTCCCGATGGGAGTTTTCATCGGGCTGCTTGGGCTGGGCGACGCCTTGCGGAGCCCGGGCGGGAATCCCTGGCTCGCCGCGCCCGAATATTGGATTTATCCTCTCCAGACGCTGGTCTGCGGTGCACTCGTGGCCTGGTTCTGGCGCGATTATGAACTGCGCGTGCCGCAAAAAATCTGGTTCGCGATCGTAATCGGACTGGTTGTCTTCGGGTTCTGGATCGCCCCGCAACAGTTTCTCGGCTTCGCGCCACGGACGACCGGCTTCGATCCGGAACACTTCGCGGGGCAACCGGCGATGTATTGGTTTGTGATCGGGTTCCGGTTTCTGCGGCTGGTTGTCGTCGTTCCGCTGGTCGAGGAGATTTTTTGGCGCGGATTTCTCCTGCGCTACCTGATCAATGAGCGCTTCACGGGAGTTGAGATTGGCGCCTTTTCCTGGGTGTCTTTTGCGGTTGTCACCTTCGCGTTCGGGTTTGCTCATTCGCGAGCGGACTGGATCGCGGCGGTGATTACCGGGGCTCTCTACAACCTCGTTGCGTGTCGGACCCGCAGCCTGACTTCATGTGTCGTGGCCCACGCGCTGACCAATTTCCTCCTCGGCCTCTGGATTATCCAGACCCGCCAATGGGGATTTTGGTAGGCTGGGGCACCGCTTCTGCTTCTTGGAAGCCGCCCATGCACGCCACCTTTTTCCAAAAAGTTATCATTTGCGCGATCGCCGGCTTTTTTGCCGCCGCCCTCCTCGAATGGGGCAAGATGTTCGTGACCGGGGCGGACGACGCCCTCAACAAGGGCTATAAGCACACGGCGCCTGGTGGCACTCTAAAGGCTCGGCCATAGAGAGGCCGGGGGAAGCGCCCGGGTCGAAAGGGATTGCTGAGGACCGGGTGGGCGAAGTGCCCTGCTCCTGATAATGCTCCTGATCTTTCGAGAAGGGCGCGCGGGCCGGGAAAAAACCAAATCTGGATCAAGATCAGGAGCGTGAGCATGAGGTTTGCGAAAACCCGGAAAGGGATTGCCCAGGTCCGACCCGCACATAGTTTGCGAGGCGCGTATGAAGATCGGTTTCGCTCAAATCAATCCAACAGTCGGGGATTTGAGTGGCAATTTTGAGAAGATCGCCGCCGCCTACGAGCGGCTGGCAGCGGCCGGCGCGGAATTGGTGCTGACACCGGAGCTGGCGATCACCGGGTATCCTCCACAAGATTTGGTCTTCAAATCGCAGTTCGTGCCCCAGAACCTGGAGGTGCTCGATAAACTCCAGGGCCGGATTCGCGGGGCGGCGTTGCTGGTCGGCTACGTCGAGCGAAACCAGGGGCGGGGGAAACCTTTTCATAACGCCGCCGCGTTGCTTCAGCCAGGCGCGCCCATTTCGAAAACGTTCAAGTCGCTCCTGCCCACCTACGATGTTTTCGATGAGGACCGTTACTTCGAACCCGGCTGCAATTCCGCGCCCCTCATCCTGGGCACGACGAAAATCGGCGTCACCATTTGCGAGGACATCTGGACGGAACATTATCTGCCGCGGCCTTTCTACGACGTCGAGCCGGTGCGGGCGCTGGTGGAGCAGGGCGCTGAAATCATCCTGAATCTGAGCGCGTCGCCTTTCAGCCTGAACAAACCGGCGATCCGGCGCGAAATGGTATCGGCATTGGCGCGCGCGCATAGCCGGCCAATTTTTTACTGCAACGCGGTCGGTGGGAACGACCAGCTTGTTTTCGACGGCAACTCGATCGCGGTGAATCCGAGCGGCGAACTGATCGCGCAGTTGCCCGGTTTTCGCACCGCGGAGGAAATTATCAACACCGGCGCCGCTCAGCCGTTCGCGTTCGCAGAACCCGAACGAAGCGCCGATCTTTTCGCGGCGCTGTCGTTAGGCGTGCGTGATTACCTCGCGAAGTGTGGATTCAAATCGGCGGTGCTCGGGTTAAGCGGCGGGATCGATTCCGCGGTCGTTGCGGCGATCGCGGTGGAGGCGCTTGGCGCGCAGAATGTCATCGGCGTTTCGATGCCAAGCCCGTATTCGTCGCGCGGCAGCATCGATGACGCGCGGGCTCTCGCGAAGAATCTCGGGATCAAATGCCTCGAGATTCCGATCGCGAACGCGTTCGCCGCGTTCAAGGCGCAGTTCGCGGAAGTTTTTGCCGGCCTGCCGGAAGACACCACCGAAGAGAACATGCAGGCGCGCTTGCGCGGGATGATCCTGATGTCGCTCTCGAACAAATTCGGGCACATCGTGCTTTCCACCGGAAACAAGAGCGAGCTGGCGGTCGGTTATTGCACGCTCTATGGAGACATGGCGGGCGGGCTGGCCGTGATCAGCGACGTGCCGAAGACGATGGTCTACGAATTGGCGCGCTGGATGAACTCCGATAAATCGCGGGCTGGTGGCGACCGAGAGATCATTCCGCCTTCGACAATCGAGAAACCGCCCAGCGCGGAATTGAAGCCAGGCCAAAAAGATCAGGACACACTTCCGCCCTACGACGTGCTCGACGAGATCCTGCGCCTTTACGTGGAGGAGAACCTGGGCGCGCGCGACATCATCTCGCACGGGTTCGACGAGAAAACCGTGCGGTGGGTGCAGCGGCGGGTGGACATCAACGAATACAAACGCGAGCAGGCCGCGCCCGGAATCAAGGTGACCAGCCGCGCCTTTGGCGTGGGCCGCCGGATGCCGATCGCGCAGCGTTATATTGATTAATGCTGAAGCTCACACCTCTGGGCGCCGTGGCTTATCCTAACTTGTCATCCCGAGCACAGTCGAGGGACCTCTAACTTTCGAGCGTAGCGAGGAAAGGCAAAATAAGAGGTTCTTCGACTCCGCTGCGCTCCGCTCAGAATGACAGGAGAGGAACCGAAGAAACTGCACCGCGTTGGAATCGAACCAACAACCCAGTGATTAAGAGTCACTTGCTCTGCCAATTGAGCTAGCGGTGCGTCTTGCGTTCGGGAGAGCGCTATTTTGCCGCACTTTTCCCCGGAATCAACCGTGGCAATCGGTATCAGAAACGAGTGCCCTGAGTCTGCGGAGGTACGACAGGAGCGCACCGTCATCGGCCCGCAGCCTTTTCGCATCGCTCGACTAGCCGCGGCGCCTCCATCCGTTCCGCCCACGCTGCGAACGCTGGCGTCGCACCGCGCCAGCGCAGCGTCTCAGCATCGTCGAAAAGCGGTGCATCGGTGCGCAGCGTCGCGAGATTCTTGAAGAGGAGCGCGAGATCGCGCCGCTCGCCGAGAACGTCCGACGGGAAACTTTCGATCTGACCGTGGCGGTTCAAAAGCCGAGCCGCGGTCTTAGCCCCGATGCCGGGGATGCCGGGGTACCCGTCGGCCGCATCGCCGACGAGCGCGAGCAGGTCCGGAATGAGCGGCGGATCGACGCCGAACTTTTCGCGTATCCCGGCGGCATCACGAATGGTTTTGCGCCGGCCGTCGATCTGCACCACGCGTGCATGCCGCACGCATTGCGCCAGATCCTTGTCGGGCGTCCAAATGGCGACTTTCTGCACCTGTTCATCCTGGGAGGCGATATGGGCGGCCGAAGCGAGCGCATCATCGGCTTCGAGTTCGATCATCGGCCACACGACAACGCCCATTGCCGCGAGCGCCTCCTCGAGCGGATGGAACTGCGCGAGCAGCGCGGGCTCGATGTCGGCACCGGTCTTGTAGTCCGCCCAAAGCCGATTGCGAAACGACTCGATCACGTGGTCGGTGGCGACGCCGAGGTAAGTGTCGCCATTCTCGATCATGTCGAGCACGGTTTGCAACACGCCGACGACGGCGCCGTAGGGGCGGTCCACGCCTTTGTTGAACCGGCGCAGGCCGTAGAAGTGACGGAAGAGCTCGTAGGTGCCGTCGACGAGGTGAATGATCAATTTGAAGTCCAGTTAAGATTTCGCGGCGTCACGCCTGGTGGCATTGCGGTGCCGCAATGTTTAACGATTTAGGTGAGGATCGGTAGCCCAATTTGTGGCGGGGGCAATTGGGGCGTTTCAATGACCCGACAGGGAGTGCGTAGTTTCCGCTCTTGGGAAATCCGCTGGCGAGTGGGAGAGTGCAGTGGCGATCGATCTCTCGTTGCCAGAAAAAACTCCGCGCGCAATTCCGCGCTGCGGAAATCCCGGGGAGGAAAGCAGTATGAACCTACCTTATGCACACAAACTCCTGGTCGCGGCGGACGAACAACGGCACGGCTTTATCAAATTGCGCGGCTCTCTGGCAGACAATGAAGTGCGCCTGATGGCGGCCGCGGGCCTGATCGATGCGACTTTTAACGATGGCGGGGAAGGATCGTATACCTCGATCAATCGGTTGACGGACAACGGGAAAACTTTTCTCCGCGCCTTCAAAGACAAACCGATTCCCGATGAGAACGGTTATCGTGAACCAACGAGGATCTCTCCGCTTGGTGTCACGGGAAAATGGGAACCGGATCTCGATCCAGACCTGTCGCCATTTCGGGCTGTGGCCTGATTCATCGTGCGGGTCGCTTAGTGCGATCGCTGGACGCGCGGCAGAAGGGCACTGATTCGCGTGGGCGAAAACTGCGTGAAGCCCCGGAATCGAACGGGGTGCATTTCCACCGGCGCCCCGCGATTACAATCCTCGCACCAATGACGTTCGATGCTCGTCAACCGGTTCCTGATTCCGCAGTCCTCGCAGACGAATACCTCTTTCTTGATGTGACGAATTCTCATGACATGCAAACGGCGAGCTGCGAGGGATTCGCGATGGCGCTGTTCTCGAAGGATGAAACGGCGCTCGGCTGACTTTCCTGGAGATGCGTGGAAGCCGGCAGGCGGATACGGACGGTAGTGCCCTGGCCCGGTTCGCTTTCTATTTCCAGCGTCCCCTGATGCCGCTTGATGATGCCGAAAACCATGGCCAGGCCGAGGCCGGTCCCTTGATCGCCCTTGGTCGTGAAGAACGGCTCGAGGCAGCGCTGCCGCACGTCCGCGTTCATGCCGCTGCCAGTGTCGCTCACTTCCACGATCACCTCGCCCGTCTGTTCTCGCGTCCGGAGAGTTATGAGGCCCTGGCCGGGAGTGGCGTCCACGGCGTTGAAAATCAAATTCGTCAGGACTTCGCGGAGCTCCGCTGCGATGCCGGCGATGGGAGCAGAACTTTCCAGCTCGGTTTCGAAACCGATGTTCCGGTCACTGGCGCGGTTGCTGCAACGGACCTGGGCGAGAGCGATCGATTGCAACCCGATTTCGCTCAAGTCCAGCGGTTCGAAAAGATCCGCGGCGCCACGGGGCCGGTAGAAATCGCGCAACCGGCTCACGACATGGGCGCCGTCGCGGCCAGCGGTGTTAATGATGCGCAAATACTCGAGCGCCGTCGCCTCATTCGCTCGCGCGCCTGGGTTGGTGATCAGCATTTCGCTGTAACCGATGATGGACATGAGGGCGTTACTGAAATCGTGCACCACGCCGCCGGCCATTTCGCCAAAAGCGCTCAGGCGCTCGTGTTGCACGAGCATCCGTTGCGCGGCGTTCAAATCCGAGAGCGCCGATTCAAGCTCGGAAGTGCGCTCGCGCACCCGCTCCTCGAGCAAATGATTCTGGTCTTGAATTTCCAGCCGGAGGAAATGCGCCTGGAGAAGGTTCCGAATTCGCATGCTCACTTCCGAAGCGTCGAACGGTTTCACTAACAGATCGGTCGCGCCGGCAGCCAGCGCCCGCCGTTTGTTTTCAGAACTCGGGTCGCCGGTCAGGACGAGCACGGGAACCTGGTCTTCGTTCCGGCGATTGCTCCGCAATTCCTCGAGCACTTGGAAGCCGGTAATATTCGGCATGGCCAGGTCCAGGAGAATCAGATCGGGCCTGAACGTCTCGATGATCTCAAAGGTCCGCGTCGAATCATTGAGGCCCTTGAGCCGTGAGTAGCCGATCCGATTTAGAAAGTTCGCCATCAGGCAGGTGCTGGAGACATCGTCATCTACCATGAGAATCCGGGCTTCCTTTATAGTCGCTTCAGTCATGGCTGAGGTTGCTCCCGTGAGCCGATGTTCAGTTCCCTCCCGTGCGAGGAAGAAGGCCAGCCACCGCGGCGAGGAGCTGCGCCGAATCGACCGGCTTGGCGAGAAATTGGCGGCCGCCGCTTTCGATGGGCCCGGCGAGAGTTTCCTCGCGGCGGAGGAGACCGGTCAGGAAAAGGATCGGGACGTTGCGCAGGCGCGGATCCATCGAGGCGTCGCTCGCCAGATCACCGCCGGTCTTCCCTGGCATGTCGACATCAAGCAGCATGACCGTGGGCTGGAACTGAACGGCCGCGGGCAACGCGCGCTCGGAGTCATTGACGATCATCACCTCGTACTGGCCCGAGTTTTCGAGGATCATGCCGGAGAGCCGCGAAAGGTTCGCATCATCGTCCACAATCAGAACGCGGTTCTTGCTCATGCTGCCTTTTAGGAGCATGGCTTGTGCGGTGACGTGCTGCGGGAACTACGCGTCGAGACGGACTTCTCTGGCCACATCTGCAACGCAACGGCCCACGCGTTGAGCGTGGGCCGATGTCGAGCGAAGCTCCTGGAGCTCTGCGGTTATTACTTAAGGTGATATACTTCCACGACGGCGACACCGGTGCCGCCACCCTTTCCGGCTACGATCGCCGTATAGGCCCCCGGAGGCAGAGTCGTGATGATCGCAGCCTCGAAGTCGTTTTGCGGCGCCATCCCAACGGCTCTGATCTCATCGGCTTGGGTAGCGTCATCTTTCCAGTTGTCATCGGAGATGAGGAGGGTGCCGTTGCTGTCATGCAGATCAAGCGTCGGATCGGCCAGGAGATCGGCAATGCCGGTGAGCGATGGTCCCATAGCCCGAATAACGACTTTTTCGTTGGCGGCTCCGTTCCCGAAAATGAAACCGGCAATCATGATGTCTGCGCCGGTGTGAACAAAACCGCGCGTGCTGATGTTAGCCAGTTTCGAATCGGAGGCCGCGTCCAAATCATACATTTCGACTAGCGCGATTCCTGTCGTCCCATTCTTTCCCCGTAAGACGGCGGTGTAATTAGCAGGCGGCAGCGTGGCGACGATCGCCGCTTCCAGGTCGTTGGTAGGCGCGAGGGTGCTGTTCTGAATTTCCGCTTGCTGGGTCTCTTTCCAGTTATCATTGCTTATGATGAGCGAGCCGTCAGGACCGCGCAGCTCGAGGATAGGGTCGGCTAAGAGATCGTTGAAGCCGGGGAGCGATGGTCCTATTCCACGCACGATCACTTTCTTGGGCGCGTTGCCAGTGATAATGAAGCCAGCGATCATGACGTTATCCTCCGTCTGGACCTTCAGCCGCGTGGAGATATTCAACAGCTGAGCGGGGGGTAGCTGAGGCGTCGAACTCGGGAGGGGAGTCGGCTGCGGCGTGGGCGTGGAGGTTGGTGTAGCAGTCGAGGCCGGGGTTGGCGTGGAAGTCGGGGTTGCAGTCGGAGTCGAAGCCGGGGTTGCAGTTGGCGTGGAAGTCGGGGTCGCAGTGGGAGTCGAAGTCGGGGTTGCGGTCGGAGTCGAAGTCGGGGTTGCAGTTGGAGTCGAAGTCGGGGTTGCAGTTGGAGTCGAGGTCGGAGTTGCGGTCGGAGTTGCAGTTGGAGTCGAAGTCGGGGTTGCAGTTGGAGTGGGGCTAGGAGTAGGAGTTGGGGTGGGAGTAGGTGTTGGCGTGGCAGACAAGCCCGGGCTGGTAACATTGTTGGTGTCCAGCGTCACCGCCCCGACCAAAGCTAACAATCTGCCAGTCACCGCCGTGGTGCTTACGGTCGTGATAGAAGTATGAGCAAGGATGTTCCCGATGAAACTGCTGCCCGCGCCGAGCGTTGCTGAGGTGCCTACTTGAAAGTAAATATTCCGGGCGTCCGCGCCATTGATCAGGACAACCGAAGAGTCGCTCGACGTGATGAGCGTGGTACCAATTTGAATAACGAAACGGGCCGTAGGATCATTTTGCGCATCAAAGGTGAGGGCGCCGGCTGAGTTTGCGGAGGTATCATAACGATAAACGCCCGGGGTCAGCGTTTTGCCGCCGAGATCAACCCCACTCATGTTATTGGCAGGTGGAGAAGCTAGGCCGGCAAAGTCATCGTAAGCGGTGGCGAAGTCAGCGTGGGCCTGTGTTGCTACGGCGTCACCGGGGTGGAGCGCGCCATTTGTGATAACGCCGGGCCCGAAGCCGGTGATAGCAGTGCCGGGACTGACTCCTACGCTGCCGGAAATCTGGCTGGCGCCGGTATTGGTCACGGTGGAAGCGCCGAGGACGGCGAAGTTCTCGGCCGTTCCGAGGGATTGCGCGTAAGCTTGAGGAGAAAAAGTGGCCAAGGCAGCAAAGGCGAGGAGGATCCCGGCGACAAGCCCAAGACGAAGTGAGGCGATTTGATTAAGCATAATAAGTTCTGTTTCGAGCACGGTGCGTGCGTGTGGGCTCGCGGTTACTACCGATTTTGGATCGCGAGACGCCTGATGAGAGCGGAGAAGACAGACGTCGCCCATGGTGGAGAAGTGAGGCCGGCAAAGTTATCCTAACTGGTCGCGAATCAGTAGTTCTCCTTGAAGAAATCCCATAGTCGCCGCGCTGATGTGGAGCATTGGCACTGCTGTATCTGACGCGTGATAAACAACTCAGCACCTAAGAAATTGGCGCGCCGTTTGGTCGCGGCACGGACGGCGGCATCAGCTGTTTTCCTGCTTCTCGCTGCCTCCGCGTCCGCGCTGCCCCCCCCACCAATTTGGCTCGGTGAGGCGGAGAAGATTACTATCCTGGGCGCCTCAACCGTTACCAATGCAGGTCCGACGAAGGTCATCGGGAATCTCGCGCTCAGCCCTGGGGTTTCGGTGACCGGTTTTCCACCTGGAACCATTGTCGGCGGGTCGATTCACATCGGCGACGCGCTCGCCACCCAAGCTCATGCCGATGCCTTCACGGCTTACAACCAGCTCGCCGGCGAGACGTTCACCACCAACCTATCGGGACAGAACCTGGGAGGCATGACCCTTACTCCCGGCGTCTACTATTTCGCTACCGCGGCCGCGTTGAGCGGAATACTTACTCTGGACACCGGCGGCGACCCAAACGCCGCCTTCCATTTCCAAATCGGCACCACCCTCACCACCGCCGTTTCTTCCAATATCACCCTCCTGAACGGCAACACGGTTAACATTTTCTGGCAGGTCGGCACTTCCGCTACCATCGGCGTGGGCAGCACATTTACCGGAAACATCCTGGCCGATCAAAGCATCACCGTTAATAGCGGAGCCACCCTCAATGGCAGAGCTATCGCGATCAATGCCGCCGTCACCCTGGACACCAATACCATCAATGGCTTTAACACGGGAAGCGTTTGGAAGGGCGATGCGAGCAATCTCTGGTCCGGCGCAAATTGGTCGCCCGATGCCAGCGGCGCCACCTCCTCGTCTCTGGCTCCCGGCGCCGATGTCGTTTTCTCAACGACTGGCGCTCTGTCGCAACATCAAAATACGGTTCTCGATATCGATGCCACCATTTCGAGTCTCACCGTTAACGATTCGGCCGCCGTCACGATCTCCGGCTCCCACACCCTCTCGATCAACGGAACCGGCGCGACCACAGGAATAACGATCAACAGCGGAGCAGGCCTTGCCACGATTAATAGTAATCTGGCCCTCGGCGGGTCGTCTCAAACGATCGCCGTCTATAACGCAGCCGGCTTGCTGATCACTGGCAGTGTTAGCGGAACGATCGGGTTGACCAAGACCGGCGCGGGAACACTGACCCTTGCCGGGACTAACACCTACACCGGCGTCACGACCATCAATGGAGGCACCTTGAGTGCGGCAGCACCGGGGGCGCTCGGTGGCACTTCCAGTATCGTAGTCAACCTGGGCGGCACGCTCCTCTTGAGCGCATCGGGAAGTCCTACGACGGATAGAATAAATGATAACAGCACGATGACGCTGAACGGCGGCACCTTTAACACGGCTGGACTCAGCGAGCACGGTCTTTCCGGCGGCACGGTGACCCCGGGGATGGGAGCAGTCACGCTCTCGAGTAATTCCGTTATCGATTTGGGCGGAGGAGCGAGTGTGATCGCGTTCGCTAATAGCAACGCGCAAACGTGGACCGGGACCCTAAGCATCTACAACTGGAGCGGCACCCCGGGAGCCGGCAACGGCACCGATCAACTCTACTTCGGCACCGATGCGACCGGCCTGACGGCCGAGCAGCTAAGCCAAATCGCCTTCTACTCTGATTCCGGGACGACCTTCCTTGGCTGGGCCGGTTACGCGAACGATTTGGACGGTGAAGTAGTTCCGGTCCCCGAACCGAGCACCTGGTTTGCGACCGCGCTGGCTTTCGGCGCCCTCGGCGTCACCCAGCTCCGGCGAATGCGGAAGGCCCGTTGTTCCAAAGCAATCCCTTCGCGTTGATCACTCGCGCGGCGAAATAACCGCCCCGTAGTAATCAGGATTTGCGCTCATCCCCCGGAATCGGCGCCGAATCAGCGGACTCTAGCCAAGCCTCGCCGCCGTTTGCCGAGTTTCGCCTCGTCTCGGAATGCGGCGCGCCGCAGCCTGCCGCAGGTGCACGGAGGAAAGCGGGAAAATGGCCGGTTAGGCCGGGCGATGAACGCCGCTTATTTTTTCGGCTTCGGCGTCCGCTTCGGCGCTGGATTAGTAGGGGTATCGCAGCAAGGCTCTTTCTCAATCTTTCCGCTCGCCTTACATTTGTAGGTTCCGTCCTCCTGCTTCACGCACATCGTTTCTTTTGGGTCGATGCCGAACGAAGTGGAGGCGAGGGCGAGCAGGACGAAAAGAGCCGAGAGTTTGGCTGGCACGCCGGAAGTTAGTCAGCAGTCGCGGGCGGCGTCAATGAATCTGCGAAGTGGATTTCAACGAGAAGAGGGGCGGAGAGGGAGGCTGGACGCCCGGTGCTCGCGCCCGGAGCCTCGGCCGCCTCGGGCAGAAAGGCGGTTTCCTTGCGTAGTGGCTGGCGTGCCAGTCGCAGTGGTAATAAAAGCTGCCGGTTTTCTTGAGCACGCGATGCAGCTCGACGCAGCGCGGACGCATATACTCGATGTAAGCCTTGGTCCATTCGTGCCGATCTTCGAAGCTGCGTTTCTCTTTCGTCTCGCCCCAAAAGACTTCGTAGCTCCGGTTCGAATTGAACGGCGGGTCGATGTAGATCATCTCGACGCAGCTCTCCGGCAGCTTACGTACCTGATCGAGATTATCGCCGCAATAAATGACGCGCGTGTCAATCAGCGCCGAGGAATTGGTGGTCTTCGCCGTCCCGCGAATCATAGAGGCTCTGCGCGCAGCGTCAATACGCGCAATGCTTCCTGCCATGAAGATCGGATAAGATTGAGGGTCTGAGGTAAGTTTGCAGGATGCGATTCCTACCTAGCCTCGCGCTGCTCACTTTCGCCTCAATGGCATTCGGCCTCGACCCGAAGGAAACCATGTGCGTCAAACAGAAGGAAGGAACGTACAAGCGCAAGGCGAGCGGCAAGATTGAGAAAGAGCCTTGCTGCGAGACCCCGGCTAACCCAGCGCCAAAGCGGACGCCAAAGCCTACGAGATAGACGCGCGGCAATTTTGTCGCTACGGGGTAGAGGAAATCATCGCTTTATTGCGGGAATACGTTATCTTGAGCGTCTGGACGCGCTCACCCAAGACGTGCGGAACGACCGCCCGACGCTGAAATCCCAAGTCGAAATGGTCCGACAGGAGATTCAGGAACACGGCGTAAGCATTGTCGGTTGCGAGGAATTGCGGGTGCTCTGCCCGGATGAAGTTCCTGCAAGCATTCAATGGAACGCAATCGCCAGGATCGCTAAAAGCGGAAATTGGAGTTTCACGTATTGCCCTGACGGCAGCGTCAGTTTCGCGAGACTCTAGTCCGGAACGGCGAAGTCGGTGGCGTGAGTCTGTGAGTCTCGGCAATCGGAGTCCGACGTTGATCCAGATTAGCGCTGCAGGAATGACGCGCGGATCGACGAGGCCGATGGTTTGGCGGATTTCGAATCATAGAAGGATCGCGCCCAGCGTCAATTCATGAACTCTCTGTTCGCGCTTCCGTTTGGAACTTTAAACGCGGCGGACGGAAATCTTCGAGCATCCGAGCCAGCGGTCCGACCGGTCACGCAGCTTGTGCGGCCCCGGCAATAAGCAGGACGGTCAAACATTGCCCGGAGGATATCGTATTGATCTTTGAGGCATGTGTGGCCTGAAAATAGCTTTTGCCAAAATCGTGGTCGTCGCGTCCCCCATGAAGAAAGAAATGCGCTCGATCCGTGTTTTGCTCGCAGAAGATCATGAGCTCGTCCGCGCTGGCATTCGTTCCTTACTCGAGAAAATGCCGGGAGTGAGAGTGGTGGGGGAAGCGAGTAACGGCCGCGAGGCGCTGGAACTTGTCAGGTCGGAACTGCCGAACCTTGTCCTGATGGATATCGCGATGCCAGGCCTCGGCGGTCTCGAGACATTGCCACGAATCGCCAAAAATTTTCCGGGGACAAAAGTGGTGATGCTCTCCGCCTATGGGACGGAGGAGTACGTGAGTCGCGCATTCCGCTCTGGCGCCTCCGGCTACATGTTGAAATATGCGGCGACGGCGGAGTTGGAGATGATGATCAGGTCGGTTGCCCAAGGTAAAACCTATCTCAGCCCTTCTGTTTCCCGCGTCATAATCGATAGTTACCTCGAACGGACCGACGGCGAGCTGAGTAGGCTGGAACAGCTGACTGCGCGTCAGCGCGAGATTCTGCAAATGATTGTCGAAGGCAGGAACACCAAGGAAATCGCATCCACCCTCGATATCAGCGTCAAGACAGTCGAGGCGCATCGCCTGCAACTCATGGCGCGCCTAAATATTCACGATGTGCCGGGCTTGGTTCGTTACGCCGTTCGCAACCGCATCGTCGAGGCGTGATGCCTTCCCGGCGTTTTGTCACCGCTAAAAAGCCGCCGACTCCGCGAGGCGGATGAAGGCGGTTTGTTCGACGTGTCCAAAGCGGAAGTGCTCGCTCAAAAGGGAGCGAGCCTTGGTTTGTTAGGACTAAAGGAGCGGGCGGCTCTTGTCTGAGGCCGGGCCCGCCTTGTTTCTGCCCGAGGCGAAGGCGCAAGAATTGAGATCCTCTTGCCCCTAGATGGCGCGGATAAGGCAAGAGCGCCGCACCGCACCAACCAGATGACGTGGAACGAGGAGTGATTAAAGCTTTTGTCCGACGAAGCGATCTGTTATTCCAGAGCCGCGCAGCTTCTTGATCGGTTGCCATGATATGGAATCGCCCGCGAGCGAACTGAGAGAAACCGGCATCAGCGTTGTCGGTGATGTTCGCTGGGGTGCGCACCTCTGCCATTTTTACGAGACTAAAGAAGACTTACTCGACATTTTGATTCCATACTTCCGGGCGGGATTGGAAAACAACGAGTTCTGTATCTGGGTGGTTTCTGATCCGCTCGGTGAAGAAGAAGCGCGAGATGCTTTGAGACAAGTTGTTCCTGATGCCGATCGATATTTGCAGGCGGGCCATATAGAAATTATTCCGCACACTCGTTTCCTGTCTTCTCGTCAACGAGATTCCCCGGCGGACCAGATAGAAATCATTCCGCATACGGACTGGTATCTCAAAGACGGCGCTTTCATCGCTGAGCGAGTCCTCAGTGGATGGAGCCAAAAGCTCGCCGATGCACGCGCAAGAGGTTATGCCGGATTGAGAGCTAACGGCAACGAGGCCTGGCTAACGCCAGAGAACTGGGAAGCCTTTTCTGAATACGAAAAAACACTTGACCAAAATCTTGCCGGTCAACGGATGATCGTGTTGTGCAGCTATCCGTTATCCGGTTCGAGCGCGGCTCAAATCTTTGACGTGGTTGATACACACCAGCTTGCCATCGTCCGGCGAGAGGGGAAATGGGAGATTGTCGAAACCCCTGAGCTAAGGCAGGCGAAAAGCGAAATACAGCGACTCAATGCGGAACTGGAGCAACGAGTCATTGAGCGAACTAAGAAGCTTAAGGAAACAACCGAGAGGCTTAGAGCCGAGATTGAAGAACGTAAGGAGGTCGAGGGGGCGCTGCGGCAAAGCGAGGAACGCTTCGCGGCATTCATGGACAATCTGCCCGGCTATGCATGGATGAAGGACCTCCAAGGCCGCTATGTGTATGTCAATGAGATGGTCAGAGGGTTGCCCGGATATCGGTCCCTTGGAAAAACGGATGCGCAGATTTGGCCGGCTGATCTCGCAGCCGAGTATCGAGCGAACGATCAGCAGGTGATCGCCGCGAAAAAGCCGCTCCAAACGCTTGAGCATTATCAGCAGGAAGGGAAACACCGCTATATGGCGGGGAGCAAATTCCCCATCTTCGACAAGGCCGGCGCCGTCGCGCTGGTGGGCGGAGCCGGCGTTGATATCACCGAACGCATCGAGGCCGAAGAAGCATTACGAGCGAGTGAAGAGCGCTTTCGCCGGTTGGTGGAAGTGATGCCTGTAGCGGTCTATGTGTGCGACACGTCGGGGATAATCCAAAGCTACAACCATCGCGCCGTGGAATTATGGGGACGCGAGCCAAAATTAGGGGACACAGCTCAGCGTTATTGTGCCTCTTTGCGCCTTTATTCTCCCGAGGGGAAGCTTGTGCCCCACGAGGAATCGAAAATGGCGGAGGTGCTCCGGACCGGAGTCCCGGCTCGCGATCTGGAAGTAGTGATCGAGCGGCCCGACGGATCGTGCCTAACGGTCCTGGTGAATATTGCTCCCTTGAGGAATGGTGCGGGGGAACTGATAGGAGCTATGAATTGCTTTCAGGATATTACCGAGCGCAAGCAGGCGGCGAAAGAATTGGAAGAGATGAATCATCAATTGCGGTTTCTCTCTCACCGGCTGTTCCAGATTCAGGAGGAAGAACGCCGGCACCTCGCGCGGGAATTGCACGACGAGATCGGCCAGACTCTCACCGCGGCCAAGATCAATACGGAAATGCTCAGGGCGGCAGTGCCACCCGATCTCGCCGCGCGGTTGAACGAGAACGCCACCATCCTCGACCGGCTCCTCCAGCAAACGCGACAAATCTCGCTCGATTTGCGGCCGCCGCTTCTGGACGACCTTGGCCTGGTCCCTGCGCTGCGCTGGTATGTAAACCAGCAGGCGGAGCGCTCCGGATTGGAAGCAGAATTTTCCGCTGATCCTCTCGCGGACGACGTTCCGCCGCATATCCGGATAGTCTGCTTTCGTCTCGCGCAAGAGGCGATCACCAACGTAGTGCGGCATGCTGATGCGAAGACGTTGATGGTGGAGCTGCGCCGCGCGGATACTTTCTTGCATCTTATTGTGCGCGATGACGGCGAGGGGTTTGATGTCGCCGCCGCGAAGGCGCGAGCCGAGCAGGGCGCCAGCCTCGGTTTGCTCGGCCTAACGGAGCGAGCTGCTCTAGCCGGCGGCGGGGTCCACGTTAGCTCGTCCCCCGGCGAAGGTACGACTGTTGAGATTCTTTTGCCCGTGGACATCGCGGAAAGTGCAATGGCGACGCAGACGACGAGCGAAAGGAAGTCGGGAGGGGAGTGACAAAGGCTTTTGTAGAACTAGGCGATCTGTTATTCAGGAACGGTTGGGAGCTCTTGATCGGCGGCCATGATAATCGAATCGACAGCGAGTAAGCTGAGAGAAACGGGCATCAGCGTCATCGGGGACGTGCGCTGGGGAACGCACTTCTGTTACTTCTACATTGAGTGAACTAAGAAGCTTGAAGAGACAACCGAGCGGCTTAGGGCCGAAATTGAAGACCGAAAGGAGACGGAGGAGGCGCTGCGGCAAGGCGAGGCAAGGGACAACCGTGGACATCCTCTTGCGGTTCAAGGTGGCAGAAGATGTTTTGAAAAAGACCGTCGCGGCGTAGAATCTATGGATCATGGTCCCCAAAGCGAGCTGCGGTGGGTGCCAGGCCGATGTGCGGGCGGCAGCGGGAAGCTATTGGCCGCGATCAAGACCGCTTTCCCGTTGATCCAAGGGACTACGCCATGATCCCAGGCGACCGCATTGTCGGCTATTACGATTCCTGGGTTGTAGCGTTATCGGTCCTGATCGGTGTCATGGGCGGGTACTGCACGATGGAGCTGGCGGAACGAGTCACCGCCTCCCACAACCGGGCCCGACTCTATTGGCGGATCGGCGGCGCTATCGCGATGGCCGTCGGGACCTGGTCGATGCATTACACCGGAATGCTGGCTTTGCGGTTGCCAATCCCGGTCCTGTACGACTGGCCCACAGCTTTCCTGTCTTACTTGGCCAGTCTCTGCGCCTCTCTCGTGGGCCTTTTCGTGGTCAGCCAGCGCAAGCTCCGTTTTGGGCGCGGTGTTGCCGCCAGCGTTTTTATGGGAGGCGGGATTGTGGCTTTGCATTACATCGGAATGGATTCGATGCGCCTGGAAGCGATGCACCATTATTCCCCGGTGATTGTGGCGCTTTCCGCGCTGGCCGCCGTGGGATTTTCGCTCCTGTCGCTCTGGCTAATGTTTTTCTTCCGGGATGGCAGCGTCGGCCGTAAAGCACGGAAATTTGGAAGCGCGCTCCTGCTCGGCGCGGCGATTTCCGTCATGCATTATATCGCCATGGCGGCCGTGAGTTTCATGCGATCTAACGTTCCACCGGATTTCTCCCACGCGGTCCCCATCACCGATCTCGGCATTATCGGAATCGGAGGCGCGAATGTGATGGTCCTGATCGTGGTCCTGTTAACATCGCTTGCGGATCGGTTGCAAAACCAAACCACGGTGATCCGCAGTTTTTCCCGCCGCCTGGAGGAAGCGCATGAGATTGAGCGGCGGCATCTCTCGCGCGAACTGCATGACCAGATAGGACAGGCTCTCACCGCGGCCAAGATCAACACCGACATGCTCCGAGCGGCGGTGCCATCCGGTCTCGCCGCGCGCCTGCATGAGAACGCGACCATCCTTGACCGGCTTCTTCAGCAGACGCGGCAGATCTCACTCGATTTGCGGCCGCCGCTCCTCGACGACCTTGGATTAGTCCCCGCGTTGCGTTGGTACGTAAACCAGCAGGCGGAGCGCGCCGGCCTGAAAGTGAAATTTTCCGCCGATCGTCCCTCGGATGACGTTCCGCCGCATATTCAGATTGCGTGCTTCCGTCTCGCGCAGGAGGCCATCACCAATGTCGTGCGGCATGCGCGCGCGAAGACTTTGACTGTGGAACTGCGCCCCTCCGAATCTTCGTTGCGTCTCCTGGTGCGCGACGACGGCAAGGGGTTTGATGTAGCCGCAGCGAAGGCGCGCGCTGAGCAGGGCGCCAGCCTCGGTTTGCTCGGAATAAAGGAGCGAGCAGCTCTTGCCGGTGGCAGTGCGCAGATCAGCTCAATCCCTGACGAAGGGACGACTGTCGAGATTCTTTTGCCCCTGAGCACCGCGGAGGGCGCCTTGCCGGCATCAGGAATTCCCTAGGTGGTCATCTTTCGTTTGGAGGTGTATGAAGTGAAGCCTGGCGGGAGTGACAAAGGCTTTTCTGGAACCGGGCGATCTGTTACTCAAGACGGTTGGGAGCGTCTTGACCTGCCGTTATGAGAATCGAATCGACTGCGAGCGAGCTTAGAGAAACGGGAATTAGCGTTATCGGTGATGTGCGTTGGGGCACACACTTTTGCTCCTTCTACGAAACGAAGGAGGATCTGCTCGAAACGCTCGTGCCCTATTTCAAAGCGGGCCTCGAGAGCAAAGAGTTTTGCGTCTGGGTGGTTTCGCAGGCTCTGAGCGCGGAAGAAGCAAAGCATGCCCTGGCGCAGGCGGTTCCCGATCTCGAGCGCCATCTTGCCAAGGGCGCCCTCGAAATCTACAGCCCCGATGAATGGTATCTCCGCGACGGACGCTGGGATCCGCAACGAGTCCTCCGGTCCTGGGGCGAAAAATTGAACCAGATATCGACGAACGGCTATGCCGGATTGAGAGCGTCAGGAGATGCGGGCTGGATCCAAAACGATGATTGGATAGATTTTCGTGACTACGAAAAACGGGTCAATGCGATGATCGCCGATCAACGGAGCATCATCTTGTGCACGTACCCGCTCAGCACGAGTTCAGGAGATCAGGTCTTTGATCTGGCCCACATCCATCAATTAGCGGTCGCCAGGCGGAAGGGAAGCTGGGAAATGATCGAAATTCCCGAGTTGAAGGACGCCAAGGCGGAAATAAAGAGACTCAATGAAGAGCTGGAACAAAAGGTCGAAGGACGAACCAAAGAGCTAGCCGCCAGCAATGAGGCGCTCCGATCTGAAATCGCAGAGCGCAAACTCGCGGAAGAGGCGGTCAAGCAGGCCGAAGATCGCGTTCGGCTGGTCATCGACACAATTCCCACGATGGCCTGGAGCCTTCGACCCGACGGCGCGGTCGATTTCGTCAATCAGCGTTGGATAGAATACACTGGCCTGTCTCTGGAGGAAGCACTTGAAGATTCAAAGCGCATAGTTCATCCAGAAGACCTCCCGAGAGCCGTGGAGAAATGGCATCCGAACAGGGCTGCCGGAAACCCGCACGAGGATGAAATGCGCTTGCGCCGCGCGGACGGGGAATATCGCTGGTTTCTGATCCGCATTGTGCCACTGCGCGACGAGCAGGGAAACATCGTTACGTGGTACGGAACGAGTACCGATATTGAGGATCGCAAACAAGCGGAAATGCAGTCGCGAGCGCTGATCGATGCAATCCCGCATCAGATCTGGAGCAGTCCACCGGACGGCGCCACTGATTATTGCAACGAGCGTTGGCGCTCTTACTCGGGACTAGAGCTCGAAGACGTCCGGGGGTATGGCTGGCAGACGATGGTTCATCCCGACGATCGGGATCGGGTGCTTGCGGCCTGGCACGCGTCGGTGGCAAGTGGAACTCCTTACGAACAAGAAGAACGGCATCGTGGAACTGACGGGAGGTATCGCTGGTTCCTGTCTCTTGGCGTCCCCCTGCGCGACCCGCAAGGACGGATCGTCAGATGGTACGGGACGAATACCGATATTGAAGATCGCAAGCGCGCCGAAGAAGCGTTGCGTAACAGTGAGAGGCTTTTCGCTGCGTTTATGGACCACATGCCGGGCTTCGCCTGGATGAAGGACATCGAAGGCCGGTATGTGTGGGTAAACAAAAAGGAATGGGAATTGGACGCGTATCACTCGGGCGTAATCGGGAAGACAGACGCGGAACTTTGGCCGGCGGGAATTGCCTCTGCTTACCGCGCCAACGACCAGCTGGTGATTGCTACGAGAAACGCCGTGCAAACGGTAGAACCATCTCTGGCGAGTGGCGAGGAAACCTCCATGATGGTCTGCAAGTTTCCGATCTTTGATCAGGATGGCTCGGTGGTCATGGTTGCCGGGGCCGGCGTAGACATTACCGACCGAATTCAGGCTGAGGAAGCGTTGCGCGAAAGTGAAACACGCTTTCGCCAGGTGGCCGAGAATATCAGCGCGGTCTTCTGGCTATGTAATCCGGAAGAAACGGTGATCCACTATGTCAGCCCGGCCTACGAAAAAATATGGGGCCGCTCGTGTGAGAGTCTGTATGCAGCGCCAATGTCCTGGATGGATTCGGTTCATCCGGACGACCGTGAGCGTATTGCCGAAGACGAACGGTTACACTCGGTCGACGGTCGGCGCGATCTCACCTATCGGATCGTTCGGCCGGACGGCTCCCTCCGCTGGATTCGCAGTCGTGCTTTTCCAGTCCTGGATCAGACGGGGAAACTCATCCGTGTCGCCGGCATCGCCGAAGACATTACTTCCCAAAAACAGGCGGAGGAGGCCCTGCGAGACAGCGAGGAGCAAATGCGGCTGTTCATGGAAGCAACAGCCGACTACCTTTGGAAGTGGGACATGGTCACCCGTAACATGGCGCGCAGCGTCGGCTTCAAAAGGGCGTTCGGATATTCCGCACAGGAATTGGATTCCAGCGTCACCTGGTGGGAAGAGCGACTCCATCCGGACGACCAGGGGAACGTTCTTTCAAAGTTTCAGGATACGATTGCCAGCGGAGGCAATGCCTGCTCTTTTGAATACCGGTTCCGCCGCAAGGACGGCACTTTTGCCGTAATCCACGATCGCGCCTACATCATCCGCGATGCCAAGGGGAAGCCTTTAGGTGCGCTTGGCGCGATGAGCGACATCTCGGAGCGCAAAGAAGCGGAAGAAGCCTTGCACAAAGCGAATCGCCAGCTTCGGATCCTTTCGCGCCAGCTCTTTCAGATCCAGGAAGAGGAACGCCGGCACCTGGCCCGGGAGTTACACGACGAGATCGGCCAGACTCTCACCGCCGCGATGATCAATTTGAAGATCATCGCGCCGGATGTGCCGGCCCAAGTCACCGGCCGGCTCGATGATAGCATCCAGCTTCTCGATCGCTTGCTCAGGCAGGTGCGGCAGCTTTCGCTCGATCTGCGCCCGCCCCTGCTCGACGAGCTGGGACTCGCGCCCACCTTGCGCTGGCTCGTGGATCAGCAGGCGCAACGCGCGGGATTGCGCGTGACCTTTACCGCCAAGGTGGATGGCCTGGAGATCGATCCCGATGCCCAAACGGCCTGTTTCCGGGTGGCGCAGGAAGCGATCACAAACATCATTCGCCACGCCGGCGCGAAGAGCGTCGCCGTCGAAGTGCGGCGTGAGGCGGAGCGTCTCTGGTTGATTGTGCGCGATGACGGCAAGGGCTTCGATCCCGCCGCCATTCAGCAAAAGCTCACGCAGCATTCCACCCTCGGCTTGGTGAGCATGAGGGAAAGGACGTTGCTCGTGCGCGGCGGTCTCGAGATTCGATCCGCTCCCGGCCAGGGCGCGGAAATTCGGGCGTGGTTCCCGCTGCCGAATGGTGAACCTTCCTCCAGCGCGGAAATTTCGTGAGCGCCATTCGCGTTGTTTTGGCGGACGACCACGCGCTGGTGCGCGCCGGCATCCGCGCGCTTCTGGAAAGGCTGCCCGGGATCGAAGTAGTGGCAGAAGCGGATAATGGCCGCGAGGCGTTGCAACTGATCAAGAAGAGCGCGCCGAATTTGATCCTCCTGGATATTTCGATGGCCGGATTGGGTGGGCTCGAAGCTCTGCCGCGGATCGTGAAGGATTTCCCGAGCGTCAAAGTGCTGATCCTTTCCGGCCATGCGAACGAGGAGTACGTGTTGCGGGCGCTGCGTTGTGGCGCCGCGGGCTACATGCTCAAGGAAGCCGCTGCGGAGGAGCTGGAGCTGGCCATCAAGGCGGTCACGCAAGGCAAGACCTATCTCAGCCCTTCAGTCTCACGCACGGTGGTGGAAAGCTATCTCCAGCGCGCTGCTGGAGAAGACGGTCCCATCGAACAACTCACCGCCCGCCAGCGCGAAATCCTCCAGCTTATCGCCGAAGGAAAAAACACAAAGGAGATCGCGGGTGCGCTTGATGTCAGTGTCAAGACCGTGGAAGCGCACCGCCTCCAGCTCATGGCGCGTCTGAATATTCACAACGTCCCTGGCCTGGTTCGATATGCGATCAGGTCCGGTCTGGTTTCATCGGAGACCTAACGACCAGCGCCTCATTCGGGCATTTTGGCCTGGCGCTTTCTAAGGTTTTTTCCCGTGTCCCTTAGGGTTCTTCCTAATGGCACCCGGCAAGGGGCAGGTGGACGGTGAAGCGATGACCGTTTCCCCAAGAAACCGGCCTGTAGGAGTTCACCTACTTTACCAAGTCGCATTCTGGACGAAACAGTCTGCGATCAACTTCGTTCCCTCTATGTCGACGATCATCAGCGTCACTCATCGTCAGTGGAGGATAGAAGGAGGTCTTCCTATTGATAACCTTCGCCCTTGATTTGAAAACCACACTTGGCGTTGCCATAAAGACCGAAAGGTCGGCCCTTGGGCTCTCCCAGGAACAGCTCGCTGAGCGTGCGGGACTGCACCGGACCTATGTCTCGGACGTGGAACGCGGCGCTCGCAATCCCTCGATCGCCACCGTCGAGAGGCTCGCCGATGCGCTGGAACTTCCGATCTCGGTCCTGTTCGACCGGGCGAGCCATGCTGGCGAATCGAGCGACGTCGTCGAGGTGCTGCTCGTGGAAGACGACCCGCACGACTTGCAACTGGCCGTCCGCGCATTTGAACGGGCGCGGATCATCAATCCTCTCCACATCGTCCGCGACGCAGCGGCCGCGCTCGAATTCCTTTTCGCCACCGGCCCTTATCTGCACCGGTCCTATGCGGCCTTTCCCAACCTCATCCTGCTGGACCTGGACCTGCGAAACAAAAGCGGCCTCGAGGTGCTCCAACGGATCAGGGTCGACGAGCTGACAAAGAAGATTCCGGTGATCGTGTTGACCCGTTCCATGCGCGATCGGAATCTTGCGGAATGCGGGCGGCTGGGGGTCGAGGCCTACCTCGTCAAGCCGATCGACTTTGAAGACATCCACCAGGTCACCTCGAAATTGGGTCTTGCCTGGAGGCTGGTGAAACCGATCCGGGTGGAGAACCGGAAACCGAGTCACCGGTGGAAAGATCAAAGCGCGGACATCCGGATGTAAATGAAAACCGGAGCTACCTCAGGTCTGGTGCAGCCAAACGGAGCCAGCGGATGAATCAGCACTTGCCAGCCGCTTCCCGGCCCGCGGAAAAAACTCTCGAATTCGTTATTATCAGTGGCCTTCCAATTTTCGCGATTGGCCTGTCAGAAGTGATTTCAAAAAACTTCAATGCGCATGTTCGCAGAGTGCAGAAAGTCAGAAACGCCCTGGAGCTTTGCGGGACAGTGAACGTTGATGTCATCCTGCTGGGAGTGACCCACCCGGAACGCAGCGGACTCGATTTGCTCCCGGATCTTAGGAAACGCTGTCCGGGCGCCCGCATTCTTATCGTCAGTCTGTTGGCCGAAGAAGAATTTGCCGCCCGCGCCCTTAAGGCCGGAGCAGCCGGATATATCCTGAAGTCCAGCACGCCAGAGGAAATAGTCCGCGCAATCCAGATGATCCTGAAAGGAGACAAATATGTTAGCCAGGCATTTGCGGGCCGGTTCGCCGAGTCATTCGGTGTCCCCGCCTCAAGGCGGCATGAATCGCTCTCGCCGCGCGAGTTTGAAGTTTTCCTGAGGATCGCGCGGGGGAGCGCGGTCAAGGAGATCGCCGCGGAACTTTCACTTAGTGTTAAAACGATCAGCACCTATCACAGCAACATTCTGGAGAAGCTGGATGTCCGTAATGATGCTGAGCTGGGCGAGTACGCACTCCGCCACAATCTCATCGCTTAGGGCGCCTCGGGCTTAATTCCTTTCTCCCGCCTTAGCCGCAGTTCCGCTGAGTCTTAACCTAAACTCGCCTTTCTCGCGCCGGGGGCCACCTAGGCCTTGTCCTAAGTACTATTCAGGATATCGGAAGCAGCGTTCTCCGCTCTTTCGAGCGATGAGTAAGTGATGTTCCGCCTCCAACAAACACCGGCTTCGATCGGCACGATGGACGCCACCTCATTGCGAAACCAAGTTTCGCGCCCCGGGCTTTCGACAAGCTCGCGCCGCCAGAAAAGGAGGACGCGATGAAAATCCTGATTGTTGATGGCGATCCGAGCACTCACACCGACATCGCGGAAATCCTAACGCAGCGCGGTTGCCACCTCCTCGAAGTAAATAACGCGAAAGCAGCGTTGGAGACGGCGGTTAAAGAGAAACCAGAGATCGCCATTGTAGACATGCTTACCCCGAGGTTGGACCGGGGCGAATTCATGCGCCATTTGCGCCGTGATCCGGCCATAGCTCGGATGCCGGTAATATTTTATACAGAGGGCTACCTGGAAATCGCCAGCGGACTCGCGCGCGATGTCGATACTCTTCTTACTCCGATGCTGCTTTGCGAAGAAGCCATCAAAGGCAAGGTGATTGCAGAACTCAACGGACTGGCCCCTTCTTTAAATGGAGCCGGCAAGAACGGGACGAACGGGAAGAGAGTCGTCCGCACTCAGGAGTCGTCCGCTTTCCTTTCTCCGGGAAGCGGGAAGCGCGCTCTGATTAGGCCGGGTGACTTGATTACGGAAACGGTCGACGAAGTCCGTAAGACATTTCCGAAATCCATCGAAGTCACCAGTGCCTATTCGGACGACCTATGGTTGATCGAAGGCGATCGTTCGGAACTCCTCCGGGTCCTTCTCAATCTGTTCAACAACGCCCGCATAGCGATGCCGCAGGGCGGCTCGGTTCTCATTTCCGCGCGCAATTTCAACATCGATCAACGCTACGCCTCGATGACGCTGGGAGCGAAGCTCGGCCATTACGTTATGCTCAGGGTAAGCGACACAGGCGGTGGCACACCCCGCCCTGTCAGCGGCACCATCTTTAATCCTTCCCTGGAACGAAAAGGGATCGGTTTGGGGACAAACCTTGGACTGATAAAAAGTCATGGCGGGTTCATGTCCGTTTACAGCGACCTTGGCAAAGGAACCGCCTGCCAAGTCTTCCTTCCGGCGAAGGTGATTGAAGAGCGCAGACCGCACGAGCCGAGTAAAACCACCCCCGTTAGCGACAGCTTCCTCCTGGTCTCCGCATGAAACCGCCTGAAGAAATGAATCTATGAACGACCGTGACAAATCGAACGGTCACAATTTCACCGGAGAAGAACGAGCAGTGGAAACACTGCGACTCTCGGACGCACGCTACCGGCGATTGTTTGAGACGGCCCAGGATGGCATTCTCATCCTCGATGCCGAGACCGGGCAGGTGGTGGACGCGAACCCGTTCATGAAGGAGCTGCTTGGTTATTCGCAAGAGGAATTTCTGGGGCGGAAGCTATGGGAGATTGGCCCTTTCAAAGGTGAAGATGCCTCCAGGAGCGCCTTCGCCGAATTGCAAGTAAATGATCGTTTGCACTATGAGGGTCTGCCGCTGGAAGCGAAGGACGGGCGCCGAGTCGAGGTCGAGTTTATCAGTAATGCCTATCTCGTTGATGCGACCCGTTTCATTCAATGCAACATCCGCGATATCACGGAACGGACGCGGGTGAACCAGGCCTTGGAAACGGCCAACAAAGAGATGGCGTTCCAAATCGAGGAGAAGGGCAAGCGAGCGGACGAGCTCGTCATGATCAATGCCGAGCTGGCGCGCTCCAACGCGGAACTGGAACAGTTCGCGTATGTGGCGACGCATGATTTGCAGGAGCCGCTTCGGGCAGTAGCCAGTTGCGTTCAACTTCTCCAAAAGCGTTATGAAGGCGGGTTGGATGGACAAGCCCACGAGTTTATCGCGCATGCCGTGGATGGCACCAAGCGGATGCAGACTCTTATTAATGACTTGCTGGCCTATTCCCGGATCAGCACCCACGCCCAGGTGTTCGCTTCCACAAATTGCGAGATGGTTCTCCAGGAAGCTCTGGCCAACCTGATGGTCGCGATCGCCGAGAGTGGCGCCGCAGTGACCCGCGACCCGCTGCCGACGGTGAGTGGGGATGCGACCCAATTGACACAGCTATTCCAAAACCTGGTAGGCAACGCTCTGAAATTCCGGGGGGGACGTCCTCCGCAAATCCACATCGGCGCGGTGCGCAACGACCACGAGTGGCGATTCTCCGTGGCTGACAATGGCATCGGCATGGAGCCGCAGTATTTTGAACGCGTCTTTCTGGTCTTTCAGCGCCTTCATACACGCAAGGACTACCAAGGCACCGGCATCGGCCTCGCGATTTGTAAGAAGGTGGTCGAACGGCACGGTGGCCGCATCTGGGCCGAGTCGGAACCCGGCCAGGGCGCTACTTTTTGTTTCACCATACCCGAGACAAAATAGGCCGCTATGAACAGCAAATTTGAAGAGTGCCCTGTCGTCATCCTCATGGTCGAGGACAACCCGACCGACGTTCTCATCGCGAGAGAAGGTTTTTCCGGCGCCAAAATGCTCAACACTCTCCATGTGGCCGATGACGGCATCGAGGCCATCGAGTTTTTGAATCAGCGTGGCAAGTATGCCGATGCGCCCCGCCCGGACCTGATCATTCTCGACTTGAACATGCCCCGCAAGAACGGCCAGGAGGTATTGGCCGAGATCAAGACTGATGACAATTTGAAGAACATACCGGTCGTGATCCTGACAACCTCGAAGTCCGAGGATGACATCGGCAAAGCCTACGGGCTCCATGCCAACTGTTACATCAGTAAGCCAGTCGATTTCGATGAATTCACCCAAGTCGTCCAGAGGATCCAGGATTTTTGGTTCTCCCTCGTCATACTTCCATCGGAGCGCCAATGATAGACGTGAAAATGATCAAAGTCCTGCTTGTCGAAGACAGTCCCTCCGACGCCTTGATCGTGGAAGACGAGTTGACCCATGCGGAAGGTGGGCAGTTTTGCGTGGTCCATTTCGACCAGTTAGACGCGGCGCTCGAACGGCTGCGGGAGCAGCATTTCGATGTGGTGCTGCTGGACCTGAACTTGCCGGACAGTCAAGGCTTCGATACGTTCTTGCGACTCCACAGTGAGGCTTCGGAGACCCCCATCGTCGTGCTCTCCGGGCAAGACGACGAAACTCTCGCGCTGAAAGCGGTCCAGGCTGGGGCACAGGATTATCTGGTGAAAGGGCGGATGGGGGACGAAGTTCTCCAGCGCTCCATCCGGTATGCGATCGAGCGCCGGCGGGCCGAACGAACGCTGGCCGAGAGCGAAGAACGTTACCGGCTTCTCATCGAGCGCTCGCCGGACGCGTACCTGGTTCATTGTGACGGCGAAGTCGTCTTCGCCAACGCAGCCTCGTTGAAATTGTTTGGCGCCGCCCACGTCGATCAACTGCTGGGACGATCCTTTCTCACGACGGTTTCTCCCGAATTCCACGAGATCATTTGCAAGCGAGCCCAGAATGGCCAAACAAATGGAAGCAATCCGCCGACCGAAATCTTGGGGACCCGCCTGAATGGCACGCCCGTGGCCGTGCAAGGAACCAGCAGTCCTTTCACTCACGACGGTAAGCCGGCGGTGCAAGTCGTCCTGCACGATATTACCGAGCGGAAACTCTCCGAGGAAGCAACCCGCGTAAGCGTCCAGCGCTTCGAATTGTTCATGGATAATCTTCCTGGCTATGCCTGGATCAAAGATCACGCGTGCCGGTACGTTTATGCCAACAAGGCCTGCCGCCAGGTCGCCTTCCCCGGGCGGGAATGGTTTGGCAAGGCGGACGACGAACTTTGGCCGCCGGAGATAGCAGCCCCTCTCCGCCTCAACGACGAGGAGATCATCGCAACCGAAGCGCCCCTCCAGAGCATTGAGATAATCGGGCAATCCGGCGACAAGAGAGCGATCCTGAGCAGCAAATTCCCGATCCTGAATGGGAACGGGGAGGTTGCGTTCGTTTGCGGAATCGGGATCGACATCACGGAACGGCGGCAAGCGGAAGAACGCGTGCGCGAGCAGGCTGATATCATCAACCTGGCGCCTGACGCGATCGTCGTTCGGGATCTTCAGGGCCAGATCCAATTTTGGAACCAGGGCGCGGAAAGGCTCTATGGATGGACGGCCCTGGAAGTCGACGGGCGCAACGTTAACGACATTTATAATGATCAGCTGGGCCCCTTTCACGCGGCCAGTGTGGCGCTGGAAAAAAAGGGAAAGTGGAGCGGCGAGTTGCAGCAGCGTTGCAAAGACGGCAGCACGGTGACGGTTGATGCGCGTTGGACCCTGGTTCGTGATGAGAAAGGCGAACCGAAGTCAGTTCTTTCCATCAACACCGACATTACGGAGCGGAAGGACCTCGAAGCGCGGTTCCTGCGCGCCCAACGCGTCGAGAGCATCGGCGCGCTGGCCAGTGGGGTAGCGCACGACCTGAACAATATTCTGTCTCCCATCCTGATGGGAACCGCCGTCCTGCGTCGCAACGAAATGGCGAAAGAGGATGAAATGGTTCTTTCCACCATCGAAACCTGCGCCCAGCGCGGGGCCGATATTGTAAAACAAGTGCTGACTTTCGCCCGCGGAGCGGAGGGGGCACGACTGCTCCTGCAACCCGCCCATCTCATCGAAGACATGGCCAAGATTGCCACCGGAACTTTTCCCAAAGCGATTACGGTGCAGACCAGTTACCTGCAATCATTGTGGCCGATCGAGGGCGATCCGACGCAGCTTCACCAGGTCTTGCTCAATCTTTGTGTAAATGCTCGGGATGCGATGCCCGCAGGCGGTACCCTGACCATCGCCGCCGCGAATTTCCCGGTAGACGAGCACTATGCGAGTATGACGCCGGGCGCGAAAGCGGGTCCGCATGTCCTTCTCCACGTCAAGGACACGGGCATGGGAATTTCGCGCGATATCATCGACAAGATATTCGATCCGTTCTTTACGACGAAGGAGCATGGCCACGGCACTGGACTGGGCCTTTCGACGGTCATTGGGATCGTGAAGAGCCATGGGGGGTTTTTGAGCGTCGAAAGCGAGATAGGCACGGGCACCAGTTTTAAGGTCTATCTCCCAGCAAAGAGCGATTCGACGGGGACGGTGCCGGAAGGTGAAAGACCGGTTGCGCCCCGAGCAAATGGAGAACTGCTTCTGATTGTCGATGACGAGAAGTTAATCCTGCACGTGGCCAGGGAACTTCTGGAAGGTCACGGATACCAGGTGGTCACCGCCGGGGACGCCCCGGAAGCGCTGGCGATTTTTGCGCTGCGCAAAGACGACATCAAACTGGTCCTGACCGATCTGGCTATGCCTCTGATGGATGGCATTGCGCTCATTCGCACGTTGCAAAAAATGAAACCCAACGTGCGCGTTATCGCTTCCACCGGACTAGGCAGCCCGGAACATGGGGCGCGGGAGCTTCCCGGCCTCAACGTCCGTGCCTGTCTCGCGAAGCCGTACAACAAAGAGACGTTGCTGAGAACCTTGCACGACGCTCTCAACGATCAGCCTGACAAACCATGACAACCACACCTGCCACCTTGCCTTTGCGTATCCTTATTGCCGACGACCATGACGTGATGCGCGACGGAACGCGCAGCCTGATTGAGCGACAACCCGGGTGGGAAGTTTGCGGCCTGGCTGCGACCGGACGGGAGGCCGTAACCCAGGCGATTGAACTCCGGCCTGACATCGTCATCATGGACATGAGCATGCCCGAGCTCAACGGACTCGATGCGGCTGTCCAGATCAGGCGGCGCCTGCCCCGCACTGAGATCCTCATGTTTACAGCGCATGAAACCGAGGAGCTCGTGCGGGAAGTTTTTGAGGCAGGGGCGAAGAGCTTCATCTACAAATCTGACGCGCACGAGTTTCTGGTCGATGCCATCCAATCGCTCTCCCAGCATAAGCCGTTTTTTACCAGTAAAGTCTCCGAGATATTGTTTGCGAATCTTATCAACCGCTCGGAAAAAAATTCCAATGGCGACGTTGCCGGGCAGAGACTTACCGAACGGGAACGGGAGATCGTGCAGCTTCTGGCGGAGGGGGGAAGCAACAAGGGAGTCGCTGATGCCCTCGGGATCAGCGTGCGCACGGCTGAAACCCACCGGGCCCACATCTTGCGCAAACTAAGTCTCGACTCCGTGGCCGGCCTGGTCCGCTATGCCATCCGCAACAAAATGATCGAAGCATGACCGGTAACGCCGTAACTCAATCCGCGATCCTTTCCCTCCCTTCGCAACATACCATTCTGGTCATCGACGATGACGCGGCCATGCGCATGATTCTGGGTTTAACTCTCAAAGGCTTCGGTTTCTTGGCCCTGGTCGCCGGAGACGGAGAAGAGGCGCTGCAAGTGGCGCGCGAGCATCCGGAAATTCGCGTTATCCTCCTTGATGTGGTGATGCGCGGTTTGTCGGGAAAGGAGCTTGCCGACCAATTGCAGATTAATCTGCCGAACGCCGCGGTTGTGTTTTGTTCCGGGCACCCGCCCGAAATGATGAAGCTGCACGGCCTTGACGTCGAGTCCGTGCCCTTCATGCAGAAACCCTGCCGGCCACGTGAACTCCGCGAGAAAATCGAGGAGCTCTTGTCGGCTCGTTAGGTCGTCAACCGTGCGATCTCTTTGTCGTAACACTCCGGGCAGGCGCCGTGGCTGAATCGGCTGCCGGTCTCCTTTTGAATATAGCTTTCTACCCTGTCCCAATAATCGTGGGTATCGCGCACTTTGTGACAATAGGTGCAAATGGGTATCATCTCCTGGAGCTGGCGGATTTCAGCGGTGTATCGAAGGATCCGTTCTGCCACGCGCAGGCGTGTGCGAATTACTTCGCGATCGAGCGGCTTGGCGAGAAAATCATCCACGCCCGCGGCGCTGGCCAGCTCATGGTTCTCCGCGCTGGTTTGATTTGCAGTGAGAAGAATGAAGTAGGTGTAAGGAGTTTGCGCGCGCGCGCGAACCTTTTCGCAGAAGGCAAGCCCGTCCATCCGTGGCATCATCCAGTCGCTTACGATCACGCGCACCGGCTGCTCATCGAATCTTTCCCAGGCTTCCAGGCCGTGACGGGCAATCACCGGTTGGTAACCGAACTTTAATAACGCTGCCTCGAGAATCCGGGCACTGACCGGATCATCTTCTGCGATCAGAATGGTGCTTTGTTTTGGCAACAAGGCAGCCTGAAGCCGATCTGCCGTGGCGACGGATTGGTCGTTACGGCTCAAAGTGGGATCCGAAGCTTGAGGGATCCGACTTCAGAAGCTGCTACTTCCAGAGCCGTCACTCGATGGGCGAGCGTTTCGTGCCTGGCCATTATCCGCAACCCAGTCAGAATTCGCGCCTGCAATTCTTCGGCGTGGAACGGCTTGATCAGATAGTCGTCGGCCCCCGCGCGCAAACCTTCGACGATGTTTTCTTTGCTGCCGCGCGCGGTTAACAGGATGATGTAAATCATCTTCTCCGCTTCGCGGACGCGGCGGCAGATTTCGAGGCCATCCATATTCGGCATTGAGCCATCAAGGATCGCCAGGGTAGGCGCATTAGGTGCGCGCAGAACCGCCATGGCTTCCGCGCCGTCATTCCTGAGCACCACCTCATAACCCCAGTTTGTCAGGCGGGTCGAAATGAGGAGGCGCGACACCGGGTCGTCCTCGGCCACCAGAATGCGCGCCTTCGACGGGGAATCCGCTTGCGGCTGCTCTGGCTCAGGCGAGGAGAGCGTAAATTTTATCAGTTTCTCGTTCAAGTTCTGTGAACCTTTCCTTTGCTCCGCCAAAATTATTTTCCCGGCCCTGCATTTCGAGATGCAACGTTAACGCCAGCGCTCGTTCCGCCCCGAAAGCTCCGAGGGAGCTCAACAGTTTGTGAGAATGCGTAGCCAGAGCTGAGGCGTTGCGTTCCTCAACCGCTTCGCCAATTGCCCGGACGATTTGCGGCGTGTTATCGCTAAAGATCGCCGCCAGCTCGCTCATTAATTTCTCATCGCCGTCGCATTGCGAAAGCAACTGTTCCCGACCGTAAAGAACGGTCCCGGTGCTTTCGACGGGCTCCGGCTCGGACTTTCCGCCGTTGAGCGCCCGAAGAAGATCTTCTTTGCGCAGCGGTTTGGAGACGTAGTCGTCCATGCCCGACGCGATGCATCGTTCGCGGTCGCCGGCCATCGTATGCGCAGTCATCGCCACGATCTTCGTGTGGCGTCCGGTCGCTTTTTCCAATTCGCGAATGCGCCGGGTCGCTTCGAGCCCGTCCATCTCGGGCATCTGCACATCCATCAAAATGAGGTCGAAAGGTTCCCGCGCGACCGCTTCCAACGCCTCGCGCCCATTGCCGGCGTGCACCAGGGAATGGCCACGCTTCCCGAGGATACCAGAAGCGACGGCACGGTTGATCGGATTGTCCTCCGCGACCAGGATACGGAGGCTGGTCGCGGCTCGCGGGATCGGTGGGGTTGCAACGGCGGGCTCGATCTCAATCGCTCCACCGATCGCGATGAGGATCGCATCGATCAGCTCGGATTGGGTCACCGGTTTGGTCAGGTAGCTCGCTACTCCCAGTTCGCCGCAGCGCGCGACCGCGCCGGCAGGCATTCCTGAAGTGAGCATCATGAGCGTCGCGCCAGAAAGTTCCGCGTGTTCGCGAATTTTCTCCACCACCATGAAGCCATCCATTTCGGGCATCATCCCGTCGAGAATGACGAGCGGGAATGGCGTCCCGGCATGGGCCGCGCGCAGCATTTCCACGATCGCCGCCGCGCCGGAGGCAACCACCGAGGGTTGCATCCGCCAGTGCGAGAGCATCTCGCGCAGGATCCGGCGATTCACGGTATTGTCGTCCACCACGAGCACGCGCAGGCCTTCGAGCTCACTGAGGTCGGCGTGCCGAACGTTCGGCGCGGGCGTGTGCCGCACAGGCATCCGCACAGTGAAATGGAACGTTGTTCCCTTGCCCAGTGTGCTCTCGACCCAGATGCGCCCACCCATATGCTGCACAAGCTGCGTCGCGATCGAAAGCCCGAGGCCGGTGCCGCCGTACGTTCGTGTGGTCGTACCGTCGGCTTGCGCGAACGCTTCGAAAATTAGCGCCCGCTTTTCTTCCGGAATGCCCACGCCGGTATCCGTGATCGTGAAATGCAGGCAATGCAGGTCGCCCCTGGTCGACTCGACTGTGACGCCCAGCGTCACGTCGCCGCGCTCGGTGAACTTGATCGCGTTGTCAGTCAAATTGATGAGAATTTGCCGCAGCCGCATCGGGTCGCCGATCAGGTGATCGGGCACGACCGCAGCGATGTCCGCCGTCAATTCGAGTCCTTTTTGATCTGCGCGTACCCCGAGCGGTTTGAGCATCGAGCCGAGGCATTGGCGCAGGCTGAAGCTGATCGCTTCCAGTTCGAGCTTGCCCGCCTCGATCTTGGAAAAATCGAGGATGTCGTTGATCAAGCCGAGCAATGACAGCGCGGAGTTCTTCGCCATGCCGAGATATTCGCGTTGCTCGCGGTCGAGATCCGTTTCGAGGACCAATTCGGTCATGCCGATGATGCCATTCATCGGCGTGCGAATCTCGTGGCTCATGTTCGAGAGAAATTCGCTCTTCGCCCGGTTCGACGCCTCGGCCGCCTCCTTCGCCGCAATTATCGCCTGCTGGCTCTTGCTAACTTCAAGAATCATCGCGTGGAACGAGACTGCCAGTTGGCCAATCTCATCTTTGCGCGGCAGAGGCATGGGCAAATCTGTCCGGCCGGAGGCAAATCCCATCGCCATGTCGGTCAGTTGTTGGAGCGGCCTGGCGATTGAACGGCCCATATAAATTGCGATCAACAAGGCCAGGACGGCGCTGCTGAGCGCCGCCCAAATCACCTGCTCGATGGTGCTTTTCGTCAATTGCATCAATTCATCGTAGAGCGGTGTGTACTCCAGAATCACAGCGCCGATTATCTGTCCGGATTCGGCCTCGACCGGCACGACGATTTGCTTGATGCCCCCCGGATGTTTGTCGCCGGTCTCAATAAACGTGCGCACTTGTCCATCCTTTATTGTGGCCCCGACTTCACCACCCTCGTCTTGAGTAAAGTAGGTGCCGATCTCTGATGGATCCGCGTCGGCAAGAACCAGCTGATTGGCATCGATCAGAACCACGTCCCGTGCTTGTGTCTGACGCAGCTTGGTTACGATTTCATGGGGAGACGCCGAGAGTTTATTCGGATCTGGTGTGAGGAGGAAGCTCACCACACGGGCGACATCATAGGCTTCTTTTTTCGCGGCGACCGTAGCTGCGGCCCCTTGTCGGTTCACGGCGAGCGCGCCCACGAGCGCCACGAGCAAGGACATCCCGAGCAACGTCCAAAGAATTTTTGTTTTGATCTTCATGTTAGCTTGGGGCCACAGGTCGCTGGGCTATTACCCCGGGTATCCCGAGCGACGCCTTGGGCGGAGTCGTCTTGCAAGGCGCAGGAGAAAGAGTGATTCACGTCTTCATGAGATAGCGAGAGGAATGCGCGCGGAGTCGCGGTGAATGTGTGGATTCCAATGCGGAATCTACTTAGCCGGGAAGGGCGTCAATCGGCAGGCTCCTGGGGATCAGGCGTGGGACGCTGGGGAAATCAGCGAGGGCAGCGTGAATTTTATCAGTTTCTCGTTCAAGTTTGCTGAACCTTTCCTTTACTCCGCGAAAATCGTTTTCCCGGCCCTGCTTCTCCAGGCGCAGGGCCAAAGCGCGCGCGCTTTCGGCGCCAAAAGTTCCGAGGGAGCTCAACAGTTTGTGAGCCTGCGCAGCCAGGGCCGACGCATCGTGTTTCTCCACCGCCATGCCGATGGCCCCCACAATTTGCGGCGTGTTGTCGCGAAAGATCGAAACCAGCTCGCTCAGCAAATCCTCATCGCCGTCACATTGCGAAAGCAACTCCTCGCGACTGTAAAGAAACCGCGCTCCAGTCTCGAGGTGATCGCCGGTCACTCTGGCACGTTCCAGAACTCGAAGAAGATCCTCTTTCCGCAGCGGCTTGGAAACGTAATCGTCCATTCCCGCCGCCAGGCAGCGCTCCCGGTCGCCGGCCATCGCATGCGCGGTCATCGCCGCGATCGTGATGTGACCCCCGGTTGCCTCTTCCAATTCACGAATGCGGCGGGTCGCTTCGAAACCGTCCATCTCCGGCATTTGCACATCCATCAGGATCACGTCGAAGGCTCCGTCACTGAACGCTTCCACGGCTTCGCGGCCATTCGCGGCGTGGACAAGCAGGTGTCCCTGTTTTCCCAAAATGCCGGCGGCAACCGCCCGATTCACGGGATTATCTTCGGCCATCAGGATGCGCAGATGTTTTTCGGTGGACGCAGTTGGGGCGACGCGCGTCCTTAGATCGCGAGCGTTCCGGTCTTCTGCGCCGCGGCCGATGGCCACCAGGATCGCGTCGAGCAATTCGGATTGCGTGACGGGTTTCGTGAGCCAGCTCGCGATCCCGAGCGAGCTGCAACGCATGGCGCCGGCGGGCATCGCCGAGGACAACATCATCACGGTCGCGCCCGCGAGTTCCGGTTTCTCGTGGATTTTTTCCGCCAGGGCGAAGCCATCCATTTCCGGCATGACCCCGTCGAGCAGGACAAGCTGATAGGCGGAGCCGGACTCGGCGGCCCGGAGCATTTCTTCGAGTCCGGCCTGCCCTGATGCCACAACGGTGGGAGTCATCCTCCAGTTCAACAGCATCTCGTGCAGGATACGGCGATTCACGGCGCTATCGTCCACCACTAGGGTGCGCAAACCGGCCACGTCGCAGAAGTCCGCGGATTTCGCGGCGACCAGCGCCGTCTCCTGGACGCTCAGGCGAGCGGTGAAATGGAAGGTCGTTCCTTCGCCCACTTTGCTTTCGAGCCAGATCTTGCCCTGCATCTTTTGGATCAGCTGCGAGGCGATGGAAAGTCCCAGCCCGGTGCCTCCGTGGGTCCGCGTGGTCGAACCGTCCGCCTGGGCGAACGCTTCAAAAATCGTCTTCTGTTTTTCAGCCGGGATGCCGATGCCCGTGTCGGCGACGGAAAAATGCAGCTCGTTCTCCCCGTCGGGCGCGGCCTGGCTGGCGACCGTGATGATCACCTCGCCGCGTTCGGTGAACTTGATGGCGTTCGCCGTGAGATTGATCAGGATCTGGCGCAGCCGCATCGAATCGCCCACGAAATGATCCGGCACTTTTGCCGGGATGTCGGCCGCGAGCTCGAGACCTTTTTCGTCGGCGCGCAGTCCGAGTGGCTTGAGCACGCCAGCGATGCAATCACGCAAACTGAAGTCTATGGCTTCGAGTTCGAGCATGCCGGCTTCGATCTTGGAGAAGTCGAGAATGTCGTTGATCAATCCAAGGAGCGAATGCGCGGAGCTTCTGACCATGCCGAGGTATTCGCGCTGGTCGCGGTTCAAGTCCGTTTCGAGCGCGAGATCGGTCATGCCGATAATCCCGTTCATCGGGGTGCGAATTTCGTGGCTCATGTTCGCGAGAAATTCGCTCTTGGCCCGGCTCGCGGCCTCGGCTGCTTCCTTGGCGACGCGGAGGTCTTCCCCCGCCTCTTTTTGCGCCGTGATGTCCTGCATCGATCCGGCCATGCGGACCGCTTTGCCGGCCGCGTCGCGCACGACATACGCGCGATCGAACACAAAAGCGTAGGAGCCATCGGCACAACGAAAGCGGTATTCAGCCGACCAGGATTCTTCGCGGCTCGCTATGAATGCATCCAGGCCTGCCTGGAGTTTATCATGGTCATCCGGATGGACGGCATTCATCCAAAACGCCATCGTCGATTCGAACTCGCCCGCGTAGTAGCCGAAGAGCGTCCCGAACGATTCACTGAATGAAAGATTGTTGCCGACCATGTCCCAATCCCAGATGGCGTCGGAGGTAGCGCGCGACACCAGTTGGAAGCGCTCCTCGCTCTCGCCCAGGGCGCGCTCCGCTTTTTCCCGCTCGGTGACGTCCTGCGACGTGCCCACTACCCGCACGACGTTGCCCGCGTCGTCCAGCACCACATCGGCCCAGCTGTTCAAGATGCGTTCCTCGCCATCGGCGTGGACGACGGGAATGTCCATCCGCGACGATTTTTTCATCGCCCGGACAGCATTGAACCACCTCATGGCATCTCTCCGTGCGCTTGGACAAACCAGGGAAAGAAAAAATTGGTGGGTCGCTTCATGTTCGCCGGGCTCCAATCCAAAAAGCCGGTATTGCTGGTCCGACCAGATCACTTCATGGGTGATCAGGTCCCACTCCCAGCTTCCGACCTGCGCCATTTTCTGCGCAGCGGCCAACCGTTCTTCGCTGCGTTTCAATTCTTCCTTCGCCCGCGTTCGCTCGGTGATGTCCTGGACGCTGCCTTCGTAGTAAAGAGCATGTCCCGCGGCATCACGAACGATTCGTGCATTTTCCGAAACCCAGATCTTGGTGCCGTCCTTCCGATAGACCTCGTATTCGAAGCCGGTGATTGAGCCTTCCGTTTCCAGCTTTTGTCTAAAGGCATCGCGCATCGTTGGATCGACATATCCCTGGTGCTCGATGTCGTGGCGCGTGGACATTAATTCCTCCGGCGAATCGAAACCGAGCATGCGGGCCAGCGCGGGATTAGCCGAAACAAACTGGCCATCCGCCGTGTTTTGAAAAATGCCGTCACTCGAATGCTCGAAAATCGAGCGGTATTTCTCTTCCGCCTCCTGGAGCGCCTTGTCGGCGGCCTTTCGCTCGGTGATGTCCTGCGATGTCCCGACCAGGCGGAGAACGTTGCCTGAATCGTCGAGAATCGTTGTCGCCTGGGTGTGTAAGGCGCGCACTTCGCCGTTCGGCCTAACGATACGGTTGTCGAGCTCGGAGGATTTCTTGTTCGAGAGGACGCTCGTCATCCAGGCCTGCATGAGCGGCCGGTCGTCCGGATGGACATATTCGAGGCCAAGATCGGTGCTCGGCGTAAAGGCGCCCGGAGCAAACCCAAGAAGGCGATACTGCTCGTCCGACCAAATGACTTCATTGCTGATTACGTCCCATTCCCAGCTTCCGATCTGCGCCAGTTTCTGTGCGGCCGCGAGGCGATCTTCGCTGCGTTTCAATTCTTCCTCGACCTGCTTGCGCTCGATGGCCAGGGCGATCTGGTCTCCCACGGAGGAGAGGAACTCCAGGTCGCGCTGGCTGTAAGCGCCTTCCTTCTCGTAATGTTGCACGGCCAGGACGCCGATCGTGCGCGCGGGAGTCCGCAAGGGCACGCCCAGCCACGAAGCGGAATCTGAGCCGCTCAGTGTGATCTCGCCTCGTTCGCACATGCGCGCTTTTAGCTCTTCAGTCATCAGGAGGGGCTGGCCCCTGCGCAGCACGTAGCTGCTGAAGCCTTCGCCGACCGGAAGCGGTGGTGGGACCGGATCAACTTTGTCGACCCAAAAATCCCAATGCAGCAGGTCGGTTGCCGGGTCGTGGAGAGCGACGAAGCAGTTCTCCGCGTACAAGAACTTGCCGATTGAACGGTGGGCGAGCTCGAGCAGCTCATCCAAGTTGGTCGTCGTGATCACGCCCTGAACTATTTCAGAGATGACCTGGCGTTCCATTTCCGCCCGCTGGCGTTCTGTGACATCAAACGCCATCACCAGTTCGGCGCTCCGTCCATTGTAATCGAGGAGATGGGAGGTGATCTCTACGTCGATCAGGGAGCCGTCCTTCCTGCGATGTTTCCAGATACTCGCTTTTCCTACCGGCTGGCTGGAGGCCTGGGCGACGGCGGCGAGCAACGCTGGCCTGTCCCCGGTGGGGCGAATGTCCGCGATCGTCATGGAGAGAAACTCCTCGCGGCTGTATCCGTAATGGGCGATGGCAGCGTCATTGGCCTCCAGGAACGCCAGGGTTTCAAGATCGTAAACCCACATCGGCAACGGATTGGACTCGAACAGAGTGCGGTAACGTTCCTCGCCCTTCTTGAGCTTCTCCTCGCTTTGCAGGCGCTCCGTAATATCCGCGAATACCACCACGGCACCGTTGATCTCGCCGAAACTACCGCACATCGGCGACACCGTAAACTCGACTGGAAGCGGCGTGTGGTTGAACCTCCAGAATATTTCTTCAGCGGCGTGGCGAACCTCGCCGTCGCGCAAGGTCGCGTAAATGGGACACTCTTCGACCGGATAAGCACTGTGATCACCGTGAGAGTGATGCATGGTCGCATGCGCCGGACGGCCGATCAGGTCGTTCGGTTCACAGCCAAGCAGTTTGGCGGCAGCGGGGTTTTCGAAAATAATAGTGCCGGCTTTATCGATCCCGTGAACGCCGTGACCAATGCTATCGAGCAGCGCTTGCTGAAATTGT
Organism: Spartobacteria bacterium; assembly: GCA_003134765.1. GTDB lineage: Bacteria > Verrucomicrobiota > Verrucomicrobiia > Chthoniobacterales > UBA10450 > AV80. The sequence continues at coordinate 47,114 of PLCM01000025.1, read as the reverse complement.
TGCAAGCGTTGGCGCTCCAACTCCTGCTGTTTTTGTTCCGTGATATCTTCGCCGATGCTGGCTGTGCCGATCGCGTCTCCCGACGGGGAGCGCAGCACCGAATTGTTCCACCGAATGAGCCGGCGTGCCCCCGACCGCGTGATGATTTCGTTCTCGTGATGCCAGCCCGCCGGCTGGTTCTCGAGCAAGGCTGAATGAACGCCATGCACTTCCTCCACGAGATCGGTCGGCAGGAACAGATCGAACCAGTTTTGGCCGATGACCTCTTCGCGTCGCCAGCCGGTGAGGCGGAGCAGGTGATCGTTGCAATAGGTGATCTGCCCGTTCCGATCGAGCATCATCGAGACGAGATCAAGATTTCCCAGCATGTCGCTGAAACGCCGGTCGCTTTCCCGCAATTCATCCGCCGCCCGCTTCCGTTCTGTGATTTCGAGTTGGAGAAGCTGGTTGTCCTCCTTGAGCCGGCGCGCCACGCGAGTGACCACAAAACCGGTCCCGATGGCGACCAGGAGCGCAATGACGATGAAAATGTCGCCGACCACGCGGATGCGGGTAATGCGATGATCCATGGCGGTCGCGATACCCCGCACTTCCTTTCCGACGTAGCGGGTCATCGCTTTGATGGCGTCCTGGTATTCACGGTAAGCAGGGACTTGTTTCGTGGTGGCAAACTGCAACGCCTCGGCATTCTGGTTGCCTCGGCTGAGCGCCAGGACCTCTTCCGTCTGTTCCAAATAGTTTCTCCGCGCGTTCAGAACCAGCGTGTAGAGCCGGGCTTCTTCCGGCGTATCCACGAATTTCTTGTAAGCGGCAAGTTTTTCGGCGTTCTCTTTGTCAATCTCATGAATGACTTGACTCTGAGCGCCCCTCTCGGCGGGATCGATCGAGAGAATATGGTGAAAGATCAGGGCTTGCATAAACCCGATATTTTGGGCCGCGGCCGCGGCGAGCTCCGCTTCATTCACGACATAAGACAGGTTCTCCCGGCTGCTGCCTTCGATGGCTCGCAGGCTGAAGAAGAACAAGGCCCCGATCGCCGCGAGAATCGCGCAAAGCGTCCCGAACATGAAGAACACCTGTTTCCCGATCGATAGCTGCTTAATTTTGTTCACGTGATTGGGCCAGTGCCTCGCTCCTACCATAAGCAAGTTCACCCGCTCGGGCTTATGCGGCGGCTGCGTAGATCGCCGTGCGGAGAATACTGAGTGGGAGTCCAGGAGCCCTCAGGAACTTGCGGCCACGACCGTGAATTTACTGGCCCGGCCGGCGGCTTCATCGAGCGCCGATTTGAGGTCGCCGATTCGCATTGGCTTACTCACGTAACCATCCATCCCGGCGGCGAGACACAGTTCCCGGTCGCCCGGCATCGCGTGTGCGGTCATGCCGATGATCAGCGATCGAGGGCCTCCGCGGAGCCGCAGTTGTCTGGTGGTCTCGCAGCCGTCCAGCTCGGGCATCTGGCAATCCATCAAGATAATGTCGTAAGGAATGCGCCCGCTCACTTCGAGCACCTCCGCACCATTGGCCACACTTTCGGGTGCGTACCCGAGTTTCTTCAGTTGAGCGGTGGCAAGAAACCGGTTCACGTAATTGTCCTCGGCAATCAACACCCGCTGAGGCCGGACCGATGCGCCGGCACGGTTCAGCCCGGTCCTGGGTTCGTGCGCGGGAAAGTCCGTTTTTCTTTGTGAAGTGTCTGGAGCGACGCTTCCTGATTGTTTTGGCAAATCGACTGTAAACCAGAAGGTGGAACCTCCTCCTGACCTGCTTTCCACTCCTATCTCGCCGCGCATTTTCTCCACCAGCTCCTTGCAAATCGCCAGGCCGAGGCCGGTGCCGCCATAGCGCCGGGTGGTGGAGCCGTCTGCCTGAGTGAACGCATGAAAAAGCCTGGCCTGCGTTTCGAGGTTGATCCCGATCCCTGTGTCGACAACGCGAAAACGAAGGGATGCTGTCTCCTTGGTCTGTTGATCAATCGAGACAAGTAGCTCAACCTGGCCCTGGGCCGTGAACTTGATCGCGTTGCCGAGCAGATTGATCAGCACTTGCCGGAGCCGCCCCCCGTCCCCGCGCAACAAGGTGGGCACCTCCGGGTCGATCGACGCGTGCAATTCCAGTGCTTTGCTTTTCGCGGTTTCCTTTAGAAGCTCCACCGTTCCGCGGACCACGTGGGCCAGGTCCATGTCGACAATTTCCAGCTCCAGCTTCCCCGCTTCGATCTTCGAAAAATCGAGGATGTCGTTCACGATGGTAAGGAGCGCCTCACCGCTGAGATGGATCGTCTCGGCGAATTTTTGCTGCTCTTTGGTCAAAGACGTATCGAGGAGCAAGCCGGTCATGCCGATGACGCCGTTCATCGGCGTGCGAATTTCATGGCTCATGTTCGCGAGAAATTCGCTCTTGGCGTCATTAGCCGCTTCGGCCGCTTCTTTCGCCGCGCACAATTCACGGTTCTTGTCCCCAAGTTCCGCCGTGCGCTCCATCACCCGCTGCTCGAGCCCAGACTGAGCGCAGCGCAGGTCGTGCTCAGCGCGTTTCAGGTCGTCGTTTGCAGCTTCCAACGCGGCCTGCCGGCCGGCCACCGCGGTCATGTCCCGGTTACTTTGGTGAATTGAAATGAAAAGGAAGAAGTCCTCGAAAAGAACCCATCCGGCATGTTCGATCCACCGCCACGGGCTGCTAACAAGGATTCCGAAAACGGACTGGGGGAAAAACAGGCCACGGGTGGCGTGATCCACCGCGACCACGATGGTAGCGGTGAGGAGAACGCGCCAATCCCGGTAGAAGGCTAGAAAGGCGAGCGACCCGAAAACGTGAAAATGGGTTTCAATCCGGCCGCCCGTCAAATGGATCAGAAGCGCCGAGAACAGCATTTGGCCGATGGCGATGGTGTGTCGAGTAATCGCGCGCCCGGGCATCCGGTAAGCGAAGTAAACCGGCAGACTGGTGAGGGCGCCTCCGAGAAAGATCGCGGCCCAGACATGCCAGTGCGTCTGACTTACCGCCCCCAGCCACGTTCGCGGAGAGATCCACAAGGCCGCTCCGATTCCTGCAATCCATTGGGCGATCATCAACCAGGAGAAGATCCGGTCGGCGCGGCGATGAACCAGGTTCAGGCTCTCGTCGAACAAAGCCGCAGCGCGTTCGGAACTGCCGTCGGTGATGGCTAGGGCTTGCATTTCATTTCCGGTTGGAGGCAATTCGCCGCGAAAAGCGAGCAGCCGAAGACCGGCGTCGTGCTCGCCTCAGTCGATCCCCGATTCAAGAGCGTGGTAATGGCGGTGCGCCCTGGGTTGTCCCCGGAGTGGCCGCGGGAAAGCGTGATTCCGCCCGCGAAAAGAAGCCAACCATCAGACCCATAGAGCAAGGCCTCGCCTGACGTTTCGACATGGAAACGGCGGGCCTCGACATTTTCATTATCGATCTCGACGGTCACGCCTGGAATCGCAGAAGCCTTTCGCCACAGGTCGCTCTTGACCCAGTCTTCCGGGAGACCGTCCGGGCAAATGAAAACGACATGCGCGTTCACTTTTCCCTGAGTTTGCGCCATCAATAATTCCAATTCGCCCAGGGTCGCACTCGTGCAGGGACAGTGCGGGTGCGCGAGCAACAGGAGCGTGGGCCGGCTGGAATCGTGCGCGATGTGACTCTCAGCCGGCCAGCGCGCCGGCGCCACGCCGGCGGTGCCGGGCGTATTCGAGTAACCGGCCAGGAAAGCCATCGCGCCGCCTACGAGCAGAAGCCAAAGGCTGGCCACTAAAATCGGCAGCGCTTTTTTCATCGGACCAGCGCCCGTCGCGGTGCCATCGCCCGGGATATTCGTGTGTTTGACGGAAGACTTCATGGGACGCGTGTCGGAGTAGGGGAACCCTCCTTGCGGCTTTCTCCTGATGGAGTAAAGCGAGGTTCGTGCACCGCCTCCCGCGGTGGCTGCGCAGATCCCTCTGCGGAGACTACTGAGTGGGGCTACTCCGCCGAGGTCAGTCTGGTTCCCCGCCTGGGAAAAAAATCCGCCGACGGATATCCATCGACTCACGACGGATGTCCATCGACCGACAATGGATACCCGCCGCGGCATGATGGGAATCCATCGCAGGCCGAGGGGCCTGGATCGCACCGCGACGGACATCCATCGTCCGGTGACGGATGCCCGTTGCCTGGCGACGGGTTCCCTCCTTACGGCGACGGAGATCCATCATTCAACGACGGGCATCCCCGATCCGGCACCGGGAATCCATCGCGGCCAGACGAACATGCGTCGCCTGCCGACGGACATCCGTTAGCGCGCGCCGGTTATCGAGCATCCCACAACGGATATCCGCCAACCAGCGATGCGCGTGCATGCCAAACCATCAATGGCCATCGCGGGCCGATCGTGTCCCGTCGTCCCGCCATTCACCCAATCGCCGGATGATTTACATAAATAGTTTCGCGATTTGTATAAGTCAGCGACGCGACGTTCCTGCCGTGATTCACCTACTAATCGTCTCCATGCCTTCCTCGTTTCCAGCTTCGGCGCCGAACGCTGGTCGATGTTTTTGAATCGTCAGGACCTTAATTTTCCGGGGGCCTTCGGGGAGGTGTGCGAGTAATTCCGCGCCCACTGGCGCCCCCAATAATACGCGCGCAATCGGTGTCTCTTTATTGACGAGTCCTAATTTGGGATTTGATTCGCCCGCGACGATCGTAACCCAATTTTCCTCGGTAGGTTCATCTGCGAACGTGAATGCGGCCGAGTCACCGAGTTCAATGCTCAAGGCATTTGCTGAAGCCGCCTGAGATTGCTGAACTGCGTCCTGGCTTTTCGCGATCGGCTTCGGCGCTTTTTCGGAAGGGACGGGGGAAGCGATTTTCGCCTCAAATGATGTGTCGATCTCCGCCGCCAAAGTCTTTTCAGTGAGCCAGGCTGCGCGCAAAGCTTCGGCCTTTCTCCTTGCTTGCTCTACCAATGGAGAATCCGCGATCGATTCGCCTTGCGAGACAGGCCCTAACGCCTCTATATCAAGATGATCGAGCTTCGCGAAAACCGGAGCGATTGCTGCATCGGGGTCACGGAAAAAGAGACTACCGCGAATTCGGATGAAAATCCATCCGAGACGTTCGAGAATGGCTTGGCGTTCGAGATCATCTTGAAGCTGTTCTAGTGTATGCCACTTTTCTCCATCGCATTCGATGGCAAGTTTTCTATGCAAACCCTCAACTACTAAGTCGATCCGATAAGCGCCTACCTGCCATTGGGATCGCACGCGGTAACCGGCGGCAACTAAACGCTGCATGACCTGTTTCTCGAAGGGCGAATCCACACGACTGCCCTGAACTTCCATTTCTCGAAGTAACGCCTGCGGATCGCGCGCATGTTCGATGAGCCGGCGCCGCAAGTCGCCACCTTTGAGATGTCTGTCGACATCGAGCGAATGCACAACCCACAATTGATTGCGCGCCCGACTCACCGCGACATTATAACGTTTCTTGTACAAGTCTTTCGGCCCAGCGTCCAACATTCGTAACTGTCCGTCGTCTGGCGGTCCGTCTACTATCGAAAGAAATATTATGTCGCGTTCATCCCCTTGAAACTGCGCTGCATTGCCGCAGAGGAGTCGGTGTTTGCGCGTCGCTTGCGTGGTCAACGCGCCACCGTTGCTCGCCGCAATAAATGACGCGCGTATCGACGAGCGCCGAGGGTTTGGCTGGCACGCCGGAAGTTATCCGGCTATCGTGGCCCGCGTCAACGCCATGTCGAATCCCCTGGATTAATTCACTTCCGCGCTTTCGTGGAAGGTCGTGCCGTGGCTGGTTCTCGGCGGCGCGGCCGGAATGCTGTTTGCCGTGATTGTGAAATGGCTGGAACGCCGCGCGATTCGTTTCGGGCGGGATCGCCGCACGTGCGATCATCGCCGGAACAAATGACGCCCGGACCAACGGGCGCCGAGGGTTTGGCCGGCACGCCGGAACTTATCTGGCTATCCCGCTGGTTAAACAAAGAGTCGACGCCGGGTAGCAGCTAAAGATTCGCGAAGCGGACATCGCCGTTAGGGAAGAACGAGAAACTCCACTGCTCCGTGATTGCGATTTTGGCGATTTCTCCCCATTGGCCACTGATCGCAACGTCCGGGCAAAGCACGAGCAGCTTGACGCAATTAGCCGTGCTCTCGCCGTAAATGAGAATCTCTTCCCGAATGGTTGCGACTTGAATATTCAACAAAGCCTGTTGAGAGGGGGAAAGCTGTTCCAGGAGCCACTGTAGCCTATTCGCGCGCGCGCGCGCGATCCTTTCTTCGAATGTCGGCAAAGCGTGATTGGTCAGCATCGCGCGACGGAGCTCCGAATGGAGCCTGCGGGAAGCAGTGCGACATAGACGGGCAGCCCGAAGGGGGCCTGGCCGGGAAGCCAGGCATCAAACCTTTCGCGAGGAGCCGCACGGTCCACCAAGCTCAGTGCCTTCGGCATCGGGATTTTCCTGATTGTGCGGCTTCCAGCCCAAACACGGCCGGAAAGGGCATCTGGCCTGCTAGATCATTCCCCTATGGTTCGCATTACCGTGGCATTCGAGGCGCATTCGTTCGAAAAGGGGACAATCGAACAGATGAAAAACGACGTTCAGGCGCGGCTGGCCGGCCACGAATTCGCGCGGCTGAGTATCGCGCTTCTAAGGGACTTCCGGCGAGAAATCGTCATGCAATTTCGCGGTGAGGAACAGGAAGTGGCCAAGGCGCGAAGAATCTTGGGCGCTTACTAGATGTTAATCGAGAGGTTCCGCGCAGGGCGCTTGTATTTTCAGCGCTGGTAGGGCCTCCTCGAGCCCTTCAAGGGCGGCTGGTCTGGGAGGAAGAACCCGGCAGGGTGAAGCGCGGCAGGTCAATGGTGAAAACGCATCCGGCGGTGGGGATGTCACGTACGTTCAGAGTTCCCTTGTTTGCCTCGACGCTGCGGCGGGAGATGGAAAGCCCCAAACCGGAGCCGCTTCTATTCTCGCCGCTCTGGGTGAAGGGCAGGAACATTTTTTCCAGGTCTCCTGAGGGAAGCCCGCCGCACTTGTCCTCAACCTCGATGAAGATCCGATCGGACATGGAGTAAACCTTCAGGAGGACCTCACTACCCGGATGCGTAAACTTGAACGCATTTTGCAGCAGATTTCCCAGCGCCGCCAGGAGGAGCTCCCGGTCGGCATCGACGGCAAGCTTCGAATCGACGTACGAGACGGTTAGGGAGCATTTATGAACCTGCGCTTCCAAGGACGCGGAGAGTTGCACTTCGGCGATGAATTCGGCCACGGAAAATAATTGGTGCCGCACCGGAATACCGGCTGTGGTCCGAGCCTCGGCGAGGGAACGATCGATCAGCCGGCGCAAGGCTACGAGGCTCCGGTCCAGGACGGCGCCGGTCGCGCCAGTCAATCCGACCGAGCCGGCTTTGATGGCGGTAAGGGCCAGCGTTGCGCTGTTCAGATGATTGCGCAGCTCGTGGGCGAAGAATCCCAGCCTCTCATTCGCGCGGGAATCCTTGTCCGCAAACATATTATCGCGCTGGGCGTTGAACTCGGTGGCGGCAACGGCAATCGCATTATCCAGGCAACGGTTCAGGGTTCGAAACTCATCGTTCGAGATTGGGACGCTAAGTTCGACGGCCAGATCGGTTATGGACTGGCAAAGATCGCCGTAATCATGCACCACCTGGTCGATCGTGAAGCCGTGCTGCAACAGCTCCCGGCCGTGCTCCTTTGCCGCCAAGCCCAGCTCGGACAAAACTGCGTTCACTCCTCCGGAAGAACCCGACATTCTGTGGCTTTCCGCCGGCCTATCCACCTGTTCCGCCTTTAGCGTCTTAACGATTTGGTCGAGGAAGATGGTTATCCCATGGTCCAGCTCAGCTCCGTCGGCCCTGGGAGCGGGTCTCCGCGCGACTTTCATTCGGCAGCGCTCGATCAGTTCGCCCCGATTTTCCGTAAGGAATTCGTGCATCATAACGGCAGGGCGATTCGTTCGCTTTCTGGGGCAGGGGAAAAGGGGCCGCAGCCGCGGTCGACCTCCGAAGTAACAATCGTTAGCTTCGCTTTCCTTTCCCCTCTTTTCAGAGGGGCGGGGGATCTTGATCTTTGCCTGATGAGACACGCCGCACCAGCAGCACCTCACCGTTATCATACTCTCTTATGGCACATTAGCCACAGACGATGAGTGACATCGACAAAGTTTGTGAAAGAAAATCCCAGCGGTCTCCTTGCTCGCGCGAGGTTCTTGATTGTTGAGTATCTTGGGATCGCAGTGGCACGAATGACCCGGCAATATTTTCGCATCTTTCGGCGGCACGTGCTGCGGTACCTGCGCCGGCATCCGCTCCTGGGACTCCTGAATATCTTGAGCGTGGCGCTGGGCGTGGCGGTTTTTCTGGCGACCCAAATCGCGAATCAAAGTGCGAACCGGGCCTTTGCCGCCTCCGTCGATCTCGTCGCGGGCAAGGCTGAGCTGGAGATCACGGCGCCGGCCGGGCATTTGCCGGAAACCGTTTTTCCGCTGGCCGCCGCGGTGCCGGGTGTGTCGGCGGCGACGCCGGTGGTGCAAGGCTTCGTCGCGCTCCGCGATTTCCCCGGGGATTATCTCGAAGTTCTCGGCATCGATATTTTCACCAACGGTCCATTCCGCACCTTCGATCCTTCGAACTTTGATCCTGGCGAGTTCGATCTTCAGCGCTGGCTCGGCCATCCTGGCTCGATCGCGGTCTCGGAGGAATTCGTCCGGCAACATCGGCTGAAGGCGGGAGACAAAATTCGCGTACGAGTCGGCGTCGCCGATCGCGAGTTGGAGATAGGTTTTCTCCTCCGCAAAGACGACACCTTCGATCCCCATTTTGCCGCGACGGATATCGGCTGGGCCCAGGAATTGTTTGATCGTCGCGGAGAACTGAGCGTCATCCAGCTCAAGCTCGTCAACCCGCGCGAACGGGAGGCTACGGCCGCGACGCTCCGCCGATTTCTTCTCCAAGACGCGCGCGTGGCGCCGCCAACGCAACGCACGGAGGAGGTCGACAAAATGCTCGGAGGTTTCGAGCTGAACCTCACGATGATGAGCCTGGTCTCGGTCCTCGTAGGGATGTTCCTCATTTACAATACCGTTTCCGCCTCGGTCGTGCGCCGCCAGCATGAGATTGGAATCCTGCGTTCGTTAGGCGTGACGCGGAACGAGATTCGGGGCCTGTTTCTGGGCGAAGCGGCGGTCCTGGGAACCATCGGTTCCTTCCTCGGTTTGATCGGAGGCCTAGTGCTGGCGCGAGTTTTGGTCGGCGCGGTATCCCAAACGATTTCGTCGCTCTACGTGCTGGTGAGTGTGAGGGAGATGACATTGCGACCGTGGAGTTTCGCGCTGGCTTGGATGATCGGCGTGGGATCGGTTATCGCGTCGGCGTGGTTCCCGGCGGACACGGCGGCGAAGCAGGATCCGGTCGAGGCGCTTCATGGCGGCACCAGGCTGGAGAGATCGGTCCATCCGTCGCTCGCCTGGTTGCTAAGCGGAATTCTCTCTGTTGTTCTTGCGGCGAGCTTCTCGTATCTCGCCCTTTCCACGGGCCCGCGCTGGCTCAGCTTTGGCGCCGCCTTGTTTGTCATAGCCGGGTTCTCGTTCTTGGTGCCGCGGATCATGCATCATTTCAGCGGAGGGGGGACAAGACTCCTCCGTCGTTTTCGTTCCCGGCGACGCAAACCGGGAATCGAAACCGCGCTCGCGGTGGCGAACCTTTCCCGCGCCCTTCTCCGCAATTCCGTGACGGTGGCCGCACTCGCTGTCGCCGTCGCCATGACGGTCGGAGTGAGCGTGATGGTATTTTCCTTTCGCAAAACGGTCGAGGCCTGGATCAACGACACGTTGATCGCCGATCTCTTTGTGACGCCCGCTTCCAATGCCGTCACGGGGGCGACCTCCTCTTTCCCACTCGCCGCTCTGGAGTTTCTTTCGAAGCAACCGGACGTGGAGACGATCGACACGTTTCGCGAGATCGAAGTGCCGATGGGCAACACCGACATCACCGTTGCGGTGATCCGGGGCAGCGAACGAAGGCAGTTCCAGTTTCTCCGCGGAGATCGAACGACGCTCATGCGCCGCTTCCGCGATGAACTTTGCCTCTTTGCTTCCGAAAGTTTCGCGCGCCGACATCACCTGCACGAAGGAGACGTAATCGAGCTTACTACTCCTGACGGGCCGCGCGCTTTTACCGTCGCGGCGCTCTTCTACGATTACACGCGCGACGAGGGAATCGTTTATCTAAGCGCGAAAAACTTCACCCGCTTCTGGCACGACGACCGTATTAGCAGCGTCGCGATCTATTTGAAGGAAAACCACGGCGCTGAGGAAGTGACGAAAGCGTTCCGGTCGGAGTTCAGCCGCGACGGCCAGTTCGTGATCTTTTCCAATCAATCCTTGCGCCGGCGGGTTTTTGAAATCTTCGACCAGACGTTTGCCGTCACGCACGTCCTGCTCGCGATCGCCCTCTTCGTTGCCATCACCGGGATTTTTCTTTCGCTCACAATCCTGATCACGGAACGGCAACGCGAGCTCGCGATCCTGCGCGCCCTTGGGGCCAGCGCGGCGCAAATTAGAAAATTGCTGCTCACCGAGACGGCAATGCTGGGAGCGCTGGCCGCCATTGTCGGGATGGTCTCCGGAATTTGCCTGTCGGTGGTGTTAACCGGCGTGATCAATCGTGCGTTCTTTGGCTGGACGATTCATCTCGCGTTCCCGTGGCCGACGCTGGCGTTTACCCCGGTTTGGATTCTCGCCGCCGCGGTGATCGCGGGGATTGTCCCCGCCTGGCGAGCCAGCCGGATGGTTCTCGCCGATAATTTGCGGAGCGAATGACACGAATTTTCGATTTTCGATTTTGGAATTTCGATTGCTTGGCGATCATGCTTGCGATTGGCGCCTTGGGCGCGAGTTGGCGAATCGCCGAGCCGGGCTGGAAATACGAATTTCCGCGCGACCATCACGCCCATCGTGATTTCAAAACGGAATGGTGGTACTTCACCGGCAATCTGTTCGATGCGGACGGCCATCGTTTCGGTTATGAACTAACTTTCTTCCGCCAGGGAATTCGACCGGCTGTCGAGCGCGATCCCAACGCCTCGCGGTTTATCGTCGACGACCTCAAGTTTGCGCACTTCGCGATTACCGACATCGCGGGACAGAAATTTAACTTCGAACAAAAGATGAGCCGCGGCGCTTTCGGCGAGGCGGGATTCGACGATGGGAACCGATTGGCGTGGATCGACAGTTGGAGTCTCATCGAAAAAGGCGACGACATTTTCGAGCTCACGGCGTCCGGGAAGGCCGGCGCGCTCCGTCTTACTTTGCGCCCGACGAAACCGCCAATCGTTCATGGAGAAAATGGAGTGAGTGTGAAAGCGGCCGGCGGAGCGAGTGCGTCGCATTACTATTCCATCCCGCGATTGGAAACGTCCGGCGAGCTTAACCTAAGCGGCGTTGCGCACGCGGTCCGGGGTGAAAGCTGGTTCGATCGCGAATGGTCGAGCAGCCAGCTTGGTGAAGGACAGGTGGGTTGGGACTGGCTTTGCCTGCAATGGGAGGATGGTGCTGAGCTGATGCTCTATCGCATACGGCTCGAGAAAGGCGGGAGTGATGCCAGTTCGAGTGGAACCTGGATCGCCCCCGATGGAACCGCGACTCATCTGCGAGCATCCGATTTCCAGATGACGCCGATCGGCTTTTGGAAAAGCAAAACCAGCAACGCCCCGTACCCGATCGGCTGGCGGATCGCGCTACCTGGTCAGCGCCTGGAGTTCACCATCAAGGCCGCGCTGGAAGACCAGGAACTGAAACTCGGTCCGCTAACTTATTGGGAGGGCGCGATCGACGCGAGCGGAACGCGTGACGGCAAACCTGTCAAAGGACGCGGTTACCTGGAACTGACGGGGTATGGGGGGAGATTGAGTGATGCGATGCGCGAGACTCGCTAGAAATGTAGAGCCGCTTTCTCGGAGGGACGTGCTTCTGCACGTCCGTAGCTCCGGCCAGGTCGAGGGATTATGGGACTTGCAGAAGCACGTCCCTCCGAGAAATTACGCCTGGGTGTGACGAGCGAAATGGACTTCCACGCCTTTCGGCAAGAGGCGTTTGCGTCCCCGCTGACGGCGCCGTGCGAGAGTGGCGCGTCCGCCTTTGGTGCTCATCCGCGCGCGAAAACCGTGCTGTTGTTTTCGGGTGCGCTTCGAGCGTTGGAGTGTCCGTTTCATAACGATGCCTGTTGAAGAGCGGCTACCTTACGGGGGACATTGCTTCTGTCAATTCCTGCTCATGATCTTGATCATGATCCTGATCTTCCCAGAGCGCGACGATTTTCCACAGGATCAGGAGCAAGATCAAGATCAAGAGCAGGAAGACGAAGACACATCCGCATTGCCAGCGTCGGGCGTTTGTGGAATAACGAAGCCACCCCATGAGCGAAGTTGTTATCGAGCCGGCGGTTTTTGAAGACCTCGACGAATTGTCTAACCTTCTCGGCGAGCTGTTTAGCGAGGAAAAAGACTTCCGCCCCAACAAACAGAAACAGCTCCAGGGCCTTCGCCTCATCTTCGAGGAACCAAATCGCGGTCGCGTTTTTGTCCTCCGCCGCGACCGGACGATTGTCGGAATGATTAATCTCCTCTTCACGATCAGCACAGCGGAAGGCGGGTTCGTGATCCTCTTGGAAGATCTCGTGGTGCACGACTCGTTTCGCGGCCACGGATACGGTTCCCAGCTCCTCGAGCACGCGATCAATTTCGCGAAGCAGAAAAAATTTCTCCGGATCACGCTGCTGACCGACCGCCCCGAGCTGCGCTCCCAAAATTTCTTCAAACGCCACGGCTTCTTCGAATCCCACATGCTGCCGATGCGCTTTCTGGTTCCGCACGAGGCGCCGTCACCGACGACCCTTTAACAAAAATTTCGGGCGGGGATTCTTGGAGACGGCCTGCTCTCAGGCCGTGTGGCGAGCCTCATTGCAGAAAAGTCGCTGCTACGTTTTCCCAACCGGCACGGGGCGTGCCGGCTCCAAGCCAGAGCCCTGTAAAACCACGCGCACCCGCCCGGTTTCGGTTGTAGATTCCACGAGGCATGGGCGGCACGATTCGTCTCTTCAAGTTCAGCGGCATCCAGGTTTACCTGCACTTTTCCTGGTTCTTCGTGGCGGCCTATGAGTTTAGCCGTCGCGCCGGCGTCTACACTTCTCCCGTCTGGTCCGCGCTGGAATACGTTGCCCTCTTCGCGATTGTCCTCCTCCACGAGTTCGGTCATGCGCTGGCGTGCCGCCAAACCGGAGGCAGCGCCGATCGCATCGTCCTTTGGCCACTGGGCGGAATCGCCTTCGTCAACCCGCCGCGGCGACCCGGCGCCATGCTCTGGAGCATCGCCGCCGGACCGTTGGTTAATGTGGTGTTGCTCCCGATCCTGTCGATTGCGCTTGTTGTCGTGGGGACCGGCGTCGACGTGGATCCGACCGACCTCGCTCTGTTTGTCCGGCACGTCTGGTGGATCAATCTCGGCCTGCTTATTTTTAATATCCTTCCGGTCTACCCGCTCGATGGCGGCCAGATCCTGCGTTCGCTCCTGTGGTTTCCGCTGGGTGAAATTCGCAGCCTGCAAATCGCGAGCGTCATTGGCCTCATCGGAAGTATCGCGTTGGCCGGCGTATCCCTGCTCCTCGGGATGGATATTTTCTGGACCGCGATCATGGCCCTGTTCCTGATCAGCCGCGCGATTGCCGGCTGGCAGTACGCCAAGGCACTCGTGCAGGAGGAAGAAGCGAACCGGGCCGCGCGGCTCGTGCCGACTGTGCCCGAGCCGGATCGGCCAGCGCTGTAGCCGTGCCGCTCAGTCGGCGCGCCGGCGGAACGCGGCGACTGAGCGCCGCAACTACAGGCGCTGGCCGGAAATTGGTCTTCTTTGGTAGGGCGAGACTCTGTCGAGCCGTTCGTCGCCCGTCCTGCAATCGTTACGGCTCGACAGAGTCTCGCCCCACCAAAGAAAGAATAGCGCCGCTCTGTCGAGGCGTTCGGAAGGCGGCGACTGAGCGTTGTGGCTACAGTTACTGCGGCTACATTTTCCACAGATAGGGACGCGTTTCCGACGCGTCCGACTTTTGGAAGGACCGGCTCTGTCCCGTCCCATTATTTTTGGGACGACACCCATTCGGCTGTCGCTTAGGGCAGGCTCGGCGTCCTCCAATCACTGCACCACCAGCAACAGGAGCAGCTGTCCATTGCCGACCAGCGGACCTTTGATCACGAGCGGGCTCGCCTTGCTTAATCTCGCGTCCGTTTCCAGCAGCAGATTTTTCTCCTGAAACAATTTCAGGTTCAGCACGTAACCGGATTCGTTTCCGCTTTTGGAATCGACGTGAAGCGAAAAATATTTGCTCTGGGCGAGCCAATCCTCCTCGCCCGTCACGAGCGATTTCCTCGATTGGCCGATGACCTTGAACTGATTGTAGCCGAACAGTTCCTTGAGCGTTCCTTCCATCCGCGCCAGCTCGGCCGGAATCGGATCGGGCTGCGCGACATTGGTTGCGATCACGAGGCCGCTCCAAACGGTCTGCGACGCGCGGGCCGACACGGCCTCTCCCAGGATCAGCGCCAGCCAAAGGCCGAGCAGCAGAAGAGGGCGCCGTTGCATGGCAGTAGATTATTTCGAAGCGTATTCGGAAGGCAGCGACTGCAGGCCTTCTACCCAGAGCACGGTCACCTTGTCATCTTTCGACGCAAACATCGAGATCGTTGCGTTCGGGCTCACCGCCGGATCGACCCGCGCGTTGAGGATCTGCGACAAATATTGTGATTGATCCGTCGGCGCTTTTTCTCGCATCACGAAAAACGTGCAGACGCTGAAGATCGCCAGTGCGGTCGCGCCCACCCAAACCAGCCGTCCGATGGGCCACCACACTCTTCCGCCGCCATCTGTCTCGCGCTCGGTGCCGCCAGCATCGGCCGCGATTCGCTCCCGGAGTTGATGTTGGAAAAATTCCTCGTTTCCCATCGCCTGGCAGGGCAGATGTTCCTTCAAAAACGTTCCCAATTTTTGGGCCTCGAGTTTCTCGGCTTCCGCCGCCGCCTTGTCCGGCAGCGACGCTTCAAACTCCGCCAGCTCGGCGCCAGCGAGTTCGCCGTCGATCCACGCGGTCCATTTTTCCTCAAACGTTTTCATAGAGGTCCCTCAAAAGATTCTGCAGTTTTTTCCGGGCGTAGAAAAGCCGCGACATCACCGTCCCGATGGAACACCCGAGCGCCTCGGCAATCTCGTGATATTGCATGTCCTCAGTTTCTTTCATCAAAATGACCGCGCGATGTTCGGGTGAAAGCTGCTCGATCGCCGCGTCGATCCGGGCCCGGATTTCCTGCCGTTCCATCCGCTGATGAGGGAGCGCATCCGCCTTCGGCACCGTCCGCGACGCCGGGTCGATTTCCTTAAGCTGGACCGCGTCGTCGAACTCTGTCCCGCTCCCTTTCACCTGCTTTTTGCGCAACCAATCGATCGTGACGTTGGTTACAATGCGGTAGATCCAGGTGTAAAAAGACGATTGCCCGCGGAAACGCCCAATAGATTTCCAGGCCTTCAGGAAACTGTCCTGGGCAAGGTCCCAGGCGTCCTGCTCGCTATGTACCATATTATAGATCATGCCAAAAACTCGGGTCCGGTAGCGGGTGACCAACTGGTCGAATGCCGCGGTATCACCGGCCTGGCATTGTTTGACCAGATCGAGTTCCGAGACATCGGCCTGAGCCGGAGTCGCTTCCGTATGCATTATTTGACGGGAGCCAGGACTAATTCATTCAACACCGTTCAGAGGAGTTTACCCGCGAATGAACGCAAATAGACGCCAATAGGGAAGAAAGAGCGACGCTTGCCAGGGCATTGAGGCGAATCTCAGATTCGCCTCTTTCAGATTCAATTCGCCTTCATTCGCGTTCATTGGCGGTTTTCTCAAAGGCTGCCGAAGCGCCGGAGCCATTCGCCGCGATATTGCCCCATCAGGGTGATAATTCCATCGCGGACCTCGAAAAGGCGTTGCTGCAGAACCGAATGCTGTTGCGGCGTGATGAGCCTTTCGGCCAGGAGCTGCCCCCCGGCCTCCATGGAGACCGTGATCGCCTTCAACGCCCGCTTGAGATACGCGATCGTCATTCCGATTTCGTCCACGTCGTCATCGCTCAGCGCCGCGGCGAGTTTGGCGCTGGCCAGCGCCGAGTGGGTGGCCAGTTTCACTGCGGCCGGCTCGTTTTGGAGGGTAGCCTGGTCGTCGAAAAGCTGATCGATCCAGACTGTCAGGGCGAACGCGGCCCGGTAGAGAGTGTGGTCCTCAAATCCGTCGGTAAACGCCGTTGGTTCGCCGGCGTCGCCCGTGACGGCGTTCGATTCCTCGGCGAGCATCGCGTCCACTTCATCGTTCCAACTGTCGCCCTCTTCCTCATTGAGCAACTGCGTCCAGCCCATCTCGCGCGCGATGATCTGGTCGCGCTGCGGATGATCGAGATATTTCTCGAGCAGCTCCATGTATTTCTCGGTTTTATGGTCCTGCTGCTGGAGAAAACGCTCCCACTCGTATTCATCCCAGATCCGATCCGGCTCTGGCTCGTACGCGGACATACTGTTGTTCTAGGCCAGAGTACGCTTCCGCGCAAAAGGGTTTTTCCGCCCTGGGTCGTCAAGGCGCACTCTGCGCGCGTTTAACTTCAATTAACTGTTTCCTGGCGCGGACGAGATCGGAAGCGGCCTCGACGTTGTCGGGATGTGCCGCGGTTAATGACTCAAGAATGGCGATGGATCGATTGTAATTCGCGGCCGCGCTTTTGGCATCGCCCCGTTTTTCCATGAGGCGTGCCGTGACGTAATATGCCAGGCTCAAATCCTGCCGCGACTCCATGTTGCTTGGATCGGCCGTTGCGAGAGCTTCTGCGATTTCCAAACCGCGCTGACAATCGCTCGCCGCGTTCGTTAGGTCATCATCCGCCAAAACGTGGGCGTACGCCGTCATCACCAGTTCACCGGCAAAATCGCGCCGGCGCGAAAAGCTTTCAGGCTCCGCCCGCAAGGAGGCTTCGGTAAGGGCCAGCGTCCGTTGGTGAAACGCAAATGCGTCTCTAAAGATTTCGGCATCCTGAGTGGCGGCGCCTATTTCCGTAAGCATGGCGGCGATCCGTGAGCAGGTTTGCATCAACCGGTAGGCATCCGGCTCGCTGCTCGGTGCAGAGGCAACGAGCCGCTCGCAAATGGGCAGCGACTCCCGGTAGTGCGCCAGCGCCGCACGATAGCCCGCGACATCCTGTTGGAGGTGGTTGCCGGCCATGATCGCGTCGCCTAAACCGAGCTGGCAGCTTGCGATCAGTCGCTGCCATTCTTCCGCGTGGCTGGGATCGTCGGCTAAAAGATCCTCTCCAAGTTGCAAGGCCTGACGATAATTTTGCGACGCGCTTTCCAACTGACTCAAGCGACACTGGACGAGGCCGAGATTTTCGTATGCCTGGGAGACGATGCGTCGTGCCGCCGTCGACCCGGAGCCGTGTTCTCCTGCCGCCAGCGGCGCCGCGATCCGAACGGCCTTTTCGTAACTGCTGATCGCACCGGCCGTGTCGCCCAGGTTCGCCGTGTACGGTTTGCCCTGAACGTCCCCGACTTTCAAGTAAGCCTGGGCGAGTTCGAGCTGCAACGCCCGGTCGCGACCGGCCTCTTGGGAAAGGCTGTTAAGGTATTGCAGCGCTCGACCAACAATCAGACGCCGAGCTGGTGTCGCGCCCGGAAGGTTCGCGATGGCATCGTCGAACTCAAACAGGAACGAATCGGCGAGACGACGAACATCTTGAAAGCGTCGCTCGGCCCGGCGCGCTTCCCAGAGGGTGCTGGCCGCGCCGCCGATCAACGCGGCGAGAAGCAGGGCGGCTGCCGCAACCGCAGTTTTATTGCGACCAACAAACTTGATCGCGCGATAACCGGGCGTGTCTCGGCGTGCATGGACAGGGCGGCCGTCGAGATAACGTTTGAGGTCTTCCGCAAGGTTTCCCGCGCCGAGGTAACGGCGTTCCGGAGCTTTCGAGAGTGCGCGCAGGATTATGGTGTCCAGATCGCCGCGCAGATGGCGACGCGTTTCCGGTTGTTTGGCGGCGAGGCTCGGCCGCAACGGTTCCTCATGGCAAACGACACGCACAATCTGGGTCGGAGTCGGCGGCGAACTGGGAAATCGATGAGACGGCTGCTCGGTGAGCGCTTCGTAAAAGAGCGCGCCGAGCGAGTAGACATCGCTTATTGTCGTCACTGGTTCGCCGAGCACCTGCTCGGGCGACGCATATCCGGGAGTGAGCCGCTCGCGACCTGCCACCGTCATTTCCCAAGGCTCGTCCCCGGGCGCGAGCAGCTTCGCAATCCCGAAGTCGAGCAACTTGGGTTCGCCTTCGGGGGTGACGAGAATGTTGCCCGGTTTGAGGTCGCGATGAACGACGAGATTTTGATGCGCGAATTGTACCGCCGCACAGATCTTCAGGAACAACTGGATTCGTTCTCGGAGCGGCAACTGGCGTTCCAGGACGAAGTCCGTCAGCCGCGTGCCTTCGACGAATTCCATGACGAAATACGGCAGTCCGTCGTCTGTCGTGCCACCGTCGAGCAGTCGCGCGATGTTCGGATGTTCGAGGCGGGCCAAAATCTGGCGCTCCGAATGAAAGCGGCGCAGGACTTCGTCCGTATCCGTCCCGCGCTTGAGGAGTTTGATGGCAACAAGCTTCTCGAATTGCCGATCCACGCGTTTCGCCAGCCAAACGGTTCCCATACCGCCGCGGCCGAGCTCGCGCACAAGTTCATAAGCTCCAATGCGCCGGCCGGAATTCGCCGCGTCGCCTTGTTCTTGATGAGCGAGCCCTCCGATGTCCGCGCAGTAGTCGAATTTATCCGATCGTTGCTCGAGCAGTGATTCCACTTCGCGTCGCAATGAGGGATCATCCGCGCAAATGGCGGCAAGAAACAACGCGCGCTCGTCGGCATCCTCTCTTTCAAGCGCGTTCGCCAGGGTTTCCTTTACCTGCTGCCAACGGTCTGGCGTCATAGCGCAACCCGGCCATTCATGCTCGAATGCGTAATCGTGAGCGACAATCGTCGATCACGTCTCCGCGGATATTTCACGTTGCAGCCAGAGTCGCGCGGTATTCCACTCGCGCTTCACCGTGCCCTGCGAAAGGTGCATGACTTCCGCTGTTTCTATAATTGTCAGGCCACCAAAGAAACGAAGCTCCACGATCTGGGCCTGCCGAGCATCCATCGCTTCGAGCCCGCGCAAGGCCTCATCTACGGCGGCAATGCTCAGAGCTTCCCGGTCGTAGAACTCCAGAGCTGCGTCCAGTTGCAAGAGCGGCTCGCCGCTTCCGCGTTTCGTGGCGCCGCGCGCTGTAGCGTAATTTGAAAGAATGCGCCGCATCATCCGCGCGGCGATGGAAAGAAACTGGAGGCGATCTTTCCAATCGACCGCGTGCTGCCCAACCAGGCGCAAATAGGATTCGTGGACAAGCGCGGTCGGTTGCAACGTGTGATCCGGCCGCTCGCGCCGGAGATAGCCAGCCGCCAGCCCTCGCAACTCGTCATACATTCCCGGTAAAGCTTCATTCAGGGCTGTCGTGTCGATGCCCGCCGGCAACAGATCTGCGGCCAGGGCAGCGAAATTCTCGGCAGTCCCGGAATCTTGTGCTGGATCGTCCCTGGAAGCAGCCGAGTCCAGGCCTCGGGGGAGAGGCTCACCGGTGGGTGGCATCGGGAACTCTACGCCGGAGTGACTTTATGTCGAGGAAGTTACATTTATTGCATTTTATCTTAGCCCGATCCGCCTTCTTTCGCTGCGAGGGGTATTAGGAAGCGTTGTCTTTCCCGCCAGGACGGCGCGGCGACGCAACTTCAAAAAATAGCGGGTCAACCAATGAAAATACCGATCACAATTCATGCCGCCCCTGCGGCGCTCCTCCGAGATCTCAGATGCATTTCCGGGCCCACCGACCTGAAAGGTCACCGTCGAGCATCGCCATCCTTCCGCATTGGGATGGGCGCACGATTTCTCGCCCTGCTTTCCCTGTTGTTATCATTCTTCGCAGGAATCAGCGTCCAAGGCCAAACTTTCACCACTATCCATACGCTAACCGACGCCGAAGGATACTTTGGATCGTTTGGCGGGGGCCGGCTCATTCAGGGGAGTGACGGGAATTTCTATGGGAATATAGAATTCGGTGGACTCAACGCAGTCGGTTCCGTATTCAAGATCACGCCGGGCGGTGTTTTCACCGTGCTTTACTCATTCGGGAGCGTCGCAGGCGACGGAGCGTATCCTACTGGCAGCTTGGTGCAGGGCAGCGACGGAAACTTTTACGGCATGACGGGCTCCACTGTATTTAAGATCACGCCGAGCGGGACGTTAACAACGCTTTATACCAACGCCGGATGGGATCCTAACACTCTGGTCCTAGGCAAGGATGGAAGCTTTTATGGCACGATGTATTCGGTTTTCGATGGCAGCTTTGGTAATAATGGTGGTAGTGGCAGGGTCTTCAAAGTCACCACCAATGGCACCGCGGCCGGAACTACCTTCACCACGCTCCATACTTTTAGCGCTGAGTCCGGCGGAGCGAATTCCGATGGAGGGAATCCGAGCCCTCACGGCAGTCTGGTGCAAAGCAGCGACGGAAACTTTTACGGAACGACTCAGGAGGGCGGAAATAGCGAGGGTACCATCTTCAAGATTACGCCTGGCGGAGCTTTAACGACGCTGTATGCGTTTGCGTTCACACCCAATCAAGGGGCAGTGAACGGAAGATCTCCCTTCGCAGGCCTCGTCCAGGATAGCTCCGGTATTTTTTACGGAACGACTGAAGGCGGCGGTCCCGGTGCGGGCACGGCATTCCAGTTTACCACAGACGGCTCACCGGCCGGCACGAAGTTAACTACCCTCTACAACTTTCTGGCGGACCAGAACGGAGCGGTGCCTGACTCTGCGCTCGCGATTGACAGTGACGGCAACATTTACGGCATGACCGACCTAGACGGCAGTTTTTCTAGCAATGATACCGACAACCAAGGCACACTCTTTCGGTTGGCCCTCGACGGGACTATTACCACGCTTCACTCGTTCGGAGCCGAACCTGGAGAGGGAATACCTCACGTCGGTGTGGTGCAGGGAAGCGATGGAAGCTTTTACGGGACCACGAAGAGCACCATATTCAAGTTCGACCCCGGCAATGGCGCTCCGCTGCCGCCGCCACACGGCGGGCTCTCCGCAACCGTCTTCAAGGTGAACGGACGCAAATCACCGACGGCCGGTGTCGCCGACACGATCTTGAGTTTCACGGCGCTACAGAGTGGCACGCCGGCCGGCCTAATGGTGCGGGTCCAAGCCTCGACAACACCGACCACCGAAAGTAGCTGGACCGATTTGCCGAATGGAACTGGTGGATCGATGGTGTATGACGTTTCGAACCTGCAATTCGTCCTGACGTCGTCCAGCTATCCTTTAAGTGGCGGCGTCTCCTTCCGCGCGATTTCGAGTGCGCCAGCTTATCCGGACAGCATTTCGAATGTCGTCGGGCCATTCAATCTCACGAGTACTAAAGCGCAGATCGGCTCGACCAGTCTGAATTTCACCGGCAATGGCACGATTGCTGATCTTTATTTCCGCGCGACTGAATCAGCAACGGTGGCCGGCATGTCGGTGCGGGTGCAGGCCAGCACGACGCCCGGTGATGGAGCTAGCTGGAGCGACCTGAGCAACGGTACGATGACGCAGAGCACCGACCCGAAGAACCCGAAGCAGTTCCTTCTTCTGGTCAATAACTACCCAACGACTCAGGGCGTCTGCTTCCGCGCCATCGCTAGCGCCTCGGGATATCTGGATAGCATTTCGAATATCATGGGGCCGTTCGATATTACCGGCGCGGTGGTCCCTCCGGTCGTCACGGTTACGACCGCTAATCCATTGCCCGGAAGCGGAGATGGCCATGATTCGGACCATCCCATTATTGTGGCGGTAGACAGCGGAGCGTTTGCCGCGACGGTGCAAAGTGCGCGGGCCTTAAAGACAGTCCAACTTCAAGTCGATGGGGCGACGGTGACTGAGTATCCTGGCAGTTCGGATCCGAACGCCGTTTACATCGCCTATTTTACGCCCACGGTCGGTGACCACGTTTATGAAGCCGTAGCTATCAACGATCTTGGCGCTCGAGCCCGGGCAGGAACCGGCGCTATCTACGTTCGCGTTATTCCTTCACAAAGTACAGCCAAAACTGAGCGTGCAACCGGTGCTGATGCTGCGGCTGCCACACCGGCGGGCCACACCTACACCGTCGCTAACTCTGGCGGTGACTGGTACACCCCAAGCACTTGGAGCGACGAGAAGGGTAATCCGGGCGTGCCGGGTGAGAAGGATCTGGCAATCATCGGCTCGTCCACGATCCGGTGTAACAATGACGTCGTCGCTGGCTCCGTCACCCTCGGTGTGGGCGGCGTCATCATTGGCCCCGGCACATTCGACGTGTATGGAACGATCACACTCTTAGGCGGCAGTTTTCAGAACTCGATCCTGGACGTCTTCGGCACTGCTAATCTACTGAATCCGCAGGATGTGAATTTCGGCGGTGAGCTTCTCATCTGGGGCACGCTTAACGTGCACGGCAGCGCAGGTCTGGTGGGTGCCGATGTGTTCACGAATAATGGAACCGTTAACTGGCTGACGCCACTGCAAATCCCGCTCAACGCTGCAACCGATCCGGCGGCCGCACTCCGAATCCTGCAGGCGGCTTCGGTGACGGGCAACGGGCTTATGACGGGCACGATGACGGCGTTGATCGGTAACGACGGCTCGAGCTTGATCGGTAACGACGGCTCGAGCATCATAAGTGACAGTGGCTCCACTCTCATCTCCCATGACGGCGGTAGTATCATTTCGGAGCATGGAGGAGGTGTTATCTCAAATGATGGCGGCAGTGTCGTCGCAAATGATGGCGCCAGTGTCGTCGCAAATGATGGCGCCAGCGTCATAAGCGACCACGGCGTAGGCATTGTCGCGTCCGGCGCCGGTAATTTACAGGGGACGACCAGGATGAAGGCGGCGACTGTGGCTGCTGCTCCGGGCTATACGCAAAACGGTGGTGAGACCAACCTGAGCGCGTGTACGCTTGTTGGCCCGGTAACGCTTAACGGCGGCGTCCTGAGCGGCACCGGAATCATTCAAGGTGATCTGACGAACAACGGCGGTTACATCTCGCCAGGTGTTTCTTCATCTCCGGGTCGCCTGGCGGTGAGCGGTAACTTCACTCAGGGGGCGAATGGAACCACAATCGTCAAAAGAGGCGGGCCAGGCGGGGGCCAGTTTGATCAGCTCCAAGTTGGCGGCCTTGCCAGCCTCGGCGGCAAACTCGACATAAAGACGATCAACGGTTACACAGCTGATCCCGCCGATACCTTCAGTCCATTAAGCTTTGGATCGGTCAGCGGCACGTTTGCGTCGGTGAGCTCGAACGCGCAAGTTACCGTGGCAACGACCGGTCTGCTCACATCGGTCGATCCTGCAAAGCCTAACCCTTCTAACGGCCAGCCGCTCAATATCGCGACGCGCCTTCAGGTCCAGAGTGGCGACAATGTCCTCGTGGCTGGATTCATCATCACCGGTCCGGCCGGAGTAACCAAAAAGGTGTTGATTCGCGGCATCGGACCCTCCCTGGCGAACTTCGGAGTGCCGGGGACCATAGCCGATCCTTTGCTCGAGCTGCACAAGGCTGACGGCACTGTGGTTACGAACGACAATTGGCAGCAGGCCAGTAACGCCGCGCAAATCCCGGCCGGGTTTGCGCCCAGCAACAGTCTCGAATCCGCCATCTATATCGATCTCACGCCTGGCAATTACACGGCGATCCTGAAAGGCGCGCATAATGAAACCGGGGTAGCTTTGGCCGAGGTCTATGACTTCGAGACGACGTCCAGTGTCAAACTGGCTAACATCGCGACCCGTGGCTTCGTCAACACCGGTGACAACGTTATGATTGGCGGATTCATCATCGGCGGGACCGAACCGGCGAACGTCCTGATCAGGGCAATCGGGCCTTCCCTCACGCAATTCGGAGTGCAAGGAGCGCTGCAAGCCACCACGCTGGAGTTGCATGATAGCAATGGCAGTGTCATCAGCAACGACGGCTGGCGCAGCACCCAGGAAGCGGAAATCCAGGCCACTACAATTCCGCCGAGTAACGACAACGAAGCGGCCATCCTCGCGACCCTCGTTCCCGGCAACTACACAGCCGTGGTTCGTGGCCGGAATAACACGACCGGCATCGCCGTGGTCGAGGCTTACAACCTGCAGTGAGCGCGCGCCCCTGGAGGGACGGGCTCCGTCCCGTCCCATTATTTTGTGGGACGACAACGAGGTCGTCCCTCCCACAAACTAAGACGGCGACTTCAAATCGCCGCTCCTTGATGCTTTTTCCCTCAGCCATCGCTTCTCCTCTGCCGAGAGAAATGCCGTTTCGAGCGCGTTGACCTGGGCCTGGCGAATCTGATCTCGCGATAAGCCGGCGGCGGGCGCGGCGACTTCGAATTCGTAAGGCAGATCGATCGCGCTAACGCCGGGATCGTCGGTGTTGATGGAGACGATGAGGCCGCGCTCGAGCATGGCGCGCAACGGATGGCTCGCGAGGTTCGGAACAGTGCTGGTGTGAACGTTACTGGTCAGGTTTTCTTCGATGCCGATCCGGTTTTCGACGAGGAAATCTGCCAGCGCCGGGTCTTCCAGCGCGCGCGTGCCGTGTCCGATTCGTTCCGCGCCAAGAAGTTTGATCGCGTCCCAGACGCTTTGCGGTCCTCCTGCTTCGCCGGCGTGAACGGTGATGCGCCAGCCGGCGTCGCGCCCTTTGGCGAAATGCTCGACGAACAGCGGCGCCGGGAAATTCGCTTCGTCGCCCGCCAGATCGAGCGCAACGAAATGCTCGCGATGGGCGAGCAGGTCCTGGAGTTCCTTGTGTGCGATCTCCGCTCCATAAGTCCGGCTCAGAATCCCGATCAGGTTTACTCGCACACCCGTCGCCTCCACGCCTTCCGCGATTCCCTGCACCACGCCTTCGATGACCTCCCGCGGATCGAGCCCATTCGGTTCCGCCATGAACCATGGGCTGAACCGCAGCTCGAGGTAATCGATTCCTTCCCGCTTGGCGTCCTCTACATTCTCCCGAGCCACGCGCCGGCAGGCCTCGCCATCCGCCAGCACCCGCGTCATCCAAAGCATCTTGGCGATGAACGCCATCAACCCCGGCTGCGGTTCAGTGACGTGCACATGTGGTCGAAGTTCCTCCACCGTTGTCGCCGGTAACGCGATGTTATGCTGCCGCGCCAGGTCCAGGATCGTCTCCAGCCGGACGCTCCCGTCGAGATGGCGGTGCAGGTCAACCAACGGAAGTTTCGGATCAATCATTGAGTTGTTTCATGGTTTGTGAGGTCTTATCTCAGGGCCAGGTCGCAGTTGGCAATCTCTTGCGCGACCTCACCGGGCTTGGCGGCATCAGCGACCGTGAGTGTCCCCTTGGCTTTCAGGTCCTGGTAGATGTCGAGACTCTTCTGATAGGCTTCTTTCGCGGCGCGCCAGTGCTCTGTTTGCCCGCCGGTAGAGGGACCTGCTTTGGTGGCGAGTATCGCATGGTAGTTCCCCAATTTTTCGTCTAGTTGAGCCAGGGTGTTGCGGGCACTCACATTGGAGGGCGACGATGCCACCAGCGCTTCATCGATCTTGATGCCTTTAAGATCGTTTTCAATCGCGCCATTCAGGTCTCCCGCCTCCGATTGGAAGCGGCTGAGGTAGAAATAGACGACGGCCCATTGCCGGCGAAAGTCGGCATTATTCGGATCCTTGGCATTGAGCTCGGCGAAGATTTGGAGCGCTTTGTGAAAATTATCCAGCGCTCCGGTGAGGTCGGACGTTCCCAGAGCCGTAGCAACGTTTCGGTAGCCAACAGCCAGATTGCGGCGAATGCTGGCATCATTCGGGTCGGCGCCCGCCAGCGACTCGTAGATGGAAAGTGCTTCCTTCGCTTTTTCCAGCGCGCCAGATTTATCGCCGAGCCGGACCATGGCCGAGCAGGCGTTTCCCAGTTGCACGGCCAACTCGCGTCGATAAGCGGTGTTGCCGGGACTGGCTTTCACCAAAGCACGATCGATATCGACGGCCTTCAAATATTCGCGCAGCTCTTCCTTCTGATTGCCGTCC
Organism: Spartobacteria bacterium; assembly: GCA_003134765.1. GTDB lineage: Bacteria > Verrucomicrobiota > Verrucomicrobiia > Chthoniobacterales > UBA10450 > AV80. The sequence continues at coordinate 20,873 of PLCM01000025.1, read as the reverse complement.
GCGAAAAGGAGGAAGCCCAGCAGGTTGTGGATGGAGCCGAGCAAGAGCTGGTAATCGAGATTCGTCGGGAACTGGGTGGTTAACCGCTCCAGGAGAGCCTGAGATTTTCCCATGTATTCGAAGGCTCCCTTTGTATCTCCAAGGTTGCCAAGTCCCGAACCTCCGAGAGCTTTGGCCAAAGCGAGGTAAACCACCGACAATTTATATTGAATCTCCTCGTTCGACGGTTCCACGGCCAGCGACGATTCAAGTAACGGAATCGATTTGCGAGTGTACTCGATCGCTTTCTCCGGAGGGCCGGAGAGCAAATAGTTCCCAGCTAAAGTCACGTAGCAAAATGCCAGCTCGTTTTGTATTTCTCGATTGGCGGGCTCGAGGGCGCTCAGTTTTTCGCGGATGGCCAAAGCTTTCTTCAAACTCGCAATTGCTCCCGCGGTGTCGCCCAGATTGGACGACGAAAGCAAAGCTCCGTGTTTCGACACGGCGGCACCCCCCTGGACCGCCGCAACCTTCTCGTAAGCGTCCGCCAGCTCGCGGAGCAGACCACGATCATTGCCGGCCTCCTCCGACAGGTTGTCGAGATACTCCAAACCGTCTTTAACCAGCCTCTGGCGAGTTTCGGTCGATCCAGGAAGAGCCGCGATCGCATCATGGTAGTCGAACAGGACCGAGTGAGCGAGTTTGCGAACCTGGTTGAATCGCTTTTCCGCCTTTGCTTTCTCGAAGCGCGCCTGATGGGCCTGCCAGGTTGTCGTGATGCTTCCGGCAACCAAGGCCAGAGCCACCAGCGCAGCTGCCCCAACGCCGACCTTGTGCCGTTGCACGAACTTGGATGCGCGGTACGAAATGGTGTCCCTGCTTGCCCGGACCGGCAGACTGTCGAGGTGCCGCTGAATGTCTTCGGCGAGAGCACCAGCGCTGGCGTAGCGGCGGGCCGGTTCTTTGCGCAACGCTTTGAGGATAATGTTATCGAGATCTCCGCGGAGGTGACGCCGCGTGGATGCATCCGTCGCCCCCGCACTCGGACGCTGTGGCATTTGGTCGCCCACGACCCGCTGTAACTCGGTGGGCGAAGGATGCAAGGTCGAGAAATTGTGCGCGTTTTTTCCCGTGAGCAATTGGTAGAGGAGCACTCCTAACGAGTAGACATCGCTCACCGTGGTGATCTGGTCTCCGCGGACCTGTTCGGGTGACGCATAAGCCGGGGTCAGGCGCTGCTGATCGGAGATAGTGAGACTTAGGTTGCCCTCACCGGGCGCGAGTAGTTTCGCGATGCCGAAGTCGAGCAGCTTCGGGTCGCTTTCGGCGGTGATGAGAATGTTAGCCGGTTTGAGATCGCGGTGAACCACGAGATTCTGGTGCGCGAACTGCGCGGCCGCGCAAATCTTAACGAAGAGGAGCAGCCGGTCTTCGAACGAAAGCGCCTTTGCCGCGCAGAACTCGGTCACGGGCGCGCCGGCTACATATTCCATGACGAAGTAAGGCAGGCCATCCTCGCTCGTTCCGCCGTCGAAAAGCCGGGCGATGAAAGGGTGGTCGAGCCGGGCAAGGATCTCGCGTTCAGCGCGGAACCGGCGCAAGACCTCGTCGGTATCGGTGCCGCGTTTCAGAAGTTTGATGGCGACCTGCTTTTCAAACTCTCCGTCCGCTCGCTGCGCCAGATAGACGGCACCCATGCCGCCGCGGCCGATTTCGTGGATAATGGCATAGGGCCCAATGCGCCGGCCCGGCGCAAGAGATAGTGATTCCGGATGCTGCGGCGGGCTTACGCCGTCCGCACAGGTTTCCAAGACCCCGGTGGTCTGTTCGAGCAGGGATTCTACTTCCCGCCTTAAGCGCTCGTCGCTCCCGCAGCGGCGCGCGACAAGAGCGATGCGCGCTGCGGCCGACTCTTCCTCCAAAGCATCAGCGACGATCTCCTTCGCCTGCTTCCACCATTCTGCTGCCACCTGCCCCTTGTCGCCCATGCCAGTGGCTAGGTGGCTCTGGTTAGGGCGCGGCGAAGCCATCGTTTTGCCACGACCCAATCGCGTTTTACTGTCCTGGGCGAAACATCGAGGACTTTGCCGATTTCCTCGACTGTCATCCCGCCAAAGAATCGCATCTCGACAATTCTGCCTTGTTGCGGATCGAGCGCGTTCAATTCATTTAGAGCTTCCTCGAGTTCGAGCAGATTGAGCTCGTGCCGATCGTAGACATCCAGAGCGTCGTCCAGCATGATATGGACGGCGTCCTTGCCCCCGCGCTTGGCTGCCCTTCGCGCGTCAGCATGATCGACCAGGATGCGGTGCATCATGCGCGCGAAGATGCCAAGAAGGTGGGCGCTATTCTGCCACTTCGAGTTTCGTTGATCGACCATGCGCAGATAAGCTTCGTGGACCAGAGCGGTGGGCTGGAGTGTGTGGCCGGGCCGCTCAGAACGCAGGAAGGCGGCTGCCACATGGCGCAGCTCCTCATAAACCGCGGGTAACATTCGGCGAAGCGTGGCGGCGTCAGCGCTCGAAACCGAGATCGTCAGGTCCTCAATCAGTGCTTTTTGGAATTCCGGGATTTCAGTTGCCGAAAGCGTTGCCCCTCGCATTGCTGGATTTTACGGCTTTTCCGTCGCGCGGTCGAGCGCCGAAAAAAATTCCAAAGTTTTTGGCCCCGTTCGCCGGGGTTTGCCGCGTAGCTCGTTAAATGAACAGCACTCGCGAAAGACCTCTATGAAAACCACACTGTTTTTGCCGTTAGCAATTTTAGTGTCCATCCTCATGGCTGCTGGTCTGCATGCCGACCAACGGGCGTTTTCGATCACGACCCTTAAGACTAACTACCTTGCCACGAGCACAGCAGCGACGTGCACGACAGCGCCTCCCGGAATGGTTGCGTGGTGGGCGGGCGAAGGAAACGCGAACGATGTTTTGGGCGGAAATAACGGAACGCTGCAAAGTGGAGTGACGTTTTCAAGAGGGGAAGTTGGCCAGGGATTCAACCTGGACGGGTCCCCTTCGGCTTATGTTTTTGTCCCTGCCTCAACCAGTCTCAATGTGGGCACGGGCCACGGGTTGACTATTGAGGCATGGATCGTTCCTACGTCGAATTCGTCAAGTGGTCGCCCAATTGTCGAGTACAGCGCTCCACATGGTCCATATGGCGTCCACATGTGGGTAAGCGGGTCGGACCAACTCTTCGTTAACTTGGTCGATACAGCTGGAAATGACCACTTCATCGTATCCGACAATGCAACTATCAACATAAACATTATGCAGCACGTGGCCATGACCTACGATACCTCGGACGGGTCGCATGGCTTTGCCACATTATATATCAACGGAGTCGTGGCCAGTGGCCCGATGGATTTGGGTATATTCACGCCAAAGACTGACGTCGATGTCTATTTGGGCGCCCGTGTGTCGGCTGGAGACCGCTTTCAGGGCGTCGAAGATGAAGTCCAAATTTTTAATCGCGCCTTATCCTCAACAGAAATTCAAGCGATCTACAATGCTGGGAGTGAGGGAATATGCGGAGGTCCTCCACACGCCCCCGCACCGCTGCCCATTCCGCCGCCACATGGCGGTCTGTCCGCGACGGTCTTCATGGTGAACGAGAGAGATTCACCGGCAGCTCACGTGGCAGACACGGTCTTGCGTTTCGCGGCGCAGCAAACCGGGGCGCCGGCCGGTCTACTCGTCCGGGTCCAGGCTACGACAACACCAGGAACGGAGAGTAGCTGGATCGATTTGCCCAACGAAAGCAGGGGATACATGGACCTGGATAATGCTGGGAATCAGTTTGTTCTTAACTCGACTAACTACCCTTTGCAGAATGGTGTCTATTTTCGCGCCCTTGCCTCTGCACAGGGTTATTCGGATAGCAGGTCCAATGTTGTCGGACCTTTCGATCTCTCCAGTTCCGCCGTCCATCTTCCTCCGGTCGTCTTATTGGTAAAACGAAACGGCAGCCTGGCCGACCTTGCCTTCACGGCGGGAGAAATCGGGGCACCTTCCGGTGTCGCTTTGCGCGTCCAGTCGAGCACCACTCCCGCGACAGAATCGAGTTGGGCAGATATTGCTGATGGTCAATCCGGTCATATGACCCGGAGTACCAACGCGAACTACCCGAATGTATTCCTGCTCCTCGCGAACAAGCTGCCGGCCGGAAGCGAAGTTTATTTCCGGGTGGTAGCGGGCCTTTCCGGTTCTATCGACAGTTTGTCGAACGTAACAGGCCCCTACACACTTACCGCCGATAACCCGCCGATCGTTACGTTGCACCCGCCCACGGGATTAAGTGGCAGTGGCACCCAGACAGATCCGCTCGTCCTTCCCACGGGAACGTTTCATTTCTCGGCGGATGCGACACCTGACCTTGGGAGGCCCGCGAGTAAGATCACAAGTCTAAAGCTCCAGATCGATGGCTCCTCCTTGAGCGATAGTCCGAGTGGGCCGAGTGGGATCGATTATACGGCGAACGCGATCGGCGATCATGTTTTGGAGGCGGTCGCGATTGACGACCTTGGAGCAACGGCCCGGGCGGCTACCGGTGCCTTCTACATTCGGGTGGTGCCGAATGGAAACACTGCTCTGAAAGGAATCAAAAGCACCGCAGCGAGTAATGCAACCGTTTCCACCCCGGGCAAGGTTTTCACCGTAGCGCATTCGGGCGGTGATTGGAACGATCCCAGCACCTGGAGAGATACGAGTGGCAACAGCGGCGTGCCCGGACAGGCTGACCTTGCGATCATAGGGGCTTCTACCGTGCGGATGAGCCAGGACATTGTAGCTGCCGGAGCAATTTCCCTCGGTGGCGGCACAATCGCCGGTCCGGGCACTCTGGACGTCTATGGCACGATCACGATCTCAGCAGGCACGTTTGAGAATGCCACTCTCTACATTGCTTCCACCGGCGTCTGCAACCTGATCAATGCTGTCGACATCCAGTTCAGCGGAACCGCGGTTAATTTTGGTAGTTGGCAAGTGCACGGGAGCGGTGGTTTGAAAGGACTCACAAGCTTCGATAATCAGGGAAGGCTTAACTGGCAGGCGCCCCTTACCATATCACCGAACGCAGGACTTGATCCCGCCGCGAGTGTCCGTCTTCTTCAAGCGCCGTCGGTTTCGAATTCTGGCCTGATGAGCACTGCCAGTCTTATCGGCGAGGACGGAGCGAGTCTTATAGCCTCGGGAGGCGGCAATATTATCTCCCAAGGCGGCGGAAATGTGATCAGCGACCACGGCGTCGGCCTCATTGGGCAGGACGGCGCCGGTCTCATCGGGCAGGACGGCGCGGGCTTGATTGGGGAGGACGGAGCTAGCCTCATTGCCAGCGGTGGCGGGAATCTCATTGCAAGTGGTGGCGGGAATTTCACAAGCAGCCGTGCGCAGATTCGAGCCGAGACGGCTTCTTCCGGTTTCACCCAGACCGGCGGAGAGATAGACATCAGTTCCATAACCCTTCTCGGGCCAGTCACCCTCAACGGTGGCACTCTCTCCGGCTCCGGCATTATCTACGGGAATGTTACTAACAGTGGCGGCTTTGTTTCGCCTGGCCATTCCGCGGGCTCTATCTCCATCTCCGGCGATTACACCCAGGGCGCGCAGGGCAGCTTGATTATCGAGAATGGGGGAGCAGCCCCGAACCAATACGACCACCTGCGAGTCACGGGCGCCGCTACACTTGGCGGCACTCTGAATATTCGCGACATCAATGGTTATACGCCGAGCACGCTCGACACCTTCTCTCCGCTAGGTTTCACTTCTGCCACCGGTTCGTTTGCGTCGATAAGCTCCAACGCGCAGGTCACAGTCACGGCGAACGGTCTGCTTACCTCGGTTAACCCCAGTGTGCCTGGGCCAATGCCCGCGCAGCCATTGAATATCTCGACGCGCATGAACGTTCTCGCCGGCGATAACGCCCTGATCGCTGGCTTCATTGTCACGGGTCCGAGTGGGTCGACGAAAAAGGTACTGGTGCGTGGCATTGGGCCGTCGCTAGCTAATTTCGGCGTGCCAGGAACAATATCGGATCCACTCCTCGAGCTCCATAAACCCGATGGCAGTGTGGTTACCAACGATAACTGGCAGGAAGGTGATACGAGCCAGATACCGAACGGGTTTGCGCCTGGTGATCCGCGCGAATCGGTGATTGTTGCGACCCTGGCTCCCGGCAACTACACCGCAGTTCTAAAAGGTGCGCATGGAGAAACCGGCGTGGGCCTGGCGGAAGTGTACGATCTCGATTCCACTTCGGCGGCGCAGTTAGCGAATATTTCCACGCGTGGCTTCGTCAATACGGGCGACAACGTCATGATCGGCGGCTTTATCGTCGGCGGCAGCGAACCGACGAAGGTTCTCGTGCGTGCGATCGGCCCTTCGCTCGCGGCCTTTGGCGTGCAAGGTGCGCTCCCGGCAACCACGCTCGAGCTGCACGACGCAAATGGCGCGGTCATCAGCAACGAAGGCTGGCGCAACACGCAGGAAGCGGAGATCACGGCAACGACGATCCCGCCCAGCAACGATAATGAAGCCGCGATCCTGGCCACGCTCACTCCCGGAAATTACACTGCGGTTGTGCGCGGCAAAAATAACACTACCGGCATCGGCCTGGTCGAGGCTTATAATCTGCAGTAAACGCGCGCCCCTGGAGGGACGGGCTCCGTCCCGTCCCATTATTGTGGGACGACACGGAGGTCGTCCCTCCAACAAACTAAGACGGCGATTTCAAATCGCCGCTCCTTGATGCTTTTTCCCTCAGCCATCGTTTCTTCTCGCCCTGCATATCACTGGAGCGCTGCGTCGCATTTTGCGATCTCGGCACCAATCTCATCTGGCTTATTTGCATCCACCTTGCTCAACGTGCCGCGGTCGCGCATCTCCGTCCAGATGATGAGACTCTGTTGAAAGAGCTGTTTGGCCTCGGCGACGTCGTTCGTCCCGTTGAGCAAGCAAGTCTCGCCCGCGCGCTCTAACGTCTCCGCGTAATCGCGCAGGAGCACGACGTTCGAACTCTTGGAAGCCTCCAGTTTTTCGTAAAAGGATATGGCTTGGCGTTCATCAGCCAAACCTTCCGTGGCGTTTCCGGTTTGGGCCAATGCGAGGCCTAGGCCGCCATAAGCATAGGAGAGGTCCGCTCGCGCCTGTTTCTGCTCGGCATCAGCCGCGAGGATTTTTTCGTAGAGTTCAATGGCGCGACGAAAGTATTTGACCGACTCGGCGAGCTTATTCGCCCGCAAGAGCAGAGAGGCGAATTGTGAATTTTCGAACGCTGCCATAGTCCCGTAAGAGAGATTCTTCGGTTCGTCATTCACCAGCGCCTCGATCATGGCAAGAGACGTTGTCATGGTCTCAATCGCCTCGTCGCGGCGGCCGCTGCGTTCCAGAGCGATCGCCAGACGATACGTGAAGACACTCTCATCCAGCCGTTCGATAGGTCCGAGCGGGAACTTTTGACGCGTGGTGGCGGTCTCCTGGAGCGCTATCCGGATTTCCGTGATCGCTTCTTCGTATCTTCCCAGATAAGTCAGGCTGTTGGCCGCAAGAGCGCGGCTCAAGTACGGGCGTCGAAATCTGCCATCGTCCTGATCTGCAATATGTTTTTCCCTGAGCTCGACCGCTACTGGATAGATGCGTTGGCTAATGTGAAATGCTTCGGTCGCGCGGCCCGACTGCATTAAACTCAAGGCGGCATTGTAGGAAGCGTTCCACAATGTCTTTTTGTGTTCCATCTCCGCCGGTTCGTCGGCGGCCACCGACTCGAGCAAAGCGATCGCTTCGCGGTTGTATTTGAGCGCTTCGTCGATGTCGCCTCTCGCCCTCGCGAAGTCGGCGAGATTGATCTTACACGTCGCCAGGTTTTCCCGTGCCGCGATATGTTTTGGTTCCCTGGCGAGAATTTTCTGATCGAGAGCGATCGCCTTGTTGAACAACTCGGTCCGTTCGGCGAGCGGCTTGTCCGGCAGGTAACCGATGTTTTGATACGCGTCGGCCAGATCAACCTGAAGTCGCGGATCGTTAGCTGCCTCCGCCGCCAGCGCGTCAAGCTGTTCCGTTGCGCGCTGCAGGAGAAGCTTTCGTGCTTCCAGCGAGCCGGACAGATTCATCAGCGCGCGATGAATCTCTGAGATCATTGTGCGTGAAGATTTTCGAAGAATCTCGAAGCGCGCCTCGGCTTTCGCCCTTTCGGTCTTCGCCACCGCCCACTCCCGCGCCGTAGCCACGATCCCGATCAGGAGAACAAGAACGACCGCCGCGACAGCCGTGACGCCCATCTTGTGGCGCTTCATGAATTTCCCCGCGCGATAGGCCGCCGTGTCTTTTCGGGCGCGGACCGGCAGACCCTGAAGGTGCCGGCGAACATCTTCCGAGAATTGCTCGACCGACGCATAACGCCGCGCTGGATCTTTGCGCAACGCCATCAGGACGATGTTGTCCAAATCGCCCTTCAGAATTTTCGACTTTCGACTTTCGAATTTCGAATTTCCGTCGGCCTTGCCGACGGTCGTGCTTGGTCGTTCCGGTTCCTGTTCGCAGATCGCTTTGCTGAGCTCATCGGGCGTTTTGCGGGTGAGCTTGTAAGGCCGCGCGCCGGTTAATAGCTCGTAAAGACACACGCCTAGTGAATAGACATCGCTGAGTGTCGTGATCGGTTCGCCTTTGATCTGCTCCGGGCTGGCGTACTCGGGCGTCATCACACGCAACACCGTGATCGTCATGTCAGCGCCGGCGGCTTCGGCGTCGGAAAGTAATTTGGCGATACCGAAATCAAGCAGGCGCACGGCGCCATTTTCAGTAACGAGAATGTTGCTGGGCTTGAGATCGCGGTGAATGACCAGGTTCTGGTGCGCGTAACTCACCGCGGTGCAGACCGAGCGAAATAACTGCAAACGATCGGTCACTGAAAGCTGTTTCTCGCTCGCAAACTGCGTGATCGGTTTTCCGACCACGTAATCCATCACGACGTAAGGCAGGCCGTCGTGGGTCGTGCCCGCGTCGATGAGGCGGGTGATGTTTGGGTGATCGAGGCGCGCGAGGATCTGGCGTTCAGCTTCGAAGCGGCGCAGGATTTCGTCGGTGTCGGTTCCGCGTTTCAGGACCTTGATAGCGACCTGTTTCTCAAACGCTCCATCGGCGCGTTCCGCCAGATAAACCGCGCCCATCCCGCCCCGGCCCAGCTCGCGCACGATCGCCCATGGGCCCATGCGCCGTCCGGTCTCGAGCCGGCTGCGATCCTGGCGCAGCGGCGTGGCCGCCTTTTCGGCGAAATTCTCCAGGGCGCCGGTGGTCTGGTCGATCAGCGACTCGACTTCCCGCAACAACTCGGCATCGCTGCCGCAGCGCTCGGCAATCAGCGCGGCCCGAGCGTCGGTGGAATTTTCCTCGAGCGCTTCGGCCACGATCCGTTTGATCTGTTGCCAGCGCTCTGCGGTAACCGATCCCGAATCAGGCGTTCTCACCTGCTAATTCGCTGAGGTCAGCTCGCGTTGCAGCCAGCGTTTGGCGATCGCCCACTCCCGCTTCACGCTGGTGGGGGAAATGTTCAGGACTCCGCCGAGTTCGTCGATCGTGAGGCCGCCGAAGAAACGCAGCTCCACGATTTTCGCCTGGATCGGATCAAGCTTTTCCAACCGCTGGAGGGCCTCTTCTACTTCGAGCAGATCGAGGTTATTCTCCTGATACACATCCAGCGCTTCATCCAGCGTGATGCGCACCGCTTCTTTGCCTCCGCGCTTGGCGGCGACCCGCGCACCAGCGTGATCGAGAAGAATCCGGCGCATCATCCGCGCGAAAATTCCCAGGAGCTGCGCGCGGTTTTGCCACGCCCCCTGCCGCTGGTCGGCCATGCGCAGATACGCTTCGTGGACCAGGGCCGTCGGCTGGAGAGTATGTTCCGGCCGTTCTTCGCGCAGGAACCCGGCGGCGACACGGCGCAAATCATCATAAATCCCCGGCAACATTGCCCGTAGCGTGACGGCATCCGCCTCGGATACGGTCGCAGTGAGATCGTCGATCAGAGAGGGCGAGAACTGTGACGAGCTGTCGAGCGAAGCGACCATTTGGTAACCCAGCAGAGGTTAATTTTTTACGTTGTAAACGTCGAGCAGAACTTTTTTGGTCCCTTTTTCCGCGATTTGTCGCGTTCAAAGGTAAAGGAAGGCTCTCTATGAACCAGAAAACACGTTTCATCGCAGTTGTGCTCGGGCTCGCGCTCGCCATCGCTCCTCATGCGTTCGGTGGCAGTGCCGACCTTAAAATTGACGTTACGGTCACGCCGCAAAACGCCAGCATCGGCGACACCATCCAATACCATTGCGTCGTCACAAACCTCGGCCCCGATACACCTTCGAGCCTACACGGCGATGCTGGCCCAGATAACAACGACGGCGGCTGCAATCCGGCGAATCCCTCAATTTCGTGCGACAAATACACCAATTTCGATCATTCCAATCCGACATCGTTTTTCACCGACTCAACTAACTTTCGCTACTTCCGGGTCATTGACTCGAACGGTCAGACGGTCTCCACTTTGTCGTCGGGACAATCGGGCTACTTCGATGTCTTCTATAAAGCGACGGCCAACGGCACGATCCAACGGCTGATCGGCGGACACTCGGACGATCAGAGCGTGGGCGACCCAAATCCAAGTAACAATGACACGACGGTGACTTCCACCGTTGGAGGGTCAAGTGCATCCGACTACAACGCCGTCCGGGATTTCAGCATAACGACCAATACAAGTCAGGCGACCTGGCAGTACGGCTACACCGAAATCGACGGCACCGGTTTCACCAATTATGAGGTGCCGACATCGAATGCAAACGCATGTGGTAATGCTCCCCCAGGTCTGGCCGCGTGGTCACGAACGAATGGTGCCTCCGCCATGTCCGTTATCAAGAACACTACCGGCGCCGATATGGACTATTGCATTTGCGTTAGGCATCAGCCGGACGTGCTCAACATGGCTCCTGGAAGTGATGGACGCAAAACTGTTCTGCGTTGGAAAGCTCCGGGGAATGCGACTTATTCAATCCTGGGCCGTGTCCAAAACCTCGACCACACGACTTCCGATTTCACCATCGTTCGCAACGGCGATGTCCAGCACCCGTTGATCGACCCGATCTTCGTCAATTCCGGTGCTTGCCGCAATCCCGATACCGTTGTGCCATTTTCTTTTAGCGTAACCCTCAACGCGGGCGACACGATCGATTTTCGCGTCGGCTGGGGTCAGGATAACGATTTCAGCTTCGATAGCACCGGTCTGGCGGTCACCATCACCCCACTCTCGCCGCCGCCACCGCATGGCGGGCTAACAGGGACGACCTTCCAAGTCAATCTTAGTAGCTCGCCAGCTTATCCTCCGGCCGGTTCATCGGTCACTGGTCTTGCAGGAACACCGCTCCTCATTACTGCGCAGCAAAACGCTCTCGCCGGAGATGTGAGCGTACGCGTCCAGGCAACTACAACGCCAGCTACGGAGAGTAGCTGGGCCGATTTAAACGATGCAACCAACGGTGGAATGGCCTACCTTTCCAACTTCCAGGTCTTTGCTCTCGTCTCCCTTTCCTATCCGGCACAGAATGGTGTCTATTTTCGAGCCGTTAGCTCCGCGGGCGGCTACCCTGATAGCATCTCAAATGTAGTCGGACCCTTCGACCTGGCGAGCAGTAACCCTCTCATTGGTTCGACAAGACTCGACTTTACCGGCAACGGCTCGATTGCCGATCTCTACTTCCGCGCCACGGAATCAGCCACGGTTACAGGAATGACGGTGCGCGTGCAAGCAAGCACTAATCCGGACGACGAAGGTAGTTGGAGTGATCTGCCAAACGGCGGTATGACCCAGAGCATTGATCCGAAGCAGTTCCTTCTGCTTTACAATAGCTTTCCTACTACTAACAACGTTTACTTTCGCGCCCTCGCCAGCGCATCGGGTTACAGCGATAGCATTTCAAATATCATGGGGCCTTTCAACGTAACCCAGGTCGTGCCGCCAGTCGTTACTCTTAATCCGCCGGCCGGGCTCAACACTAGCGATGGTCACGACCCCAAGAATCCTATCTTGGTGCCGTATGGGTTCTATTCCTTTGGAGCTACAGTGAATACTGCGCGATCTCTTAAAAGCCTAAAGTTCCAGGTTGATGGAGAGACGCGCACGACCTTCACGAATGGCGAGAAACAAGCATCAATAACCACGATCGATCCGCTAGGCTCATTCCACGTCCTGGAAGCAGTTGCAGTGGATGACCAGAATGCTACCGCACGTCTTGGAACGGCACCGGTCTTCATCAAAATTGTGCCTAACCAGAACGCCCGCGACAAGAGGATGCTTGCAGCCGCGAGCTTGTCACATTTTTACCAGGTGGCCGTTAACGGTGGCGTCTGGACCGATGCTTCAACCTGGAAGGATGAAAACGGGAACAATGGAGTGCCGACGCGACTCGACTCTGTCGAGATTGGAGACAATACAATCTACTTCGGGTTCGATGCTGAAGCAGGATCGGTCTCGATCAATGGCGGCTTTCTTGTAGGCAGTGCCACCCTCAAGATTTACGGCACCTTCGACGTGGAAGGAATGGCAGTTAAGGGTTCGATGCTTCTGGAGATCGAGTCGGGAGCTACAGGGAACCTCAACAATACTTCCAACGTCATTTTCCAGACTAACCCACCGGATGACAACTTTAGCGGCACATTCTTTGTTTTTGGGACCCTGAACATTCATGGTTCCGGCGGTTTGGTTGGCGCGCAAAAGATGTACAACGAAGGAACAATCAACTTCCTGCCACCGTTACAGGCTCCCCCGCAGGCAAGCATTGACCCCCAGGCCGCGGTTCGCCTTGTGCAAGCCGATACCTTTACGAACAGCGGGCGCATTGCCAGTCCTATCTCAGGTTTTATTAGCAGCGATGGCGCGAGCTTTATATCTTCGGATGGCGCCAGCATTGTCTCGCACGACGGCGGAACAATAGTCGCGACCGGCGCAGGAAACATCGTAGCGACCGGCGCAGGTAACATAGTAGCGACCGGAGCGGGGAACATCGTTGCGACCGGAGCAGGAAACATCGTAGCGACCGGTGCAGGCAACATAGTAGCGACCGGTGCCGGGAACTTCCACGGCTTCGCAGAAACGTCTGCCGCAGCTGGATCGACTGGCTACATACAAACTGCGGGAGAGACTAACCTAAGTGCAGTTACCGTCGTCGGGGCTGTTACTCTTAATGGAGGCGTTCTTAGCGGCACAGGTTTTATCCAGGGTAACCTGACGAATAATGGTGGTTTCGTTGCGCCCGGCCATTCCGCCGGCGCACTAGCTGTGCTAGGCGACTTTGCCCAGGGTTCGAACGGCACAATCATCCTCGAAATTGGCGGAGCCAAAGGCGGGCAGTTCGATAGCTTACAAATAAGTCGTGCAGCTAATCTGGGCGGTAAGCTCGATCTAAAGCTAATCAATTCCTATCAACCTAATGCCGCCGATACTTCCAATCCTATCGCCTACAAGAGCATGACCGGTGCCTTTGCCTCTGTCAGCTCGAACGCGCAAGTAACGGTAAATAGTAACGGTGTGCTTGCTTCCGTTAATCCGAGCGTGCCCGGCCCGAAGGCCGGCCAGCCGTTGAACATCTCGACGCGGATGAACGTGCTCGCGGGGGATAACGTCTTGATCGCCGGCTTTATTGTCACAGGTCCGAGCGGCTCGACCAAGAAGGTGCTAATCCGCGGCATCGGACCTTCGCTGGCGAACTTTGGCGTGCCTGGGACGCTGAGCGATCCGTTTTTGGAATTGCATAAGCCCGACGGCACCGTCGTGGTGAACGATAACTGGCAACAAGGCGATACCAGCCAGATACCCAATGGCTTTGCGCCGAGCGACCCACGCGAGTCAGTCATAGTCGCTACGCTCGTGCCTGGCAATTACAGTGCGGTGCTGAAAGGTGCGCACGGTGAAACCGGCGTGGGCCTGGCGGAAGTGTACGACCTCGATTCCACTTCTGCGGCGCAGTTAGCCAACATTTCCACGCGGGGTTTCGTCAATACGGGCGACAATGTGATGATCGGCGGCTTTATCGTCGGCGGCAGCGAACCGACCAAGGTTCTTGTGCGCGCAATTGGTCCGTCGCTCGCGGCGTTTGGCGTGCAAGGCGCGCTCCCGGCAACCACGCTCGAGCTCCACGACGCAAATGGCGCCGTCATCAGCAACGAAGGCTGGCGTAATACCCAGGAGGCGGATATCACTGCGACAACCATCCCGCCGAGCAATGACAACGAGGCCGCGATCCTGGCCACGCTCGTGCCGGGGAATTACACCGCTGTCGTCCGGGGAAAGAACAACACGACCGGCATCGGGTTAGTCGAAGCCTACAATCTGCAATAGATGCAGGAACTTTTCTGGTCCGGTTTTCCCGGATTTGTCGCGTTGCTAGATGAATGAAAGGCTTTTTATGAAAACAGAAGCGTCTCCTTCCGGGGCGATCCGGTCCCTCTTGTTCAGGCTGGCATCGATCGTGTTGATGGTTACACCAGCGTTCGCCGCGTCTGTTCCCAGCCTCATCGACACGATCAATCCACTGTCTGGTCCGCCCGCCATTGGACCGTATAACCTCGCCCTCAACAACACCACGAAGCGCGTTTACGCAGGAGCGAATGGGCCGTTTGGGGTTGGCGGAGTCGTTAGCGTAATGGACACGCAGACAAATAGCGTGATTGTCAACCTGCCGCTGCCTACCGGCGTCGGAGGTGCTTTTGAGCAGCTGCTCGCGGTTAACGAAAGCACCAACACGATTTATGCCGGCATAGAGGGCTCAACTGATGGAAGGACCTTTGTGCCTCAGGTGGTGGTGATCGACGGTGCGACCAACCAAATCAAGTCGACGATTAACTCCCGGCTCGCTCTCCAGAACGGCATCATTGATCCAGTCACCGGCCGCATATTTGCGTTTACGCCGAACAATTGCTGCGCTGGGCTCTCGGTCTACGACGGCTCAAGCTTGACGGACATTAGCGACATCACTCTTTCCGACGGCAACCTGAGTTATCAGCCTGTGGGAACAGCGATCGATTCGGTGAACCGAAAGCTTTACGTCTCAGCCTTTAGCCCCAGTGGCAATGGCAACAATGGCACGGGCACTGTAGCCGTGATCGATCTCGACAGTCTCTCGGTCTCTTTTGTTCAGACAGGAAGCTATACCATGGGCAACA
This sequence comes from Spartobacteria bacterium, assembly GCA_003134765.1. Lineage (GTDB taxonomy): Bacteria > Verrucomicrobiota > Verrucomicrobiia > Chthoniobacterales > UBA10450 > AV80. The sequence continues at coordinate 5,703 of PLCM01000025.1, read as the reverse complement.
TCACCGCCGATTCGAGTTTGAACCGCGCTTATGTCGCCGCAGCGCTCCCGAACGGCAACAACAGCCCGCGCCACGTCATTCTCGCGATTGGTGGAGGCGCGGTTATCGCTACGATTGATCTGGGGACGGACAGTTTCGCTGTGGTGGAGGGAGATTTTGCCGGAGCGACTAGTGATCCAACCCGGCACCGCGCTTACTTCAGCGGCTCAGCTCTCCCGTCGTCCCGTGCAATGATCATTGACACACAAAACAACGCTCTCGTCGGCCAAGTGCCGCAGTGGTTCACTGATGGCGGCGTGCTGCTCAGCACGGGGAAAATCTATGCCACGCAGAGGGGCGGCTTTAGCAGTCAAAACAGCATTGGAGCCATCGACCCGGCGAACGGCAGTACGACATGGATTACGACCGGTTACCAACCAGATTCATTCGCCGCTAATTCGAAAACCGGACGGCTCTATGTCGCTGACCACCAGGCTAACGACGTCCTCGTGATCGACACTGGATCAAGCCACGCCATTCTGGCGCGGGTGCAGGTAGGCCATAGCACTATCAATAGTAGTAACGATAATGGCGATCGTGACGTAGCGGTGAGCGAAGCTTTAAATCGTGTCTATATCACCGGCAATGTAGTGATCGATCCATCCGCGAGCCATAGCGCATCGGTCTTTGATGTTATAGACGGCGCGACTAACACTGTCGTGGCTACCGTTACCGTTTCCGATCACGACTATAATCACGGTTTTTTGGCCGTCGATGACTCGCGGCAGCGGCTTTATGTAAGCGGCGTCCAGTTTGACGCGAATGGCATCCAGACTGGTGCTGCGCTCTTTGTCTATAACCTCAACGACAACTCGCTCCTCACGACCATCCCGCTTCCGCAAAAGGCGAGTGATGTGGCGGTGAACCCTGCGACCGGCCGTGTTTACGTGGATTACGGCGCTAGTTTCCAAGGTAATAATGTTGAGATCATCGATGGCAATGCGAACCAGGTCGTTACGACGGTGACAGCCGGTGTTGTTCCTGGGCAAATCGCGATCGATCACACCAACAACAAAATCTATGTGGCAAACGTCTCCTCCCAATCCGTGGACAACACGGTAACGGTGATCGACGGCGCGACCGATCAAGTGGTGACGACGTTTTCCAACACGAATAGCAATAGCGGCGACGCGGTCGCCGGAGTAGCGGTCGACGAAAGCAGCAACACTGTTTTTGTGTCCGACAGCACGAATGACACCAGTTTTACGGGATGGGTTACCGTGTTTAATCCGGCTGCGAACTATGCCTTTATCGGGCAGGTAAACGGGCTTGGGACCTGGCCGGGGCGGATGACGTTTGATGCTGCGACGCATCAGTTATTTGTGACGAATAATTTTTCCGGATACATCAGTGTCCTGGGCCGGATTCCGCCGCCACCCCCGCCTCCGCATGGTGGACTTTCAGCGACGGTGTTTGCTGTCAACGAAAGCACAGCGCCAAGCAACAACGTTGCCGACACGGTCCTGCGTTTTCTAGCCCGGCAAGGTGGCACACCCGCCGGCCTGAGTGTGCGGGTCCAGGCGACCACGACACCTAACGACGAATCGAGCTGGACCGACCTGGCCAACGACAGAGGCGGTAGAATGACTTTCGATGCGGCCAGGAACCAGTTCATTCTTAACTCGACTGATTATCCGTTACAGAACGGTGTTTACTTTCGCGCCATCTCTCTCGCCTCGGCCTACCCGAATAGCATCTCGAATGTGGTAGGGCCGTTTAACCTTGTCAGCGCCAAGCCTCACTTGAGTCCTACGCGCTTGTCTATCACCGCCAACAGCTCAATCGCCGATCTCTACTTCCGCGTGACTAAGTCCACCGTGGAAAGCGGGGTAGCGTTGCGTATTCAAACGACAACAACGCCAGCCGATGAAAGTAGCTGGGTCGACCTGAACAACGGCAACGCTGGGCATATGCAGCAAAGCACTAACCCGCAGTATCCTAATTTCTTCCTTCTCCTGGTAAACAACTATCCGCCCGGGCAAGGCATCTTCTTCCGCGCTGTCGCGAGTCTGTCTGGTTCTGTGAATAGTATATCGAACGCCTCCGGAGCATTCAACCTCACGTCTGATACACCTCCCGCGGTAACGGTTCAACCGCCGTCGGGGTTGGCGGGCAGCGGCGACGGACACGACATCGATCATCCTATTCTAGTAGAATCGGGTACCTTTCATTTTGGGGCTACTGCTCAAAGCAATCGGCTGATTAAGAGCTTCAAGCTTAAGTTCGACGGATCAACTGTTGCTGAACTAGGCAGCGGTGTCTCAAGTGGCGGCACTGATTATACCACGAATGTGATTGGCGACCACATAATCGAAGCGGTTGCGGTGGATGACCTTGAGGCGACCGCTCGCGCCGGCACAGGTCCTGTTTACCTCCGCGTTGTTCCGGCTCCAACTGGCGGCAAACGCGCGTCCACCAACGCTGCGAGTACAGGCAAGGTGTTTAGAGCAGTCAATGACGGCGACTGGGAGAATCCTAACACCTGGCTGGATGAGGCCCTCAATCCCGGTATTCCCCGTGCTGACGACTTTGCTATTATCGGGTCCCATACTATTAACCTGGCGGTAGGTGGCGAGGCGGTCAGGTCGCTTACGCTTAATGGCGGCCACATCATCGGACCTGGTCTGTTGGATGTGAATAGTCTGATCACCATCGTGCACAGCGGCATCTTTGAGGATTGCGCTCTAATTATTGACCAAGGCGCCACTTGTATCTTGGATAACGAGAGCGATGTCGTTTTTAGCGGTACTCTTTTCAAGGGAATAACTAACTACGGTAAGGTTGTCTTTAGAGGCAGTGGCGGAGTTCATGGGGTTCAAACCATGGAGAATAATGGGACGATCGACTGGCAAACGCCGAGCGGCATAAACTCACTTGCGCAGCTCGATCCCGCCGCGGTAATCCGTCAGATCCAAGCCAACTCCATCACAAATGTCGGGCTCATAACGGGAAATATCAGCGCATTGGTTGCCAGCGACGGTGCAAGTTTTATTAGCAGCGATAGTGCGAGTCTCATCGGCCACGACGGTGCGAGTCTTATTGGGCAAGACGGGGCAGGTCTTATTGGCCAGGACGGCGCAGGTCTTATTGGCCAGGACGGCGCGGGTCTGATTGGCCAGGACGGCGCGGGTCTTATTGGGCATGACGGCGCGAGCCTGCTTAGCCACGATTGCGCGGGATTCATTACCGATGATGGCGCTGCGATTGCTTCCGCCGCCAGGGAGTCGACCAGTGCAGAGGGCGCTTCTGCATCGAACGGTTATGTGCAAAACGGTGGTGAAACCGATTTGTCGCACGTGGTGATCCTCGGCTCGGTGGCGCTGAATGGTGGGTCGTTGACCGGCTCCGGAATCATCGTGGGTGATGTTACCAACAACAGCTACATCTCACCGGGCCACTCCACGGGCGGCATTTCGATTCTCGGCAACTACACGCAAGGCGCGCAAGGTACGTTAGTCGTTGAAAATGGCGGCGCTGCTCCCGGTCAATATGATCGGCTCGATGTGCTAAAAACGGCCAACTTGAACGGCAAGCTCGATGTTCGCGACGTTAATGGCTACACGCCGAGCACCCTCGACACGTTTAGTTCGTTAGGGTTTACCTCGGCGACCGGTTCCTTTTCGTCGGTGAGTTCGAACGCACAGGTAACAGTGACTGCTAACGGTCTGCTCACGTCTGTTGATCCGAGCGTGCCAGCGCCGAAACCCGGCCAGCCCTTGAACATCTCGACCCGCATGAACGTGCTCGCTGGCGATAACGCTTTGATCGCCGGCTTCATTGTCACCGGCCCGAGCGGTTCAACCAAGAAGGTGCTGATCCGTGGTATCGGCCCATCTCTGGCAAACTTTGGCGTCCCCGGCACACTCAGCGATCCATTCCTGGAACTACATAAGCCGGATGGCACCGTCGTGAGCAATGATAACTGGCAACAGGGCGATACCAGCCAAATACCCAATGGCTTTGCGCCGAGCGACCCACGCGAGTCAGTCATTGTCGCTACCCTCGCGCCCGGCAATTACAGTGCGGTCTTGAAAGGTGCGCACGGTGAAACCGGCGTAGGTCTGGCCGAGGTCTATGACCTGGATTCCACTTCTGCGGCGCAGTTAGCCAACATTTCCACGCGGGGCTTCGTGAATACGGGCGACAACGTCATGATCGGCGGCTTCATTGTCGGTGGAACCGAGCCCGCCAAGGTTCTCGTTCGCGCCATCGGTCCTTCGCTGACGGCCTTTGGCGTCCAAGGTGCCCTCTCGGCTACAACCCTCGAACTGCACGATGCCAACGGCGCGGTGATCAGCAACGAAGGCTGGCGTAATACCCAGGAGGCGGATATCACTGCGACAACCATCCCGCCGAGCAATGACAACGAGGCCGCGATCCTCGCGACATTGGTGCCGGGGAATTACACGGCGGTTGTGCGTGGCAAGAACAACGCTACGGGCATCGGCCTGGTCGAAGCGTATAACCTGCAATAAGGTAGTCTCTTGGAGCCGGCGCGCCACCGCGCCGATTGGGATAGCGACATTACCCTTACCGGCGCGAGGGCGCGCCGGCTCCAATCGCGTTTTCTTGCCGGCCTGACTTCAACGATCGCTCAGCGCCGCATCGCACTTTGCGATCTCGCGCGCGATCTCGTCCGGCTTAGTGGCATAGGCCGCACTGAGCGTTGCCTTACTCTTCATATCCTGCCAGATTCCCAGGCTCCTTTGATACCAGGTCCTCGCCTCCAACCAACGCTGCCGTTGTTGGTCAATGGCAGTTCCTGGTCTACCTGCCAGGCTCGCGTTGCACTTGCCAATCTGATAGTAGCCTGAGGCGAGTAGGGTCTGCGCCCCTGCGTTGGCAGCGTCTATCTTGATTAGTGATTCTGCAATCGTGGCCGCTTCGCCAGCGTTTTCGATCGACTTCTGAATATCGCTGTTATCGGACAAGAACGTGCTGAACTTCAGATAAGCTTGAGTCTGTTGCTGCTTGACAAAGGCATTCGTTGGATCTTTTGCCGCCAATTCGCGAAAAATTGGCAGGGCCTTTTCAAAATTGGTCCGCGCCCCGGTGCGATCGCTGTTCGCCGCAAGCGCGACCGCGAGATCACGGTATGCCACGGCTGAATCTCTGCGGACATAAGCATCTGCCGGATCAGCGGCGACCAAGGCTGCACTAAGAACAACGGCTTGACGGCAACTCTCCAGAGCGCCTTCTGTATTATTCAAGGCAAGCAAAGCGTTACCAAGATTTCCGTTAGCAACGGCGAACTCGCGACGATAAAACGAGTTCGTGGGGTTTTGTTTAACCAAGTCTTCATCCAGAGACAAAGCCTTACGATAGTTTTGCACGGCTTCTTCATGAAGACCATCGCCGGCTTGGACCTGAGCCAGATTGCTGTAATCAGCGGCCAGCACTTGCCGATACTTTGCAGTAGCCGGGTCTTCGGCCGCCAGAGCTTCGTTGCCGCTTACTGCTTTCTGAAGGTTCTCCAAAGCACCCCGCGTATCGCCAAGGTTCGGCACGGCTGGTACCCCAAGCACTCTGCCGATGACAAAATAAATGCTATAGAGTTTTGTCCGCAGCGATCGGCTTGATGGATCAGAGTTAACCAGCCTTTCGCAAATGGTTAGCCCTTTTCGAAAATAATCGACTGCGTCGCGCGGCTTGCCGAGGGTTATA
>PLCM01000012.1 GCA_003134765.1 Spartobacteria bacterium | reverse complement strand
ATGGTCAGCACCCTGGGCGGCGCGCATTACACCGCATCAAAGGCGGGCCTGCTCGGCCTCACCCGCGCCGCAGCGAAGGAACTCGGCAAGTTCGGGATTACCGTGAATGCCGTCTGCCCCGGGATGATTGACACGGAGCTGACGCGCGAGCACGCCAATGACGAATTGCTGCAACGCCTCGCAGCAAGTTACCCGATCCCGCGCATCGGCACCGCACGCGAAGTCGCCGACTTGATTTGCTTCGCTGCCTCGGAGGCCGCCGGCTACATCACCGGCGCATCATTCGATATTAACGGTGGCGACTTGATGATGTGATGAAAGAGAGTACGCGCGTCCTTCTAGCTCTCGTCGCCGCAATCCTCCTCGGCGTCCTCATCGCGGCATCGCATAACGCCTCACTAATCCGCGCCGCCGACGCGATCGCGCCGATCGGCACGCTCTGGGTCAACGGCATTCGCATGACAGTAATCCCTCTCGTCGTTTCGCTGCTGATCACCGGAGTCGCATCGGTGTCGGACATCAAGTCGATCGGCCGGCTCGGCGGACGGACGCTCGTTACTTTTGTGCTGCTTCTCATTGGAGTCGCGACCATCGTCATTCCGGTCGCGCTGGCGATGTTCGGGCTCCTTCCGCCTCACAGTGCACTGCAACTCCCATCCGGCGCGGTCGAAGCAGCGAATCAGATCTCTGCGGAAGGACAGGCGCAGACGTTCGCGGCGTGGCTTGTCTCGCTCCTCCCTGCGAACCCGATCGCCGCCGCCGCGAGCGGGGCGATGATGCCACTGATCCTTTTCACGCTGCTCCTCGCGCTGGCAATTGCGCGCTCCCCCGAGGCATCGCGTCAGACGCTGACGCGCTTCTTCCGCGCCCTGAGCGACGCGATGCTCGTCCTCGTCCGCTGGATCATCCTCGCTGCGCCACTCGGCATATTCGCGCTCGTCCTCCCCCTTGCCGTCCATGCCGGCGCAACGCTGGCGGGCGCGATTGGCTTTTATGTCGCTGCCTATTCGGCCGCGAGCATTGCCGTAACGCTGCTGCTCTACCCCGTTGTGGCAATCGCAGGCCGGATTCCGCTCCGCCGCTTCGCGCGTGCCGCCCTGCCGCCACAGCTCATTGCCTTCAGCTCGAGCTCGTCGATCGCGTCGCTGCCGGCGCTCATCGAGACGGCCGAGAAGAACTTGCAATTGCCCGAGCGGGTCACCGGATTTGTCCTGCCTCTTGCCGTCTCCACGTTCAAGATTGCGGCGCCGGTGTCATGGACGATCGGCGCGCTCTTTGTCGGCTGGTTCTACGGCGTGCCGCTCCACGCCGACAGCGTAGCGACGATCGCTTTCGCCGCCGTGTTCCTTGCGTTCGCCGTGCCGGGCATTCCACGCGGCGCGTTCATCATGCTGACACCACTCTTTCTTGCCATCGGTCTGCCGGCCCAAGGAATCGGGATCCTGATCGCAGTCGACGCAATCCCCGACGTCTTCGCCACGGTGCTGAACACAACCGGCCATCTCGTTGCAGCTGCGCTCGTCGCGCGAAGCTGTGATGACCGCGTCGGCCAGGCTCCGCTCTGAAGAAAGGATGAGGGATGAATTATGAAGGATGAAATGAAAGCCCCGCGCCAGCCTGCCTGCTCGCGAACGCTTTCGGAGTCGCTGATCTTATTGATGAATTTATGCTATTCGTTCACCCTCCGGGCTTGCAGTCTATGTCACCTTGGCAGTCCGTTCCATTGATTGACCCGAATCTCCCGATTCTCGGCCTTCGGCCATTACTTCGCATGTCTATGTCCCGCTACTCCCGCAGGCTCCGTTCACTCTCTCCCAGTCACTCACATTTCATGCCAGGGTCCATCTCTCTCTGCTCCCGCAGGCTCGATTGATGAACTTATGCTATTCGTTCACCCTCCGGGCTTGCAGTCTATGTCACGGCTTGATTCGCCTTCTTCCCGAAAGGCTCACCCTCACGGGTCCGCCCATCTATGTCGCTCGCTTCCCAGCGGCTCCATTGCCAGTCCGCTCCATTCTCGTTAGACCCTCTCATACATGCATGAATTTTTGATTGCGCATCTGGTCCACGTCGTTGCGTTCGCGACGCTGATTTCTCGTTTGGGAGATATTGGAACATCCCCTCACATAAGCGAACGGCCGGCAGCTGTTTATCAAGGTTGAGGGATGAATGAAGCGAATGGGATGAGCGACATAGAAGGTAAAGCCGCGAGGGAAGCGACGACTGAGCGGGGTAGCGAAGGAGTTTCAATTATGAGGGATGAAAGGAGTGCGACGCTCGCTCCCGCAAGCGGTGGCTCAGCTCCTTCTCGTAAGATGACTTCGCGCATTGTCACTGTTATTGGCTGCGCGACCGCTATCGCTTTGATTGCCATCCGAGCTGGTGCGGCAGAGCCTCGGTCAGCAAAAGTATCTTCCGAACCCAAAAGACTGCATCGATGGACGGATCTTTCATGGGACCATACGGACTTTCCTTTGTTTTCGCTCCACGGCCCTTTTGATCGCAGGCCGGACAGTTCATCGATCCCAAAAGTCCTGCGGGAAACCAAAGACGCTCTCAATGTTTATGGGTTTCGCGAGGTCGTGTTAGCTGACGATGAAAAGAGCATCACGATGACGCTTAAAGAGGAGGATGCGAAGATGCTGAAAATCCTCACGAGCAAAAGCACTCACGGATGGTTTGTGGCGATCGCGCCGCCGAAGCACTTCTCAGCCGGCGCACCATCAGTGGCGGTGTTAGCCATCGGGCCAGCTATGCCAGAGGGACGCATTGTCTTTTCGCAGCAGGAGGCCGGAGCTATCGCGCAAAACCTTCGCTACAGGTTCCGGATCGCTGAGTTTCGGCTAGAGCCATGAATCGCTCGACTAACTAACCCGCCAACTGACACATCTCACACCCATACAACAAAACGCCTCCACCCGAAGGCGGAGGCGTCCGTTTTGTTCGGATGAGTACTAGTCCCTATCGATCTCGTAGACTTCGACGAGCGCTATCCCCGTGCCGCCGTCGGCACCGGTCACGACCGTCGTGTAAAAGCCAGGTTCCAGGCGCACCAGAATTGCCGCTTCCTTCGGATCCGTCGGCGGAATCCCCGTCTTGATGATATCGGCCACATCGGAATTCGTCTGCCAATTATCATTTTCCTTTAGCAGCGCTTTATTTTCAAAGAGCTGCAACTTGGGATCGGCGAGCACCGGGCTCACCTCAAAGTTCGCCAGCGACGGACCGAGCGCGCGGATCAACACCATCTTCGGTCCGCCGGTGATAATGAAACCCCCGATCAACTGGCCCTGGCCTGTATTTACAAATCCGCGAGTCGAGATATTGGCCAGATGATTCCCGGGCGATTCTTGCGGCGCGCGGAACGTGTAGACGACTCCGTTCCACGTAAAGCTGCCGAAAATCACGCCATGGTTAAACATCAGCTGACCCGTGATCGTTTCTCCCGTGACAAGGGCTATCGAGAAAGTCGCATTCACCGTGGGACCATTGGTGTCTTCATCATTGTCCTCATGGTCATCCGCATCTTGGCCCGGGGTCGGAGTGGGCGTGGCAGTCGGGGTTGCCGTGGGCGTGGCGGTTGCGGCCGGAGTCGGCGTCGCACTCGAGGAGGTGATCGTAATCGTTCCGAAGCCACCGATGGTGGTGTTTCCGTGCTTGCCTTCCAGGAAAATGCGACCTTGAGAATCGATCACGATTTTTGTGTCGATTTCGTCACTCGTGCTTGTCGCGGGCGCTGAGAAACGTCCCGCAATCGCTTCGGTCGGGCCGAACACGGGCACGATGTTTGCCGTTATCGTCTGACCCTGAAATGTTGCTGTGATCGAACTCGCGGTAATTGTCCCGGTAATGGGTTGCTGACTGTTCGTGTGCAGGACGAATTTCCCATCATTGCCGGCGCCGCCCGCGGCAAATCCACTCTGCTTGCCTGCTACGTCGAAAAAGTAGGCGGAAACCGCATGGTTGCCCTGGACAAAAAACACGATCTTGCCGCCGCCGGTCAAATCCCCTTCGTAAAAGCCCCTTTTACTTTCCTCGGCGAACGCCGGTGCCACAAACGCGCACACCAAAGCGAATAGTAATAGATGTCTTCCTGGAAATCCCTTCATTCTGCCTCCTTGAGTTGTTCTGTTGTTGTTAACTTGCCGATACCGCCCGGGATTTGGATCCGGACCGTTTGTTTTTGGCCGAGCGCCACCCGCCACCTTGAGGCCGAATTCTCAATCACTTGAATCCAACCTTGAGAGGTGAACAACGCCCGAGCCGAAATTAAACTACACAGAATTGAAATAGTTGCGAAGATCGCGTCGGACGATCTCAATCCGCATTCGTCCCCGTTGGCCGATCCCATTCTTGAGCCGCATGACGATTCTTCGTGAGGAGTGTAGCGCCCGGTAACTGGACCGCCATCGAGCTAGAATTAAAGCCGAATTGCAAAGCCGCATTTCATCACTCCCAATCCAGATGCAGGAGGGCGAGTTCGCGGCGCAATTCAGGCAAATCCCAGACCACCACCTGCTCGCGCGTCCCGCACGCGGCGAGGAAGCGATTGTCCGGACTGAACCGGACGGAACTAAGGCCTGATGCTCGTGGTGGCTCCAGAGTAATGAGTTCTTTGCCGGTCGCGAGTTCAACTAATCGAATTCGATCCCCCGATTGCGGGAGAGCCAGCAAGCGCCCATCGGGACTGAGAGTACCGTGCTCCCCAAAAGTTTGGCCCGGGTCAGGCTGCCAGACATAGCCGCGGCCCCACGTGCCATCGGGCCCTTCCAGCCACTGCGCGGCATCAGTCATCCGCACACCGATGATCCCATTCGCCGAGGACCAGAGGACGCGAGCGTTTTCGCCCGCCGGCAGGGTGGTGAGAAGCTGGCCGCTGGCTATGTCCCATATTTTGATGTCGTTGCCCTGCCAGGTTCCGGTAGCGAGGCGTTTTCCATCCGGACTTAACGCGACGTTATGCACGGCCGGGTGCGGGCCGATCCGCCGGCCGGCTGGGTATTCAGCCGAAAAAATCTCCGCCACACCGAGCGTGGTGTTGACCAGAACGATGCGGCCATCACCCGCGCGGATTGCGGTTTGCCAGCCTTCGCCGGTGCGAAGGATTTCCGGAATCGTCTTGCCCTCTCCATCCGAGCCGGTGGTCGGCATCGGCTGACGTGTGACCCCGCGGTTTTCATCCGCAATAATAAGAGAAGCGCCATCGTCGGTGAAGAGGGAGGTAATGGCGAACGCTCCAGGCTGGGGGATGCGCGCAATTTCGACGCCCGCCAAGACATCCCAGACGTGGACGCATTCGGTGCCTGTAAAAACGAGCCGTCGAGAATCGGGACTGAAATCGAGCCAGCGATAAAGAAGAGGCGCGACTTCGCGCGTTCTGGCCGCGAACATCCGCACCGGTTTGGCAGGGGCGACGCGGTAGAGTTCGACGGCGCCATCGTAGTTCGCGACGGCCAGATGCGAGCCATCGGCGGAAAATCGTTGCCAGTCATGGCTGGCCGGTCCGTTAAAAAGCAGGCGGCCGTTACCCGGCGCCCAGAAACGCAGCAGGGCGTCCCACCCGGCCGTGGCTAAAATTTGACCACCCGGATGGTAAAGCGGACGGACAGAAACATTCTGGTGACGGTCGAGCGTGTGGCGAACCGTGCCGGTTTCGGCATCCCAGATGCGAACCTGGAAATCTTCGCTCCCAGTGGCGAGTTCAGTTCCGTCGGGGCTCCAATCGACGCCGGTGACGCCAGCGGGGTGGACGAGCTTGTGGAGCACCCGACCAGTTGTCCTCTCCCTAATTTCTGCGACAGCTTCGCGTTCGCTCGTCACCGCGAGCCGCTGGCCGCTCGGATCGAATCCAATCCCGCGCAGTCGTGGCAGACCGGTCCAGCGAGTGGTTTCGCGCGGAACCGGGCCCGTCAAATCGTAGAAAGCCACCTCACCGGTCCCGGCCGAAACGGCGAAGACGCGGCTATCCGGGGTGAAGGCCATCTCGGATAGTTTTTCCGCGCCGGTTAATTTCAAGACGGGCACAGGCGTCTTATGGGAGGATTTATTGTCCAGAATGCGCCGGTCCAGACCGTAGTCCGCGCCATCGGGCCTTCCCTGATCGCATTTGGAATCTCCAATGCGCTCCCTGATACCACGCTCCAGTTGAGGGACCAGAACGGCGCCATTGTCGTGCAGAACGACGACTGGAAAACGCGTACCGACGGCAGCAGCCAGCAAGCGGAACTCGAAGCCACGGGCCTCCAACCGACCAACGACTTGGAAGCGGCCTTCCTCATCACCCTTCAACCCGGCCAATACACCGCCCAGGTACGAGGCAAACCGGAGTCTACCGGCATCGGCGTTGTTCAGGTCTACTTCCTTCAATAAGAGAGTGGCAGGCATTCCGGGCGGAACGCTGAAGAAACCTCCCGCGAATATCCAAGCGCCTTAACTCCTCCTAAAGAAGTCTCGACATGTTTCCGTCTCCTGTGTAACAAAGCACCGGATTACGTCACCCGACATTTCAACCCCGAAAGCATTCAGGGCTGGAGGGCCGCTTTACGCGATCTCCAGACAATGCAAACCGCGTCCCTGTTAAGCCGCAGTGATTCGCTCTTGGGAGCGGACTTATTTTCGGCTTCTTTGGAAGCTGAACCCGCGCCTGTTTAACTCCGACAATTCTTCGGGGTTTATCTCGTCGGCCATGAAAACTATTCCTCGTCTCGCGCTCACAATCTTCTCGGCTGCTCTCACACTTCTTGCCGCTGCCCTGTCGCTCGCGCCTACAGCTGCCGCGGCGGCCCCGTTTACTTTTGATAACACCGGCAGCCTCGCCACCGCACGCGATGGTCACACGGCGACGTTGCTGCCCAACGGCAAGGTGCTCGTCGCAGGAGGTTATAACGGCAGCAGCGCTCTCGCGAGC